>NZ_CP100470.1:4688344-6020017 GCF_030323145.1 Mesorhizobium sp. C432A | reverse complement strand
ACTTCATGACGGTGGTGCAGAGATCGCCTGCGGCAAGGCTGTTTGCCTGCGCCAGATATCTGACCGAGCGCGATGTTGGTCGCCGGCGCGCCAAGCTCGTCGAGCGAGCCACGAAAGCCCAGCATTCGGGCCGTCGCGGGCATTACCTGCATCAACCCGACCTCACCATCGGCGCCGTGCACATCGGGATCGAATCCGCTTTCGATCTCCATCACCGCGTGCGCCAGCACCGGCTCCAGGCCGTAGAGCGATGCCTGGCATGTCGCAAACGCCTTGAATGTCGCGCGCGTCCATTCGGAGGCGGTGTCGCAGCGAACCGGCCGCCTCAAGCCGAACGGTGCTGGTCTCTCCAGGCTAGGTCGTTCCAGCCAGTTGGCGCAGGCTTGAGTGGCAAGCTGGCCAAAACCGGTCAATGCGATCGCTCCGGCGATCGCCTCGTCAATCGTCCGCCGACCATCGGGTCAGCCAACCGGCACTGCCGGATCCCTTTCGGTCAGTTCATACTCGACCATGCGGTCGTGGAAGCACTCGCACTTGTTGAGCGTGTCCTCGTCCTTGTAGTTCGTCTTGAGGTAGCCATAGCCATGCCGCAGGCGACCTTGGCTTCCGACGCCAGACGAAGGCGGGACGAATTGATCCATTCCGAGCTGTTGGCGACGGCCACCGACTCGTCCATCAGCTTGACCACCTGACCTTGAGATCGACGATGTTGTCGTTCAACACCAGGTTCGATGTGCCGACGGTCCGGCAATAGTCGGCCACCGGCCCGTCGATGATGTCGGCGGCATAGCCCGTCGATCCGACTGCCAGAAACAGCGTCGCAGCGGAAACCAACAGTCTTACGGAACGTTTCATGATGAGATCCCCCTCTGTATTCCTAATCTCTAATACATAGCATAGTCGCGTGGCCCCGCACCATGCTCCTAGACCACGTTTGCCGTTGTCGTATGCTGCGTCACTCCGTCATCGTAGAGCAGGGTGATCGTGTTGGCGACGGGTGCGTTCGTCAAGGTGGCCACGTCCACGAAATTGGCGCCGTTGGCCAAACCGTCGGCGTCGACGCTGACAGTGTTCGTTCCCGCATTGTAGTTCACGAAGTCGCCGACATTTGGCCCCTCCGGCGGCTGTATCGAACAGTGAGGTAAGGTCGATGATGTCGCCATGGCCGCCGACAACCGCTGTAGTCAGCGATAAGATCTTTGATGTCGAGTGCTCGAGCCTTGAACGTATCGACGCCTATACCACCGGTGAGCGTGTCCTGACCGAACCGCCGATCAGCAGGTCGTTGCCGTCGCCGCCGAACAGTATGTCCGCTCCCGAGCCGCCGTAAAGCGTGTCGTTACCGGAGTTGCCCGACAAGGTATCATCGCCGCGTCCGCCGGAGAGGATATCAGCCTGGAGATTGAGTCCATTGAGGGTGTCGTTGCCGTCCTCGCCGAGCAGCGTGGTTTCTGTCGCGTCGTGGTGTGAGTGTCCACGCCCGAAGTTCCTTGCCAGGTGCTGAGGTCGGGCGAAAGGTGTGCCGTCACTGACCCGGCAATTGGGTCGCCGTCACCGTCGGTTGCCGTGACCGGGATCGAGATGTCGAACGGTGTGACGGCGTTGGCGGTCGTGTAGGTGACCGGGCCCAGTTTGAAGTCATTCGAGCCAACATTGGCCGAAATTTCGATTGCGCTGAACGGGTCTGAATTTGCAACCACGGTAAAGGTGTCGCCTTGCGCAAGACCGGTGATCGTCCACGTTCCGTCCCCATTGTTCGTTGCGGTCGGAGTAGCTCCGCCGGAGCCGTTGACGACAGTGACCAAGGCGCCGAGGGCCGTGCTTTCGCCGGTAACATCACCTATGTAGGTGTTATCATAGTCGGCGTTGACCGGGCGGATCGTTATAGAAACCAGGCCAGGTCCCGAGACATTGCCAATCCCCTGTGTATAGCTAGCCACCTCGTAGTGATCCGTATAGTGGGTTCCCGCCCCGATGCCCGCGGGGGTTCCGGCGATGGTGCCGTCGGTGGTTGCATTGCTGACGAAATCGAAGCGGATCTTCTCACCAGGGCTGATGCTGTTTCCGCCATCGACGCCCCAACTGCCCGTGCTGGTGTTCACGGAATTGGGGCTGTTGGCGGTTGCGAGCAGGTCGCTGGTTGAGCCGATGGAGTCCAGGACAATCGCTTGGTTGTTGCCACCGCTTGGCGAGAAGTTCGCCGTATTGAACTGGTTGCCGGCAAACATCGTCGCGGCCTGGGTGTATGTCCAAGTATCTGTCGCCGGGTTCAGGGTCGCCGTGAAAGCGAGGTCGCTGCCGTTCGCGGCCGAGGTCCGTCCCTCCACAGTATGCGTATCGACGACGTGGAAGAAGACCTGCTCGCCATTCAGGAATATGTTTGTGCTGCCTGATGTGACGGCCGCGCCTTCGGTCACGTTGAACACGACATTGCCAACGCCGTCAGCACCGGCGCTCGCGGCAAAATTGATGCTCTCCGTCAGCACCGTATGCGTGGTGTTTTCCACGAAGATGCCATCCGGCTTGAATGGCAGCGGAACGTCGTCCAGGACCGTCAGATTGACCGATCCGGAAACATGATCACCGCTGGTGTCGGTTGCCACCACCTGAAGCCCGTTGATGGTGACGTTGCCCGAGCCGGCAAGATGCTGGAGCTGGTCGGTCAGTGTCGCGGTAACGACGGGTGTCAACGAACTGTTGGCGCCGGCGCTTGTGTTTGACAGCGCCAGATAGACGAATGCGCCGAGGTTCACGCTGCCGGCCGTTTGTATCAGACTGCCGACGAGTTGGTTGCCGACGAGCGCCCAGCTGATTGTGTATCCAGAGGCTAGGCCAGAAACAGTCGGCGCCACCCAGTTTGGATCGCCGGTCGGGTTGGCGAATGCAACATTAATGGCTTCGCCGGTCGTGGTGAAGGTGATGCCGCTGATTGCTTGCGCCGTCTCGCCGCGACTGCTCGGATTGGTGCCGGTCACGGCCCCAGCTTGGAGATCCGCGGGCGCCGAGGCATCGAGCGTAGTGTCGAGCGCGGCTTCGTTCAATGTCAACGACGCTGTCCCGCCACCCGATGGAACGGTGTTGGTCTGCACATTCAGGGTCACCGTGGCCGTCGAAGTGTCGCCGTCACCGTCCTTGATCGTGTATGTGAAAGAGTCCGAGCCGATATAGATGCCCGTCGGCGTGTAGGTGAACGTTCCATCGTTGTTGTAGGTGACGGTGCCGTGAGCACCGTTGGTGGCGGTCACCTGGCCGCTGACCGGATTGTTGTCGGTGTCGACGCCATCGGCGCCGAATTTGTCGTTGTCCAAGAGACCAGTGAGAACCGTTGCACCTGTGATGGTCGGAGCCCAGGTGTCGTTCGTGGCCGTCGGCACGTCGTCGACGATGGCGACGTTGATGGTGCCGGTGGTGGTGTTGCCGTTGGCGTCGGTGACCTTGTAGGTGAAGCTCTCTGCGGCGTTGACGGTGTCGGTACCGGCGGTCGCCGGTCCATGCACCGGTGAGGTCAGCGTGTAGACATAGGTGCCGTCGGTATTGACCTGGATGGTGCCGTAGGTGCCTGCGGTGGCGGCATTGCCGCCGCTCAGCAGCTGATAGGTCAGCGGTGCGAAGCCGCCAGTGGCGTTGAGCTGGTTGGAGGCATCGGTCTCGGTGGCCAGGGCCGGCAGCGAGCCGGTCACCGAGCCGTGCGCAAGGTCGGCGCCGCTCGTGGTGGTGTCGAGTGCGGCTTCGTTGACCGTCACGTCGTTGTCGGCCGGTGCAACAAGCCCGGCATCGGCCAGGTTGATGGTCAGCGTCGTCGTCGACAGGTCGCCGTCACCGTCCTTGAGCGTGTAGACGAACACGTCCGTGGTGTTGGCGGCGATGTTGTTGGCCGTCGACTGGTAGGTGTAGGAGCCGTCGGCGTTGAGATGCAAAGTGCCGTGCAGGCCGGCAATGTCGGTGCCGACACCGCCCGATACGGCCGTCGTGGTGTTGCCGCCGGCGGCGCGCACGCCATCGATGGTGGCGCCGTCGGCGCCGGCCACGTCGTTGCCCAGCACGCCGGTCGCGGCGACCGTCAGCAGGGCGCCTTCATTGACATTGCCGCTGTCGGCGGTGGCCGTCGGCACGTCGTCGACGATGGCGACGTTGATGGTGCCGGTGGTGGTGTTGCCGTTGGCGTCGGTGACCTTGTAGGTGAAGCTCTCTGCGGCGTTGACGGTGTCGGTACCGGCGGTCGCCGGTCCATGCACCGGTGAGGTCAGCGTGTAGACATAGGTGCCGTCGGTATTGACCTGGATGGTGCCGTAGGTGCCTGCGGTGGCGGCATTGCCGCCGCTCAGCAGCTGATAGGTCAGCGGTGCGAAGCCGCCAGTGGCGTTGAGCTGGTTGGAGGCATCGGTCTCGGTGGCCAGGGCCGGCAGCGAGCCGGTCACCGAGCCGTGCGCAAGGTCGGCGCCGCTCGTGGTGGTGTCGAGTGCGGCTTCGTTGACCGTCACGTCGTTGTCGGCCGGTGCAACAAGCCCGGCATCGGCCAGGTTGATGGTCAACGTCGTCGTCGACAGGTCGCCGTCACCGTCCTTGAGCGTGTAGACGAACACGTCCGTGGTGTCGGCGGCGATGTTGTTGGCCGTCGACTGGTAGGTGTAGGAGCCGTCGGCGTTGAGATGCAAAGTGCCGTGCAGGCCGGCAATGTCGGTGCCGACACCGCCCGATACGGCCGTCGTGGTGTTGCCGCCGGCGGCGCGCACGCCATCGATGGTGGCGCCGTCGGCGCCGGCCACGTCGTTGCCCAGCACGCCGGTCGCGGCGACCGTCAGCAGGGCGCCTTCATTGACATTGCCGCTGTCGGCGGTGGCCGTCGGCACGTCGTCGACGATGGCGACGTTGATGGTGCCGGTGGTGGTGTTGCCGTTGGCGTCGGTGACCTTGTAGGTGAAGCTCTCTGCGGCGTTGACGGTGTCGGTACCGGCGGTCGCCGGTCCATGCACCGGTGAGGTCAGCGTGTAGACATAGGTGCCGTCGGTATTGACCTGGATGGTGCCGTAGGTGCCTGCGGTGGCGGCATTGCCGCCGCTCAGCAGCTGATAGGTCAGCGGTGCGAAGCCGCCAGTGGCGTTGAGCTGGTTGGAGGCATCGGTCTCGGTGGCCAGGGCCGGCAGCGAGCCGGTCACCGAGCCGTGCGCAAGGTCGGCGCCGCTCGTGGTGGTGTCGAGTGCGGCTTCGTTGACCGTCACGTCGTTGTCGGCCGGTGCAACAAGCCCGGCATCGGCCAGGTTGATGGTCAACGTCGTCGTCGACAGGTCGCCGTCACCGTCCTTGAGCGTGTAGACGAACACGTCCGTGGTGTCGGCGGCGATGTTGTTGGCCGTCGACTGGTAGGTGTAGGAGCCGTCGGCGTTGAGATGCAAAGTGCCGTGCAGGCCGGCAATGTCGGTGCCGACACCGCCCGATACGGCCGTCGTGGTGTTGCCGCCGGCGGCGCGCACGCCATCGATGGTGGCGCCGTCGGCGCCGGCCACGTCGTTGCCCAGCACGCCGGTCGCGGCGACCGTCAGCAGGGCGCCTTCATTGACATTGCCGCTGTCGGCGGTGGCCGTCGGCACGTCGTCGACGATGGCGACGTTGATGGTGCCGGTGGTGGTGTTGCCGTTGGCGTCGGTGACCTTGTAGGTGAAGCTCTCTGCGGCGTTGACGGTGTCGGTACCGGCGGTCGCCGGTCCATGCACCGGTGAGGTCAGCGTGTAGACATAGGTGCCGTCGGTATTGACCTGGATGGTGCCGTAGGTGCCTGCGGTGGCGGCATTGCCGCCGCTCAGCAGCTGATAGGTCAGCGGTGCGAAGCCGCCAGTGGCGTTGAGCTGGTTGGAGGCATCGGTCTCGGTGGCCAGGGCCGGCAGCGAGCCGGTCACCGAGCCGTGCGCAAGGTCGGCGCCGCTCGTGGTGGTGTCGAGTGCGGCTTCGTTGACCGTCACGTCGTTGTCGGCCGGTGCAACAAGCCCGGCATCGGCCAGGTTGATGGTCAGCGTCGTCGTCGACAGGTCGCCGTCACCGTCCTTGAGCGTGTAGACGAACACGTCCGTGGTGTCGGCGGCGATGTTGTTGGCCGTCGACTGGTAGGTGTAGGAGCCGTCGGCGTTGAGATGCAAAGTGCCGTGCAGGCCGGCAATGTCGGTGCCGACACCGCCCGATACGGCCGTCGTGGTGTTGCCGCCGGCGGCGCGCACGCCATCGATGGTGGCGCCGTCGGCGCCGGCCACGTCGTTGCCCAGCACGCCGGTCGCGGCGACCGTCAGCAGGGCGCCTTCATTGACATTGCCGCTGTCGGCGGTGGCCGTCGGCACGTCGTCGACGATGGCGACGTTGATGGTGCCGGTGGTGGTGTTGCCGTTGGCGTCGGTGACCTTGTAGGTGAAGCTCTCTGCGGCGTTGACGGTGTCGGTACCGGCGGTCGCCGGTCCATGCACCGGTGAGGTCAGCGTGTAGACATAGGTGCCGTCGGTATTGACCTGGATGGTGCCGTAGGTGCCTGCGGTGGCGGCATTGCCGCCGCTCAGCAGCTGATAGGTCAGCGGTGCGAAGCCGCCAGTGGCGTTGAGCTGGTTGGAGGCATCGGTCTCGGTGGCCAGGGCCGGCAGCGAGCCGGTCACCGAGCCGTGCGCAAGGTCGGCGCCGCTCGTGGTGGTGTCGAGTGCGGCTTCGTTGACCGTCACGTCGTTGTCGGCCGGTGCAACAAGCCCGGCATCGGCCAGGTTGATGGTCAACGTCGTCGTCGACAGGTCGCCGTCACCGTCCTTGAGCGTGTAGACGAACACGTCCGTGGTGTCGGCGGCGATGTTGTTGGCCGTCGACTGGTAGGTGTAGGAGCCGTCGGCGTTGAGATGCAAAGTGCCGTGCAGGCCGGCAATGTCGGTGCCGACACCGCCCGATACGGCCGTCGTGGTGTTGCCGCCGGCGGCGCGCACGCCATCGATGGTGGCGCCGTCGGCGCCGGCCACGTCGTTGCCCAGCACGCCGGTCGCGGCGACCGTCAGCAGGGCGCCTTCATTGACATTGCCGCTGTCGGCGGTGGCCGTCGGCACGTCGTCGACGATGGCGACGTTGATGGTGCCGGTGGTGGTGTTGCCGTTGGCGTCGGTGACCTTGTAGGTGAAGCTCTCTGCGGCGTTGACGGTGTCGGTACCGGCGGTCGCCGGTCCATGCACCGGTGAGGTCAGCGTGTAGACATAGGTGCCGTCGGTATTGACCTGGATGGTGCCGTAGGTGCCTGCGGTGGCGGCATTGCCGCCGCTCAGCAGCTGATAGGTCAGCGGTGCGAAGCCGCCAGTGGCGTTGAGCTGGTTGGAGGCATCGGTCTCGGTGGCCAGGGCCGGCAGCGAGCCGGTCACCGAGCCGTGCGCAAGGTCGGCGCCGCTCGTGGTGGTGTCGAGTGCGGCTTCGTTGACCGTCACGTCGTTGTCGGCCGGTGCAACAAGCCCGGCATCGGCCAGGTTGATGGTCAGCGTCGTCGTCGACAGGTCGCCGTCACCGTCCTTGAGCGTGTAGACGAACACGTCCGTGGTGTCGGCGGCGATGTTGTTGGCCGTCGACTGGTAGGTGTAGGAGCCGTCGGCGTTGAGATGCAAAGTGCCGTGCAGGCCGGCAATGTCGGTGCCGACACCGCCCGATACGGCCGTCGTGGTGTTGCCGCCGGCGGCGCGCACGCCATCGATGGTGGCGCCGTCGGCGCCGGCCACGTCGTTGCCCAGCACGCCGGTCGCGGCGACCGTCAGCAGGGCCCCTTCATTGACATTGCCGCTGTCGGCGGTGGCCGTCGGCACGTCGTCGACGATGGCGACGTTGATGGTGCCGGTGGTGGTGTTGCCGTTGGCGTCGGTGACCTTGTAGGTGAAGCTCTCTGCGGCGTTGACGGTGTCGGTACCGGCGGTCGCCGGTCCATGCACCGGTGAGGTCAGCGTGTAGACATAGGTGCCGTCGGTATTGACCTGGATGGTGCCGTAGGTGCCTGCGGTGGCGGCATTGCCGCCGCTCAGCAGCTGATAGGTCAGCGGTGCGAAGCCGCCAGTGGCGTTGAGCTGGTTGGAGGCATCGGTCTCGGTGGCCAGGGCCGGCAGCGAGCCGGTCACCGAGCCGTGCGCAAGGTCGGCGCCGCTCGTGGTGGTGTCGAGTGCGGCTTCGTTGACCGTCACGTCGTTGTCGGCCGGTGCAACAAGCCCGGCATCGGCCAGGTTGATGGTCAACGTCGTCGTCGACAGGTCGCCGTCACCGTCCTTGAGCGTGTAGACGAACACGTCCGTGGTGTCGGCGGCGATGTTGTTGGCCGTCGACTGGTAGGTGTAGGAGCCGTCGGCGTTGAGATGCAAAGTGCCGTGCAGGCCGGCAATGTCGGTGCCGACACCGCCCGATACGGCCGTCGTGGTGTTGCCGCCGGCGGCGCGCACGCCATCGATGGTGGCGCCGTCGGCGCCGGCCACGTCGTTGCCCAGCACGCCGGTCGCGGCGACCGTCAGCAGGGCGCCTTCATTGACATTGCCGCTGTCGGCGGTGGCCGTCGGCACGTCGTCGACGATGGCGACGTTGATGGTGCCGGTGGTGGTGTTGCCGTTGGCGTCGGTGACCTTGTAGGTGAAGCTCTCTGCGGCGTTGACGGTGTCGGTACCGGCGGTCGCCGGTCCATGCACCGGTGAGGTCAGCGTGTAGACATAGGTGCCGTCGGTATTGACCTGGATGGTGCCGTAGGTGCCTGCGGTGGCGGCATTGCCGCCGCTCAGCAGCTGATAGGTCAGCGGTGCGAAGCCGCCAGTGGCGTTGAGCTGGTTGGAGGCATCGGTCTCGGTGGCCAGGGCCGGCAGCGAGCCGGTCACCGAGCCGTGCGCAAGGTCGGCGCCGCTCGTGGTGGTGTCGAGTGCGGCTTCGTTGACCGTCACGTCGTTGTCGGCCGGTGCAACAAGCCCGGCATCGGCCAGGTTGATGGTCAACGTCGTCGTCGACAGGTCGCCGTCACCGTCCTTGAGCGTGTAGACGAACACGTCCGTGGTGTCGGCGGCGATGTTGTTGGCCGTCGACTGGTAGGTGTAGGAGCCGTCGGCGTTGAGATGCAAAGTGCCGTGCAGGCCGGCAATGTCGGTGCCGACACCGCCCGATACGGCCGTCGTGGTGTTGCCGCCGGCGGCGCGCACGCCATCGATGGTGGCGCCGTCGGCGCCGGCCACGTCGTTGCCCAGCACGCCGGTCGCGGCGACCGTCAGCAGGGCGCCTTCATTGACATTGCCGCTGTCGGCGGTGGCCGTCGGCACGTCGTCGACGATGGCGACGTTGATGGTGCCGGTGGTGGTGTTGCCGTTGGCGTCGGTGACCTTGTAGGTGAAGCTCTCTGCGGCGTTGACGGTGTCGGTACCGGCGGTCGCCGGTCCATGCACCGGTGAGGTCAGCGTGTAGACATAGGTGCCGTCGGTATTGACCTGGATGGTGCCGTAGGTGCCTGCGGTGGCGGCATTGCCGCCGCTCAGCAGCTGATAGGTCAGCGGTGCGAAGCCGCCAGTGGCGTTGAGCTGGTTGGAGGCATCGGTCTCGGTGGCCAGGGCCGGCAGCGAGCCGGTCACCGAGCCGTGCGCAAGGTCGGCGCCGCTCGTGGTGGTGTCGAGTGCGGCTTCGTTGACCGTCACGTCGTTGTCGGCCGGTGCAACAAGCCCGGCATCGGCCAGGTTGATGGTCAACGTCGTCGTCGACAGGTCGCCGTCACCGTCCTTGAGCGTGTAGACGAACACGTCCGTGGTGTCGGCGGCGATGTTGTTGGCCGTCGACTGGTAGGTGTAGGAGCCGTCGGCGTTGAGATGCAAAGTGCCGTGCAGGCCGGCAATGTCGGTGCCGACACCGCCCGATACGGCCGTCGTGGTGTTGCCGCCGGCGGCGCGCACGCCATCGATGGTGGCGCCGTCGGCGCCGGCCACGTCGTTGCCCAGCACGCCGGTCGCGGCGACCGTCAGCAGGGCGCCTTCATTGACATTGCCGCTGTCGGCGGTGGCCGTCGGCACGTCGTCGACGATATCGATCACGATCGCCGCCGGGGCTGACGAGGAGGTGCCGTCCGACACGGTGAGCGAGAAGGTCTCGGTCTCGGTGACGGCGGGAACGTCCGTGGTCGGGCTGGTCAGCGTGTACTGGTAGGTCGCTACGCCGGTTACCGCGTTGTAGCCGGTGATCAGCAGCGTGCCGTGGTCGCCCGGGAAGGTCGAACCGTTGAGGCTGCCGATGGCAACCGTGGTGCCGCCGATGGTGACGCTCTGGACGTCGTCGAGGCCGTCGGGGTCCGACACGGTGAAGGTGCCGGTCGCCACCGTGCTGCCGTTGCCGGCCGCTGAACCCGCCGGAAGGCCCGCTTCATAGACCAGGTCGTGGGCGCCGGCCGGATTACCCTGGTTGACGACGATCTGCGGCGCGTCGTTGGTGCCGTTGATGGTGATGGTCAGGGACGCCAGAGCGGTATCGCCGTCGCCATCCGCCACAGCATAGTCGAAGCTCTCGGCCACGGTCTGGCCGACATCCAGCGCCTGTACCGCGGCATACCCGGCCGGGTTCTGGGCTTGGGTGTAGAGCACATATGTGTAGCTGCCGTCGGCGCCCACCGTAAGCTGGCCGTAGGTTCCAGCAACGTGGTTGGCAACGGCGCCGTCCCAGGTGATCGAGCCCAGGCCGTCGGTGCCGAGGTGATCCGCCTGGCCGTCGGTTGCGTTTGCGTCGGCGCCACCCACGCCCGTGATCACATTGCCGTCCGCCGTGAGCGGCCCATCTTCGGTGACCGAGTCCTGATCGTTGACCGCAACCGGGCCATCATCCTGGAATTCGATGCTCAACGCGACATGGGATACGGCGGTGCTCGTGTCGCCGTCGAAATCGGTGATGGTGGCCTTGACGTGCAGGTCGGCGGCGACGGTCGCTATGTCGTCAAAGGCTGCGGTGCTTGAACCGTCGACATTGTGAGCGATCGGCTGATATTGCCCGATCCAGACCGCTCCGGTCGGATCGACATAAACCTTGAAGACGTCGACGCCGTTGGCAGAACCAACGAGAACGCCGTCCGAATTTGTCGAGAGCATGATTGCCAGGCCGTCGAGTGTCTTCAGGCCCGAATCGATGTTTGCCAGCGGGTTGCCGTTCGCATCCGTCACCGCAAAGGAGAACGTCGCGTCGTCGTCCGCGCCAACCGACGCATTGAACAGGCCGAGTGCACTGGCTGATGATTTTGCGTAACCTAGTGCGTCTGGTTCGGTGACCAGGGCAGGCGGGGGAAGCGCGGTGTCGTTGGCCGGATTGGGATCCGCGGCATTGTTGACGCCGGCGGATTCGTCGTGGCTGACCCTGAAGACCTCCGTCTGCGTGGTGACGGTGGTGATCTTGGCTTCGATGCCGAAGATCTTGAAGGGGTTGCCGCCAGTCAAGGTCGCATCGGTTCCGCCAGCGTTGGAATCGAAGGTAAAATCGTTGTAGTTGCCCACCTTGAGCTGGTCGAACGGGGTGCTGCCGATGACCTCGACAGTCGCACCATCCGGCACGCCGGCGAAGGCATAGCCCACCTGCGCGCCGCCCTCGAAGACAGCCGTGCCGGCCGTCAGCACACCATTGATGCTCACGGTGAACGGCTCGAATGTGCCACCGTCCTTGGCGCCGATGAACATCACGGCGGCTTCGACACCCTGGGCTTCCGCAACATCGATCGTGAACTTGACCGAGTCGACGTCGTATGAACCACCGTCGGTGATACTGGGCGGATTCGGATTGTTGGGGGCGATGACAAGATTGTTGACGAAGTCCATCGTCACGATTTCGGGGCCGGTCAAATGCGGATGGGTTTCGTATCCGTCGATGATCTGGCCGTCGCCAACGCCGATCTTGGTGCCGGTGGTGTTGACGGAATTGTCGCCTTCGTTGATGTCGACGGCGCTGAGCTTGATGTCGTGGTTGCCTGCGCCATCCATGCCGCGAACATCGGTGTTGCCGGCCTGCAGCGTGTAGACGATCGTTTCGGTCGTGGTTGTGGTCGTCGTGCCGGCATCCCGCGCGACGATCTGCGGAACGTCGTCGAGCACCTGGACCTTGAATGTACCAGCCGCCAGTCCGATGGTATCGCCGTCACCGTCCATGGCAACGACAAAGGCCGAAAGATCGATACCGCCATTGGCAAGCGTATTTTCGGTGTTGTCGCCCGGGAGCATATCCAGAGTCGGATGATCGATCTGATCGATCAGGGTGAAGACATAGGAGCCGTCCGCACCGACGGTCAGGGTGAAAACAGGACGATCCGTGCCCGCCTGATAGCCGGCGCCGGCGCCTACATCGACATAGCCGGTCAGGGTCGTGCCGTCGGAGACGATGAGGACATTGCCGCCTTTCGAATCAAATCCCGAATCCGATGGGGTGGTTTGGGTGACAAGGCCGAAGGCCGAAGTCGCATTCGGGCCGTCAGAGCCGAAGTCGACGATTGCATTCAATGCGCCGGCAGCACCGATGGCAACCGCGGAGTTTGTTCCGGTCACTTCGCCAGGCTGAAGATTGTCGGCATTTCCGGTGGACTGGCTGTTGTGCAGGCCATCCTCGTCGACATTCGCGGTGATCTGGGCGGTGCCAATGGCCTTCGGCCCGTCATCGTCGAAGGAGAATGCCGAGCCCTTGCCGTCGATCAGGTCGACGGTCGCCTTCTCGGTGACGGTGTCGCCGTCGCCGTCCTGGCGCGTCACCTCATATTGCAGCTGAACCTGGCCGCCATTGGTCAGCGACAGATTGAGTTCGGAATCGAACTTGTTGCCGTCTGCGCCATGGTTGAGCGCTTCGTAGAGCGTGGTCTGCAGCTGCTCGGCGCCCGGCGCGCCAGTGATCGCGATGGTCAGAACCTGATTGAGCTGCGTGTCGCGGCCGACGATAACGCCGCCCTCGAGGAACAGTGTGATGGCGCCGCCATCGGTGGCAGTGAGATTCGTGGCAAGGCCACCGGCCGGAATGCCGGTGAAGCTCAAAGTTCCGGTGACGGTTCCAGGACCGTCCGAACCATAGCTGCCGCCGATCGTGAACAGATTGGTCAGTCCGCCCGATACTGCCGTGTTGACCTGTGCCAGGCCCGGACCGGCATCATCCGTGTTGGCGTTGCCGCCGGCGTCTTCGGTCTCGCCGATAGCGCCATTGTAGCGGTCCGCGCCAACCGTCTCGTCGAGCTCGACCGAAAGCAGGCCAGCGGCTCCATCGTGGGTGCCGACCGTAAGGCTTGGCCCGTCATCGTCGAAGGAGAATGCCGAGCCGTTGCCGTCGATCAGATCGACGGTAGCCTTCTCGATGACGGTGTCGCCGTCGCCGTCCTGGCGCGTCACCTCATATTGCAGCTGAACCTGGCCGCCATTGGTCAGCGACAGATTGAGTTCGGAATCGAACTTGTTGCCGTCGGCGCCATGGTTGAGCGCTTCGTAGAGCGTGGTCTGCAACTGCTCTGCGCCGGGCGCGCCGGTGATCGCAATGGTCAGGACCTGATCACCCTGCGTGTCGCGGCCGACAATCACTCCTCCTTCGAGGAAGAGCGTAATGGCCCCGCCGTCCGTGGCAATGAGATTCGTGGCAAGGCCACCGGCCGGAATGCCGGTGAATGCCAACTGCGCGGTCGTGCTGCCTGGCCCGTCGGCACCGTAGACGCCGCCAACGGCGAACAGCGAAGAAAGGCCACCCGCCAGGCCGGTCGTCACCTGGGCCAGGCCAACGCCGTCATCGGTGTTGGCGTTGCCGCCGGCATCTTCGGTCTCGCCGGCATTATAGCGGTCGCCGCCGACCGTCTCGTCGAGCTCGACCGAAAGCAACTGTGCCGCTTGCGCGGTTGCCTGGACCGAAAGCGTAGGGCCGTCGTCCAGCACACCAATATTGAGGGTCGCGGTGGCCGGATCATTGTCTGTGTCTGTAACCACGACGGCAAAGCTGTCGGAAACCCCCTCGGTCGTTCCGGTCGATGAGTTGTCGTGATGATCAAGAGTGTTGTCGGCAAGGGTATAAATCCAGCTATAGCCGTTCGTAGGATTGCCGGTGACCACGAGCGTGCCGTATTGCCCGGCAACGCTGCCGCCGTTGGTCACGTCCACACCGTCAATGACAAGCGTCCCGATGCCATCACCCGAGACGATGTTGAAGGTCCCTGAAACCTGCTCGGCGGTGCTGGCCGGGTCCGTCCCGTCGGAAAGCGCGGCCTCGTTGACGACAAATCCGGAGCCAATGTCGATTGTCGGCGTCGTATCTTCTTCCCTGACCCCGATCGTCAGCTCACGCGGCTCCAGCCGTCCAAATTGCAGGTCCGTCGGCGGCAACAATGCGGAAAGATCGAAGCCGTCGCCGATACCACCTGGGGGAATGGTGAAGTCGCCGCCGGCACTGCCTGGGGCGCCGCCCGGGCCGGCCGAGATCGAACCATCGGCACCGAAGGCGACATCGACGTGGCTCGCTTCAAGAGCGGCCAGCAAGGCCACGCGCGGAACTTCGACATCACCGATGATGAAGGTCGGCACGTTGAGCGCGCCATCCTTGATGAGGATGACTGAACCGTCCGCCTGTTCCAGCAACAGATTGTGGCCGTCGACCTTGATGTTGTCGATGGAGACGTCCGCCGGAAGTTTCACGATGTTGCTGGCGTCGGCCACGTATTCATGCGGCGCGGCTGCCGCCGGCGCTTTCGCCTCCGCGGGTGCTGCCGGCTGAACGGGTGCGCCACTGCCGACATCGACCGGCACCGGCTCGGCAGGCGCCGCCTGAGCGGCCTGCGCTACCTGGATGCCTGCCTGCGATGGCGAGCCGCCATGTTCATGTGAAGAGTGCTCGTCCCAAGAATTCGAGACGGTATCCAAATCGTTACTCGTCGTCATCGCCAAACCCCTCCGGCATTTCCCGGATAGAGACAGTGACGACTTCTGCTTTGCAACTGTCCCGCAATCAATTTCATATATCCTGGTATGCAAGTCTCGGCATTTTTTACGCGTGGTAAACCCGGAAGATATAATCTGATATGCATTGGCCGCGCCGCGCCTCGTTTGATATCCGCCGGCTGAGCTGGATTGGTAAACAGAAGTATAAATTTGAATAAAATTTTACACAAAATGGGTATTCCCGATTGAAGGAAACTTATCCACCTTCCTTTCCAGTAATTTGAGACAAGATTGGTACCGTCCACAGTCAAGAGGTGGGCGTTATGAAAAAAGAAAAAACTGCCCTGGGAATAACCGGGCTCAGGCTCATCCTGCTGGCAATGGCGATCACAAGCCTGCCGCAGCCATCATCCGCGAAAGCAATTGCCGTGAATGCCGGCGCTGCCGCTGGAGTTCTGGCGGCGGTCGAAACCCCTTCCAGTCTCGGCGGCGTTTCGCTGGCTCGGCCGCAGCCATGGCAGCCGGTTCCAGCCTACCGGATCGGCATGATTTTCAGCAGCTATGGTCCTGTTGCCGTTGATGAAAAGCGTGGTTCTTCGATCGCGCCGCCCGCCGCCGGGATCGACCCGATCCAGACGGCGGCGATCATTCCCGGCGTGTTCGGTTCTGTTGCCCTGTCGATGCGCAATTTCCCGGTTTCGGCGCGCTGGGCGCCGGTCTACAAGGCAATTGTCGACTGTACCGCGAGCAGCGCGTGCGAACGCAAGAACAGCGCCTTTGCCGAGATCGTCAAGGCAGCCGGGAACAAGCGCTTCATCGACAAGTTGTCCTTCGTCAACTCAAGTATAAATCGCGCCATCGCCTACAAGAAGGACAGCGCGGTTTACGGCAGGCTCGACTACTGGGCCAAGCCCGCGGAAATCCTTGAGCGGCGGGCAGGGGACTGCGAGGATTTCGCCATCCTCAAGATGGCCGCGCTGCTGCATGCAGGCATCCCGGCGCAGAGCATGTCGCTGGTCGTCTTGCAGGATCGCAAGCGCGGTTTCTTTCATGCCGTGCTGTCGGTCAGCACCGGCAGCGGCGTCTTCATTCTCGACAGTTTGAGCAATGTAGTTTCCCGCGACACAGACCTGCCGACCTACGTGCCGCTGTATTCGTTCAGCACCGATCGCGCGTGGATCCATGGCGCGAAGACCGGTTCTGCTCAAACAGCCGATATCAAGGGCGGCCTTTCGACGGTCGCGCCTGGTGAAGGTGTGCAGCCGTAAGCTCCCATCAGAGAGTCTTGAGCGCTCTATCTCTTGTTTGACGCAATTTTCCACGGAAACCGCTCACACTTTTCCCGGAATTGCTCTAGCCGCCGAAGACGAACGCCATCAGCAGTTCCGGCTCGACCACCGGCGCCCGCACCGCGCTCAGTTGACCGCGGTAGCGGCGGTCGCCGGCGCCTATGACGAAACCGGTCGCGACCGGCGTCTCGCCATTGGCGTCGAGCCTGGCGAATATGTCGGCGACATTGAGGTCCAGCGCCAGCTTGAGATCCTGGCGCGCGTCCTCGTTCGGCGCCACCGGCAATTGCCGCCGCACCAGTTGCTGGAACGGCGCATTGAAGGTCAGGATCTTCTTCGACGATGCCAGGGCAAAGGCCGGCGAGGGACAGGCGACGAGAATGGCGCTGATGGTCTTGATCGACGCGAGCCTCTGCAAGGTGAGGTTTTGGTCGGCCAATCCACGCATGCAGGCTACGCGAATTGCCGATGTCAGGTTTCCGGCGTTGGCGTGGCTCTCTGCAATTTCCTCGATCAGTGTGCCGATCGTGCATTTGCGGCTTTCCGCCATCTGCTTCAGCGATGTCCAGAACGCCCGTTCCAGACGAATGCCGCGGCGCGTGCCGCCACGCGCCACAACCCGGAACTCGAGACCGAAATCCTCACTCGCCAGCGGTGGCAGCAGCCGGTCGCGATCGACCGGGCGGGAGATCGCACTATCGCTCACTCATTGCCTCCTCCCGCGCCTTGTTGATTGGTTTCAGAAGGTAGGTGAGAATCGTTTTGCGTCCGGTCTTGATGTCGACCGAACAGATCATGCCGGGGATGATGGAATAGGTCTTGCCGTCGCGTGTCAGGGTCGATTTGTCGGTGGCGACACGCACCTGATAGTACGGTTCGCCGGTCTTCTGGTCGACAAGGCTGTCGGCAGTGATGTTCGACACCTTGCCTTCGATGCCGCCGAAGATCGAGAAGTCATAGGCGGTCACCTTGATCAGGGCATCCTGGCCCGGCCGGATGAAGGCGACGTCCCGCGGTGAGACCCGGGCTTCGACCAGCAGGGTCTCGGACGTCGGCACGATACCCGCGACGACCGCGCCGGGCTGGACGAAGGCGCCGACCGTGTTGATGTCAAGCGTGTTGACGATACCATCGACAGGCGAACGGATATCGGTACGCGCCACCTTGTCGGTGGCACCGCGTATCGTCTCGTCCACCACCGAGAGATCGGCCAGCGCCTGCGTCAGATCGCTGAGCGCTTCCTGTTGCAGCTGGAGGCCAAGTTCGTCGACCTGAAGCTTGGCTTCCGTGATGGCAGACCTGGCTTTCTTGATGGTCTCTCCGGCAAGCGTCAGCTGACCATTGAGCTCGGTCTGCTCGCGCTCGACGCGGAGCTGCTCGGTTCGCGCCATCAGGCCTTTCTTGACCATCGCTTCGACCAGCTTCGCCTCCTGGTCGCTGACGGCCAGGTTCTTGGTGAGGCGATCGGCATTGGCGTTGGCTTCGTCGAGTTCCTTCTCACGCTGATCGAGCCGCGACTTTAGAACCGACAGTTTGACTTCGAAGTTGTCGCGCCGCGCGATTAGCAGCTTCTGCTCGTTGTCACAGATTTCCGGCGCCACCTTCTGGATCTCTGACGGACAGGGAAACGCGCCCTCGAGGCTGCCGGTCTGTTCGAATTGGAGCCGTGCAATGCGCGTCTGCAGCGCCCGCGCCTTGGCCTGCTGCTCGCCAAGGCTGGAAGTGTTGAAGGTGTTGTCGAGACGAATGATGAGGTCATTCTTCTTGACGACCTGACCGATCGTCACGGCGATTTCCTGAACCACGCCCGGCTCGCTGGCCTGGATGATCTGGGTCTTCGACGCCGGTATGATCTTGCCGTCGCCGCGTGCGATTTCATCGACCTCGGCGAAGGATGCCCAGGCTACCGAACTCGCAAAAAGCGCCCCGATAATGAATATCGAAGCCGACGCAAAAAGCGGCGGACGGTCTTCCCTGGCTAGCATTTACCACGTCCCAACGTGCTGTGTTCACGCATAATTCTGTTCGTCAGGCGCTTGTTTTCTGCAGCGCTTGTATCACTTGGTCTTTCGGTCCATCGGCAACGATCTTGCCCTGCTCGATGACGATCAGGCGGTCGGCCAGCTCGAGCATGCTGAAGCGGTGCGTCGATACGATCAGGGTCGTGTTGCGATCGAAAGCCACTTTGAGCTGCTTGATCAGCTGGCGCTCGGAAGCCAGATCCATCGAGCCGGACGGCTCGTCCAGGAACACGATTTTCGGTTTGGTCAGCAACAGGCGGGCAATTGCCATTGTCTGCCTCTGACCGCCCGAGAGATTGGTGCCGCGCTCGCCGACATTCATGTCGTAGCCTCGCGGATGGCGGGAGACGAAGTCGTCGACGCCTGCAGCCTTGGCCGCCTCGACGATCTGCTCATCGGTCGCCTCCGGGCACGCCATCAGGAGATTTTCCTTGATGGTGCCGGAAAATAGATCGTTGGCTTGCGCGACGATCCCGACCGCGGCGCGAACCTCAGATGGGTGGTATTGGCGGATGTCGATCCCGTCCAGCAGCAGCTCGCCGGAGGTCGGCAGGAAAAGCCTGCCGATCAGCCGCCCCATGGTCGTCTTTCCCGAGCCTATGCGGCCGATGATGCCGATCCGCTCACCGGGCTTCACCGAGAAATTCAGGCCGGTCAGCACTTCGTTTTCGGAACCCGGGTAGACAAAGCCGACATTCCTGAATGCCATTGCACCGTTGCGAATGGGGCGGTTGACGAAACCAACCGTGTCCGGCCGATCCTCAGGCTGCGCCATGATCGAATTCACCATTCGCAGGGACAGCATCGCCTGGCGAAGTCTGGACAAGGTGATCGCAATCTGCCCAAGCGGGGCCACCGCCCGGCCCGCCAGCATGACGGTGCCGATGATGGCGCCGGTCGAGACATGCCCTTCCGAAAAGGCATAGGCGCCGGCCACGATCAAAGCGACGGTGACCATCTGCTGGATGGCTTGGGTTATGTTGCCGGCGGCAGCCGAAAGCTGTTTGATCTTCTCGGACGTGTTGGATGCGTTCTTGGAATGCTCCGCCCATTTTCGCAGAAGGTAAGCCTCTGCGCGCAGCGATTTGATCGTTTCCAGCGTGGAGATGGATTCCACCAGCAGGGCCTGGCGCTGCGAAGCCTCGTTCATGGAAGCGGCAACGCGTTTGCCGATGCGCCGTTGCGTGATCAGCCCGACGATCACCGAGGCGACAAAGGCAATGGCCGGTATGACGACCAGCCAACCGCCTATCGCATAGATGACAAGAAGAAAGACGAAGACGAAGGCTGTGTCGATGAAGACGCTGATGGTGTTCGACGTGAAAAACTCGCGCACGAACTCGTACTGGGTCACCCGATTTGCATATTCGCCGGTTGAGCCGGGCCTTGCGGACAAGGACGAATTCAGCACCTTCTCGAAAAGCATATAGGAGATGCGAAGATCGGCCTTGCGCCCGGCATAGTCGATCAGTGACGCTCTGGCGGTCTTCAAGAGCAGGTCGAACAGAATGACCGCGCCGATCCCGATCGACAGCACCCAGAGCGTCGATATCGCCTTGTTCGGCAAGATCCTGTCGTAGACGTTCATGGTGAAGATCGGTGAGGCAAGAGCCAGCAGATTGATGAATACCGCCGACAGGATGACCTTCGAATAGGTGCGCCAGAACGGCCCCATCGTGCCGGTCAGCCAATGTCGCCGCTCGATCTTGGCCGCCGAACCGACGCTCATCGCCTCTACTGCGTTGGCATAGGTTATCGAGAAGGAAACGCCGCCACTAATATAACTTCCGGAAAACTCGGATTTGCTAATTGTGGTGCGCCCGTCTTCCTGGGGAGCGGTCGTAAATCCACCGTCCTCGGTCTGGGCAAGCAGCGCAACCGGCAACTGGCTGACGCGAAACAGAATGGCGGGAAGGTCGATGCGTCCGCGAAGAAAGTCGCGATGGCTGAATTCCGTGATTTCAAGACCGATGCGTTCGGCAAGATGCCGGATGGCGTCGATATCGATGCGGGTGTCTGACAGCGGCACGCCGGCAAACAGCACGGTCTCGGAACTCGGCCTGCCGAGGTACCCGGCAACAGCGGAGAAGCAGGCCTTGAACGCCTCTTTTGGGGAGAGGATTTTGGGTTGTGGGTTCACGATCAGCCCGCAGGACTATCGTTCGTCCTTGACCTTCCTACTTCTTTCTTACCGGTGCGAGGATGTCGAAAGGCAGATCGTTCGTCTGCTCCGACGGCGTGCGCGCATACGTTTCGGTGTCGGCCGTTTCAGGCGCATTGAACTCGGCCTTGGCATAGGCGGTGGCCTGTTTTGCCGGCTGAAGATTCATGGTCTTCAGCAACTGCCCGGTTGCCGCCAGCAGCCGGTACTGCGCGAAAAGCGACGCGTAGGATGCGGTGTCGGCAAGCGTAGCTGTGTTGAACCGCGTGTTCTGCGCGTCGAGCACGTCGAGCAGCGAGCGCTGTCCGACCTTGAACTGCTCGCGATAGGACGCCACCAGCCTTTCGTTGGCGGCAGCCTGAAGCTTCAATGTCTTTGCCAGATCGGCCTGCCGGAAGCGGCGATCCCATGACGTACGGACGGCTTCCTCGATCTCGCGCAGAACCTGGTGCAGCACAAGGCGCTGCTCGCTGGTGCGGCGGACCTGCTCTTGCTCGTTGGCTTTGTCGATGCCGCCGCGATAGAGGTTCCAGCGCAGCACCAGCCGCGCCTGCAGGTCGCTAGCGTCGCCATCGTCGCCGTCGATGTCATAGCCGCCGCGGGCGCGGCCTTCGGCGATGACGGAGGGCCCGAATTTCGCCCGCGCCGCATCCACCAGGGAGGCGGCGGCGTCGATATCGCTGTTGGCCATGTGGACGCGCGGATTGTTCTGTCGCGCCAGCCCTAGCGCGTCGTCGAGCGACCTTGGCAGCGCGCTCGAGACATCGCCTGGCCTTGACGCGTTGGTCAGCGGCTTACCGACCGTCTTGAAGAACCGTATCTTGGAAGCCTCCAGTTCTTCGGTCGCCTCCTGCATACGTGCCTTGGCAGCGAACAGCCGCTCCTCGGCCTGCTGGCGATCAGCCTCGTTCAACGCGCCGCCTGCAATACCTTGCCGGATGTCGCCGAGGATTGCCTGGTGAAAGCCCAGATTCTTCTTCGCTTCCGAAACGATCGAAGCCTGCAGCATGTATTCGAGATAGTCCTGGACGACAGACAGTCCAATGAATTCAGACCGTTCCAGCACCCGGAACGATGCGCCGTCGACCCGCGACGCCTGACGGTTCAGTTCCGCCCGCCTTGCGCCGCTGTCATAAAGCGTCTGCGTGACAACGACATCGGCTTCCGCCGGATAGAGCGCGTCATCCTCTATGGACAGCGAACGCCGGGAGGAATTGTCGAGACGACGAACCCCCGCCGACGCCTCGACATCGACGCTGGGAAGATAAAGTCCCTTCGCTTGGCGTAGCTCGAATTCGATTGCTTCGCGGTTTTCGATCGCTTGGCCAATTTCGGGGTTGGACTCCACCGCAACCGCCATCGCCTCCTGGAGAGTGAGCGCGTGAGCATTCCCACAGCTCAATATGGCGACCGTCGTCAGCAGGCCAAGGCGCTTGCCAATGGCCGGCATAACTATTGTTTTCATTTTGCCCATCCCAACGTTTCCCCGCGCCCTTATCTCCGGGCGCTACAACTCAAGCGTGATTGTTCACAAATTTACAAAATATGTGAGCGCTTATTGATTTAGTGACCGGTAAAACGCTGAGTTCAAGCCATAAATCTAAGGAATGTAGCAAAAATAGCACATAAAGATACTCAGGTGCGGTTTCTGGCAACAGCCATCCGGGTTCGCGCAGGCAAAGGAGAATGCTCCCCGGGAAGGGACCGCAGTGGCAACTTACAACCAATCTGCTCAGATAGCCTGACTATTTCTGGGGCGCATATTCATCTGCGAGCCCACATGGCAATTGGTTGGCAACAGGATGAACTTCGAGGCAAGTGAGCCCGTCCTAATCCGGCGCGTCAACTCGTAAATCCGTTCCACGGATTACAACTGCCTGCAAGCTGCCGCATGTTCGTACTTCCCAAGTCTCATCGGCCATATCGAGACGCTAGACCGTCAGCTGGTCGCGCGGCTGTTGCCACAGCTGCCGATCTGCAACCGGCCCCAATTTCCGACGTTCTGGACCTGGTCTCCCAAGGTTTGGAAAACGAGGTCAGCTATGGTCGGCAGTTCGGGGTCGCGGGAGCATACGGGAAGCTTTCAGATTTTGGCCCACGAAGAACTCAACAAAATCAACGATTTTCATTCGCCCTCCGGGCCTACCATAGCCATTGATTTTGAAACGCGCAAATGCACCTGGAGCAGTGACGGTAATTTCGAAAAGTGTTGGGCGCGGCTGTCGAACGCCACAAACTGCAAAAAATCGTCCGATTGATCCCGATAGTTGGTGAAACCTCAAAATATTTTTTGCGCCGATTTTTCCTTTAAATCAAAAGGGTAATTTTTTGACGGTTCTGGTGGCGGACTTTTTTGCTGTGATGGAAAATACTGACAGTCGTTCAATGGGTTATAGGCTGTATAAACAATCGAGTGGGAATGATTCAGGCCCACTCAAACGCCGCCGAAAATACGCCAATCTGACGTAACGCGCTGAAATAAAAACAAATCCTTTCAGGATGATCAGCGACAATCGGTGCTTAGAGATTGCCTTTGACGGACCGCCTGACGGACCTTCCGCATATTCCGCGGCTATCGCAAGAGTGCCGGGCGTTTTTGCGTACTGGCCGAGGTCCCTTGCTTGGCAAGTTCCTCCGCGACAAGGATCTGCTCGACAGCATTTTCGTCGCTATTGCCCATGCGGAGCCCCGGAGGATCAAAACCGGTCAGCAGCATGACGCGGACGGTTCAGAGCAAGCGACTCAGATTTCCGATTTGCTCAGAGTCCCCCAGCCTGTGGCTCTGTGCAGCAGGCCTTGAGAGTCTGGGTCGACCTTTTTGGAAGCTCGCCTGCAATCGGGTAGTGTGCTGAGAGTTCTGCAAATTCGCTGAGAGGGGGCGGTCATGGCAGGCTGGTGATTGTTCACGTCACCTGATTCCCGCGAAGGAACGCCACCATGACCAAGACTGAAGTTAAGACCGCCAGCGCTGCCGTCAAAGACATTTTGCTTTCGAACCCGGATGGATTGCACGAAGTGCTCCGTGCGGTGATGCAGGAGGTGCTTGAGGCCGAGATGGACGAGGCGCTGGGTGCCTCGAAGAGCGAGCGCACGCCCGAACGGCTTGGCTATCGCTCGGGCTATTAAGGCCGCACCCTTGTGACGCGGGTCGGCAAGCTCGAGCTGCGGGTTCCGCAGGACCGGGCCGGGCGCTTCTCCACCGAGCTGTTCGAGCGCTACCAGCGTTCCGAGCGGGCCTTGGTGGCGACACTGGCGGAGATGTATGTGCAGGGCGTGTCGACCCGCAAGGTGAAGGCGATCACGGAAGAACTGTGCGGCCATGCCTTCTCGGCCTCGTCGATCTCGGCCATCAACAAGCGGCTGGACGAGAGCCTCGCTGCCTTTGCCAGGCGCCCCCTTCAAGAGCCGTTTCCTTACCTCATCCTCGATGCGCGCTACGAGAAGGTGCGTGAAGCCGGTGTTGTCATGAGCCAGGCGGTGCTGATCGCGGTCGGTATCGACTGGGACGGAAGGCGCCAGATCCTGGCCGTGGAGATGGCCAATCGCGAGAGCCGCTCGGCCTGGAGGGACTTCCTCGTCGGCCTCAAGGCGCGCGGCCTCAAGGGCGTCGAGTTGGTTGTGTCCGACGATCACGCCGGCCTGGTGGCAGCGACCGGCGAGGTGATCCCCGAAGCCGCCTGGCAACGCTGCTACGTGCACTTCCTCAGGAACGCGCTCGATCATCTGCCGAGGAAGCACGGCGACGACTGCCTGCAGGAATTGCGCTGGCTCTACGACCGGCGCGATCTCGCAGAGGCCAGGGCTGATCTTGCCGCATGGCTTGCCAAATGGTCGGCCCGCTATCCGCGCCTGACAGGCTGGGCCGAGGATGCCATCGAACAAACCCTGACCTTCTTCAGGCTGCCGAGACAGCACCACAAGCATCTCAAATCCACCAACATGCTGGAGCGGCTCAACGAGGAAATCCGCCGGCGCACCTATGTCGTGCGCATCTTCCCCAATACCGAAAGCTGCCTGCGCCTGGTCAGGGCCTTGGCCGTCGAGACCAATGAAAACTGGATGGAGGCCAACCGATACATCAACATGGACGACCTGCGCGAGCACAAGAAGCTCGCTCTGCGCCAAGCCGCATGACCAGCATCATGGCTGCCCCATTTTGCAGAACTTGACGCACACAACCTGCAATCGCTGGACGAGTTTGGCCGCAAGGCTAGTCGTCTCCATCAGTGTTATGACCGATACCAGGGAGGGCGCCTAGACCATAGCGTGAACTCATTGCCGTATGCTGGCAGTGCGAGGCAATTAACTGACTGCACAAGATGTAAGTGCATTCGTGGATCAAATTTCCAGATAGCCAAACAGCGCGCGTGTCTCGATTAGGTGGCAAGGAGTTGCGAAAGCTATGTTCGCAGTTTGAGAATCGTCCGATATGCCCCACAACGATGCCGGCAAGACGAGCCGAGGATGATCTGACGCAATGTTCAGATCCAAGAAGGACGGTTACCTGTGACCCAGAAAGGAATCACACTAAAGGACGTTGCCGCAGCGGCTAAGGTGTCGCGCGCCACGGCCGCCCGTGCGCTCAACAGCTACGGTTACGTTGGCGACGAGACGGCGCTCCGCGTGGTTGCGGCAGCCGAAAGGCTGGGCTATCGGGCCAACCTCGTCGCGCAGGCGCTGCGCAGCGGACAATTGCCGATCATAGGCTTCGTGCCCGGCGATATCCAGAATCCGTTCTTCGCCCGAATCGCGCACGACATAGAGGTGGAACTGCGCAAGCACCGCCACAATCTTCTGATTGCCAGCAGCGAGGAGAATGTAGAACAGGAGAAAGAACTGCTTGAGAGCCTTCGCTCGCTCAGCATTCGCGGCTTCATCCTTGCCCCAACGTCTGCAACCGA
Source organism: Mesorhizobium sp. C432A (assembly GCF_030323145.1). Classification (NCBI taxonomy): domain Bacteria; kingdom Pseudomonadati; phylum Pseudomonadota; class Alphaproteobacteria; order Hyphomicrobiales; family Phyllobacteriaceae; genus Mesorhizobium; species Mesorhizobium sp. C432A. Next base: position 5,994,778 of record NZ_CP100470.1, on the reverse strand, counting down.
CAGCCAGCATATTGTGCAACTGGCCCGCGAAGGCGCACCGATCGTGCTCATCGACCGCGTGGTAAAGGACCTGCAATGCGACAGCGTCGTCGTCGACAACGAGGGCGGGGCACGCGAGGCGGTGGACTATCTAGTTGGCAACGGTCACCACCGGATCGGTCTTTTGCGCGACGAGTCACGCATCTTTACGGCACAGGAACGCTTGGCTGGCTACCAAAACTCGCTCCACTCGCATGGGATCGCAATCGATGAAGCGCTCATCGGCGTATCGCGCTCGACCGTCGAGCACGCCATCGAAGCCACGATCCGCCTGTTCAGCCGGCGCAATCGCCCGACCGCACTGTTCACGGTGGACAGCCTCATGACGCAAGGCGCGCTTCTTGGCCTGCGTTCAATGGGGCTCTCGATTCCGCATGATGTGTCGGTGGTTGGCTTCGATGACTTCAACCTCGCCACGTTCACCGATCCGCAGATAACGGTCGTGGCGCAACCCATCTCCGAGATCGGACCGCTCGCCGCCAGATATCTGCTGGAGCGGCTTGCCGGCAAAAAGGTTGCACCGCGCCGTACCCGATTTCAGACCCGCTTGATCGTACGCGGATCGGTTGCCCGGCGCGCTGTGCGCTAAAGAGCAAACCCCTCGATTTCGGAGAATTTCGTCTAAAGGACTTGCCATTGGCGAAATTGCGTGCCCATTATTGCTTGTGAGATCGATCTCACATCGGAAAAACGAGCTAGACGGCCCACCGACGCCTAAGGCGGGCTAGAGGCCTGTCACATGCGAAATACAAGGAAAACGTCATGCTGAACTTCGATAGGGACCGCTTCGTGAAGATCCAAAGCGGGGCCGTCGCCGTCGCAGGTGAGGTTCGCTCACTCATGCGCACACTGCTGGCAGATGGCGTCGAGCGGCTGTTTTTCATGGGCACCGGCGGCGTGCAGCTTCTAACCTTGCCCGCGATCGAGTTGGCGCAGCGCTGTTCTACCTTCCCGGTGAGCGGTGCCTATCCGGCGCAGGTCGTGATCGATCCGCCCGCCGGTCTCGACAGCAAGGCCGTGGTGGTCATCCCGTCCTTGTCGGGCACGACCAAGGAAGGCGTCGAGCTCATGGCCTTTCTGAAAAAACGTGGTGTGCGCACGATTTCGCTCACCGGCCATTCGGATACGCCAATCGCACGGGAGGCTGACCACAATTTCACGAACTTCGCCGAAGACGACACCTCGTCGGAATCCTTCTACCTGCAGACGCTGCTGATCGTCCTGGCCCTGCTGGAAGAGCGCGGCGAATATGATGATTTTGATGGCACTGTCGCCGAACTCAAACTGCTGCCGGATCTGCTTGCCGACGCCAAGGCTGCCTTTGAGGACAGGGCGGCCGAACTGGCCCAGACAATCAAGGACGATACCTATCACATCTTCACCGGCGCCGGCTCGGTGTGGCCGGAGGCACACTATTACGGCATGTGCATCCTCGAAGAGATGCAGTGGATTCGCACCCGCCCGGTGCACGCCGCCGACTTCTTCCACGGTACGCTCGAGTTGGTCGAGCCGGGCGTCAGCGTTTTCGTGTTCAAGGGCGAAGATGCCCTTCGGCCCCTGGCCGACCGGGTCGAGAACTTCGCCAGGCGCTACACGGACCGCGTTCGCACGCTGGACGCGGCCTCGGTCAAGTTGCCGGGCATCTCCGCAAAGGTCCGCGGCATGATCTCGCCGGTTCTGCTCGCCACCTTGCTCGAGCGGCTGAGCGCCCATCTCGAGGTGCTGCGCAACCACCCGCTGACCACCCGTCGCTACTACAAACGCGTGGAATATTGATCCCCTCTTACCTCTGAAGGAGCTATCCATGAAACGTTCGCTGCAAGTCGTGGCGGTCACGGTGGCCGCGGTATCATCATTGGGGTTGTCGATAAGCGGCAGTTCCGCCGCTTCGCCGGCTGTCACGGCCGACCCAAACGCCAAGGTGGAATACACCGGCACGCTTTCGGTCCTGACCAAGTTCGGGCTGCAACAGCTGTCGCCCTATTTCGTCAACCTGGCACAGGCCTATGAGAAGCTCCATCCGGATGTGAAGGTCGAACTTATCCAGGAGAGCGACGACAGCGTGAAGGGCAAGACCAAGACGCTGGTCGCTTCCAACTCGCTGCCCGATATCTATTTCTCCTGGACAGGCAGCTGGGGTGGCAATTTCGTGCGCGGCAATCGCGCCGTTGATCTCACGCCCGTCATTGCTGCCGATACCGAGTGGGGCAAGTCGCTGTCTCCAGCCGCCGTCAAGGCGTTCCAGTACAACGGCAAGTTCTATGGCATTCCGCTTTACCAGGATGCCAAGTTCATGGGCTACAACAAGCAGATCTTCGCCAAGCTCAGCCTCAAGGCACCCGCCACTTTCGAGGACTTGCTGACCAGCTGCGACGCCATCCGCAAATCCGGCGTGACACCGATCTCCTTCGGCAACAAGGAGGCTTGGCCGGCGATCCACTTTGCAGGCCAGCTGCTCGCCTACAACGTGCCGCAGGCAACGCTGGAACGCGACTTCGATCCGGCCACCGCCCAATACAGCGATCCAGGCTATGTCGCAGCACTCAAGCAGTTCAGCCAGCTTGTCGAGCGCTGCACCGATGGCGCCGGCGTCAACGGCACATCCTATGCCTCGGCTCTCCAGGCCTTCACCAACGCCCAGTCGGCCATGTACTACCAGGAAATCATCGAGTTCGATCAGGCCGCCACGCCGGAGTCGGCGTTAAAGCCCGCCGATTTCGGATTCTTCCGGCTGCCGGTGCCCGCCGGCGCCAAGGGTGACGCCAAGTCGATCGAGGGCGCGCCGGAGGGCTACATGATCAATGCGGCATCGAAGAACATCCCGCTGGCGATCGATTTCATGAAGTTCGTGACCTCGAAGGAAAATGCGCAGGTCTTGTCTGCGCCACCCTATGGCCAGCCGAGCGCCACCATCGGCGGCGCCTCGGAATCGAACATGAGCGCGGCTGTGGTCGATGGCCTCAAGGATATCAACGCCGCCTCATACCTCATGCCCTGGCTGGATACGGCCAACCCACCGCGCGTCGCCGCCGTCTGGCTGTCCAGCCTGCAGGCGCTGGCGGGCGGCTCGATGACGCCCGAGCAAGTGATGGACGAGGTGCGCAAAGCCGCATCCGCGGCCAAATAAAGCAGGCGAGCATGGCAAGGGCCTCGGACACAGTGGACAGCGGCGCCGACATCGGCGTCGCCAGGCCGCAACGGCCAAAGAGCCGGCGGGCCTGCTTCGCCAACCTGTTGTCGTTGCGATGGGCGGCGATCGCGCTCATCCTCATCGGCTGGTTCGTCTATTATCCGATCGTCGACAATTTCATCGTCAGCACCACCGACCAGGACATCTACACCGGCGAGGTCACCAATGTCGGCCTCGCCAACTACGACCGGCTGCTGCATGACCCGGTCGTGCTGCTGGCGCTGTGGAACAACTGCCTCTACGCTCTCATCTCCGTCATCTTCCAGGTCTTCGGCGCGTTCCTGCTGGCGGCCATTATCGAGGACCTGAAAAGCGAAAGCTGGCGCCGGCTGTGGCGCGCCGTCTATTTCGTGCCGTCGGCAATCTCGATCACGGTGACCGGCCTGCTGTTTTATTTCATCTACCAGCCGCAGATCGGCTTGCTGGATGCCGCGCTCAGCCGTGTTGGACTGAGCCAGCTCGTCATGCCTTGGCTCGGCAATGAGCACACCGCCATCTATGCCATCATCGCCATGAGCCAATGGCAGGGTTTTGGCTATTCGACGCTGCTGTTCGCCATCGCCATCCAGAAGATCCCGCGCGACCTCTACGATGCCGCAACGATCGACGGCGCGGGTCCTCTTCGCCGCCTGTGGAGCATCACCTTTCCGCTGACCCGGGAAATGACGGGGTTGATGATCATCGTCACCATCACGGGCGCGTTCCAGGTGTTCAACGAGGTCATGGTGATGACCGCAGGCGGGCCCAACAACAGCAGCCAGGTGCTGGGCACGTGGCTCTACCAGAAGGCCTTCATCGAGGACAATTTCGGCTATGGCGCGGCGATCGCCGCCGTCATCTTCATGTTGACCATGCTCACAGGTGCGGCACAGCTCTGGTACACCAAGCGCCGCCGGGTGCAGCTATGAGTGCGATGGTCGCAGCCGGTCGCAGCCGGCACGTCAATGTGTGGTCGGTCATCGCCAGGACGTTGCTCTATTCATTCCTGGTCTGCCTTGGTGTCGTCGTCATCTATCCGCTGATCTGGATGGCGCTGAGCGGCTTCAAGGACAATGCGCAGATCTTCGGCGATCCCTTCGCCCTGCCCACCCATTGGTCGTGGAACAATTACGTGCAAGCGTGGAACCAGGGCGTGCGTGGCTACGTGACAGTCTCGGTGCTGGTGACCGTCGCTTCGGCCATATGCACCGTGCTGATCAGCGCCTGGACGGCTTTCGGCCTGACCCGCACCAAGATGCCGGCAAAGCCGCTGGTTATCGCCATCGTTCTGGGCGGCTTGATGCTGAGCCCCACGGTGGCGATCATTCCACTGGTGAAGATGTTGCAGGCGCTCGGTCTCTACAACACCTACTGGGCGCTGATCATTCTCTACACGGCGTTCCGTGTGCCGTTCACCACCTTCCTCATCCGCGCCTACATGCTGGATCTGCCTGAAGACATCGACGAGGCGGCGACGATGGATGGCGCCAGCGAGGGTCAGATCTTCTGGCGCATCACCTTGCCGCTGTGCCGGCCGATCATCATTTCCTGCGTCATCCTGCACGTCCTGTTCGCCTGGAACGAATATCTCTTCGCCATGATCTTCACGAGCGGCTCGGATGTGCAGATGCTGCCGGTCGGACTGACGTCGATCATGGCAACCCACGGGACCAACTATGCCGTGGTGTTCGCGGCCATGACGATCTCGGCGCTGCCTATCGTGATCGTGTTCTTTGGCGCGCAACGCTACTTCATCCGTGGCTTGGCCGAAGGCATCGGCAAATAACAATTCCCGAAAGGAGCCTTCATGCCGCAGCTCGCTGCTCATCAGCTGATCGGAGCCAATTTCAGCTTCCAGCACTTCCCCTTCGATGAGGTCGCCAGGACGATCCGAGGCTTTGGCCTGCGCGAGATCGAGCTGTGGGGGATTGCCCAGCATCTGGACCTGTTCCACGCCACGGACGCACGTGTCGAATCCGTTCGCCGGGTACTCGCCGACAACGAGCTGTCGGCCTGGTGCTTTACGCCTGAGCAGGTGTTGTATCCAATCAACATTGCCTCCGGCGACGCCGCACTGCGCCAGGACAGCATCGAGCGGTTTTGGCGTGCAGCCGACATCTGCGCGGCGCTTGGCGCCCGCTATCTCTTCCTGACGCCCGGCCGGGGCTACGAGAGCGAACCCCGGCAACCGGCATGGGACCGCGCGGTCGGTTCGATCGGCGAGATCGCCCGGCGCGCCGCCGCAAACGGGGTGCGCTGCCTGCTCGAGCCGTTGCAGCGGTTCGAGAGCAACCTCGTCAATAATGCGGCAGGCCTGCGCCAAATGCTGGATGAGGTGGGCGCCGGCAATATCGATATCGTGCTCGACACTGTCGCCATGGCCACGGCCGGCGACACCGTGGCCGGCTATGTCGACCTGTTCGGCTCGCGGCTGGCGCATGTTCATCTGGTCGACGGCACGCCAGGCGGGCATCTGGTGTGGGGGGAGGGCACGCTGCCGCTCGACCACTATGTCAGCGAACTCGCGCGCCTCGGCTATGCCGGTAAGTTCACCTTCGAGCCGTTCGGCAACGGCTCCTACGCGCTCGATCCGGTAAAAGCCTGGACACGCTGCCTTGGCGCCATCGCGCCGTATATCGATCGCGCAACGGTGCCGGCATGAGGTCGAAAAAGCTTATCGCGGTCGGGGACAATTGCCTTGATGCCTATTTGACCAACAACTTGATGACGGTGGGCGGCAATGCCTTGAATGTCGCGGCGCAATGGCGGCGCAACGGCTGGTCCGCGCGCTATTTCGGCGCCGTCGGGAACGATCCCGAAGGCGACGTGGTGCTTGCCGAACTGCAAGGTGCCGGCCTATCTCCGGACGACGTCGAACGGCGTCCCGGCGATACGGCCGTCACCTTGCTGCGCGATGAATCCGGCGACCGGAAGTTCCTGCACGAATCCTTCGGTGTGGGCGAAAACTACATGCCGGCGCCCGCGCATTATGCGGTCATCGCCGCGGCTGACTGGGTGCATCTCGGCACCAACGCCAACAAGCACCTTGTTCAACGATTGGTGACGGACCATGTGCCGTTCAGCATCGATCTATCGACCGCCCATATGGCGCTGCCGCTCGACGGTGTCCCGCTTTTGTTTGCGTCCGGACCGGACGATGTCGATGTTCCCATCGAGCCATCGCTGGGCGCGCTCAGGGCGGCCGGCGCAAGGCAGGTAGTTTTGACCTGTGGTCGACGCGGCTCCTACTTCGACGATGGCACGAATGTCGTGCATGCGCCGGCGACGCTTGTCGATGTCGTGGATACGTGTGGCGCCGGCGACAGTTTCATTGCCACTTTCCTCGCCGGCTTCCATTTCGGCGGCCTCGGCGCCCTGGAGGCATTGCACAGGGCGTCGATCGCGGCGGCGCAGACCTGCACCCATCTTGGCGGGTTTCCCCAGAGACCGCGTCCGATACCCGATTGGCTGCCAGCCAAATATGCCAGCTTCATTGTCGATGCGCAGGGAGCCCAAGCGTGAGTACAATTCGTTTGCGGCAGCCTGCGGTCGCGCTTGCATCTGACCGGTCGTTTTGGCTGCAGGACATTGCCGCCGCCCCTGCGACCGAGCCATTGCGAGGCGACGAGCGCGCCGACGTGGTGATCGTCGGTGGCGGCTATACCGGTCTGTGGACGGCGCTGCGGATCCTTGAACTTGCGCCGCAAACACGGGTGGTGATCCTTGAAGCCGATCTGTGCGGATCGGGGGCCTCGGGGCGCAACGGCGGTCAGGTCCATTCATGGTTCGCCGAAATCGACCAGATCAGTGCGGTCGTCGGTCTCGAGGAAGCGCGCCTGCTGTGCGCCGACACGGTGGCATCGATCGCGGAGCTGAAGACGCTGCAGCAAAACGGCACCATAGACATGGACCTGAGGCTGGACGGATGGTTGTGGACAGCAAGCTCCATTGCGCAGGAAGGCGCCTGGGAGACCGCCGTGGCCTTGACGGCGGTTGTTGGAGAAAACCGTTTCAGCCCGCTGAAAGCCGAGGACATTCAACGCCGCACCGGTTCATCGGCCTCCTATGTCGGCGTCGTCGAGACCACTGCCGGCACGGTCCATCCCGCCAAACTTGCCATCGGATTGCGCAAGCTGGCACTGGCACGCGGCGTCATCATCCATGAGCGCAGCCCGGTCCTCGCCATCGAACCCGGCATGACATGCACGGTGCGCACGGCGCATGGCGCGGTACGGGCTGACAAAATCGTGCTTGCCGCCAACGCCTGGCTTTCCGCGCTGCCGGAACTGCGGCGACATCTTTATGTCGTCGGCAGCGAGGTGATTGCCACTGCCGCCGTTCCCGAACTGCTCGACAGCATCGGTTGGCGCGACGGTGCCTCGATCTGCGATTCCCAGGCCCAGGTGCTCTACTACCAGCGCACCATCGGGGGCAGGGTGGTCTTCGGTCGTGGCAGCGGCAACGTCGCCTTCAGTGGAAATTTCGGCGCCAGCTTCAACCGCAGCCCGGAGCACGGTCGCGACAATATGCGAGAGCTGCATCGGGTCTACCCCTCGCTGCGCGGTGTGGCGATCAAATATGACTGGTCGGGGCCGATCGACTGCGTGCCTGAACACGTTCCTGTCTTCGACCACCTGCGCGATCATCCCAATATCTTCTACGGCATGGGATTTAACGGCACCGGCATCGCGCAGACGCCGATAGCCGGACGCATTCTGGCGAGCCTGGTGCTCGAGCGAAAGGATCGCTGGAGCGAAAGTGGTCTGGTCGGCATCGAGCGGCGCATGTCGCTGCCGCCCGAGCCTTTGCGTTATCTCGGCGCCAGGCTTGTCCGCGCCGCGGTCCGCCGCAAGAACGAGGCCGAGATCCGCAACCGAAAGGCGGGCAGGATCACCAATCTTCTGGCAGCCCTGAAGCCAGGCAGGCCCAAGAAGTAGCCGGGCATCTGGCTCATCGTCACGCTCTTCAAACCATGAGCCGGCACGTGCCGTCCCGATGACGGTGGACGCGGCATTGCGATCAGGGTGCTTGCTGGGTTGATCGACGTACATTCTTAAAGCGGAGTGCGTCGACCTTGTTGTAACGTATTCATGTGGGCCGTATCGCCGTCACACCTATGCTTGGCGCACTTGCGGCTTTCCATTCGAGGGCGGGCCAACGGATCCGCGTGCAATGATGGCGGTCGGCAAAATGAGCTTTTCCGCCGGGCGGGAATCTCCCTTCAATCGCCGGATGAGCAATTCCGCGACGCTCTTGCCAAGCGCGTAGACGGGCTGGTCGATAACGGTGATGGGCGGCGTGGTGACGCTCGTCCAGTCCGCATCATGGAAAGTGATGAGCGAAATGTCGTCGGGAACCCGCAGGCCGCGCTCGCGGGTCACCTTGAAGATCTCCAGCGCAATGACGCTGTCGGAGGCGAGGATCGCCGTCGGCCGATCCGGCGCCGACAGCATCTCGCCGGCAACCCTGCGCGTTTCGGTGGGGCTTGTCGCGCCAAGGCGAACAAAGCGTTCTGGCCGATCAAGTCCGGCCTCTCGGCACACGGTGAGGAAACCGTCGATGCGCTCACGGACCGACGAGGTGTAGATCTGCCCGAGATCGCGGTACTCGTGCCCTTCGGCGTCGACCGCGGTCACATAGGCGATGTTGCGGTGGCCGGCATCGGCTAGAAAGCGGGTCGCCAGCATGGCGATGCCGCGATCGTCGGTCGTGACCGTATCGACATCCAGATCTGCCAGCGCCCTATCCAGCAGGGCAAGCGGTCGGCCCGAGCGGTGGATATCGCGCAGGTGCGCGATGTCGCGCGATTCCGACGGCGTGACGATCAGCCCGTCGACGCGCTTGCCGATGAGCAGTTTCACGGCCGCCTTTTCCGCCTCGATCTTCTCGCCGGAATTGGCCAGGATGACGTTGAACCCGGCTGCCTTTGCCGCGTCGCTGATGCCGCGTACCGCGAGGCTGAAGAACGGGTTCTCGATGTCACCGACAACCACGCCGATGATGCCGGAGCGGCCGGTCGTCATGCTGCGGGCGAGCTCGTTCGCACGATAGTCCAAGGCCTTGGCCGCGGCCATGACTTCCGCGCGGATCATGTCGCTGACGACGCCGTATCCGCCGAGCACGCGCGCGGCTGTCGCTTTCGAAACGTTGGCCGCGCGGGCGACGTCGCTGACCGTTATCGACGGGGTCTTGGGGGCGGTTCTTTTCATCGGATGACGACTACAAGAGTTGTTGACGGGAGGTCAACGTGGCGATAACGATTAACAAAGAGACCGGTCTCACGCAATATGAGACCGGTCTCTTTAAAAGGAGTGGAGCCGAGAGGCATGACGGACCGTGATTTCGGCAAGGGCATGTCGGCGCGCCAGATGGCGGCTCGACGGAAATACCAAGAAGAACAGACCTTCAGAGTGGAGAAAGACATGAGCAGGAAAGAAATTCTCAAGTCGTTGATGTGCCCGGTCAGAACCGGCGCAATGGCTCTTATGGCGATGTGCGTCGGCGCCGGGCTGGTTTCAGGAGCGGCCGCCGCGGATGACAATCCCTATGGCCTCATTGATGCGAAGGTCATCAGCGTCGGAACCATGGGCGATGCCAAACCCTACGCTTTCACCCAGGCCGATGGGTCGTTCACCGGCTTCGACATCGAATTGTTCCGCAACGTCGCGAGCCGCCTTGGCTTCAAGCCCCACCAGGTGATCTTCACCGGCCAGGAATTCTCGGCGCTGATGCCTTCGGTTGCAAACGAGCGTTTCGATGTCGCGGTCGCGGCAATCGGCACGACGGAAGCACGCAAGAAGACCGTCGACTTTTCCGACGGGTATATCGCAGGCTATCTGTCCGTGCTTACTGCCGACAAGGCGATCACGTCGGCGGACGGGCTCAAGGGCAAACGTCTCGGCGTCGTGCAAGGCACGCTCCAGGAAATCTACGCGGCGAAGAATTTTGTCGGAACCGATCTCGTCAAATTCCCCGACAACAACTCCGCCGTTTCGGCGCTTAACAACGGAACCGTGGATGCCCACTTCCTCGATTACGAGGCTGCCAAGGACTATGGCGTTCGCTATCCGAACCTGAAGATCGCGGTCAATATTCCTTCCTTTGACGCGCCGGCCGGCTTCGTCCTGCGCAAGGGCAACGACAAGCTCCGCAATGCGCTGAACACCGCCCTTCACGCGGCCATGCAGGACGGCACCTGGAAAACGCTTTATGAAAAGTGGTTCCCCGGCTCGCCGATGCCCGACCAGTATCTTCCCAAGAAGTAGACCGTACCCGGCCGCTGGCTCTCATGCCGGCGGCCGGATTACGCCGCCGTCCTTGATGCGGACGATGTGAATAGCGCAACCGAAAGGGGGGCGAATGAACTGGCTCGAAAACCTGCGGCGCAGTTTCCTCGACTGGCAGGCCATGGCGGACGTGCTGCCCAGCATGATCACCATCGGATTGAAGAACACGTTGATCCTCGCCGCCGCGTCGACGGTGCTGGGTGTCATCCTCGGCATGATCCTGGCGGTCATGGGCATCTCGCAATCGCGCTGGCTGCGCATTCCGGCGCGGGTCTACACGGATATATTCCGTGGGCTGCCGGCGATCGTCACCATCCTGCTGATAGGCCAGGGCTTTGCCCGCATCGGCCGTGAAATCTTCGGCCCTTCGCCCTTTCCGCTCGGCATTCTTGCGCTGAGCCTGATCGCCGGCGCCTATATCGGCGAAATCTTCCGCTCGGGCATCCAGAGCGTCGAGCGCGGGCAGATGGAGGCCTGCAGGGCGCTCAGCATGAGCTACGGCCAAGGCATGCGCCTGATCGTGATCCCGCAAGGCATCCGCCGCGTCTTGCCGGCCCTCGTCAACCAGTTCATCGGCAACGTCAAGGATTCAAGCCTTGTCTACTTCCTCGGTCTGCTCGCCTCGGAGCGCGAGATCTTCCGTGTCGGTCAGGACCAGGCAGTGGTCACCGGAAATCTCTCGCCATTGCTTCTGGCCGGCGTGTTCTATCTCGTCATCACCGTGCCGTTGACCCATGTGGTCAACTACATCGACAACTCGCTGCGGGTCGGAAAGCAAAAGGCAGGCCTCGTCATCAGCGGCCTGGCCGAAGTGAGCGAACTGGAGGGCGCCACCGGCAGTGCACTTTCGGAGGCCGGCTCTGATGCCCGCTCAGCGCTGCCCCGCTTCAAGGGCGGCAGTCTCGCCATTACCGATCTCGACATGGCCTATGGCGACCTCGATGTTCTCAAAGGCGTCAGCCTGGCAGTCAAGCCTGGCACGGTCACATGCGTGATCGGCCCATCAGGTTCGGGCAAGTCGACCCTGCTGCGCTGCCTCAACCGCCTGGTCGAGCCCAAGGGCGGTGAGGTGTTGCTCGATGGTGCGAGCATCCTGGCGATGAAGCCTGAAAAACTGCGCCGGCGTGTCGGCATGGTTTTCCAGCAGTTCAATCTGTTTCCCGACCACACCGCGCTCGAAAACGTCATGCTGTCGCTGACCAAGGTAAAGGGGCTCCCTGTACAGGAAGCTGAGCGCATCGCCGAGGCGCGCCTTGCCGACGTCGGGCTTGCGACCCGCAAACACCATCGTCCAGGGAGCCTTTCCGGTGGCCAGCAGCAGCGTGTGGCAATCGCTCGTGCATTGGCGATGGACCCGGAGGTCATCTTGTTCGATGAGGTAACGAGCGCACTCGATCCAGAACTGGTGAAGGGTGTGCTCAACCTCATGGCGGATCTCGGCCGGCGCGGCATGACAATGGTCGTGGTGACGCATGAAATGGGCTTCGCCCGCAAGGTCGCCGATCAGGTCGTCTTCATGGATGAAGGCCGCATCATCGAGGCCGGCACGCCTGCCGCGATTTTCGACACGCCGAAAAGCCCGCGTCTGAAGCACTTCCTTGCCGAAGTGCTTTGATCACGCATGAGCCCTTCAAGACGGCCGCCCAAACCAACCTCCACCAGTGAAAGATATCTCATGGCTGCATCACATCAGGTTTCCAAGGTCGTTGTCGTCGGCGGCGGCATTTTTGGCGTCTCCTCGGCCGTTCATCTTGCAAGGCTCGGCATCGAGACCGTGCTGGTCAATGATGGACCGCTCGCCAAGGGAGCTTCCGGCCGCTCGCTCGCCTGGATCAATTCGGCGCGCAGGCGCTCGGCTGAATATCATCGCCTGCGCATGATCGGTATCGACCGCTACCGCAGTTTGTCGGCGCGATGCCCGGATGCCGCCTGGCTGCGTTTCGACGGTGGCCTGACGTGGGATGCGGACGATGCCTCAAACGAGATCGCCGATGTCTTCGCTCACGAAAAACGTCTCGGCTATGATGCGCAGCATCTGTCCGCGGACGCCATAAGGTTGGTCGCGCCGGGTGTCTGCGCAAGCGCTGTCACGCCTCAAGGCGCGATCTTCAACCCGGGCGAGGGCTGGGTCGACCTGCCGTCGCTGATCGAAATATTGATCGCGGAATTCGTGGAGCGGGGCGGCCAGGTGGTCACCGAGGCCGGAAGCGCTACCGTCACCGTCGCCAACGGCCGCGCCACCGGCGTCACCACCACCAGCGGGATCAGCTTCGCCGCCAACGCGGTGCTTCTGGCGACCGGTGCGGATGTGCCGCGAATGGTTGCCGTGGCCGGTCAGCGTATTGCCGATGGGACACCGATCGCGCTGCTGGTCAGCACCAAGCCAGTCGACTTGCCTCTACGCGCCGTGCTCAACACGCCGCGCGTCGCCATCCGGCCGACGCCTGATGGCGCCCTCGCGCTCGATTCTGCCTGGTCGGAAAAAGAGGTGGTAGTCAATCCGGACGGGACTTATCGCGTAAAAGCATCGACCATCCAGGGGCTTCTCGACGAAGCGTCGAATGTTCTCGACGGTCATCCGAAATTGGAATTGGAGAGCTACGGTGTCGGGCCCAAGCCGATCCCCGGAGACGGCGAGCCGGTCTTCGGCCAGTTGCGGGAGATCGAGGGGTATTACGTCGCCTTCAGCCACAGCGGCGCAACACTTGGCTTGATTGCCGGCGAACTGCTTGCAACCGAGATCGCCACCGGAACAGAGCACCCACTCCTTGCAAGCTTTCGACCGTCTCGATTTTCACTTTAGCCTGCCAATTCGCCTCGGAATGGGATGTAATGTGGCATGCTTGGAGTTTCGCTAGCCGAGACGGCGGCCGCCTGGCCGCTTACGCGCACCTGACAAGCGAATATGTTCCGGAACATTTTCTCCACGTTGAAGTTGGACAGCGCCAGGACCGTCTTTCGTCCAAGCTCAACCAGCGCTGAGAAATTCCATGACCAACCAACACCCCAAGACTAAACAGCCCACGGACAAGGATCTGCGAGACAACCCGGGAATCGGCACCTCGAAGGGCGCGGTCAAGGGCGGCGATATGCTCGACGAGAGCGATGCTCTCGATGGGGACAATACGTTCGAAGGCGATGTCGAGAACGACGTCACGCCTCAGGGCGGCATCAACCCTGACCAGACCGGACGCACGAACAAGTAGGAGGCACCTTGCCATGGCCGGCCGGAAGACCCACGAGCAGCAGCTGCGCATCATCGAAAAGCGCGAGAACTCCAGCAATGCCGGCGACGATTTCAATGCCGAGGATGAGCTGAAGACATCCAAGCAGGAGCGCGAGGCGCGGCAAGACGGCGCCAATCTACGCGACGAGGGCGTGGAATTGACCGACAAGGACGATCGCCAGATGATCCGCGGCGAAAACCAGGAGAGCGAGCACCACAAGCGCAGGCAGGACGACTAAGCCTGCCGTCTTTTTAAGGCTATCGAGGAGCCATCCCAGACTACCGGCACGCCAGGCACCGCATGGTCGAGGCGCACATCGCCCGCCGCGGTGTGCGCGACGAACGAGTCCTTTCGCCACTGAGGCGGAATCCCGCGCGAGAAATCGTCGACGAGGGGTGCGAGGAGTTCGCCTATGGGGACGGTCCGGGCGGCGTTGCGCTCTGGCTATAGGGACCTGCGAAGACGCGACCTGAACATCGGCCAGCTCTGCCGCGAGAGCTTTTGGCGATCAGACAGCCTCGGCCACTACATGCAATCCTCGGCCTCGCAGCAGTTCGATGCCTTCGTCTGTTCGATCGCACCTCGCCTGTTCAGCCGCTGACTGCCGAACAGCGCCTCATCGGGTGGTACTGACACGTTTGCCTTCGGCACCTGACTAGGCGGCCTTGCCTTCGGGCACGGAACATCTCACCGACTTTCTGGTTAGGCAGGCCGGATGTAGGGAGCTTTGCGCATGGCCACTAATTTGGAAGACGGCAAGACCGCTCAATCTTCCGACGAGTTGCATGGCGGCAATCGCGGCGGCAACAAAGACCAGCGTAAGACTGACAAGACCGCGAACAAGAGCAGCCAGGCGGCGGGATCCGCATCGCGGTAAGGACTGAGACATGCCGACCGCCGCGGACATCCTCATCGAGACGCTGATCGACTGGAACGTCGATATCATCTTTGGCCTGCCGGGCGACGGCATCAATGGCATCATGGAGGCGCTGCGCAAGCGGCAGGACCGCATCCGCTTCATTCAGGTGCGGCACGAGGAATCCGCGGCGTTCATGGCGTGCGCCTACTCAAAATGGACAGGCAAGCTCGGTGTCTGCCTCGCAACTTCCGGCCCTGGCGGCACACACCTCCTGACTGGACTCTACGATGCCAAGCTCGACCAAGCGCCGGTGCTCGCCATTACCGGCATGCAGTTCCACGACCTCATCGAGACCTTCACCCAGCAGGATGTCGACTTGACGCGCGTCTTCAGCGATGTCGCCGTCTTCAACGCGCAGGTCTCCGACGCGGCGCATATGGAAAGCCTGGCCGGTCTCGCCTGCAGGTCGGCGCTGGCACGTCGCGGCGTTGCGCATCTGTCGATCGCCAGCGATGTGCAGGAGCACACGCTCTACCAAGCCAAGCGCTCGAAGCGCAACAAACCGTCGCATACGCCGGATCGTTGGTTCGAAGGAAGCAGGCTTCCCGACGAAGAACAACTTGCGAAAGCCGCCGAGATCCTGAACGGGGCGACGAAGGTCGCGATCCTCGCCGGTCGGGGCGCGCTTGGTGCCAGGCACGAGTTGGAAGAGACGGCGGAGCTGCTTGGTGCCCCCGTCGCAAAGGCCTTGCTCGGTAAGGCTGCCTTGCCCGACGATGACCCGCTGACGACTGGCGGCATCGGAATTCTCGGCACGCTGCCGTCGCAGGAAATCATGGAGGAATGTGACGCGCTGCTCGTCGTCGGCTCGACCTTTCCCTACATCGAATACTACCCGAAGCCGGGACAGGCGCGCGGGGTGCAGATCGAGCGCGACCCGCAGCGCATCGGCCTGCGCTATCCCATTGAGGCCGGCCTTGCCGGCGATGCCGCCGTGACGCTGCGATTGCTGAACAAGCGCCTGAAGCGCAAGGATGATCGCAGCTTCCTCGAGAAGGCGCAGGCGGGCATGCGACGCTGGCGCGAGATGATGGCGCAGTCGGAGCAAAAGGCCGCCACTTCGCTCAAGCCCCAGGTGGTCACACGCGCATTTGGGAAACGATTGCCCGATGAGGCGATCCTGGTTGCCGATTCCGGCCAGAACACCGAGATGGCGGCCCGCCATATCGAACTGCGTGACGGGCAGGCCTTCGGCGTCTCGGGCGCGCTGGCCTCGATGGCATGCGGACTGCCCTACGCGATCGCCGCGGGCCTGGCCTTTCCCGGCCGGCCGGTCTTCGCGGTCGTCGGCGACGGCGGTCTCGCGATGCAGCTCGGAGAGTTCTCGACGGCAGTTCGGTACCGGGTCCCACTCAAGGTGCTCGTGCTCAAGAACGGCATGCTCAATCAGATCGCCTGGGAGCAGATGATGTTTCTCGGCAACCCGCAATTCGCCTGCGAACTCCAGCCCATCGACTTCGCCATGGCCGCCGAAGCCATGGGCGGCATTGGCTACAGCGTCTCTCGCGCCGAGGAGGTGGAAGGCGTTCTCGACGCTGCCCTGGCTGCTGAGGGTCCGGTGGTCATCGAGGCCGTGGTCGATCCGTACGAACCGATGATGCCACCGAAGATGCCACCGGATTATGCGAGAAATTTCCGCAAGGCGCTACCGGATACCCCCGGACGCGCGGAAATCGAGGCGAATGTGGCGCAAGAGCCGCTTAGGTCGATGATTACCGCCGGCGACAAAGACTGACCACACGCAAGAAGGAGCACGAGTTGAACAAGACCGACAGCGGCACCGCAAATCGCAGTTCGCCGGACCTCATGGGCGGCGACCAAGCGTGCAAGGCCGAGGAATGGGGCGGTGGCTCGAAAGCCGCCAAGGGACCGATCACGGAACCGGATCGACACAACCGCAACTCCAGCCAAAAAAGGAGCTGACATGCAGGATGCCCAGCAGAAATATCCTCAGCCGCCGCTTCCCGAACAGCAGCAGGACATGCCCGGCTATACCGACGAGATGGATCCACGGCCCGACCACGGAGAGGAGAGCTATCGCGGCAGCGGTAAGCTGACGGACCGCGTCGCGCTGATCACCGGCGCGGACTCGGGCATCGGCCGGGCGGTGGCGATCGCGTTTGCACGCGAAGGCGCCGACGTCATCATCTCCTACCTTGAAGAGGACGAAGATGCGCAGGAGACGGCGCGCTTGGTCGAGGAAGCGGGGCGCAAGGCGGTGCTCGCACGCGGCGACATCTCGGACGAAATCTTCGCGCGGTCGCTTGTGCAGCGAGCTATCGATGAATGCGGGCGCCTGGACATCCTCGTCAACAATGCAGCCCACCAGGCGTCGTTCGAGAAGCTGGAGGACATCAGCGCGGAGGAATGGGATCTCACCTTTCGCACCAATGTCTATGCGATGTTCTATCTGTCCCAGGAAGCAGTGAAGCACATGGAACCCGGCTCGACCATCATCAACACATCCTCGATCAACGCGACCAGTCCCTCGCCGGCACTGCTTGCCTACGCCACTACCAAAGGAGCGATCGCCAACTTCACCGCCGGACTTGCAGGACTGGTAGCTGAACGCGGCATTCGGGTAAACGCGGTCGCTCCCGGGCCGATTTGGACGCCGCTGATCCCGTCGACAATGCCCTCTGAGAAGGTCAAGGAGTTCGGGAAGAACACACCGCTCAAGCGTCCCGGGCAACCGGCAGAGCTTGCAGCGACCTATGTGCTGCTTGCCTCGGAAGGATCGAGCTACACCACCGGCGCACTCTACGAGGTCACCGGTGGACGGCCGATGCTTTGAGCGAGCGTACCTGCCAGCTCCACGGCGCCCACTCCCGGTAGCACACCGACATGTGGCGAGGCTCATGCGCGATCAGGATCGCGGACAACCGCCACGTCCGCAAACTGGTCGAGGCGGATGCCGAAGCCTCCCACCAGACCCTGAACCGGAGGTTGGTAGACGGGAAGCTGACTTCACTCCGGGTTCAACCGGAGCGTCAGCTTTCGGGGAGGGGCAAACGCTGGGTGAATGTCCCCGATAGGCGCATTGCAGCCATGCCGCCGTCGCGTTGTGAGACTGATTTGGCGACCAGCAAAACAGCAGCCTCTACGACTCGTCCCTCTCATCGCGCAAATTAGACACAACGCGGCGGTTCTGCGACCTGCAGGCGGAGTCGGGGCAGTCGCGGACCAGCCTGTCCTTGCCGTAGCCCTTGGCCCACATGCGGTTCCGGTCTATGCCGCCGGCGGCGAGGTAGTCCATCACCGCATCGGCGCGCTGCTGTGACAGCGCCGTTTCGCTTGCGCCGGGATCGTCGGCGAAACCCTGCAGCTTGAGCAGCCAGCGCGGATGCTTTGTCAACCAGGCGATCTGGGTGTCGAGGGTGGCCTTGGCGACAGAATCGAGCGCGGCCGAACCTTTCGTGAAGTAGGTGCGGCGGCCGACATTGAGGATAAAATCCTCCTCGCTGCCCGGCTGCACGTTCTGGAAGCCGGCAATCTCGGCGTTGGTGACGTCGGGCGTCGACGGGGCCAGCGTGTTGCTGGTCGAGCAGGATGTGGCCACAACCAGCAGGCCGGCGGCGAGCAGCCGGCGCGTGTTTTCAATCATGCGGTTCATGATGCGCCAATCATTCGACAGTGGTGGAAGCGGGCGCCTGGTCGGCGATGTGCGGCAGGACCTCCACCGCGGTGCCGATCGGGCACCGCTGGTAGAGGTCGATGATGTCTTCGGGGAACATGCGGATGCAGCCGCTGGAAGCGTCGGTGCCGATGCTCCATGGCTCCAGCGTGCCATGCAGGCGGTAGCCGATGTCGGCGCCGTCGCGGTACAGATAGAGCGCGCGCGGCCCGAGCGGATTGTTGGACGCGCCGCCTGCGATCATGGGCGGTAAGTCCGGTTTGCGCTCACGCATTTCGGGGGGCGGGACCCATTGCGGCCACAGCGCGCGGCGATCGATCGTCGCGCGGCCGTACCATTTGAAGCCTTCCTTGCCGACGCCGACGCCGTAGCGGATGGCAGTCTTGTTTTCCATGATGAGGTAGAGGAAGTGGTGGCGGGTATCAACCACGACGGTGCCGACCGGCTCGCTGCTGAAATACTTGACGATCTGGCGATGCCATCTCTTGTCGATCTTGGCGAAGTTGGTCTTGCGATAGACGAAATCGTTATCGCTGGCGGTACCGGCGAAAAAGGATTTTGCCCCCGCGGCTTGAACAATATTGCCGGTTCCACCGACCGCGACCAGCGCCAGACCGCCGAGCACGACACCCCTGCGTGATAAAACCATCGGCAATCCCCATGCCTTAAGCCTGGCGAACCATAGTTGAGAATGATTTCGGCTCAAAGTGGAAAATGCTGCAGTGGGTGGGCCGCAAGCGGTCTGTCCGCTTGACGGCAAAATAGCGGCTGCCCGCCGGCTCACGCCGGCGGGCTTTTTTGTGCGGACGGGAACATCCTCGCTCCAAGGGTGTTTTGTCACACCCGGCTCGTTCTTCATCGGTCGTGCCGGTGACCAAGATGTCCCCTCATTCATCATGGTCGGCCCGCGCAGCCTTGACCGCACGCGCGGGCCATCCCATCACAAGGCCCGCTGGCTCACGCTGGCGGGTTTTTCCGCGTCCATGCGCCGACACTCATCTTCGCATGCCTGTTACAACGAACCAGGCGGTTTCCGCGCTCGGTCTCCGCACGCGGCGAGGAGGACTTGCGACATGCCTCGCTGCGGGATTTTCGCGATGAGTCTACCTAGCTCCTGCTGAACGCCACCGCCTGACCACCGGGACCCGTTGGACGACGTTCAAGTCGAAAGCCCCCGGCAATCGCACCTTAGGCGAAGACGCCTTGCTTGTTGATGCAGTTGTCATCGCATCATCATGGGTAGCAACGCGGTGTTGCGTGTTGTTGGAGAGATGGGGTTTCCCGAAAAGAATGAACATGCGCAGACAAAAGAAGCGAGCAGGATGGCCGTGAGTACATCTGCCAAATATCTATTACCTCATATGCGCTCGCTCCTCGGAAGGCGATCCCGCCACCCTCTCGACAGTGAGATGGCGGAATATCAACCGGCGACAAGGGACTTCGATCGACGGTCGGTTTCCAATTCGGCGTCCGGCTGCGTGTTCCGCCGTTCGGGCTTCTTCCAACCGCCATCAGACGCAAGTCCTATCCCATAAGACTGATGGCCAAATTCGGAACATCCGCTGAAGCATTGCGTTCGGCAGCGTGAAACCCCAAGGCAAAGGATGACTAATCATGTCGAATTGCGAGGAGGACCGGGCGCCCGAGTGACCCTGCGTTGGTCGGCTTCGATCGTTCCTTGATCAGCACTGCGCAGCCGTTTTTTTGTCACGGCCGGCGTCTCCGGGACCGCGGGAATAGCGCAAGGCTGGAGGGTGCTGTTAGGGCCGCCGCGCCTAACAGCCAAGAGACACCGCTTCGAATTCGACCGCCAGGCGCTCGCCCGCTTTGTCCGAGGGAGGGCATTCACTTTGAAGGCAGCTACGGCGTGTCCTCGCTATCAGTGCCATGCATGCTGGAGCCATGCATGAAGGACTGGATCTCGTCCGCATCGATCTTGCCGTCACCATTCTCGTCAATGCTACTGAACATCCTGCCCACCGCGCGTTGAACCTCGTCCTCGGACACCGATCCGTCGCCATCGGTGTCCAACAGCCCGAACATCAGTCGCATGCCGGCACCGCGCATCAGCTGATGATGCCAGCGTCCAGCCATTCTGTGTCCACGATCGCGGCCACCGTGGTTCTGCCAACGGCCGCCATCTTCATCGTGGCGGTCAGCACCCTCGTTGCGATCGCCTTGATAGTTGCGACTATCTTCCTCGCGGAAACCTTCTTCGGAACCGCGATCCTGCTGCATTCTCTCCCGGACAGCTTGCTCAACCATCTGGCGGATCATTTCGCGTGTTGGTGCATCCGCTTGTCCGGTCGCATCCGGCAACTGTCCGGCGGCCGGCGGTTCGGTTGCCGGAGCGGGTGCAGGTGTCGAGGGTGATGGTGTTCCGCTTGTCTGGGCGAGCGCGGGGGAGGTCAGGGCAATGAAAACGGCGGTGGCGGCCGTCGTGCTGTGTGGAAATCTCATGGCATGCTCCATCAGTGCTTTCGCTTGGAAGGCCAAACTGGAGCTCGATCTGATTGTTCCCCGAAGGGGATCAGGTCACGGCGAAGTTACAGGGCATGCCCCCGTCTGAGGTAGATCAGGGTCTTCGTCAGGGAATAATTTCGGCTCTTCTTCCCTAGGCACAAGAGGAAGCCGGCGCCCATTTTTGCGGGCAATGAACGTTGGACATTCGGCCTCGCCAATTTTCTGCCAGTCGATCATACCGACGCACCAATTCCCTCTGCGTCCTCTCCTTTCGTGGGACGGAAGCCGTTTCGACCGCACGCCGTCAATCGCGAATCCCACGCCCATATGCTGCGCGGCCATGATGCATATTTTTTATGTCACGGACCTCTGTCCGTCTGGACACGATGTTAGCCAGCGCTAAATCAGAGCAATGCGACGCCTACTGCTGGGACTTACAGTTTTTCTCTTTTGGACCACGTTGCTTCAGGCCGAGGCGTGGCAGCCCTTCGGCGTCCGACAGCTTGGCTTTAGTTTCGATATTCCTCCGAATTTCGTCCTGACCCAGAATTCGGAGCAGGGCGCGGCTTTTCAGGGCCCAAGAGACGCGTTTCTGGTCGTTTGGGGCGCGCGACTGGGCAAAGCAAGTTTTCGCGCCGAGATCGAACATCGCATGATCGAGGACGAAAAGGCCGGTTGGCGACTGACCTATCGGCGCCTAGCCCCGAAATGGGCCAGCTACTCCGGGGTCAAGAATGGCGAGATTCGCTACGTCCGTGCAATTATGGTCTGCAACCAGCGTGCCGCGCTTTTCACAATGAATTATCGGAAATCCGAAAAGAAGCCGTATGACCCTGTTGTTATGCGCATGGTCCGGTCCCTGAGAGCGGAAGGATGTTAGCCAGCAAAGGAGCGAGGTTGCCGTACTGTGCTTCCCTCGGCTAAGGGCCCAGTGGTCAACCCGGCTCCCCAATAGCCCCGCCCAGTCACATGAAAGCAGGTAGCGGCAGGTATGCGGGCGGGCGTTCTCACGCTGGCTCAACCCCTCAAAGCCCATCACCGGGTAGTGTGCTGAGAGTTCTGCAAATTCGCTGAGAGAGGGCGGTCATGGCAGGCTGGTGATGTTCAACGTCACCGATTCCTGGAAGGAACGCCACCATGACCAAGACAGAAGGTAAATCGACCAGCGCTGCCGTCAAAGACATTCTGCTTTCGAACCCGGAGGGGCTGCACGAAGTGATCCGTGCGGTAATGCAGGAGGTTCTCGAGGCCGAGATGGAGGAGGCGCTGGGTGCTTCGAAGGGCGAACGCACGCCTGAGCGCCTTGGGTATCGCTCGGGTTACTACGGCCGCACCCTGGTCACCCGGGTGGGCAAGCTTGAGCTGCGGGTTCCACAGGACCGGGCGGGTCACTTCTCCACCGAGCTGTTCGAGCGCTACCAGCGTTCCGAGCGGGCCTTGGTGGCGACGCTTGCGGAGATGTATGTGCAGGGCGTGTCGACCCGCAAGGTCAAGGCGATCACGGAAGAGCTGTGCGGTCATGCGTTCTCGGCTTCGTCGATCTCGGCCATCAACAAGCGCTTGGACGAGAGCCTGAAGGCGTTTGCCGAACGACCGCTTCAGGAGCCATTCCCCTACCTCATTCTCGATGCCCGCTACGAGAAAGTGCGCGAAGCCGGCATCGTGATGAGCCAGGCGGTGCTGATCGCGGTCGGCATCGACTGGGACGGGCGCCGGCAGATCCTGGCCGTGGAGATGGCCAATCGCGAGAGCCGCTCGGCCTGGAAGGACTTCCTCGTCGGCTTGAAACGACGCGGTCTCAAGGGCGTCGAACTGGCCGTGTCCGACGACCATGCCGGCCTGGTCGCGGCGATCGGCGAGGTGATCCCGGAAGCAGCATGGCAGCGCTGCTACGTCCACTTCCTCAGGAACGCGCTCGATCACCTGCCCAGGAAGCACGGCGACGATTGTCTGCAGGAACTGCGCTGGCTCTACGACCGGCGCGATCTCGCCGAGGCCAAGGCCGATCTCGCCGCGTGGCTGTCCAAATGGTCCGCCCGCTACCCGCGGCTGACCACCTGGGCGGAAGAAGCCATAGAACAGACGCTGACTTTCTTCCGGCTGCCGCGTCAGCATCACAAGCACCTCAAGTCCACCAACATGCTTGAACGGCTCAACGAGGAAATCCGCCGGCGCACCTATGTCGTGCGCATCTTCCCGAACGCCGAAAGCTGCCTGCGCCTGGTCAGGGCGCTGGCCGTCGAAACCAACGAAAACTGGATGGAGGCCAACCGCTATATCAACATGGATGATCTGCGCGAGCACAAGAAGCTCGCTCTACGCCAAGCCGCATGACCAGTTTCATGATCGCCCATTTTGCAGAACTTGACGCACACAACCCATCACCGAAAAGCTGCTTAGTGCGACCTAGCACCGAGAGATTCCCGCTGCGGCTGGGTAGCGCCTAGCTCCGTGCGCCCATGAACGGGTGGGGCGAACGTCCTGATAGAGCTACGGCTGTAGAAGCGCGCCGCCAAACTGCGCCCACAAGCGCTCGCACTCTCTCGCCCTTAGGCTCCGGGTGCCGGGCGCGCCATAGAAGACCATGGCGCCGCGAATGTCATATCCAAGCACCGAGGCGTTGGCCACGAACTGGATGGCTCTTCCCAAGCTGGTGATGCCGATGTCGACCTCAGCCTTGTTGGTGAGGTCGACCACACCGAATACTTCCGCATTGGCGCTCCTGCCCGCCAAAACGGCCGTCGACATCGCATCATTCACGGCAAGAAGCATTTCGGTGAGTTGCCCGGTGAAAGGGCTCTACAAACGCTCAAATGTCAGGTTTGTTCCCAACCGGCCTTGGCGGCTTTCCGACTACCAAACTGGGTCCCGCGGCCTCTCATGTGCGCGTAGGTGACATCGTCTGCTGGACCGAACGGTCAAGCCGAAGAGCCCAGTTCCTCTCGGCATCGAGCAGTTCATTCTGCTCAATCAAGCCGTTCATAAACAGCCTGAGTATATGCGCAGCTATGCGCTCTCCGTTCTGCGAAGCAAGAGGTAGGGCGCGCTCTTTGCAGACCGTGTGACAAACCTGGGCGAGCATCTCAATCTCGCTTGGCCCCAAAAACCGACCCGGATACAACATACCGTTTTCCTGTTGGAGAGTTGGAATGGCTATCCATTACGCGGGGTCACCGGCAGCCACAATCAACTATGATAGTGAGATGTCGAGTCCCGGTGGAAAAAACAGTGAAGTCCCAAAAGCGGTCGCGCTTGTCTCCGATTGACAGATGCCTCGACGCTACACCGACCAGCGCTACCGCACCCGCTTCATCGACGCGGCTTTGCAAAGGCCTATGACCAGTTCGCTACCAGCTGCCGGACCGCCCAGGCGAGCATGCCGCCGGCCCTCCCGAAGCGCGATGTGGATGAGGCAGCCTTTTCCGTATACATCCAGTTGTTACGTTGCGCATCTGCTTCGGTTCGAAAACTCGCCGCGAGCCTGGCGTGCTCGCGTGTCCGGGCCGAAACAGCCCACATGTTGATAACGACATCGATGAGGCTGCCGCCGACCTCGTTGGCATAGGATGCTTCCCGGCATGGGCATCGACCAATGCCCCGGGCCGACCAGCACGAACCTGCGGGGGCTTTCCCGGAACAAAGCGTCGACGATCCGGTTCGGCAGGAAGCGGCCAAAATTCATGCCATCGGAGATGCCGAGGCAGATGACAGATGAAAGGGAAGCTGAAGATGACGAAGTCTCGCGACCGCACCGTTCCCGGCGACGGCAAGATCGAAACCGGCCCGAACACATCTCCGCAACAGGATCCGGCAGAGGGGTCGCGCGAGACAATCGATCGCGAACTCGAGCGGACAGACGACGATAATAATTCCGACGATGCGGAACGCTTGCGCCGAGACCTGCGGAAAGGGGTGGCGGAAGAGACCGAGCTTCCCGAACGCGGCTCGGCCTGAGGATCGCCGGAACCTTGCCAAGGCAAGAGACATGGAAGGCTCGACGCCGGTCGGATCGCTGCTTGCTTCGTGCCTTTAACGCACCGGCCACACAACCCATGCGCGGCGGTGACCCAGGAGACGGCGAGAACGGCCGCGCGACGGTCCACTCTGTTCCAGCAAACTCGGCTCGCCGAGAGCTACCACCTCTGGCGTTAGGGCCTGACGAGATGCCACCTGTCCAGGTCGCATGGCGCCAGGGGTTCGGCAATCTCTATCAGGCTGCGCCGGCCTCCTGGCTGCGCTGCGAGCGGGCACGGTCGCGGGCTGCGGCAGTGCCTCCGGGAAAGCCGCTTCGATCGCTGTAGTCGCGTGGCTTGGTCCCGCTCCGAGAGTGGCGCGCGGTCACGCTTTTCGCACCGATGATGTCGAGCAATGTGATGCCGGCGACCATGGCAAGCGCAAGGCCTACATTATCGCGCTTTGGGTTGCCAGGCCGATACGCTGTCAGCAATGTCGCGATATCCAGGCCGTCGCCGGCCACCCGGCTCCACAGCCCCGCTTGCTTGTCCACTGAAAGCGAGAGTATGCCGCTGCTTATTTCCCGCGCCCCATAAGCGCGGATCAGATCTTCCTTGCCGCGCATGCCGAGCGCGCCGGCAATCCGCTCGGCGCCAACCAGCTCGGCGACGCCGAGCGCGATGCTGAACCAGCCGAGCTTGCGGGCAAGGCCATCGGAGGCCGCGACCGCACTCTGCCCAGTCTTCAGCACTTTGGGATCGCCAGCCGATCGGGTGATGTTGGTAAGTTTGGCAATCACGTTCATGACGATTTCCCTACGGTTTCAGTACAACCTTGATGCAGCTGTCCTGCTTGTCGCGAAACACCTTGTACATCTCGGGTCCCTGCTCGAGCCCCACGGTATGCGTGATGACGAAGGATGGGTCGATCTGGCCATCTTCGATGCGGCGCAACAGATCCTCGGTCCAACGGTTGACATGGGTCTGCCCCATTCGGAAGGTGAGCCCCTTGTTCATTGCCTGTCCCATCGGAATCTTGTCGACCAGCCCGCTGTAGACGCCGGGGATCGAGATCACGCCGGCCGGCCGGCAGACATAGATCATCTCACGCAGAACGTGCGGTCGATCATTTTCCATCAGCATCAACTGCTTTGCGCGATCGTAGACGGTATCGGGCTGGGCCAGCGAGACGTGGCTTTCCATGCCGACGCAATCGATGCACTTCTCCGGGCCCTTTCCGCCGGTGAGTTCCCGCAGTCGTTCGACGACACTTTCCTCGGCGAAATTGATGGCGATGGCGCCGCCGGCCGCGGCCATGGAAAGCCGCTCCGGCAGGCAATCGATCGCCACCACCTGTTTCGCGCCGAGCAGCAGGGCGCTGCGTATGGCCATCTGCCCGACTGGGCCACAGCCCCACACCGCAACCGTATCGGTGGGCTCAATGTCGCACTGTGCCGCCGCCTGCCAGCCGGTAGGAAAAATATCGCCGAGGAAGAGAACCTGCTCGTCGGTAAGGTTGTCAGGCACCTTTACGTGCGTGGCATCGGCGAACGGCACACGCATGTATTCCGCCTGTCCCCCGGGATAGCCGCCGGTCAAATGAGTGTAGCCGAACAGACCCGCGGTAGTGTGCCCGAACACCTTGTCACCGAGATTCTTCTTGCGGTTTGTGCGTTCGCAAACCGAAAAGTTCTGTCGCTTGCACTGGTCGCACTCACCGCAGATTATGGTGAACGGCACGACGATGCGGTCTCCCTCCTTCAGAGCGCCGTTGACGCCCTTGCCGACCTCGACGACCTCTCCCATCATCTCGTGGCCCATGATGTCGCCGGGCAGCATGGCTGGCACATAGTTGTGGTAGAGGTGAAGGTCGGAGCCGCATATGGCACAACTCGTCACCTTGATGATCGCGTCACGTTCATCCTCAATTTCCGGGTCCGAAACCTGATCGCAGCGTATGTCTTCCTTGCCGTGCCAGACCAACGCTCGCATAGCTTGCTCCTATTTTCGCAAGATCTGTGGATAGGGACCTCGCGCCTGTCCTAAGCGGGCCGATGCCTGGTTGGATCGACTGTGCCGCTGCTTGTCGAACCACAGGGGCGGACCGATGTTCCGGGAGCTCGAGAGAATTTTTGGGCCGTTCCAGACCCGCACCTTGGAAGGATCTGTCGCGGGCACCAGCGGCCTTCCCCGGGGCGCGTCGGGCACGAGCCGCTGGAGTCCGACCCACGAATGGACGTACTCAAGTGTACCAAAAAACGTTCCGTCCGCAGGTGTCCTTCGCGGCGGCTGACACGTCATCTGCTCGGTTCTGGCGTCCGTAACCGGCATTCTCTTCCTCGCCCGCACAGGGTCGGCCGAAGCAGCGCTGTGACCGGAGCAGGTAGGAGATGCCGCTCACCGGCGGGCGCGCAGTCCGACCCCGACGCGATCGACACGAGGTGGATGGGCGCCATCGCGACGGCGACTCTAGCGGAGTATTTCGCAGAAATACAATGATTAGCGGGCAGGGCGGACTGCTAGCCGTGCGCAGCGATGAACATGGCGACGGCCGACCGGCAATAGGATTCGATTTCGTTGTCGTCCGCCGCTCTCGCCTCATCGAAGCGTGCGATAATCAAAAGATCGGATCCTTTGAAAAGCGCGGCAAACAAGCGGGCGGACCGGAGAGGATCGGGCACGTTCAGAACCGCCTTCGCGTGCAACTGACGCAACAGGACCTCGATTTGGGCGATGACATGGGCGGGGCCGGCTTCGAAATGGAGCTTGCTTAACGACCTTGGATTCGTCTGGTCGGCCATGACCATGGCTTCGACACTGCGGACGTCTGATCTCAACAGCGTCCGAAGCAGGGATGATCCCACCGCCATGAGCTGATCTTCGACCGAACCGCCGACGCCTTCAAGAAGGGCCAGTGGCGCAAACAACTGATGGCAGCCGGCCGAGATGGCCGCGCTGAACAGCGCCTCCTTGTTCTCGAAATGCCGATAGATGCTGAGCTTGGATATCTTCGCCCGCTGGGCGACCTTGTCCAATGTGGTCGCTTGAAAACCCAATTCCACAAAGAGTTCGGACGCAGCGTCGAGTATCGTTTGGCCAAGCGCCTCGTTGGCGGGCCGGCCGCGCCGGCCCTGGCTATTTTCGGTCACGACAATTCCAGTCCTTGACAGTATCCAAATTCTCGGATTACGATACCATGTAGTTTCTGAAATGCGCAAGCCGATGGGTAGGTTTCAACCAGGTCCAACCAGCCCCTCATCCACAACACGGAGCCCATCATGGATGACGTCATCATCATCGGCGGCAGCTTTGCCGGTCTCGCCGGCGCCCTGCAACTCGGCCGTGCCCGCCGCAAGGTCACCGTTCTCGATACCGGCCTGCCGCGCAACCGCTTCGCCGGCCACTCGCATGGCCTGCTCGGCCACGATCACAAGCCACCGCTGGACATCTTGGCCGAGGCGCGGCGGCAGCTGGCGCGCTATCCCACGATCAGGCTGGTCAATGCCCGGGCCGACAGCCTCTCCGGGGCCATCGACGATTTCTCCGTCCTCACTGGCGATGGCGGAAGCCTCGGCGCGCGCCGGCTGATCCTGAGCTATGGCGTCGCCGACCAGATGCCTGATGTTCCGGGCTTTGCCGAAGGTTGGGGCACGTCCATCGTGCCCTGCCCCTATTGCGACGGCTTTGAAGTCGCCGGCCAGCATTGGGGCCTCGTCTGGTCCGGCCCACAGTCGATGAATCAGGTCAGGCTGTTCCACGATTGGACCGACAGGTTGACGGTCTTCGCTGATGGTCACGACATTCCGCCCGATATCCGGGCCGGTCTGGCGCGCCGCAACATACCTGTCGTCGACGGCCGGATCAGCGAGATCGCCCATCACGGGGGGCATAACGCCACCGTCAAGCTCGATACCGGCCCCAAGGTCGCGGTCGACATCCTGTTCGCGCATCCGCGCAACAAGCCGTCCGCTAGCCTGCATGAATCACTGGGCCTCGCCACGGTCGATACGCCCCTCGGCGTAATCCTCAAGGTCGACGAGCGCCGCGAAACCAGCATGCCCGGCATCTACGCCGCGGGCGACCTCGCCAACCCCCTCACGCCGCCATCGGTCACCCTGGCAATATCGCACGGCGCGATGGCGGGCATCTTCGCCCAGCAGTCGATGCTGGTGTGAGAGCGCAGATTCCCTTCTCCGGGGTGCCGCGGGCTATCGTATTCTGAAGGTTGCGGGCCGGTGTTACGGAACGTCGGCTCGCTCTCCCCCGAGGGGCGTCTCTGGCCGGCCAGCCTTGAGAACTCAACTGGGCTGCCTGCATGACGGCGATCGCCGACATCGGTTATCAAGCTCAATCACGCTGGAAAGCATGAACCACGTCGACGTCGACATCGACGGCGGGCTTACGGTATGGGGACCGGTGGCGGGAGATTCGCCACCGCTGTCGGTACCCGATGCTGCGACGCTACTTTGCAGAACGGTCGCGTCCAGCAGCGCTTCTGGCGGAAGTCTCAGGCGGCCACGACGCGGGCCAGCAGTGACGAGGCCTCGGTACCAGCCAAGCCAAGGTCACGGACGCTGCTCATGTGATTGGCCCCGCCAAGGGTCGTGCGCGAAACAGTCAGTCCCTGTGTGTCAAGGTGGTCCGTGAAGAGTGCGGCCTGGCTGTGGAACGGCGGCGTTTCATCGGCGCCGACCAAGATATCTACGCCCACGGATGGATCGAAACTGTGATCGATGGGCGAGAATCGGCGGGCCTCCTCCTCGGTGATCGCGATCTCGGGGGCAAGGAACGACATCTGCAATGGCTTCAGGTCGTAAAGGCCGCCAAGCAGCAGCGCAGCTTTGATGCCGGAAGCCCGCTCGTCACCGTCGAAAAGCATTGTTGCCAGATGCGCACCGGCGGAATGACCGCTAACGGTCAGCAGGCCGGGATTGCCGCCATGGTGTGCGACATTGTCAAATACCCATCGCTTGGCGCGGCGCACCTGGTCGACGATCCTGGCCATCCTGACGGTCGGCATCAGCGCGTAGTCGACAATGACCGCGATCGCACCTGCGTTCGTAACGGTCTCGGCGACGTAGGAATAGTCGCGCTTGGAGAACATGCGCCAATAGCCCCCGTGGATGAACATGTGCACCGGCAGGCGGTCCCGTTTGCCCTCGGGAAAGAACAGATCCACGGTTTCGGTGGCGTCAGCCCCGTAGGCGACATCGGCGACCATGGGAACATTCGCCCTGGTGTCCTCGCTTCTGCGAACGATCTCGGCGACCATGTCGTCGAACTCGACCACATGATCGCGAATGCGAAACGGATCTTTGGCGTGATGTCCGCTCACAGGGTCACGGCGATGTACTTGGCCTCCATGAACTCGGCAACGCCATGCTTCTGGCCGCCTTCTCGCCCCAACCCGCTTTGCTTGACTCCGCCGAAGGGCGCCGCCGGATCCGACATCAGGCCGCGGTTGAGCGCGATCATGCCCGACTCGATCTTTGATGCCACGCGCATTCCTCTGGCCAGGTCGCGCGTGTAGATGTAGGCCGCGAGACCGTATTCTGTGTCGTTGGCCTTGGCGATGACCTCCGCCTCGCTGTCGAAGCGACTGATCGGCGCCACGGGACCGAAGATCTCCTCGTGAGCCATGGCAACGTCGGCCGGCACGTCCTTGAGCACCGTTGGCGGATAGAAAAAGCCTCTGCCTTCAGATACGCCGCCGCCACACAGGATTTTGGCGCCGCGGGCAACGGCGTCCTGCACAAGCCGGTCGATCTTGTGCACAGCCTTCCTGGTGATCATCGGCCCGCATTCTGTGTCTGAGTCTGTGCCCGGGCCCAGGTTGAGTGCCGCCATGCGTTTGCTCAAGCCTTCCGCGAAGGCATCATGGATGCCGGCCTGGACGTAAAGCCGGTTGGCGGCCGTGCAGGCTTCGCCGGCGTTGCGCATCTTGGCAACCATCGCACCGTCGAGGGCGGCTTCCAGGTCGGCGTCGTCGAAGACGATGAAGGGTGCGTTGCCGCCAAGCTCCATGGAACAGGAAATGACGTGCTTTGCGGCTTCGGCCAGCAGCACGCGCCCGACGCCGGTCGAGCCGGTGAAGGACAGCTTTCGCACGCGCGGATCGGCCAGCATGGCCGCCGTCACCGGTCCGGGGGTCGAGGTCGTCAGGACGTTGACGACGCCGGGCGGCACGCCGGCTTCCTCGTAGAGCGCCGCAAGCGCATAGGCCGTCAGCGGCGTCTCGCTGGCGGGCTTCAGGATCACCGTACAGCCGGCCGCCAGCGCCGGAGCGATTTTACGTGTCGCCATGGCGGCTGGGAAATTCCATGGCGTGATGAGCACGCAAATGCCGATGGGATGGTAGTCGACAATGATCCGGTTCGCGCCCGAGGGTGCAAGGCCGAACTCGCCGCTGATGCGGACCGCCTCCTCGGCGTTCCAGCGGAAAAACTCAGCGGCGTAGGCGACTTCACCGCGCGCATCGCGCAGCGCCTTGCCGTTCTCCAGCGAGATCAGCGCAGCCAACGTCTCCATCCGTTCGGTCATCAGTTCGAAGCAGCGCCGCAGGATTTCCGATCGCCTGCGTGGCGGGGTCTCGCGCCAGCCGGCCGCCGCCTTCGCGGCAGCGTCGACGGCGGCGGCGGCGTCGGCGAGCGTTGCATCGGGAACCGCAGCGATCACGGCTTCAGTCGAGGGATCGACCACTTCGATCACGCGACCCTCCGATGAAGGCCGCCAGCGTCCGCCAATGTAGAGACCGTGCGAGACCGTGGCGTAGTCGAACATATCTTGATCCTCGTCGGATATGCCTGCGGCAATGTTCATTGGATGAACTCCTGGTCGGTCACATCATGGTGGCGGACATGTCGCCGCCATAAGCAGCCCTGACCAGCCGTCGCATCGCGGCAAGGTCGAACGGGCGGGGATTGTTCTTGATCAACCGGTCGATGCCCAGCGCCTGCTCAGCCGTCCAGTCGATCTTGTCTTCGGGAAGACCCAGTTCGGCCAATGTCGGTGTGATGCCGATGGCGCCGAACAGCCGGCTCACCTCACGGATGGTGGCGTGCGCCAAGGCATCGGCGTCGCCGCCGCCCTGATGGGAAAGGCCGAGAGCAGTGCCGACTTCCGCAATCTCCGCGGCTGCTGCGGCCAGATTGTAGGTCATCACGTAGGGCAGCATCGTGGCCACTCCCAGGCCATGCGGGGTGTGGGTAAGCGCGCCAACGGGATACTGCACCGCATGGGCGGCGGCCGTTCCCGCCGTACCGAAGGCGCAACCGGCGGCCAGCGCTCCCATCATGACGTCGGCGCGCGCATCCTCGTCCGATCCGTCGCGATATGCCTTTTCGAGACTGCGGCCGAGCAGCCTGATGGCCAGAAGCGCGAAATGGTCGGTCAGAGCGCTCTTGCCGATGAACACGTGCTGTTGCGGTAAATGAGGGTCGACGCCGCGTTTGGCCGCTGTATAGGCCTCGATTGCGTGCGTCAGCGCGTCGGCGCCGGCGATCGCCGTCAAGGACGGTGGACAGGTCACCGTCAGATCCGGATCGCAAAGCGCCACTGCCGCGATGAGATGCGGACTGGCGATACCCACTTTCAGCGTCCGATCCGGGTCGGAGATCACGGCGACGGGGGTCACCTCGGAGCCTGTTCCAGCCGTCGTCGGCACTGCGATTACCGGAAGGGTAGGGCCGGGTACCTTGAACTCGCCATAGTAGTCCTCGAGCTTGCCGCCATGGCTGAGCAGAAGTGCAGCGCATTTGGCCATGTCCAGGCAGCTGCCGCCCCCGATGCCGATCACCATGTCCGGCTTGAAATCTTTCGCTTGCGCAATGCAGGCGGCGACGCTGTCGCGCGGCACATCCGGCAGCGTTCGGTCGAAGACCAACGTCTCGATCGCCGCGTTGTGCAAGCCAGCGAGAATCTCGGCGAACTGCGACGTCGCCGCGAAGCGCTCATCGGTACAGACGAACGCGCGGCGCCCATATTTGGCGGCGATGGCAGGGAGGACATGGCGCTGGCCTTTGCCGAACAGAATCTCGCTCGGCAGGCGCGCCGCTGCAAACAAGCTCATGCACAAGATCCTGCGAAGACGGGTTGGAAGCCGACAGGCTTGGCTTCGTGCCAGAGGCCGACCTCGGCGCTGCAGGTCATGATCATGCGATATCCTCATAAAATCGTATAGGATATAGGATTGAGTTTCGCGGAGCATCATGTTAGTGGGTGGTTCTGTCAAGAGGCAAACGATGCAGAACACGGACCTGACGGTTGACAATGAAGCCCGTGCGACCGGTCGTATTCAGCGCGCCAACAGTCTGGCTGGCGACGTTTACGAAGCAATCTTCGCGCAGCTCATGTCTTTGAGGATTGCTCCGGGATCGCGCATCACCGTCGACAATCTCGTCAAGGAATTCAACGTCTCGCATACCCCCATTCGTGAAGCGCTTGGCAGGCTGGAGGGGGAAGGGCTGGTTCTGAAAACCCACCTGATCGGCTATCGCGCCGCCCCGCAAATCACCCGCCGGCGCTTCGACGAGCTTTACGAGCTGCGTCTATTGCTTGAACCTGCCGCCGCGGCCAAAGCCACCGCAACAATGGACGGCGAGCGCCTTGCCGCGCTGCAGGAGACGGCCGGCGTCATGGCTCGGCGGGTGGGGAAAGACGAACGCCTGCGCTATTCGAACTTCGCCCGTCAGGATGCGATCTTCCACGACAAGATCGTCGAGTTCGCCCAGAACGAACTCATTCGCGAGACGCTGAATCACCAGCATACCCACTTCCATATCTTCCG
Organism: Mesorhizobium sp. C432A; assembly: GCF_030323145.1. Lineage (NCBI taxonomy): Bacteria > Pseudomonadati > Pseudomonadota > Alphaproteobacteria > Hyphomicrobiales > Phyllobacteriaceae > Mesorhizobium > Mesorhizobium sp. C432A. The sequence continues at coordinate 5,961,303 of NZ_CP100470.1, read as the reverse complement.
CCTGATGTATCACTCCAGGGTGACCGAAGAGGCGCTCGACGAGCACGAGGCTATTCTCGCTGCCTTTGCCGCGGGCGATCCGGACGCCGCCGAAAAAGCCATGCGTGCGCACATCGAAAATTCGCGGGACAGGCTCCTGCCTGCGTTCGAGTAGCCTGGCGATGTTGCTTGCCCGAGGCACCCTCAAGCGCGGCGCGCCGCTGTTCGCCCAGCCTGCCGCCTACGAATTCTACTCCCCGTTCTGAGCCGATTTCGATACCGGGAAGGAGGCGCAGTGCACCTCGCCCCTGAAACAAGCCGAGAGGAAAAGACATGCCAGCCAAAAAAATCCTGATGCTGACCGGTGATTTCACCGAGGAGTATGAAATCTTCGTCTATCAGCAGGCGATGGAAGCGGTGGGACACACCGTTCATGTCGTGTGCCCCGACAAAAGCGCCGGAGACATGATCAAGACATCGCTGCACGATTTCGAGGGCGATCAGACCTACACCGAAAAGCCCGGCCACAACGCGCTGATCAACAAGACCTTTGCCGACGCCGAGAAGCAGCTGAGCCAGTACGACGCTGTCTATTGCGCCGGCGGTCGTGGCCCCGAATACATCCGCACCGACAAGCGGATACAGGCAATGGTGCGCCATTTCCACGAGGCGAAAAAGCCGATCTTCACGATCTGCCATGGCGTCCAGATTCTGATCGCGGTCGACGGCGTCGTGCGCGGCAAGAAGGTGGCGGCGCTCGCCGCTTGCGAGCCGGAGGTGACGCTTGCCGGCGGCACTTATATCGATTTGTCTCCCACCGACGCCTATGTCGATGGGACCATGGTTTCAGCCAAAGGCTGGACCGCGCTTGCGGCGTTCATCCGTGAATGCCTGAAGGTGCTGGGAACGGAAATCCACCATTCTTGAACCGTTTGTCCCGGCGCATCCCTGAGGGGATGCGCCGGCTCCCTCAACGGCGCGGCGACTTCCGTCATTTCATCAAGTTCAGATCAGGAACCTGCGGCAGGTGTGCTCCAGAACCTTGTGCCATCATCACCTCGGACGCCTTCAAGGCGCTGCCGCATCGCGTGCGTGCACCAGCGCGCCATCCTCGTTGAGCTTTCCCAGCTTGACGGGTGCGAACCCGAGTTGATGGACTCAATGGGAGGTCGACATGAAGTCGGCGCCCGGGAGCTGTCAGGGCTTCACGAACCGAAACGCGAAGCGATCGGTCTCGCCCTTGATCGCGGGATCGAACACCTTGATCGAGTGCGGGTCATCCTTATTCACCAGCACGGTGCTTTCCGCGTCCAGTACGAAGCCGGCCGCCTCCACCTCCTCGCCGACGAATGCAGGGTCGATCCGATGCAGCGACCGGGTCGCTCGTGCCCGACCCAGCGGCGGCGGCGTGGTCGACGATGACGTAGGACCCACCGGGTTTCAGCCGCTTGTAGACAGCTCGATTGAAGTCGGCCGCCGTCGCACCCTTCTTCTGGACCAGGGCGGTGTGAAGATCGTGGTAAAACAGGTGCAGCCATAGGACATCCGCTGGCGGCGTGACCTCCGGCATCGCGACGAGATCCGCCGAGGCGGCTTCGACGTTCTCTCGGCCCGGCTCCTTCGCGAGCGTCCGCATGAGGCCGACCGGATCGTTCTTGAAGTGGGCGACTTCGGCCGGCACGAAGCTGTAGACCCGCCCCTCTGATCCGACGATGTCGGAGAAGAGGCGCGTCCAGTCTCCGTCGCCAGGGTAGACGTCGATCACGGTGGAGCCCGCCTCGATTCGTGCGAACCGGATTAACTCGGATACCTTGGATTGGTCGTACATCGAAATCTCCTTAGGAGTGGATATTCTTCTCGGTGCTCATAGTGATTTCTCCATTTTGCTCGGATCGGATCGCGCTTGATCCGATCCGAGTTCCGATCGAGTGCGTGGTTTCTTTGCCGGTGGGGACGTCGCGCTCGTCAGTCGAATTTGACCAAGTCCTTGAAGATCAGATGACCCCAGCTGTCTCCGCGCGCCTGGACCAGCAGGCCACCTTCCGACACCCCGCCAAGCTTGATCGGCGCGAAACCGAGATTTTCCGCAAGCTCCCCAGTCTGTGTTGCGGCAGCATCATCGTCGCTTGCCAGGAACACGACCCTCCGGCCACCATGTACGGCCGGATCCTGATCAAGCACCGGGGCGACCAGATGGTTGAAGCCCTTGACCAGTTTTGCGCCAGAGAAGGCCTGCGCAATGAACTTGGAAGAAGGTTGTCCTCCCAGTTCCTCCGGGGGCACGCCATAGGCATTGGTCACATCGATGATCGTCTTCCCCTGCCAGGTGGGGAGCGCCTTCGCGAGATCCGGGTGCGCCTCGAAGCGGACAGCCAAAAAGATGATGTCCGCCTTGATGGCTTCCGCCAGTTTTTTGGGGATGATCGTGGGTCCGATCGCGGCCGCATCGGCGGCAAAGCTTTCCGGGTCGCGTGTGGTTGCAACGGAAACTTCGATGCCGTTTCGGGCAAACGCCTTGGCAAGGGCCTGTCCGATATTGCCGAATCCTACGATTGCATAGTTCATAGTACTTCTCCGATCTGGTGCTAATGCCGGGGTCAGACTTGCGCCATGCCTCCGTCTACGGCGAGATCCACGCCGGTGACGAAAGAACTTTCATCGGAGGCGAGGAACGTGACGGCAGCAGCGATTTCCTCTGGTTTGCCCCTGCGACCCATTGGGATCTGTGACGCAAACTGGGCGGCCGCTTGCTCGGCTTGCTCAGGGGTAAGGCCAGTCGTTGTCTCCAAGGCCGGCGTCTCGATTGGTCCCGGACTCATTGCATTGACGCGGATTTTGCGGTCTTTGAATTCCAGTGTCCAAGCGCGCGCGAAGTTGCGTACAGCCGCCTTGCTCGCGGCGTAGGTACTAAACCCTGGAAGCCCCAACACGTTCGACACTGAAGAATTCAGGATGATCGAACCGCCGTCTTTGAACAGGGGAAGGGCCTTCTGCACCGTAAAGAACAGACCCTTCACGTTCACATCGAAGGTCTGATCAAAATGTGCCTCGGTAGCGACGGCGAGCGGTGCGATCGTCCCCGCGCCGGCGTTGGCGAAGAGAATGTCGATATGACCATGTTTCACCTTCACGACGGCATAGAGGCGATCCAGATCTTCCAGGAGCGACACGTCACCCACGACCGTCGTAACGTTTTTCATGATGAAGGCTGCGGCCTCCTTCAGCTCCTTCTCTCTTCGCCCGGTAATCACGACGTGCGCTCCTTCTTCTACGAAGCGCTTGGCTGTGGCCAATCCGATCCCGCTGCTTCAGCCCGTGATGACTGCGATCTTGCCTTCGAGTTTTTTCATAATTCTTTGTCTTTCGTTGCGCGCGGCCCAGGTACGGACCGCGCTGGGGGTCAGAGTTGAGCCAGGCCGCCGTCGACGGCGACTTCGCTGGCGGTCATGAAGCTGCTGTCCGGCGACGCGAGAAAGGCGGCCACGGCCCCGATCTCCGCCGGATTGGCCATGCGCTGGAGCGGAGTCATCGCGCCGTAGGCCTTCTGGCCTTCCTCGCCCAACGCCTCCTTCGCGAGTTCGGTCGCCGTCGCCCCGGGCGACAACACGTTTACCCGGATGCCGGTGCCCTTCAGGTCCTCCGCCCAGGTCCGCGCCAGGTTGCGCACTGCCGCCTTGCTCGCGCTATAGGCAGTGAACCCCGGAGCGCCCGTGGTGCCGGCGCTCGAGCCGGTGAGGATGATCGAACCGCCCTGGCTCATCAGCGGCAGCGCCTTCTGGACCGTGAAGATCGTACCCTTCACATTGGTGTCGAAGGTTTCGTCAATGTGCCTGGCGGTGATCTGCCCGAGCGGAAGCAGACTTCCCGCCCCGGCATTGGCGAAGACGATATCGAGGCTTCCGCGCTCGGCCTTCACCGCAGCGTAGAGTCGGTCGAGGTCGGCCTCATCCGAGACCGAGCCCTTAACCGCGCGGGCACTAGGCCCAAGGTCAGCCACGGCGGCGTTGAGCGCTTCCTGCCGGCGGCCGAAGATGAAGACGAAGGCGCCCTCCTCGATAACGCGCTTGGCTGCGGCGCGACCGATGCCCGTAGCGCCGCCAGTTATCACAGCGGTCTTTCCATTCAGTCTGTTCATGTCATGCATCCTTCGTTTCGCCGTCTCGTATCTTTGGCTGTACGGGAAAGTCCCGCGAGAGCCTCAAGATGGGTTCGCCGAAGTCGGGCGGTGAGTGCGCAATCGCGCACATCGCTGGTGCGAAAACGATCCAGCTAGATGATTGAACGCCGCGGCGACCGCACGAACTACGGCTGATCGTGTTAGTATGGGCTTTGCAAGCCGCACTTCGCTGCGCAGGAATGCACCATGATCGACTGGGATGACGTTCGCTACTTTCTTGCCGCCGCGCGCGTAGGCTCGGTGCGTGCTGCCGCCGCACACCTCGGTGTGAACCACTCGACCGTGCTGCGGCGCATCGCTCAGCTCGAGGAACGCCTCGGGGCGCAGATGTTCGAAAAGCTGCCTTCCGGCTACCGCTTGACGGCTGCGGGCGAGGAGGTCCTCGATCTCGCGACCCAGATGGAAGCGTCGTCGCACCAACTGGAGACGCGAGTCTTCGGTCGTGACCAGAGCGCGCGCGGGCTTTTGCGGGTGACGCTTCCACCGTTCCTCGCCACACACCTGCTCATGCCGGATCTCGCCGACTTCGCGCGTTTGCATCGCGACATCGAGATGGAAATCTTGTCGTCCGGTGAGCTGGCAAATCTGACCAACCGAGAGGCCGACGTCGCGATCCGCATTGTCGCCGACCGCAAGACCCTGCCGCTCAATCTTCACGGCCTGAAGGGACCGGAGCTGTTCAGCGGCGTCTACATGTCTCGCGATCGACTAGCCGCGTGGCGTGCGGGCACGCCTGATCCCATCCGGTGGATAGGCATAGACAATCATGGAATTCCGGACTGGGCGCGCGAGGGAGAAGTTCACGTCACGGGAGTACCGTTCAGGACACCTGACGCCGAGACGCAGATCATCGCGGCGCACCAAGGGATTGGGATAACGAAACTGCCGTGCTTCGTCGGAGATGCCGACCCCCTGCTGGTGAGGGTGCCGGGGATCGACGTGCCCATGCATGGGACACTGTGGCTTCTCACGCAAGGCGAGACACGCAAGACGAAGCGGGTGCGGCTCTTCACCGAGTTCGTATCCCGCAGGCTCGCCGCGTACGCTCCGCTTCTCTCGGGGCTGTCCATATCGCGCGACTGACGCCCGCAGGTCGGCCGGCAACGCTTCCCGCAATCCGGGTGGAAGCCGAGCTGCGATCGCTTGAAGCGGCGTGTTCAATCCGCGAATCCAGTGGGAGTAGGGAAACGGCGGCAGTAGCGTAGAGGTACCAGCCTAAGCTCGACCTCCTCCGACACCATGATCACAACGATGCCACCGTCTTCAGCGCGCCATCGAGCATGTCGCCTTTCTCGTCTTTCAGCGCAGCTTCGCGCAACCGCCTGATCCAGTCGGCAGCGTCATCGCGGCCCTTGACCAGATCGAGCGCCGACAGCACGCGATCGAATTTGGACTGGGCGCGGAGGTGGGTGTCGCTGTAGCCCTTGATCAGCCGGCGGCAGTTCAGGATTTCGACGGCGAGCGCGTAGTCCTGAGGCGCGTGGCTGAGCGCCAGCGCATACCAGCGCTCCAGATGCGCCGTCTCGACCTTGTGGCGCAACAGGCGCCGCCGCCAGCGGCGCAGGCCTCCGATGAACCAGAGGACCGCAAAGCCGGCAAAGCTGTCGGTGCGAATGCGCCGGCCATGGTTGATGCGACGATCAAGGAAAGCAGCGAGTTTCGGCCGGTTCTCAATGTAGCTGCCCAACCCCGCCGGCAAAGTGCCGCAGAACTCCTCGATGCGCGGATGGAAATACTCGGTTACCTGCAGGATCGAGCCGTTCTTGACGCCGACCTCGCGGCGCACGCGCTGGTCGCGGGTCGAGCGAGTCTTGAGATCGGCGACGCGGATCATGTCGTCATAGCACAGCGCGTTGGCCAGATGCTTGGCGGCGGCGATGGACAATGCATGGGCGTGGCCGGGATCATCAAGCGCAACGGCCTTGTCCAACCGGTCGAGATACTCGCCGCCATAGGAGATGTCCTGATAGTCGACGACCTTTCTCAGCGCCCGGAGCGCCATGTCGCGCACCGCCGCGGGCATCAGGTCGATGCGGGCAGCCAGTGCCTGCCAACCCTGCAGCAGGTTCTGCGGACCGCTCACGCGCCCTGCACCCGGAGCGGGGTCGACCGTGGCCGGTTCTGCCGGCTCTGGCGCGGGGACGGTCGTACCGCGCGCGCGGTCGTAGGCAACGGCGAAGGCAGCGAGGCTGGCTTTCGCGCCCCGGCCGCCGGCGCCGATCGCTTGCTCATAGCTTTCACGCCTGAACGGCAATGCGTCGGAGCCTGCCAGCGCGCCAAGGAGGCTGGCGGAAATCATCGAGCCATTATCGGCGGCGATCTTTTCCATGTCGAAGGCGATGAAGCGTTTCGATGCAGCTTCCGCCGTCGCGTGTACCTTCGAAGACGAGGCCCGGCCGTCACCCGGCTCGATCTTTTCCGACACCGCGGCAATGCGATGCGAAGAAGCAATGAGCGTGGTGCGATCGGGCGTGACGAAGCCCCTGATGATGGCGCGGCCGGCTTCCATCAGCTCGGCGGCGATCAGTATGTCGACGTCGCCCTGCGAAGGCGACAGGGCAAAGACCGGCAGCCGGCCGGTGTCGCGGGCCATCTCGACGTAATAGATCGTAGCGCCGGTGCGCTGGGCGACGCCGGCGACGGAGGTCGATTGCGCGACGTAACCATTGCGCTCGGCGACATCGGTGATCCAGTCGGCGAGCACACCGCCGCCCTGGCCACCGACCGCGAGCAAAGCGAGTTTGATCACCGGCTCGGTATCGGCGGCACCGGATTTCGGACGCAAGGGCGAAGCCTGGTCAAGCATCGGCGAACGTCAACCTGCGGCTCTCGCGGCGGCGCTGCATCAGGCCGATCACGGCGCGGCGAGCGCTTTCCAGGAAACGGTCCCAGCGGCCCGGATTGTGCACGACATCGGCGCGGTAGAAGGATGGGCACAGCACGGCGGCGTCCGCCACCTCGCCGCAATTGCCGCAGCCGACGCAGCTCTGGTCGATCGATGCCACCGGATCGTCACGCAACGGATCGTCGAGCGATTTCACCGACAGCGACGGGCAGCCGGACAGCCGCATGCAGGCGTGGTCGCCGGTGCAGATGTCCTCGTCGACCCCGAATTTCGGCTTGACGACACGGGTCCCTCCCTTGATCGCCTTGTCGACCAGCGGCTTTTCGCGACGCTGGCGGTTGAGCATGCATTCGGAAGAGGCGACGATGACCTTTGGTCCCTTTTCCTCCGTCGTCAGCGCCTCGCGCAGCGTGTCCTGCATCTTGCCGACATCGTAGGTGCGGTCGATGTGGCGCAGCCATTTGACGCCCATGCCCTTCACCGCTTCGGTGATCGGATGCTTGGTCGACTTGGTCTTGTTGCCCGCACGCGACGACAGGATGTCCTGCCCACCGGTGGCGGCGGAGTAAAAATTGTCGACGATGACGATGACGCCGTCGTTCTTGTTGAAGACCGCGTTGCCGATCGAGGAGGTCAGGCCATTGTGCCAGAAGCCGCCATCGCCGACGAAAGAGATCGACCGCCGTTTGGCGTCGGGCGAATTGAACGCCGATGCCGATGCCGGCCCCAGCCCGTAGCCCATGGTGGTGGCGCCGAGCTCGAAAGGCGGCATGATCGAGAACAAATGGCAGCCGATGTCGGATGCGATGTGATGGTTCCCGAGTTCCTGCTCGACCAGCTTTGTCGCGGCAAAGATCGGCCGCTCCGGGCAACCGATGCAGAAGCCCGGCGGACGGCCCGGCACGACGTTGATCAGGTCGGCGGCGTCGACGCCATCGCCGACCTTGTTGGGCGCGCGCACCTCGCCCGGCAAGAGATGCGGGGATTCGGCGCGCAGGAAGGCGCCAATGCCGTCGAGCATGACCTGGCCGGTATATTCGCCGGCCATCGGCAGATATTCCTTGCCGACCAGCCTGGTGCCGCGCCCGGCCTTGTGCAGCATGGCGGCAAAGGCTTGCTCGATGTAGTTGGGCTGGCCCTCCTCGACCACGAGCACCGCCTGCTTGCCTTCGCAGAAGGTGAGGAACTCGTCGTCGATCAGGGGATAGACGGCATTGAGCACGTAGAGCGGCACATCGGTCTCGCCATAGGTGTCAGCGAGGCCGAGACGCTGCAGCGCGCGGATGACCGAATTGTACATGCCGCCCTGCATGACGATGCCGACCGAGCCGTGGTCCGAGCCGAAGAATTCGTTGATCTTGTTCTTGGCGATGAACTCCACCGCCGCCGGCCAGCGCTTCTGCACCTTCTCCTTCTCGTGCAGGAAGGAGGCGGGCGGCAACACGATGCGGCCGGTGTCGCGGCGCGGCGCGTCGAGCGCATCGGCCACCGTCATCGGCGGGCGCTTGTTGTCCTTGGCGATGAAATGGCCATGCACATGGCAGCAGCGGATGCGCACCTGCAGCATCACCGGCGTGTTGGATGCCTCGGACAGCTCGAAACCATCCTCCACCGCCTTGACGATCGACGGCAAATTGGGGCGCGGGTCGAGTAGCCAGACCTGGCTCTTCATGGCGAAGGCATGGCTGCGCTCCTGCATGATCGAGGAGCCTTCGCCATAGTCTTCGCCGACGATGATCAGCGCGCCGCCGGTGACGCCGCCGGAGGCGAGGTTGGCCAGTGCGTCGGACGCGACATTGGTGCCGACGGTCGACTTGAAGGTCGCCGCACCGCGAATGGGGTAATGCACCGAGGCCGCCAGCATGGCGGTGGCGGTGGCTTCCGAGGCGCTCGCCTCGAAATGCACCCCGAGTTCGCCCAGAATCTCCTGTGCGTCGGCCAGCACGTCCATCAGATGGCTGATCGGCGCGCCCTGGTATCCGCCGACATAGCCGACGCCGCATTGCAGCAGCGCCTTGGTGATGGCGAGAATGCCTTCGCCCGCAAATTCCTCGCCGGCGCCGAGCCTGAGTTTTTCGACTTCCTTGGCAAAAGAGCGTTCGGCCATTTTTCCAACCTTCCGTTGCCGGCGGTGCGGCCGGCGCCTAACGTCTAGATGTCGTGCTTGCGAATGTTCTTCAGCATCTTCTGCAATGTGGCGATCAGCGCCGCGTATTCGGCGTCGTCGACATCGTCGAACATCGCCTCGAACGCGTCATGCATTGCCGGCCAGGCGCGCGCGAACTCGGCGCGGCCGTCATCGGTCAGGAAGACATGGCGGATGCGGCTGTCTGTGACGCCTTGCTCGCGCCGCACGAAGCCTTGCCCTTCCAGCGTGTCGAGCTTGCGGCTCAAGGTCGACTGCTCGATGACGGTGTAGACCGAGAGGTCGTTGACGGTGATACCGTCGGTGACCGACAGCACGGCGAGCGTGCGGACCTGCGGAATGGTCAGGCCCTGCTTGCGGAAATCGTCGCGCAAGGTGGCGTTGTAGCGCCCCATGATGCGGTTCATCAGATAGGGCGCGAATTGCTGCAGGCCGATCTGGCCAAGCGTCGAAATGCGCTGGCGTTTTTCTGCGACCTTCTGCTCCATCACAGCCTGCCCGCCAGAAGAAAGCCGGAGCCGCCGCCGAGCCCTGCACCCGGATGGGTGGAGGCGCCGATGTGATAGAGGTTTTTGATGCCGGTCTGATGGTTGCGGCTGGTCTTGAACGGCCGCCACAGGAACGACTGGTCGATGGTGGACGACCCGCCATACGGGTCGCCGCCGACCAGATTGATGTTCATCGCTTCGAGATCGGCCGGTGAATAGGCGCGGCGCGCAATCACGCTGCCCTTGAAGCCATCGATGTGGCTGGCGAGAATGGTTTCGACGCGGTCGGCGTAGGCTTCACGCAGCGCCTCGGTCCATTGTCCGTCAGCCGGTGCATGCAGCGTGCCTGCGGCGTCGCCCTTGATGTGCCTGGGCGCCTCGGGCAGTTGCAGCCACAGGATCGCCTTGCCCTCCGGGCAGCGCGACGGATCGAGCGCATGCGGCTGGCCGACGCAGATGGTCGGCACTTCGGGCAGCATGCCGCGCGCCGCCTCGTTGCAGGCTTTCGAGACGCCATCGAGCCCCGGCGTCAGGTGCAACAATGCCACCTGGTCCAGGCCAGCACCGCGCCATGCCGGCGGCTTGTTCAGCGCATAGTGAATCTGGAAATTGCCTTTGCCGTAGCGATATTTCTGTGTCGCTTCGACATCGGCCTTGGGAGCCTCGCTGCCGAGCAACCGGTGGTAAAGCTGCGTCGGCGTGACCGAACAGATGACGCTCTTGTTTGCTGTAATCGTTTCGCCCGAGGCGAGCCGTACGCCGGTCGCGCGGCCACCGCTCTGGACGATCGAGGCGACATCGGCGGCGGTACGGATGTCGCCACCACGTTCCCTTATCAGAGCTTCGAAGGCGGTGAGCAGGGTCTTCGCTCCACCCTTGACGATCGGCGCCCCGGCCGCTTCCAGCGCGAAGGCAATGACCTTGGCGATCTGCCCTGAGAAGGCGTCTTCCGGTCCGAGCCCGGCGTGCAGCACCCAGGGCGCCCACAGCGCGCGGATTGTCTCGGACCGATAGGTGCTTTCCAGCCAGCTGCGCGCCGGCACCAGTGCTTCGCCGAGAAAGGCGGCAAGGCCGCGTGGGCTGCGCCGCCAGGCATCGCCGGCCAGCAGTTTCGCCGTCGGATAGGACCACAGGCTGCCGCCGAGCAGGCCGAACAACAGGCCGGCATTGCGCTCGATGCCGCTGACATCGTCCGCATGCCGGTCGCCATCGTCGGCGGCAATCGCATTGATTGCCGCGACATTGGCGGCGCGGTTGGTGGTGAGCACTGCATGACTGCCGTCCGGCCGCAGCACGCCAGTTGGCGTGCCGGTGTGGCAGAATTCCAGCCCGTGCCTGGCGAGATCGCCGCCCAACGCCGCAAAAGCCGGCGAGGTGATGAACAGCACGAAGGTGGTTGCCATCACGTCATGGATAAAGCCGGGAGCGGTGATCTCCTCGGTACGCACGCAGCCGCCGATGCGGTCATTGCGCTCGAGGACGAGCACACGCGCCCCTTTGCCGCCGAGCATCGCCGCGCAGACCAGCGCGTTGATGCCGCTGCCAACGATGATGTGATCCGGCTGGCTCACCTTGGCGTGCTTTCACCTAGCCGTTGGATACAAGCGCCAGCGCGCGGATAGGGCTGCCGGTGCCATGCTCGATCTTGAGCGGTGCGGCGATCAGGATGGCGCCCTTTGGAGGCAACTGGTCGAGGTTGCAGAGGCTGGCGAGGCCATAGCGGTTCGCCTTGTGCATCAGCGTGTGGGCTGGAAATGGCGGCTCCATCCCGCCTGCCTTGCCGGCATCGGTGCCGATCGTCTCTGAGCCCCAGCCCTTGATATCCTTGCTGATCAGGAACTGGATGGCTTCGGCTGTCGGACCTGGCGTATGTGGGCCGGTTTCGTTGGCGTTGAGGAATTCGGCTTCCGAGCCATTGCGCTTATACCAGTCGGTGCGCATCACCACCCACTCCCCGGCGTTGATGGCGCCATGCTTGGCTTCCCACGCCTTGATGTGGTCGACGGTGAGCAGGAAGTCGTGGTCAGCGGCGGCTTCCTTCGAGCAGTCGATGACATTGACCGGACCAATGAAATTCTGCGCCGGAATGGTGTCGGTGGCGCCGTCCGGATAGTCCTTGCCGCTGATCCAATGCTGCGGCGCATCGAAATGCGTGCCCGAATGCTCCCCAAGCTTCAGCCAGTTCCATGCCCACCACGGGCCGTTCTTGTCATAACGGGAGATGTTATGGATCTCGACCTTTGGCGTGTCGACGGCAAGCTCCGGCGGCAGCTTGATAAGAGGCGTGTCGGGTCCGAGTTGCGCAGAGAGGTCGACCACCCTGATGGCGCCTGAAAGCAGCTGGCCGGCGACTTCGCCGAGGAGTTTTTGCGTGTCCATGGTCTGAAGTTCCCTCTTTCTGGTGAAGATCAAGGCTCGTCTCGGCCCTTAATATCCTACTAGACGAAAACATATGCATCTGCAATTATCTTTAAGCATAAAGGAAATGGGAACGGGGCGTGAGCGAGTTCGACGCCATCTTTGTCGGGGCGGGCCACAACAGTCTGGCATGCGCCGCGCATCTGGCGCTGAAAGGCTGGAAAACCGGGATTTTCGAGCGCAGCGCAGCAATCGGCGGTGCCGTCCAGACCCACGAATACACCCTCCCAGGGTTCCGGCACGATTTCGGTGCAATGAATCTGAGCCTGTTTGCCGGCTCCGCCTTCCACCGGAAATATGCAAATGAATTGAAAGCGCAGGGTCTTGAGTTCGCGCCGGTCGCCGACTGTTTCGCCAGCGCCTTTCCGGACGGACGCTGGTTCGGCGTCAGCAATGACTTGGAAAGGACTGCCACGCGGCTGGCCGCGTTCTCCGCCGCCGATGCCGCGACGTGGCGCAAGCTCGTTGCCGCCTTTCCTGCTGAGGCCGAGCATCTGTTCCGGCTGCTGGGATCGCCGATGAGTGCCCGCGCGCTTGCCGGCACCGCCTGGAACCTGTGGCGCAAGAAGGGCATGTCAGGCGCGCTCGATACCGGCCGGCTTTTGCTGTCGTCACCTCGCGCCTGGCTGGAGGAGACCTTCGAGTCGCCTTATGTGCGGGCAACGCTTGCCACCTGGGGCATGCATCTCGATTTCGCACCCGACATCGCCGGCGGCGCCGTGTTCCCCTATCTGGAATCGATCGCCAACCAGAGCTTTGGCATGGTGCTAGGCAAGGGCGGCGCCGACACGATCATCCGGGCGCTGGCAGGTATGGTCACCTCGGCGGGCGGCACGATCGTCACCGGGGCGGAAGTTGCCGAGATCACCGTTGCCGGCGGCAAGGCATCGGGCGTGCGACTCGCTTCAGGTGAGACACATACGGCCACCAAGGCAGTGATTGCCGGCGTCGCGCCCAGGGCGCTGACCGGCAAGTTGCTGCCCAACGGTTCCGGCGACGCCGGCTTCGACACGGCGATGCAGAAATTCAGGCACGCGCCGGGCACGATGATGATCCATCTGGCGCTCGACGACCTGCCCGATTGGCGCGCCGGCGCGGAGCTTCGGCAGTTCGCCTATGTGCATCTGTCGCCCTCGCTCGACGCGATGTCGCGCACCTATCAGCAGGCGATGGCGGGCATGCTGCCGGACGAACCGGTGCTGGTCGTCGGCCAGCCGACAGCGGTCGATCCGTCACGCGCGCCGCAGGGCAAGCATGTGCTGTGGGTGCAGGTGCGCATGCTGCCCGCCGAAATCCTGGGCGATGCGGCCGGCAAGATCGCGCCCGCGCATTGGGATCAGGTCAAGGACGTCTATGCCGAACGCGTGCTCGACACCATCGAGATCTACGCACCCGGACTGCACGCGAAAATCCTCGGCCGTGCAGTGTTCTCGCCAATCGACCTCGAGCGTGAGAACCCCAATCTCGTCGGTGGCGACCAGGTCTGCGGCAGCCATCATCTGGCGCAGAACTTCTTGTTTCGCCCGGCGCGCGGTTATGCCGGCTGGAACACGCCGGTCGGCAATCTGCATCTCATAGGCGCCGCGACATGGCCCGGCGCCGGCACCGGCGCGGCCTCCGGCTTCATGCTCGCGCAACAGCTTGGCGGGAGGTAGCTCGCAAGATTTCATGAAGGCGACGAGAGGCAAGGCGCTGCTGCCCACGAAGCCCGGATCGATAAACTGATAGTGCCGCGCAAAGACAACAAAACCAACAAGGGGAACGACCATGACAATCAACAGACGAGAATTGCTGGGATACAGTGCCGCGGCACTTGGGGTGGCGGCGATCGGCCTGCCTGAGATCGCCAAGGCGGCAGCGGGCGAGCTGACCATCGCCTATAACGTCAACCTGCCGTCCTGGGATCCGACCACCGGACCCTCGGCCGTCAACCCGACGATCCAGGGCCTCTACCAGTCGGTGTTCGACCAGTTCATTCCGCAAAAGCCGGACCTGTCCTTTGCGCCTGGCCTGCTCACCGAATGGGGCTGGAACGAGGATCGCACCAAGGTGACGATGACGGTGCGCGAAGGCGTGACCTGGCATGACGGCTCGCCCTTCACGCCCGAGGACGTGGTCTGGTCGCTGCAGCGGGCGGGCGACGAAAAGACCGGCAATCCGATCCAGTTCGTCTGGAAGAACGTCAACAATTTCAAGATCGACGGCAACAAGATCACCGGCGACGTCGTGCAGTTCGATCCGGTCTACTTTAAATGGATGTCGTTCCTGACCGGCTACATCCTGCCGAAGGCCTATTACGAGAAGGTCGGCGCCGAAGGTTTCGAGAAGGCGCCGATCGGCACCGGCCCTTACATGGTGGAAAAATTCGAGCGAAATGCTTTCCTTCGACTGAAGGCCAACCCGCACTATTGGGGCGACAAGCCGGCCTTCGAGAATGTGACGATCAAGTTCGTCACTGATGCGGCGAGCCGCGTTGCCGAAATCGAATCCGGTTCCTCGCAGGTGACGCTGGAGGTCCCCTATGAAGAGTATGACCGGCTGATCGCCAAAGACGGGCTTGCCGGCTCGTGCAAGCCCGTTTCCGACATCGGCATGATCTTCTTCAACGACATCGAAGCGATGCTGGACAAGAACGTCCGCCAGGCCGCCGTCATGGCTGTGGACAAGGAGCTTCTGGTCAAGCGGCTGCTGCGCGGCTATGGCCAACCGATCGCTACGCTGGAGACCCCGGAGTACACGGCCTTCGACGCCTCGATCAAGGTCGAGCACAATCCGGAAAAGGCCAAGGAGCTGCTCGCGGCTTCCGGCTATTCGCCGGAAAAACCGGTCAAGTTCACCATCCAGACGACCAAGGGCTTCAAGCCCAAGGATTATGAGATGATCCAGGCAATCGTCGGCATGTGGCGTAAGGTCGGCATCGAGGCGACGATCGAGGTCTACGAGATCGCCAAGCACTATGAACTGCGCGCCGCCGACAAGCTGGCGCCGGCCGCCTTCTACAATTGGGGCAACGCCATCGGCGACCCGACGACGTCGACGGGTTTTGCCATGTATGGGCCGAGCCCGCACTCGGTGTGGGACAGCCAGGATCTGATCGACATGATCAATCCGCTCTGGGGCGAGAAGGACGAGGCCAAGCGCATCGCCGGCTGGAAGGCTGTCGACAAGTATATCGCCGAGCAGGCCTATGTGCTGCCGCTGATTCAGTATGCGCAACCTATCGTGCATGCCAAGGGCGTCAACGTGGTGCAGCATGTGTCCGGCGCGCTGCTGCCGGCGCTGATGACCCCGGCCTGATATCGGCTTGTGGGCGCCACCCTTCGCTGAGCGGCCCCCTCATCCGGCCCTTCGGGCCACCTTCTCCCCGCTGGGGAGAAGAGACCAGCTCAGCTGTCCGTGACCTCTTCTCCCCTCGGGGAGAAGGTGGCCGCGAAGCGGACGAATGAGGGGGCTCTTCGTTAGAAACGCACTGGGCCAACACCAGAATGCTCCTGCAACGATTCCTGATCCGTCTGCTGACGATGCTGATCACGCTGTTCGGCGTGGCTGTCGTCGTCTTCGTCGTGATCCGCGTCGCGCCTGGTGACCCGATCGCCATGATGCTGCCCCCCGGTGCGACAGATGCCGACATCGACCGGCTGCGTGCACTCTACGGGCTCGACAAGACCATCGTGCAGCAATTCTTCATCTGGCTGTCCGGCGTCGTCAGGGGCGATTTCGGCACCTCGATTTCGCTCAGGCAAGATGTGCTCAGCCTCGTCTTCAACCGCTTGCCGGCAACGCTGGAACTCGCCATCGTCGCGCTGATCATGGCGGTTGGGCTCGGCGGCACGACGGCGATCCTCGGCGCCCGCGAACGTGGCACGGCGGTCGAAGCCGGCATCGATATCGCCAGCGGTGCCGCCCTTTCCATTCCCGATTTCCTGTGGGGCCTCGTGCTGATCCTTTTGTTTGGCGTGCTGGTGCCGATCTTCGACATTTCCGGCCGCGTGTCGCCGCAGCTCGACCTGCCCTTCGTCACCCAGTTCTATTTCTTCGAGAGCTTGCTTCGGCTGCGCCTCGACCTGACCTGGGATCTCCTGAAGCACATGCTGATGCCGGCTGTGGCGCTGGCGCTGCCGCTGGCCGCAATCATCGCGCAGTTGCTGAAACAGTCGCTGAAGGAAGTGCTGGACCTCGACTATGTCGTGCTGGCGCGGGTGAAGGGGTTTTCGGAAACGCAGGTTATCTTACGCGAGGCGCTGAAGAACGCTGCCTTGCCGACACTGACTCTCGTCGGCGTCCAGTTCACCTTCCTCATCGGCGGCACGGTCATCGTCGAGCGGCTGTTTTCCTACGAAGGGCTCGGTAACATGGCGATCGATGCCGTCATCAACCGCGACCTGCCGCTGATCCAAGGCATCGTGCTGGTGTTCGCGCTGCTGTTCGTGCTGATCAATCTTGGCGTCGACATGATGTACGCGCTGCTCAATCCGAGGCTGCGCCATGGATGAGGCACGCATCGCCTGGCGCGGACTGGGCCCGAGGCTGTGGCTGGCCGGCGGCTGGCTGCTGCTGGCGCTGCTGGCCGCGATCTTCGCGCCGCTGGTCGCACCGCAGGACCCGCTGGCGCAAGACCTGATGCTGGAACGGCTGCCGCCATTCTGGATGAGTGGTGCGGAATCCGGCTATTGGCTGGGCACCGACAGCCTCGGCCGCGATCTCCTCTCCCGGCTGATCTTCGGCGGCCGTATCGCCTTCATCGTCGCTTTCGCGGCGGCGATCGCCGCCTGCCTTGTCGGCTCGACGCTCGGACTGGTCGCCGGCTATTTCGGCGGCTGGGCCGACCGCATCATTTCACGCATCGTCGACGTCTGGATGGCATTCCCGCCGGTGCTGTTCGCCATCCTGCTGGTCGCGGTGCTCGGCACCGGCCTCAGTTCCGTCATCCTCGCCATCGCCATCATCGACTGGACGCGCTTTTGCCGGGTGATCCGCGCCGAAGCGATGGGCCAGTCGCGCATGGACTACGTCGAGAACGCCCGCATCGCCGGCTATGGCCGCATCGGCATCATGCTGCGCGAGGTGCTGCCCAATGTACTGCCCTCGATCGTGGCGCTGCTGTCGCTGGAAATGGGCATCGCCGTCATCGTCGAGGCCATCCTGTCCTTCGTCAATCTGTCGATCTCGACCGACGATCCCACCTGGGGCGGCATCATCGCCGAGGGCCGGCTGTCGATACATCAAGCCTGGTGGGTGCTGGTGTTTCCGCTTGTCACGCTGATCCTCACCGTGCTGTCCTTCAGCCAGTTCGGCGAGGCGCTGAAGACACGCTTCGATCCGGTGCTGCGATGAGCGCTTGCCTGGATATTGCCAATCTGAGCGCCGTGCTGCCGAACGGCCAGCGCGTGCTGCGCTCGGTGTCGCTTTCCGTGCAGCGGGGTGAGGTGCGTGCTCTTGTCGGCGAGAGCGGCGCCGGCAAGACGATGATCGGCAAGGCGGTGCTCGGTGTGCTGCCGTCAAGCGTGCGCATCGTCGAAGGCGCCATGCAGCTCGAAGGCGAAGACCTCGGCAGGCTGCAGCCCAAGGCAAGGCGCACGCTGATCGGCGCCCGCACGGCGCTGATCCCGCAAGATCCGTTGACTGCGCTCAACCCGTCGCGCCGCATCGGTCCGCAGATGACTGACCGGCTGGTGCGCATTCTCGGCTGGAACGGTGACAAGGCGGACAAGCGTATCCGGCAATTGTTGGATGAGGTGCAGATCCGCGATCCCGACCGGGTGCTGAAATGCTATCCGCACGAGCTGTCCGGCGGCATGCGCCAGCGCGTGCTGATCGCCGCCGCCTTCGCCGCCGAGCCACGGCTGATCGTGGCCGACGAGCCGACAACCGCGCTCGACGTTACCGTGCAAAAGCAGATCCTGCGACTGATCGCCGAGCTGCAGCGCGAGCATGGCACCGCGATCCTGTTCGTCACCCACGATCTCGGCGTCGTTGCAAAGATCAGCCAGCAAGTGTCTGTGCTCTACGCCGGCAAGGTGGTGGAAGAGGCTGACACAGCCGCTCTCTTCGCCGCGCCTGAGCATCCCTATACGCGGGCATTGATGGCCGCTACGCCGCGCTATACGGATCCCTTTGCCTCGCTGAAGCCGGTGGACGAGACCGTGCTGGCCGGGCTTGCCGCCGAGATCGGCGCGGCAGACCAGGCGTGGAGGCGGCCGCATGGTTGAGCCGCTGTTTTCCGTGCGCGGGCTGAAGGTGGCGCTGCCCGACATGACCCGCAAGCCGCTGATCGGGCGCGCGCCGCTGGCCGAGATTTTGAGAGGCCTGGATTTCGATTTGCCGAGGGGCTTGGTGACCGGCATCGTCGGTGAATCCGGGTCCGGAAAATCGACGCTCGGCCGCACGCTTGTCAGACTTCTGGAGCCGAGCGTCGGCAGCATCCATTTCGAGGGCCGCGATATCGCCCACCTGCCGGATGCAGAGCTGCGACCTCTGCGCCGCGACCTGCAGATGATCTTCCAGGACCCGATGTCGTCGCTCAACCCGCGTCGCACCATCGCCGGCATCATTGCCGCGCCGCTCAAGCAGAATGGGCTTGGCGACAGGCTCAAGGAACGCGTCGCCGAGGCATTGCATCGCGTCGGCCTGCCGCAAAGCTTCGCTAGTCGCTATCGTCATGAACTGTCGGGC
Organism: Mesorhizobium sp. C432A; assembly: GCF_030323145.1. Classification (NCBI taxonomy): domain Bacteria; kingdom Pseudomonadati; phylum Pseudomonadota; class Alphaproteobacteria; order Hyphomicrobiales; family Phyllobacteriaceae; genus Mesorhizobium; species Mesorhizobium sp. C432A. The sequence continues at coordinate 5,942,578 of NZ_CP100470.1, read as the reverse complement.
GGCCAGCGCCAGCGCGTCGGAATTGCGCGCGCGTTGGCGCTGTCGCCGAAATTCGTGCTGGCCGACGAGATCGTCTCCGGCCTCGACGTATCGACGCAGGCGCAGATCCTCACCCTTTTGGAGAGACTGGCGGCGGAGATGGGGCTGACCGTCGCCTTCATCAGCCACGACCTGTCGGTCATCCGGCGGCTGTGCCAACAAGTGATCGTGATGCGCGAGGGCAGGATCGTCGAGGCGAGCGCCACCGATGCGCTGTTCGACAATCCCAAGGAGACCTACACGCGCGACCTGCTTGCCGCCATCCCACTGCCTGAGATCGACGCGGACTGGTTGCGGCCAGCAACGAAAGCGCCGGCATAGGACTGTTCACCCCCCACGCCGAACAGCGGGCTTCGGACGTGCATGAGGGCAAAATCAGCCCGCGAACGGAGGGTAATATGAATTACGCAGCCCGCGGCACGATGCTTGCCGCGATCCTGTTCGGCTCGATGGGAACGGCTTCGGCCGATGCGATCCCCGGCATGCGCGGCCACGACCACACCGGGATCACGGTGCCCGACATGAAGCAGGCGGTCGACTTCTTCACCGAAGTGGTCGGCTGCAAGAAGGCGATGTCGTTCGGTCCGTTCGCCGATGACAAGGGCACCTTCATGCAGGATCTTCTGGGCGTCGATCCGAAGGCTGTCATCGAGCAGGTCACCATGGTGCGTTGCGGCTATGGATCGAATATAGAGCTGTTCAAATACACCGCGCCCGACCAGAAGGATTTGACGCCGAAGAACAGCGATATCGGCGGCTTCCACATCGCATTGTACGTCGATGATGTCGCCGCGGCCAAAGCCTATCTCGACGGCAAGGGCGTGAAGACGCGGATGGGGCCGCTGCCGGTCAAGGAAGGTCCGGCGGCCGGCCAGACCATTCTCTATTTCCAGGCGCCATGGGGGCTGCAGCTGGAGGCGATCAGCTATCCCGACGGGATGGCCTATGAGAAAGGCGCCGAGACTGTGCTGTGGAGCCCGAAGAACCCGGAGAAGTGATTTCCAGAGCGCGCTTGCGGGCCAACCCGCAGGCGCGCCACCCGTGTTCAGCAATCGTTCCAACATGAAACTTTAAGCTTGAAATATTTTATCTCCGGCGCGATACTTGAGATGCAGCAAGCGAAGAGGAGATCGCACGGATGAAGGTTGCGGTTCTCGGTGGCGGACCAGCCGGCCTCTACTTTGCCATTTCAATGAAGCTGCGGGACGCCGCCCACGAGGTCACGGTGTTCGAGCGCAACCGCGCCGACGATACGTTCGGCTGGGGCGTCGTGCTGTCGGCCGAAACACTTGACAACCTTGCCAAAAACGACCCGGTCAGCGCTGTCTGGATCAAGAAGCATTTCGCCTATTGGGACGACATCGCCGTCATCCATGACGGCGTGCGCACGGTCTCGTCGGGCCACGGTTTCTGTGGCATCGGCCGCAAGCGGCTTCTGATCCTGCTGCAGCGACGCGCGCGCGAACTTGGCGTGAGGCTGATGTTCGAGAGCGATATCGCCGACCCTCAGCCCTATATGGAGACGCATGATCTGGTCGTCGCCGCCGATGGGCTGAACTCAAGGGCGCGCAACACCTTCGTCGAAGTCTTCAAGCCCGACATCGACACCCGCAAGTGCAAATTCGTCTGGCTCGGCACCAACCAGAAATTCGACGATGCCTTCACCTTCATCTTCGAGAAGACCGAGCATGGCTGGGTGTGGGCGCACGCCTATCAATTCGACAGCGAGACAGCGACCTTCATTGTCGAGTGCAGCGAACAGACCTGGGCTGCCTTCGGCTTCGGCGCCATGTCGCAGCAGGAATCCATCGCCGTCTGCGAGCGCATTTTTGAGAAACATCTCGGCGGCCACGCTCTGATGACCAATGCCAATCACATCAGAGGTTCGGCCTGGATCAATTTCCCGCGCGTGCTCTGCGAACGCTGGTCCTACAAGAACCTGGCGCTGATGGGCGACGCGGCGGCCTCGGCACATTTCTCGATCGGCTCCGGCACCAAGCTCGCATTGGAAAGCGCGGTGGCGCTGGCCGAATATGTCAAAACCGAACCGGACCTCGACGCCGCCTTCCGCAAGTATGAGGATGCGCGCCGCACCGAGGTGCTGAAGCTGCAGTCGGCGGCGCGCAATTCGCTGGAGTGGTTCGAGGAGGTCGAGCGCTATCTCGGCCTCGATCCGGTGCAGTTCAATTATTCGCTGCTGACCCGCTCGCAGCGCATTAGCCACGAGAATTTGCGGCTGCGAGATGCCAAATGGCTTGAGAGCGCCGAGGAATGGTTCCAGCGCCAGGCGGGGGCAGGCGGCAACAGGCAGCGCCGGGCGCCGATGTTCGCGCCGTTCAAGCTGCGCGACATGCAGCTCAACAACCGGGTCGTCGTTTCGCCGATGGCGCAGTACAAGGCCGTCGACGGCTGCCCGACCGACTGGCATTTCGCCCACTATGCCGAGCGTGCGAAGGGCGGCGCCGGGCTTGTCTATATCGAGATGACCTGCGTCAGCCCGGAAGGACGCATCACGCCCGGCTGTCCCGGCTTCTATGCGTCCGAACATGAGGTGGCGTGGAAGCGGCTTGTCGATTTCGTCCACGCCGAGACCGAGGCGAAAATCTGCGCGCAGATTGGCCATTCCGGGGCCAAGGGCTCGACCCGTGTCGGCTGGGAGGGCACCGACGTGCCGCTCTCCTCGGGCAATTGGCCGGTCATAGCAGCCTCGGCGATTGCATGGTCGCCGCAAAACCAGGTGCCGAAAGCCATGGACCGCGCCGATATGGATTTGGTGCGCGACCAGTTCGTGGCCTCCACCGAAATGGCCGATCGTTGCGGCTTCGACATGCTGGAGATCCACGCCGCGCACGGCTATCTCCTGTCGTCCTTCATCACGCCGGTCACCAACCAGCGCACGGATGAGTATGGCGGTTCGCTGGAAAATCGCATGCGCTATCCCCTGGAAATCTTCCATGCGGTGCGCGCCGCCTGGCCGGCGCGAAAGCCGATTTCGGTGCGCATTTCGGCCAATGATTGGGTCGGCATCGAGGGTGTGACGCCGGCCGATGCGGTGGAGATCGCGCGCATGCTGCACGAAGCCGGCGTCGACATCTGCGACGTCTCGGCAGGTCAGACCTCGATTGCCGCCAAGCCTGTCTATGGCCGCATGTTCCAGACACCATTCTCGGACCGCATCCGCAACGAGGTCGGCATGGCGACGATGGCGGTCGGCAACATCTATGAGCCGGACCATGTCAATTCGATCCTGATGGCAGGCCGCGCCGACCTGGTGGCCCTGGCACGGCCGCATCTCGCCGATCCCTACTGGACGCTGCATGCGGCGGTGAGGCTCACTGACCGTGGGGTCAAATGGCCGGATCCCTATCTTCCCGGACGCGACCAGATCTACCGGCTGGCCGAGCGCGATGCGGCGGCGGGGCTGAAAGTATGACGACGGCCTTGGCGATTTCAGGCAAACATGCGCTGGTCACTGGCGGCGGCTCCGGCGTCGGCCGGGCCATAGCACTCGTGCTGGCCGAGGCCGGCATACAGGTGACCATATGCGGGCGGCGCGAGGCCGAGCTTGCCAAGGTGGCTGGCGAGAACGACCGCATCCACGCCATGTCAGCCGATGTTGCCAACGAGGCGGCGGTGACATCGCTCTACGCGCAAGCGGAAGCCGTGCGCGGCCCGTTCGACATCGTCGTCGCCAATGCCGGCATGGCCGGCAGCACGCCGGCGCACAAGACCTCGCTTGCCGACTGGCAGCGCACGCTCGACGTCAATCTGACCGGCGCCTTCCTGACGGTGAAGCCGGCGCTGGCCGGCATGGCCGCGCGCAAGGCGGGCCGGATCGTCTTCGTCGCCTCGACCGCAGGGCTGAAAGGCTACGCCTATGTCGCACCCTATGTGGCGGCCAAGCACGGCGTCGTCGGGCTGATGCGGGCGCTGGCCGCCGAGACGGCGAAATCCGGCGTGACCGTCAACGCCGTTTGCCCGGGCTTCGTAGAGACCGGCATGCTGGAGGAGTCCATTCAGCGCGTCGTCGAAAAGACCGGCCGCTCAGTCGAGCAGGCGCGGGCGAGCCTTGCCTCGACCAACCCGCAAGGCCGTTTCATCCAGCCGCAGGAAGTTGCCGCGGCGGTGCTCTGGCTGTGCGGCGATGCGGCTGCGTCGATTACCGGACAAGCAATTTCGATCTCAGGAGGCGAAACATGGTAGCCGGCCCATTGCCCGCGCCGTCGGGACCCGGCAAGGACCGGCTGCGTCTCTGGATCAGGCTGCTGCGCGCCTCGCGCACGATCGAAGCGGAGCTGCGCGAGCGCCTGAAGAAGGAATTCGATACGACGCTGCCGCGTTTCGACGTCATGGCCGCCCTCTACCGCGCGCCGGAAGGCATGCTGATGAGCGATCTGTCGCGCTTCCTGCTGGTATCCAACGGCAATGTCACCGGCATCGTCGACCGGCTGGTTTCGGAAGGGGTGGTCGCGCGCGCGCGCCGCAATGGCGATCGCCGCACATCCATGGTGCGACTGACCGACGAGGGTTCCAAATCTTTTGCCGCAATGGCCGCGGCGCATGAGGGTTGGATCGGAGAATTGCTGGCCAAGGTCAGCGAGGAGGATGCGCGCCGGCTGACCGGCATGCTGACCTCGTTCCGCAGCAACTGGGAGGGACGCGAATGAGTTCGATGGCCGGCCTCAAGCCGAAGCACTTCCTTTGGGAAGTCGAAGGCAGGATCGCCAAGGTGCGGCTCGACCGGCCGGAGCGCAAGAATCCGCTGACCTTCGACAGCTATGCGGAACTGCGCGACACGTTCCGCGATCTCGTCTATGCCGACGGCGTCGACGCCGTGGTGTTCCTGCCCAATGGCGGCAATTTCTGCTCGGGCGGCGATGTCCACGACATTATCGGCCCATTGGTCAAGATGGACATGAAGGAATTGCTCGCCTTCACCCGCATGACCGGCGATTTCGTCAAGGCGATGCTCAACTGCGGCAAGCCGATCATCGCGGCGGTCGACGGGGTCGCGGTCGGCGCCGGCGCCATCATCGCCATGAGCGCCGACATCCGCATCGCCACGCCGGAGGCCAAGACCGCTTTCCTGTTCACCCGCGTCGGCCTTGCCGGCTGCGACATGGGCGCCTGCGCGATCCTGCCGCGCATCATCGGCCAGGGCCGTGCCGCCGAATTGCTCTACACCGGCCGCACGATGACGGCGGCGGAAGGCGAGCGCTGGGGCTTCTACAACAGGCTGGTCGATGCCGCAGTGCTCGAGGCCGACGCGCTCGAGATGGCGGCGCGCATCGTCTCCGGCCCGACCTTCGCGCACGGCATCACCAAGACGCAGCTCAACCAGGAATGGTCGATGGGCCTCGACCAGGCAATCGAAGCGGAAGCGCAGGCGCAGGCGATCTGCATGCAGACGCGTGACTTCGAGCGCGCCTACAAGGCCTTCGTCGCCAAGGAGAAACCGGTGTTCGAGGGCAATTGATGGCTGACAAGAGTTTCCTCAACTGGCCGTTTTTCGAAGACCGGCATCGCGAACTCGCCGAACGCCTTGATGCCTGGTGCGCCAGGAACCTGCCCGTCGATCACCATGACGTCGATGCCGCCTGCCGCGAGCTGGTGGCGAAACTTGGCCGCGACGGCTGGCTGAAGCCGACGGCGCTCGATACGGACAATCCGGGACCGCTCGATGTCCGCACCTTGTGCATCACCCGCGAGACGCTGGCGCGCCATGACGGGTTGGCCGACTTTGCCTTTGCCATGCAGGGGCTCGGCACCGGCGCGCTCAGCCTGTTCGGCACGCCCGACCAGCAGCAATGGCTGGCAAAGACCAGGGCCGGCAAGACGATTTCCGCCTTCGCGCTTTCGGAGCCACGCTCCGGGTCGGATGTCGCCAACACCGAAATGATGGCGAGCCGCGATGGCGACTTCTATATCCTCAGCGGCGAGAAGACCTGGATTTCCAATGGCGGCATCGCCGATCTCTACGTCGTCTTTGCCCGCACCGCCGAGGCACCGGGTGCCAAGGGACTTTCCGCCTTTCTCGTACCCGCTGATACCAAGGGGCTTGGCATTGCCGAGCGCCTTGAAGTGATCGCGCCGCATCCGCTGGCGCGGCTTTCCTTCGATCAGGTCCGGGTGCCGGCCTCGGCGCTGATCGGCAAACCGGGAGACGGCTTCCGCATCGCCATGTCGGTGCTTGACGTGTTCCGCTCCACGGTCGGCGCGGCGGCACTCGGCTTTGCCCGCCGGGCGCTGGACGAAAGCATCAGCAGGGTGGCCGAGCGCAAACTTTTCGGCGCTCCGATGGCAGAGCTGCAGATGGTGCAAGGCCATATCGCCGACATGGCGCTGGACATCGATGCCGCAGCGCTGCTGGTCTACCGCGCTGCCTGGACCAAGGACATGGGCGCGGCTCGTGTCACCCGCGAGGCGGCGATGGCCAAGCTGTTCGCCACCGACAAGGCGCAAGAGGTGATCGACAAGGCTGTGCAGCTGCATGGGGGGGACGGCGTCCGCAAGGGCCATATCGTCGAGAGCCTCTATCGCGAGATCCGCGCGCTACGTATCTACGAGGGCGCATCCGATGTGCAGAAGGTGGTGATCGCACGGCAGGTGATGGGCGCGGCCTGACAGCGACGTATTTGATTTTGAGATTTGGTTTTAAGAATACCGGGGAGGCTTGAAAATGCACGAGATCCTGCAGCCGGAGGGCTGGGCGAAACCGGTCGGCTACGCCAACGGCATTGCTGCGCGCGGCAGGCTCGTCTTCGTGGGCGGACAGGTCGGCTGGAACGGGCAGTGCCAGTTCGAGACCGACGATTTCGCCGGCCAGGTGCGGCAGACGCTGCAAAACATCGTCGCCGTGCTGGCGGAAGCCGGCGCGGAGCCACGGCACATCACCGCGATGACCTGGTATTTCACCGACAAGGCCGAATATCTTGGCAATCTCAAGGGTATAGGCGAGGCCTATCGCGAGGTGATCGGCCGGCATTTTCCAGCGATGGCCGCCATGCAGGTGGTGGCGCTAGTGGAAGATCGCGCCAAGATCGAAATTCAGGCAACCGCCGTCATTCCGGATTAACGAATTCGTTATTCCCGGATTGATCAGCAGCGCAGCCCCGCCCGCTTCAGCAGCGGAAATACGTGGTCGCAGAAATAGGGCAGTTCCTGGGTGTAGTTGACGAACGACAGCGCGATGCCCTGGTAGCCATGCCCGGCTATTGCCGCCATCTCGGCGGCAATCGTCTCCGGCGTTCCAACCAGCGGGTAGGTGCCGGCGCCGCCGGCGAAACGCTGCCGGTAGCGGTCATAGGCATGCGGGTCATGCGACTGCGAGAACTCCTTCTTGCCTGCCATATGAGCATCGACCGCATCGTGGTCGACCAGATCGACGGCATAGCGCGTGTAGTAGGCCTGCGCCTCTTCCATGGTTGGACGGCAGACGACATGCGCCACCGTGTAGACGCCGACGTTGCGGCCAACCTTGTCGGCCCGCTCGCTGATGTCGGCGACATGCTTGCCGGCATCGCTCATTTCCGAAAAGGTCGTGAACAGATAATCGCATCGGGCGGCGGCGAAATCCCGGCCCGGGCCACCGAAAGCAGCGTTCATGGTCACCGGGCGTGGAACCTGCAGGCTCGCCGGCCGGCTCACCGCCTCCTTGAGGCGATAGTAGGTGCCTTCATAGTCCAGAGGCTGGTCCGAGGCGTAGAGCTTTTCCAGGATTTCGATCCATTCGGCGGCCTGGTCGTAGCCCTTCTCGACCAAAGGCGTGCCGAACATGCCGAATTCCTTCGGGTTCCAGCCGCAGACGATGTTCAAGCCGGCGCGGCCCTGGCTGATATGGTCGACAGTTGCCAGCGCCTTGGCGGCATAGAGCGGATGCACCAGCGGCACATGCACGGTCATGAACAGGCCGATCTGCTCGGTGGCCACCGCCAGCGCTGCTGCCCAGGTGAAGGTCTCGAACGACCATTCGCGCACCTTGTTGCGGCCGCCAAAGCCACGCCAGCGCGCGATCGGCAGCATAAATTCCAGCCCGGCGCGGTCGGCGATCTGCGCCGCCGTCAGATTGTCCTGCCAGCTTGCCGTCCAGCGTTCCGGCACATCGGTGATGGCCAGACCGCCATCGGCATTGGTCGAGAAGACGCCCAGCTTCAGTTTGTTCGGGCCGTGCAGGGGATGCGTTTTGATCATCATGGGAACTCGTGGCGGGAGACCGACACGCTAGGCCCGCGCAAAAATATTTCAAGCCTGAAATAGCTTCGCCTCGCCGCCGATTGCGGATATGATTTTGGGCTAGGCGAAACGGGGATGGAGATGAGCGCGTTCCGTCAGAAGTGCATCGGCAAGACCAATCTCGTCGGCTCTTTCGCCGCCATTCCGCATCCCGTCGCCGTCGAAGTGATGGCGCTCGCCGGCCTCGACTTCCTCTGCGTCGACTGGGAACATGCTCAGATCGCGCGGGGCACGATCGAAACCATGGTGCGCGCGGCCGACGTGCACCGCGTGCCGGCCATGGTGCGTGTTCCCGGCCATGCGCCGGAAGCTATCCAGGCGGCGCTCGACAGCGGCGCACAAGGCGTGCTCGTGCCGCGCGTCTCGACCGCTGCTCAGGCCGAGGCGGCGGTGAAAGCCTCGCGCTATCCGCCGCTGGGCGAACGCGGCGTCGGGCCTGGCCGCGCGGCCGGCTATGGCTATCGCATCCCCGAATATCTGGCCGCGGCCAATGACAGGGTGGTCGTCGCGGTCCAGGTCGAGACATCGGAGGGGCTGGCCAACATCGAGGCGATCGCGGCCATAGACGGCATCGATGTGGTCTTCGTCGGCCCCGGCGATCTCTCCGTGTCGATCGATGCGATCGGGCCGAAAGGCGTGGACAAGCTCAATGAGGCGATCACAAGGATCATCCGCGAGACCGTCGCGCATGGCAGGACATCGGGCATATTTTGCGCCAGCCCACAGACGATCAGCCAGTGGGCCGCTATCGGCGCGAGCTTCTTCGTGCTGGCCAGCGACACGATGTTTCTTGGCGCCGGCGCCGCGGCCAACTGCACCGCTGCGCGCGCCGAGCTGGGGTGAGACGGGCGGGATCAGGTAAAAACTTTTTAAGCTTAAAACTTTTTCCTTGAAAAGCGCCGCACATTGGATAGCATCCAAAGTGGATGGCGACTGTCGTGCCGGTGGGGCTTGCCGGGCAGTCCGTCGTGGTGCTCCGGGTGGGAGGGGTTTCAGTCCTTGTCGTTCATACTGCCCCAGTCATCGTCCAGCGCGCGCTATGCGTTCGACGGCGTGCGCGCCCAGATCCGTGACCTGCACACTGAAAACATCGCCAACCTTGCCGTGCGCGCCCGAGAACTGGGCGACGTGATCGCGCTCTGGTACGGCGAAGGCGACATGGTGACGCCGGCCTTCATCCGCGATGCCGCGAAGGCCGCCTTCGATGAAGGCCAGACGTTCTACGTCCCCAACATGCGTGGCCAGGGGCCACTGAACGAAGCCCTGGCCGAGTATCAGACGCGCATCCACGGCCGGTCTATCCCGATTGCGCGCACCACCGTCACGCCCGGCGGTATGCAGGCGCTGTACCTGGCGCTGGAACTGCTGGTCGATACCGGCAGCAACGTCGTCTATGTCGCGCCGCAATGGCCCAACATCCACAACGCCATCCATCTGATCGGCGGCGAGCCAAGGCCGTTTTCGCTCGACTTCAAGGGCGACTGGCATCTCGATCTCGACCGGCTGTTCGCCACTTGCGATGCGCGCACACGCGCGATCCTCCTGTCGACGCCGTCCAACCCGACCGGCTGGACCGCGTCGCGCGAGGAGATGCAGGCGCTGCTCGACTTCAGCCGGCGCACCGGCATCTGGATCATCTCCGACGAGGTCTATGGCCGGCTCTATTTCGACGGCAATGTTGCTCCTTCCATCCTGCAGATCGCCGAGGATGGCGACCGGGTGCTGTCGGTCAACAGTTTTTCGAAGGCGTGGGCGATGACCGGCTGGCGCATCGGCTGGCTGACGCATCCGTCGGGGGTGGCCGACCAGCTTGGCGCCATGACGCAGTACATCAACAGCGGCACCGCCGCGCCTATCCAGGCAGGCGCTGTCGCCGCCATCCGCCAAGGCGAGCCGCTGGTCGAGGAGATCAGGCAGCGGATCAAAACCGGCCTCGACCTTGCCTATGACAGGCTGGCACAGATTCCCGGCATCATCCTGCCGACGAAACCGCGCGGAGGCATGTATGCCTTCTTTGCCATGGACGGCGAAAGCGACGCCCGGCAGGCCTGCGCCAGGATACTGGAGACGGCGCGCGTCGGGCTGGCTCCCGGCCACCTCTTTGGAAATTCGGCAGCGGCCTTCCTGCGGATGTGCGTGTGCCGTGAACGCGACCAGATAGCGACCGCGCTCGAGCGCATGGTCGCCGCCATGAATTGACGCCCCGCTGGGAGGTGGGACGGCAACAAACCGTGCGGGAGCAAACCCGCCCGATCACAACCAGAGGGAACACAAAATGAGCTTCACTCGTCGCAACCTGCTTCTTCTCGCCGCCACGATCGGCATCGCTGCCGGCCCGGCCACCGCCTTTGCCGCCGATGTGCTCAATGTCGGCGCCTACCCGACCAATCCGCCCTTCGAATACAAGAACGAGAGCGGCACTTTCGAGGGCTTTGAAGTCGACATCGTCAACGAAGCGGCCAAGCGTGCCGGCATGACCACCGACATTGCCGACCTCGGCTTCCAGGCGCTGTTCGCGGCTGTCAGTTCCAACCGCATCGATGTCGCGATCTCCTCGATCACCATCACGCCGGAGCGACTGAAAACGCTGTCCTTCACCCAGCCCTATTATGACTCCGACATGGGCATTGCGACGAAGACCGATAGCGCTGTTAACACCGAGGCCGACCTCAAGGGCAAGATCGTCGGCGTGCTTTCAGGCTCGACCGGCGAGACCTGGGTCAAGGCGCATCAGGAGGCTGACGGCTACAGCGACGTGAAGGGCTATGACACGCAGCAGAATCTTCTGCTCGACCTCAGCGCGGGCCGCGTGGACGCCGCCGTCAGCGATATTCCGGGCATGGAATACTCCTTCACCAAGATGAAGGACCTGAAGGTCAAGCAGCGCATCAAGACCGGCGAACAGTACGGCCTGATGATGAGCAAGGACCATCCGCTGCTCGGCAAGCTGAACGACGCGCTGACCGCGATGAAGAAGGACGGAACGCTGGCCGCGATCCACAAGAAGTGGTTCGGCAGCGACGCGCCAGCCGATTCCTCGACGGTCAAGGAAATGCCGCTGCCCAAGGCCTGACCGGCAATGCACTTAAATCGTGCCGGCTCCCGGGCCGGCACGATTCATTTCACGCTCCGGCGCCTGCTGCCGCACGGATAGCCTCATGGGAGGCAAGGTCGATTGGTTTTAACTTGAGCATCCTTTGCTCTGGGGTTCGGGAACGCTCCCATGTCGCTAATCGACACCTTCTTCAATCCTGACGTGATCATGTCCAGCCTGCCGGCGCTGTTGCGTGGCTTCCTGAACACGCTGCTGCTCGGCATTTTGAGTATCGGCATCGGCATTCCCATCGGCCTGGGGATCAGCCTGTTGCGGCTCTATGCGCCGAAGCCGCTGCGCTGGCTGGCGGTCGGCTACACCGACATCTTCCGCGCCCTGCCGGTGCTGGTGGTGCTGATCCTGATCTATTATGCGCTGCCCTTCCTCGGCATCCGTCTGTCGTCCTGGGCCTCCGCCGTGACGGCGTTCGCCATCATCATGTCGGCCTATTCAGCAGAAGTGTTCCGCTCCGGCATTGAGAGCATTCCGAAAGGCCAATTCGAGGCAGCACAGGCGCTCGGCCTGCCTTTCCTTTTGACCTTGCGCAAGGTGGTGCTGCCGCAGGCGATCCGCGTCGTCATCCCGCCGATGACCAGCAATTGCGTCTCGATGTTCAAGGACACGTCGCTCGCTTCCACCGTTGCGCTGCCTGAACTGTTGAAGGAAGCGACCAACGCGCAGTCGCTCTATGCCAATCCCTCGCCGCTGATCGGCGCCGCTTTGGTCTATCTCATCTTCCTCTGGCCGATGGTCCGCCTCGTCAGCCTGCTCGAAGACCGCTTCAAGACCGAGAAGACGCGCTGACCTCATCAACCGTCCCGCTTCCCAAGCCATTCGCAGGAGATACAGTTGAGCAATTACCAAGCCGCCGGCGGCTTTCCGGTCGACACCATCCGCGCCATGTTTCCGGCCTTGCAGCGCGCCGGTGATTTCATCTTCATGGACAACGCCGCCGGCGCGCAGATCCCGCAGAGCGTGCTCGACGCGGTGACCAACCACCTGGTCTCGCACAATGTGCAGCGCGGCGGACGTTACGGCCGCAGCGTCGCGGTCGACCAAACGGTCGCCAATGCGCGCGAGAGCGTGGCCTTGCTGATCAACGCCTACAGTCCGTCGGAAATCTGCTTCGGCATGAACGCCACCTCGTTCATTCGCCTGGTCAGCCTCGGCATCGGCCAGATGCTGGCCAAGGACACAGAGCGCGACGAGATCGTCATCACCGATATGGACCACGACGCCAACATCGCCACGTGGCTGGCGCTGGAGCCCGCCGGAGCCAAGTTCAAATGGTGGCGCATGCGCGAGGACGGCAACCTGCATGTCGACGACCTCAAGCCGCTGGTTTCCGATCGCACCCGTCTCGTCGCCTGCACGGTGACCGCGCATTCGATCGGCTCGATCGTCGACGTCGCTTCGGTGGCCGCGATCGCGCATGCGGCTGGCGCCGAAGTGTTCCTTGACTGCGTGCATTACGGACCGCACGGGCTGATCGACGTGCAGGCCTGGGACTGCGACTATCTCGTCTGCTCCGGCTACAAGAATTTCTCGCCGCATATGGGCTTTCTGTGGGGCCGCTTCGAAACGCTGAAGCGGCTACCGACCTTCCGCGAGGATTTCATCCCCGACGAGCCGCCTTACAAGGTCGAGGCCGGCACCTTCATCTACGAGAACGTCTCAGGCATGGATGCCGCGGTGCAGTACCTGGAACTGATCGGCCGCAATCTGGCGCCCTCCAACAACCGCTCGCGGCGCGACAACATCGTTGCCGGCATGGGCGCTATCCGCGACTACGAAGTGCTCCTGGCGCGTGAGATGCTCGCGGTGCTCAAAGCTTGCGGCGCGACCATTTACGGGGTTTCGGAAGAGACCCGCATCAAGGAGCGCGTGCCGACCTTCTGCTTCAACATCGGCAAGCTGTCGCCGCAGCGGATCGTCGAGGAAATGGCTGAGATGCAGATCGGCATCCGCGACGGCCATATGTATGCGCCCCGGTTGATGAAGCGTCTCAACCTGTCGATGGACAGCGGCGCCATCCGCGCCTCGCTGGTCCATTACAACACGGTCGACGAGGTCAGGCGTTTCGGCCAGGCGTTGCGCGCCGTCGTAGCCAAGCTGTCGTAGCTTGTCCGTCAGATGTCTCCGGCGTGGAACATCGGCCCGCCCTTGTGGGCCGGGAAGCCATAGCCGTTGATCATCACCAGATCGATGTCGGAGGCACGCGCCGCGATGCCTTCGGCAAGCAAGGCCTTGCCCTCTTCGGCCATTGCCGCCAGCAAGCGCGTGACGATCTCATCGGGCGAAAAGCGGCGCGGCACGATGTCCTTGGCCGCTCGCACGGCCTCGATCAGCGCCGTTACTTGCGGGTCGCTCCTGCGTTCGCCGTCCGAATAATCGTACCAGCCGCGCCCGGTCTTGCGGCCGAAGCGGCCGGCCTCGCACAGCCGGTCGGCGATTTCGACATAACGTGCTTGCGGATCGCGCATCGCCGCCTGTCGCTTGCGCCGCGCCCAGGCTATCTCCAGCCCAGCCATATCGTTGACCGCGAAGATCCCCATCGGGAAGCCCCAGGCCTCCAGCGCGGCATCCACCTCATCGGGTGCTGCGCCATCCTCCACCATGAACTCCGCCTCGCGGCGGTAGGCGGAATAGATGCGGTTGCCGATGAAACCCTCGGTAACGCCGCACACGACAGGCAGCTTGCCGAGCTTCCTGACGAAGGCGATCGCCGAGGCGAGCACATCGGGCGCCGTCGCCGCGCAATCCACCACTTCGGTTAGCCGCATGACGTTGGCCGGGGAGAAAAAATGCAGGCCGACGATCCGTTCGGGCCGGGCGGTTGCCGAGGCGATCTCGTCGGGGTTGAGGTAGCTGGTGTTGGTCGCAAGGATGGCGTCCGGGCGGACGATACGTTCGAGCTTCCGGAAGAGTTCGGTTTTTACCGCGAGATCGTCGAACACCGCCTCGATGACCAGATCGGCCTGCGCCAGCCTGTCGGCTTCGCTGGCCGCTTCAAACCGGCTCAGCGCCTCCCTGCGCGCATGATCGGTGAGACGGCCGGATTGGACTGACTTGTCGAGAAGGCCGGCGATACGCGCGTATCCTTTTGCCGCGGCGTCGTCCGTCTGCTCGACGCCGATTACGCCATAGCCGGCATTCAAGGCCGAGACCGCGATGCCTGCACCCATCAGGCCGGTTCCGACGATACCGACGGTCTCGACCTTGCGAGGCGTGATACCCTCCAGCCTGTCGACTTTGCTGGCTTGCCTCTCGGCAAAGAAGACGTGGCGCAACGCTGCCGCCTCGCGAGAATCCCGGAGGCGCAGGAAGGTCGCGCGTTCGTGCACAAGACCGTCCTCAAGTCTGGCCGTGGACGCGGCCCGGACCAGTCTCACGGCCTCTGCAGGCGCGATCTGTCCACGGCTGCGGGAAAGCACCTTTCTTGCGGCTGCCGCGTCGGCCTCAGGTTGCGAGCGCGGGACGGAAAGCGCACCCGTGCGCCGCAGCGGTTGGCCAACGAGACGGCGGGCGACATCGAGCGCGCCTTCGGGAAGATCGTCCGCAATGGTATCGATCAGACCGAGAGCGAGAGCTTCGTCGGCATTTGCGGGCCGACCCGTGCCGATCAGGTCAATTGCGGCGACCGTGCCGATGAGGCGGGGCAGGCGTTGGGTTCCGCCGGCCCCGGGCACTAACCCGAGCTTGACCTCGGGCAGGCCGAAGCTGGCCGCCTTGCTGGCCACCCGGTAGTGGCAGGCCAGCGCAATCTCGCAGCCGCCGCCGAGCGCCGCGCCGCCTACTGCCGCGACGATCGGTTTGGCGAAGCTCTCCATCGCTTCGATCACGTCAGGCAGTGTGGGCCCGATAGCGGGCTTGCCGAATTCCTTGATATCGGCGCCACCGATGAAGGTGCGCCCAATGGCGGTCAGCACCACGGCAGACACTTCATCCGACGCCGCACGCCCAAGCGCAGCCATCAGTCCGGCCCTGACATGGAGGGACAGCGCGTTGACCGGCGGATTTTCGATCGTGACGATGAGAACGCCATCGACGATCTTGCCTGTGACACTCTCGGAAAATCGTGCTGTGTTCATGGAGTTTTAATCCGGAACAACGGCAAATCTTCCTCCTCCTTCTGCTCTCCGCCAAATGCCGGTGTCCCGGCTCGGACGGATGAAGCGCCATGGATCTTCAAAATAATTTCAAGCTTAAAATAATTAGAATTCGAAAAACTTCAAGCCTACCGGAGTCGACTGCAAAAGGCGTCGCTACCACGACGGTGATCGGTCAGACTTGACGGTTGCACTGCGGTGCCGGGTCAAGGCGAGTTTGTGGAAACCTTCGGCAGCAGGGCTTTGAAATAGTCGATCGTCTGTTGCAGCCCGGCTTCTAAAGTCACCGTCGGCTCCCAGCCGACAAGCCTTTTGGCAAGGGTGATATCGGGCTGGCGGTGCCGCGGATCGTCTTGCGGAAGATCGCGGTAAATTATATCCGAACCTGATCCGGTCATCTGCGTCGTCAGTTCGGCCAAGCGCCTGATCGTTACTTCCCTTGGATTGCCGATGTTTACTGGACCGGTCACCTCCGGCCCCGTATCCATGAGGCGCAGCATGCCGCTCACCAGGTCGTCGACGTAGCAAAACGACCTTGTCTGTGAGCCGTCGCCGAAAATGGTTATCGGTTCACCACGAAGCGCCTGCACGATGAAATTTGAGACAACCCTGCCGTCTGCCGGGTGCATGCGCGGCCCGAACGTATTGAAAATCCGCGCGACCTTGACCCACAAGCCATGTTGTCGGTGATAGTCGAAGAACAGCGTTTCGGCGCAGCGTTTGCCTTCATCGTAGCATGAGCGCGGCCCGATCGGGTTTACATTGCCCCAGTAACTCTCGGGCTGCGGATGCACAGACGCGTCACCATAGACCTCACTGGTGGAGGCCTGAAAGACTTTGCATTTCAGCCGCTTTGCCAATCCAAGAACATTGATGGCGCCGTGCACGGCGGTCTTGATCGTCTGAACCGGGTCGTACTGGTAGTGAACAGGCGAGGCCGGACACGCCAGGTTGTAAATCTCATCGACTTCGACGTAGAGCGGAAAGGTCACGTCATGGCGCATGAATTCGAAGCGGGGATGCTTGGCCAAATGGTCGATATTGCGCTTTGATCCGGTGAAAAGGTTGTCGACACACAAGATTTCGTCGCCTCGTTCCAACAGGCGGTCAATAAGATGCGAGCCGATAAACCCTGCGCCCCCGGTAACGAGAATGCGTCTGCGGCTGTCATAGAGTCTGGCCAATTTCTGCTCCCAGGCAAATGCTGATCGACCAGATATCGGTCGCCACACGCAGGATACGACGTGTCCGCAGCCAATGCACAAGGACCAAACTGAAATTTCGCAGATCCGCTCGGTGCCGATGCGAATTCCGATCCGGGCATTTGGTTTGATCAGAAGGCACGATTGAGGCCGATAGTGACCTATGGATTGGCAGCAGAGAATATCAGCCCTGTCGTCAGGGCCGCCGCTGCGTAGATGGCCGGCAGAACCTGACGGTTCACCCCAATCCGCAGCAGAGAGTGGCTCGAAACCCGATCCTGCTGGATTTTATCCACAACATCGATGACATCGGCGGATGGCAACATGAAAAAAACGGTGACGCCTATTTGCGTGAGACATTCCTCTTCGCGATAGAGCATCGTTGAATTGGCCAACAGCCTGCCATACAAGCACGTCGGCTCAACAGGTGGCTCGAGGAACCCCACGGATGTCCGAACGCATTGCAGTTATCGGCCTGGGTTATGTCGGCCTGCCGGTAGCCATTGCCTTTGGGAAGGTTTTCCCCGGCACCATAGCTTTTGACATCAGCGAGCGTCGGATCGGGGAATTGCGTGGCGGCGTCGATCGTACGGGGGAAGTTGACGCAACGGCGCTCAAGGAGACCTCGATAGGGCTGACCACCGACCGGGAGATGTTGAAAGGCGCTACTTTCTTCATCGTCGCCGTGCCAACCCCTATCGACGCAAATCGCGCTCCCGATCTAGCTTCTTTGAAACTGGCGTCCGAACTCGTCGGCGAGGCGGTGAGCAAAGGCGCCGTCGTCGTTTTTGAGTCGACAGTCTATCCAGGTGTGACCGAAGATTTCTGTGGGCCGATCATCGAGCAGGTTTCCGGCCTGCGACATCCCCGCGACTTTGCCCTCGGCTATTCGCCCGAACGCGCCAACCCCGGCGATCGGGAACACTCGCTGCAAAAGATCGTCAAAGTCGTCTCCGGCGAGAATAACGAGACGCTGGAGCGCGTCGCGAACGTTTATGGCCGTATCATCGATGCCGGCGTCTACCGCGCCCCGTCGATCAAGGTGGCCGAGGCAGCGAAGGTTATCGAGAACACCCAGCGCGATCTGAACATCGCGCTGATGAACGAACTGGCAATGATCTTCGAGCGGCTCGATATCCGGACGCAGGATGTTCTTGATGCTGCGTCGACGAAATGGAACTTCCTTCCCTTCAAACCGGGGTTCGTCGGCGGCCACTGCATCAGCGTCGATCCATATTATTTGACCGCCAAGGCCGAGGCCGAAGGTTACCATCCGCAGATCATCCTCGCCGGACGTCGCATCAATGACGGCATGGGGGCCTTCGTCGCCCAGCAGGTTGTCAAACGGCTGATTGGTTCTGACACGCCCGTCAAAGGGGCTTCTGTCGGCATTCTCGGGCTGACATTCAAGGAGGACGTGCCGGATTTGCGCAACAGCCGCGTTTTCGACATGGTCAAGGAACTAAGGCAGTTCGGAATTGTCCCCAAAGTCCATGATCCCCTTGCCGATGTCGAAACCGCTCGGCGTGATCACGGCGAAACAATCCTGCCGCTCGATGAGATAAACGATTTGCAGGCGCTTGTTCTGGCGGTGCCTCACAGGCAATATCTCACCAACGAAAGAGCGCGTCTTTTTCAAATGATCAGGCCGGGGGGACACTGTTCGATGTCAAGTCGGCCATCAAGCCCAATGAAGTTCCCGACAACATAAAATACTGGAGCTTGTAAAGCTCGCCTGAAATTAACGCTAGGATATGCAGTGACATCAAGCAGGCCGATACTGATCACCGGCGCAGCCGGGTTCATAGGGTTTCATCTTTGCCTGAGGCTGCTTGCCGAAGGAGGCCAGGTTATCGGCCTCGACTCCATGAACAAGTATTATGACGTCAGCCTGAAGCAGGCTCGTCTCGAGCGGCTGAAAGCGTTTTCGAATTTTTGTTTCGAGCATGCCGATCTCACGGAGCGGGACCGTATTTCGGAGCTCTTCCTTTCGGCCGCGCCGGAGGTTGTCGTCAATCTCGCGGCGCAAGCCGGCGTACGCTATTCGATCAGCAATCCGCACGCCTATGTGGAAAGCAACCTCAGCGGCTTTGTCAACATCCTGGAAGGATGCCGGCAGGCGTCCGTCGGCCATCTGGTCTATGCATCGTCGAGTTCGATTTATGGCGGCAGCACCCGCATGCCGTTTTCCGTGCACGATCCGGCGGACCATCCGCTCAGCCTTTACGCCGCAAGCAAGAAGGCGAACGAGCTGATGGCGCACACATACAGCCATCTGTTTGGACTGCCGACCACCGGGCTGCGTTTTTTCACCGTCTATGGTCCGTGGGGGCGGCCGGACATGGCGCTGTTCATCTTCGCCAAGGCTATCCTCGCCGGCGAGCCGATCGAGGTCTTCAACTATGGCAACATGCAGCGGGATTTCACCTATATCGACGACATTGTCGAAGGTATTATCCGCGTCATGCAGCAACCCGCGACACCCAATCCTGAGTGGAAAAGTGTCGCGCCAGACCCAGCGACCAGCAACGCCCCGTTCAGGATTCACAACATCGGCGGCAATTCGCCCGTTCAACTGAACCGATTGATCGAGGTGCTCGAAGACGCGCTGGGACGCAAGGCAAACCGCAACCTCAGGCCACTTCAGCCAGGCGACGTTCCGGCAACTTTCGCCAATGTCAGCTCGCTCGAGGAGGCGACCGGCTTCAAGCCCAAAATCCCGATCGAAATAGGGGTTCCGCGCTTTGTCGAATGGTACCGGGAGTTCTACCGAGCATGATCGGACGCTTCGCCACCTGGAGGCGGCTGGCTCCTGACCAGCCATGGCTGGCGCATGCCGCTCGGAAAACTCAATAAGCCGCAGCCGAACTGGGTGTTGCCTGAAGGCGGTCAATATCTTTCCGGGGCGGCGCACCGAACAGGCGACGATATTCTCGGCTGAACTGCGAAGGGCTGTCATAGCCCACCGCGAACCCGGCCGTGCCTGCGTTTGCGCCGCCGGCAAGCATAATCCTTCGCGCCTCCTGCAGGCGCAGCTGCTTCTGGTATTCGAGCGGGGTCATGCGCGTAATCGCCTTGAAATGGGCATGAAGGGACCACGCGCTCATGCCTGATGCCGCCGCAATCTCTTCGATGCGCAGTTGTGCCTGGAAATGATTGCGGATCGTGGCGATGGCGCGGCTGACCTGGTTCAGGTGGCTGTCCACCGACGCCATCTGGCGAAGCGTGTCACCGTGCGGTCCGGTGAGGAGCCGGTAAAGGATTTCGCGTTCGATCAGCGGCGCCAGCACGGTGACGCTCTCGGGGCGATCGAGCAGCCTGACAAGCCGACAGGCGGCATCAATCAGGTCGGGGTCACTTGGATAGGCAGCTAACACCGGCAGATCCCTGCTGGGGGATGCACGTCCTTCTTTCACAAGCAGTTCGGCCAGCGCGGTGGAATCAAAATCTATCTTGCAACAGAGGTAGGGCGCCGCCGGGCTCGCCTCCAACACATGCCCGACCAGCGGCAGGTCGACCGAGACGAGCAGGTAGCTCGATGCGTCATAGACCACGCTCTGGTCGGCCAGCGAGACGCGCTTCGATCCTTGGGCGATTATGCAAAGCGACGCCTCGTAGACCGCAGGCACGGGTGCACTGGGCTGGTTGGCGCGAATGAGCGACAGCCGCGGCACCGCAGTGCCGGCCATGCCAGATTTCGGCGCAAAGCGGGTGATCAGCTCGGCGAGTTCATTGATTTTCTCCATGCCGCATAAATCTTCATGGCGCGAAATGTTGCAAGGCATTTCGAGTTCATTTGGAGGATCGTGCAAACTCTTTGGACGATCACGCTACCGGCCTTTGCCGGTTCGCGCCATCTATCTCCCCGTCACCGCAGCGAAAAAGGAACGATCATGACGGGACTTAAAGACAAGGTTGTACTCATCACCGGCGCCTCCAGCGGCATCGGCGAAGCGACGGTTCGGGAACTTGCCGGTGCCGGCGCCAGACTGTTCATCGGGGCCCGCCGCACCGAGCGGCTCAAGGCGCTGGCCGCAGAAATAGGCAAAGGCGTCGCGTGGCGCGAACTCGACGTGACTGACGCGGCGAATTTCGACGCCTTTGCCGATGCCGCTCATGCCGAATTCGGGCAGATCGATGTGCTGGTCAACAATGCCGGCGTCATGCCGCTGTCGCCGCTTGCCGCGCTGAAGCGCGATGAGTGGTCTCGCATGATCAATGTCAACATCGGCGGCGTGCTGAACGGGATCGCCGCGGTGCTGCCGCGCTTCGTCGCCCAGAAGAATGGGCATATCGTCAATGTCGCCTCGGTCGGCGCGCATATCGTGCTGCCCACCGCGGCGGTCTATTGCGGCACGAAATATGCCGTCTGGGCAATCACGGAGGGGCTGCGGCAGGAGCATGACGACATCCGCGCCACGATCATCTCCCCCGGAGTGACCGCAACCGAACTGGGCGACGATATCAGCGATCCTCAGGTCGCCACGGCTCTGAAAGAATGGCGGCAGAAGTCGCTCACACCGGACGCCATTGCACGGGCGATCCGTTTTGCGCTTGATCAACCCGATGGCGTCGACGTCAACGAAGTGATCGTGCGGCCAACCGCTGCCAATATGTAGAACTTGCTGCCGGATGCCGGCTTTCGGCGAGCTACGGCGCTCTCCAAGATCCGGCAAACGGCCCACCCCTTAATGCACCACCGCCCTCAGCCTCTGGCGCAACTCCCGCGGGCCACATCGTACCGGCTCTCGAACGCGCGCGAAAAATGCGCACTCGAATTGAACCCGCAGGCAAAGGCGATTTCCGAGATCGTGGGCGACGCGCGGGCGGGCGACAACAATTCTTCCTTGCTGCGCTCCAGCCGCCTGTCCCAGACGAAGCGTTCCGGTCTCGCGGCAAGGCCGGTGCGCCGCTGGGAACTTAACCCGCTAATCATCTCCCCTGCGACGGTAGAGATGTCAGGCTTCGCCGGCCAGGCGCGCTGAAATCAGCCGCGCCGCCTGGATCACCGCTTCGCCCTGGCTGGCTGCCATGCTGTCATCGGCGCGTGACACAGGCGAGGCCACCGCGAGCGCACCGAGAGGACGCCCATCGGAGCCGAGGATTGCCGCGGCTATGCTGTGCACGCCTTCTTCATAGCCTTGGGAGCTCGAGGAATAGCCGCGCTTGGCGGCAAGCCGGATCGCCTTCATCAGCCTTTCGGGCTGCGTCACCGTGTGTGGCGTGAAGGTCGGCAACGGCTTGTCGACATAGGCCTCGGCCGCTTCCCGAGGCGAAGCGGCGAGAAAGGCGATGCCGGAGGCGGTGCCGTGCAAGGGCAGCACCTGGCCGACATCGACATTGACCCGGTTGGCCTTTGCCGAGAGCTCGACATGGACCGTCAGCAGTGCGCCGGCGCTGAATTCCGACAGATGCACCGTCTCGCCGGTTTCCAGCGCCAGCTCGCGAACCACAGGTGCTGCCACGCGCACGAAGGGAAAATGCGCGTCGCGAAAGCGGGCCAGCCGCGACAGGCCGGCGCCGAGCCGGTAGCGGCGGCTTGCCGGCTCTTGTTCGATCAGGCGGTGGTCGGCCAGCGCCATCAGCAGGCGCCGCGCCGTTGCCTTGTCGAGGCCGGTTTTGCGGGCGAGCTCGGACAGGCCGATCTCCGGTTCGCCGAGCGTGAACTGCTCCAACAGCGATATCGCTTTGCCGACTGTGCTCATCGTGCATCCTCAAGATACTTCGCATGGGACGGAAGCCAATCCACCTTGCAGTCCGCTCATAGCACGTAAATTGGTGGTTCAAATAACGAACCGTTTGGAAGCGACAAAAAACACCAGCAAGTTTCGCGGCGACATCAATCTCGATGCGCCGCGCCGTGCGGGGTGATGCTGCGCGGCAACACCTATCAACAGGTGGATCAACTCGGCGGCGCCGTGCCTGGCCGGCGTGTCGGCCCAAACGCCTGATCCTGGCCGGCGCGGAAGCTTCAACTCTGCCCCAGCTGCGCGCGGCGCCAGGCGGCGGGCGCCTGGCCAACCCGCTCCCGGAAGAAGCGTGAGAAATAGGCCGGATCTTCGAAGCCGATTTCGTAGGCGATGTCCTCGACGGTGCGCACGGTGAACAGCAGCAACCGCTTGGCCTCCAGCAACCGTCGCTCGCCCATGAGCCGCTTGACGCCGCTGCCAAGCACCGTATGGGCGGCCTTGTCGAGAAGATGCGGTGTCGTGGCCAGCGCCCCGACGTAGCGGTCGACGGGCCAGTTGTCGCGGAAATGCGCATCGACCAGACGGCGCAAGCCGCGCGCCAATGCAGCATCGGAAGAACCGGTGGCATCCATTACCTCGGGACCAAGGCGCGCGATGTGCGAGAGCGCGACGGCGATCAGCGCCGGCAGGGTCTTGTCACTGCCGGCCTGCGCCTCGGCATATTCGGCGGCGATCATCTCCAGCACCGCCGCCAGCCTTTTCCACGCGACGTGCTGAGGAAGGCTATCGGCAAAGACCGGCCGGTCCAATGGCAGCAGGCTGTGAGCGGCTATTGCCGCAAGCGCATCATCGGCGACCGAAACGACGATGGCGTCGGTGCCGGGCCCGATCGAGAAGCCATGCACGATGGTGCTCGGCACGAAGCTGACGGCCGGTGCCGAAAAGTCCCAGGATTGGTCTTCGATGCGGTAGGTGCCGGAGCCGCTGGTCCAGTAGGTGATCTGGCCCATTTGCGGATGCTTGTGCGCGGCAACCTGGCCGAGATGAATGTTGCTGCGCGCAAGCACCGTCTCGACATGCAGGAAGCCGACATCAAGCGGCCGCACCGGCTCGCCATAGACAAAGAAATCAGGAATGGAATTGAGGCTCATGGCGCCGGAAAAAGTCCAATCGGTTTTGCCGTTACGTCCTAACCGATCCTTGCCAGGAGCGCTAGAGTTGATGCCATAAGTGGAGGAACATCATGCGATCGGAAGACTTTCGTGCCGACAATGGGCGCCCGTTCACCGGGGCCGAGTATCTGGAGAGCTTGCGCGACGGCCGCGAGGTCTACATCAACGGCGAGCGCATCGCCGATGTCACCACCCATCCGGCGATGCGCAATTCGGCGCGGTCGCTGGCGCGCCTCTATGATGCGCTGCACGATCCCAAGCGGCAGGGCACGCTGACCTCGCCTACCGATACCGGTTCGGGCGGCTACACCCACAAATATTTCCGCGTCGCCAAATCCTCCGGCGAACTCGCGGCCCAGCAGACCGCGATCGCCGAGTGGTCACGCATGTCCTATGGCTGGATGGGCCGCACGCCCGATTACAAGGCGGCACTGATGAACACGCTCGGCGCCAATGCCGACTGGTACGGCCCGTTCAAGGACAATGCGCTCGCCTGGCACAAGCGTGCGCAGGAAGCCGTGCTGTTCATGAACCACGCCATCGTCAACCCGCCGATCGACCGCCACAAGCCGGCCGAACAGGTGAAGGATGTCTTCGTCCACATCACCAAGGAGACCGACGCCGGCATCTATGTCTCCGGCGCCAAGGTGGTGGCGACGTCCTCGGCGCTGACCCACTACAATTTCCTGGCGCAGAGTTCGGCGACGGTCACCGAAGATCCGTCGCTGTCGGTCATGTTCATCGTGCCGATGAATGCGCCGGGGGTAAAGATGTTCTGCCGCGTCTCCTATGAGCAGACGGCCAACACGGCGGCGGCTCCGTTCGACTATCCGTTGTCGTCGCGCTTCGACGAGAACGATGCCATCCTGGTGCTCGACAATGTCTTCATCCCCTGGGAGGACGTGCTGGTGCTGCGCGAGGCGCAGAAAATCCTGTCCTTCCATCCGGCTTCGGGCTTCATGCATGGCTATTGCTTCCAGGGCTGCACACGCTTTGCCGTCAAGCTCGACTTCCTCGCCGGCCTGCTGGCAAAGGCGCTGCGCGCCACCGGCGGCGATGCCTTCCGCGGCAACCAGGCGGCGCTGGGCGAGGTCATCGCGCTCAGGCACATGTTCTGGAGCTTTTCCAACGCCATGGCCTACAATCCGATCCCCTGGGCGAATGGCGCTGTCCTGCCCAACCTGGAAGCAGCCCTTGCCTACCGGACTTTCATGTCGGAAGCCTATCCGCGCGTCATCGACACGGTGCGCCGGGTGATCGCCTCCGGCTTGATCTACCTGCCGTCATCGGTGCGCGACTTCAACAATCCCGAGATCGACAAATACCTCGCGCAGTATGTGCGCGGTTCCAACGACATGGGCCATGTCGAGCGCATCAAGATCATGAAACTGTTGTGGGACGCGACCGGCACCGAGTTCGGCGGCCGCCACGCGCTCTACGAACTCAACTATGCCGGTGCGCCGGAAGAGGTGCGGCTGCAGGTGCTGAAGGGCGCCGAACGCGGCGGCCGGCTGAAGGCCATGGAAGAACTGGTCGATACCTGCATGGCCGACTATGACGAGAATGGCTGGACGGGAGATACCTGGCTCAATCCGCTCGCTTCATCGGCGGGGTGATGTCAGATGGCCACGCAGATTTCGAAGGCCGATTTCCGCGACGCCATGGCAAGGGTCTGCGCGCCGGTCAACATCGTCACGACAGATGGCCCGGCCGGGCGCGGCGGCTTCACCGCCACCGCCATGTGCAGTGTGTCGGACGAACCTCCGACACTGCTGGTGTGCATGAACGGCCGCTCGACGCAGGCGGCCATGTTTCTCGCCAACCGGCGCTTCTGCGTCAACGTGCTGACGCATGACCATATGCACCTGGCCGGCAAGTTCGCCGGCGCGACCAGGGACATGGAGGCACGCTATTCGGCGGCGCGCTGGCAAACGCTGACCTCGGGGACGCCAGCGCTGTCCGATGCGATCGTCAATTTCGATTGCGAGATCGAGGATGTGCACATCGTCGGCACGCATAATGTCATGATCGGCCGCGTTATCGACGTCAGGCACGGCAGCGGCGGCTCGGCCTTGCTCTATGTCGACCGCAATTACACGCAGCCGACGCGGCTTGGCAGCTTTGGCGGCTGAGCCGCAGCAATCAGCTCTCGCCGGCGATCAGGCTCTCCAGCAGATCGAGCAATTGCTCGAGCCTCTCATGTCCGAAGCGCTGTTCGATGTCGCGGTAGATGACGAGGCGTTCCGGCGACAAGGCATCGATCAGGGCGGAACCCGCCGGGGCGATCGTCAGCACGACACGGCGGCCATCGCCTTCCGCCTTGTTGCGGGTGATGAATTTTCGGCCCTCGAGCGTCTTGATGATGCGTGTCAGGCTGGGCGGCAGCACCGAAGCGCGATCGGCAAGTTCCGTCGCCTCGACAGGGCCGGCCTCGCTCAGAACGCGCAGCACGCGCCATTGCTGTTCGGTCACATCATGCGCCGCCAGCATTGGACGAAACCGCGCCATCACCACTTCGCGGGCATGGAGCAGCGCCATCGGCAGAGAACGACGGGTGTTTTCAGGCAGCAAGAAGCAGCGTCCCCAATGATGCGGGCGGTCGGCGGGACCGCACGCCAAAACCTGACCTTTCCATCCCGTATCGTCGCCTCAACTTGGATGCAAGGCTTGACTTCAGTGATGCTGCATGTAATTAACGCGTTAACTACAGCAGTGGAACAATACGGGGAGCGAGACGCGGTGCCTCACTTTTCCATCGAGTATTCGGCCAACCTCGATGCCAAGGTCGACATGAGCGAATTGTGCGCGCTGGTGTTGCGCACCGTGCTCGGCACCGGGCTGTTTGAAACCGGCGCGGTGCGGGTGCGGGCCTTCCGCGCGGAGGCCTATGCGATCGCCGACAGCTTACCGGAAAACGCCTTTCTCGACATGTCGTTTCGCATTGGAACCGGCCGCAGTGCCGAGAACAAGAGACGAACCGGGGAGGCGGTCTTCTCCGCCGTGAGCGAATACCTCGCCCCCCTGTTCGAGACCCCGCATTTCGCTCTTTCCCTGGAGATCAGGGAAATCGATCCGGTCCTGAGCTGGAAGAAAAATGCAATCCACCCGCGACTGCGCGGCAAGTGACGGAAGCTGATATGTCCGACCTCGAAGGCAATCTGAAAAAGGCCGAGGCCTATCTGGCCCGTTTCAAGCGCGACGGCGTGCTGAACCAGATCGGCGGCGAAGCGGTGCCGGCGGTGGATGGCTCGACCTTCGAGGCCATGTCGCCGGTCGATCTCAAGCCGCTGGCCAAGGTCGCGCGTGGCAGCGCCGCCGATATCGACCGCGCCGCCAAGGCGGCAAAGGCGGCGTTCCCGGCCTGGGCCGCCATGCCGGGCGACGGGCGCAAGAAGCTGCTGCACAAGATAGCCGATGCGATCGAAGCGCGCGCCGAGGAGATCGCCTTCGTCGAGTGCATGGACACCGGCCAGGCGCTGAAATTCATGGCCAAGGCCGCGCTGCGCGGCGCCGAGAATTTCCGCTTCTTCGCCGACCGCGCGCCGGAAGCGCGCGACGGCGAGACGCTGCGCACGACAGGCCAGGTCAACATCACCACGCGCGTGCCGATCGGCCCGGTCGGCATCATCACGCCGTGGAACACGCCGTTCATGCTGTCGACATGGAAGATCGCGCCGGCGCTGGCGGCAGGCTGCACCGTCGTCCACAAGCCGGCCGAATTTTCGCCGCTGACCGCTCGCCTGCTGGTCGAGATCGCGAAGGAGGCCGGCCTGCCGAAAGGCGTGTGGAACCTGGTCAACGGCCTCGGCGAGCACGCCGGCAAGGCGCTGACCGAGCACCCTGACATCAAGGCGATCGGTTTTGTCGGTGAGAGCCGCACCGGCTCGATGATCATGAAACAAGGCGCCGATACGCTGAAGCGCGTGCATTTCGAACTGGGCGGGAAGAACCCGGTGATCGTCTTCGCCGACGCCGATCTCGAACGTGCGGCGGATGCGGCCGTGTTCATGATCTACTCGCTCAACGGCGAACGCTGCACCTCATCGTCGCGGCTGCTGGTCGAAGCCTCGGTCTACGACACATTCACGGATCTGGTTGCGGAGAAGGCAAAGCGCATCAAGGTTGGCCATCCGCTCGATCCCAAAACGGTGGTTGGTCCGCTGATCCATCCGGTGCACGAGGAAAAGGTGCTTTCCTATATCGAGATCGGCAAATCGGAAGGCGCGGTGGTAGCCGCCGGCGGCGGCAAGTTCGCCGGTCCGGGCGGTGGCTGCTATGTCAGCCCGACGCTGTTTACCGGCGCCACCAACAGGATGCGCATTGCCCAGGAAGAGATTTTCGGGCCGGTGCTGACCGCCATTTCCTTCAAGGACGAGGCCGAAGCGCTGGCGCTGGCCAACGACACCCAATACGGCCTGACCGGCTATCTCTGGACGTCGGATGTTACCCGCGCCTTCCGCTTCACCGATGCGCTGGACGCCGGCATGATCTGGGTCAATTCGGAGAATGTGCGGCATTTGCCGACGCCGTTCGGCGGCGTCAAGAATTCCGGCATCGGCCGCGACGGCGGCGACCATTCCTTCGATTTCTACATGGAGACGAAGAACATCGCCTTCGCCACTTCAGCGCACACGATCCAGAAACTCGGCGGCTGACCGGAGGACATCGCATGCCACTGCCCAAACCAAACCTCTATCCCGCCTTCAACATCGTGCGCCTCAGCCATGTCGAACTGGCGGCCACCGACCTTGCGAAATCCCGCGCCTTCTATGTCGACACGCTCGGCCTGCAGGTTACCGACGAGACATCGGACGCCATCTATCTAAGGGCCCTGGAAGAGCGCGGACACCACTGCATCGTGCTGAAGAGGGCCGGCAGCGCCGAAGCACGCGATCTCGGCTTCAAGGTTTTCTCGGATGAGGATCTCGACAAGGCCGAGCACTTCTTCAAGGCAAAAGGCCTGCCGGTCGAGTGGGTCGAGCGACCGTACCAGTCGCGCACCTTCCGCACCCGCGACCCGCACGGCATTCCGCTCGAGTTCTTTGCCCAAATGGAAAGGCTGCCGCCGATTCATCAGAAATATGCGCTCTACAAGGGCGTGAAGCCGCTGCGCATCGACCACTTCAACTGCTTCTCGCCCAATGTCGACGAGTCCGTCGCCTTCTACAACGAGCTTGGCTTCCGCGTCACCGAATACACCGAGGATGCCAGTAGCGGAAAGCTGTGGGCGGCCTGGACGCACCGCAAGGGCGGCGTCCACGACATCGCCTTCACCAACGGTGTGGGTCCGCGCCTGCATCACGTCGCCTTCTGGGTGCCGACACCGCTCAACATCATCGACCTGCTCGATCTGATGGCGACGACGGGTTACCTCGCAAATATCGAGCGCGGCCCCGGCCGGCATGGCATTTCCAACGCCTTCTTCCTCTATGTCAGAGACCCGGACAATCACCGCATCGAGATCTACTGCTCGGACTACCAGACGGTCGATCCGGATCTGGAGCCGATCAAGTGGGACCTCAAGGACCCGCAGCGCCAGACGCTGTGGGGCGCGCCGGCGCCGAAAAGCTGGTTCGAGGAGGGCAGCACCTTTGCCGGCGCGGCCGCACGCCAACCGGATTTGACGGCGTCGCCGATCATCGCACCGTGACCACAGACGCGAACCTGACGGAGACCGGGATGACTGCACCTGGGCGGCTCGCCACCTTCACCGTCGGCGGCAAGACGCGCTATGGCGTGGTCACAGATAAGGGCGTCGTCGACCTGTCGGCGCGGCACAGCCAGTGGCCGACGCTGCGCGAAGTGATCGAGGCCGGCGTGCTACGGCGGCTGGCGGAAGAGGCCGAAGCCTACGCCGTCGATTTTCCAGTCGGCGCCATCGCTTATGAAATCCCTCTGCCGTCGCCGGAAAAGATCATCTGCGTCGGCGTCAACTACCCGGACCGCAACGAAGAGTACAAGGACGGCCAGGCCGCGCCTTCCAACCCGTCGCTGTTCATCCGCTTCCCCCGCTCCTTCGTCGGCCACGACGCGCCGCTGGTGCGGCCGCCGGAATCGCCGCAGCTGGACTATGAGGGCGAGATCGTCATCGTCATCGGCAAGGGTGGACGACGCATCGCCGAGAGGGATGCGCTTGACCATATCGCGGCACTATCCCTGTGCAACGAAGGCACCATTCGCGATTGGGTACGGCACGCCAAGTTCAACGTCACGCAGGGCAAGAATTTCGACCGCACCGGCTCGCTCGGTCCGTGGCTGGTGCCGTTCACCGACGAGGCGCAGATTGCCGACATCGCGCTGACCACCCGCGTCAATGGCGAATTGCGCCAGCAGGACCGCACCAGCCGGATGATCTTCTCGTTCCGCAAGATCATCGCCTATGTCTCCACCTTCACCACGCTGGTGCCAGGCGATATCATCGTCACCGGTACGCCGACCGGCGCCGGCGCCCGCTTCGACCCGCCGATCTGGCTGAAGCCGGGCGACGTGATCGAAGTCGAAGCCGACGGCATCGGCGTGCTCCGCAACGGGGTCGTCGACGAGGCAGCATCGTGACCCCCGAGCAAGTTGAAGATGCCGCGGCAAGGCTGTTCGAAGCCGAGCGTTCGCGCCGCCAGATCCGTCTGCTCAGCCTCGATTTTCCCGACGCGACGATGGAGGATGCCTATCGCGTCCAGGCAGCGCTGGTGAAACGCAAGACCGATGCCGGGCTGACCCCGAAGGGCTGGAAGATCGGCCTGACATCGAAGGCGATGCAATATGCGCTCGCCATCGACACGCCGGATTCGGGCGTGCTGTTCGACGACATGTTCTTCAACGACGGCGCGACGATACCCGTCGGCCGCTTCATCCAGCCGCGCGTCGAGGCCGAGATAGCCTTCGTCATGAAGGCGCCGCTGAGGGGCCCAGGCGTGACCATCTTCGACGTGCTCAACGCCACCGATTATATCACGCCGGCGCTCGAAATCCTCGACACGCGCATCGAACGCGTCAATGCCGAGACAAAGAAGGCGCGCACTTTCTTCGATACGATTTCCGACAACGCCGCCAATGCCGGCATTGTCATCGGCGGTCGGCCGCAACGACCCGATGAAGCCGATATGCGCTGGATCGGCGCCATCGTCTCGCGCAATGCGGAGGTCGAGGAGACCGGGCTTGGCGCCGGCGTGCTCAACCATCCGGCGATGGGCATTGCCTGGCTGGCGGACAGGCTCGCCCGCTACGGCATGTCCATCGCGGCCGGCGAGGTGGTGCTGTCCGGATCGTTTGTGCGCCCGGTCGAGGCGCGGCCCGGCGATACCATCGTCGCCGACTTCGGCAGCTCGGGAACGGTCAGCATCCATTTCGCCAAGAGCTGACGGCTCTCATCGGCTCGTCAGTTGGGCTGTTCGCCGCGCAGGTAGTCAATCACCACATCGGCTGCGATGGTCGACATCCGCAAGCCGACATCCCTGGTGATGTCGCCTTCGACGCGGCTTTGCACCCAGCCAAGAAAGGCGAAGGCACGCAACGCGGCGAATAGAGGCAATGCGGCGATGTCCTGCGGGATCAGCGCACGCTCTTGCTGGTAGCCGTCAAGCAAAGCGGTTTCGATCAGCGGGTAGATCGCCTCCTCGCGGTTCTGATAGAGGGCGACGGCAAGGTCGTACATGTGCCAGCCATGGCCGCAATCGTCGAAATCGATGATGCGCACCGCGCTGTCATGGATGAGCACATTTTCGCGCACCAGATCGGCGTGGATGATGCCGAAATTGCGCGCGCTGCGCTCATGTTCCGACAGCGCCTTCACTGCCTTGTCGCGCGCCTGCAAGACCAGCGCGCGGCGAGGACCATCGAGAAGGGGCGAGGTCTCGAACCGGCCCCAGACCGGGTTCGCACCGAAGAAGCCGTCGAAGTCCCAGGCATGGCGGACGAAGCCCGCGGGCGGCGTCCACGAGGCAGTGACATTGTGCATATGGGCGATGGTCCGCCCGATCGCCGTGAAGATCTGGATCGACTGGTCGGCCGTGTAGGCCAGTGGCACGCCGCGTGCGCCCACGGCGCGGCCCTCCAGCCAGCTCAGGCAATCGGCCTGCCGGGGCTGCGCCGAGGTGGCCGTTCTGACAAGCACGAACGGATCGCCGGCCTGTGTTGCGACGCAAGACGGCGTGGCGACGCCGGCGGATTGCAGGAAGCCCATCCATTGCAGTTCCGAACGCAGCGCGGCGTCCGTGTGGTAGCCGAGCCGGTGGATGCGCATGGCTGCCGGCTGGCCATCCGGCAGCCGCACGCGGAAGACGGCGTTCTCGCGGTGCTTCAGAAGTTCCGGCTCAGAGTTGCGGACGCCCCAATGTTCGAGCGCACGCCTGGCGAGCTCCGTGACATCGGCTGCCGTTTCGGGCTGGGATTGGGTGGAAACAGAATTCACGCCGGCACTCCGCCGACTTGGCCCAGCACCTCGTCCAGCAGGCCGATCAGGAACTCGGCATTGTCGCGCGAGAACGGCATGGGCGGGCGGATCTTGAGCACATTGCCGTGGATGCCGGTCTTGCCCATCAGCACGCCGCGATGGCGCATGCGATTGGCGACCTGCTCGGCAATGTCGGGCGCCGGTTCGCGCGTGTCGCGGTCGTGGACCAGCTCGGCGCCGAAGAACAGTCCGGCCCCCCTGACCTCGCCGATGCACTCATGCCGATCGGCCAGCGGGCGCAGCAGGCCAAGCGCATAGGCGCCGACGTCTTGCGCGTTGGCGACAAGGTTTTCCTGTTCGATGACGTCGAGGACGGCATTGGCGACTGCGCAGGAGACCGGGTTGCCGCCAAAGGTGTTGAAGTAGCGGAAAGCGTCGCGGAAGGTCGCCAGTATCTCCTTGGTGGTGACCACGGCCGCGATCGGATGGCCATTGCCCATCGGCTTGCCCATGGTGACGATGTCGGGGACGAAGCCGGCGCGCTGATGGCCCCAGAAATGGCTGCCGGTGCGGCCGAAGCCGGGCTGCACTTCGTCGGCGATGACCAGACCACCGGCTTCGCGCACGGCCCCCAAGGCGTCGTCGAAAAATCCGGTGGGCAGAGCCGGGAAACCTTCATTGGCGAGCAGCGGACACAAGATGATGCCAGACAGGCCAATGCCATCCTGTGCCAGCGAGGCGATCGCTTGACGCACGGCGTCGCCAAAGGCCTTGCCATTGGCCATCGCATCGGGATGGCGATAGCTGTCGGGGGCCGGCACCAGCCTGACATGGGGGGCGCGGCCGCGGATCGGAGGCATGCGCGTGCTCAGCTGCGAAACCGCCGTCGTGTTGCCATGATAGGTGGCGTCGGTGGCGATGATGCCCATATTGCCGGAGGCGGCCTGCGCCATGCGCAGCGCGATGTCGTTGGCCTCGCTGCCGGTGCAGGTCAGGATTGCGGTGGCGAGGCTTGCATTGAAGGTCGCCGTCAGCCGCTCGACATAGTCGAGAATTGCGGTGTGCAGATAGCGTGTGTGGGTGTTGAGCAGGCTTGCCTGACGGCACAAGGCCTCGACCACATGCGGGTGGCAATGGCCGACATGGGCGACGTTGTTGTAGGCATCGAGATACTTGCGGCCGTCGGCATCGTAGAGCCAGACGCCTTCGCCGCGCACCAGGTGCACGGGCTCGTCGTAGAACAATTGCGATTTCGCGCCGAGCAGGCGGGCACGCCGCTTGACGAGCGCTTCCTCGCTCGGGTTCTTCTCAGATTGGGTCATTGCGTACCAAACTCCATTGCGTCAGCGGGTCTATCAGGCCCTCGACAGACCTGCATCGATGGCCTCGCCGATCTTTGCCACGTCGGCGGCGCCGATGATCAGCGGCGGCGACAGGATGATGTTGTTGCCGGACACGCGCAGCATGACGCCGGCGTCATAAGTGGCTTCCGAAACCACGGCCATGGTCTTCTTGTCCACCGGCTTTTTCGTCGTGCGATCGGAGACCAGCTCTAGCGCAGCCATCAGGCCCTTGTACCTGATGTCGCCGACGATCGCGTGCTTGGCTTTTAGCCCCTCCAGCGTCGCCGCGAGCTCGATGCCGCGCGCGGCTGCGTTCTCGTCCAGGCGAAGCCGCTTGGTCTCGGCAAGTGCAGCCAGCCCTGCCGCGCAGCCGACAGGATGGCCGGAATAGGTATAGCCATGACCGATCGCCCCGAAGCTGGTCTTGTCGGCCTCGAAGACGTCGGCGACCTTGGCGCCGATCAAGGTGGCGCCGAGCGGGAAATAGCCCGAGGTGATCGCCTTGGCGATGGTCATGAAATCCGGCTTCACGCCGGATAGCCGCGAACCCGACCAGGCGCCGGTGCGACCGAACCCCGTGACCACCTCGTCGGCGATCAGCAGGATTTCGTGGCGGTCGCATATCTCGCGGACCAGCGGCATGAAGCTGTCATGCGGAACGATGACGCCGCCGGCGCCGAGAACCGGCTCCATGATGAAGGCGGCAATGGTGTCGCCGCCCTGGAAGGCGATCTCATCCTCCAGCGCTTTGGCGCACAGTTTGGCCAGCCGCGCCGGATCGGTCTCATCGAACGGATTGCGGAAGGTCCAGGGTGCGGGAATGTGGAAGACGCCGGGCATAAGCGGCTCATAGTTGCGGCGGAAATTGGCGTTGCCGTTGACTGACGCGCCACCGAAATGGGTGCCGTGATAGCCCTTCTTCAGCGCGAGGAATTTTGTCCGGTCGCCCTGGCCGCGGATCTTCCAGTATTGGCGGGCGAGCCGCAGTGCGGTTTCGACCGAATCCGAGCCGCCCGAGGTGAAGAAGGTCCGCACCATGCCTTCCGGTTCGAACCATTCGCTGAGTTCGTAAGCGAGCTCGATCGACGGGCCGGTCGACGTGCCGCGAAACCCGGAATAGTAGGGCAGGGCGCTGAGCTGGTCGGCGATGGCCTTCTTGATCGGGTCGCAGGAGTAGCCGAGATTGACGTTCCACAGTCCGCCAACCGCATCGAGCACGGTGTTGCCGTCGATGTCGGTGACCATCACGCCTTCGCCTTTCATGATCACCTTTGGCGGGTTGGCCCGCATCTCGGCCGGGTGTGCCATCGGATGCCAGATCGGCTTGGCGTTTTTCTCGGTGAGGAAATTGATGTCGCGCATCGCAAGGCTCCGCAAATGTCTCAGGAGATGAGGTCGAAATGGCCGAGGGCCTCGGCATAGGAAAGTGCCGGCCGCGCGACGTCGAAATGAACGGTGCGCATGCCGACGGCACGGCCGCCATCGACATTGCGCTGCTGGTCGTCAACGAACACACAGGCGCGGGCAGGCAGGCCAAGCGCCTCGGTCACCAAGGCATAGGCGCGCGGATCGGGCTTGAGGATGCGGGTATAGGTGGCGTCGACGATGGTGTCGAACAGCTCGAGCAGCGGCAGCCGCTGACGGAAGCCGGCGCCATAGAACAGATCTAGCTCGTTGGACAGGATCGCCAGGCGAAATCCCGCCGCATGCACGGTCCGGATGGCGCGGACGGCTTCGGGCCGCACGATCTTTTCCGGCTCGGCTCCGCGTGCGCGCTGGACGAATGTCTCCATTGCCTCCCAGTCCTCGCCGACGAGCCGGCCGACTTCGCTGGTGCGGGTGCGCCAATAATCGCGCTCGCTGATGTCGTTGGCCTGCATGGAGCGCCACAGCGGATCTGAATCCGGGTCGAACGGCCCGTGCCATTGCAGCGTTCCCGGCGCGAGGCCGAGCGCCTGTTCGGTCAAGGCATGGGTCTCGAAAAGGGTCCGGGTGACGACGCCGCCGAAATCGAGGACGAGCGCCTGGGCAGGAACAGCGCTCACGCAGCCACTCCCTTGGCCGGCATGCCGCGCGGGATGATGCCTTCCTCGACCCAGCGGTCGAAGATTTCGAGCGCCTTGCCGACGAACTCGTCGCTGTTGATGTGGGCGTCGATCTCGTGGAACTCGACGCCGGCGGGAATGGCCTTGCGCATCTCATCGGTGAACGCCGCGAGGGCTTCGGGTTCGTACAGCGGCTCGCCCTGCGCATCCCATTCCTGGATGCCGCCGGAGGGCAGGATGAAAGCGGAGCGCCCCTTCGACGCACCGAGCTTGGCGGCGATGGTCCTGGCGACTTCACGGCGGTCGGCGGCATCGACGGTGATCGAGCCGATCAACCTGTTATGAGCATGGAATGGCCGCTGCGCGAACTTTGTCGGCAGCGCCTGCCAGGTCGGCAAATCGACCATGTCTACGGCGCCAGGGGCTGCGATCTGCGGAATGCCGCGGGCGCCGGCATTCTCGAGCCGGTCGGCGCCGGAGCTGACGACCGAACCGGCAAGATGATTGGTGATCTCCTGCAGGCTGAAGTCGAACACCGCGCAGAAATGGTCCTGGCTGGCGATCGATTCGAAGGCCCGGCCCCCCATCCCGGTGGTGTGAAAGACTGCGACGTCATAGCCGCGCTGCTCCAACGCCGGCTTCAGCGTCTTCATATAGCGCAGGCAACTGCTGCCCAGCGAAGTCATGCCGATGGTCGGTCCGACCGCCGGGGCCGAAGCACGGGATGCAAGCACGATCCTCGCCGCACCGACCACCGCGCCGCAGGCCTGGGAAAGGACCAGCTTGCAGATGGTGTTGAGGCCGTAGAGCCCGCCTGCCCACAGGATCATCATCAGGTCGGGCGCGACGCGCTCGGGCGGAATGAGATGCGAGTAGGCGATGGTCGAGACGACGAATTTCGGCACGCCGAGCGGCAGGCACAGCGCGACATCGAGCGCCAAATCGGTTCCCATCGAACCACCGATGGCGATGAAGGCGTCGATCTCGCCGCGCTGGTGAAGCTGGCGCACCAGCTGAACGGCGCCGACGGCCATCAATGTCATGGCGGTGTTTTCGTCGCCGCTCGAGACGATTTCGGCCATCGTCACGCCAGCGGCCCGCGCAACGGCATGCTTGTCGTGATCGGGACTATAGGCGGGGGCGCCCAGCACGCTGACATCCATCATCACGGCGCGGCCACCGGATGCCTCGATACACGCTTTCATGAACAGCAGTTCGTCGGTCTTGGTGTCGCCCGTGCCGATGACCAGGATGCGGGGCGTCGCCATATCTGCAGACATCAGGCCTGCCTCCTCAGGGTTTGCAGGTTTTCGCCATTGAGGCGCATCGAAATCTCCCGTGCCGCGGTCACAACCGCAAGCCCTCGTTCCACGATCGTAGCCGGTGTCGTCCTGGCCTTCGGGGCTGCCACCGCAATTGTCCCCAGCGCAAGACCATCGGCGGCGCGGATTGCAGCCGCGACGCCGATCACGCCGTCCTCATGGCCCTGGTCGCAGATCGAATAGCCGCGGTCGCGCGCCTCGCCGATCGACTTTGAAATGGCGGCCGGCTCGACGAGGGTATGATCGGTGAAGGCCTCAAGCGAACCTGTCAGGCATGCTTTCACGGTCGCGTTGTCGGCGAAGGCGAGATAGGCGATGCCGGAGGCGGTGGAATGCAGCGGCAGAAGCTGGCCGACATCGATGTTCACCCGGTTTGCCCAGCTTGAATGCTCGACATAAACGGTGATCAGCCTGTCGACGCCGAATTCCGACAGATGCACCGTCTCGGTTGTCGAACCCGCCAAATCCTGCGCCACGGGAATTGCCGTTTGCAGGAACGGGAAGCAGGCTTCGCGGATACGCGCCAGCCGCGACAGGCCGGCGCCGAGGCGATAGTGCCGCGTGCCGGCATCCTGCTCGACGAAACCATGGCCGCCAAGCGCCACCAGCAGCCGCCGCGTCGTCGCCTTGTCGAACGCACACCGCCGCGCGAGATCGGAAAGTCCGAACTCGGGTTCGTCCACCGTGAACAGCTCCAGAAGTGAAATCGCCTTGCCGACCGTACCCATCCAGCCTCCCGCTCGGATAGAAACTTAATGTGTGAATTAACTTGACAGGCATCCGCATTCTTTGCAAGTCTATATTCAAAATAAGGGTTCAAATAATGAACCGATGGAATTCAGGGAACAGGCCGAGCGGCCGCGAACCCACGGGTTCGTAAAACTGGAGGGACAAATGTCAGCAGTTTCGGAACAGGCGCCCGCCAACAGGCTGCGCAAGAACAGTCTTGGCGTCGGCGCTATCACCTTCATGGTGATTTCGGCGGCGGCGCCGCTCACCGCGGTCGCCGGCGGCACGCCGCTCGGCATGCTTATGGGCAATGGGGCGGGCTTTGCCGGCACCTATCTTATCGTGACCGTGTTGCTGCTGCTGTTTGCGGTCGGCTACGTCGCCATGTCGCGCCATGTCGGCAATGCCGGCGCCTTCTATGCCTATGCCGCGCGCGGGCTGGGCGGTTTTGCCGGCGGCGCAACCGCAATCATCGCGATCCTGTCCTACAACGCCATGCAGATCGGGGTCATGGGCCTGCTGGGGGCCGCAACCGCCGGCCTGTTCGCCGGCTGGGGCATCGACCTGCCCTGGTGGGTGTGGAGCTTCATCGCCGTCGCCATCGTCGCGGTGTTGGGCTACCGCCAGGTCGACCTCTCGGCCAAGATCCTGACGGTGCTGGTGCTGTGCGAATACATCGTTGTGCTGGTGCTAGACCTCGCCATCCTCAAGACCGGTGGCGACAGTGGTCTCTCTGCGGCGCCGTTCAGCTGGAGCCAGATCGTCAGCGGCTCGCCCGCCATCGCCATCCTGTTCTGTTTCGCCGCCTTCATCGGTTTCGAGGCGACGACGATCTACGCCGAGGAAGCCCGCGACCCCAAGGTGACCATTCCGCGCGCCACCTATTTCTCAGTGTTGCTGATCGGCGTCTTCTACATGGTCACGGCCTGGCTGATGGCGGTCGGCGCCGGCGTCGACAAATTGTTGCCCGCACTGCAAGCGCTTCAGGATCCGACGACTTTCCTGTTCGGCCTGTCCGACCGCTACGCCGGAACCATGCTGTCGCACGCCATGGGCATCCTGTTCGTGTCGAGCCTGTTTGCCGGCGTGCTGGCGTTCCACAACGCGGTTGCCCGCTACATCTACGTCTCGGGCCGCGAGAAGCTGTTGCCTGAAGCGATCGGCGTGACGCATTCAGTGCACCAGAGCCCGCATGTTGCTTCCGTCATCCAGAGCGTGTTGGCAGCGATCGTCATCGGACTGTTCGCGATACTCGGCCTCGATCCGGTTCTGGCGCTGTTTTCCTGGCTGACCAATGTCGCGACGCTGGGAGTCATCGTCATGATGGCAGTGGCCTCGCTCGCCGTGGTGATGTACTTCCGCGCCAACCCGTCGACGCAGGAGAATACGCTGAAGACCACCATCGTGCCTGGGCTGGCCTTCATCGCTTTCGTCGTCATCATCTACCTGATCGTCATTAATTTCGGTGGCCTGTCCGGGGCCGGTGGCTTCCTTGGCGTGTTGCTGCCGGGGCTGGTGCTGATTGCCGCGGTGGTCGGCCTGCTGCTTGCCGGTGCGTTGAAGAGCCGGGATCCGGTTGCCTTCGAAAATCTCGGCGTGCCGCTGAAGGACTAGGACAAAGGACAAGGGGGTAGCGCGTTCGGCGCCGCCCCTTTCCATCGCAAGGGAGTAACGGCGTTGAGCTTTGCCGAGAGCATCACCGTTGAGGCGCTGGAAGCCGATCCGTATCCGATCTATGCGGAACTGCGGCGCAGTGCGCCTGTCGCTTTCGTGCCGGCGGTCAATCTCTGGTTCGTCACCCGCTGGAAGGACGTCGAGACCGTCGCAAAGTCACCCGACATCTTCTCCGCCGTCGTCGGTACGTCTCCGGTCGAACGCTCGTTCGGCAAGCCGACCATCCTGACCACCGACGGCGAAACGCATAGACAGCTGCGCCAAGGCGTCGATCCGAAATACCGGCCGCGCACCGTCGCCGCCTATGCCGGCGATCTCGTACGGTCGATTGCCGAACCTTTTCTCGACCGGATCGCCGAACAAGGCTCCGCCGAGCTGATGGCGGATTATTTCGAGCCGGTGTCGACGCTCAGCCTGGCGCGCTCGCTTGGCCTTGCCGACATCGACATGCCGACGCTGCGCCGCTGGTTCTATGGCCTTGCGCAGGGCGCCATCAATTTCGAGAACGACCCGAAGCGGCAAGAGATCGCCGACGCGATCAGCGCCGAGGTCGGCGCAGCCATCCGGCCGACTCTGGATAGACTGGCGCGCGCCCCCGACGGCTCGGCGCTGTCGCATATGCTGCATGACGGCATGCCGGAAGGCACGACGCGGCCGATCGATTTCTTGATGCCGAGCATCAAGGTCATTCTGCTTGGCGGCATGCAGGAGCCCGGACATGGTGCCGGTTCGATCCTCGCCGGCCTGCTTGCGCATCCCGAACAATTGCGGCAGGTGCTCGCCGATCCCGAGACCTTTGTGCCCAGGGCTGTCGATGAAGGCTTGCGCTGGGTGGCGCCGATCGGAACCCAGACGCGGCAGACGACGCAGGCGGTCGAGCTTGGCGGCGTAACCATCCCTGCCGGCGCCGCGGTCGCTGCACTTGTCTCCTCGGCAAGCCGCGACGAGAGCCGCTTTGCCGATCCAGACCGCTTCGACATCAACCGCAGGGAAGGCAATCATGCCGCCTTCGGCTTTGGTCATCATTTCTGTTCGGGCCGGTTTTTCGCGCGCGAGCAGATGTGCATTGCGTTAAGGCTGCTGCTCCTGCGCTTCCCCGATCTCAGCTTGGTGCCAGGCAAGGTGCCGGTGTTTCGCGGCTGGGAATTCCGCGCGCCAACCACGTTGTATGTTTCCCTGGGAGTTCGCCACCAATGATCAGCCAGAATGCCATCGACGCGCTGCGCAAGACGGAGATCGGCGAGCGGGGCTTGTTTATCGACGGCGTACAGGCCGCAGCGACGAGCGGCGCGACGCTGGCGGTGATTTCGCCGATCGACGGCCGCCCTTTTGCCAGCATCGCTGACGGCAATGCCGCCGACATCGATCGCGCGGTCCGATCGGCGCGAAAAGCATTCGAGAAGGGTTCATGGTCGCGCGCCGCCCCTGCCTTTCGCAAGAAGGTGCTGACGAAATTTGCCGAGCTGATCGAAAAACATGTCGATGGGCTGGCCGTGCTTGGCGTGCGCGACAACGGCACCGAGATCGGCATGGCCTACAAGGCCGAGCCGCTGTCGGCGGCCGGCACCATCCGCTACTACGCCGAGGCGATCGACAAGGTCTATGGCGAGATCGCGCCGACGGCCGACAATGTGCTCGGGCTGATCCACAGGGAGCCACTCGGTGTCGTCGGCGTCATCGTGCCGTGGAACTTCCCGCTGATGATCGGTGCCTGGAAGATTGCGCCCGCACTGGCCACCGGCAACAGCGTCGTCGTCAAGCCGCCGGAGATCGCCTCGCTGACCTTGCTGCGGCTGGCCGAACTCGCAAGCGAGGCTGGACTTCCCGAAGGCGTGTTCAACGTCGTTACCGGTCATGGTGCTGTCGCCGGCGAAGCGCTTGGCCTCCATATGGATGTCGACGCCATCGCCTTTACCGGATCGGGGCCGGTCGGCCGGCGGCTGCTCGAATACTCCGCCCGTTCCAATTTGAAGCGGGTCTTCCTCGAGCTTGGCGGCAAGTCGCCCAACATCGTCTTTGCCGACGCTCCGGACCTGAAGCAGGCGGCGGTCGTCTCGGCCAACGGC
The DNA here is from genome assembly GCF_030323145.1 of Mesorhizobium sp. C432A. NCBI lineage: Bacteria > Pseudomonadati > Pseudomonadota > Alphaproteobacteria > Hyphomicrobiales > Phyllobacteriaceae > Mesorhizobium > Mesorhizobium sp. C432A. The sequence continues at coordinate 5,901,472 of NZ_CP100470.1, read as the reverse complement.
ATCTTTCGCAATTCAGGCCAGGTCTGCGTGGCGGGCTCGCGTCTGCTCGTCCAGTCGTCGGTCTATGATCTTTTCATGGACGAACTTGTCTCGGCAACCACGCGGCTCAAGGTCGGCGACCCGCTCGATCTCGCCAGCGATATCGGTGCGGTATCGAGCGCCGAACAGCTGGACAAGAATCTCGGCTTCGTCGCCATGGCGCAAGCCGAAGGCGCCCGTCTCGTCGCCGGTGGCGAACGGATACTGACCGAGACTGGCGGCAGCTACATGGCGCCGACGATCTTCGAGAACGTGACGCAAGAGATGCAGTTGGCGCGCGAGGAGGTGTTCGGACCGGTGCTCGGCGTGATGCGCTTCGAGACCGAGGAGGAGGCGGTGCATCTCGCCAACTCCACTGTCTACGGACTTGCCTCGGCGGTGTGGACCGCCAATCTTTCCACGGCCCATCGCATGGTGCGCGCCATCAACGCCGGTGTCGTCCACGTCAACACCTATGGCGGAGCCGATATCACCGTGCCGCTTGGCGGCGTCAAACAGTCCGGTTTCGGCCGTGACAAGTCGCTGCATGCGCTGGAGAAATTTGTCGACCTCAAGACCGCCTGGATTGCGCTCTGAGCCTTGCGGAAAGGCCAGCGTATCTGCTCTTTTCGTCAAGCTTGGCCTCAGAAACGCCACGCTGGTGCTGGTTGGCGGCGATCGCGTCACCGCTATCGGCAATTCCGACTAGCGTGGTGTCGTGGGTCCTGGTTTTGCGCGGAAAGCCGTGTTGCGGCCGGCCGGTATCACGGCGTCCTACTCCGTTGTGCTCGCTTTTTTTCTGCGCCGATTGGTGTGCGACTGGGCGACGGCCATTCGTAATTCGGGTGTGATCTCCAAAGGCGCATTCTCTGTCCCATGCGGGTCTTGCAGCCCCTGGACGTGGACGGTCGGGAATGGGAGCTCGATGCCCTGCTCCTTGAAGGCCTGGCGGAGGCGCAAAAAGAACCTGCCTTTCATGCTGAAGGCGCCTCCAGGTCTGGTCGTGACCTTGACCCTCAAGACGATGCCGTACTCGCCGAACTCCTGCACCCCCTGCATCTTGATCGGTTCGATCACCCAGGGTTTGAACTCCGGATCTTCCGCCAGTTCCAGGCCAATTCGCTTGATCAGTTTGCGAGCAAAGTCGATATCGGTGTCATAGCCAACGGTGATGTTGAATTTGTCGGTGACCCAGTCACGGCTCTGGTTCTGCACGGCGCCGAGTTCGCCGAAAGGTATCGTGAACAGCGGACCACGATGGTGGCGCAGCTTCACCGAGCGCAGCGAAAAGCTCTCCACCGTACCCCTGTAGCTGCCCGATGAAATGTATTCGCCGACACGGAAAGCATCGTCGAGCAGATAAAACACGCCAGAGATCACGTCCTTGACGATGGTTTGCGCGCCAAAACCCACCGCGACGCCGACGACGCCGGCGCCGGCGATCAGCGGGCCGATCTGGATGCCGATCGAAGCGAGCATCATCAGCACCGCCATCACGATGATCACTGCTAGCAGAATGTTCTGGATGATCGGCAACAGCGTGTGCAGCCGCGCCTGATGCGGATCGAGGGTGAGGATGTCTTCTTCGCTCACCACCGCTTGCGGTATCGCGACGCCCAGCTTTCGTTCGATCAAGGCTTTGATGATCGACCAGCCGAAATCGGCAGCAAGGGCAATGACCACGACGTTGATCAAGCCGCGCAATATGAGCATGGTGGTCGTATCGCTGCCGCGCATGGATTGCATGTCCAGGCCCAGTACGCGTGCGAGAAGGTAAGCCGCCGCGAGGATGAAAATCATCCGGATACCGCGATCGATGACAGCGATCGTCACCGCCGGGATCGTGGGCCGGCCCGCATCTTCCGAACCGGGCCGCAGGACGAAATTAACCCCGCGCTCTGTCAGCACAATTGCCAAAGGCAGGAAGAATGCGGTGAAGGTAAACCAGAAGAATGTGTAGAGGCCGGCAATGCGTTCGAGGAACAGAACGACGAAATAAGCCGTCAACAACCATGTCACTGCCGTGTGACCGCTGTGGCGCGCGCCGTCTCGCTGCGTTCTTGGCCGACGCCAAATGGCCAGCAGGAAGAGCAACAGCAGGATGAAATCGGCGCCGACGGACAGGACCATCATTCCGTCCTGGTCTATGCCGAGACCCGGCAAGAGGACAAACGCGGCGGCGAAGAAGGCGAAAACGCCGACGATCCGGGGCAGCCAATAAGCCCAATGGTCAGCAGCTCCGTTGGTGATCGGCAGGGCACGAACCTCGATGGCGTGCTCGACCTCCATGAAAGAAGGGACGAGTGTGGCCATCACGTATAGGCGCACAGCCCACGTAAAGACCGCAGCCATCAGAAATGTCAGCACAATCTCGCGGATGAGCGCTGGCCAGTCGAACAGCATGAACGCACCGGCGCTGCCCAGCGCGAACGAGCCGATCATCATGCTGGAATAAAGCGTGCGGCCGCCGATCTTCTTGGCCCGCCCGATGGGCGTATCTCTGGGTTGCGCGATGATCCAAAGACGAAATGGACGGGTGAGCTTGTATATTGCCCAGGTGAGCGCCAGGCCGGCAGCGATAAAGATCGCAATCAGCACCAATATGCTGACGGGGCCCTTGCTGGACATATCGTCCATTGTCTGGGCCCGGACGCGCGCGAACTGGCCTGGCAGTGTGGGCACGGTTCGCACGATTTTCTCGATGTGATGCTTGATCCGATCAAGCGTCGAGGATGCCATTGTATTCATCTGGCCCGGTGCGGCCACGGCGTCGGCCGGCGGAGCGCCAGCCGCAGCAGGCGCTTCCGTTGATCCAGCGGCCGGATTTCGTTGCTCGGCCACCCAGGCCTTCACCGACGGATCGTCGAGAAGCTCGAACAGCTGTTTGACCTTGTCGGGCGCGACGGCGGCCGGTGACTGCGCCTGTGCCGGGCCAGCCAGCAGGAGGGCGATCCCAAGGACGAACGGCCCGGCAATCAGGGCAAACATCGTCGTCAGGCCTCCGAGACGCCGTGCCGGGCGCGCCAGCTTGCTGGCTCCCAATCGTCGTTTCATGAGCAGCATCGTGCGGTAACCTTCCGGTCAGATCGGCGAGCAAGGACAGCTATGTCCGTCGTTGCCCCCACCTTTAACAAGCCGATGTTGCGGTGCAAGTCTCATCGCACCTAGACCGTTGGGTAGGGCACCAGGCGACCGGCAAGGCTGTCATCACCAGCGCCAGCGTTGCGCTGCGTTCCTTGTCCCGACCACCTAGACCGGGTCGTTGTCGGTCGTCGGTTGCTCCGCGGCGGGAGCCTGTGACCATGCCGCATTGCACAATTTTGCGACCTTGCCCACAATGCACGCATGGTCCGCAGCTCACTCGCCGTCCTGGTCATCGACGAAAACCGTATCCGCGCCGCGATCATCGAGGCAGGTTTGCGCGAGGCCGGCCATGAGCGGGTCACCGTCATCCACGACGTGACCGGCATTGCGCGGCGCATCGCCGAGATCGAGCCGGACGTCATCGTCATCGACCTGGAAAACCCGAACCGCGACATGCTGGAAAACATGTTCCAGCTGTCGCGTGCGGTGAAGCGGCCGATCGCCATGTTCGTCGACCGATCGGACCAGGCATCGATCGAAGCGGCGGTCGATGCCGGCGTTTCGGCCTATGTCGTCGACGGCCTCAGGCAAGAGCGCGTCAAGCCGATCCTGGACATGGCGGTCAGCCGCTTCAACGCTTTCTCGCGCATGGCGCGCGAGCTGGAAGAGGTTCGAGGGGAGCTTGAGAGCCGCAAGGTGATCGACCGTGCCAAGGGCATCCTGATGAAGTCGCGCGGCCTGACCGAAGAGGCCGCCTACACGCTCCTGCGCAAGACGGCGATGAACCAGAACCGCAAGATCGGCGACATTGCCCAGAGCCTGGTGACTGCCGCCGGGCTGCTCGGGCCGTCGGAGGACGAATGAGCATGAGCGCCGAGCACCAGATCACCGCCGGCTTCATGCCGCTCTTCGACAGTGCCGTGCTGGTTGCGGCGGGTGAGCTTGGATTTGCCGCACGCGAGGGCATCGATCTCACACTGCACCGCGAGACCTCCTGGGCCAACATCCGCGACCGCATCGCCATCGGCCATTTCCACCTGGCGCACATGCTGGGGCCGATGCCGCTTGCCTGCAATCTCGGGCTGACGCCGCTTGCTTCCGAGACCATCGTGCCGTTTTCGCTCGGGCTTGGCGGAAATTGCGTCACCATCTCCAACGCCGTCTGGGAAGGCATGGCGGCACACGGCGCCATACCCGATCTCGAGCCCGCGCGGGCGGGCGCAGCCCTTCGTGCGTTCATTCGCGAGAGCGCCAGGGCTGGCGGCGATCCGCTGCGCTTTGCCGTGGTGCACCCGCATTCGGGGCATAATTACGAACTGCGCTACTGGCTTGCCGGGTGCGGCATCGATCCGGAGCGCGAGATCGAGATCGTCATCGTGCCACCGCCCTTCATGGCCGATGCGCTGGCCGCCGGGCGGATCGACGGCTACTGCGTCGGCGAGCCCTGGAACAGCGCCTCGGTCGCCGCCGGCACCGGCCATATCGTCACCGTCAAAGCGCTGCTGTGGCGCAACAGCCCGGAGAAGGTGATCGGCGTGCGCAAGGCCTGGTCGCAGGAGAACCCGGTCCCGCTGGCAGCATTGCTGCGCGCGCTGCATCATTCGGCGCGCTGGTGCCAGGATCCGGGCAACCGCGCCGAACTGGCTGGTGTGATGGCTCAAGCTGGCTTCCTCGGCCTACCACCAGCTGTCCAGATGCCGATCCTGACCGGCCATCTTGAACTGGGCGGCGGCGCCGAACTGGATGTCGACGACTTCTTCCTGCCCTTCGACAAGGCGGCGAACTTTCCGTGGAAGAGCCATGCGCTGTGGTTCTATACGCAGATGGTGCGCTGGGGGCATGTCGAGCACACGCCGGAAAACCTTGTTATCGCCCGTGACTGCTACCGTCCCGACCTCTACCGCTCGGCGCTAAAGCCGCTTGGCGTTGCACTTCCCGGCGCCAATGCGAAGGTCGAGGGCGCGCTTAAGGTCGCCACGGCTGTCGGTGCGACCGGGGCAGGCCTGGTGCTTGGGCCGGACGGCTTCTTCGACGGTCAGACCTTCGACCCCGACGAGATCGACGGCTACATAGGGCGCCAGAAAGCGGCTCGCGCGGAAGCCTGATCATTCTCGCGCCATTCTTGTGCATTGCACAAAAAATGTGCGTGCGATTGCTGTAGTGAACAATCTTTGATCTGCTTGCGATGTCGCCTCGCGTGCCGGCGTCTGTCGCGTAATGTTGATTTCATTTAGGTTTTTAGTTTCACTCAGAACTGGCACGGTTCCTGCTTTGAGTTAGCCAGGCCCTTCGCGGGTCACGGAACAGGCGTCCAATGGCGGGCGCCACAGGCAAAGCTGCCGCTCAGGTCAACGACGCGATCCCGGATGTACGGACGCGCGAGGCCTGGACGGCGGCTTTTTTGTTTTGGCCACTCGACGAAGCCCTCGCGTTCAACCGGAGATCACGATGAAAGAAAAAATAGGGAAATGGATCGGGACGGGAACATCGCTCAAGGATGTGACGCGCCGCGATTTTCTTGTCAGCAGCGCCATGACGGCCGGCCTGTTCGTGGCGGCCCGCAAGCTCTTCCCCTCGGGCGCCTATGCCGCCACGACCGCTCCGGAGGTCACCGGCGCCAAGCTCGGCTTCATCGCGCTGACCGACGCGGCGCCGCTGATGATCGCCAAGGAGAAGGGGCTGTTCGCCAAGTTCGGCATGCCCGACGTCGAGGTGCTCAAGCAGGCCTCCTGGGGCGCGACGCGCGACAATCTGATGCTCGGCGGCGAAGCCAACGGCATCGACGGCGCTCACATCCTGACGCCGCTGCCCTATCTCATGCACACCGGCAAGGTGACGCAGAACAACCAGCCGATGCCGATGGCTATCGTGGCGCGGCTCAACTACGACTGCCAGGGCATTTCGGTTGCGCAGGAATACGCCGGCACCGGTGTCGGCCTCGACGCCTCCAAGCTGAAGGACGCCTTCGCCGCCAAGAAGGCGGCCGGCAAGGAAATCAAGGCCGCCATGACGTTCCCGGGCGGGACCCATGATTTGTGGCTCCGTTACTGGCTGGCCGCCGGCGGCATCGATCCCGACAAGGACGTCTCGACCATTGTCGTGCCGCCGCCGCAGATGGTCGCCAACATGAAAGTCGGCAACATGGACGTGTTCTGCGTTGGCGAACCGTGGAACGAACAGCTCGTCCACCAGGGCGTTGGTTTCACCGCCGCCACCACCGGCGAACTGTGGAAGGGTCATCCCGAAAAGGCGCTCGGCCTCCGCGCCGAATTCATCGACAAATACCCGAACGCCACCAAGGCGATCGTGATGGCCGTCATGGAGGCCCAGCAATGGTGTGAGGCCACGGAGAACAAGGACGAGATGGCCGCCATCATCGGCAAGCGGCAATGGATGAACGTGCCTGTCGCCGACATTATCGGCCGCCTCAAGGGCGACATCAACTACGGCAATGGCCGCGTGGCCACCGGCACTGACCTCTACATGAAATTCTGGAAGGGTGGCGTCTCCTATCCCTACAAGAGCCACGACAGCTGGTTCCTCGCCGAAAACATCCGTTGGGGAAAATTCGCGCCGACCACCGACATCAAGACGCTGGTCGATCAGGTCAATCGCGAGGATATCTGGCGCGAGGCGGCGAAGGATCTCGGCGTTGCCGCAGCCGATATTCCGGCCTCGTCGTCGCGTGGCGTCGAGACATTCTTCGACGGCAAGATTTTCGACCCGGCCAACCCGTCGGCCTATCTCGACAGCCTGAAGATCAAGGCATCGGCTTGACCGGCGCAAACGGCGCGTTGCGCCGTTTGTCGCCCCCAGCGCAACGGCGCTTCGCCGCTTGTCGCCCGCATCGACCCCGGAGTTATACTCAGACATGTCCATCCAAGCCATTGAGGAAACCACGGTGAAGGCGTTCCCCGCGAAGCCTGCCGCGGTCATCGCTTTCACCGCCAAAGCGCGGCGCCGCTTCGACCCGATCGCGATCGCCGGCAGGCTGGCCACCGCCCTGGTGCCGCCGGTCATCGTTATCGCCTTCATGCTGGTCGTGTGGCAGATCGCCTGCTCGTCGCCGACCGCCAGCCTACCGCCGCCCAGCCAGGTGTGGAACGAGGCCTATGACCTGATCGCGCATCCGTTCTTCAACAACGGCCCGCAGGATATCGGCCTTGCGTGGCGGGTGCTGATCTCTCTGCAGCGCGTCGCCATCGGCTTCGGCCTGGCGGCGATCGTCGGCGTCGCGCTCGGCGCCCTGGTCGGCCAGTCGATCTGGGCCATGCGTGGCCTCGATCCGGTGTTCCAGATACTGCGCACCGTGCCGCCGCTGGCCTGGTTGCCGCTGTCGCTGGCTGCTTTCCGCGATTCCAGCCCGTCGGCGCTGTTCGTTATCTTCATCACCTCGATCTGGCCGATCATCATCAACACCGCCGTCGGCGTGCGAAACATTCCGGAAGACTACCGCAACGTCTCACGCATCTTGCGGCTCAACCAGTTCGAATTCTTCGTCAAGATCATGGTTCCGGCCGCCGCACCCTACATCTTCACCGGCCTCAGAATCGGCATCGGCCTGTCCTGGCTCGCCATTGTCGCCGCCGAAATGCTGACCGGCGGCGTCGGCATCGGCTTCTTCATCTGGGACGCCTGGAACTCGTCGCGGCTGCCCGACATCATCGTCGCGCTCGCCTATATCGGCGTCACCGGTTTCTGCCTCGACCGCCTGGTCGCTGCGGTCGGCGCTTTCGTCACCCGCGGCACAACGGCAAAGTGAGGAGAGGGCGATGACGGCCTATCTGAAGCTCGACCATATCGACAAATCCTTTGCCCGCGGCGGTCAGGTCAGCGAGGTGCTCAAGGACATCAGGCTGACCATCGACAAGGGCGAATTCGTCTCCATCATCGGCCATTCCGGCTGTGGCAAGTCGACCTTGCTCAATCTGATCGCCGGGCTGACCAAGGTTTCCGCCGGCGCCGTGCTGCTTGAAAACAAGGAGGTCGACAGCCCCGGACCCGAGCGCGCCGTGGTGTTCCAGAACCACAGCCTGCTGCCATGGCTCACCGTCTACGAAAACATCAGCCTGGCGGTGTCGAAAGTCTTTGGTCGTTCCAAGAGCAGGACCGAACGGCATGACTGGATCATGCTCAATCTTGATCTCGTGCAGATGGCCCATGCCAAGGACAAGCGGCCGGCCGAAATATCGGGCGGCATGAAGCAGCGCGTCGGCATTGCCCGGGCGCTTGCCATGGAGCCGAAGATCCTGTTGCTCGACGAGCCGTTCGGTGCACTCGACGCGCTGACGCGCGCCCATCTTCAGGACGCGGTCATGGACATCCATTCCAGGCTCGGCTCGACGACGATCATGATCACCCACGATGTCGACGAGGCGGTATTGTTGTCCGATCGCATCGTCATGATGACCAACGGTCCGGCGGCTACCATCGGCGAGGTGCTTGCGGTGCCGCTGGCACGGCCGCGTCGCCGCGTCGAACTCTCTTCCGACCGCACCTTTTTGCGCTGCCGCGAAGCGGTGCTGAAGTTCCTCTATGAACGTCATCGCTTCGTCGAAGCCGCGGAGTAACGCCATGACCGAAAAGCTCGTCATCATCGGCAACGGCATGGCCCCTGGGCGCATGCTGGAGCATCTGCTCGAACAGGCGCCGGGCCGCTACACCGTGACCATCTTCAACGCCGAGCCGCGGGTGAACTACGACCGCATCATGCTGTCGCCGGTTCTCTCCGGCGAAAAGGCCTATGAGGAAATCATCATCCACGGCGACGGCTGGTACATCGCCAACAACATCACCCTCTACAAGGGTCACAAGATCGTCGCCATCGACCGGGCGGCCAAGACCGTCACCTCCGACCACGGCGTCACCGAGCCTTACGACAAGCTCGTCATCGCCACCGGATCAGTGCCTTTCATCATTCCGGTGCCCGGTCACGATCTGCCGGGCGTGCTGACCTATCGCGACCTCGACGATGTTCAGGCCATGATGCTTGCCGCCCAGTCGCGCGCCAAGGCCGTGGTCATCGGCGGCGGCCTGCTCGGGCTGGAGGCGGCAGCAGGTTTGAACGCCCAAGGCATGGACGTCACCGTGCTGCATGTCATGCCGACATTGATGGAGCGTCAGCTCGATCCAGCCGCCGGCTATCTCCTGCAGCGCGCGGTGGAACAGCGCGGCATCAAGGTCATCACCAAGGCCAACACCCAGGCGATCACCGGCAACGGCAAGGTCGGGCAGGTGGAGCTTGCCGACGGCACCATCATCCCGGCAACGCTGGTGGTGATGGCGGTCGGCATCCGGCCGAATGCGGCGCTGGCCAAGGAGGCCGGCATAGCCGTCAATCGTGGTATTGTCGTCGATGCCGGCATGCGCAGCAACGACCCCGACGTCTACGCGCTCGGCGAATGCGCCGAGGTCAACGGCCAGGTCTACGGGCTGGTCGCGCCGCTCTACGAGATGGCGCGCGTTGCCGCGAACCAGTTGGCCGGCAACGAGGCAGCGGCCTTCGTCCACATGGACACGCCGACCAAGCTCAAGGTCACCGGCATCGACCTGTTCTCGCTTGGCGACTTCGCCGAAGGCGAGGACCGCCAGGAGATCGTGCTGCGCGATGCCGCCGCCGGCGTCTACAAGCGCCTTGTGCTCAAGGACGACCGCATCATCGGCACCGTGCTTTATGGCGAGACGGCGGATGGGGCCTGGTTCAACGATCTCAAGAAGAAGCAGACCGACATATCGGAGATGCGCGACACGCTCATCTTCGGCCAGTCCTACCAGGGGGGTGCCCCGCTGGACCCTATGGCGGCCGTTGCAGCCTTGCCGGATGATGCGGAAATCTGCGGCTGCAACGGCGTTTGCAAGGGAAAGATCACCGGCGCGATCACGGCCAAGGGCCTGGCTTCGCTCGACGACGTGCGCGCCCACACCAAGGCATCGGCTTCCTGCGGTTCGTGCACCGGGCTGGTCGAGAAGCTGATGGTGCTGACCATCGGCGACAAATACAACCCGGCCGCCGTGCAACCCATGTGCGGCTGCACCACGCTCGGCCATGACGAGGTGCGCCGGCTGATCATCGCCAAGAGCCTGAAGACCATTCCCGCCGTCATGCAGGAGCTGGAATGGACGACCTCCTGCGGCTGCGCAAAATGTCGGCCGGCGCTCAACTACTACCTCGTCTGCGACTGGCCGAACGATTACGCCGACGACTATCAGTCGCGCTTCATCAACGAACGCGTCCACGCCAACATCCAGAAGGACGGCACCTATTCGGTGGTGCCGCGCATGTGGGGCGGCGTCACCAACGCCGCCGAACTGCGCGCCATCGCCGACGTCGTCGATAAGTTCGAGATACCGATGGTCAAGGTCACCGGCGGCCAGCGCATCGACATGCTGGGCATCCGCAAGGAGGATCTGCCGGCGGTGTGGGCCGATCTCGGCCAGGCCGGCTTCGTCTCAGGCCATGCTTACGCCAAGGGCCTGCGCACGGTGAAGACCTGTGTCGGCTCCGACTGGTGCCGCTTCGGCACGCAGGATTCGACCGGCCTCGGCATTCGCATCGAGAAATTCATGTGGGGCTCGTGGACCCCGGCCAAGGTCAAAATGGCGGTGTCGGGCTGTCCGCGCAACTGCGCCGAGGCGACCTGCAAGGATGTCGGCGTGATCTGTGTCGACAGTGGCTACGAGATCCATTTCGCCGGCGCCGCCGGCCTCGACATCAAGGGCACCGAAGTGCTTGGCCTGGTCAAGACCGAGGACGAGGCGCTGGAGCATATCGTGGCGCTGACGCAGATGTATCGCGAGCAGGGCCGCTATCTCGAGCGCATCTACAAATGGGCCAAGCGCATCGGCATCCCCGAGATCAAGCGCCAGATCATGGACGACGGTGCAAAGCGCAAGGCCTATTACGAGCGCTTCGTCTTCAGCCAGAAATTCGCCCAGGTCGACCCGTGGTCGGAACGCGTCTCCGGCAAGGACAAGCACGAGTTCCGGCCAATGGCTTCTGTCGGGTTTGCGCAGGCGGCGGAGTGATCAAAATGGACTGGATATCGATCGGCTCACTCTCCGACATCCCGCGGCGTGGCGCGCGCTGCGTCGACACACCCGAGGGTAAGATCGCCGTCTTCCGCACGCAGGACGATCAGGTCTACGCCATCGACGATCATTGCCCGCACAGAGGTGGGCCGCTGAGCCAAGGCATCGTCCACGGCACCGCCGTCACCTGTCCCTTGCACAATTGGGTCATCTCGCTGGAGACGGGCAAGGCGCTCGGCGCCGACGAGGGCGCCGTGCGCACCATTCCTGTGCGGATCGAGGGCGAGCTCCTGTTCATTGCGCTGAAAGCGCTGGCCAGCCGCGCGGCCTGAAGCATGGAACTGGGCGAAGCGCGCGAGGTGAGGACCACCTGCCCCTATTGCGGGGTGGGTTGCGGCGTGCTGGCGAAAGTCGCCGCGAACGGTGAAGTCAGCGTCCGCGGCGACCCCGACCATCCAGCGAACTTCGGCCGGCTCTGCTCCAAGGGCTCGGCCCTGGCCGAAACCATCGACCTCGACGGCAGGCTGCTCTACCCCGAAGTCCACGGTCGCCGTGCCGGCTGGGACGAGGCGCTCGACCGCGTCGCTTCGACCTTTTCGCAAACCATCGCCGAGCACGGTCCTGACTCCGTCGCCTTCTATGTCTCCGGCCAGTTGCTGACCGAAGACTACTATGTCGCCAACAAGCTGATGAAGGGCTTCATCGGCTCGGCCAACATCGACACCAATTCGCGGCTATGCATGGCCTCCTCGGTTGCCGGCCACCGCCGCGCCTTCGGCTCCGACACCGTGCCCGGCACCTACGAGGATCTCGAGCTCGCCGACCTGATCGTGCTGGTCGGCTCCAATCTCGCCTGGTGCCATCCCGTGCTCTTCCAGCGCATCGCGGCGGCCCGGGAAAAACGACCGGAGATGAAGGTCGTGCTGGTCGACCCGCGCCGCACCATGACCGCTGATATCGCCGACATTCACCTGGCGATCGCGCCGGATGGCGACGTTGCTTTGTTCACCGGCCTGCTCGCCTGGCTCGGCCGGCACAACGCACTCGACCGTGGCTATGTGACCGCACACACGACCGGCTTCGGCCAAGCTCTCTTCGCCGCATCGGCGCTCGACCTTGCCGGCATCGCCGCCGCCACCGGCCTGAGCGAGGACGAGCTCACCCGCTTCTACAACCTGTTCGCCGCGACTGCGAAAACCGTCACGGTCTACAGCCAGGGAGTGAACCAGTCGTCTTCGGGCACCGACAAGGTCAACGCCATCATCAACTGCCATCTCGCCACCGGCCGCATCGGCAAACCTGGGGCAGGGCCGTTTTCAGTGACCGGCCAGCCCAACGCCATGGGCGGCCGCGAGGTCGGCGGCATGGCCAATATGCTGGCCGCCCATATGGAGATCGAAAACCCCGAGCACCGCGACCGCGTGCAGCGTTTCTGGAATGCGCCGGCCGTCGCCCAAAAGCCCGGTCTGAAGGCGGTCGAGATGTTTCAGGCGGTGGCCGACGGGCGCATCAAGGCGCTGTGGATCATGGCCACCAACCCGGTCGATTCGATGCCGGATGCCGATGCCGTCGAGGCAGCGATCAAGGCCTGCCCGTTTGTCGCGGTTTCGGATGTGCTGGCGAGCACGGACACCGTGCGCCACGGCCATGTGCGGCTGCCCGCCGCCGCATGGGGCGAGAAGGACGGCACCGTGACCAATTCAGAGCGCCGCATCTCGCGCCAGCGCAGCTTTCTTGCGGTGCCTGGTGAGGCGCGGCCGGATTGGTTGATCGTCGCCGAGGTGGGCAAGCGGATGGGGTTTGACGAGGCGTTTTCCTATTCGTCGCCAGCGGAAATCTTCGCCGAACACGCCGCGCTGTCGGGGTTCGAGAATGACGGCGCACGGGATTTCGATTTTGGTGGTTATGCTGGTGTTGATAAGGAGGCCTATGCAGCGCTTGAGCCTTTCCAATGGCCGGCGCCGAGCCCAGCCATCCCCCTCTGGCCTGCCGGCCATCTCCCCCGCAAGGGGGGAGATCAGCCGTCGCCTCGGCCTTCGCCAATTACCAACGATGCAGAAGATATGCCGGCGTCAAAGCTGCCAATCTCCCCCCTTGCGGGGGAGATGTCCGGCAGGACAGAGGGGGGTGTTCAAGCGGGACTTGACCCTTCCAACACCCGCTTCTTCGCCAACGGCAATTTCTACAATCCCGACCGCAAGGCCCGCTTCATCGCCATTCGTCCCAACGTCGAGACACGCACCAGCCCGGACTATCCGCTGATCCTCAACACCGGCCGCGTTCGCGACCATTGGCACACAATGACCCGCACCGGCAAAAGCCCACGTCTCTCCCAGCACATGGCCGAGCCCTTCGTCGAGATCCACCCGGCGGATGCCACGCATCACGGCATTGGCGACGCCGACATCGTGCGCGTCTCCAGCCCGCGCGGCGATGTGCTGGTGCGCGCGCTGGTGACGGCACGCCAGCGCCAGGGGAGCGTGTTTGCGCCGATGCACTGGACTGACCAGTTTTCGGCAAAAGGCCGGCTCGACACGCTGACCGCGCCTCTGACCGATCCGGTTTCCGGTCAGCCTGCGCTGAAACATGTCGGCGCCCGCATCGAGAAGTTCGCCGCGAGAGCCTTCGGCTTCGCCGTGGTGCGCCGCAAGCCGGTGGCGGTCGCAGCAGATTACTGGGCCGTGGCCAAATGCAAGGGCGGCTGGCGGGTGGAGCTTGCCTTTGCTGACGACGACATCGACTGGGCTGGTTTTGCTGGTTCGCTTTTCGATGTTCCCGTAGCCGATACGCTCGCTTATCACGACCGCGATACCGGCCAGCATCGTATTGCTGCCTTCGACGACCAGCACCTCGCCGGGGCTTTGTTTATCGCGTCGGGACCGGTGGCGGTTTCGCGGGGTTGGGCGGCACAGCAACTCCAGGAGGTTCACACCAGCCAGCGCGAACGCTTCAGGATCGTCGCCGGTCGCGCCGGCGCCGATCGGCCCGATGCGGGCGCGACCGTCTGCTCCTGTTTCAGCGTCGGGGTCAACCAGATCGCGGCGGCAGTGGCAGCCGGGTGCGCGACAGTCGAAGCCATAGGCGGCGCCCTGAAGGCCGGCACCAATTGCGGCTCCTGCCGGTCCGAGATCCGGGCGGTCATCCAGGCCAATCGGGTTCAGGCTGCGGAGTAGATGCGGCTGGATGGGGAGGGGATCTGACTATATCCTCTTGGGCCACCACGGTCATCGATTGCGGAAGGTGTGGCGGTCCTTTTCGGGTCGCTGTGAGTGCGCCGGCAGGAGGATCACCTGGCTTGGCTGTCTAATCCAGCCGGTCGCGCAGGATGCTCCAGGGGAGCAGCATATTCGGTGCATAGCGCACGAGGTTGTGCAGCGGGATCGGCGCTGGCGGTGCGAAGGGGAGCGGCAGATATCGGGCGTCCGTTCCGCTCGCCCAGTCCGCCAGCACTTTGCCCATTACCGTGGTCATGGCGATGCCGCGGCCGTTGCAGGCGAAGCCGGCGATCAGGCCCGGGCCGAGGTCGATGAGGCGCGGCAGGAAATCCGGCACCACCGCCGCCACGCCTGTCCAGCTGTAGGCAAGCGGCGGCAGGTCAGGCAAATCGAGATGCCTGGCGAGCCGTCGCCAGATCGTTTGCGGCATGCGCGTCTCAGCGCCGGCTCCGACGACATGCATGCCGCCGCTGATCAGCCGGTTCTGGCCATCGAAGCGGCACGTGAACAGGTTGCGCCTGGTGTCGCCGACGCCCTGGCCGCCGGGCAGCAGGCGCGCGCGTATGGCCCGCGACAGCGGCGCAGTGGCGATCTGGAAGACTTTCAGCGGGATATAGGTCCGCGCCAGTGTCCGGTTCAGTGCCCCGCCATAGGCGTTGGTGGCGATCACCACCTTGCCCGCACGCACGGCGCCGGATGCGGTCGTCAAGGTCCAGCCATCCGCAGCGCGGTCGATGGAAGCGACGCGCGTCTGCTCGAAGATCTGCGCGCCGGCTTTTTCGGCGGCATCGGCCAGGCCGCGCGCATACTCGACCGGATTGAGGACGCCGCCCGAGTTATCCATCCAACCGCCGGCGTAGCCGCCGATACCGGTGAGCGTCGTGACCGCCTTGGCATCGAGCGTTACGGTCGGCCTGCCCCGCGCCGCCCATTGCTCGGCGCGCGATCGCGTCTTTTCCAGCGCGGCGGACGAATGCGCCGGCTGGATCCAACCATTCTGCACAGCGTCGCATTCGATGCCATGCCGCTTGATCAGGCCGAAGACGAGGTCAGCGCTTCCCGCGGCGAAATCGATCAGCCTCCCGCCGCGCTCGGGTCCGAGTTCGGTGATGATGTCGTCTGGATCCCGCTTGGCAAAGTTCGGAACGACGAAGCCGGCATTCCGGCCGGTCGCACCCCAGGCAATGAATTCGGCTTCGAGGACCGCGACCGAAAGCCCCTTCTCGGCGGCATGCAATGCCGTCGACAGGCCGGAAAAGCCGCCGCCAACGATTGCGAGATCGACGTCGAGCCCGCCTTGCAGCGTGCCCCGGTCGCAGCGGTTGCGGCTGACGGCATGCCAGAGTGAAACGCCATGCACGTCTTGCCGGATCATGGCATTCATGGTCCGGCCTCGTTCTCGCTGGCCGCCGCCTTTTTCTGTTTGCCGGGCTTCGGCCGGCGCGGCCGATCGCCGAACAATCCGTTCGGCCGGATCAGCAGGATGACGCACAGCATGACGCCGATGGCGACGATCTGCAGCGAGGCCGCGCGTGCTTGCTGCTCGGGCGCAAACAGCACGCTGGTCAGCGTGCCCGACCCCGCCCATATCGCCCAGACCAGGATGCTGCCGGCAATGGCGCCGGCATTGCTGCCCGAGCCGCCGACGATCAGCATCACCCAGACCTGGAAGGTCAGGATCGGCAGGTAATTGTCCGGCGCGATGAAGCCGGTGAAATGCGCCTGCAAAGCGCCGGCCAGCGCCATGATGGCGCCGCCGACGGCAAAGGCCTGGACGCGGTAGAAGCGCGCGCTCTTGCCTAGCGAAATCGCCGCTCGCCCGTCCTCGCGCAGCGCCTTGAGCACGCGGCCCCACGGACTGCGTGACAGGTGCTCCAGAGCGAGATAGGCCATCAGCGTCACAGCCGAAACGACCGCAAGGTTCGACAGGTTGAACAGCAGTGGTGTCTCGGCAAGGCTGCCGAACGGACGCGGAATGAAGCCGATGCCGAACGGGCCGCCCGTGAGTTTCTGCGCGTTGAGCGCGACCAGCTGCACGACGACGGCGACGCCGAAGGTGGTGATCGCCAGGTAGTCTGATCGCAGACGCAGCGTGGCCATGCCGGTAAGTGCTGCGGCGATACCGCCGACGATCATGGCGCCCGCCCAGCCGGCCAGGATCGGCAGACCGAAGCCGCCGAAGCGCGCGGCATCGTCCGGGGTCGTCAGCAGCGCTGATGTATAGGCGCCGATGGCGACGAATCCGGCAAGGCCGACATTGAAAAGGCCAGTCAGCCCCCACTGCAGATTGAGCCCCAGCGTGACCAGCGAAAAGATCAGCGCGGTGGTCAGGAAGAAGGCGCCGTAGCCGAGCAGGTCCATCAGCGTTCCCTCACACCAAACAGGCCGATCGGCCGCACGAACAGCACCGCCATCAGGATGATGAAGGAGATTGCGGCGCGCCATTCGGCGCCGATCAGCTGCACTGCGCCGGCTTCGGCGAGGCCGATGATCAGGCCGCCGAGCACGGCGCCTGGAATGCTGCCTATGCCGCCGAGAATGGCGGCGGCGAACATCGGCAGCAGCATGTCGAAGCCCATGAACGGACGGATCTGCACCAGAATGCCGATCATCACGCCGGCGACACAGGCCAGCGCCCCGCCGATGATCCAGGTGACGCGCACCACGGAGGCAACATCGATGCCGACGATGCGGGCCAGGGCCGCATTTTGGCTCAGCGCCTGCATGGAGCGGCCGGTCTGCGTGCGTGTCATCAACAGATGCACGCCGAGCACCAGCACTGCGGTCAGCAGCAGCAGCGCGATCTGATCGGGCGTGATGCGGATGCCGAAGCCGACCGGCATGGCGATCTGGATCGCCCGGCTGAAATAGGTCGGGCGTGAGCTGAAGGTGAATTCGAGCAGGCTGCGCAGCGCCATCGAGGCGCCGAAGCTCGCCATCACCACGATGATGGCTCGCCCCTGCGAGCGCAGTCGCGAAAACAGCACCTTGTCGAGCAACAACGCCAGCAGGGCGGTGAAAGCCATGCCGACAACCAGCGCAACCAGCAGCGGCCAGCCGAAGGACAGCGGACCAATGGGCGCCACCTTGCCGAACATCGCGCCGATGGCGCTGACGACGGCGAGCGTCGCATAGGTGCCCCAGGCCATGAAGTCGCCATGGGCGAAGTTCGAGAAGCGCAGGATCGAGTAGGTCAGCGTCACGCCGATGGCGCCAAGGCCGATCATCGAGCCGGTCAGCAGCCCATCGACGACAAATTGCAGGCTCATGCCGCGCCTCCCTTGCCGACGGGGGACGGGCGTTGGCCGAGATAGAGTTCGGCGACGACAGGATCGTTCCACAGTTCGGAAGCAACGCCCTCGTGCCGGTCCTTGCCTTCGACCAGCACATAGGCGCGGTCGCCGATGGCAAGCGCTGCCTTGGCGTTCTGTTCGACCAGCAGGATGGTGACGCCGGACTTGCGGATGCCGGCCAGCATCTCGAACACCGTCGATACGAATTTCGGCGACAGGCCGGCCGACGGTTCGTCGAGTACCAGCACCTTGGGATGGACGATCAGGGCGCGCGCGACGGCAAGCATCTGCCGCTGTCCGCCCGACAGATTGCCGGCGGCGGTGCGGCGCTGGCGGACGAGGTCGGGGAAGGCCGCATACATTTCCTCGATGCGGGCAGGGATTTCGCGTCGCTCGAGGATGCCGCAGGCGACCTTCAGATTGTCCTCGACCGACATCAGCGGGAAGATGTTCTCCGTCTGCGGTACGAAGGCCAGGCCGAGCCGAACCATGGTGTGTGCGGGAGCGGCGGTGATGTCCTTGCCGTCCAGAAATACGGTGCCGCCGGTGATCGGGACAAGGCCGGCGATCGCCTTGATGAAGCTCGACTTGCCGGCGCCGTTGGGACCGAGCACGACGACGATCTCGCCCTTGCCGACGGTGATCGAGGCGCCGCGCACGATCGGCACGCCAGGCTCGTAGCCCGCTTCGAGATCGCGCACGTCGAGGACCGTCTCATTCATGCTGGGCCTCCGAGATAGGCCTCGATGACGCGCGGGTCGCGGGCGACCTCTTCCGCAGTGCCTTCGCTGAGCAACTGTCCGCTCGCCATGACCAGCACGCGGTGGCAGAGCCGCGTCACCATGTCGATATTGTGCTCGATCAGCAGAAAGGTGATGCCGTGCGCGTTGATGTCGCGGATGCGGTCGATGATGATCTCGAGCAGCGTCGCGTTGACGCCGGCGGCCGGTTCGTCGAGCAGGATGATCGCCGGATCGGCCATCATGACGCGGGCGAGTTCGAGCAGCTTGCGTTGACCGCCGGAAAGCACGCGCGCCGGTTCGTGCGCCAGCCGAGCGAGCGAGACGAGCTCCAGCAGCTCGAGTGCCTTTGCCCTGGCTGCTCTTTCCTGTGCCGCCACTCGCCACGGCGTGACGAAGTTGGCGAGCAATTTTTCGCCGGCTTGGCCCTGCGCCGCCAGCATGATGTTTTCGATCAGCGTCAGATTGGGCAGGGGGCGCGGGATCTGGAAGGTGCGGCCAAGACCACGGCCGATACGCAGATGAGCGGCTTCGCCGGAGACGCGCGTGCCACTGAGCAGGATATCGCCGCTGGTCGGCAATATGCTGCCGGCGAGCAGGTCGAACATGGTAGTCTTGCCGGCGCCATTGGGTCCGATCAGGCCGAGGATTTCGCCCGCTTTGACATCAAACGAGACATTGTCGACGGCGACAAGGCCGCCAAAACGCCTGATGACGTTTCGTGCCGTCAGAACCGGCGGACGGGTCTCCTGCCCTTGGCGCTGCGCTGCATCGCTCATCAAACCCTCTGGCCGAAGACGATCGTTGTCGCCTCCTGATTGTTGATTTGTGATCACACTTGCTTTGATCACGCTATTCGGCTTTAATTTCGTTCGCAAGCCGAAAAAGGGGCAATGCCGGTAATGCAGAAGGCTGCCATCGAAAAGAACAACGAGACGATCGCAGCCCAGCTTACGCCGGTCGGCCGCGAGACCGTGCAGGATCGCGTCTATTCCGAGCTGCGCCGTGCTCTGATCGGTGGCCTTTTCGAGCCGAACCAGGTGCTGACCATCCGCGGTCTTGCCGATGCGCTGGTCACCTCGACCATGCCGGTACGCGAAGCGCTCGGCCGGCTGATCACGGAAAAGGCGCTGGAGGCGCTGCCCAACCGTTCCGTGCGCGTGCCGCCGATCACGCTGGAGCGCATCGACGACCTCCTGCGTGCCCGCTCACTCATCGAAGGCGAAGCGATCGCGCTTGCCGCCAGGCGCATGAGCCCGCGCCAGATCGCATCGATCGAAGCCATGCTGGGCGAGTGGGACGAGATGCGGGCCCTGAAGCACAAGAAGGATATCGATCGCGAAGCGACGCTCAACCAGAGCTTCCATTTTGAGATCTACCGCTGCTGCGGCTCGGCTGTGCTGATCCCGATGATCGAAAGCCTCTGGCTTCAATCGGGACCCTGCATCCGCGTCGCCATCTATGCCTTCTCCGAGGCAGGCGAGGTTGATACCGCCCACTATCATCGTCGAATTGTCGCGGCACTTGCCAAACAGGATGCGCAAGCGGCGCGCGAGGCGCTGGTAGCCGACATCAGCCGCCCCTTCGCCTTCCTGCGCGACAAACTTCAATCGGCGAAGGGCTGACATGACCAAGCCCGCCATCGGCATCACAGAACCACGCTCGAA
Source organism: Mesorhizobium sp. C432A (assembly GCF_030323145.1). Classification (NCBI taxonomy): domain Bacteria; kingdom Pseudomonadati; phylum Pseudomonadota; class Alphaproteobacteria; order Hyphomicrobiales; family Phyllobacteriaceae; genus Mesorhizobium; species Mesorhizobium sp. C432A. Next base: position 5,881,427 of record NZ_CP100470.1, on the reverse strand, counting down.
GCTTTCCGTGACGGCGCTGCTATTGCCCGAAAAGGCGCCGGAGAATGCCGCCTTCCTGCTGGCGTATCTGGCGCAGCCACGCATCATCCCAGGCATCCATGCGATGTGGACAGGACCGGAAATCTCGTGCCCGGTTCCGTCAGCCGATCTCCACGGCCAGGCCTATGCCCAGCCTTTGCCACCGGAGAATGCAACGCTGACGCCGCAGCCCGGCGATATCGTGCTGTCCTATGTGCCGCCACGCGTGTGGGGCGGCAATCCCAATGCCATCTTCGATATCGGCCTGTACTACGGGCAGGGGGCGCGGCTGCTGTTCCCGATCGGCTGGCTGGCCGGCAGCGTGGTCGCGCACGTGCTTGCCGGAGAGCGCGATCAGTTTGCCGCCGCCTGCGGCGTCATCCGCCGCAACGGCGCCTGTGACATCACCTTCAGCCTGGTGGAGGCCTGAATGGCCGACGACAGTTTCGAACTCTTCGATCTGCGCGTCGAAGCGGTCATCCCCGAGGGCAAGCCGGTCTATTGCGGCGCCAGGGCCGGCGACTATTTCGAACTCAAGGGCGAAATGCTGTCGCTGCCGGCGGGGCAGGGTTTTTCGATTTATTCGATCTCCGCCGTGTTGCCGCTCCTGGCGGCAAAGCAGCGCCCGACGCATGCAAATGACTGGATGACCTCGGATGCCGAGGTCGCCTGTCCCGATCCCAATTGCGCCAGCCGGCTCCGCATTGTCAGGCTTGCCAAGCGGCGGTTCAGCCATGCCGAAACCACGGCCGTGCCGCTGCCGAAGGAGACCGACAAAAGATGAGCGCCAGGACCATCGAACTCAGCCCCGGCTATACGATCTCGCGCGTCATCCGCGGCGGCTGGCAGCTCGCCGGTGGCCATGGCGCCGTCGACCGCAGCCAGGCGGTGACCGACCTCATCGCCACTTTCGATGCCGGCATCTGGACCTATGACTGCGCCGACATCTACACCGGCGTCGAGGAACTGATCGGCGCCGCGCGCCTGCGGCTGGCGCGCGATCGCGGTCTCGATGTCGCGGCCAGGATGAAGGTGCACACCAAGCTGGTGCCGGACCTCGAACGACTGGCAAGCATCAGCCGCGACTACATCAGGGGCATCGTCGATCAGTCGCTTCGCAGGCTGAAGACGGAGCGGATCGATCTCGTGCAGTTTCACTGGTGGGATTATGACCAGCCTCGTTACGTCGAGGCGATGGGTTGGCTCGACGAGCTTCGGCTGGAAGGCAAGGTGCGCAATCTCGGCACCACCAATTTCGATACGCCGAGGCTAGCCGAAATCCTCTCCTCGGGCATCCCGCTGGTCAGCCAGCAACTGCAATATTCAGTGCTCGACCAGCGGCCGGCAAACAGCCTTGCGGGCCTTGCCGCTAAGAACGGTGTCCGCTTCCTCTGCTACGGCTCGGTGGCGGGCGGCTTCCTCAGCGACAAATGGCTTGGCGTGGCCGAGCCCTCCACGCCGCTCGAAAACCGCTCGCTGGTCAAATACAAGCTGATCATCGACGACTTCGGCGGCTGGGAGCTGTTCCAGTCTCTGCTCAAGGCGCTGAAAGCGGTCGGCGATCGCCACGGCGTCGACATCGCCACCATCGCCTCGGCATGGGTGCTCGAGCAGCCGCAGGTCGCGGCCGTCATTGTGGGTGCGCGCAACCAGGCACATGCGCTGGCCAATACGAAAATCATGGACGTCGCGCTCGACGCCGACGATCGCGCGCGGATTGCTGCCGCCATCGCACAAGGCACCGGCCTCGCGGGCGATGTCTACGCGCTGGAGCGCGACCGTCATGGCCGCCACGGCTCGATCATGCATTACAACCTCAATGCGGGGAAGAAATGAGCGGAGAGCCTTCCCTTTTTTCGCGTGCCAGCGCTGAAATCATCGACCTGCATCGCTTCTTCGTCGACTGGTTTGTCGCCGCGCGAGCCGACGCTGTGGAGTTCGGCCGCTTCGATGCCGTCATGGGCGAAGGCCTCACCATGGTCGCGCCGAATGGCCAGATCCTCGATCGCGACGCGGTCGTAGATCATGTCCGGACAAGCCGCGCCACTTGCGACGACGGTTTTGCCATATCGATCGAGGACATCAGGCCGGGTTGGCAGGACGCGGACACGATCGTCGTCTTCTACGTCGAGGCGCAACTGCGCGCCGGCAAGCATAGCCGCCGGCAGTCCAGTGCGGTCTTCACCACCAGTTCATCGGCACCAAACGGCGTCGAATGGCGGCATCTGCATGAGACCTGGCTGCACGCGCCGGAAGGCTGAACAGGCAAAGTTCAAACAAGAAAAGGGGAACGGCAATGAAGAAGACGATACTTCAAATCACCACAGCACTGGCTCTCGTGACGATGGCCGGCGCCGCACACGCAGCGGACTGCAAGATCACCGTCGGCCTGGTCATGGAGCTCACCGGTCCGGCCGGCGAATACGGCCAGGCCGGCGCGAAGTCCGTCGAAATGGCCTTCCGCGACATCAATGAAGCCGGTGGCGTACGCGGCTGCGATCTCGCAACCGACACGCGCGACAGCCAGAGCCAGGGCAATATCGCGGTCGATGCCGCGACCCAGCTGGTACAGGTCAAGAAGGTGCCGGTGATCATCGGCGGCATCATCTCCTCCGTGTCGATCCCGATTTTGACCTCGGTCACCGGGCCGGCCAAGATCGTGCAGGTGTCGCCGGCTTCGTCCTCGCCTACGCTGACCGCCCTTGGCCGCGACGGCAAGACCAACGGCATCTTCTTCCGCACCATCACGTCGGATGCGCTGCAAGGCGTGGCCGCCGCCAAATACGCCATCGACAAGGGCTTCAAGAAACTGTCGATCATCCATGTCAACAACGACTTCGGCGTCAACATGGTGGCCGAATTCTCGCGCGCCTACAAAGCGCTCGGCGGCACCATCGTCTCCGACACGCCCTATAATGAAAAGCAGTCGAGCTATGCTTCGGAAGTGACGGCGGCGATGGGAGGCGAGCCGGACGGACTCTACCTCGTCAGCACGCCGGTCGACGGCGCAACGGTCGCCCGCACCTGGATATCGCAGGGCGGCGTGCAGAAATTCCTGCTCAATGACGGGATGAACAGCCCGGACTTCATCGAATCCGTCGGCGCCGACTATCTCAAGGATGCCTATGGCACCTCTTCCGGCACCAGCCCGACGGCCTCCACCGACTACTTCCTGAAAAACTACAAGGAGTTTTCGGGTATCGAGCCGTCGAACCCGGCAGCCGACCGTTCCTATGATGCCGGCGCCATTGTCGGCCTCGCCATTGCCATTGCCGGCTCCGAGGATCCAGCCAAGATCAAGGATGCCATGTACAAGGCGGTCGATCCGGCCGGCACACCGATCTTTGCAGGCAAGGACGAATTCGCCAAGGCGCTCGGCCTGATCAAGGATGGCAAGCCGATCCGCTATGAAGGCGTCATCGGTCCGGTCAGCTTCGACAAATATGGCGACATCACCGGCCCGTTCCGGTTGTGGAAGATCGTCGACGGCAAGGTGACGACCGACGGTGAAATGACAACCGACGACGTCAACGCGCTGCAGGCGAAATTGCAGTAGGCGCTGGTACATTGTCCGGCGCGATCTCCGTTCGATCTCTGGGAGATCGACGCCGGACAAGCAGTCCAACATCGGCGCTAGTTACGCGGTCAAGCGCGAAATCAGCCGGGTCAATATAACGACAGGCGGCTGGCCGGGCATGAAGACCTGCGGATTGGAGAGGGCGCCAACGATATGACCCACATAGTCTGATTTGTCGTAGCCGATTGACGATATCGGGTAGGCGTAGAAATTGGTCAGGGACACATTGTCGAAGCCATAGAGGCGGAAGCGGCTGGGCCGGTTGTCGGGGAAATCCGCCCGGCAGACATCCAGAACACCCATGGCCATCGCGTCGGACGTACAAAAGACCGCATCTGGACAGCCGCGTTCCGTCAGGCCGACTGCCGCCGCATGACCCGACTCGTAGGAATAGTCTCCCTGGATCGTCTGCAGCAGTTCAATTCCATGATGCCGGAACGCTCCGAGGTAGTGGCCGATGCGCAGCTGTTCGACGCGCGAGGACGAACGGCCGGTCAGCAGGCTGGCCGTGCGCACGCGCTTGGCCGCCGCATCCGCCACGGCCTCGGCGATGCCGACGCCTTCATCGGGAATGACGGTGGGTGACAGATCGTCATGCAGTCCGTTCAGCATGATGACCAGGTCCGAGCGAAACATGCGCCGCACCGTCGCTGCATCGGCAAAGTCGGAGAACACCACGGCGGCATCGACATGATAGGCAACGCCGTTGCGCAGAAAATCCTCGACCCCTTCCGCCGAGCCGATGCGGATGAGGATGACCTGCTTGCCGATCGACTGGATTGCGTCGAGCAGCCGGTCGAACAGGTCGAGATCTGAAAGGTCGTGAATGTGGTTGACCACGACGGCAACCAGATTGACGGTCTTGGTGGTCAGGCTTTGCGCCAGGAGATTGGGTTTGTAGCCGAGCTGCGCGGCGGCCTGCACGACACGTTCGCGTTTGTCCGCCGAGACCGGTCGCGGTCCGCTCGACAGCGCACGGCTGGCCGCGGCACGCGACACGCCTGCCAGCCGCGCGACATCGGCGATCGTTGCGACGGCGCCTCGAGTGTGCGCCGATCGGTTACCGGTAGTGGGTGTCACCACAGCGGGTTGAGCGCCGGCGGGTTGGAGTCCGGCCCCCACCACTTCTTGTAGGTCGTCTCATAGGTGCCCGACTGGATGAAGTCGGACACGAACATGTCGAGCCAGCGGACGAATTCGGGATCGCCCTTGGCGACCGCGATGCCGATCGGATCGTTGGAATAGAGGCCAGGCAGCGTCACCAGGCTCGGTGTCTTGGTCGCGAGGTAATCGAGCAGCGAGGAATCCTCGATCGCCGCATCGACGCGCTTCTGTTGCAGCTGCAGAACCCCGTCGGGCGCGAACTGGTCGACATAGACGAGCTCTGCTTCCGGCACGGCCGCCTTGAGGAAGGTTTCGCCCGTGGTGCCGCGGCCGACGACAACCTTCTTGCCGGCGAGCCCCTTGAGGTCGGTTATCCCGGCATCCTTCTGGACGATGACGCGCAGCCCGGCCCGGTTGTAGGGGATGGTGAAGTTGACGGTCTTGGCCCGCTCGAGCGTTGCCGAGGTGTTTGCGACCGCGACATCGATCTGTCCCGACACCAGCATGGAAATACGGGCATCGCCCGAGACGTCGACGAACTCGACCGGCACCCCGAGCTTTTGCGCCAGCAGCGTCGCGACATCGACATCGTAGCCGACAGGGTTGTTTTGTGCATCGCGAAAGCCGATCGGCTCGCCGCCGAGCGATACGCCGATGCGAATGGTGCCGCGTGAGCGGATGTCGTCAATCATGCCGGCAAGGGCCGGAAAAGCCGAACCGGCCACGATGGCCAGCGCGGCGAAGGCACGCACTACGGTTTTCATGGTTCCTCTCCTTATTTTCTAGTGACACGTTTTGCTGCCCGCAATTCGGGTGCGGGCATGGAATCCTTCCAGAGCCAGTAGCGGACCTCGCCCTCGCATCTGAAATTCACCACCTCGTGGTTCTGCTCGGCGTCGACGGCGTGGATGACCACTCCGGCCAGGAAGCCGGTGTCGAGTTCAGCCAGTTCCTCGACCGCCAGCGCGACCGCATCCGACAGGGATCGGCCAAGCTTCATGGCCAGCACGACGGTCCGTGCGGTGGCGCAGCGCATCGTCATCTCGCCGGTATGGGTGCACGCCGCCGCGCCATAGCGGCTGTCGGCGTAAAAGCCTGCGCCGGGAATGGGAGAATCGCCGAGCCGGCCCGGATATTTCCACGCCCAGCCCGAGGTCGAACTCGCGGCATGGACGCCGCGCCGCGCATCCGCCGACAGGAACACGGTGGTGTCGCGGACCCGCTCGGGATCGGTGATAGTACGGCTGAGCGGCGCCAGATCGATATCGGGGAATTTCGCCAGCTGTTGCGGTGTGAGTTCCTGTTGCAGCCGCTCCCACCAGACGCGCTTGCTGTCCTCGAACAAGACTTCGTCTTCGGCAAAACCGATTTCGCTGGCAAAGCGCCGCGCCCCTTCGCCGGTCAGCATCACATGCGGCAGGCGCTTCATTACCTGCTGCGCCAGGGCAGCGACCGCCAAGGTCCTTGGCACGGCGCCGACTGAACCGACCTCTCTTGTATTGCCGTCCATGACGCCGGCGTCGAACTCCATCTCGCCCAGCATGTTCGGCCAGCCGCCATAACCGACGCTGCGAACCTTGACCTCTTTCTCCACCATGCCGATGCCGGCAACCATCGCGTCCAGGCTGACGGCGCCATCGCGCAGCATTTGCACCGAGGTTTCGAATCCCGGCCATGCTTCGTTGTTGGCTAACAGCAGCATTCCTAGTCCTTGCGCATCTTGGAGAGAAACTGCGCAACCCGCGGCTGCGCCCGGCCGCCGTCCGCGGCGAAGAAACGATCCGTTGGCAGATCGACCACCAGCCTGCCCTTGTCGAGGAAGACGATGCGGTTGGAAATCTCGCGCGCGAATTCGATCTCGTGGGTGACGAACAGCATCGTCGTGCCTTGCGCGGCGAGCTTTGCCAGGATGGCCAGCACCTCGGAAGTCATTTCCGGGTCGAGCGCGCTGGTCACTTCATCGAGCAGCAGATAGCGCGGCTGCATGGCGAGCGCCCGGCAGATGCCGACACGCTGGCGCTGCCCGCCCGACAACTGCGCCGGGTAGGCGTTGGCCCGATCGGCGAGGCCGACGGACTCGAGCAGCTTGCGCGCCAGCGCCTCGGCCTCAGGGCGCGGCATCTTCAGCACCTCGATCGGGGCGAGCGTAATGTTCTGAAGCGCGCTCATATGCGGATAGAGGTTGAACAGCTGGAAGACGGTGCCTGAGCGCTTGCGCGCCTCGGCCAGCTCCTTCGGCTTGCTGACATCGAAATCGTCGACCGTGATGCGGCCCGACTTCAGCTTTTCGAGGCCGTTGATGCAACGGATCAGTGTCGACTTGCCGGACCCCGACGACCCGAGGATCGAGACCACTTCGCCGGGCGCGATCGTCAGGTCGACGCCGTCCAGCACAGTGACCTCGCCGAACGCTTTGTGCACGTTTTCGATCTTGAGCATGTTAAAGCCCCCGCCAGGCGCTGTGCGCCCGCAGGCGGTTTTCAAGACGCTCGCCAAGCAGGGCGACCAGCTTTGCCGCGCCATAGTAGAGCAGCCCGACGACGGTCCAGACCACGAACGGCTTCAAGGTTCGCATGTTGAGGATGTGGCCAATCTTGGTCAGGTCGACGACGCCGATGACAGAAATCAGCGACGTCACCTGAAGCTGGTTGACCAGCAGCGCGACGAGCGGGCCGACCGCGAAGGCGGCAGCCTGGGGCGAAACGATATGGCGCAGGACCTGCCACCGGGTCAGGCCGAAGACACGCGCGGCCTCGACCTGCTCGCGTTCGATCGACTCGATCGCCGAGACCGCGATGACATAGACGAATGCCGCGGTGTTCGCCGACAGAGTGATGGTCGCTGCGGTGACCGGCGTCACCCTTATATGCAACAGCGCCGGCAGGCCGAAGAACACCAGGAACAGCTGCACCAACACCGGCGAGTTCTTCAACAGCTCCGACAGGAAGGTGACGACCTGGGCCAGAACCGGCACACGGTAGAACCGCACCAGCGCCCAGCTCAGGCCAATCAGAGAGGTGACGAGAAACAGCGCGACGTTGGTGCCGAGACCTTGCGCCAGCAGGATCAGGTCGTAGGAGGTGAAATCGCTGAACCGCATCAGCCGACCGCCTCCATCATGTCCCGATTGAGATGGCGGTGGAGCAGGGTGACGCCCAGCGAAACCAGATAAGTCAGGGCCGCATAGGCACAGAGCAGCACCACATAGACCTCGAAGGGCCGATAGGTCTGCGAGACCACGATCTGGGCTGAGCCGGTGAGCTCGTTGAGCGTGATGGTCGAGAGGATCGAGGACGTAAGGATCATGTTGATGAGCACGGATCCGAGCGGTCGCACGGAGGTGCGCAGCGCAATCGGCAGCACGATGCGGGTAAAGATCTTGCGCCTGGACAGGCCGCTCACTTCAGCGGCGTCGATGATGCCCTGGTCGATGGCGAGGATGCCGGCTCGAATGATGTCGGAGGCATAGGCGCCGCCGGCAATGGAAAGCGCCACGACGCCGGTGGTGAAGGCGTCGATGTAAATGCCGAGCTCGGGCAGGCCGTAATAGAAGAAGAACAGCTGGACGATGAACGGCACATTGCGGAAGAGATCGACGTAGACGAAGGCGATCCGTCGAAGCAGTGCCGAGGCGGAGGTGCGTGCGATCGCCACCAACGCGCCCATGACGACGCTTCCCACCAGCGACAGCGCGCAAGCCGCCGCCGTAAGTTCGGCGCCGCGCGCCAGAAAACCCAGATGCGGGAGCAGAATGGACAGATCGAAATGCACCGGCGATCCCCAGTGAAACCGGTTTCACTCTTTTGGCTTTCGCCTCGTCTGTCAAGATGCAGGGTCTGGTTGCCGGCCTGTGGCTTGCATTCGTTGCGATGATTCCGGTTCGCCTCATGCGCGCTATGTCTCAAGCGCCGGCAATTCGCCGCCGGCTTTCAGCTCGAGGACGCCGCCTATGCCAGCCGCGCGTCGCCGCAATCCCTCGGCCATGGCGGCTGGGGGCGGCGCCCTCGATTTTGCCGATCCCGGCGCCGGTGTCGGATTCGGCTACGTCACCAACCGCATGCTGGGTTTCGACGACGTCGATCCACGCCGCAAGGTGTTGATTGATGCCGTTTACGACGCGCTCTGACGTTGGGAGCCGTTATGCGCGGATGTTCCACATGGCGTCCGGCACAACCACCAGCTTGCCGACGAAATCCTTGGCGATGAAGTCGGCCTGCGCCTTGTGGAAATCGGACAGTTTGTAGACACCGCCGACCAGCGGCCGGATTTTCTTCGCTTCGATGTATCCAACGATGCGGCGGAAGTCGGCGCGCGTCCCCTGGCTCGATCCGTGCAGTTGCAGCTGCTTCAGATACATGGTCCGGAGATCGAGCTGCACAACCGGACCGGCAATCGCGCCGGCGGTGGTGTAGCGGCCTTCGGGCCTCAGGATGCGCAAGAGGTCGTTGAAGATCGCGCCGCCGACGAGATCGGCGACCACATCGATCGGCTGGCCGCCAGTGGCTTCATTCACGGCGGCGGGAAGATCGGCAACCCCACGGGTAATAACCGCTTCGGCGCCGATGTCGCGCACCGCCTGCTCCTTGCCCTTGCCGACGACGGCGTAGGGAATGGCGCCGCGCGCCCGCGCCAGCTGCACGATGCCGGAACCGACGCCGCCTGAGGCGCCCGTGACCAGCACGCGCTCGCCGGCTTTCAGCCCGGCGCGTTCCAGCATCTGCTCGCCGGTGAGGTAGGCGCAGCAGAAAGTGGCGAGTTCGATGTCGCTCATCCCGGTGTCGACGACATGAGCGTTCTCGGCCGGCACTGTCTGGTACTCGGCATACCCGCCATCGCGACCGTGGCCCATATAGTCGATGTCGGCGAGGGAATCGTCGTCGCGGTTGTAGATCGAAAAATCGACCATTACCCGTTCGCCGATACGGCCCGGGGAAACGCCTTCGCCGACGGCAGCGATGGTGCCGACCGTGTCGGTGCCCTGGATGCGCGGGAAGGTAAGCGTGTTGCCTTGCCGCCGCCACGTCGACACGGCGGCAGCGTCCTCCTCCGTGCCATAGGCGCCCTGGCGTACCCAGACATCGGTGTTGTTCATACCGCAAGCGCTGACCTTAACCAGCACCTCGCCGGCGGCAGGCACAGGCACTTTCACATCGCTGCGATAGACGAGCTTTTCCGGTCCGCCATGCCCGGTGAGCAGCACGGCGGCCATGGTGGCGGGGAGGGTCTTGGTGATGGCATTCATGGTCGATCTCAGAGATTGGAAAACACGCTGTTGACGGCATCGGCGGTTTTCGAAACGACGATGTCGGCTTCCTCACGCGTCAGGCAGAGCGGCGGCGCGAAGCCTAGTATGTCGCCCTGCGGCATGGCGCGGCCGATGACGCCGCTGGCGGCAAGTGCTGTCGCCACTTGGGGCCCGATCTTGAGCGAGGCGTCGAAGAACACCCGGTCGTCCTTGTCGGCGACAAATTCGACTGCCGCCAGCATGCCATCGCCGCGCACGTCGCCGACATGTCTGTGACCGCCGACGGCCTTGGCCAGTTCGGCGCGGAAATAGGCGCCCGTCTCATCGGCGTTTGTCACCAGGTCCATCTCGTCGATCAGTTCGAGATTGGCGACACCTGCGGCGACGCAGATCGGATGCGCCGCATAAGTCCAGCCATGGCCGAGCGAACCGAGCTTGTCGGAGCCCTGCACCAGCACCTGCCACATCTTGTCGGCGACGATGACGCCCGACAGCGGCGCATAGGCCGAGGTCAGCCCCTTGGCGATGGTGATGAGGTCTGGCTTGATGCCGTAATGGTCGGAGCCGAACATGGTGCCCAGACGGCCGAAGCCCGTCACCACCTCGTCGGCGACCAGCAGCACGTCATACTTCTTCAGCACCGCCTGGATCTTCTCCCAGTAGCCGGCCGGCGGCGGCACGATGCCGCCAGTGCCGAGAATCGGCTCGCCGATGAAAGCGGCGACGGTTTCGGGACCTTCTGCCAGGATCATCTCCTCAAGCTTGTCGGCGCAATGCTGCGAGAACTGCTCCTCGCTCATCGAGCGGTCGGCGCGGCGGAAATAATAGGGCGCCTCGGTGTGCAGGACCGGTGCGCGCGGCAGGTCGAAGGCATTGTGGAACAGGTCGAGCCCGGTCAGTGATCCCGTCATCACGCCCGAGCCGTGATAGCCGCGCCAGCGCGAGATGATCTTCTTCTTCTCCGGCCGGCCCAGCACATTGTTGTAGTACCAGATCAGCTTGATGTTGGTTTCGTTAGCGTCGGAACCGGAGAGGCCGAAATAGACCCTCGACATGCCCTTCGGCGCGCGGTCGATGATCATCTTGGCCAGCGTGATCGACGCCTCGGTGCCGTGGCCGACATAGGCGTGATAGTAGGCGAGGTTCTTCGCCTGGGTGGCGATGGCGTCAGCGATCTTCTGGCGGCCATAGCCGACATTGACGCAATAGAGCCCGGCAAAGGCATCGATACTCTTCTTGCCATTGTTGTCCCAGACGGTGACGCCTTCACCGCCGGCCATGATACGCGTGGGCGATTCTCCGCGTGCGTGTGTGCCCATATGGGTCGAGGGATGGAAGAAATGGTCGCGATCCCAAGCGTTGAGTTCGTTGGATTGGTCGAGCATTTTTGACTCCTTGAGAAATCCGGGTGAGGCCTAAGCCACATCTAAACAGAGATATTTGAGATCGGTGAAAGCTTCGAGCCCGTGGCGCGAGCCTTCGCGCCCGATGCCGGACTGCTTGACGCCGCCGAAGGGGATCGGCGCGCCGGTGATCTTGACGCGGTTGATGGCGACCATGCCGTAGTCGAGCGCGCGGCCCAGGCGCTGCTGGCGGGCGCCGTTCTCGGTAACGACATAGGCGACGAGGCCGTATTCGGTGGCGTTGGCGCGGGCGGTCACTTCGTCCTCACTGTCGAACGGCGTGACGGCGGCGACCGGCCCGAAAGTCTCCTCGCGCATGATCAGCGCCTCATCAGTGACATCGACCAGCAACGTCGGCTGATAGAACAGCGGCCCGGCCTGATGTCGCTTGCCGCCGGTGAGGCAGCGCGCGCCATGGGCGACGGCATCGGCGACCTGTTCCTCGACCTTGGTCACGGCGCGCTCATGCATCAGCGGTCCGATATCGATCTTTTCGACAAGCCCATTGCCGGTCCGCAGCGCCTCGATGCGCTCGGCAAAGGCGGCGCAGAAGCGATCGTAGATCGGGCGCTGGACATAGATGCGGTTGGCGGCAAGGCAGTCCTGGCCTGACGTTGCAAACTTGGCATCGATGGCAATGCTCACTGCGTTGTCGACATCGGCGTCGGCAAAGACGATCAGCGGCGCATGGCCGCCAAGCTCCATCACCAGCCGCTTCATCGTCGGAGCACACTGTGCGGCGATCAACCGGCCGATCTCCGTCGAGCCGGTAAAACTCATGGCGCGGACGCGCGGGTCTTCGCACATGCGCCCGACGATCGTCGCTGCCTTGCCGGTGATGACGTTGAAGACACCGGCGGGCAGGCCGGCGCGCTCGCCGAGTTCAGCCAGCGCCAGCGCCGACAGCGGCGTCTCCGAGGACGGGTGTGCGACGATGGTGCAGCCGGCGGCGAGTGCGGCGGCCGCCTTGCGGGTCAGCATCGCCGCCGGAAAATTCCAGGGCGTGACGACGCCGACAACGCCGAGCGGCTCGCGCCTCACCATCATCTCGGCATTCGGCAGATGGCTGGTGACGCTCTCGGCGTTGAGGCGCTTTGCCTCTTCGGCATACCATTCGACGAAAGAGGCGGCATAGTCGATTTCGCCGAGCGATTCCTGCAGCGGCTTGCCTTGTTCCAAAGTCATCAGCAGGGCAAGGTCGTCTTTCGCCGCGATGATCAGCTCGAACCATTTTCGCAGAATTCTCGACCGCTCCTGCGGCAGCAGTGACCGCCAAGCCGGGAAGGCACGCGCGGCGGCACCGATTGCCCTTGTCGTTTGCTGCGCATCGAGCGCGGCGACAAACGCGACCGTCGCGCCTGTGGCCGGATCGGTGACTTCAAAGCTTTCGGCCGCTTCGCTCGCGGTCCAATGCCCATCGACATAGGCAAGCTCGCGCAGCAGCCGGCGGTCGGAGAGGCGGTCGAGCGCCTCATGGCGATGCGAGCGGGCAAAATGCGCGGACATGGTCGAGGCCTCCCGGTTCGGACGATGCGGGAAGACTATCCGTCACATGCAGACAGAGAGACTGTTTCGACGCCCTGAAGGAGAGAGACTCTCTCTATTGTGCCGTCCCGACAGACATTCTCTCCGGGCTTATGCCGACGCCGGCAGCAGGTCGGCTATCGGCAGCACGATTTCGTCCTTCACCGTCTTGGTGACGATGTAGGTGAAGTAGCGGTCGATGCCGATCTCGCGCTCCAGCAGGTCGTCGACCAGCCGCTGATAGGCGTCGATGTCGCGCGTCATCACCTTGACCACATAGTCGACGCCGCCGCCCACCGACCAGCAGGCGACGATTTCGGGGATGTCGCGGATGACGCGTTCGAAGCGGTCGAAATCGGCCTGGCGATGGCTGGCCAGCGTCACCTCCATCAACACGGTGGCGACCGGCGCCACCACGCGCATGGCGATCCTGGCGTGGTAGCCCGAGACGATGCCTGCCTTCTCCAGCTTGCGCAGCCGCATCCAGCACGGCGTCGGCGACAGCCCGACCTGTTCGGCCAGCGCCAGCTTGGTGATGCGCCCGTCGCGCTGGATGGCGTCGAGTATCCTGAGGTCGACCGCGTCGAGTTTCGATGTCATCGGCGTCCGCTTTTTGTCGGCATCACCATGACGGCGCATTATTTCGATTGTCAATTGCACTGATTTCGATCTCTATTAAGTCATGACATCATGGCAACCCGACCCTGCGCTCATCCGCCGGCCAGCCTATCAAACGCTGGCCGACCAGTTCGCCCGCGCCATTCATGACGGGCGGCTGGCCAACGGCGCGCGGCTTCCAACGCATCGAAGGCTGGCAGACGATTTAAAACTGTCGGTGCAGACGGTCAGCCGCGCCTACGAAGAACTGATCCGGCGCGGCCTGATTTCGGGCGAGATCGGCCGTGGCAGCTTTGTCCAGACGCAGCGCCGCGACCCGGAGCCGCCCTATCTGCCGGAGCGCCTCGGCGAGGTCATCGATCTGTCAATCCTGAAGCCGGTCTGCGAGCCGATGCATTTGGAGCGGCTGAAGCAGGCGCTGGGCTGGCTGGCCGAAAACCTGCCATCCAGTTCGGCGTTGTCGTTCCGGCCCAACATGGTGTTCCCGCGTCACCGCGCGGTGGCTGTCGAATGGCTGAAACTGTGTGGGCTCGACACCTCCGCACAGAATATCAGCCTGACCAATGGCGCGACCGCCGGGATGACCGTGGCGCTGATGAGCGTTGCGCCGCCGGGATCGACTGTCGCCACCGAGGCCATCGGCCACCACACGCTGGTGCCGCTGGCGCGCTATCTCGGCTTCAACCTGGAAGGCCTGCCGATCGACGGCAATGGCCTGATCCCGGAGGCGTTGGACGAGGTCTGCCGGCTCACCGACATTCGCGCGGTATTCGTGCAACCGTCGGTGATCAACCCGACGGCGACGCTGATGGACGCTCGGCGGCGCGAAGAGATCGCCGCGGTCGCGCGCAAGCACGACATCGCCATCATCGAGAACGATGTGCTGGGTCCGCTGATCGAGGACCGGCCGCCGCCGGTCGCCGCCTTTGCGCCGGAGCGCACGCTCTACGTCACTTCCTTCACCAAGATCACCGTACCTGGCCTGCGCATCGGCTATCTCGCGGCGCCCGACCGCTACGTCGCCGCCGTTGCCAACCGGCATCTGGTGTCGAACTGGATGGCGACGCCGCTGGTGGCCGAGATCGCCACCAAATGGGTGACCGACGGCACGGCGATGGAACTCGTTCGCTGGCAGCGCGCGGCATTGCGCCGCCGCCAGGACATCGCAGCCGAGGTGCTGGGCGGGGTTGGTTATCGCGCCAGGCGCGACGGGCTGCATGTCTGGTTGCAACTGCCCGCGGACCGTGCCGAGGAAAGCTTCGTCGCCCAGGCCCGCCTGCAAGGCGTGGCGATCGCGCCCGGCACCTCCTTCCGCATCTCGGATGCGCCCTGGCATCCGGCGGTGCGCATCTCGCTCGGCTCGACCACCGAGGGGGAACTGCGCGCCGGCCTCGGCGTTGTCACCAAGTTGCTGCTTGGCGATCCGGAGCATCTGCTGCTCGCAATCTAAGCGGGAATTGCTCTGGAATCATGCAGTGCCGGAAATATTGTCATGATTTTATTTTCCCAATTGACATGATTTGGCGCGTTCCGCATCGTTAAGGGCACAGGCTTCTCCAGCAGGGGAAATTCATTTGTCCTCACCCATCATCAAGGTCGACGCCATTTCGAAGAGCTTCGGCTCGTTCAAGGTACTGGACGGCCTGTCGATGCAGGTCATGCCCGGCGAGAAGCTGGCGCTGATCGGCCCGTCCGGCTCGGGCAAGACGACGATCCTGCGAATCCTGATGACGCTGGAGAAGATCGACGGCGGCCATATCCAGATCGATGGCGAGCAGCTCTATCACATGGAGCGCAACGGCCAGCTGCTGCCCGCCGACGAGCGGCACCTGACCAAGATGCGGCAGAAGATCGGCATGGTCTTCCAGCTGTTCAATCTGTTTCCGCACAAATGCGTCATGGATAACGTCACGCTGGCGCCGATGCTGACCAAGGGCACGCCTCGCGCCGCCGCTGAAAAGCGGGCCATGGAACTGCTCGACATGGTCGGCATGGCCGACAAGGCGAAGTCGATGCCGGCGCAGCTGTCCGGCGGCCAGAAGCAGCGCGTGGCGATTGCCCGTGCGCTGGCATTGTCGCCGAAGATCATGCTGTTCGACGAGGTGACGTCGGCCCTCGATCCGGAGCTGGTCGAGGAGGTGATGAATGTCATGCGCAAGCTCGCCGCAGAGACCGACATGACCATGCTGCTGGTCACCCACGAGATGGGCTTTGCCCACGACTTCGCCGACCGCGTGCTGTTCTTCGACCGCGGCAAGATCGTCGAAGAGGGCAAACCAGACGAGATTTTCCGCCATCCAAAGCAGGAGCGCACGCAAGGCTTCCTGAAGAAGATCATCGCAGCCGGACATCGTGTCTGACCGCTTTGCGGGGCGGAAGACCGCCCCAGACAAAACCAAGAAGACAACAAGGAGTTGGGAACAATGAAGAAACTTGGCATTCTGGCCGGCGTCGCCGGTCTCGCACTGACGGCGGTGCTCGCCGCGTCGAGCACCGGTTCGGCCGATGACAGCAAGCTCGAGCAATTGAAGGCGCAGGGCTTTGCCCGCGTCGCGATCGCCAACGAGCCGCCCTATACGGCGGTCGCCGCCGACGGCAAAGTTTCGGGTGCGGCGCCCGACGTGGCGCGCGAGGTCTTCAAGCGTCTCGGTGTTGCCGACATCGTCGCTTCGATCTCCGAATATGGCGCGATGATCCCCGGCCTGCAGGCCGGCCGCTTCGACGTCGTCACCGCCGGCCTGTTCATGAAGCCGGAGCGTTGCGCGGCGGTCGTCTATTCCGAGCCGGTGCTGTGCGACGCCGAGGCGATGCTGGTGAAGAAGGGCAATCCGAAGGGCTTCAAGAGCTACGAGGACGTCGCCAAGGACACGTCAGCCACCATTGGCGCGCCCGGTGGCGGCACGGAGGAGAAGCTGGCGCTCAACGCCGGCGTGCCGCGCGAGCGCGTCATCGTCGTGCCGGACGGCCAGAGCGGCCTGAAGATGCTGCAGGACGGTCGCATCGATGCCTATTCGCTTCCCGTCCTGTCGATCAACGACCTCGTCAAGAAAGCCAACGATCCGAACCTCGAAGTCATCGCCCCGGTGGTCGGCGCGCCGGTCTATTGCGACGGCGCCGCCTTCAAGAAAGGCGATGAGGCCCTGCGCGACGCCTTCGATGTCGAGCTCGCCAAGCTGAAGAAATCCGGCGAGTTCGCCAAGATCGTCGAGCCCTACGGCTTCTCGGCCGCAGCCGCGATGTCGACCACGCGGGACAAGCTCTGCGCGGCGAAGTGATTTTTCCTTCTCCCCGTTCAACGGGGAGAAGGTGGCCCGAAGGGCCGGATGAGGGGCGGCGCCAGGTTCTGAGAATTTAGCGCTGCCCCTCATCTGCCTGCCCGTCCTCCGCAGCAGCTGCGCTGCAGCTTCGGAGGGTGGACTGGCATCTTCTCTCCGTGAACGGGGAGAAGGAAGCTAACCGCCAACGTTGGAACCCGAATGACCCAGTGGTCCGGCTACCTCGGCCTGATATTGCAGGGAGCGCTTGTCACCATCGAGCTGACGCTGATGGGGTCGGTGCTCGCCCTGATCATGGCCTTCCTCGCCGGCATGGGCCGCGTGTCGCGCTTCTTTGCGCTGCGCTGGCTGGCCACCGCCTATATAGAATTCTTCCGCGGCACCTCGATCTTCGTGCAGCTGTTCTTTGCCTATTTCGTGTTGCCGTTGATCGGCCTCGAACTGACCCCCCTGCAGGCGGGTGTGCTGGCGCTGGGCCTCAATGTCGGCGCCTATGCGGCCGAGGTGGTACGCGGCGCCATCCAGTCGGTCGGCCGCGAACAATATGAGGCCTGCATCGCGCTCAACCTCGGCCGCTGGCAAGGCAAGCGCCATGTCATCCTGCCGCAGGCGCTGCTGGTCATGCTGCCGACCTTCGGCAACAATGCCATCGAACTGCTCAAGGCGACCTCCGTGGTGTCGCTGATCTCGCTCGCCGATCTCACCTTTCAGGCGCAGGTCGTGCGCTCGCAGACCGGTAACACGCTGGCGCCGTTCACCACCATCCTGATCATCTATTTCGCCCTGGCGCTGATCATCTCCTGGGGCGTGCGTTCATTGGAACGCCGCATGGCGCGCGGCCTCGACGGGGTGCGCGTCTGATGGATTGGGACTGGAACTTCGTCTGGGAGATCCTGCCGACGCTGATCCAGGGCGTGAAGATCACCATCCTGGCAACGCTGCTCGGCTCCGTGCTGGCCGCTGTCGTGGGTCTGGGCATCGCGCTAGCACGACGCTCGCCCAACAAGGCGCTGTCGCGCACCGTTGGTTGGGCGGCCGAATTCATCCGCGGCACGCCGCTTCTGGTGCAGCTCTATTTCATCTTCTACGTGCTGCCGGATTTCGGCATCCTGTTGCCGCCGCTGGTCGCCGGCGTCATCGGGCTCGGCCTGCACTACGGCACCTACACGGCGGAAGTCTATCGCGCCGGCATCGACAACGTGCCGCGCGGCCAGTGGGAGGCGGCCAAGGCCTGCAATCTGAGCGCCACGCAGACCTGGACCAACATCATCATTCCGCAAGCGATCCCACCGATGATCCCGGCGCTGGCCAATTATTTCATCGCGATGTTCAAGGAGACACCGCTGCTATCGGCAATCACCGTGCTGGAGCTGATGAACCAGGCAAAGAGCGTCGCCAACACCTACTATCGCTACATTGAGCCGATCACGCTGGTCGGCGCTTTCTTCCTCGTCATCAGCCTCTTCTCGGTCGTGCTGCTGCGCTGGCTGGAACATCGCTACGGCAAGATCGAAAGGTAATTCTCAAGATGAAACCGCTGCCCGAAATCAGGCTGATGCCGACAAGGCCGGCGCTCGATGCGCGCCCGCTGGAAAAGCGCGTCGGCCTGATCATCCTTGCCACCGACCACACCAGCGAACCGGATTTCCGCCGCATGGTGGCGAGCGAGCGCATCGGCGTCTATGTCGCGCGCATTCCCTACAAGAATCCGACGACGCCGGAAAACCTTCGCAAGATGCAGCCGGAGCTGGCGGCGGGCGCCGCGCTGATCCTGCCAGACGAGCCGCTCGACGCGATCTGCTACTCCTGCACCTCGGCCTCGGTGGTGATTGGCGACGCCGAGATCGAGGCGGCGATCCAGTCTGCCAAGCCGGGTGTTCCTGTGGTCACGCCGCCCATGGCAGGCGTGCGCGGGCTGAAGGCGCTGGGTGCCAAGAAGATCAGCATCCTCACCCCTTACACCGTAGAAACCTCCAGACCGATGGCGACGTATTTCGCCGAGCGCGGCTTTGAGATCGTCAGCTTCACCTGCCTCGGCTTCGAGGACGATCGCGAGATGGCGCGCATTGCGCCGGCAGCGATCGCCGACCTGGCTCGTGAGGCGACGAATGCGCAGGCCGATGCACTGTTCGTGTCCTGCACCGCATTGCGCGGAGCGCTCGCGGTTCCCGGGATGGAACAGGCGATCGACCGCCCGGTCGTCACCAGCAATCAGGCCAGCGCCTGGAATTGTTTGCGGTTGTGTGGCGACGGGACGTCGCATCCCGAATTTGGCCGTCTGATGACGCTGCCTTTGCCGCGCGATTGACGATCATGACGACAGTCACCCTTAACGATATTCGTGCCGCCCGGGAGCGAATTGCCGGCAAAATCGAACGCACGCCGACAGGGTTATCTCACAGCCTTTCCGAACGACTGGGCATCCCCGTCCACCTCAAGCTTGAACACCGCCAGACCACCGGCAGCTTCAAGCTGCGCGGCGCCTCGAATGCCATTGCTTCGCTGAGCGCCGAGGAGAAGGCGCGCGGCGTGGTCGCGGCGTCGACCGGCAATCATGGCCGTGCGCTGGCCCATGCCGCGAAGCTCGAAGGCATGCGTGCGGTGATCTGCATGTCGCGACTGGTGCCGGGCAACAAGCTCGACGAAATCCGTCGGCTTGGCGCGGATGTCCGCATCATCGGCAACAGTCAGGACGAGGCGCAGCAGGAGGTCGAACGGCTGGTGGCGCAGGAGGGACTGGTGATGCTGCCGCCCTTCGACCACCCGGCCATCATCGCAGGGCAAGGCACGCTCGGACTGGAGATGATCGAGCAGGTCCCGGATGCCGCTCTCGTCCTGGTGCAACTCTCCGGTGGTGGACTCGCCTCGGGCATCGCCGCCGCCGTCAAGGGCGTCAGCCCCGGGACAAAAATCATCGGCGTTTCGATGGCGCGTGGTGCTGCGATGAAGGCGAGCCTGGATGCCGGTCGCCCGGTCGAGGTGGAAGAACTGCCGACGCTGGCGGATTCGCTCGGCGGCGGCATCGGTCTCGGCAACCGGCTGACCTTCGCCATGTGCCGCGATCTGCTCGACGACGTCATCCTGCTCAGCGAGGACGAGATCGCCGCCGGCATCCGCCATGCCTATGAACAGGAGCGCGAGATCGTCGAAGGCGCCGGCGCGGTCGGCATCGCCGCGCTGCTTGCCGGGAAGGTCAAGGCGACCGGGCCGGTGGTCGTTCTTCTCTCGGGCCGCAATATCGACATGAACACGCATCGCAAGATCGTCTGGGGTGACGCAATCGCGGAGCGCGCGGCATGAAAACTCTCCCACGCCGAATTCCCGCCCACCCCCCTCTGTCCTGCCGGACATCTCCCCCGCAAGGGGGGAGATCGGCAGCTTCGATGCGGTCGCTGTTCTTGCTGCGCTGGAGATTGGCGAAGGCAGGAGTGCAGTCCAATCTCCCCCTTGCGGGGGAGATGGCCGGCAGGCCAGAGGGGGGGGTGACGGAACACTATCCTTCGCAGTGCGCGCCTTCGCGGAGCGCGTCGCATGAGCCGGATGACGATCCTCACCGAGAAGGAACTGCGCACAATCGTGACGCTCGATCTCGACGCGGTCGCCTGCGTCGAAAACGCTTTCCGCGCGCTCGCCACATTGCCGGTGGCGATGCCGCCGATTCTGCGGTTGGACATTCACGAGCAGCGCGGCGAGGTGGATGTGAAGTCCGCCTATGTGCCTGGAATAGACGGTTTCGCCGTCAAGATAAGCTCCGGCTTCTTCGATAATCCGAAGCTCGGTCTGCCCAGCGGGGGCGGCATGATGGTGTTGCTCTCGGCAAGAACCGGTGTGGTCGAGGCGCTGCTGCTGGACAATGGCTATCTCACAGATGTCCGCACCGCTGCTGCCGGCGCCGTCGCGGCGAAGCATCTGTCGCGGCCGGATTCGTCCGTCGCCGCAATCTTCGGCGCCGGCGTGCAAGCCGGGCTGCAACTCGAAGCACTCATGTTGGTGCGGCCGATCGCCGAGGCACGTATCTGGGCGCGCGATGCGGTCAAGGCGCAGACGGCCGCAGGCGCGCTGCGCGAAAAGCTCGGCATTCTCGTGCGCGCCGAGCCGGATGCAGCCAAAGCAACCATCGGCGCCGACATCATCGTCACCACCACGCCGTCGACCGAGCCGCTGATCAAGGCCGGCTTTGTCGTTGCCGGGCAGCACATCACCGCCATGGGCTCGGATGCCGAACACAAGAACGAGATCGCGCCGGCGATCCTGCGCATGGCCGATCTCTATGTCGCCGACAGCGCCAAGCAGACACGGCGTCTGGGAGAACTGCATCACGCCATCGCATCGGGCGTGATGGGAGCCGATGCCGCGGTCACCGAACTCGGCCAGATCATCGCCGGCGAACGGCACGGAAGGCGCTCACCCAGCGATATCACCATTGCCGACCTCACCGGCACCGGCGTGCAGGATACGGCGATCGCCACGCTCGCTCGCGACCGGGCGCGGGCGGCCAATGCCGGAACCATTTTTGAAAGCTGATGCTGGCCGCAAGGCCCAACAAACGAGGACCAAGAACAATGCAACCGAACCTGAAATTCTCGCGCGCCGAATTTGCGGATCGCCTCGCCAAGACGCGGAAAGCCATGGAGGTGAAGGGCGTCGATCTCCTGGTTGTCAGCGACCCCTCCAACATGGCCTGGCTGACCGGCTACGATGGCTGGTCGTTCTATGTGCACCAAGCAGTGATTGTGCCCCCATCGGGCGAGCCGGTCTGGTACGGCCGCGGCCAGGATGCCAATGGCGCCAAGCGCACCGCCTATCTCGCGCATGACAACATCGTCGGCTATGCCGACCACTACGTGCAGTCGACCGAGCGCCACCCGATGGATTTTTTGGCCAGCGTGCTTAGTGATCGCGGCTGGGGCAAGCTGACCATCGGCGTCGAGATGGACAATTACTGGTTCTCGGCTGCCGCCTTCGCCGCGTTGCAGAAGCACCTGCCCAACGCCCGCTTCGTCGACGCGACAGCGCTGGTCAACTGGCAGCGCGCGGTGAAGAGCCCGACTGAAATCGACTATATGCGCAAGGCGGCCCGCATCGTCGAAGCCATGCACCAGCGCATCGTCGACAAGATCCAGGTCGGCATGCGCAAATGCGATCTGGTCGCCGAGATCTACGATGCCGGCACGCGCGGCGTCGACGGCATCGGCGGCGACTATCCGGCGATCGTGCCGCTGCTGCCGTCGGGCGCCGACGCCTCGGCGCCGCATCTCACCTGGGACGACCAGCCGATGAAGTCGGGCGAGGGCACCTTCTTCGAGATCGCCGGCTGCTACAGCCGCTACCATTGCCCGCTGTCGCGCACCGTCTTTCTCGGCAAGCCGACGCAGGAATTCCTAGATGCCGAGAAGGCGACGCTGGAAGGCATGGAGGCGGGGCTTGCGGCGGCAAAGCCCGGCAATGCCTGTGAGGACATCGCCAACGCCTTTTTCGCCGTGTTGAAGAAATACGGCATCGTCAAGGACAACCGCACAGGCTACTCGATCGGCCTGTCCTATCCGCCGGATTGGGGCGAGCGCACCATGAGCCTGCGCCCCGGCGACCGCACCGAACTCAAGCCCGGCATGACCTTCCATTTCATGACCGGCCTGTGGCTGGAGACGATGGGACTGGAAATCACCGAATCCATCCTGATCACCGAAACCGGTGTAGAGTGCCTCGCCAATGTACCGCGCAAACTGGTGGTGAAGAATTGAGCCCGATGCCTAGCCTCCGCCCATCTCCGATCGCGCCGACCGTCGATTTCGACAAGGACGGCGTGCAACATGGTTTCCTGCGCCTGCCCTACAGCCGCGACGACTCGGCCTGGGGTTCGGTGATGATCCCGATCTGCGTCATCCGCAACGGCAAGGGACAGGCCGCGCTGCTCACCGGCGGCAATCATGGCGACGAGTATGAGGGGCCGCTGGCGCTCTACGATCTCGCCCGCACGCTCGATCCCAAACAGGTCAGCGGCACGGTGATCATCGTGCCGGCGATGAACTATCCGGCCTTCCGCGCCGGCACGCGGACGTCGCCGATCGACAAGGGCAATATGAACCGCAGCTTTCCCGGCCGTCCCGACGGCACGGTGACCGAGAAGATCGCCGACTACTTTCAACGCGAACTGCTGCCGCGCGCCGACCTCGTCTTCGATTTCCACTCCGGCGGCAGGACGCTGGATTTCGTGCCCTTCTGTGCCGCCCACACGGTGCCCGACAAGGCGCTGGAGCAGAAAGCCTTCGACGCGGTCGCCGCGTTCTCGGCCCCGTTCTCGATGCGCATGATCGAGATTGACTCCGTCGGCATGTATGACACGGCGGCCGAGGAAATGGGCAAGGTCTTCGTCAGCACCGAGCTTGGCGGCGGCGGCACCTCGCGTGCCCAGACCGTGCGGATCGCGCGGCGCGGCATCAGCAATGTGCTGCGCCATGCCGGTATTGTTGATGGTGCGGTCGAGAAGGGCAGAACTCAGTGGCTCGACATGCCGTCAGGCGATTGTTTCTCCTTCGCCGAGGACGACGGCATGATCGAGACCATGGTCGATCTCGGCGAGCCTGTGAAAGAAGGCTCGGTGCTGGCGCGCATCCATTCCACCGGCCGCACCGGCATCGCTCCGCAGGAGATCAAGGCAAAAATGTCCGGCATTCTGGCGGCGCGGCATTTCCCCGGCCTGGTCAAAGCCGGTGACTGCGCCGCCGTCCTGGCCCTTGTGGTTTCATCGTGATTTCGCAGAGTACGCCGCGCGAATATCAGTCGGTCTGGATCCAGACCGACTTGGTCTCCAGATACTCGTGCAGATGCTCGATGCCGCCCTCGCGGCCATAACCCGACATCTTCGTGCCGCCGAACGGCACCGCCGGGTCGATGGCATGGTACATGTTGACCCAGACCGAGCCGGCCTTGACGCGGCGCGCAAGCTTGTGCGCGGTGCCCAGATGTGTCGTGAAGATGCCGGCGGCCAGGCCATAGGGCGTCGCATTGGCACGCGCCACCGCTTCGTCGAGCGAGTCGAAGGGCATCGCCGAAATGACCGGGCCGAAAATCTCCTCGCGCGCGATGGTCATCTGGTCCGACACGGCGCCGAAGACCGTCGGCGCAATGAAGTTGCCGCCATCGTAGAGCTCGCCGGTCAGCCGCGAGCCGCCGGCGACCAGTTCGGCGCCTTCGTCGCTGCCGGCCCTGATATAGCCCTCCACCTTGGCTGCCTGCTTGGCATTGATGAGCGGTCCGATTTCCGTCTCTGCCTCGATGCCATGGCCGATCCGCAGTCTGCCGGCGAAATCGGCGAGCCGGCGGACGAACTCGTCATGGATTTCGCGCGCCACGAACAGCCGCGAGCCGGCAATGCAGATCTGGCCCGAATGCACGAACACCGCCATCGCCGCGATCGGAACAGCCTTGTCGATGTCGGCGTCGCGGCAGACGATGATCGGCGACTTGCCGCCGAGCTCCAGTGAAACGCGTTTGAGGTTGGCCACGGCTGCCCGCGCGATGGCCTGGCCGGTCAGCGTCGATCCGGTGAAAACGATCTTGTTGACGTCTGGATGTTCGGCGAGCCGCGCACCGGCTTCGGCCCCGGTGCCGGTGACGACGTTGACGACGCCGTCGGGCACGCCGGCTTCCTGCATCAGTTGCGCGATCAGCAGCGGCGTCAGCGACGCATCCTCGGACGGTTTCAGCACGATGGTGCAGCCTGTCGCCAGCGCCGGCGCGATCTTCCAGATCGAGGCGGCGGTCGGCGCGTTCCAGGGAATGATCGCACCAACGACGCCCACCGGCTCGCGCCGGGTGAAGGTGACGATCTCGCCGGGAATCGAATTGTCGATCGCCTCGCCATGCAGCGCCGTCGCCATGCCGGCATAGAAGCGCAGCATGCCGATGACGCGGCGCCGGTTGGAGAGCGTGCGCGTGATCGGCAGTCCCATATCGAGCGTGTCGGAAACGCTGAGCTCTTCCCAATGCGTCTCGAACAGATCGGCGATCCTGAGCAGCACGCACTGCCGCTCGTAGGGCGAGAATTTGGACCATGGGCCTTCGAAGGCCGCGCGCGCGGCGGCCACCGCCGAGTCGATATCGGCAGCCCCGCCGCGCGGCACTGTCGCCAGCACCTCGCCTGTTGCCGGATTGAGTGCCTGCATGCCCTGGCCGGACTGCGCGGCGACCCACTTGCCGCCAATGAACATCGGTCGGAATTCGCCATGGTACAACGCCGTGGCCTTCGCCTTCGGGTCGAAGTTCAGCGTCATCTCTTCCTCCTCGCAATTCCTTGGCGACTATTACTCCCGCCGCCGACCTCAAACAAGGAAAGCTAAAGGGCGCTCAGATAACCAGGTTGTGCGGGTGACTTCCGATCGCGCCAGCAACAAGAAACAGACAGCCGCTAGAGCATGGTCCCGAAAAGTGGAAACCGGCTTTCGGAAAAGATTGTGCTTCGACAAATGGCATCTAGAAAAATCATCGCGAGTTGTCGGAGCGCGTCGCTAAAAGCTCAATGAGGCAAGCCGATCATTGCCCACGGCGACCGTGATGCCGGCATTGCAGACGAGAGCGCAACAGGCAGTCGCCAGCCGCCACCCAGCGCTCACCCGTGGCCGGATCGATCGTGGCCGTTCCAGCCGGCTTCACCGTGACAGAGGTTTCGCGCGCCGCTTCGCTGCAATCGCTGTTGGATGACTGCTCGCGGAAGCAAGATCGGTCGAGCGGCCTCGCGACGTGCAAACATTGGCAGGATTGATCCGCAACCGACGGTGCCTGGCATCGATCGAGCACGCCGGTCCGTCACTCCGGAAGGCCGGCCTTTCGGAAGCCATCGACGAAATGGTCGAGCGTGGCAGTGTCGCGGAACGGCTCCGTCTCGACCCAGTGACGGGTGGTGAAATGTGGGTTCGCGACGAGGAACAGGTCGACCTCGGCGCGCGCCTCGTCGATCCGGCCGAGTTGCGCAAGGCTTGCCGCAAGGAAACGGCGCGAGCTTGTCCGATACGTCTCGTCCCGGCGCGTCGTCTCGACGGCGGCTTCATAGTCGCGCGCCGCATATTGCGCCTGGCCGAGCGTCAGATAGTACCAGCTTGCCGGAAACGGGTTCAGCCGGAACGCCTTGCTGATATAGTCGAGGCCCTCCTCGACGCGCCCGGCCAGGACCGCGATGTCGGACAATGTCGCCCAGGCATCGGCCTCGTTCGGGTCGAGCTCGAACGCCTTGGCAAATCCCACATCCGCTTCGTCGAATCTGCGCTCATAGGCAAGCAGGTTGGCAAGCACCCAGTGGCAGCCGGCATCGTTGGGATCGATCGCCACAGCCTTGCGCGCCAGTTCCAGGGCAAGGCCGCGGGCAGGCTCAATGGGCTCTCCCCAATGCACCCATCCCATCCAGTGGTTCATGGCAAGCCAGCGATAGGCTTCGGCATAGTCCGGATCGAGCGCAAGCGCGCGCGTCAGCAACAGATGCGCTTCGCGCGCCGTCTCCGGCGAGACGTCGATCAGGTTGCGGGCCCGCACGCACAGATCGTAGGCCTCGAGATTTCGGGGCCGATTGCGCGGCAGCGGCGCGCGCAGCCGGCCAAGCAGCGCCTCGACGATCTTGGCCGTCACCTCGTCCTGAACGGCAAAGATATCTTCCAGGCCGCGATCGAAGCGGTCTGCCCATAAATGCTCGCCGCTCAGCGCGTCGACCAGCTGGGCGTTGATGCGCACGCGCCCGGCGGCGCGTCTGGCGCTGCCCTCCAAGAGATAGCGCACGCCAAGTTCCCTGGCGACCTCGCGCACATCCACCGCCTTGCCCTTGTAGGCAAAGGTCGAGTTGCGCGCGATGACGAACAGGCCGCCGATCCTCGACAGGTCGGTGATCAGGTCTTCGGTCAACCCGTCGGCGAAGGCTTCCTGCTCGGGGTCGTTGCTGAAATTGGCAAAGGGCAGCACGGCTATCGACGGTTTGGCAGGCAGCGGCAAAGCCTGTCGCTTCTCGTCGCCGAGCTGTTCGATGGCGCCGGTGAAGCGATAGCCGACGCGCGGAACGGTCGATATCCATTCTCCGCCGTTCGTGGCCGGACCCAGCAGCTTGCGCAATTGCGCAATCTGGACGGTGAGGTTGCCTTCCTCAACGGCGGTGCCTGGCCATGCCGCATCCATCAACTCGGCCTTGGCCACGATCTCGCCGGGCCGGGCGACGAGCGCCGCCAGCAGCTGCAGTCCGCGGTGGCCGGCGGCTACGGGAACTTGGTCCCGAAGGAGCGTTCCCGCACCCGGATCAAGCACGAACGGACCAAAGGCAAAGCGCGATCCCTGCATAACGCGCATCTATAGAGCAATTCCAGGAAAGGTGTGAAGGCGGTTTTCCCACGGGAAAGCGCGGCGGAGCGCTTCACGGACGTATGGCGTCAAAACAAAGAGTTGAGCACCTCGCCGTTTCCATGAAACGGCGAGGTGCTCTAGCCGGTTTGGAACTTTTGAGAACTATTTGGCCGGGCTTAATTACGGCGCCGTCCGCATGCGGCAGAGTTCAACCTCTTGCAAGCCGAGGGCTGTCGCTCCTCAAACCGAATGGAGGTTGCCATGAACGATACCCTTGCTTCTGCTCGTGCAGCCTTGCCGGAAAAGGCGGTGTCATCGGGCCGGCGTCCGACGGGCCCGCGGGGCATGATCGCGGCCTGGCGCGAGCGGATACGCTTTCGCTGGGACCTCAAGCAGATGGCGGAGGCCAATCCGCACCTGATCGACGATATCGGTCTGACCAGACGCCAGCTCGAGGCCGAAATCGTCAAACGCTTCTGGCAAGTGTGAGCTGATGTCGCGGATAAGACCCGCCCGCCTGTTTGGGCGTACCGCGGCGTTTTGCCGGCATTTGCACTTGCCGGAACGTGCCGATCCTGCTTCGAAGTCGGCATGAGCGCCGAAGACGCGACGTCACCGCCGGAGAACCACATCGCATGGGCCGCGATGGCCGGCATCATCGCGACAGTTACGGTGTTCGCCATAGCACAGGGGCTGACGTATCCGCTGCTCAGCTTCATCCTGGAACGGCAAGGGACGACACCGGGCCTCATCGGCCTCTCGGCCGCGATGACGCCTCTGGGTTTCATTATATCGTCGCTCTTCACGCCGGCGCTGGTCCGGCGGGTGGGCGCGGCGCGCTTTGCGGTTGTGTGTTCGATCCTGGCAGCAACCGTCCTGATCGCGATTGCCTGGACGCAGGATGTATGGGCCTGGATGCCGTTGCGCTTCCTGCTCGGCTTCTTTGCCAATCCGCTTTACGTGATCAGTGAAACCTGGCTGGTCTCGATCACACCCGCCGCACGCCGAGGCCGCATCATGGGCCTATACTCCTCCATCGTTTCCGCCGGCTTTGGCCTCGGCCCGCTGTCGCTAGGCTTGGTCGGCACGCAAGGATGGCCACCCTTCATCATCGGCAGCGCGGCCTTCCTTGTCTGCGGCCTGATCGTGCTTGCCGTCGCGCCACGCCTGCCCGACATGCCGCGTGAGGGCGAAGCGGTGTCGGTCGGCGGCTTCTTCGCGCTGGCGCCGCTGCTCTTGTTCGCAGTCTTCACGGCTGCCGCCTTCGAGCAAGTCCTGCTTTCGCTGTTCGCGGTCTATGGTGCCGCGCTCGGCAGCACTGAGCAGCGCATCGCTTCGCTCATCACCTGTTTCATCGCCGGCAATGCCGTGCTGCAGGTCGTGCTTGGGCGCGCCGCCGAACGGTTTGGCTCGAAGCCGATGATGCTGTTCTGTGTCCTGGCTTGCCTGGCCGGTTGTTTGCTGTTGCCGTTGCTCTTCGCTACATGGCTTGTCTGGCCGCTCTTCTTCGTCTGGGGCGGGGTCTCGTTCGGGATCTACACGCTGTCGCTGATCCAGCTCGGCGAGCGTTTCACCGGTCAAGCCTTGATCGCCGGCAATGCCGCCTTCGCGTTCGTATGGGGGGTAGGCGGCATCGTCGGCTCACCCGTGGCCGGGCTGGCGATGCAACTGACCGGACATCAGGGACTGCCATTGTCGCTTGGCCTGCTGTGCTGCGTGCTGGTGGTGTTTCTGCTGGCGGAGTTACGGCGGGTTGACCGCGTTCAGGCGTAAGGCGTGCCTGCCATTGCGGCCTTCAGGCCGATGCTGCCCTTGTCGACAATAGCGAGAAAGGCCGGACCCGCCTCGTCGCCGTCCTGGGTTTCTCGAAGCGTCCGATCCGCCTCGATGAACGCCACGGCCGCCAGGCGGGTGTCGGGGTCTGCAGCTTACGCCCGCCGCCTTCGGATAGTGCCACCATTAGGATATCCCAGCTCGTCGCGTTCGCTCTCGCTCGCGCCGACGCCGGCCCAGTCCGGACCAGCAATGTCTTCAGCTGCCATGTCTTCAAACCTCGATGTCAGGCGAAAACGCGGCCGCCGTAGAAACTCGGCGGCCGCCAATGGCGACGCTATATTCGCCCGAGAACAACCAGAATGATCACGATGATCAGCACCAGCCCGAGGCCACCGCCGCCATAGTAACCAGTGCCGTAGAACGGGCCGCCGCCGAGGCCGCTGAAGCCGCCGAGCAACGCGATGATCAGGATGATAATAAGAATGGTACCCAGGCCCATATGCCGTCTCCTTCGCTGCCGCGCCGTTCACGGCGCGGCTCGAAGAACTAAACTCCCAGCAAGCCTTCCTGTTCCCCGGCGATTTTCATCCGACGGCTAAGGAACGAAAGCCATCATGACGGCGTTTGCTGAGGTTCAGGCGCAAGCTGCGCGTGCCATCGCGCGCGCTGGGCGGCGCGTAGAATTCAGAATTTAGGCGGGATCGCCCTCAAGGCGACCGGCGGCTCGTCCACCCGAACGCGCCGGCAGGCGTGACGCCGGGCTTACGCTGGAAGGCGAGATGAAACGTGTCGGCATCTGAAAGCCGAATTGGTCGACGACGAGTTTTGGCCCCGCACCATTTCCAGTCGAGCCGAACCGGCAGCAGCTCACGTCGCCTTGCCGGCCGGCGCGCCTATGTCTTCCTCGGCAATATCGTCGAACGATGCGTAGTTCATGTTGTAGAGCCTGGCATAGAGGCCCTTGGCCGCCATCAGCTGCTCGTGGTTGCCGCTTTCGACGATCTCGCCGTTCTGTAGAACGATGATGCGATCGGCGCCGCGTATGGTCGCCAGCCGGTGCGCGATGACCAGCCCGGTGCGGCCTTCCAGCAGCGTGACCAGCGCTTTCTGGATCAGCATCTCGGTGTAGGAATCGATGCTCGCCGTGGCCTCGTCGAGCACCAGGATTTTCGCATCGGCGACCAGTGCGCGTGCAAAACTGATCAGCTGACGCTGGCCGAGCGAGAGATTGCCGCCGCGCTGTTCGAGCTCGGTGTCGTAGCCGTCAGGCAAATGCTCGATGAAGTCGTGCGCGCCGACGGCTTGCGCGGCGCGCACAACCTCTTCGCTGGTAGCCGATGTCTTGTGGTAGCGGATGTTCTCCAGCACCGTGCCGGAAAACAGGAACGGCTCCTGCAGCACCATCGCCACCTGATCGCCGAGCGAATCCTGCGTCACGTCGCGCACATCGTGGCCGCCGACCCGCACCTCGCCCGACCAGACGTCGTAGAAGCGGTGCACCAGCGCCATGCAGCTCGACTTGCCCGAACCGGTGGGGCCGACAAGCGCAACCGTCTCGCCCGGATTGACGCGGAAGGAGATGTTTTTCAGCACCGGCTGGTTCTGCCGGTAGCCGAAGGTGACGTTCCTGAACTCGACCGAACCGTCCATGTCGCGCGTCAGCGTCACCGCGCCCTGTCTGTCGCTGACGTCGACCGGTACGTCGAGCACTTCGGAGATGCGTTGGCCCGACGCCATGGCGCGCTGCATGACCGAGTACTGCATGGTGAGCGAGCGGATCGGGTCGAAGAAGCGCTGGATATAGAACAGGAACGCCACCATGACGCCGATGTCGAGGCTGTGCGACAGCACCATCGAGCCGCCGACGACGATCACGGTTGCCATCGCAATGCCGGTCAGCGTGTCGACGATCGGCACCATCACCTGCGCATATTTGGCCGAGGTCAGGTGAGCCCTGAGATTGGCCAGCACCTTCTCGTCATAAAGGTCGAAATTGACGTGCTGGCGCTCCAGGCTCTGCACCGTGCGAACGCCATGGATGCCTTCGGCCAGCGCGCCATTGGCGATCGAGTTGGTCTCATGCGCGGCCATGAAGGCGATCTTGGCGCGCGGCAGCCAGAACAGGCGCACGATGAACAACGCCGGCATGGTCGACAGCGTCAGCAGACCGAGCCGGAAATCGAGCCACAACAGAACGCTGACGATGCCGAACAGCAGCACGATGTCGCCCACCGACATCACCGAGGTCTCGAGGAATTCCTGCATGGAATTGACGTCGCCCTGCAGGCGCGACATCAGCCGGCCCACCTCGGTCTTGTCCATGAAGCCCAGCGAGACGCGCTGCAGATGGCTGAACATGGCGCGGCGCAAATCCGACAGCACATTCTCGGCCACCTTGCCGACGACGCTTTCCTGGACATAGCTGGCGGCATAGTTGATCAGGATGATCAGGGCGAAGGCACCGATCGCCCAGTTCATGACGGAGCTGTCGGCCTTGCCCGCCGCCATGCCGTGGTCGATGGCGTAACGGATGACCAGCGGGATCGCCAATTGCGTCAGAGTGAACACCAAAACGGCGGCCACCGAGATGAAGATCCGGCCCTGATACGGTCTCACGAAGCTCCAGATGCGGCGCACGATGCGCGGATCGTAGACCTTGCCGAAGACCTCTTCCTCGTCGCGGTGCGAACCGACGACGGCCCTGGTGGGCCGCCGGCTGGTGTCTTCTTTTTCGTCGTGACCCGGTGTCGACATTATGCGGCTCCCACCGCCACCGGCAAATCGTCGTCCGGCCGCAGCTGCAGGTCGTAAAGCGCGCGGTAGCGACCACCCAGCGCCAGCAATTCCTGGTGCGTGCCGCGCTCGGCGATGCGGCCATTCTCGATGAACAGGATCTGGTCGGCATGCATCAGCGAACTCAGCCGGTGCGAGATGATCAGCGTCACGCGGTCCTTGGCGAAGCGCTTCATCGCGGTGCGGATTCGCTGCTCGGTGCCGGCGTCGACAGCCGCGGTGGAATCGTCGAAGACCAGCACCGAAGGCCGCAGCATCAGGGTGCGGGCGATGGTCAGGCGCTGCCGCTGGCCCCCGGAAAGCGATGACCCGCGCTCGCCCACGACCGTGGTGTAGCCGGCCGGAAGCCCGATGATGTAATTGTGCAGCTGGGCGTATTCAGCCGCCTGCCCGATGCGGGTCTCGCGCGCCCACGGATTGCCATAGGCGATGTTGTTTTCGATCGAGGTGGTGAACAGGAAAGCGTCCTGCTGCACGACGCCGACCGCCTTGCGCAGCGATTGCAGCGTGACCTCGCGTATATCCTGCCCGTCGATGGTGATCGCGCCTGACCTCACATCGTAGAAGCGCGGGATCAGATGCGCGATGGTCGACTTGCCGCTGCCCGGCGGGCCGACAATGCCGACGGTCTCGCCGGACCTGGCCTCGAAGGAAATGCCCGACAGCGCCGGCCGGCCGCCGGCGCCCGCGTAGCGGAAGCCGACATTGTCGAAGCGCAGCACGCCTTCGCTGACCACGAGATCCTTGGCATCGGGCGCATCCTCGATGTCAAGTTCGGCGTCGAGCAGCTCGAACAGCCTTGTGCCGCAGGTCGAGGCGCGGGCGAACGAGTTGACCATCAGCCCGAGCTGGCGCACCGGCATCTGCAGGATGGTCATGAAGGTGAGGAACTGCGCCAGCGTGCCGACGCTGATCTGGCCCGCGATCACCTTCTGGCCACCGAACCACAGCACCAGGCCCATGGCCGCCAGGAAGGAAAAATTCATGGCGCTGGTGTTGGAGACGCGGATGTCGACGCGCTGGTCGGCAAGCTCCAGCGCCGACTTCTTGGCGCGGTCGAATTTTTCCAGCTCATGCCGCTGCGCCGCAAAGGCGCGCACGGCGCGGATTCCGCCGAGGTTCTCGTCCATCACCCGGCTCAGCACCGACAGCCGCTCCTGCAGCGTCAGCCAGGTGCTGCGCAGCCTGAGCTGTGTGACCGAGGAGCGCCAGGCGACGAACGGCACGAAACTCAGACTGAGCAGCCCGAGCTCGAGATCGGTGCTGATCAGGAGATAGGAGCCGACGCCGATCAGCACGCCGAGCACCACCACGCGCAATATGCCGGTGGAAAAGAACATGCGCACGCCGTCGAGGTCGAGCAGGCCAAGCGTGATCAGGTCGCCGGTATGCACCCGGTCATGGAAGGAAAAGCTCAGCCGCTGGATCTTTTCGTAGGAAGCTAGGCGCAGCTCATAGCCGGTGCGGTGGCCGACGGCCTCGCCGTAATAATTCTGCGCCATCGTGAAGAGGCCGCGCAGGATGCTGACGACGAGCAAGGTGATCGCCGTCGTCCACAGCGCCTGCTCAGCCGCCGCGCCGCCGCCTCCAGCCATCACGCCTTGCGCCTGGTCGATGGCGTGGCCCAGCAGGCGCGGGATGAACAGCTGCAGCGTCGCGGCGATGAAAGTCGAGGCGATGGTGATCGCAACCTGCCAGGGATGGCGCAGCGTCATGCGCACGATGCGCAGCAGCGTGCTGAGGCCCTTGCCCCAGGACGCCTCCGCCACATGGGCAAACGATTTGCCGCGCTTCGCCGCGCCGCTGGTTGCGTCCCTTGCCAAGGAAATATCCAATCCGGTCCGGACATTAGCCCAGACGAATGAAGAAGACTCAGTTTCAGATGCCGCGATGGTACGCCTCCATTTTGACCGTTCAAGGGCCAATGGCGGTATCGCACTGTGCCTGGAAGGGGCTGATCGTCCGCGGCTGCCTAAGCCCGTGTCGGCGTTAGAGGCGGCAGGCTCGTCACTTTAGGCCGATTGAAAAGATGCGAGCATGCGGGTTGCGCCAACCGCCATCATGCGTGACCTCGGCCAATATGATCGGCTGCGGGACCGAGCGCCGTGAGCAGCGCCTTGCCGCTTTCCAGCGTTGCATTCTGGTGCGGGGCGCGCAGGTTCAGCCAGCGTTTGTCGCCGGAGCGCACCGCCAGCACTGCCTTCATCGCCGGGATCAGGCCGGCATCCTGGATCACCTTGCGGAACGCCCTGATCGCGGCGTCCGCTTCCGTGACGTCTTGGCCAGCGATCGTCGCGTCGTAGAGGGCGCGGATGGCCGCAGCGTTGAGATTGACGGTCGCGGAGATACAGCCCGCAGCACCACTGGCGAGCCCCTTGGTCAGTTGCGCCTCCGAGCTGGGGAACACCGCGACGTCGGGTGCGGCGGCAATCACCGCCGCCGTGTTGTTCCAGTCGCCGGCGCTATCCTTGTAGGCGACGACCGTCTCTGGAAACGCCGCGCTCAACCGGGCGGTCAGGGCAGGGCTTACCGGCACGCCGGAGTTCTGCGGGATGTGGTAGAGAATCATCTTCAGCGCCGGGTTGGCCACCCGTTCGATCAGCTCGCTGTAGTAGCGTGCTTGGCCTTCATCCCCGGCGGCCGTGTAGAAGAATGATGGCAGCACCATCACGCCGGCGCAGCCGAGGCCGACCGCGTGCTTCGACAGTTCGACGGTTTCGGGGAGTGCGGTGACGCCGGTGCCGGGCATCATGCGCGCCGGCGAAATGCCGGCCTCGATCAGCCATTCCAGCGCCTGCATGCGCTCATTGAGTGAGAGCGACAGTGCCTCGCCCGTGGTGCCGAACGGCGACAGGAAATGCGCGCCCTGGCCCAGCACCCATTTGGCGTGTGAGATCCACAAGTCACGAGCAATCCGACCGTCATTTTCGAACGGTGTCAGGATCGGGGCGATGGTTCCTTGCGGGCGGGTCATGTCGGTCCTTCCATCGGTGCTGGAAATCAGCTTGGCATAGAGCATACGTACGATGCGATCTGCCAGAGGCGGATCTCTTGGGCCACCGCGCCGGCCGTGGGAAAACTTGCGGGTCATTGCCGCGAAATTCTGGCCCTTCGGTCTGCCGCAACCAGATGACGCCGGCGTCAATGGGTTGCAAATGGACCGGGGTTGCAAATGGACCAGGGTTGCAAGTGGACCAGCCAAGCCCGAAATTTCGAACAGAGACAGATCCGGAAACGGCATGCACCCACGATTGCTCAAGACCTTCCTCGCCGTGGCGCGGCACCGTAATATCACCCGTGCAGCGCGGGAGGTTCATCTGGCGCAGTCGAGCGTCAGCGACCAGATCCAGTCGCTGGAAAGCGAACTTGGCGTCGTCCTCTTCATCCGCTCGCGCCACGGCCTCGACCTGACGACGGCCGGCGACGCGCTGAAACCCTATGCGGAAGAGATTCTGCAACTGGCGGAGGAGGCGCGTATTGCCGTCGAGGCAACGACGGGAATGACCGCCGGAACAGTTACGGTCGGCGCGCTGGAGACGATTGCCACTGTCAAACTTCCGCAATGGCTGGCGGCCTTTCGAGGCGACCACCCGGAGATCGGTCTGCGGCTCAAAATCGCCGGCAGCGATGCCCTGCTGCGGCAGCTCGAAGAAGGCGAGATCGACGTCGCCTTCTGTTTCGACAAAGGCGGTCTGGACGAACGTCTGGCCCGGCGCACGATATCGGCCGAGCCGCTGGTCCTTGTCGCCTCACCCGAACATGCGCCCGCATCGGGGCAGAGCGACCTGGCCGCGCTCGCCGCGATGCGTTTCGTAGTGACGGAAACCGGATGCGTCTACCGGCATCTGTTCGACACTGCCTTTGCCGAGATGGCAGCGCCAGAACTTGCCGCCGAAGTCGGCAGCATCGGCGCCATTGCGGGCCTGGTGGCGACTGGTGTCGGCATGGGCCTGGTGCAGCGGCTGGCCGTTGCCGACGCGCTCGATCGCGGCGAGATCGTCGAATTGCCGTGGCCGGGGTCGGCCCGCACGGCGTCGCTGGTCCTGATCTGGCGCCGCCGGCGGGTTCAGCCGCCGGCGCCGAAACTGCTGCTGGCGGCCGCGGCCAGGAATTTCGCTGCGCTCAGATCAGCCGGTGACCGCCCTCGACATGCAGAACCGTCCCTGTCGTAAAACCGTTGCCCATCAGAAAGGCGACGGCATCGGCAATGTCGTCCGGCTGTCCGACGCGGCCGACCGGCAGGCGCCTGGCCATTGCATCGAGCGTCTCGTCCTTCTTGTCGCCGGCCACAAAACTCCAGATCGGCGTGTCGACCCAGCCCGGCGAGACGGCGTTGACACGGACCGGCGCCAGCTCGACCGCCAGCGCCCGCACCAACCCTTCCAGCGCAGCGTTGACGGCGGCAACGACCGAGCCGCGCGCCGCCGGCCGGTAGGCGGCAATGCCTGAGGTGAAGGTGATGGAGCCGTTGGCCGAAAGCTGCGGCGCGCCATGCTTGGCGAGCAGCAGCGGCCCGTAGAATTTGCTTTCGACGACTCTCTGCGCCGCCTTCAGGTCGATCGCAGGCAATAACTCATAGGCGCCTTCGATATCGGCGGCGGTGCTGACGATATGGTCGAGCCGGCCAATTCGCTTGAACAGGTCAGCGACCTGATCCTCCCTGGCGATATCGGCCGCGATGGCGCTCAGACCGGCATGGTTCCGCAGCGCCTCGCCGGCACGCTTGAGCCTGGCTTCACTGCGGCCGACGATGATGACTTCGGCGCCTGAGTCCAGGCACCGCCTTGCCAACGCGAGCCCCATTCCGGAGCTGCCGCCGACGATAGCGATTTTCGATTTTGAGATGTCTGTGTCTGCCATGTTTCCGTTCCTGTCCTGAACCGCTCCGGGCGAGAGTTCGCAGGCCGGCGGCAGGCGTGGAAACGGAAGAAAGCGATAGTGCCATCGGAGACTCCGATGGCATTATCGTCGATAGGAACCGACGCGGGCCACTCCGTCGAGTGGCCCACCTGTCAATAGAAGTGCGCTCAATAGCCGACCGTAAAGCGCTGCTTGATATGCGCCGGCTTTTCGATCTCGTCGGCCATGACGATGGCGTAGTCCTCGAAGGAAATGCTGCTGCCCTTGTCGGACGTCAGCAGCGTGTCCTTGCCGATGCGGTATTTGCCGGTCCGCTCGCCGGCGACGAACAGCGCCGAAGGCGACAGCAAGGTCCAGTCGAGATCGTCGACCGTCCGCAGCGTGTCGAGGAAGTCGGCGCCCTTCTGCGCCTCGGCCTTGTAGATATCAGGGAAGGTCGGCGTGTCGACCAGGCGCTTGCCGGGCGCAACCTCAAGGCTGCCGGCGCCGCCGACGACGAGGTAGCGTTTGACGCCGGAAGCACGCACGGCTGCGATAAGCGTATCGGGATCGCTGTCGAGGAAATGAACCGAGGAGATCACCGCGTCATGACCCTTGATCAGGGCGGCAAGGCCATCCTTGTCGAAGAGGTCGCCCTTCTTGGCAGTCACGCCCGGAAGTGCCGCGATCTTGTCTGGATGCCGGGCAATGGCGGTGATGCTGTGCCCGCGATCGGAGAGTTCCTTAAGCAGGCGGGAGCCGACCTGGCCGGACGCGCCGATAAGTGCGATTTTCATGGGGATGTCCCTTTCGTCTGGGGAGAATTTCATCTGGGGAGAATTTCTGGGACTACGCCGCCTCGATGTGAGCGACGAGATTGTCGTAGCTGCCGAACAGCGCGTTGGCGCCGATCAGGCGCGGCGCCGTTTGGCCGATCACCGCCAGCGCGGGAACGCCATTGGCATGCAGCCGCTGGAACAACATCCGCCCGCGGCTGACCAGGTCGTGATGCTTCGCCAGAAACGGCTGCGTCGGCGCTTTCAAGAGCTTTGCCGCGTCGCTCATGCCGGCGTCGGTCAGTACCGCGGCGACGCCGTCAACCGTCACAATATCGCGGCCGTCGACATAGCGCGCATGCTGGATCGCCTTCAGTGCCGCAAGTTCCTGGCGCCAGTCGTCCAGCCCGGCGGCGTTGATGCCCATGGCGGCAGCGGAAGAATCGAGCAAGGTGCCGCTGACATTGAGCACATTGTCGAGATAGGCCTGGCTGAAGCGCTGTCCGCTCAGCCGCGCGATGCGCTGGTCATTGTCCCAGGCGTGGGCGGCAAAACCTGCATCCAGCGGCCGCGCGCCGGCACCGGAGAAAAGCCCCACCGGCAGCAGTTGGAGCGCGGTCCCGCCGGCGGCCAGTCGATCCAGCATCGGCGTGGCGCCATAGCACCAGCCGCAGAGCGGGTCGAAAAGATAGGTTAGGGTTGCATTGGTCATGGCGGCCTCATTCTGTTGCCCGATAGATGACAGCTGGACCGCTTGCGAAAAATGGCGATCAATCATACAAACTGTCCGATAAAATCAGACA
This sequence comes from Mesorhizobium sp. C432A, assembly GCF_030323145.1. NCBI lineage: Bacteria > Pseudomonadati > Pseudomonadota > Alphaproteobacteria > Hyphomicrobiales > Phyllobacteriaceae > Mesorhizobium > Mesorhizobium sp. C432A. The sequence continues at coordinate 5,843,359 of NZ_CP100470.1, read as the reverse complement.
ATGAGCGGCCTGTGACCGAACTCCTCAATCTCAATCGGCTTGTCTACTTCGCCACGGTGGTGGAGACCGGCTCGTTCACGGCCGCTGCCGACCGTCTCGACGTTGCCAAGGCTGTGGTCAGCCATCAGGTCGGCAAGCTCGAAGAAGAGCTCGGTGCAACGCTGCTGCGGCGCACGACCCGGCGCGTGACGGCGACCGAAGAGGGTCGTCTGTTCTATGACCGGACCGCGATCATCCTGCGCGAGGCGGAGGCAGCCTATGGCGACATTTCGCAGCGAGCGGCGCAGCCGACGGGGACGCTGCGGCTGACGGCGCCGCTCGATTATGGCGAGAAGGTGGTGGCGCCGACCATCGCCGCCTACATCAGAAAATACCCGAAAATGCGGGTCGAGACGATCTTCGACGATGCGGTCAGCAACCTGGTCGACGAGCAGATCGATCTTGGCATCCGCGTCGGCTGGCTGGCCGATTCCAGCAATCTGGCACGGCGGCTGGGCAGCCTGCAGCAATTCGTTGTCGCCAGCCCGGAACTGGCCGAGATGCTGCCTGGGAATGCCGGGCCCAGGCAGGCGAAGTCGCTGCCCTGGGTCGGCAACGCCCAGTTGCGCGGGGTGGGCCAATGGCTGTTCTCGAGGGGCACGGAAACGGTGCTGGCCGAACTCAATCCTGTCGTCAGTTGCGACAAGACACCGGGCGTTCTGTCCTGCGTGCTGGCCGGCATCGGCCTCGGCATCTTTCCGGATTACAGTGTCGCCGACGACATTGCGCGCGGCCGGCTGGTGCGGGTGTTCGCGGACTGGACCTTGCCGTCCGGTGGCATCCATGCCGTCTTCCCGCCGGCGCGCTTCAGGCCGGCCAAGGTGCGCGCTTTCGTCGACCTCCTGGTTGCAGCCGAACGGCGGCGCGCGCGCAGTGCGGGCTGATTTCGGCACCGGCCGGCAATGCCGGCGAGGGAACCTTTGTTCGGCAGGCGCTTTTGGATATGCTGCGATTCCGAACCGTCAGAAGGGTACTGCCGATGACCACCAAGATCTTTGTGACCTGCATGCTCGCTCTCGCTGTCGGCTGCAGCCTGTCCACAGCGGCTGTCGCCAAGGACAAGCATCGCCATCGTCAGCCAGAACCCGAACGCTACGTCCCCGCCCATCGCGACCTCATCTACGCCCTGTTCGGCGGCCCGCGCTACTATGACAAAATGCTGATCACCACGGCGGCCGGCCCGTGCTCTTACGACCGGGTCGGGCCGGACGCGAATGCGCTGAACAAGGTCAACGATCACCATTGCGGAAAGTAGATTGGTCCCAAAGGCGGGGTCCTGCGTCCCAGGGTTACCGGATGACGGCCGCCGCGAACACGATAGAGACAGTCGATGACCGCTGGTGAGAAATGGTCTCCGTCCGAAAAGAAAGTCGCCCGCACTGCCTATGACGCAGCGCTGAAAGTGGCGCTCGACAAGACGTTGGCTGAACTCAAGAGCAGGGCCCACGTTGCGGCAACCCCTTCCGAAATATGGGATGTCGAAGACTTTCTGCGGCAGCAGCGACGGAAGATCGACCAGATGTTCGACTATCGCTATTCACAGCTAATACAGGTCTTCGCCAATCTCATCCGGCAAGGCTATCTCGAGGAGAATCTCCTTGTTGGCTTGTCGGAAGACAAGCGGCAAACGATCCGAAAATACGCCAGCTGGAATCGCGAAGGGTAGGGGTCCTCTTCGGGGACCTTGGCGCTGCATTCAAACTGGACCATTCACCATCTTCGCGCGCGCCGCGCAGCTCGAGTTCAGCCATGGCGTGCCTCCGTGGCATCGGCGGTCGCGCCTCTGTCCTTGTCGTCCTGCGCCATCGCCAGCGGCGCACCCGGTTCGCCTTCCCGCAGGATCAGGCTCGCGGCGCCGATCAGACCGGCGCGGTCGCCGAGTTCAGCCTGCACGACCGGCACGTCGCGATAGGCCGGCATCGCTCGCTGCTGGATGACCGCTCTGATCGACGGTGCCAGAAGGTCGAACCCGTTGGAAAGGCCGCCACCCATGACAATCAGATCGGGCGAATAGAGATGCAAGAGATTGGTGAAGCCGATGCCCAGCCATTGTGCTTCCGCCTCGATCAGGTCGAGAGCGTTGGCGTCGCCGGCCTTGGCAGCCTCTACGACATGCCTGGCCGAGACGTCGCCATCATTTGACAGCCGTCGTAAGAGCGAGCCGTCGCCGGGCGCGGTCAATCGCGTCGCGCGGCGGCCAAGCGCGGTTCCCGATGCGACAGCCTCGAAGCAGCCGATGGCGCCGCAGAAGCAGCGGTCGCCTTCGCCGGTGATGGTCATGTGGCCGATCTCAGCCGCCAGTCCGCGCCTGCCGTGATAGATGTGGCCATCGGCGACAACGCCGCCGCCAATGCCGGTCGATACGGTCACGAACACCAGCGATCCGCTGCCGCGTCCGGCGCCAAAACGCCATTCGCCGAGCGCCGCCGCATTGGCGTCGTTTTCCAGCCGCACCGGCAGGCCGAAATGCTGCCCCAGAATGTCGATCAGCGGCACGTCGTGCCAGCCGGCCAGCGTCGGCGGCGCGATCACGATGCCCGCCTTGGGGTCGAGCGGTCCCGGCGCGCCGACGCCGATGCCGGCGACGTTTGCCTGCGGGTGTTCCCTAAGCAGCGTGCCTGCCAGAGCGACGATCTGGCCGATCACCGCCTCCGATCCCGCACCGGCAAGCGTCGGCGCTGAAGCATGAGCGACGATGCGGCCATCGCTTTCGACCAGCGCACCGCGCAGCGCCGTGCCGCCGAGATCGAAGGCCAGCGCAAGCTTGGTCATCAGGCGGCGACCTCCAGCCCGTGCAGCCAGGCCATGCGCCGGGCAAGGTCGGGATCGCCGAAGGCCAGCGAGCCCAGCACCACGGTCTCCGCACCTGCGGCGCGCAGTAAGGGCACGGTCTCGTGGCGGATGCCGCCATCGGCGGCGAGCACGATGTCGGCCTCGCGGCCGGCTTTGCGCATCAGCGCGCGCGCCTCGATCAGGCGCGGACACGCCTGCTCCGACAGGCTCTGGCCCTTGACGCCGATGGAAGTGCCGAGCAGCGTCACGAATGCCACTTCCGGCAGGAAGGGCGTGACGGCCGCGACCGGTGTTTCCAGCCGCAGCACCACGCCGGCCTCGGCCCCGAGTTCACGCGCCAGTTTCACGGCGCGCAGACCGGTCTCGCCGTTTTCGGCGTGCACACTGATCAGGTCGGCGCCGGCCTCGATGAACTGGCGCGTCTGTTCCTCGACGATCTCGGCTTCGACCATCAAATGGACATGGATAGGCTTTGCGGTGAGCTTGGCGATGTGCGCCACCAGGTCCGGGAAGAACAGGAAGCCAGGGGTGAAGCGGGCATCGGCGACGTCGATATGATGGACATCGGCATGGGTCTCGATGCGCTTCAAATCGCGCTCCATATTGGCGAGGTCGGCCGACCACAGCGAAAACTCGCCGATAAGCCGGTTGCGCGGCAGGGCGGCAAATGCGGCGGGGCCGGACAGGGGCTTGTTCGTCGTCATCGTCTCAGGCTCCGTAGCCGCGCATTGTCTGGCGGTTGGTTTTGACGGCGCCGGCAGGGTCGGCGGCGGCCGTTTCGGACTCTTCCTCCAGCACCAGCCAGCCGTTGAAATTGGGTGCAGCACCAGCGATCTCGATCACCTTCGCCGTGTCACAGACGCCCTTGCCCAGCATCGCCCAGGTTCCATTCGCGTCGACATCCTTCAGATGCACATAGCGGATGCGGTCGCGATAAGTGGTGAGCGTATCCGCCATGTCCTGGCCACCGCGCAAGATGTGGCCGGTGTCGGGCACCCAGCCCACCAGCGAGGCGTCGAGCAGCCCGAAGATGCGGTCGTAGTCGGCGCGGTCGAACAGCAGCGTGTTGTGATGCGAGCTTGGATGCACCGCGACCTGGACGCCGGCCTCGCGCCCGAGTTCGCCGGCTTTGTTGTAGACCTCGGCGGCGGTGGCAAACTTGCCGTCGCGCGGCCCGTCGGAAACGATCGTGGCCGAGCCCATCGACACCAGCGCGCCGGGAAAGGCGGCGGCGAAGTCGATCCAGCGTTTGGCGGTCTCGAGGTCGGCGCCGATCTCATCCCTGAGCGTGAAACCGCTCTTCGAGCCGAAGGCGAAGGAGACGAGCGTCAGTCCGGATGATTTCAGCGCGGCCGCGAACTCCGCCGGCTTGCCGGCATAGCGGCCGATCATCGTGTCGGTGATCTCGATGCCGGCATAGCCGCCATCGGCAATCGCCTTGAGCAGATCGTCCGGGCCGCCGGCGAAGCGGTCCCCGAGCATTTCCCAGGTAAAGGTCTGGCAGCCGACTTTCAGGTCTTTCACGGTCATCCTTTCATTCCTTGATCCACCTCCGTTGGAGGGATACCCTACTTGACCGAGCCTGCGGTCATGCCGGCGAGGAAGAACCTCTGGGCAACCAGGTAGATGACCAGGAGCGGCAGCGAGCCGAGCACGCTCATCGCCATCATCTGGTTCCATTCGAATGCGTGTTGCCCCATCAACAACTGGATGCCGATCGGGACGGTGCGCATGGACGTCGACTTCGTCAGTGTCAGCGCAAAGAGAAATTCGTTCCAGCACAACAGGAAGGTGTAGACCGACGTCGCCACGATACCAGGCAGTGAAATCGGGACGATCACCCGCCACAGTGCGGTCCAACTGGTGCCGCCGTCGACAGCCACCGCTTCATCGAGGTCGCGGGGCAAGGTGTTCAGATATCCCGTCATCAGCAGGATCGCATAGGGCAGCGTGAACACCAGATAGGTCAGGATCAGCGCGACATAGGTGTCGAAGATGCCATACGAGACGACAAGCCCGAAGAAGGGGATCAAAAGCGTGATCGGCGGGATCGTCTGCGTGCTGATGATGAGCGTGTTGAGGCTGCCCTTGCCGCGGAAATTGAAACGGCTGAACCCGTAGGCCGCCAGCAAGGCGATCAGCACCGTCAGCACGGTCACCGCTCCGGCCACGAAGTAGCTGTTGAAGAAGAAGCGCAGCTTTACCGGGTCGCCCAGAATGGCCGCATACGCTTCCAGCGTGAAGGCCTTCGGCAGGACGGTTGGCGGCAGGGCGAAGATTTCGGTATTCGACTTGAACGAGCTGCTCAGCATCCAGTAGATCGGGAAGGCCGCGAAAAAGAGCCCTGCGGCAAGCGCGACATGGAGCGCGGCGGTGATCAGCCTGTCTTTCGGCGTGTGCCCTTTCCTCATGTGACTACCGAGCCTTTTGATAGCGGATGTAGAACAGCGTCAGGCCGAGAGAGATCAGCAGGATGACCACGGCGCTAGCCGAGGCCTGCGATAGGTTGTAGCTCGAAAACGCCAGCTTGTACGTGTAGGTGCTGAGGACCTCGGTCGAGTAGATCGGACCGCCACCCGTCGTTATCCAGATCAATGGAAAGACCTGCATGGTCCAGATGAAGTCGAGCAGCGAGATGCTGATGATGATCGGCATCAGCTGCGGAATGGTGATGAAGATCAGCTTCTGGTAGGCCTTCGCGCCGTCGATATCGGCGGCCTCGTAGAAATCCTTGGGAATGCCCTGCAAGCCTGCGAGCAGGCTGACCATGAAAAGCGGGTAGCCCGCCCAGATGTTGGCGAAGGTGACGGCGTGCAGCGCGGTCGCGGGCGAGGAAAACCACTCGACCTTGGAACCGATGATGCCCATCTGCATGAGAACACTGTTCACGACACCATTCGGCTCGAGCAGAAGGCGCCAGATCACCGCGATAATCACCGCGGTGAACAGCCAGGGCAGTATGTACAGCACGCGCAGAATGTTGCGCAGCGTAGGATTGATGCGGTCGCTGTTCAGCATGAGTGCGAAGAGCATGCCGATGGTCATATGGAAGACGACGCTCATGCAGGTGAAGTAGAGTGTGTGCCACAGCGAGGCCCAGAACACCGGATCGGCAAAGATCGCCTGGTAGTGTTTCAATCCGGCAAAGGACGGGTCTCGACGCAGCACCGCGCTGTTCTGGAACGAATAGCCAATCACCGTCACCATTGGCAGCAGCATCAAAAGGCCGATTATGAGGAGCGAGGGTGACAGATAGAGATAGGGTGCGACCGCTCGTTTCAGTCGATGGTGGGAGCGCTTCTGCCCGGTCATGTGCGACCCCTGGGATGTGCCTTCAAGAGGAAGGTGCGCTTCAAAAACAGGTCCATCTCAAATTGCCGATCCGTTGTTGACGGGTGGCCTGGCCGAGGCCGGGCCACCCGGTGGAAGATAGCAAACGAGCAATGGGCCGCTCAGAATTTCGCCGTCCAGCCCTTTTGAGCGTTGGTTGCGGCTTGTTCCGGAGACTGCTCGCCGGCAAGCATCTTCTGAGCCTCCACGTCGAACTGGGTCATCAGGTCTTCAGCCACCGGCAGGCCCGTGAACTCGTTGGCGAGATAGCCGGTCTTGAAGATTTCGAAAGCCTTGGCGAAAGCCTTGTCCGAGGTCACGAAATCGGGCTTGGCGTTGACGTTGCCCGGGAAGGCATTTGCAAGCGACACGAGCTTGGCATTCACCTTCTCGCTCATCAGATATTGGACGAGCTTCCAGGCTTCATCCTGATGTTTCGAGGCGGCAGAGATGCCGATGCCCCAGGAGGCATAGGGAAGGCCGCGCTTGCCGTTGTAGTCCGCCACGACTGGGACCGGGATGAGGTCGAAGTTCAGCTTGGGATTGCGTTTGCGGATGAGATTCACATGCGCGAGCGAGTCGATCATCATTCCGACCCGATCGTTGACGAATTCCTCGACCTTTTCCTGCTCGGTCTTGGTGGCAATGCCGGGCGAGATGACGCCGGCGTCGTTCAGCGATTTGACGAAGGTGAGCATATCGACGACCGGCTTGCCCTCGAGAGCCGGCTTGCCCTCAACCATCATCGATTGACCCGAGGCCCAGACCCACGACATCAGGTCGTTCTGGACACCGGACGGCGTTTGCAGCGACAGCGGCAGCACCCAGCCATACTGGTTCTTGTCGGCATGGGTCATCTTCTTGGCGGCTTCGAGAAACTCCGCGCGGGTCGACGGCAGCTTGGTCACGCCTGCCTGGGCGGCGAGGTCCAGATTGACGAAGACCGGATAGACGAACGAAGCCACGGGAAACATCACCGCCTTGCCGTCCACCTTGATGATATCCGCGACCTGGGTCTTGTCGAACCCGCTCGCATCCATCATCGGGTTCATGTCGGCCAGCGCACCCTGCGCGTTCAGATTGTTCACCCAGGCGCCGTCGAGACCGACGACGTCGCTGAGCGTTCCGGTTGCGGCGCCGACCGAGATCTGGTCTCGCGTGGTCGCATAGGGACCGCTGACCAGCGTCACCTTGATGCCGGGGTTTGCAGCCTCGAAGTCGTTCATGATTGCCCTGAGCGATCCCGCCGGCAATTCGGGCTCCCACCATTGGGTGAATTCCAGCGTCGTGTCCGCCATGGCGCCGGTTGCACCAAGCAACCATGCGGCCGCGGCTATTTTCAGCATCGCGGGTCGTATCCGAAACATCATTTTCTCCTCCTTCTTCAAGATCGGCCGCACAATGCGGACGGTCGTCTGTTCATTCAGAAGCCTTCTTGTATCTTCCGCAGGCACCTCGCTCCCGCCCGCGGTCTTCCGCAGATCTTCAGATCGCCAGATGCGTTTCGGGATCGAAGAAATGGAACTTGGCATCATCCACGGCTAACCGGATTTCCGAGCCGGAGCGGACGGCGCTGATCGGCTCGAACCTCGCCACCGCGTTCGATGCCAGGCCGAAATCGTCCACCGCATCCGGATCGCCGGAGTCCACCCGGACCGCGTCGATGTTCATGTGGACGATCTGTTCGGAGCCGAGTTCCTCGATCGAGGTCACCCTGGCCGGTATCGTCTGATACTTGCGACCGGATTCAAGGCTGCTGTCATAAAGATCCTCCGGTCTGATCCCGAACACGACCTTGCGCCCCGCATACGACCTCAAGGCCGGCCTGCGCACGAAGGCTGCATCCTGCAGCCGGACGGCGAAGTCGCGAAAAGCGAGCTCGCCGCCCTTCAGGGTCGCCTCGAAAAGGTTCATCGAAGGAGAGCCGATGAAGCCGGCAACGAAGGCGTTAACCGGCGATTCATAGAGCCTCTTGGGTGTGTCGACCTGCTGCAGCACACCGCCTTTCAGCACCGCGACCCTGTCGCCCATCGTCATCGCTTCGATCTGATCGTGGGTCACGTAAATGGTCGTGACGCCGAGCTGCTTTTGCAGGCTGGTGATTTCGGCGCGCATTTGCACACGCAGTTTCGCATCCAGATTGGAAAGCGGCTCGTCCATGAGAAAGGCGGCCGGCTCGCGCACCATGGCGCGGCCCATGGCAACCCGTTGACGCTGCCCGCCTGACAGGTTCGCGGGTTTGCTGTCCAGCAAAGACGTCAGCTGAAGAGTTTTGGCGATCTCGTCCACGCGCTTCTTGCGCTCGGCCTTCGGCTTGCCTGCCAGCCGCATCGAAAAGGCGATGTTTTCGGATACCGTCATATGCGGGTAGAGCGCGTAGCTCTGGAACACCATCGCGATGTCGCGGTCCTTGGGCGGCATGTCGACGACGTCGACCCCGCCGATCCGAAGGCTGCCGCTGGTGATGTCTTCCAACCCCGCGATCATTCGCAACGCCGTGGATTTGCCGCAGCCGGAAGGCCCGACGAGGATCAAGAACTCGCCGTCCTTGACCGACAGGTTCAACTGGTCGATTGCGCGAAAACTGTTGCCGTAGGTTTTGCAGATCTTCTCAAGAATGACTTCTGCCATATTCCTCCCTCCACAAGTATAAGCCCTGATTTTTATGATTCTCCTGGGCTTGTGTTCGCCTGCGAAATGTTTCGTCGGATCGTTTCAGGTCATGCTCCAGCATCCACATGCGCATTTTTCAGGTCGACTGCTGACGGCGCGTTCGCCGATGCCAGGAGTTGCGTGACCTGGTCCTCGGTCGGAAGCGCCTCGCGCCCGCCACGCCCCGTTATCGAAACGGCCGCCGCCGCGGCCGCGAATGCGATCCGGCCCGCGGTGTCGGCTCCGCGCGTCAACGCATGGGCATAGGCGCCATGAAAGCAGTCACCCGCGCCTGTGGAGTCGACGACCGCAACCCGGTGCGGGGGCAGGTGCCAGAGACCTGTCTGTTCACGGCCGCGATAGTACACACCCCTGCCTCCATCGGTCAGAACCACGGCGGATCGCGATGACAACCACAAGGCATCGAGCATCTCGGCAGGCGATCGGCGCCCCGTGGCAGTCCGTGCAAAGCTAAGTGGAAGAATGAGATGGTCGCAGAGCGCGATCAGCCGCTCCGTGGCGGGGCCGCTGCTCCATTCGATATCGCCGAGGATCGCAAGGCCGAGATCGCGAGCCCGAGCCACGACATCCAGCGACCCGGTCGCATAGCTATCGACGATCAGGACGGTCGCGCGGCTGAGGATATCGTCCGGAAAGTCCGGAGCGGTGCCCAGCATCGCATCGTCGTCATACGCGATGAACCTTTCCCCGTCCGAGCCGACGGTGATCCGCGAGTGCACCGGGCGCGCGTCGGGATGGCGCGGCGCGAATGCGGTTTCAATACCGCTCGCCACGAGATCGAGTTGCACCGCGTCGTCCGCGGCACTGGCCAGCCATCCGACGAACCCGGCGGTTCCGCCGAGCCGCGCGACGGCGGCCAGCGCCGTCGCGACATTTCCCCCGAAGGCGCGGGTACTTTGCAGAACCTTACCCTTGCCCGCCGACAATGGCTGATCGACGTAGACGATGTCGTCGATCGCAATAGCGCCGAAGCCGAGGATCGAGGGGATGGTGGGCATCGTTCAGGCACCCGCCTTCGCCAGGGCGTCTTGCGCCGAAAGGCCGTCATGGATGACGCCGCGAAAGGCAAGCGCTGCCTTCTCCGGATCGCCGTGCCCCCAGAGATTGCGGCCGACCACGGCGCCGTGCGCGCCGGCACGGATGGCGTCCGCCGTCTGCTGAAGCGCGCCGAGCAGCGTATCGGTCTTTGGACCGCCCGCGATGACAACCGGCACCGGGCAGGTCCGGACGGTCTCCCGGAACGACTCGAAATCGCCGGTGTAGCCGATTTTGATCACGTCGACGCCGGACTCGTAACCGATGCGCGCCGCATAGGCGATCTCGTCGGGGGTGAAGACGATCTTTGCTCCGTCGGTGAAATCGCGAGGGTAGATATGCGCCACCACGGGCATGCCGTAGCGGGCTGCTGCATTCACCGAATCGGTCAGCCAGCGTATGTATTTGCCCTCGGTCGCGCCGCGCACCGGAATGGCCACGGCCAACGCATCGGCCCCGGCGCGCACCGCATCCTCGGGCGTCGCGATCAACTCGCTGATGCGATCGTCCGCAGTGAAGCAGCCCGCCTGAATCACCAGGGAAGCTTTGCCCGCATATTGCGGCCACAGATGGCGCGCGGTGCCAGGCTGGATGCTGACGTAGTCGGGTTTGCCCGCCATGACGCGTGCGAGCGCACCCGGCAGGTCGGCAAGGCCGCCTTTGCGCACGTCGCCATAGCCGACGAAGTGGTCGACCGCGCCGCCAAAAAGGTTCCCCGATGGATGCGAGAAGAGGCGCGCGAGACGCACCTTGGTTCCTAGGCTCATGAGTCCAAAATTCCCTGATCGGTTGATTTAAAAAAGCTCGATCCAGTGTTTCCGAAAGAAAAAGGAAAAACAATCTTTCGAAAGCTTTCGAATCTGCATATTTCCGGTAAGGTGAGCCGAGGCCGGCGCGATTGCTCGGCGCAGGCAGGCAAGGGCCGGGCAATGTTGTCGGAGCAGAGACGCCAATCGATCCTGGGCGAGGTGCAACGCAGCGGACAGGTTCGCATCAAGGACCTGTCGGACGGGTTTGGCGTGTCGGAGGTCACGGTGCGCTCCGACCTCGAAATACTGGACCGCAAGGGACTGCTGACCAAGACCCGTGGAGGGGCGGTGACCCGGACCACCGATTCGACGACGGCCGCGTTCGCCCGGCGGATGCAAACGAACCTCGACGCAAAGAAGCGCATCGCCCGGGCGGCGCTGGACCTGTTCGAGGACAACCAATCGGTTATCTTCGACGGCGGCTCGACCTTGATGCAGCTTGCCATGCAGTTACCGCCGCTCAGCAATGTCGTGGTCGCGGCCACGGCCATGAATATCGTGCAGCATCTTATGCATCGTCCCGGGCTCGACGTTCATATGATCGGCGGCCGGGTCTATCCCGACACGGTGAGCACGCTGATCACCGATGCCGATACGGCTCTCGGCGGCCTGGTAGCGCATCAGGTCTTTGTTGGGGCGCATGCGATAGACTCGTCACTGGATGTGGTCGACGTGAACGAAGACATGGCGCGGACGAAGCGAAACCTCGTTCGCATGGCCCGGCGCGTTGTCCTACTCGCCGATTCGAGCAAATGGGGCGTCAGCGGGACGTCCAAGGCATTTTCGCTGTCGGCCGTTGACGTGGTGATCACCGACGATGGCCTGCCCGGTCCAATACGCAGCGAGCTTGATAGGGTCGGGGCCAAGGTGATCTATGCCTGAAGCCGTCCGGTCTCTGATGCGCGACGGAAGACGCGCATGACCCACGGGCTTCGCAGCGGCCGTCGGCCGTTTTTCATGCCGGTCATGTTCTCCTCCTCACGCTGGCGGCCCCCCAATCCTGCGCCAGAATTCTCATAAGCTCTATAAAAATTTTACGCGCGTCAACATTTAAAATCCTGTATAGCGGATTGCGGGGGGGCGTGGGAACTGCAACGGTTCGTGCAGCATGCCCTTGGCTTCGGAGGAAAGCTGGAAATGCACGGAAAGTCAGAGACAAAGCTCGGCATCGGTGTCATCGGCTGCGGCAACATCTCGATGACCTATCTGCGCAATGCAGCGCTCTTCGGTGGTGTCGAGCTACGCGCCTGCGCCGACATTTCCGCTGACATGGCCGAGCTGCGCGCCAGCGAATACGGCATCCGAGCGATTGGCGTCGACACGCTGCTCGCCGACCCCGACATCGACCTCGTGCTGAACCTGACCATCCCGGCGGCGCATTTCGACATTTCGTTGTCAGCGCTCTCGGCGGGCAAGCATGTCTTCACCGAAAAGCCGCTGGCAACCTCTGCCGCCGACGGCCGCCGCCTTGTCGCCGAGGCCGCGAAGCGCGGCCTGCTGATCGGCTCGGCGCCGGACACATTCCTGGGTGCAGCCGGCCGCCGCGCGCGCCGGTTGATGGATGACGGCGCGATCGGCAAGCCGGTGACCGGCACCGCTTTCATGATGGGACGGGGCATGGAGCACTGGCATCCCAATCCGCAATTCTATTATCAGCCCGGCGGCGGTCCGGTGTTCGACATGGGTCCCTACTACCTGACCATGCTGGTCAACCTGCTCGGACCGGTCGAGCGCGTCATGGCGATGGCGACGCGCGGCCAGGAGGAGAGGCTGATCACGGCCGACGGGCCGTTCAAGAACACGACACTCAAGGTCGGCACGCCGACCAACATAGTGTCGCTGCTCGAATTCCGTTCCGGCGCCACCGTCACCTTCGGCGCCTCCTGGGACGTGTTCAAACACTCCAACCATCCGATCGAACTGCACGGCACCGAAGGCTCGCTCAGGCTGCCCGACCCCGACACGTTCGGCGGCACCGTTTCGCTGTCGGAGCGTGGCGCCGACTGGGTCGATTTCGCCAGCGACAGCGAACTCTACGGCGCCCGCAACTGGCCCTATTCCGCGCCCGACCGCGCCAATTACCGCATGCTCGGCGTCGCCGATCTGGCGGGCGCGCTGGCCACGGGCAGAAAGCCGCGCGCCTCCGGTGAGCTGGCGCTGCATGTGCTTGAGATCATGGAGGCGATCCTGGCTTCGGGCGAAAGCCGTGGCTCGGTTGCCGTCAACGGCACGGTCGACCAGCCGCCGCTGCTTGGCGAAGAGGAAGCGGCAACCCTGCTTGCCTGACGGGAGGTTCGTCCGTGACATCGCCACCGTCCCTGCCGACACTCGATCCGGAGGCCCGGCATGTGCTCGAGCTCGGCAGCCAAGCCGGTGCGCCGCCGTTCGAAACGGGAACGCCAGAACAGGCGCGCCGTGCCTACAATGAAGGCTTCCCAAACCTGCAAGGCGAGCGTGAACCGGTCGCAGCACTCAGCGAGCGCATCATCGCCGGACCCGGCGATCCGCTGAGGCTCAGGATCTATCGCGGGCAGGGCGCGCCTTCGGCAGGCGCTCCGGCGCTGCTCTATCTCCATGGCGGCGGCTGGGTGATCGGCAATCTCGACTCGCATGACGAGATCTGCCGCTGGTTCGCCAACGAGGCAGGCGCTGTCGTCGTTTCCGTCGACTACCGGCTGGCGCCGGAACACAAATTCCCGGCGGCAATAGAGGATTGCCGATCGGCACTTGCCTTCATGCAAAGCGCCGCGGACGAACTCGGCATCGACGCTGCCCGCATCGCGGTTGCCGGCGACAGCGCGGGCGGCAATCTCGCCACGGTGCTCGGCCTGCTCACGCGGGGGGACAAAAATCCGCCGGCAGCGCAGCTGCTGTTTTATCCCAACACCGATGCCGGGCAGACGACGGACAGCTATCGCCGCTTCGCCATAGGCTTTGGCCTGACCGCCTCGACCATGGCCTGGTTCCGCGACCATTATGTCCGCAATGCCGCCGACATCGGCGACTGGCGTACCTCACCGCTGAAGGCGGAAAGCCTCGCCGGTGCGCCGCCCACCTTCATCGCCATCGCCGGTCACGACATCCTCGCCGACGAAGGCGAGGCCTATGCCAGGCGTCTGCAGCAGGCCGGCGTGCCGGTCGTGCTGGAACACTGGCCCGGTCAGATCCACGGCTTCGTCTCGATGGGCCGTCACGGCCCGGCAGCGAGACAGGCGGTTGCCGCCGCCATTGCCGCGTGGCGAAGCTTCGATCCTGCCTTTGGAAAGGCTCAAGCGGACTGACGCATCACCAGGGCGGCGTCGAGGCTGACCTTCGGCGCGACGTTTGCCCTATCCTCGTTGAGCAAAGCGAGCAGTGTCTCGACGCTGCGCCCCGCCATGGCGGCAAAATCCTGCGCGATGGTGGTCAGTGCGGGGCAGGTGTAGCGGCTCAGCGGATGGTCGTCATGGGCGGCGATACGCAGGTCGCAATCGGCCTTGCGGCCGATCTTCAGCCCTTTCGCGAAGGCTGCCGCCATCACGCCGAAGGCCAGGCGGTCATTCGCACACAGTATGGTCTTGCCGGGCAGACCCCCGGTCTTGCCGGGCAGACCCCCGGTCTTGCCGGGCAGACCTCTGGTCTTGCCCGGCAGGCCGCTGGCCCCGAGCATCTGTTCCATCTGCTCGTAGCCGATGCGCTCGAAATCCCATGTGTAGTCTCGGGTGTTGCCGATAACCACCGGCTCCTGGCCAAGCTGACGCATCGCGGCGACGTAACTGTTCAGGCGCTCCGGCGAATTGTGATTGACATGCGGGATGTCGAAATAGATCGGGGCGTCGCCGGAGCGGCAGAGATAGTCGACGATGGTCGAGACACTCTGGGCATTGTTGTTGCCGACAAAGGGCGTGCCGCCTTCGAGATAGGTATCGAAATAGACGACCGGCATTGTCTGAGTCAGCTTCTCCAGCGTGCGCCGGTCCGAGCGCAAGCCGAGCGGCGCGATCAGCGCGCCCGAAACTTTCAGCGACAGGATGGTACGTGTCGCCTCCATTTCGAGCTCGGTTGAGCCATGCGAGGAGATGACGATCGGCCAGTAGCCCTCGTCGCGCAGCCTGAGCTCGATGCGGCTGACCATTTCGGAATAGAAGGGATCGGTGACCGTCGGTACGACAATGCCGATGGCGCGGGTGCGCTTGCGGTTGAGGTTGCGGGCAAACAGATTGGGCTGGTAGTCGGACGACCGCAACGCCTCTTCGATGCGCTTGCGCGTTGCCGGCTTGACGCTGGTCGGATCGTCGAAATATTTCGACAGCGTCGGCCTGGAGACGCCGCAGGAGCGGGCGAAATCCTCCATCGTCTTGTGCGTCATTGGCATTCAATCCTCGTCTGGCACGCGCCAGAACCTCGGTCATCCCTTGACGCTGCCCACGGTCCTGCAGCCGGCGCGTCTGCCACGCAACGGCAGACGAAATTTACAGGAAACGTCAGTGGGTTCAACGCGCAATGACAGATTATACCGTGCGTAAATTTGTTCAATTGACGCGAAAATTGTCGCGCATCAAAGTCTCGGTTACAAAGAGCGCTGAAACAGTCCAGGCACCATGACACAACAGATCGATCGGCTTCTTTCCCAGCTTTATCGTCGGCTCGATGCCGCCGCGGTTGTGATCGGCGATGCTATCGATCCGCGCTACAGCGACGACCTCTCCGGCAAGGGCGGCGGCCAGCCCGAACTGGTCTTGCGTCCGCGCAACGCCGCCGACGTCGCCGAAATCCTGCGCCTATGCAGTGGTATCGGCCAGAAGCTGGTCGTCCATGGCGGCCGCACCGGGCTGGCCGGCGGCGCGCGCGTGCAGCCGGGCGAAGCGGTGCTGTCGCTGGAGCGCATGACCGCGGTCGAAGCGCCCGACGGCGCCGCGGCAACCATCATCGCGGAAGCCGGCGCGCCGCTGCAAATGGTGCAGGAAGCGGCCGATGCGTCCGGCCTGATGTTCGGCGTCGATATCGGCGCGCGCGGCACGGCGACGGTCGGCGGCAACATCGCCACCAATGCTGGCGGCATTCGCGTGCTGCGCTACGGCATGTACCGCGCCCAGGTGCTGGGGCTGGAGGCCGTGCTTGCCGACGGCTCGATCCTGACTTCGTTGCGTGGCCTGGCCAAGGACAATTCGGGATACGATCTCAACCAGCTTTTCATTGGCAGCGAAGGCACGCTGGGCGTGGTTACTCGCGCCTGCCTGCGGCTGCATCCCAAGCCCGCCACCGAGGTTGCCGCCTTTTGCGCACTTGGCTCGCTGGAGGCGGCGATTGCGTTGCTGGGGTTGCTCAAGCAGCGGCTCGGGCCCTTGCTTTCGGCCTATGAGGTAAACTTCTCGCCGCTCTACGGCGCCATGATTGCCGGCATGGCCGCGCCGGCGCCGCTGCCTGCCGGCGCGCCGGTTTATGTTTTGGCCGAGATCCAGGGCAACCAGGCCGAGCTGGACGGCGAGCGTTTCGCTTCGGTGCTGATGCAGGCGGTCGAGGACGGCATCGTCGCCGACGTGGTCGTCTCGCAGTCGCCGCGCGAATTCCGTGCGCTATGGGATGTGCGCGAAGAGGCCAACCGCTTCCTGTTTGCGATCGAGGGCATGATCGGCGTCGACATCAGCATCCCGTTGGCGACCATGGCGGGTTTCCTGCGCAACGCCGAAGCCGCGATCCACGCCGTCGACAACCGCGCCGAGATCTACGTCTTCGGCCATCTCGGCGACGGCAATCTGCACTATCAGGTCGACACCACGGAACCGGCGGCCGCCTATGAGATCATCTATCGCGGCGTGGCGGCATGCGGTGGCGCCGTCTCGGCCGAGCACGGCATCGGCCTCGACAAGAAGAAATGGCTGAACCTCGTGCGCTGCGACGCCGAAATATCAGCCATGCGCCGGCTGAAGGTGGCGTTCGATCCGCACAACATTCTCAACCCAGGGCGGATTTTCGATATCATTTGATCGCCAGGAGAATCTAGCTTGCAACTGGCGAGAGCAGCGCGTGTAAGTCGACCGTTCTCATCTGCTCGACGCCGTCCAGAGTCATATTTCCCGCGACATAGACGATGATTGCCAGACCGAGCCAGCCGATCCAGCGATACCTGGCAAGCAGCGCCGCCACCAGCGTCGAGGCGACCGCCATCAGAACCACCGACAGGATGAGACCGAACACCAGCGCATTCATGTCGTGGGCGGCGGCGCCCGCCACGGCCAGCACATTGTCCAGCGACATCGAGACATCGGCGACGACGATCTGCAGGATCGCGGTGCGCAGCGCCTTGGCCGGCCGCGCCGTCGCAAGTGCTACGGCTTCAGTGTCGACGTCCTCGCCGTCGCCGGCCGAGCGCAACTCCTGGAACATGTTCCAGCACACCCAGAACAAAAGCATGCCGCCGACCAGCATGATCCCCGGAATTTCCAGCAGCTGCACCGCGATCACCGCAAAGACAATGCGGATCACCGCCGCCGCGGCAATGCCGGCGATGATCGCCTTCTGCCGCAACGCCTTGGCGAGGCCTGCGGCCGCCATGCCGATCACCACGACATTGTCGCCGGACAGCACAAGGTTGATGGTGATGACTTCCAGATAGGCGGCGACAGTCGTCTGGTCGAAACTCATAGAGCGGTCTCCCCGGAAGGCTCCGGCTGGTTGCGGCGGATCGGACCGATGTCTGCGCAAACGCGAAGACAGCTGATTTGAGTGCAGCCCGGCATTGAAACAAGACGCCAGCGCGGCCAATCGGTCCTCATCCACGGAATTCATCGCCGGGTCGTGATTTCCGACCAGAAATGCCCGTCCCAGAATGCCCATCATGGAAGGGAAGACAAAAGCGTTCCGCTTGCCTATCAATATTGCCGACCAAAGGAGAGACGAGCATGAGCAAGACGGCACTGATTTGCTGGGGCGGATGGGAGGGTCACACGCCGGCCCGCAGCGCCGCTGTCGTCAGCGAGATATTGACCGGGCATGGCTTCGAGGTGCGGACAGAAGAGGGCACATCGGCGCTTGCCGATCCGCAGCTCCCGGCCATCGATCTGATCGTGCCGGTGATCACCATGTCGACGATCGATAAACCGGAGCTGCAAAACCTCACCGCCGCCGTCAGCGGCGGGACCGGCCTTGCCGGCTTCCATGGCACCATGGGCGACAGTTTTCGCAACGAACCGGCCTATCAGTTCATGACCGGCGGCCAATGGGTCGCGCACCCCGGCGACATCATCGACTACCGTGTCGACATCATCAGCGACGATCCGATCGTCAGGGGTATCGAGGGTTTCGCCTACCATTCCGAGCAGTATTACATGCATGTCGACCCGAGCAACGAGGTGCTGGCGACGACGACGTTCAGCGGTGGGCATCTCGATTTCATCGACGGCGTCGTCATGCCCGTGGTCTGGAAGCGCCGCTACGGCAAGGGCCGCGTCTTCTTCAGCGCGCTCGGCCACACCGCGGATGAGTTTTCCGTGCCGCAAATGCGCACCATCTTCGAGCGTGGGGTGCTGTGGGCCAGCCGGTAACCGGGGCCTGTCCAAGCAAGCAACGGCGATATTACGCCTCCGCTACTCGCTAAGCCCCGGCTAACGCACTATGCTGACTGAGGTCACGGCATTCGACCGCCGTCATCGCAACTGAAATGTGTTGTCACGGGGGGCATGTATGTTCGGGGTCGTCGGATTAGTAAGGCATGGAAAGCCGTCGCAGCGCTGGCGTCCGCCGGCTCTGGTGGTCGTGGTGTTCGGTCTGTTGCTGCTTGCGCCGCAGGTGGCCAACGCGCAGCCGCACTGGACGCTCGATCCGGCGAATTCGACACTCACCTATCAATCGGTGAAGAAGAACA
Organism: Mesorhizobium sp. C432A; assembly: GCF_030323145.1. NCBI lineage: Bacteria > Pseudomonadati > Pseudomonadota > Alphaproteobacteria > Hyphomicrobiales > Phyllobacteriaceae > Mesorhizobium > Mesorhizobium sp. C432A. The sequence goes on along the minus strand of NZ_CP100470.1, from coordinate 5,824,837 downwards.
CCATTGTCGAAACCAACAAGATCAGGAACCTCTCGGGCACGCTGACATCGGATGGCGCCGCCAAGGTCACGTTCGACCTCAACTCGGTCGACACCGGTATCGACCTTCGCAATGTCCGCATGCGCTTCCTGTTCTTCGAAACCTTCAAATTCCCGACGGCGGAAGTGACGGCGAAAGTCGATCCCGCCGCTTTTGCCGATCTCGCCACCAAACGGCGCATGAGCGCGCATATCCCGTTTCGCCTGAGCCTGCACGGCGTCGACAAGGACCTTGAGGCCAATGTCGTGGTCACCATGATCACCGACAGCATGGCGTCGATCGCCTCGGAGGCGCCGGTCGCCGTGCATGTCGAGGATTTCGGCCTGTTGCCCAACATCGAAAAACTCCAGCAGGCGGCCAATGTCAGCAGCATCGTCCCGACGGCTTCGGTGTCGTTCGACTTCGTCTTCACCGCTGATGGGGCCAAGCCGGCGGCGGCGCCTGCCGTCGCGGCCGCAGCCCCAGCCGATGCCGGGCCGGTCGCCACAGATGCAGGCAAGACGTCCTTCAGCGACGATGAATGCCTGAACAGGTTCGAGGTGCTGTCGCGCACCGGCGCCGTCTATTTTCGCCCAGCCAGCGCTCGGCTCGATGAAAAGAGCCGCCCGCTGCTGGCCGAGGTGGTCGGCGTCGTCGGCAAATGTCCGAAACTGAAGGTCGAGGTTTCGGGCCATACCGATTCCGACGGCTCGCCGACGGCCAACAAGAACCTGTCGGAACGACGCGCCAAGGCGGTCGCCGACGCGATCATCGCTGCGGGCATTCCATCGGCGCAGATCACGGCTTCCGGCTATGGCGAGGAAAAGCCGGTGGCGCCGAACGATACGCCGAAGAACAAGGCGCTGAACCGGCGGATCGAGTTCTCCGCCACGCCGCTCTCCAACTGAGCCGGTCCTTAACTGAGAAGGCCCGTCAACCGAAAAGGAATCCGGTGCGTTTGGACATGATTGCAAGTTGCGGCAACTTCATGCGCGGCGTCGGCCTCGCCGTGCTGGCGCTTGCGTTGACCATGACCATTACCATGACCGCGGCCAGTGCCGAACGCCGCATCGCCCTGGTGCTCGGCAATTCCCATTACCGGAACGCGCCGGTGCTGCCCAATCCGGTGAACGATGCGCAGGCAATGTCCGATCGCCTGAAGGGGCTGGGCTTCGAAATCGTCTCCGGCCTCGATCTCACCAAGGCGCAGACGCAGGAAAAGATCGCGCAATTCGCGCGGCAGGTGCGTGGCGCCGATATCGCGCTGTTCTTCTATGCCGGTCATGGCCTGCAGGTCTCGGGCAGGAATTACCTGCTGCCTGTCGATGCGGCGCTGGAGGACGAGACCTCGCTCGACTTCGAAGCCGTGCAGGTGGACTTCATCCTGCGGCAGATGTCGCGCGAGACCAGCATCAGGCTGGTGTTCCTCGACGCCTGCCGCGACAACCCGCTCGCCGATGTGCTTGCCAAGGAGACTGGCGGCGACAGCACGGCAAGCAGCGGCCTTGCCGAAATACCGATCGAGAATGGCGGCGCCGGCACGCTGGTCGCCTTCGCTGCCAGTCCCAACCAGCTCGCCTATGACGGACCGGGCGAGCACTCGCCATTTTCGGCGGCGCTGCTTGCCCATATCGGCGAGGTCAACGTCTCGATCACCGAAGCGATGAACCGGGTTACGTCGGATGTGTTCAAGGCCACAGCCGGACGCCAGCGGCCCTGGATCAACGTTTCGCTGACCACCGATGTCGTGCTTCACAAGGTCGATCTCAAGGCGCCGCTGATCGTCGGCGATTCCGGCGCGGCTGCGCCCGAAGGCGATACGCAGGCGCGCACCGGCGCGGCCGCCAATCCGCCGGGTACGGACGCCGGCGAGCAGGCGCTGGAACAGCTGCGTGAGGAAATTCCGAAGCTGGGCTCGGACGCGCCAGTCCTTTTCGACGTTCCGGTCAATTTCGGCGACCCGGCGATCGACGGCAAGAGCATCGCCCAACTCATCCAGGGCAAGCCGCACTTCAGTCCGGTCGAGGGCCTGGAAAAGTCCGTCTGGGACAACCAGTGCAGCAACTGTCATCAATGGACCGAGGAGCGGCTGTGCGACCAGGCCAAGACCTACGTCACCAATGATGTCTCCGTGTTGCGCCTGCAACACCCGCTGGGCACGCGCTTCAAGGTGGCACTCGGCAAATGGGCGCAAAACGGCTGCAAATGAGACCGCCAACAATGGGTTGGATCAGATTTCAATGAAATCTCATCACGATCCAGAGCAATCAGGCTCGGCGCAGCGCCTCGGTTTCGGCCAGCTGGATGCCCATCTCGACAAAGGCGGTGAGCACGGAGAAACGGTCCGCCACCGCAACCCGCGCCAGTCCGGCCAGTATGCCGGCATTGACGGCATGCGCAGCCGGCAGCGGCCGCAGCCTCGACCCGTTGGTCTGCGGCGTCAGGCCATTGATGTGCCGTTGCGCCGCTAGCGCGATCCAGCCGGCAGGCGTGTGCTGCTGCGTCATCGCCGCCCCGGCGACAGCCTCCCGGCGGCTTGCATTGTTGGGGTCGCCGACCCAGTCCTGGATCAGGGCCAGCGTTGCGAGATCCTGCTCTTCGAGCAGCTCGGTCAGATGCCCAAGGCACTCATGCCCCCACCAGATTGCGGCCCGGTCAGGCAGGAGATAGGCGCAAAAGGTAATCGCTTCCTCGGGGATGCGCCCGGCCATCAGCCGGCGGCAGAACTCGAGCGAGGGCTGGTCGGTCGGAACGGCCGTCATGTCCCGGGCGACAGCCGTGTTCGCGGCGAAGAGATCGCGTGCGGTCTGGAATCGAAGCCCGTTGACCATCGCTGCTGTTATCCTCCCCCAGCCCTCACTCAACCCGCCTGCGAGGCGCGGGTCAAGTCTGTCGACCACCACATGTCCATGACGTTGTTCACAGACAAACGCCTCACGGTTTGGTATATTCCACAGCCGACCGTGATCTCGACAGATCATTGTCGAACAGGAAGAGTTGGCCCGGATCCATGGATCGGGCCTGAGTGAAAATCGGATGCTCGAAACGGGAGTAACCGTTATGCAGCGGCACATTTCAGTCTTGGCATTGGCGACCGTGCTTTTCTCGACGCACGTCTATGCCGACCCACTTCAGAAATCGGAAGACATTGTGAAGTTCTTTGCCGGCGCTATCGATCACGGCGCGGCACGCGGGATTTGTGTCGGCACCGAGGACGAGTGCAAGAGCAAGACCAGCCAGAAAGAAAAGCCTCCGGAGAAGACCGGCCTCGATATGCTGATCAATTTCAGCCTGGATTCGTCCGAGCTCGACGCCAAGGCGCGCAGCGAACTCGACGAATTCGCCAAGGCGCTGAAGGACGATCGGCTGAGCAAGCTGTCCTTCGTCGTCGAAGGCTATACCGACGCATCCGGCTCGGCGACCTACAATGAGGGGCTGTCGCAGCGCAGGGCGCAGTCGGTGACGGCCTTCCTCGAATCCAACGGCATCGAATCCAACCGCATCAAGGCGGTCGGTCTCGGCGAGGCCAATCCACGCAACCCCGACCCCTACGATCCTGTCAATCGCCGGGTCGAGATGCGGATTAAGGCGCAGTAGCTTCGCCGGCTGCGTCTTCCGGCCATCAACGCCGCGCGTCCAACGGACACGCGGCGTTTTTGTCGTTCGATGTGATCGATCAGTTCTTGAGCACGCCGCCGACTGCTACGCCGGTGCCGAAGATCAGCGCCTTGGTCAGGAAATCATTGTTGTCCCGCGGTGGCGGTTCATCCTCGCGCACGACCTCTCGGTTGCGCCTTTTCTGCACGAACTGCTGTTGTCGGCGCGGCTTCTGGGCGTACTGCTTCTTGCGTGGCTTTTCCGCCACCGGCTTCAGCGTGCGGGCCTTCTGCACCACCTGTTTCTTCTGCTTGTCCACTCCGGCCTGGTCGGCCTCGTGCTTGGCACGAACGGCCTCCATCATCGGGTCCGTCTGGATAACCAGGAACGCCAGTTGCTCGCGCGTCAGGAAGGTGGTCGGAGGCAGCCCGTTCCCCTCTTGCCAGTCGCCGATCGCTTGCCGGGTCTTGGCGCCAATATTGCCGTCGACGCGGCCAAGCTCGTTGCCCAGCGCCTCGACGCGCAATTGCAGGTCGATGCGGCCCTGGCGATCGAGACCGATCGCGTTCTCCGTCGCCTCGGTGCCCAGCACCTTCTTCATGTCGTCCGAAATGCCGACCGAGGTGCGCACGGCAGAACCCGAGTTCGCTTCGTCGGCATCGAGCGCTGCCACCTGCCGTTCCTGGGCTTTCGGATCGTTCAGCGCATCGATGTTGAGCTGCGCCACCGTGGCGAAGCGGCCATTCGGGAACTGTTCGAGATAGGCTTCGTAGAATGGCGCGGTGTTGCGCTTCGAGGCCTCGTCCCAAAGCCGCTGCTCGACTTCCCACGAAGGCGGTTCGCTGGTGACGAGAGCAGGAGCGGGCGCTGCCACGGCGTTCGCGTCATCGGCGGCCGGTTTTACCATCGGTGCGGCTTCGGCGGCCGGTTTGCCAAGGAAGACCTCGCGGCCCAGCGATGCGTTGTGCCATGGCCGCTGGCGGCCTTGCGTGGTCTCGGCCACTTCGCCGCGCACCCGCGTCAGCGCGCTCTGGATCTCGACGCCGGGTTCGGTCAGGTGCCTGGCGAGCGCGGTCGAGTAGGGGCTGTCGACGCCGTTGCCGTCAAAGGCGATGGCGCCCGGGTCGGTGGCATAGGCAATCAGGATGCCGCCGGTGCCGACGCCCTCTGATTTAGGGTCGATCGGCGCCAGGCCGGTGCCCAGCGCGGTGGAGCGGGTCTTCGGCATCGAGGCCGCCAGTGTCCGTGCCAGCGGATTGTCGCGGCAGGCATCAAGGATGATGACGCCGACCGCCGGGTCGGGCGGCAGTGCGGCCATGAAGTCGTCGATCTGGACGGTGCGGGTCTTGAGATAGGCAGGTGACGTCAGTTCGGCGTCGACCGGGATCAAAAAGTTCTTGCCGTCGACTTGCATGCCGTGGCCGGCATAGAAGATGACGGCGAGGTCGGCATCGTAGGACTGCTCGGTGAATTTGCTGATCAGGCTGTGCATGCCGGCATTGTCCTGGTCGACGCCCTCGATCACCTCGAAGCCGGCATTGCGCAGCGTCGATGCGATGAGATGCGCGTCATTGGCCGGATTGGGCAATTCGACGGCATGGACGTATTTGCTGTTGCCGATGACCAGCGCGACGCGTTTGACGCCACCGGCATCCGGCGCCGCCGCCTGGACGGTGCCAAGCGCGGTCAGCATTAACAGAAAAAATCCGCTCAAAAGGACGGCAAACGCTTTCATGGGATCGGCCTTCCGCCCCAATGGGGCGCGTTATTGATGGCTGTGCATGCTAAATTTCACCAGCGACTGTATCGCTTCTGCCAAAATGGCTGTTGGGCGTATGTGATCCCAGCCACAGTTTTGGTTCACAAGGACCCAAAAACCTTCCCAAATATCCGCAAACATACCATTCGCCGGCCTCAGAACCAATCGGCTTGGCGAAAGCCGGGGCGAACTGCCAGCTCTAGCCCGGCTCAAGAGTATTTTGGATCGAGCCGACCAGTGCCGTTATCGCCTGCTTGTATTTTTCGAACTCCGGCGATGTCTGGCGGACTTCCGTCGTCGTCTGCTGGCCCGCATCGGTGGTGGCGGGCGTCGGCAATTTGCGGCCCATCTTCCGTTCCGCCCAGTCGACGACGTAGCTGGCGGTCTTGCCGGCAAGAAACGGGTTGGCCTGGATAACGGACGAGCCGAGCACGGCGCTCAACTGCGCCGATCCCGGCGACGCCAGCACCTGATGGGCGCCTTCCATACCGAGGAAATGGCAGAGATAGAGCCGGCCGGCGGTGATCTGGTGGCCACGCGCCTTGAGATAGGCTTCGCCCTCGCGCGCCAGATTGCGCACCATCTCACGCGAGATGGTGGCGTCGTAGCGCAAAGCGAGCAGGTCTGCGGTCGACAGCGAGCGCGCCAGTTCGGGACGATAGGTGTTCATCATCCGGATCCAGGTCTTGGATATGAACTGGCCGGCGCCTGTCGCCGAAGACAGCGGGTTCTTGGCCCGCGCGCTACCGCCCGATTCGACGTGGACGATACGGTCGGTCAGCGTTTCGACGGCGGGATCGCTGGAAGTGACGGCGATTGCAGCGGTCACTGTTCCGAGCGGATCGATCGCCTGACCGCTCTGATAGAGTTCGAAATGCAAATGTGGCCCGGTCGACAGGCCGGTGGTGCCGATATAGCCGATAATGTCGCCGGCCTTCACCTTGGTGCCGACACCGCTGGCAATGGCGAATTTCGACATATGCGCGTAGCGCGTCTCGCGGCCGCCGCCATGGGCGATCTTGACCACATTGCCGTAGCCGCCGCCGTCGCCCTGGAAGATGATCTCGCCGTCGAAGGCTGCTGCGATCGGGGTCCCCACGGGTGCTGCCCAGTCGACGCCCTTGTGGATGCGAACAACGCCCAGGATCGGATGCTTGCGCGGCCCGAAGGTCGACGTCATGACACCGTTGACCGGCGTCACCATGCCGTTGGCCACCGTCAGCGAGCGCACCTGGTCATCGCCCGAGACGCAGGAAAACTGGCCGTCGCTCTGCTGGAAAACGAAACAATCCAAGCTCTTTTGCGTGCCTTGGATACCGACATAGAGCACCCGTCCGTCGGTCTCGTTCTTGCCGCGCGGCGTCTGCGAATAGATCAGCACAAGACGCTGGTCCTCGCTGGCGAAAGCATCCAGATCCTGTCCCCGCGACAGATACATGATGGCTTCGCCGATGATGCCGCTCGGCACATTGTTGCGGGCCGCCGTCGAATAGATCGCGTCGAGCAGGCGGTATTGCCGTTTCTGCGTGCCTTCGGTCTCGGCGCCCGAATAATTGAACAGGTCCTCGCGCACCCACGGGTCGACGCCCGACACGAAGGCACCGGCCGCGTTGCGTGTCAGCGTGCCGACAAAGACGTTCCTGGCATAGATCGAGACCTGCATCAGCGACATCGTCGTGGTCTCGCGCGTCGGCCTGAAGCCGCGCATCGCCACGACATAACCAGGCTGCAGGCCGTCCTTGTCGAACAGCGCCTTCAGCGCCTCGCCGGCAAGCTTTGCGTCGTCGGCGGAAAAATGCGCATCGAGCGCCACGCTGTCCAGGCTGCGGTCGTTGAGGATTTTCACGAAAATGTCCTGGGTCGCCTCGAAGCGCTGGTATTCCGAGCTGACGGTGGCAACGCTGGTGTTGTTTTCGACCGGTGTCTTCTGAAAGGCGGGGAGTGCTGCTTCGCCCTCATCGATGGTCTCGCCCCAGCCGGCCTCGGGGTCATCGGCCGCCGCCGATGCACCCGGAGCGGCTTGCGGGTCAGGAGCTGGGCCGGAGGCCGCCGGAGCCCCGTCCGCGCCGGGCGATGGTTGAAGATCGTTCTGCAGGTCATTCTGCGGATCGCTGGGTTCGGCGGGTGGCGCGACCGCGGTCTTCCGCTGCGCCTGAAAGAAAGCGAAATCCTCTTGCGTCGAGGGGATCGTCGTCATGAATTTTTCGCTGGCGCTCAGCATCACGTCGGAGAGAACCATGATCTGAGGGGAGATACCGGCCTGGTCGAGCTCCGCCGGGCGCGGCATCCCGCTGCTCTTCGCGGCGCCGGCCTCCGGCGCCAGTGTGATCCACATCGGGTCGCCGGCAAGGTCGATGATGGCCGGCACGTAGACCGATGCGTCGGCCGGCACGTCGTCCGAGCCTTCGACGGCATGCAGTTCCTCGTCCTCGTCGCCGAACGACCAGTAGTCGGCGGTAAGATAGAAGCCGGTGGCAATCGCGGCGAGGACGATTGTCGCCAGGCCAGCCGCCAGCCCGAGCCAGATCCTGCGCCTGCGCAGCGCGGCGCGCGCCTGCTTCTTTGCTTTGAAGCTGGTGTCGATGCTGTGCGTCACGGCGCGCTTCCGGTCAGGAAGAAGGTCCAGCGCACCTGTTCCTGGGTGTCGACTTCGAGAAACTTCGCCGCGATATGGCCGCGCTGCCAGCATTCATCGATGCCGCGGATCGAGAACCGCCGCCGCTCGATGCACATGTCGGTGGAGCCTGCCAGAATGGCGTGGCCGAACACATCCGTCGCGTAGATGTAGATGTAGCGGTTGGTCAGCTCCTCGCGGATGACGTTGACGCATTGATTGGCGCCGATGGTCCACCAGCCATCGGTCTGGTCGGCATCGTCGACCTTTTGGCCGACGGCAAGATTGACGACATCGAGCGTCTGGTTGCAGACGGTGAATTCGGCGCGCGCTTGCCCGGTGGAAAGAAGCGCCAGCAACAGCGTCGCGACCGCGCTCGCGGCGAGCTTCACCCGCACGTTCCGGGCAAGCAGGACGGGATCTCGGCGACGACGTTGCATCGGCGTCGGTGCTAGCCGCCGAGGCGGAAATATTTGGCGGTCGCCGAAAATGCCGAACTCCTGGCGCCGATCTCGTCGAGTATCCTGGGCAACAGCACCGAGGCCGGCGTCGGCGTTGTGAAGTCCGCCGCCTTAATGTCCTGCGGCCCGGTGATCACCATGATGATCTGCGGCAACGCCTTGCCTGCCGCCTTGTCGGCGGCGCCGAGCCCGATCGGGATCGAGAAGGTCGCCTTGTCGGCTTGTACGACAACATGATCGTCGAGGTTGAAGGCGATGCCCCTGTGGTCGATCAGGAACACGCTCGACACCAGCCCGCCATGCGTCATCAGCGTGCCGTCGATCGGCGAGCCGTCCGGCACCGATGTCTGGTCGAGGACAAGCTGCGGCCTGTCGGCCGTGCTCGCGCCCATGAAACGCAGGAAGCCGGTGATCCCGCATTGCGGGGGCTGGATAAGGCGGACGCTGATATCCGGCTCGACATGGAACTTCGCCTGGAATTCCCCAAGCAACTGTTCGAAGGGTGGCACCGACGTGCCGAAGCCCTCGATCGCGACGCCCTTGTCGGCGGCCGACGTCACCGTCGCAAAAAAACAATCACCACCATTGAAGGCGCGTACCCAGGTGACCCGCTCCGCGGCCGCATCGGCCGGTGGCGGCACCTCCGGCTTGGGCACGTTCATGGCAATGTCGGGCTCTGCGGACTTGTCGGCCTGCTCGCCGCTGGCGATGTTGGGCCGGCTTGGGTTGGGCTCTGCGGTCGTTTCAGGCGCCTGCGTGTCCGGCTTGGGGGCCAGCGTGTCCGGCTTGGGCGCCTGCGTGTCCGGCTTGGGCGCCTGCGCGGTCGGTTCAGGCGCCTGCGCCTTGGGCTCGGGCGGTTGAGCGGTGGGTTGCGGCGCCGGTGCTGTGGGCGTGGGTGCCTCGGCCGTTGGTTCAGGTGTTTGCGTGGCCGGCGCTGTCGCCTTGGGCTCTACCGGCGGACTGACAGGCTCGGGGTTCTTCGCGGCATCGGACTGTGACGGGCCGGATGGCGGTTGCAGCGCGACGGTCTTGTCGATTGGTGCGGCCGGCAGCGGGGCCGTAGCGCTCGACGCGACTGGTGGCGTCGGCTGCGGCTCGACCGGCGCTTTGGCCTGATCTTCAGCCGCAGTCTCCGCTGGTTGCAGCTTTGGCACCGTCTTCTCGACCGGCGCAGTGTCCGGAACGGGCTTGTCAGCGACGATCGGCTTTGTCAGTTCGGGTTGGAGCGGCTTGCCGGTGTCGGTGACGCGAGGCCGGTCTCCGAATCCCACGATACCCGATGCATAGAGCCCTCCAAGCGATACCACGGCCACCGCCGACAGCACCGCGATCGTCAGATTTCTGCCTGTAGTAGCACGCTTCGGCGGTGTGCTTGCTCGTCTGGGAGTTTCAGCAGCCGGTTTCGGCTGCGACAGGTGCGCCGGGCGCACGTGCGGCACGAAAGACGGCTCCGCCGTGCCGCTTGGCGGGGCCGAACCGAAGCCTTGGGCCGGCGAGTCCCCGACCTTCGAGACAGGCCCTGCGGTCTGCCCGGTTCGCGGCAGACCGGGCCGGGGCGCGAGCGATGCCGGCGGCAAGGTTGCGTCGCTGTCGTCGCGCGTCAACCGGGCGATTTCGGCCATGCTGGCCGGTCGATCATCCGGGTCAGGCTGCAGCATCGCTTCGACAATGTCCCTGAAATCGGCATCGATGCCGGAGAGATCAGGGACGGTCCGCCGTTTTTCGACGATCTCGTATTGCGAGCCGCCCATATCGATCGGCTTGCCGCGCAGCGCCGCCGCCAGCACCAGCCCCAGGCTGTAGATGTCGGACTGTTCGCTGACCTCGCCGCCATAGAGCCCGAGCTGCTCGGGGGAGACGTAATTGTATTTTCCGGCAAACTTGCCGCCGATCAGCGTCTCGCCACCGACCGCGGCCGATCGCGCAATGCCGAAATCGATGATCTTTGCCCGCTCGACCCGGCCGCCCGGCAGGATGATGTTGTCGGGCGACAGATCGCGGTGGATGGCGCCGGCCTGGTGCACGGCGCTCAGGCCCGAGGCCAGCCGGTGGCACAGTTTGCGCACATCCGGAGTCGCCATCGCCCCGCCGCGCATGACGTCGTACAGCGACTGGCCGTCGACGAATTCCATCGCCAGATAGGGCCGCCCGATGCCGGGATCTATGGTGAAGACGTGGTAGCGCACGACCGCGTCATGCGACAGATGGTTGAGGATCGAGGCTTCCTTGCGAAACAGCGACAGGATCGTCTGATCGCGGGCGAATTCCGGCAGCACGATCTTGATCGCGACATGATCGCCGGTCTGGATGTTGTGGCCGCGATAGACTTCGCCCATGCCGCCCGACGCGATGCGTTCGTCGAGCTCGTAGATGCCGCTGAGCTGCGTGCCGACGCTGGTATCCGCCATGTTGGGCAATAGCCGGGTCTTGTCGTCGGAGCTCATCGGTCACGGCCTTCTGCTCGGGACAGGCCATTGCCTTTGTCTCTGATCTTGACCAGAACGATGGTGACGTTGTCCGTGCCGCCGCGCTCAAGCACCATGGAAAGCAGCTTTTCGCAGGCAGCCTGCGGCGCTGCCGAGAGCACTGCAGCCGCAATCTCCGCGTCACTGACATGCGCCGTCAGGCCGTCCGTGCTGAGGATGAAAATGTCGCCGGCAAGGGTCTCTCCCTGCTGGAAGTCGATGGCGATTTCGTCGTTGACGCCGATGGCGCGGGTGATGACGTTGCGGCGCGGCCAGTTCTCCGCTTCGGCCGCGCTGATCGCGCCGCTGTCGAGCAGTTCCTGGACCTCGGTGTGGTCGCGCGAAATCTGCGAGATCGCGGCGTTGCGCACGAGATAGACGCGGCTGTCGCCCGACCACAGGCAGGCGAACCTGCCGTCCATGGCCAGCAGTGCGGCAACGGTGGAGCCGATGGTCACGCCGCGTGAGCGCGAAATCCGGCGGATCTCGGCATGCGCCCGGTTCAGCCGATCCTCAAAGCGGGCGCGCAGATCCGGCGCCGAACTGGCGATGCCGATCGTCGCCAGATGCTCGACAATGCTTGCCGAAGCGACTTCTCCGGCCTCGTGCCCGCCCATGCCGTCGGCCACCACCCAGAGGCCGATCCGCGGCTCGACCAGAAAGCTGTCCTCATTGTGGTCGCGCACGCAGCCCTTGTGGCTCACGCCGTAGCTCTCAAAGGCGGCATCGTTCACTTGCCTACGCTCCGCAACGCCTTGGCTGACGTGCCTGGCCAGTCTGCCACAGCCCCATTCATTAGAGTATCGAAATCTAAGCCGCTGATGACGGACGGTGTGGTGCCGCCGCTGTCTCTGCGTCCTGCAATCGCTGGTCCTGCCATGCAATTCCCCATCAGAAAGCCTTCGGACAGCTGAACGCGGAGAGCGCCGGCAGCGTGAACGGATTACCGTCCTCCCCGGTCTTGATCGTGTAGGCGACATCGCGCCCGCCGATGAGGAAATGCGCTTCGAGACTGTCGCCATTGGCGGTGACCTGCCCCTTGTCCAGCAATCGTTTCAACGCCCAGGGACCGTCGAACTTGATTGCGGACTCGCGGCCGGGCAGCTCCGGCGTCAGGCTGAGACTGGCCGAACCGGTCTTGCCCGGCCACGGAATCAGGCCCGGCGTGTTGCCGGCTTGGGTGGCCTGCAGCACCTGGCCGTCGATATTGAGCAGCGCCATGTCGGCATCGCCATGCAGCGACAGCGGCGTGAAGGTGATGTTGATCGACGGCACCGGCCCGCCGAGCGGAAAGAAAGCCGCGCGGATTTGTGCCGCGAGCTGAAAGTTCTTCAGCGTCGATTTCGCCAGATTGCGGCCGAACCTGGTGTCCTGTTTCCAGTCCCAGTCCTGGCCGCTCATGTCGACCAGCGACGCCAGGTTCTGCGCGAAAAACCGGTCGAGAACCCCGCCCGGAGAAAACAACCTGGCAAAATCCGCCATGGCGACATCGTCGGTACCGGCGGGGGCGAATGGAAAGCGCCCGGCAATCATCTCTTCGCACGGACGGCCGACGGTCTCCTCCAGCATCTCGTTGAGATGCGTGGTCGATGTTTCGGCGACGGTGCCCTCGAAATCGTCCGCCGCCGCGCTCACCATCCTGGCCAGCGCCTTCGGCAGCCGCGAGGCGTTGGCGCGTAGAGTCGATATCTGCAGCTGCAGATTGGCGTTGGCCTGGTCCGTCTGGGCGGGGACATCGGCGGCCAGCCGCACGCTCTGATAGATTTCGCGGAAATTCTGGGTCAGGGCGTCGAGCGGCCGCTGCCCCGGCGCCCCGGCCACCAAAGCCTGGAAAGACCGGAACTGGGCTTCGATGTTGGCGCCGGGATCCTGGTTCTGCGTACTGACAAAGGCGGTCCCGGCCCTGCTCTGCGATTTGCGCGCTGCAAGCTCGATGCCGATGCGGGCGAGGCCCTTGGCGCGTGCCGCGATTTCCTGGCCGCTGTCTTGAGACGGCGCAGCCGGATTGCGCTCTTGCGTCAAAGCTGTTTCGCGCGCGATCGCCTCGAACAGCTGCATCAGCGGCGAACTCGGTGATCCCGCTGCGGACAGCGCCAGATATTGCGGTTTGTCGGCGGCCATTGCCTTGAACTTCAACCTGTCGAGCACCTCGTTCCACGCCGCCGCAAAGCCCTTGCCATAGCGATCGAGCAGCTCCGGGCCGAGCTTGAGCAATTCCTGGTCGAAACCGCCTTGCTCGCCGCTCGAGCCGATCACCCATTGATCGTCGACCAGCGCCTGCGCGCTCCTGGCAAGTTGCGCCAGATAGAAGTCGAAGCCGGCATGGGTGTAGAGACCGGGGACGCGAAGGCCGGCGAGATCGTTTCCGTCATTGCGCTCGAACAGCATCGGCGCCTCCGCGCCGGCTTGCGATGACACCGAAAAATCGTCCAGCGCCGCCGCATAGGTGGCCGACTGGATGAGCGCGGTGGCGCGATCGGCAAGGCTCATGCGGCCGAGCGAGCGCTGGGCGGATTCGACCAGCGCGCGGTTGAGTTCGAACGAGGGATCCTGGTCATCGTCGAGCGCCAGCATGGCGCGCAAATGCTTCTCCAGTTGCGCCCGGCCGTCGCGATTGTGGGCGCCGGGATAGCGGTTCTGTTCCCAGTCCCGCTTCAGCCAGGTGACGACCAGCTCGTCATCCACTTTCGGCGCCTTGCCGCCCAGCATCAGGTAAATCTTCAACGGCTCGTACAGCGCCATCGGATCGGCCATCCTGGCCTCGATCGTGCGTTCGAGCTGGAACAGCAGGCGCGAGCGGAACATCCGCTCCAGCCCCTGCCGATAGGCGGTCTCGGAGGCCGAAAGGATACGCTCACGCTGGCTGAGGCCGAACGTCGCCGTGGCCGGGGTGGGCTGGTCTCTCGTATCGTAGCCGGCCGGCAGGCCGCGCAGCGCATCGAGCGCGCCGATGACGGTTTCGAGGTCGGCATCCAACACCGTCGTGCTGGCCAGCAGCGGCGCGGCTGTCGCGCGGTATTGGCCTGCCGCCTGGCCGGTCGCGGCGACCAGCGATTTGTTGGTCGTAAAGCTCAGGCCGAGAACGCCAAGCGCGGCGATCGCTATGGCCGCGATCGCTGTCAGGCCGGCGTAGCGGGCGATCGCAACGCGCCTGTCGGCCGCCCTGTCATAGGACACCCAGCCGGACTCGGCGAAAATGACGCGGCTCAACAGATCGTGCAGGAAGAAGCTTTTGCCGGTGCCGGAAAGATGCGCCTGGGCATTCCTGCCGAAACTGCGGCCTATGCTGCCCAGCAACTGGTCGATCGGCGTGCCTTCCTGCGTGCCGGAAGAAAAATACAGGCCGCGCAGGGGGGCGTTCAGCTGCTTGCGCGTCGGCTCGAAAACGCCCTCGAGGAAATTCACGATCCGGCCTTTCAGCGCACCGAGCTGCGCGGCGAAGCCGAAAATGGCGATGCGCGCGACCGGATCGGTCTCCGACTGCAGCCGCTCGCTCATCTCTTCGGTCAGGCGCTTCACCAGCGCGTCGAATTCGGCTGGCGCTTCTGCGACCATGTTCAGGCCGCGCTCGGCGGTCTGGAAGGTCGCGCCCCACACCTTGCGCCGGCGTGCTTCGTCGAAACCGCCGAAATATTCCATGAATCCGGAGACTAGGTCGGCCTTGGTGAACAGCACATAGACGGGAAAGCGGACCTTCAGGACCTCGTGGATTTCCTGCAGGCGGCTGCGGATTTCGGCGACACGGGCCGCCTGCTCGCTGTCCGCCATCAGATCGGAAAGGCTGATGGCCAGGATGACGCCATTGATCGGCTGGCGCGTCCGGTGCCGCTTGAGCAGCGACAGGAACGCCAGCCAGCTTTTGCTGTCGGTCCGTGCATGGGAATCCTGCGTCGTGTAGCGCCCGGCCGTGTCGATCAGCACCGCCTCGTCGGTGAACCACCAGTCGCAATTGCGCGTACCGCCGACACCCGCCACCGGCTGCGCCTGGCCCGACCCGGCCAGCGGAAAGTTCAGGCCGGAATTGACCAGCGCGGTGGTCTTGCCGGCGCCCGGCGGGCCGATGACGATGTACCAGGGGACGTCGTAGAGGAAGTTGCGCTTGCCGCTCGACTGCCTGAGCGTCGCGACCGCTTCGTTCATGCGAGCTTCCAGCATCTTTGCATCGCTGCCGTCATCCTCGGCGCTGGCCATGGCGGCCTCCAGCGCCTTCTGCGCCTTGCGCCTGCGCCGGAACCGGATTGCGTAGATGATCGCCACCGTTCCGACGACGATGCCGATGATCGCTGCCCGCAGCCAGATGGGATCCAACGGCCGGGCGCCGGCAAAGCGGATCAACGGGCCGGCGTACCAGACCGCGGCGGCAAAGCCGGCGAGCGCGAGCGCGCTGAAGATGCGTAGCAGCCAGCCGGTCACAGCGTCTCCTCCCGCGGGATCATTACATCGACACGGCGGTTTTTGGCGCGGCCCTCCGGCGTTGCATTGTCGGCGATGGGCTCGTCCTCGCCCTTGCCCTCGACCTTTGTCCGCGACGGATCGCTGAAATGCGCTGCGATCATCTTTTCCACCGACTGGGCACGGGCGACGGAGAGGTCGAAATTCGATTTGAAGGCGCTGGTCTTCTTCGGCTTGACGTTGTCGGTGTGGCCGACGATCCGGATTGGCCCGCGCTCCGCATCGAGAGCCGCCGCGATGCTGGCGGCCACCGGCTCGAACTCCGGCTTGACCTCGGCTCGTCCCGACTGGAACAGCAGGGCGTTACTGATTTCAACGATGATGAAATCACCCTTGGTGCCGACGCTGACGCCGCCGGCTTCGATCTCCTTGGCCAAGGCAGTGCGGATGCGATCAACCTGCGCAATCGTCGTTGGCGCTGCGACCTTCACCTCCTCGGTCAGCGGGACGAAGCCGGTGCGCTCGATGGTGACCGGCGTCGCCGGATTGAGCGCCAGCAACTCGCCGGCAACAGCCTCGCCATCATTGGTGATGAGGACCCGCAGCGTGAAAAAGGCTGCGGTCAAGCCCGCCGCGGTTGCAGCGGCTATGCCCCAGAGCGGAACCCGCCTGGAGCCTTGCGCCGATGTGACCGACAAGCCTTGCCAGCGCGGCGAGATGTCGTCGTCACCGAGGACGCGGAAATAGGCTGATGTCTCGTAGACGTCGCGGCGGACCCGTTCGAGGCTCTCGCGCGGCTGGCCGCGATACTGGCCTTCGAAGCCAAGCGACAGGCAGACATGCATCAGCTCGATGAGATTGCGATGATGTTCCGGCGTCGCCAGCACCGTGTTCAGCGCCTGGAAAAAACCGGCGCCGGTGGGTTTGACCTGGAAGAAGCGCTGCAGCATGGCGTGCTGCGCCCACGCATCCCGGCTGGAACCGGGCAGATTGGCGACGATATCGTCGGCGGTTTCGCAAAGCACATAGCTGGCGATGCGCGCATCCTCTTCCGAGGTATCGGTCCTGGCGATCTTGCGGTCGAAATCCTCGATCAGGCCGGCGACATGCTGCGCCAGCGGCTCGGCCGGTCTTTCGACAGCCATCAGCCGCAGATGCCCAAGCAGTATCAGCAAGGGCGCCGCGGCAGCGACGATCGGGTTGGCCGCGCCATAATCGACGGCATCGCTGGCGCCGAGCAGCGCATCCCATGGCGTTTTCCCCGCCGTCCCGGCTGAGCCGTGAACGGGCCGATCGGCCGGCGCGTTGGCGAAGGGCGTTCCCTGATAGATCACCGTCCCCGTGACGTCGGACGGCGGCTGGCGGCCGGCGTTGGGATCGAAAATCGTGGGTTCCGGGACGCTGGCAGGGGCGATCACCGTACTGCCGGGGGCCGGCGCATCGCGGGCGAGAACCGTCTTTTGCTTGCGGCCGGGATTGGGGCGGCTGGGGCGGATGACGGTTTTGCCGGTCGGATCGAAAGGATCATCCTTCGAGCTCATCGCCGATCCCTGCCTCTACGCCCGCGCGGCGCGACGCACAGCGCCATGTCCGCGCGAACGCGGACCGCAGGACGCTTCTCGCCGTGACATGACATGTGCCGCAGACCCCCGAGGTCGACCAACCGTACCCGCGTGCTCAATTGCCGTATGTGATCGTAGTCTCAGAAGGTTGCGATGGAAACCCGGCGCAATTTTGGTCGCCGGCCGGTGCCTAGGTCGGCCTTCACGGTGTCTTCAGCGGTGCGCGGGCTTAGCCCTTGCCGGTCTTCTGTTTGGCGGCCTTGGCATAGGCTTCACTGAAATAGGTGAGGAATATGTCCAGCATGCCGTTCTCGTGCGCTTCCTCCTTGGCCCGCCAGGTCGCGACCAGCGCGTCCCAGGCGCGCGTTTTCTTCGAGGCAAAGGAGGATGGCGGCAGTTTTTTCGCAATCGCCTCGGGCGACAGATCGTCAAGCAACCGCGACAGCGCCGCCTGCATGGCGGCGAAGGTTGCGAATTCATGCGTCTTGAGGTCGTGGAAAGCGTCTTCGATGCTGTGCCGGGCATCAAGATAGCCGGATCTACGCCGCGCGAACATGATGTCGAGGATTTCGTCGGTCCCGGGCACGAACTTCAGCGGATTGTTGTCGGCGGCGTTGATCATGGTTCGATCGCTGGTCTTGGCCAGGACTTTTGCAGCGGCGCGCGCCTTCAACAGCAACACCAGCTCGTCGACGACGATGCGCAGCACCGCGCCGATCTCGCCGGCTACCTCCTGCGGTTGGCGCAGCAAAAGCACCTCTGGCGGAATGCCGGCGCCGGCGGCAATCGCGCGCAGGATCTCGTCGGCTTGCTGCGGCCGGCTGGAGACCGAAGCGGGTGGCGCGGTCGGTGACCGTGGCGATGCGACATGGTCTGGAAAGGATCCGGCACCAGGCATCTGCCGTTGCGTCGAACCATGGCCACCGAAGGCTGGGTTCCCGTCATCGATCGACACCGAGACGATATAGCGGCCGATCCGGAGCCGGTCACCTTGCGCCAACCGATGCGGGCCGGTCAGGCGCTGGCTCGACCCGTTGACGAATGTGCCGTTGCGCGAGACGTCGTGGAGAAAAAAGGCGCCGCCTTCGTAGCGGATTTCGCAATGTCGGCCGGAGATGAACTTGTCCGGATCGGGCAAGGTCCAGGCGCAGTTCTCCCGCCCGATCTCGAAGCCGCGGTCGCGCGATGCGTAGCCGGGCGGCAGCCCGGCAGGCAGGACATCGACATTGCTGATCTGCAGACTGATGAACATGCGCTATGGACCGTCGACCGCTGCCGTTTCCATTGATCCGATGTGCCACAGTCTAGCAGCTTGCGGGCACAGCGGGAGAGCGGCGTTTCACACTGGCGAAAGCGGCGCAAACAGCAACGGCCTGCCGCTTGTCCTCTTTGGTCTGCCATAGAACATGTGGTAGGCTCAACATGGCTTGGGTGGCAAGTTGCGAAATATCCCTGAACGTGAGGTCGTTAACACAAGAAGGGCTTCGAACCTGCCACACTAGCGCTCAGGAGGGGCACGACCCATGCCGAGTGAACAACGCGCCGCGCTTGTGCAGACGCCGGTCGGCGCCGAGCTGTTGACCTTTACGCATCTCGTCGGCCGCGACGAGATCAGCCGCTGCCTTGCCTACACCGTTGGATTTGTCTCGACCAATGCCGATGTCGACCCGCTGAAGATGCTGGGCGGCGCCGTTTCGATCGAAGGCGAGGCCGACCCCAAGCGCTGGTTCAGCGGCCTCATCGCCGAGTTTCGCCTTACCCGCATCGAAGATCGGCTGGCTCACTATGAGGCGGTCGTCAGGCCGTGGCTGTGGTTCCTCGGCAATACCACCGACTGCCGCATTTTCCAGGACAAGACCGCCGTCGAGATCGTGGAGGAGATTTTCTCTAAATATGGCGGCATCGCCAAGTTCGAAAAGCGCTTGCAAGGCTCTTATCCGCCGCGCGAATATTGCGTGCAATATGACGAGAGCGACCTCGATTTCGTGCAGCGGCTGCTCGAGCACGAAGGCATAATGTACTTCTTCGAGCATGCCGAGGGCGAGCACACGCTGATCCTGGCCGACGCCATGAGCAAGCTGAAGCCAGCGCCGGGCTATGAGACGGTGCTCTATCAGTTCGAAGGGCAGGGCTCGCGCCGCGACGTCGAGTACATCACCGACTGGATTCCAGGCAGCGCGGTGCGCCCCGGCGCCTATGCCCACACCGATTATGACTTCGAAAAACCCGCCGCCGATTTGATGGCGAAGTCGGCGCAGCCCTTCGGCCACAAGCAGGCCGCGGGCGAGAACTATCGCCACCCCGGCGCGCATCTGGAAGTCGGGCGCGGCGACAGCCTGGCGGCGATCAGGCGCGAAGAAATCCAGGCGCCGCATATGCGCATTGCCGCTGTCGGCACCGTGCGCGGCCTGTTCTCCGGCTGCACCTTCAAGCTCGACGGCTTTCCGCGCGACGACCAGAACAAGGAGTATCTGGTGATCAGCGCCGAGTACCGGCTGTTCGATCCGGGCTATCGCGCCGGCGTCGACACCGATGGCGAGAATTTCAAGGTGGTGCTCGGTGTGGCGCCGACCTCAGTCGCTTATCGGCCGCCGCGCATCACGCCAAGGCCAATCATGCGCGGGCCGCAGACGGCGACCGTGGTCGGTCCGTCCGGCGAGGAGATCTTCACCGACAAATATGCCAGGGTGAAGGTGCAGTTCCACTGGGACCGCCTCGGCAAGAAGGACCAGAAGAGCTCCTGCTTCGTGCGGGTGTCGCAGACCTGGGCCGGAAGCGGCTGGGGCTTCATCCAGATCCCGCGCATCGGCCAGGAAGTGATCGTCGATTTCATCGAAGGCAATCCGGACCTGCCGATCATCACCGGCCGGGTCTACAACGCCTCGCAGATGCCGCCCTACGGACTGCCTGGCAACGCCACGCAGTCCGGCTGGAAGTCCAACTCGTCGAAGGGCGGTGGCGGCTACAACGAACTGATGTTCGAGGACAAGGCCGGCTCGGAGCTGGTCAACTTCCAGGCGCAGAAGGACCACCACCTTCTGATCAAGAATGATCGCCAGAAGCTGGTCCAGCACGACCAGTCCGACCGCATCGACCACGACGCCAAGCACTCCGTCGGCCACAACCTCGACGAGGACGTCGGCAACAACAAGACGGTCAAGGTCGGCGTCGACCAGACGACCAATATCGGGTCGAACGACACCGAGACGGTGGGCAAGAACCGCTCACTGACGGTGGGGGTCGATGAGACGATCAACATCGGCTCGAACTCGACCGAGACGATCGGCGCCAACCACACCCAGACCGTCGCGATCGTGCAGACGGTGACTGTTGGCGCGGCGCGGGTCGATTCGGTCGGAGCATCCGAGACCCGAACTGTGGGCGGTCCGCAGACGAACACGATCGGTGCGACGCGGTCGGTCACCGTAGGTGCTGCGCAGAGCCACGATATCGGCGCGGCTGATAGCTGGAACATCGCGGCGGCGCAAAGCGTCAATGTTGGCGCCGATCAGAGTTTCACCATCGGCGGGGCACAGTCGTCGCAGATCGGCAAGGGCAGGTCGGCAAAAATCGCTGCGGACGACGCAACCGATGTCGGCGGCGGGCACGCGCTCAAGGTCGGCAAAGGCAGCGGAATCCAGATAGCCGAAGACAGTGTGATCAAGGTCGGCAAGAATCTGATGATCGAGGCGGCCGACTCGATCACGCTCAAATGCGGTTCGGCCTCGATCACGATGAAAAAGGATGGCACCATTGTCGCTGATGGGAAGGATATTACCCTCAAGGGCAGCGGCAAGATCACCGTCAAGGCCGACGGCGAGGTGATCGTCAAGGGCAGCACGATCAACAACAATTGAGGGCATCATCATGGAAGTGCTGGAGCGTATCGACGGCGTCGTGATCGGCCTGCTGATCGGCTTCCAAGGCGGGGCGCCGCTGGTTGTCTTCGTCGGCAATCCGCGCGAGACCGCGATAGCGGCGCGCAGCCTGACGGAGCTGGACGTTTCGGCCGTCGGATCCGAACTGGCTTTGCTCTTCGAGGGCGGCGACCCGGCGCGGCCGCTGGTGGTCGGGCGCATCGTCGATCCTGCGCCCCGCGGCAGGAGCCTCGAAGTCGTCCGCGACGGCGAACGTGTCGTCATCAACGGCGATGAGCGCATTGAACTGCGCTGCGGCCTGGCATCGATCATTCTGGAGAAGAATGGACGCGTGACCATTCGTGGCACCCAGTTGACCAGCCAGGCCAGTGGCACCAACCGCATCCGCGGCGGGGCCGTGCATCTTAACTGAGGCATTGCCGATGCACAGCATCGCGACCATTGCGGCGATCGTGGACCAACACGCCGAGGACGCGGCGTTCCTGTGGCTTCGACGTCGTCTGGAGATCGACGGTCCAATCCTCGACGAGACCGATATCGGCCGCATCGACCAGCGTCTCGAAGCCAATCTCGAAGGGCTCATGGCAGCCGGCAAGGCCGGTTGGGAAGCTGCTCAAGCGCGCTTCGCCGACTACGCCGAACCGGGCGAGATTTTCGTGCTTGGCACTCTGGCAATGCGTTGGAGCGATGCCAAATTGGTGACCTCTGCAATCGACGCGGGCGCAAGCCTAGGTGACGCCGGCATATCGAGCCTGTCTGCCGCGATCGCGCGCACGCCGGGCGAAAACCTGCGCCCGTTCGTGGCGCAGTGGCTGGACACGCGCGACGCGCGGCTGCGCTGTCTTGGGCTATCTGCGCTCTGGCATCATCGCGTCGATCCGGGACAGCGCCTGCATGATCTGGCCAGCCATTCCAATGCGAACGTGCGTTGGCGCGCCGTCCGGCTCGCCGGCGTGCTCAGGCGGCGCGACCTGCTTCCGGAAGTCCTGGCTGGGCTTGACGGCGAGACAACGAAAGAACGTCTTGCGGCCGCCTTCGCTGCTTGCCTGCTTGGCGAGGCTCGGTCCGCGCACTCGGTGATCGACAAGATCGTGCTGACGGAGACGGACCATGCGCAGGCGGCGATCGAGTTGCGCCTGCTGACGACGCCGCCGAAGGCCGGCAAGGCCTGGCTGCAATCACGTCTCGGACAGCCTGTCTTGCGCATCGCGGCCACGGCATCGATCGGGCTGCTCGGCGACCAAGCGGTGGTGCCGTGGCTGATCGAGAAGATGCGCGAGCCGGAACTGGCATCCGCAGCGGGTGCAGCACTTCGCGATCTGTTCGAGGTGGACTTCGGCGACACCGACCTTTTCGTTGCCGATCCAGCTGTTCTTGGCGAGGGCTTTGCCCAACTCGACGACAGCTCGCTGCCGGCCGCCGATCGCGTCGAAGCATGGTGGGACGAAGGGCGCGGTGGGCGCAACCATCGTCTGTTCCGTTCGATGCGCAGGCTCAGGGTGGATGCGTTGCGCGCGGCAATCGCCACGCCCGAGGCGCCGCTGGCAGACTGGCGCAGGACACGCAAGTTCCCGGCGTGGATGTGATCGCTTTCGCCGAGGGAAGGCTTGTCCCTCCGTTCAGCGTTGGCGGAGGTCGGTAAGCGCGATCGCCGACCGGTTGCCACCCTCGGATGCAAGCTCGCAGGCTGCGACGCGGCCCGGCGCGTAACCGCTTATAAAACTGTCGGCCGCCAGCATCAGAACAAGTGCCGCACTAGCGGCTCCAATGTCGCCGACCGTCATCGCAGGGTAGGCTGTCGGGAATATCTC
This sequence comes from Mesorhizobium sp. C432A, assembly GCF_030323145.1. Lineage (NCBI taxonomy): Bacteria > Pseudomonadati > Pseudomonadota > Alphaproteobacteria > Hyphomicrobiales > Phyllobacteriaceae > Mesorhizobium > Mesorhizobium sp. C432A. The sequence goes on along the minus strand of NZ_CP100470.1, from coordinate 5,802,280 downwards.
GCGGTGCGTGCGGTAGAAGCGCGAGCGACCGACCAGTTGTTCGAGCCCGCTGTACCGTTCCCCGTTTCCATTGCTGACAAGGAACTCGATATCGGGTTCCTTGGGTCCGGACCCGCTGAAGGCAGCAAGCAGCGAAGCCACCATCGCACGGCCTTGACTCTGGCGTTCGGAAAGAACGCTGTCGATCTCTTGAGCCAGGCCCGCCCCGCAAATCATTGCAGCCGGCCCGCTCCCCGGCGCTCGCGTCAGGCGCACGAAGACAGCGCCCTCGCCAGGGACTGCCCCTTGAGCATTGTTTTCGGATTTCAGACGATTGGCTCGCATCAAGCGCGCAATGTCGGTCCCGTTGACGAGGCTGTCCACACCACCCAGCAGCACCTGCGCGACGGTCCCGGATTCTAGCATGTCGCCGGCATAGTCGAGCAGTCCGGCGCTGGCTGCGGCACCGCCGTCAAATACCCGCGAGCCGGCATTGAAGCGCAGGCCGCATCGCTCGAAAATGGCATTCAAAAGGCGCCCCCGCTCGACCTCTTCATACGCCGGATGGTCGCGGAAACTCTCCGGCAGCGCGAGCAGAACAGCGGTCTGGTCCGGCGTTGCCTTGTTGTCGAGCATCGCCTCCTTGAGAGCGCGGGCGCCCATGCTGGCGAGCCATACCCCGTCATTGCGTCGCAGGCCCGCCTTGGCTGGAATGCGTGCCACGATCTGTGTGGTGGGAAACGGCTCTGAAAGAGGCACCTCCTGAAATGCTGACAGGTTGGCGCGAATGGCTGAGATGGTCTGGCGCGCGTTCAATCCAGCAGGCGTGACGGCGCCACCAACCGAGATGTAGAGCGGCCGCTTCACGGCTGCCACGCCGAGCGATCGCGCAGGGCCCCGTCGCCGCCGAGAAGATTGAGATAGAGTTTTCGCTTGCGGCGCGCATTGATCCAAACAGGAGAAATGTGGCCGAAGGCGATTTCCCGCAGCGCCGGCACGTTGCGCCGGATTACCACTGCCAAACGAGCCTTAAGGGTCACGCGCTTCAAGTCAGGCTCGATGAGCACGGTGTCAGGCTTGAACGCGTTTTCTTCTACACGATCGTCATAAATGAGCCGAAGCGGGGCCGTGATGCGCGGCAGGCGGAAATCCCATCTGCCCGAAGCCGTCATGCCGATCACCGTGATATCCTCGCCGTTGCCGATGCCGGCCATCTGCTGATCGGCTGGGGCGCACATATAATGCCGCGTGTCGAAGTCTTTGGGAGCGAGCGGCCATTGGGATTCGAGCCAAGCCTTGTCGTAGGTTCCGGCGAAAGCCAGGCGCGGTTGCCAGCCCCGGCCAATCGTCCCGAATCCCGCCGGCCTCAGGGATTCCCCAGGTCGGGCTTGCGCTTCGCCCGGATACATGACGTTGGGCGCCTCGGTTCTGACCGCAGGATCTGCAGACCGGGCGTTATGGTACCCCACGCCGACTGGGTTGCGCTGGTCCGTGCGCAAGTCTTCCAAAGTGCCGCCATAGGTGCGTTCATAGACGATCGGCATGGTCCGGAAAGGCGCCGGTGCGCTGTAGCCGCCGGAGTCGTAGATCCGGTCCCCGACGACCTGCAATACCTTGCGGATCGAGTTACCGACACGCAGGCCAACCTGCATCTCGCGTACCGGCCTTCCATCCGGCGCGTGCGCGACGCCATTCACGATCACCTCGGCGCCAGGCTTGACGGGCGCGATGTCCGCTTCGTAGCGGGTCGATGAAAGGGCCGGATCGCCAAAAGGCTCATCGCCAAAGATCACCGGCACCTGTTCGGCCGCTGGCTGGAATTCCTTTCCTTCATCCGTCGCCGTGAAACTTGCCGATAGCATGACAATCAGAGTTTCTTGGCCGTCAGCATTCAATTGGACGTGCGTCGCGGCGGCGAAGGGTGTCCTGTTTTCCAGCCAGACATCGAAGGCCATCGTTCAGCACCACCGGCCGTTTTCATCAAGCCCGATCGGCCAATAGGGCATGGCCGTCAGCAGTTCTACATATTCCTTGTTGCCTTCATCGACGACCCATTGCAGCAGGAACACCTCAGGCGCGAGGCGGTCGGCCGCGGGCAGCGTTTCCCCCACCGCAACGCATCGCAGCCAGTATTCCCGCACGAGCCACACCACCGCCGGATGATTCGCCGGGCCGGCCGCTGCATCATCCAGCTGGGCCGTGATCGCTTGATTGACGGTCAGGCCGCCATCGACCAGTTCGTCGAGGCCAGCTTCCCAGATCTCGGAAGCCACCTCGAACGTCTCCTGCAAGTCAGCGAGGTAGGCCTTGAACAGGGACCTATAGGCAGCAGAGGCCTCGCGGCGCGAAAGGCGGATTCCATGATCGGGACCGACAACGTCCTGGGGTGCGTTGAGAAGCCGGTTCAGGCCGAGTTCGACACTATGATCAATCCGCATTGCCATCTTCTTCTAGCCTCAGCACATTTCGAGAGATGGATCCTCGCCGATCGGGACATAGACGAAGTACTTGAAGTACTTGAATAGTTCCGTGTCGTATTCGGACATCATTTCGACCAGCAGCAGATTGGGCGGCACGGGACCGCTGGCGTCCGCTTCGTCGCCATCCTCACCCCAGTTCGATTCATCGTCCTCGTCGTCATCATCGGTCTGTCGGGCGTACCGTTCAAGGTTCAGGCCGTGAACCTTGAAGTAGTGCTTGCGGTAGATCGCCAGAATCCGTGGATGGGCCACCAGCCCGGCGGGCCAATGCAGATTGGCTATGTTCTCACCGGAGGCGTTCAGGCGCTGCTGCAGTGCGCCCCACCATTCCTCGATCGCCGGCATGACGGCGTGGAGCTCTGCGGTCCACGCATCGATTATCGCCGTATAGTCAGCGTCGAGATCGGCAAAACCCGTTGCACTCATCGCCTAGATCCCCGAGCGTTCATGAACTTCCTAATCGCCTTGTTGTCCACCTTCGACTGCCGGCCCGGCTGGCTGTTGCTGTGGCTGGAGCAATGCGGCCTGACGTAAAGCGCTTTCATCGCATCCTTGAAGCCTTGTGGGACGATCTCTATATTGCATCCACCCGCGTACCACGCTGCCTTCTGCGTCGGCTGGTGATCGGCGATCAGCGGGGCTTCCTTCCCCGAAATTTGCCGGTTGACCTTGGCCTCCAGTCGCTTGATCGCGGTCTTGTTCTTGCCGGTCGTGCGTTTCTTCAACCTGTCAAGGTTACGTTTGCATTCCCAGCATGGCCGGTTCTGAACCTTGGCTTTCTGCGGGCCTGTTGGCTGGGTGTAATGATCGTCGTAGCAATAATCGGTCGTGCATTTCTTCTTCTCTTTCACCAGAAGAGCATTGCGGAAGTTGACCAAGGCGGCGGTATCGATGGTGTTCGGGAGTGGACTTGCCGTGTTCTGCTCCATGGTGTCGCCATGGCGGCAGACACCCTTACCCTCCACCTTGACGACGAACGACCAGAGCTTGAACACTCCCTTGCCCTTGATCTTGTGCGTTATGACCCCCGCGCCGAGGCCTTGGGTGGCCGGCTCGTTGCCGGTGCTGGTCGCAACCTCCGACGAGCTTTCGAGCGCGGTCGGATTGCCTTCGATCTTGACGCTCTTACTGCCTTTGGTGAGATCGCTGGAAGACAGCATGTTGACGTATGGAACCGGAACCGGGCCTGCCGGCGGGGAAGGCGGGCTCAAGCACACATCTCCCGGCGCCACGCCCTTGCCGCCGCTTCCTTTGTGGAAGAAGCCCATGCCTTCAGCAAAGACTGTGCTGCCCATCAGAGCTATTCCGTCTCAGGGCGCGGGGCGCGCATTTTCGGCAGGGCGTTGGCCGCCAGGTCGTGAATATCCGAGAACGCGAACTCATGCACCGACCAGTCGTCGAGCCAGAAGCCAATCCGGTTCGGATCGCCATGGCTGTTGCTGGGCGCGGCAAGGTTGGCCAAGCCTTCGGCTATCCAGGACTGCGTCCTCTGCAATTCGACCGCTTCATCAACGATTGACGCAACGCCGTCGAACCATGCATCGTCAGGTGCCGGTGTAGCCCCAATCCCGATGATCGCGAACGGATAGCGGCGTCCCACGCGGTCCTCGCTCATGCGCCATGCGCCGGCACAGGGCCGGTCGCCGAAAATGCCGCTCTTGACGATGAAGCGCCAAACACGCGAATCCAATTCCCCCTCGTCTGGCCTCTCGCGCAACTCCATCGACATCCAGCGGTCCCAGCGGTCGATGAAGGTCCGCGGCAGGTTTACGGCAACGAAATCTCCGGTCGCCGGAATCTTGCCGAAGAAGCCGGTGTTCAGATCTGCGGCGGACATGAGAATTTCTTGAACATCTGGAGGTTGTAGGGATTTTCCACGCTCGCCGCCTTGAGCTTGAAATCGGCGTACATGCCTTTCGTCCCCAGCCGCAGGCTGTAGACATCGGACAGCGACGTCCCGGTGAAGCGGCCGCCGCGCAGCATCCTCAGCCACGCCCAGCTGCCGGTCTCGTTGAGCATGATTTCGGGCGAGCCGTCGATCGGCTGGAAGGCGAGCGAGATGACGCCGGTGCCGTCCTTGCCGGGCCACGTCATCGGCTGAGGTCGCGTCGCATTGTTGAAATAGACCAGGTTCTGGCCGTCGAGGTTGAGCGTCACGCGGGTGACGTTGGGCGACAGGTCGGTCGGCTCCAGCGTGAACGCCATCACCGGGCCTTGACCACCGGGAAAGAGATCGTCGCGGATGCGCCGCGCCTGCTCGAAGGCGGCGAGCGCCGATGGGTCGAGGCCGAAATCGGCACGCCATTTCCAAGGCTGCGCCGAGGTGTCCACATAGCTGATCAGATGGTCGTTGATGAAGCCGTCGATCATCCCTGCCGGTCCGAACAGGCGGGCGAAGTCGCGCACATTGACGTCGACGGCGCTGTCTGGGCTGAACGGATAGCGGTCGTTGAGCGCGGCCTGGCAGAAGGGCAGGATATCGGCGCGCCAGATGGCGTTGAGCTCGGAGGCCACGGCCTTCTGCGTCAACCCGCTGGTGTCGCCGGCAATGCCGCTCAGCCAGGTGTTGACCGGGTCGGGCAGGATCTGTGCCTGGCGGGCGACGGCGCCGGTCAGTTCGGCCAGCCCGCCCTGTTTCTTGATCGCGTCCTGCGGGTCGGGATTGGCGGTCACCGTTTGCAGCACATTGGACAGCGCCGTCAGCGCAACGACCGCGGCATCGAGCGCCGGCGGCTGGCCGTCGACCTCGGCAATCGTGCTCTTGAGCGGCTTGAAGTGTTCGGCCACCAGCGTGCCGGTCAGGTCGACTTCGCTGGCCGATCCTGCGCGCGGCAACAGCTTGGCGCCGGTCTTGACGATCTTGCCCAGTTTGCCGAGCTTGCCCAGCAGTTTCGAGCCGCCCTTCGCCGCCGCCTTGTCGTCACCGGCCGGCGCGTCGTCCGAGCGGGTGAGGTCGACCTCCTGGACCACCGCCGTCAACAGCCGCTTCAACGCGGAATCGGCACTGGAAAGGTCTTTCAGATTCTCGCTGGCAATGTTGAGGTCGCTGAGCGGCGCCAGCCGCATGTCGCGCAAAAAACTGTCCCACTGCGCGATGTAGTCGTCGTAGTAGAGCTTCAGGATATCTTCCGACAGCGCCGACACCGACGTCTCGGAATTTTCCGAGCAGCCGCCGGCAAACACGGCGCGGTCGAGTGCCGCCTGGGCGGCGACATCCTCGACCCGGTCGAGGATCGCATCGTGGAAGCCGTCATAGGTGAAGGCGCCTGATATGCCGACGCGCAGCGTCTTGTCGGAGCGTCGCGAAAACACCTTGGCGCCGTTCGGCCCGGCGAAATTGGCGGGGATCCATTCCTTCAATCCGGCCACCGCCGGATCGGCCAGCAATTGCTTGTAGGCCCGCGCCGGCAGCGAGATCGTGCAGACCGTTTTCAGCGCTTCGGCGACCAGCGCCTGGTCGGGTTTGATGTAGCTATCATCGACCGCCATGCGGCGGATCGCTGCCAGCTGGTGTTCTTCCGCATCGGCGGTCAGGAAGGGCGCGGCCGGCGCGAATTCGGGCAGGTCGTTCACCCACCAATTCTCGACGAGGTCGGAGTCCATCTGAGACAGGCCGGTCATCATGCGGTAGGTCTTGAGCGCCCCCAGCATGAAGTCCGGATCGCGGATCTGCCGCCACATGGTCGCTTCGAGCAGCGCCACCATGCGCGGCTCCAGCACGTTGCGCAGAGCGTGGTCATAGGTGTCGGTCTGCGCCCGCATCATCTCGGCCGAAGCCGATGGTCCGAGCAGGTCCTGCGCCTTGTTCGGAGGCGCAGTCCTGGCATTGACGACTTCGTCCATGGCGGTCAGGGCAACGTCCATCGCCGGCTGCAGCACCGAGGCGGGCGTCGCCGCGGTCGACGTCAGCGGCGCCTGCAGCGCTTCGAACTGGCCGGCTTGCGCGGCGATGGCGTTGCGATTGTCGTAGTAGGACCAGGTGAACAGGCCGCCGGCGAGTATGGCCGCAGCCGCGCTGGCAGCAGCGGCACCGCGCCAGATCCAGCTGCGGCGGCGCTGCGCCAGCGGATCGAAGGTGCCGAGCCCGGCCTCCTTGAAGATCACCTCGGTCAGAAGGTTCTTGAGGAAGAAGCTGCGCTTCTCGAAACGCTGCGCCGGCATCGAGCGTCGTGCCGGCAGGCCGAAGGAGGAGGCCAGCGCCGCGGTCAGCCGGTCGATCGGCGCGCCTTCCTGGGTGGCCGAGGTCAGATAGAGGCCGCGCAGCCAGGCTGCCTCCTCGTAGCGGCTCTCGCCGAACATCGCCTCGACCAGCACCTGGATCGGCTCGGACAGGCTTTGCAGCTGTGCGGGAAAGCGGAAGATCTCGGCCCGTTCGGCCAGCTTGTCCTCGTCCTCCAGCCGCGGCACCAGCCGCTTTTCCAGCTCCCTCGACAGCGTCGTGATTTCGCCCGCGATCGTCTTGGCGTCGACGCGCGCGTCGAGTGGGAAGGTCGTCCCCCACACCTGTTCGCGCGCCGCCGTCGACAGGCCGCCGAAGAAGGCCTCGAAGCCTCTGATCAGATCGGCCTTGGTCAGCATGAGATAGACCGGCAAGCGGATTTCCAGCCGCTCCTCGAGCTCGGCCAGGCGCCTGCGGATCTTGCGGCCATGCGCCTTGACGGCTTCGTCGCCCTCGGACAGCGCGTCGATCCCAAGCGCAACGATGACGCCGTTCAGCGCCCGGCGGCCACGGTGCTTCTTCAACAGGTCGAGGAAGCCCAGCCATTCCACGGCGTCGACATCGGGCTGGCTCTCCTGCTGGACATAGCGGCCGGCGGTGTCGATCATCACTGCGTTTTCGGAGAAGAACCAGTCGCAGTTGCGCGTACCGCCGATGCCCTGCAGATCGTCGGTGAGGTCGATCGGAAAGTTGAGGCCGGATTGGCGCAAGGCCGTCGTCTTGCCGGTCGCCGGGGGGCCGACGATCACATACCACGGCATCTCGCGCAGGAACTTGCGGCCGCCGAGCTTGCGGCGCTTCAACTCGACCATGACGTCCTGGAACTTGGCGCCGACCGCGGCGACGTTTTCCTCGCCCGGGCTGAGCCGCTTTTCCTCGACCGGGGCGGAAATCTCGGCGACGAACATGCGGTTGGCGCGGATCGCGCGGCGCTGCGCGACGATCAGCCAAATCAGCCAGAAGATCACCAGAAGAGCGATGATGACGATGCGCACCGTCTGCGACGCCATCGGCACATAGTCGCCGACCCGTACGATCGGGCCGAATACCCAGATGATCAGCGACAGCAGCGCCAGGCCGATCAGCGTCCACAGGAAACGCGAAGTCAGGACCGCCCAGAGGAAGCGCAGGATGAACATGTCACAGCCTCTTTTCGACCAGCACTTCGACGCGGCGGTTCAAGGCCCGGCCTTCGCGTGTGCCGTCGTCGGCCACCGGATCGGTGGCGGCCCGGCCTTCGGAGCGCACGCGCTCCTTCGGCACGCCGTTCTGAATCAGGATATCGGCAATTTCCGCGGCGCGGGCTTCCGACAGCCGCTGGTTGGTGGACAGTGGGTTGGTCTTTTGCAAGGGAACGCCGTCGGTGTGGCCGACCACCGTGATATCGCCGATCAGCTCCTGGTTCTCGAGGATCACCTTGGCGACCGAGGCGATGAGCGGATCGAAGCCGTCTGTCAGCTGCGCCCGCGACGACTGGAAGAGTTCGGGATTGGAGGCCTGGATGACCAGCCGCGCCAGCGACACGCTCTCCGTGCCGCTCAGCGCCCTCTTGAGCTCATCCGGCGCGGCCGCCTGGAATTCCGGCAGCAGCGCGAAATCCACGGCCACCGGCGGCGGCGCGTCGACCTTCGGCGAAGCGCGGGTGACATCCGTACGCGTCGGCGGCGGCAAGGCGCGAACCAGCGCCGAAAGCTCGACCGCCTGGCTGCTCAGGCTCATCGACAGGCCGATATGGATGGCTGTCGCCATCACCGCCGCTGCCGCAACCATCACCCAGATCGGCACGATGAAGCGCTGCGGTTCGTCGGAGGCGATCACGCCCTTCCAGTTCGGCGACAGCGGCGCGCCTTCGGCGTCGCTGTCGCGCAGGAAACGCGCCGCCGCCACGCGCACGGCATTGAGCGAGCGATCACCGGAGCGGCCGGGCACGCGGTATTTGCCGCGGAAGCCGAGCGCCATGCAGTGATACTGCAGCTCCAGCATTTCGCGGTCGCGATTGGGATGGCGCTCCAGGTCTTCGAGACGGGCGAAGAACTGCGCGCCGGCATCGACGTCGCCGCGCAGCATCACCACCAGCGGCTGGCGCGGCCATGCGCTGGCGCCGCCCCAGGGCGTGTTCAGCGCCAGATCGTCGAGCAGGGCCGCTACCAGCCAGGCGGCCTGGTCGGCTCGCTCCAGCGACGAGCCTTGCGCCATTGTGGCGTCGCGGCAGCGCACGAGCTCATCGAGCAGCCTCGTGCGCAGCGCTTCCGGATTCTCCGGCGGCTGCGCGTTTTCCAGTTCGGGTGCAAATTCGAGCAAAGGCGAGAAGGCATTGACGAGCACGTTCGGATGCGCCCGCCCGGAGCGCTTCGCGGTGACGCCGCCCGACGCCGGCAGGGGCATGGCGCGGGGTGTTGGCGCTCCGCTCAGGCGGATGCGCGTCCGCTCCCGATCCTCGGACAGTCCGAATGGATCGTCCCTGCTCATCATCTCACCTGTTGACCGAGTAGCAGTCGACCTGCGGTTCGCTGGGCAGCACGCCCGAAACGCCGATCACAAAACCGGGCGCTTCGAGCAGCGAGGCCCAGTGCTCGCTTTTCTGGTCGAGTTCGAGGCACAGCCGGTCGCCGTCATAGGGAATTTCGCGCGGCTGTGAATGCAGGGGCTTCAACGGAATGCCGGGCAGGCGTGATTTCCACAGCCCTTCGAATTCGCTGGCCGAGCCGACGGTCGCCTGGTTGACGAAAATCTTGCGCAAGGCATCCTCCGACAGTTCGGAGCCGATCCGCACCACGATGCGGCTCGCCACCAGAAGTTTCGGGTTGTCGATGCGGATCTTCCACACATTGGTGGCATGGCGCATGACCGGCAGGGCGCGCGATTTCGGCTCGATGTAGCGCAGGCTGAGGATCAGCGAGCGCAGCGCGTCGGCCAGCGCCGAATAGGCCGGGCCTGGCGCCATGTGGTCGTAAGCAGGCAGTTCGCCGAGCCGTCTTGCGCTCGAGCCATAGGTCGCCATCGAGCCGGCGAGACCGGCCAGCTCCATATAGACCTCGGCTGGATGGAAGACATCCTGCGCCAGCATGTGGGCCAGCCGCGGCCGCGCGGCGTTGACCAAATTGAGGATCAGAAGATCCTCGACGCTGCGCCCGGGGCCGCCCAGCACCATCTTGCCATGCGCCTCGGCGATCTGGTCAAGGCCGGTGACCACTTCCTGCAGCAGGCGGCTGTACCAGGACGCCGCGCCGATGACCAAGGTCGGCGGCAGGAAGGTGTCGTCCAAGGCAACGCCGCCATCGGCGCGCACGCCCTTGAGTTCGGCCACCGGCAGCGCGGTGTAGCCGCCGACGGCCGTGCCCGGCGCCAGCAACAGCGCCTGCGGCCGTGCGATCTCGATTTCCTCAGGATCGGAGCCGCCATGCACGGCGTCGCGCACCGAGACGATCCGGCCGCGATAGCGTGCGCCGGACGGCTCGGCGTGAGCGGGGTCGAAGCCGACGCCGCCGGGCGGTTCGAGCGGCAGCGCGATCAGCACCGGTCCCGCGCCCATTTCCGGCGTCACCGCCAGCGGCCGCGGCGCATCCATCGTCTCGGGGATGGCGAATGGCGTCCCGTCGGGAAAGATGCCACGCGCCGAGAGCACCGAGATCTGGCCGGCATCGAGCTGTGCCTGACCGAGCGTCAGCGTTCGGAAGCCGAACGTATGCAGGTGCCCGGCCTGCAAGACGCCGCGCACCGTCGCTTCGAAGAAGCGGTCCTGTTGCTGGAAATGCTGGGTGCGGAGGAACAGCCCCTCCGACCACAGCACCCTGTTTGCATCGCTCATGCCGACACTCTCTGCTTCCTGCTCATCGCCTCGCGCGGCTTTGCGGATTTCGCCGCCCAATGCATGTCGCTCAAAAGTGGTCACGGTTTTGAGAGAACGACATGCATAAAAACAAAGACCTAAAGCGCGTCGCCTGGATCGCGTTCAAACGCGACGCGCTTTAGGCGGAAATGCCGCCGCTGCCGAGCTTCACATTGACGGTGAACTTCGATCCCGGCGAAACCGATTTGGTCGTACGCCAGTTGCGCCCGCCGGGTTCCCTGATCAGCGCGACGAAGCCGAGTGCTGCCACTTCCGGCTCGACCGTGATGGTCTTCGATGCGGTCTTGCCGGGTCCGACGGAAATCGTGTCGGAGCCGATGAGATCGCCGCCAAGTGCGGAGCCGGCACCGCCCTGCAGGGCGAAATAGTCGGCCGAATTGAAGGCGCCGGTGCTTTTCAGCCGCAAGATCATCACCGTCACCGGCCTGTCGCCGCCGCCCGGTCCCGGGTTCATTCCGGCGCCGCCGGCAAGATTCACTGTGATGACGGATGGTTTGGGCGGGCCGCTCTGACAAGCCGTCAGCAGTCCCGTCGCCCCGATGGCAAGGATAAATTGGCGTCTGTCGATCATGTCTCAGTCCTCCTCATATGCATCACGAAAATCAGCGCCGATCTCGCCCAGAAAACGCGTCTCGGCGCTGTGAGCGATTTCACGGTGGCGTTTCTGGTACAATTCCCAGAGCTTGGCGCCGCGCCCGCCGGTCAGCAGATTGCCGATCGCCGAACTCGACTTCAATTCCTGCTCGATCGCCGCCGGATCGAAGCGGTCGATCATGCGCTTGAGCGCGCCTTGCACGCCGCGCCAGGCACGAACGTGGTGCTGCGCCAGATCGCGCACCGCGTCCTTGATCGCCGCTTCGGCGCCGAGGAAACCGGGGCTGCGCTCGGCCAGCATGGTCACCAGAGCATCGTCGACCGAAGGCAGGAATTTGAGCGGGTTGACCTCGGACGCGCCAACCACGGTTTGAGCGACGCGGGCATTGCCCTTCTCTTCGGCGCGCTTGCGCAAAAGCTGCATCAGGCCTTCCATCATCAGCCGGTATTCGCGGCCGAATTTTTCCATGTCGGCCACCGGATCGCCGCCGGGAAAATCGGCCTCGTCCATGCCCATGCCGCGCAGGAAAGCGGCGCGCAATTCCGCGTCCGACGGTCCGGCTGACGGCCGCGCCGCGGATTGGCGGACAGGAGCGCGTGGTGGCGGTGGAGACGGGGGAGGCGGTGGCTGCGGTGGCGATGGCTCGACCGCGCGGACTGGCAGATCCCAGGGCGCTGCAGAGGGGGCAGGCGAGGGCGCATCGGTTGCACCGCCATCCGTCACGCCGGCGTCGAGGCTGGTGGACCCGGCAGGGCCGAAACCAAACCCGTCATCGTAGGCCGGCAGCTTCTCAGGATTGGATCTGCTCGGCTCTCTCGACAGCGGCGCGGAGTCGAGGCCGAAGGGATCGTCGAACGATGGCTTGGCGCCGTTTCTGTCAGTGGGCTCGGCCACCGGCGTTGCCACAGGGTCGAGGCTGAACGGATCGTCGAACGCCTGCGAGCTGCGTTCATCGGACCGCGCACGCGCGAATGCGCCGGGCACCGGCTTTTCGAACGGATCGGGCAGGTTGGCAGGGCGTGGCCGTCCCGGCTCTTCTTCCGTGGTGGACGAAAAGAAATCGTCGCCGCCGAGGCTGACCGGCGCCCGCGACGCCGCCGGCTTACTGGCAGGCGCTGAAGGCCTGGAGGCCGGCGCCTCGGTCTTCGCCGTCTGCAAATCGACCCACACCACATAGTCGCCCAGTCGCAGTCGCATGCCGCTTTGCAGGCGCGCGGTATTTCCCGCGCCGAGCGGGCTGGCGGCATCGTCGATGAACAACCCACTGCTGGAGGTATCGGTGACGAAATAGCCGCCCTGCTTGCTGGTGATCTTGCAGTGGGCGCGCGAGACGAACATGTCGGGATCGTTGATCTGCCAGTCGGCGTCGGCGCTGCGGCCGATTACCAGCTCGCCCTCGTCCAGCCGCGCCTGCCGCGTGGCTTGCGCGCGTGGTCCCTGTTCGAGAGTCAGAAGCAGGCTCATGCCGCCACCTCTTCCCGCCAGCCGACGATGGTCCGCAACCGCATGTCGTCGGCGTCCCCCTTTTCGACCGGTCGCGCCAGCCAGGTGGTGCGGGCAAGCTGGACGGTGCCGAGCTTCGCCGGCGGCACTGCCTTTGCCGCAAGCACGATCCTGAGATCGACATCGATGGTCTCGCCGATCAGGTCGCGCACCGCCTGCTTCAACAGCTTCAGCCGCTCACCGCCCGGCAGGAAGGCCTTGTAATCGATATAGCTGAGCGCGCCGATGCGCAGCTCGATGCGGCTCTGCCGGCTGAAGCTGCGCGGGCCGATGGTGGCGCTGCGGCCGAGCGTGGCATAGCTGCCGGCAAGCCGCGTCTGCAGCGCCTTGGGGATGGTCATCCAGGCCGCGACGAACTCCTTCAGCACCACCGGCACTTTGAAGGCTTCGGCCAGGAACAGCGTCAGTCGCTCGGGGCCGTCGACTTGGGCAGCGAGCGAGGCGGCCTGGCGAAGTTTTACTGTATCGAGTTCGGCATCCTGCGTGCCCGGCAGCCCGATGCCGGCCATCGCTTCCAGCATGGAACGGACGCGGCCCCCGACACCGCGTTCGACCTGCACAGCCGGATGCGCATCCGCCCAGGCCCGATAGTAGAGCGCGATCATCCTGTGCTGCAGGATATTGACAAAATCGACGAAGGTCGTGTCGCTCGTCTGCCGCGCCTCGGCGCCGGCATACCAGCGTTGCGACAGGCGATCGAGCACCCAGCGCGTCAGATGCAGTGGCATCGGCCCTTCGGGTCCGAGCAGGCCGAGATTGTTGACCGTGACGCGTGCCGGCGACTTGTCCGTCGGCTCGCGGAAATCCACCACGTCCTGCACTGCGAAGGACAGCCGCACATTCTGGCCGAGCCTTGCCGGCTCGCGGTCCGGCCGGCCGGAATGGCCGAACAGGCCGCCTTGCCGTTCGAGCCGGCGCAGCAGTTCGAAAAAGTCGAAACTCTCGGACAGGGTTGCGGCTCGCTCTAGATCAGGTAGCGATTGCCGGGCGTCATCGGCCATGGCACATCCTCCTGTTTCTGGAGCAACCGCGTGCGCGTGCGCACGAACCCGTTAATGCCGGCATGGCGGGCAAACAGCCGCGACAGCAGGCCCGACAGCAGCAGAGTGCTCTGTCCCGCCAGCACCGACTGGTCGACATGCAGCGTCACTTCCGTGCCGCGGCCGAAGCACATCGGCCCTTCGATCGCCAGCCTTTCGATCACCGCGCGCGAGTCGATGCGCACGATCGAGCGCACATTGCGGGCGAGCCCGGGGTCGCCGCGCTCGGCATAGAGATCGAGCAGCGCGTGCAGCGGATCGACGCCGCGGCCTTCCTTGGCCAGACTGAGGAAGTTGAGCGCCAGCTGTGACACCAGCCGCCAGGCCAGGTCGTCGGCGCGCGACTCGCCGTCGGCGCCGTGCGGCAGCGCTGCCGGGATCGCCGGCTGCGGCGAACGCAATGCGCCGAGCAGCCGGACCGTCTCCACAGGGTCGCCGGCTTCCAGCGTCAGGGTCGGCGTGTCGTCGAGGATGGCCAGGTCGCGATTGGTGCAAAGCGCCATGATATCGACGCGCTTGAGCGGCCTGTTGGCCTGGCTGTGGACCGGGCGCGAGATCGCCAGGAAGACGTCGTCGCCGGCATAGGAGGTCCGCGTCACGCCCTGGCGCCGCTCGTCCTCGGTCGGCCGGCGCGGCCGCCGCTCCGTCGAATAGACCCAGCCGCTGCCGCGATTTTGCCCAAGGCTGAAGAGTTCCGGTATCTCCGCGTCGGGTCCCTCGGCATCGGCGTCTTCGACGCGGATGACGCGGTAGATTTCAAAGTCGCGCGCCCGCGTGCGGTCGGCATGCAGCACCTGCCGCGTCTTGCGCTGGTCGAGCTCGACGATGTTGCACTCGCGCTCGAAGAGATTGATGATCGGCGTCGCGAACAGATCAAAATCCGCCGGCGTCAGGTCGGCGAGCTCGGGCACGGGACGCCTGAACAAAAAGACGATTTCGAGCCCGGCCTGGCATTTACGCACGACCGGCAGCAAGCCGGTGACGCGCGCATAATGGAAGCGCTCGGGCATCATGAAATATTCGCGTAGCAGGCGGTAGCCTTCGAAGGTCGGCCGCGTGCGCGGCATCAGCGCTTCGGCATCTGCGATGCCCACCATCTCCGGCGCCGGTAGCGGCGACAATGGATTGGTCTTGCCTTCCGGTCGTGCGCCGACACCGGAGCAGACGCCGAAGATGGCGTCGAAGATCAGCGGCGCCTTGGTGCGGTTGGCGAAATAGAAGTCGAGCCGGTCGAGCGCCAGTTCGTCGAGCTTGCCCTTTCCGGTCCGGGCAAGCGTGATGCGAAGTGCCGCTTCGCCACCCTTGCCGCTGATCGGGCCAATACCGGCGGCGGCAAGCGCGCTGCGGTCCTGGAAATAGCCGACCGAACTGATCGCGATCGGAAACAGCGTCATGTCCTGCGCGGTGGTGAAGGTGCAGCGCGTCGACAGGCCGGCCTGCAAGCTGGAGACCAGCCGCGTGCCGCGCTTGACGACATGGCCGGCAAGCATTGTCTGCACCTGCTGGCCGGGCTTCAGCACCACCATGGCGGTTGCCGGCGCCGGCGTGACGAGATCGGGATAAAGCACGTCGAGGATGCTGCGCGAAAACCGCGAGCGCTCGGCATCCACCTTCAGGCGCGTGCGCGCGGCGAGGAAGGCGACGCCGTCGAGCAGCCGCTCGACATAGGGGTCGGGACACGGCACCGTATCCAGCGACAAATTGCGGGCAACCGCCGGATGCATGTCGGCGAACTCCGCCGCCAGCCCGCGTATGTGGGACAGTTCCTCCTCGTAATATTCTACGAAGACCCGGTCCATCTCTCAGGCTTCCCTGAACTCGGTGCGCGCCAGTCCGTTGTCGAGATTGATCGTCGTGCGCAGGCGCATGCGCTCGGGCGTCGGCGTCATGATCAGCACGGCGTCGATCTCGATCTTCAGGCCGGTCTTGTCGCCGAGGTTGACCGTGACTTTCGTCGCGCTCTCCTTCAGCCGCGGCTCGAATGCGGCGAGCACGGCGCGGATCTCGCGAGCCAGAACATCGCGATCGAAGTCGCGCGACGACCGGCCGGAGAAGGACGGCACGCCATAATTGACAACGCTGCGGCGCACCTCCGGAAAGTCGGCCAGCGATGTCGGACTGTCGGTCATCTGCTCGGCCTCGAGATCGGATAGCAGCGGCGCGGATTCGAAACGCTCGGTGTTGAACAGCGCCTCGATGTCGCGCCGCACGGCCTCGCGCAGCACATCGGGCGACACCACGATGCCTCGGCTTTCAAGCTCGCCACGGTGCCGGTTCTGAAACGCCAGCCGGTGCAGCCGGCGCTTCTGATCGGGGTTCAATGCGTCATCGGCGTCGATGCGCCTCGGTCCGTCTGCCAGCAGCTCGTCCAGGCGCTCTGCGCCAAGCTCCTCCTGCAGAGCCTGCCTGAGCCCGTCTATCTCCGAGCTCACGCCCGGCAGATCGTTGACGAGGCGGTCCCACAGCGAAGGCTGTACCGCCTCGCGCTTGGCCCGTGAACCGCCCGCCTGTACCTTGTCGGCGGCAGGGCGCTTTGCTCGCCCCTCACTTGCCGACATAGACATCCATTTCGGCTTCGTCATTGTCGTCATAGACGAACTTGATCTTCTTGTAGGCGAAGGAGACTTCCTCCTGGATCAGGTCGGCTTCATCATCGGCCTGCGACATGTCGTATTCCATGATCGAGGCGTCGGTCAGGGTAACGACCAGATAGTCCTTGCTCTCGCCGTCGATGGTCCGCCGAGCGGAGAATTTGACCTCGTCCAGCGCCTTGTTTTCGAACAGGGCCTTGGCCAGATAGGGTGAGGCCTTGTCGTAGTGCTTGGTGAACTTGATCATGCCCATCGACACGCGGCCTCGGCGCGAGAGGGAATTGGGGTCGTAGGGCGCGACCATCTTGTAATCGACGCCATGGATTTCGATCTCGTCGTCATGGCCGTCGCGCGTGCTGGGCCCCTTGATATCCGGAACTTTCAGAAAACCATCGATCTTCATTGTGGGCATTTTCGTTCTCCACCGCTTTCAAACAAAGGTTTGGTTGCTGCAATCAGGTCTTCACGGACGGCAATTCCGACACCAGCCTGAGCGAGGCGTTGATGCCCTCCAGTTGGTAGTGCGGGCGCAGATAGAAGCGGGCGTTGTAGTAGCCCGGCCGGCCCTCCACGCTGTCGACCTGCACCTCGGCGGCGGCAAGCGGACGCTTGGCGCGTGCCTTGTCGTCGGCGAAGGCCGGGTTGGCCAGCACGTACCGGTTGATCCACTCGGTCAACCAGATCTGCATGTCGGTGCGTTCCTTGAACGAGCCGACCTTGTCGCGCGCAATCGCCTTGAGGTAGTGGGCAAAGCGCGAGACCGGGAACAGGTAGGGCAGGTTGGCAGAGAGCCGCTCGTTGGACTGGGCGTCGGGGTCGACCAGGCGGCCCGCCCGCGTCTCGTCATCCTGCAGCGAGTGGGCGCCGATGAAGGCCGCGAGATCGGTGTTCTTGCGGTGCAGGATCGGCATCAGCCCGAGCTTGGCCAGTTCCGCCTCGCGCCGGTCGTCGATGGCGACTTCCGTCGGGCATTTCATCGCGATCGAGCCGTCATCGGTCGGGAACGAGTGCACCGGCAGGTTAAGCACCGTGCCGCCATTTTCGACGCCGCGGATCTGGGTGCCCCAGCCATAGAGCTTGTGGCTGCGGTTGATGTTGACGCCCATCGGGAAGGCAGCGTTCATCCAGACATATTTGTTGTGGTCGCCCTGCACTTCCTCCTCGAAGGAGAAGCCCTTGACCGGCACGGTCTCGGAGCCGTAGGGCAGCCGCGCCAGCACGCGCGGCATGGTCAGCCCGATATAGCGCGCATCCTCGCTCTCGCGCAGCGATTGCCACGAGGCGTAGGCCGGGTTGGAGACGATCTGCTGCAGGTCCTGCGGGTTGGGCAGTTCCTGCCAGCTGTCCATGCGGAACAGCCGTGGCGAGGCGGCGGCGATGAACGGCGTGTGCGCCGAGGCGCAGATGCCGGAGATGTTGCGCAACAGGCCGACGTCGCGCGGGTGGTTGGAGAACTCGTAGGCGCCGATGACGCAGCCGATCGGTTCGCCGCCGAGCATCGAATACTCGTCGGTGTAGACTTTCTTGAAGATCGGGCTCTGGTCCCACATCTGGCCTTCATAGTCTTCGAGCGTATCGGCCAGCTGCTCCTTGGAAATGTTCATCACCCGGATCTTCAGCTTCTGATCCGTCTCGGTGTTGTTGATGAGGTACCAGAGGCCGCGCCAGGTGCCTTCCATCTGCCGCACTTCCGGCGCGTGCAGGATTTCGTTGACCTGGGTCGTCAGCATCTTGTCGATACCGGCGATCAACGACTTGATCGACTTGATCGAGTTGGACGAGATCGTCGTCGTCTCGGAGCGCGACTGCGCCGCCAGAGCCAGGTTGCGCACCAGCTGCTGCAGCTTCTCGCTGTCGTCCTTCTTGACCTTGAAGTCCTTCTCCAAGAGCTGGCTGAATTCACCGAGATCGACGGCCTCGGCCTCGGCGACGGATGCTGCGGTCTTTTGCTGTTCGGCCATGATCTATTCCTCACCCTTGTCGTCGGACAGCGCCTGGGCGGCGATCTGGCCAAGCAGCGGCTGGTTGTTCAGCAATTGGGCGATGCGCTTTTCGGCATCGACGCGGCCGTCCATGAAGCCGAGCAGCTCCTCGAGCTGGCGCCGCATCTTGAGGATTTCGGCCAGTTGCGGGACCTGTTCGGCGATCTTGTCGGGGGCGAAATCGCCCATCTTGGTGAAGGTCAGGTCGAGCGCCAGTTCTTCGTCGCGCTCCTGTCCCTCGGCCTGCGGCAGCGTGTTCTTCACCCGCGCCTTGACCCTGGGTCCCAGCGCTTCCATGAATTTGGGGAAGCGGTTGGCATCGGTCTCGACAAAGGAACGGTCGAGCACCGTCTTGGACGCTTCCCTGGTCTGCGATGCGCCCGACAGGTCGGCCATCACGCCCATGACGAACGGCAGTTCAATCGTCGTCGGGCTGCCGTAGGTTTCGACATCGTAGGCGATCTGCACGCGCGGGGCGCGATTTCGCTCGATGACCTTCGCTTTGCTTTCGGCTGGCATGTGTTGCTACCTTTCATCCTTCTGGGCAGTCTTCTTGGCGTCGGGAACGCCGGCGAGCAGCCGGAATTCCTTGAGCCCCGACGGGGCGAGGTCTTCCATCAGTTCAACGAAATCCATGTGCACCATCCTGCGCACCCGGCGGGCGAGATGCGGGATCGGGCTCGACGGCTCGGTGCGGTCGTAGAACGCGACCACAAGGTCTAGGCACTTCACCACATCGTCGCGCGAGGAAATCCTGTCCGGGAGCCCCGCACCGGTCTCAGCGTAGCTTGCCATCGTCTCGGCTCCATGACCGTTTCTGACCGGCGCGGCCGGGCTTGCCGCGGCAGCAGCCGGGCTGGCGGCTCCCTTCGTCGCTGCCTCTTCCGTGGTCTCGACCGCCGTGTTGCGTTCCAGCGTCGTCAGCACGCGCTGCAAAAATCGTTTCAGGTCCGGGACGGCAGCCCCGTTGCTGTCAAGACGGGCATTCAGGGCCGTATCGACCGCGTCGAGCGCCTCGATCGCTGCGTGCGCCCCGGCGATGAGCGCTGTCATCTGTTCACCGGCCTGGTCCTGATGGGCGGCACAACCGCTGCCCACCCGGTTCAGGAGCTGTCCGTGCGCGCTGACCAGCGCTGCCTTCTCCGTGGCATTCAATCCCGACGCCGCTTCCTGAAGCATGACGCGATCGTCGAGCGCACCCTGTTCGAGATCGCGTCCGCTGATCGGCCCGATGGGACGAGGAGCGAAGAAGACCATCTGCCTGAGGTTCGCCAGCAGGCCTTCCTGGCCGTTCTGCAGGTCGGCCAGCGCGTTGAGGCGGCGCAAGGCGGCCTCGCGTGGTTGGGGGCTGGCCCGCAGCGCCGGATGCATCGTCTCCCAATGCGTCTCGAAGGTCCTTGAAATCAGGGTCAGGCCCTGTGCCAGTCCGGCCAGCCCCTCTTCATTGGCCAGCGCCCGTGCGACAATGACAAGCAAGCGCAGGTCGCGGCCATGCGAACGCAACTCCTCGGCCTTGCCGAGCACGGCAGGCCAGTCGACCGGAATGGTCGATTGCGCGGCTGGCTTGTTGCGCCCGTCATGGACGACCTTGACCTGCGGCTCCGTGAGCCGCTCCAGCTCATGAAAAGCCGGATCGTTGCGCAAGTCTTCGCCTGACGGATTTTCACCGTCCAGCGGAGCAAGCCAGAGTGCGAGATCGATCACAGATACCCCCGGCGACCGGCTCTAAAACCGTACGTGACCCAACGTTAGCACACGGTTGCATATTCCCACAATTCGCCATCCGCTCAAAAGTTAACGAGCGCTAATGAATGTCGGTGCAACTGCGTCTCGGATGGCGCAATTCATGGCGCGCCTGCCCGACCTCGTATGTGAAGCGCATCGCATAGGATTATAAAAAATCGTGGTTGTCTGCATTTGGCGGCGCGGGACTCTCCACAAAGAGAAAGGCCGGCTGCATCAAGCGCTTTGTCAAGCGGCTGCTTATGTGGCAGGCTGTCGACGGGCAGATTGCAGGAGCACGTTCGATGGAACAGCGCCGGTCGTCGCAGGGGTTCAAACGCAAGGAACTGGTTGGCAAGCTCAATCCGGTCTGCCTGCGCGCCTTCAAGGCCGCCGCCGACAGCGCCAAGCTGCGCGGCAATCCTTACGTCGAACTCGTCCATTTCATAGAACAACTGGTGCTGTCCGAGCGTTCGGATGTGCAGATGATCATTGCCGATGCCGGCGTCGATGCCAGCCGGCTTACCACCGAAATGACCCGCGCCGTCGACAAGCTGCCCTACGGCGCCACCTCGATCGAGGAATTTTCCGACCACATCTTCCACGCCATCCAGGAAGCCTGGAATCTGGCGACGCTGGAATTCGGCATGGAGGAGGTCCGCAGCGCCCATATCGTGCTCGCCTGCCTGAAGACGCCGGTGCTGGAAGGCCTGGTGGCGAAGATCAGCGGCGAATTCGACAAGATCGACGCCGACGGGGTCATCGCCCGCTTTGCCGAGGTGGTGGACGGTTCGCTCGAAGCCCGCGCCACGGCAGCAGTGGCTCCCACCGCGGAGGCGCCGCGGCGAGCTCCGGGCGGGGATTCCGCGCTGGCCAAATACGCCACAGACCTCACCCAGCGCGCCCATGACGGCAAGATCGACCCGGTCGTCGGCCGAGACCCGGAGATCCGGCAGATCATCGATATCCTGATGCGGCGCCGGCAGAACAACCCGATCCTGACCGGCGAGGCCGGTGTCGGCAAGACCGCGGTGGTCGAGGGGTTTGCCCTGCGCATCGCCCAGGGCGACGTGCCGCCGCCCCTGCAAGGCATCAGCGTGCGCATGCTCGACGTCGGCCTGATGCAGGCCGGCGCCAGCGTCAAGGGCGAGTTCGAGAAGCGCCTGAAGGCGGTGATCGACGAAGTTCAGTCATCCGAAACGCCGGTCATCCTGTTCATCGACGAGGCGCACACGCTGATCGGCGCCGGCGGTGCAGCGGGAACCGGCGATGCCGCCAATCTGCTGAAGCCGGCGCTGGCACGTGGCGAACTGCGCACCATCGCCGCAACGACCTGGGCCGAATACAAGCAGCACATCGAAAAGGACCCGGCGCTGACCCGCCGTTTCCAGGTGGTCAAGATCGACGAGCCGTCGGAAGCGGTGGCCGTGCTCATGCTGCGCGGTGTAGCCGGCGTGCTCGAACAGCATCACGAGGTGCAGATCCTGGACGAGGCGATCGAGGCGGCGGTCGGCCTGTCGCATCGCTACATCCCGGCGCGGCAATTGCCCGACAAGGCGGTCAGCCTGCTCGACACGGCTTGCGCCAGGGTCGCGATCTCGCAGCATGCGACGCCGGCCGAGGTCGAGGACATTTTGCGGCGCCGCCAGGCGCTCGAGGTCGAAAGCGGCATCATCGGCCGCGAGGCAGCGATCGGCATCGAAGTAACTGACCGGCAGGCGCGGGTCGAGGCCGGGCTCACTGAGACCGGGACCATGCTCGCCGCCGCCGAGGAGCGCTGGGAGCGCGAAAAGGCGCTGGTTGCCGAGATCCTCGAACTGCGCGCGCGGCTGCGCGGCGACGGCGTCCCGCTCGATGCGGTGGCGGCAGCTGAGGCCGATGCCGAACCAGCAGCGCCGGACGAAGAAAAGACCAAGGTCCCCAAGGCTGAACCGCCCAAGGCCGAAACGTCCGAGCCTGAAAAGCCGAAGGCCAAAGCGTCCGAGACCGAAGCGCCGGCTGCCGAAGCTGCGCCGTCAGATCCTGTCGCCGATCTGGCGCGGCTGCGTGAACTCATGGCCGAGCTTGCCACGGCGCAAGGCGAGACGCCGCTGATCCTGCCGTCGGTCGACCGCAATGCGGTCGCTGCCGTGGTCCAGGACTGGACCGGCATCCCGACGGGACGGATGCTGTCCAGCCAGACCGAAAAGGCGCTCAAGCTGGCCACCACGCTGTCCGAACGTGTCGTCGGCCAGGATCACGCCATGGAGATGATCGCCAAGCGCGTGCAAACCAGCCGCGCCGGGCTCGGAGCGCCGGAAAAGCCCGTCGGCGTGTTCCTGCTCTGCGGCCCCTCCGGCGTCGGCAAGACCGAGACGGCCCTGGCCTTGGCCGAGACGCTCTATGGCGGCGAACAGAACCTGATCTCGATCAACATGTCCGAGTTCCAGGAAGCCCACACCGTCTCGACGCTCAAGGGCGCGCCTCCCGGCTATGTCGGCTACGGCAAAGGCGGCATTCTCACCGAGGCCGTGCGCCGAAAACCCTATTCGGTGATCCTGCTCGACGAGGTCGAGAAGGCCCATCCCGACGTCCACGAGATCTTTTTCCAGGTCTTCGACAAGGGCATGATGGATGACAGCGAGGGAAGGCGCATCGACTTCAAGAACACGCTGATCCTGCTGACGTCCAATGTCGGCTCCGAAGTCATCATGGAGCGGACCGGCAACGGCACGGTGAGGGCAGGGCTCGACGGCCTCGATGCTGCACTGCGCGCTCCACTGCTGAAGGTGTTTCCAGCGGCCTTCCTCGGCCGCGTCGTGACCATCCCTTACTATCCACTCTCGGATTCGATGATCGAGGCCATCACCCGCCATCAGTTCGGCAAGATCGCGCGGCGGCTGCGCGCCAGCCACGACGCCGAACTGGTGATCGGCGACGGCGTCATGGCGCTGGTCAAGGCGCGCTGCACCGAAATCGAGTCTGGTGGCCGCATGATCGACGCCATCCTCACCAACACGCTGTTGCCGGAACTCAGCCGCGGCGTGCTGAACCGGTCGCTCGACGGCGAGAAGATGACCAAGGTGACCGTCAGCGCTTCCACTGACGGGTTTGCCTATTCGTTCGAATAGTCAGGCCTGACTGCTCGGCTCCGTCTCGGCGCGGATCAGCTTTATGTCGGCGCCGGCTGCCCAGGCGCCGATATCCTCGCGCCGCAACGCCGCCGCCATCATGTCGGGAAACAGGTCCGGCGTGCAGGCGAAGACCGGTATGCCAAGTGCCGCGACCGAAGCCGACATCGCCTGATCATAGCCCGGCCGGCCCTGATCGGTCAGCGCCAACAGCACGATGACATTGACGCCGGACCGGACCAGCGCCGCAAGCCGCCGCAGCAAGTCCTGGCCGTTGCCGCCCTCATAGAGGTCGGTGATCAGCACGAAGTGGGATTTGGTCGGCCGCTCGATGCGGTCGGCGCAATAGGCGACCGCCTGGTTGATGTCGGTGCCGCCGCCGAGCTGCACGCCAAACAGCACCTCGACCGGGTCGCTGAGCTCTTCGGTCAGGTCGACGATGGCCGTGTCGAAACAGACCAGCTTGGTGCGCACGACCGGCAGCGACGCCATCACCGCGGCGAAAATCGAGGCGTAGATCACCGAGCTCGCCATCGAGCCGGACTGGTCGACGCACAGCACCACTTCGTCGAGATCGACCAGCCGGCGTTGCTTGCGCATGAAGCCGACCAGTTTTTCCGGCACGACGGTTTTGTGCTCAGGCTGGTAGTGGCGAAGATTGGCCGAGATGGTGCGCGGCCAGTCGATGTCGCGTTGGCGCGGCCGGTTGGTGCGTCGCGACTTGTCGAGCGCGCCACGGATCGCCTCGGCGGTCTTCTGCTCCAGCCGCTGCATCAGCTTGGCAACGATGTCGGCGATAATGGTGCGGGCGATGTCCTTGGTCTTGGCCGGCATCACCGAACGCAGCGAGATCAGGTCGGCGACGAGGTTGACGTCGGCCTCGATCGCCTTGAGGAATTCCGGCTCCATCAGCATCTGCTTCAGGTTCAGCCGCTCAAAGGCATCCTTCTGGACGATCTGGACCACTTGGGCGGGAAAGAAGGAGCGGATATCGCCCATCCATTGCGCCACGCGTGGCGCCGAGCGGCCGAGCCCGCCGCGCCGCTTGCGCGGGTCGGCATCCGCATTGGCGCCGTCGCCGTAAAGCGCATCGAGCGCCGAAGACAGTTTTTTGTCATCACTGGAAAGGGCGGAGGAAGCCTCGTCATCGGCGCCGATCGCCAGCCGCCAGCGGCGCTCGCGCCCGCTATCGGAGGATGCTGGGCCGGGTTCGGGCACTTCGGCTTCGTCATCCATTGTCACACTCCGCCCGCCAGCAATGGCCCAAGCCGCTCCAGGTGACGGCGCCAGCCCTCGCCGCCATCCGGCGCCGGCGTCAGGCCGGCCGGCAACCTTGCGGTGCGGCCGAGCACGGCCTCGATCAACCGCCGCCGCTCCATCGAGTCCAGATTGGAGAAGACGCGGCGCAGCAATGGCAGATGCGCGATGAAAGCGTCCTCGTCGAGCGATTTCAGCCACCCATCGACGGCGCCGCGCAGGCCCTCGTCGTAGATCAGCCGCTGGCCGGCAGTGCTGAAGAAACCTTCGAAGAACCCCGCTGCCTGGGCGACCGGCGTCCCCGGCGACAGCCTGCGTCCGAGCAGCCCGGCGGCGTCCTCTGCCGACAGTTGGCCGGCTTCATAGAGCAGATGCGCGGCGCAGCCGGCGAGCAGCGCCGTCGAGCCCGGACCTTCCAGCACGCCGGTCAGGCCGTTGCGCCATGCATCGAGCACGCCTTCGCCGGGCTCGACCAGCCGGATCGCCGTGTCGGCCTTGCGCACAGCACCGACCAGCGTGGTGGCGGCCTGCTCGTCCAGGTCGCGCACCGCATAGGGCAGCGCGATCGCGCCTTCGACGATCAACCGTTCCAACAAACCGGACAGCCGGTTGGTTTCGGTCTTGCGCGCCTCGCCGTAACGGATGATGTCGGCAAGCGGCGGCACCGAGGCCAGCATCTCCAGGCATTCGCTGCTGTGCGCTGCGCGCGCCTCCAACGCTACAAGGCCGGCGCTCGCGGCCTCCGACAGATCCGCGGTAATGGCGCTCTGGACAAGGGCGGCAAGCGTGTCGAGGCTCGCGGCCGCACCGAGCATCTGGATCAGGCGGCCATTGGCGGCCTTTTCGATAGTCGGGCCGTAGATCAGGTTCTCGACCAGGCGCACGGCATATTCCGGCTCCCAGGCCAGCGTCCATTTTTCGCGAAAGGTGCCGCGGCTGCGGCCGGCGTCGGCCAGCCTGCCCCATTGCACGCCAAGCACGTTCAGCCGGTGCAGCAATGTCGAACGAAACAGTCCGCTTTCGCTGCGCAGATCGACCGACAGCTCGCGTTCCAGCGCCTCCGGCTTCAGCCGCGCCGCCTTCTGGTTGCGCTGCAGGTCCTCGATCAGCGGCGCCAGCGGCGTGTCGGGCGGAATCTCGCCGACATCCGCGCCCAAAAGCAGCTCGGCCTCGACCAGCGCCCACAGCACCGCTTCGCCGTTGAACAGCGCCGCGATCGCGGCATCGCGCAATTCCTCGAAGCCGGGCTTCGGCCGCTCGCGAATGGCAGCCAGTGTGCGCGCAAGCCGCTCGGCCTCGATCAGCGACGCGGTCGACACCAGATGGCCCTTCGCCCGCAGCACCGCCGCGATCGTCGCCAGCCACAGCGTCGCGGCGTCGCGCCGCCCTCGTGTGAGCCACAGATGTTTGCACCAGCCGGGCGCGACGACGCCAGCGCCATAACCATAGCCCAGCGCAAGACGCGGCCCGGTCCATGGCGCCCATGTCATGATGCTTTTGCGCCGGGCAATTCCCTTGATCAGCGCCTGGTCGTTCTTCTGCGTGTGCGCGGCCTGCAGGGCCGGCACATGCCATGCGCCGCAGACGACGGCGATCGGTCCGGCGAATTCCTTGCGCGCGGCGGCGATTTCCAATCGCATATGCGCTTCACGCTTGGCCTCGAACGGCGCGATCGCACCTTCGCCGTCGCGCAGCGTCGTCATCGCATCGGTGATGGCAGCGAAGATTGGACCCGGCTGCGGATTCTGCTCGATAATGTCGGCCCACCAGCTTTCGCCATCTTCATAGCCGGCGGCCGCAGCCAGCGTGCCGATCGGGTCGCGATGCGATGCGGGCTCGCCATCCTCACCGGTTTCGTCCTTGGGTTCGGGCTTGTCGGCGTCAGCCGTTTTGTCGGTGTCGTCGGTTGCCGGTGCCGCGAACCGTGCCGATGACGGCAGGTCGATGAACCGCAATGCCGCCTTGTTCTCCACCGCCCACACCGCCGCCTGGTATTCCGGCGAGAACTCGGCGAACGGCCAGAAACTTGTCGCGGCCGGATCGTCCTCGGGGTAGCAGAGCAGCGCCACCGGCGGCTGCATCTGCGGGCGCGCCAGCAATGGCAGCAGGGCGGACGCGTCGCTCGGCCCTTCGATCAGCACCGCGACCGGCTGCAAGTCCCGCAGCGCCTGCACCAGGCTGTCGGCGGAGCCCGGCCCGTGATGGCGGATGCCGAAATAGGCGACGTCGCTCATGACCTCAGATCGCTGCGTTCAGCGCCGCGTAATAGCCGGCATAGTCCGGCCGCTTCTTGAGCACCGTTTCGAGATATTCCTCCAGCACCACCTTGTCCTGCACCGGGTCCTTGACGATGGCACCGACAAGGCTGGCGGCGAGGCCTTCGGCGCCGAGCTTGCCGCTGTCGAACCACGCCGCCTGGCTGAGGCCGCCGACCATGGTGGCGATCGCCTCGGCGGTCGAGAGCGAACCCGAAGGCGTCTTTAGCGTCACCTTGCCGTCGGCGGTTGCGCCCGAGCGCAGCTCGCGGAAAATGGTCAACACGCGAGCGATCTCCTCGCCGACATTTTTCGGCACCGGCAGGTCGAGCCCGCCGGCCATCTCGTCGACCCGCTTGGAGACGATCGCCACCTCTTCCGCCATGTCCTCGGGCAGCGGCAGCACCACCACATTGAAGCGGCGTTTCAGCGCCGAGGACAGCTCGTTGACGCCCTTGTCGCGGTTGTTTGCGGTGGCGATGATGTTGAAGCCGCGCTGGGCATAGAGCGACGTGTTGAGTTCCGGGATCGGCATCATCTTTTCCGACAGCACGGTGATCAGCGTATCCTGTACATCGGAGCCCATGCGCGTCAACTCTTCCAGGCGGCATAGCTTGCCGCTCTCCATGGCGCGGTAGAGCGGCGTCGGCACCAGCGCCTCCTGGCTCGGCCCTTTGGCCAAAAGCTGCGCATAGTTCCAGCCGTAGCGGACCTGGTTCTCGTCGGTGCCGGCCGTGCACTGCACGATTAGCGTCGAGTTGCCCATGATGGCGGCGGCGAGATGTTCCGACACCCAGGACTTGGCGGTGCCGGGAACGCCGAGCAACAGCAGCGCGCGGTCGGTAGCGAGTGTCGCCACCGCGGTTTCCATCAGCCGGCGGCGGCCAACATATTTCGGCGATATCACGGTGCCGTCGCTTGCCTTGCCGCCGAGCAGATAGGTCAGCACGGCCTTCGGCGACAGGCTCCATCCGGCCGGCTTCTGGCGTTCGTCATTGCGCGCCAGCGCCTGCAGTTCAGCGGCATAGGCCTGCTCGACAGGGAGGCGGATGGCTGCGTTCATGGTGCTGTTCTCCGGATTGTCATGTGTTGGTTCCCGTCAGGGCCGCGTTGAGGCGCAGGAAAGCGAGCGAGGCTGCCGCCGGCGGCATGCCAGCCGCAACGACATGCTCGATCAATTTTTCCCCTGTCGCCGCAGTGGCCAGAAAGCCCATCGTTTCCAGCAGGTCGTCGGCGGTTCGCTTCATAGCGTCATCATCGCCGGCGACAGCCGAACGCAATGCCGCCAAGCCCTGGCCGTTCGTCATGTCGGGCCATTCCAGCCAGTTGGCTTCGAAGCCCTCGGCAAGGGTGAGCGCGCTAATATACTGCGGCGTATCTTTCAGGATCAATCTGACCAGGACACGCTTCCTGCGGCTATCCAGGCGCGGTGTCAGGTGCAGCACGAACAGTGCCGGCTTGCCACCCTCGGCGATCAGCGTGTCGGCCATCTGCGTTACTGCAGCGTCGCTGCCCGACGCGGCGACCATTCGTGAGATCTGGATGTCGGCATTGTTGTCGGCACCGAACTGCCAGGCTGCAATGAAATCGGGTTCGCTGACCCCAAATCGGGAAGCAAGGTCGACCAGATTGCAGGTCTCGAACAGTTCGGCGCGGCGCTTTTCCTGCGCCGGGGATTTGAGTTTTGCCGGGGTGTAGGTGGTGCGGCGGCGGATAAAGCCGGATTTGCCTTCTGCGATGAAGGCGGCAAGTTCGGCAACGGGATCGTCGGCACCGCCACCAACACGACCGTGCTCGCCCAACCTCGCCAGCAGCCGGCTCGCCAGTTCCTGCACCTTGCCGGAGCGGTCAGTGGCCAGGCTTTTCAGGAACGGCGCGTCCTCAGGCGTCAGGCCGAAATGCATGAGTTCGATCAGTGCCAGCCGGACTTCCGCCGGCTCGCCGGGCGCCTTCGCTTCCATCAGGCTGCGGGCCGTGGCCGGATCGCGACGGCGCATCTCGGTCAACGCGATACGGCGCGCGGCGGGGTAAAAGTCATCCCAGTTCTGCACCGTCAGTTGCTCCTGCGGCGCAATCTTCAGCCCCTCGACGCTGGCCTGCCAGTCGATCCACGGCGCATAGATGTCAGGGCTGTTCTGGTCTGATGCCGACGGCATCCAGTCCATCGGATGCAGCACGTAGCCACGGCCGGCGACGAGCGTCGCCACGCGCGCCTTGCGCCGCGCATCGGCGGTGTTCTTCAAGGCAGCCCGCAACAGCGGCCGCAACCGCTCCGGCAGCAGCGGCAGGCCAAGCCTCGGCAGCGGCGGGCGCCGCTTCAGCGACTTCGGCGCGGCTGGCCTTAAGCCCACATCGAGCGCCTGCGCGGCGATGGCCAGCAACAGCCGCTCCCGTTCGTCCGGGCTTGCGCCGCCGGCGATTTCCTTCCACGCGGCTGGCGCCAGATCGAACGCAGTTCCGCCGGTGATCCAGCAGTCGCGCATCGTCGCCAGGCCGGTTTGCTCGAGCTCGTTCATGACAGATCGAGCCTCCCGAAGCCGCTTTGCGCGGCGAGCAGATCGAGCCGCGCGCCGTTCCACAGGGCTGCCGTTGCCGAAAGGTCGAGACCGAGCACGGTTTGATCGACGGTTCCGGCGACAGGCAGGGCGATCCCTTGCGGGTCGTGCGCCGCTTGCCACCAGGCGGTGCCGCGCTCATCGAGCAGGATCGCGCCGGCAGGCAGCATCAGCGGGCTATCGGTCGACCAGGGTGCTGCGTCCTGGTGCGCCGCATGCGCCGCCAGCGGATCCTTGACAATGCCGAGGCCGAAATCCGGCCAGGCGCCCGACACGACATCGCCCTTGCGCTCCGCTACCAGCGCCCGCAGCCGTTGGCGTGACGGATAGAACACCAGCCTTGCATCGAACCGGTCGCCAGGTGTGAACGCGGCAGAGCGGCGGCCGGCCGAGGCCGGAAAGAAATCGAGTAGCAGCGCAAATTGCGGCGTCGGGCTTTTCAGGTCGAGCAGCCAGGTAGAATGGCTGACAAGGCCGTCGCGGCGGGTCTCGATCTTCTCGCCGATGACTTCCCACTGGCTGTCGACCTGTCTTGCATCGGGATTGGCCAGCACCTGGTCGCGGGTTTCGGATGCCGACACCAGCCGCTTCAATTCGGGATCGTCTGGCGCCGAGCGCCAGGCCTTGGCCAGCAAAACCAGCTTGCCGAGTTCGCGGATCGCCGCGTCCGGCCGTTCCTCGCTGCGCAGCGCCATTAGCCGGGCCGGGATTTCGTCGATGCGTCCCGCAAGCGCCGTTGCTTTCATGTCGACCAGCCTGGCGGCAATGCGGCGGCAGCGCTCGCTGCTGGCGTCGGCAAAGGCGGAAAGGCCGAGCCGCAGCTGGTCGGCAATCCACTGGTCGAGTTCGTCCAGCGCGCCTGCCACCGCGGTGCGCGTATCTTCCGCCCGCTTGCGCTGCGCCGTCTCGCGGCGCTCCGTCGCGGCGGCGTCATCGACGGTGCTTTCCTCTGCCTGCGAGGCCTCGCCAATGCTCTTGCCAGACGCGCCCCTGCCAGACTTTGCGTCGACCGGCGGGGGCGCACTCTTCCTGCGCCGGCCAAGCCAGTCATTGACCCATTCCGGCGTTGTTTCGGCTGATGTGAAGCTGGCCGGCGCCGTGGCGGCGATCCACATCAGCGCCAGCGTGTGCTTGCAGGGAAATTTTCGCGACGGGCAGGTGCATTTGTAGCCGTGGTCGCCGGTGTCGACGACGGTGCGATAGGGGTTGGATCCCGAGCCCTGGCATTCGCCCCAGATCAGCGCCTGCTGCTCGTTCTTCTCCAGCCGCGGCCAGTTCGAGCGCTTGGTGAGCTTCGAGGCGGCGCTTAGCGACGCCTGATCGGGGGCCAGCGCCTCGATGGTTTTCAGTTCGAATTCCAAGCCGCGCCTCTCGTCACCCCAAATCAATGCCTGGCATCAATATAGGGTGCCGTTTGTGAAGGATTGTTGTGGCCCCGGCAAGACGAAGATAGCGCAGATCAGTACAACGGCGTGGCCATATGCCGGGGCGTCGGCCATTGCGCCGTGATCTCGGGCTGCACCGGGCGCTCGAGATAGGTCGACAGCACGACATAGCTTCGCGTCGAGGTGACGCCGGGCGTTTCGTAGAGACGCGCCAGCAGGCCTTCGAGCGCCCTGGTGTCCTCGGTGCGGACCTTGAGCAGCAGGCAGGTGTCGCCGGCCACCGAATGGATTTCCTCGACCTCAGGATATTGCGAAACGGCCATCAGCTCCGGCGTCTTGCCCCAGCCCTTGGTATCGATATGCACGAAGGTGAGCAGCGGCTTTTTCACCGCCTTCGGGTCGATGATCACAGCCGTGCCGCGGATGGCGCCGCTGCGCCGCAGGCGCTTGACCCGCTCATGCGCCGCCGGCGGCGACAGGCAGACGCGTTCGCCAAGTTCGGCGTAGCTGATCGTCGCATCCTCGACCAGCACGCCTAATATTTTTCGGTCGATTGCGTCGAGCTCTCGGGGAGCTACCTTGTTCTGCAGAACCCCATCTGTTTCTTCGTCCATATCGAAATTCCTTGTTGTCGCGGAATTCAGTTCGGCCATTATGACCCGATGACGAACGCGCATCAAGCTGCAACGCTCCATCAGCCGATCCCGGCGCTGGCCTATCTCCTGACCGGCTGCATCGCCGTCATCGGCTCGAACTCGCTGGTCCTGGGTCCAATTGCTCCGGCAGTCGCCGCATCCTTCGGCACCAGCGTGCCGGCGGTGATGGCCGCGTCGGCCGCCTTCGGCCTCGGCACTTCGGCCAGCGCGTTGTTCCTCGCCCGCTATATCGACGGCGTCGGCGCCCGCCGCATGCTGCAGGGCGCGCTGCTTCTTCTGGCCGTCGGGCTTCTCGCCAGCGCGCTGGCGCCGACGGTGATCATGCTGGTCGCGGCCCAGGCCGTCGCCGGCATCGCCGCCGGCGTCGCCATGCCGGCCATCTATGCCAGTGCAGCGGCAATTGCGCCGCCCGGCCGCGAAAGCGGCACGATCGGCGTCGTGCTGACCGGCTGGACGGTCTCCATGGTGGCCGGCGTGTCGCTGTCGGCCGTGCTTGCCGATCTCGTGCACTGGCGCGCCGTCTTCGCCGCCGTCGCGGTGCTTTCCGCCATTGCGCTTGCTGCCTTGTCGATGACCTCGCTCAGCGACGTCAGGAAGAGCGGCCCGGCACCGTCGCCGTTCGTTGCGCTGGCCATTCCGGGGATCGTGCCGCTGCTCATCGCCTGCACCGCCTTCATGACCGCTTTTTACGGCGTCTACGGCTATCTCGGCGATCATCTGCACCAGGATCTGGGCGAGCCCGTCAGCGCCAATGCGCTGGCCGCGCTCGCCTATGGCGCCGGCTTCGGCGCCGCGGCCTTCCTCGACGGCGTCATCGACCGCATCGGCGCGCGGCGCGTCATGCCCTTCGCCTATCTGCTGGTCGCCGTCGTCTATGTCGCCATCGCGCTCGCAAGCAGCAATTTCGTGCTGATCCTGGCTATGATCGCCATATGGGGCCTTGCCAATCATTTCGGCCTGAACGTGCTGGTGATGCGCCTTACCGCGCTCGATCCGTCGCGCCGTGGCACCATCATGGGCCTGAACAGTTCGGTCACCTACCTCGCCGTCTTCATCGGCACCACCAGCTTCGGGCCGCTTTATTCGACATTCGGCTTTGCCATCTGCGCGATCGTTGCCGCCGTGCTGATGCTGGTTGCGGCAGCAGCGGGGTCATGGCGGTCGCCGCCGCCCATCAAGCCGTAAAGCTTGCGTCCTCATCCCGTCCTTCGCTAGAGCTTGGCTTGCCATGCGAGCCCCGCCCGGATGAAGACGACGCTTGAAACCACTGCCGACCCCTCGTCAGACGACCTCGCCTTCCTGGCCGAGCGGCTGACGGCGTTCAATGACGGCGATGTCGGCCCCTCCGGCCGCAAGCCGATCGCGGTCTTCGTTCGTGACGAGCACGGCGCTGTCGTCGCCGGCATTTCGGGATACACCGCCTGGGGCTGGCTCTATGTGCAATGGCTGTGGGTCGACGAACGCCTGCGCGGCCAGCATATGGCCGGCGACATGCTGGACGCTGCCGAGCGCGAAGCAGTCGCCCGGGGCTGCCAGACCGCCTGGATCGACACGTTCAATCCGACAGCGGCCAAAGTCTATGAGCGGCAAGGCTACCGGCGTTTCGGCGAGCTGCCTGACTTTCCCATCGGCCGCAGCCGCATCTTCCTGCAGAAGAAGCTCTAACCTGCCAGCCGCCCGCCTTGCATCGGCCGCGGCACGCCGGTGGTGCTGGGAAAGCTGATCGGCAGGCCGCGCAGCACGCGCACGGCAAGGAAGGCAAAGCATTCGGCCTCCACCGCATCGCCTTTCCAGCCCAGTGTCTCGGCCTGCACCACCTCGACGTTGGCGCGCCTCGCCAGCATCGCCATCATCGTCGGGTTGCGGCGGCCGCCGCCACTGACCGCTAGGCGCTTCGGCCGGCGCGGCAACAAATCGAGCGCCTTGCCGACGGCCGAGACGGTGAAGGCCGTCAGCGTCGCCGCCCCATCCTCTGCGCTGAGGCCGTCGGCCATGGCGGCGCCGAAGTCGAAACGGTCGAGCGATTTCGGATAGGGCTTGGTCAGATACGGATGCTGGAGCAATTTGGCCAGCCGCACTTCATCGACGGTGCCGGCCGCGCCCAGTGCGCCGTCGCGGTCCATCTCGCCGAGGCCGTTTGCCTTGATGAAATCGTTGAGCGGCGCGTTGGCCGGGCCAGTGTCGAAGGCGACGATGTTGTCCTTGCCGTCCCACCAAGTGACGTTGCCGACACCGCCGAGATTGAGCACAGCGGTGTCCCCGCTGGCGTCGGCTTCCCTCAAAAGCGCCGCGTGGTAGGCAGCCGCCAGTGGTGCGCCCTGGCCGCCAGCGCGCACATCGTCCGAGCGGAAATCATAGGCGACCTTGGCGCCCAAAATGGAATGCATCAGCGCGCCATCGCCCAACTGGCGCGTATCGCCGCGCCGCCCGGGTTGCGGGGCACGATGCAGCACGGTTTGGCCGTGAAAACCGACCACGCCGATATCGCCTATGGTTAGGCCGTAGCTTTCGACAAGGTCCTTCACCGCCGCCGACTGCGCCCGCGTCAGCGCCTCCTCGGCTTCGGCAAAGATCGCCGGCTCGGGCCCGTCGAAATTCCACACCCGGGCCTGACGCAGCGTCTCCTCCAGCAAGGCACGGATCGCTGCGGGGTAGGGGGCCAGCGTATAGGTGCCGAAATCGGCGATCCGCTCGCCATCGGTCTTGATCAGCGCCACGTCGATATTGCCGTCAAGCACGGTGCCGGTCATCAGGCCGACGGCCCAGATTGGTTCCACGGTCGACTCCCTTGCGACACCGTTTGCGATTCCAACGCAATCACCTGTCGGACGGATTGTCTCGCCAGGCAAGACCCTGGCCGCGGTCGATTGCTCCGAACCTGCCGGCAGAGTTTTTCACCGAACAGCGAAAATCGAGCAACGCCGTTCTTGCGTCTCGCCGCTCAAGACGCCAGCTATGAGACGAACACGTCATCGCCAAGGAGAAACGACATGGCATCCGAAGTCGCAGTGATCGCCGGCGCGGGTGCGGGCCTGAGCGCCTCTTTGGCACGCCTTCTCACCACGGAAGGCTATCTTGTGGTGCTGGCCGCCCGCAACACGGCCAAACTCGCGGCGCTGGTCGGGGAAACCGGCGCGCTGGCCGTCGAAACCGACGTCGCCGATCCGGCCTCCGTCGCCGGCCTGTTTGACGCCGCCGACAAGCAAGGCCCGCTGGCCCTTGCCGTCTTCAATGCCAGCGGCCGCACGCGCGGCCCGATCGCCGAGGTCGATCCCGATGCGGTCAAACAAGCCTTGCTTGTCGGCGCCTATGGCGGCTTCCTGGTCGGCCAGCAAGCGGCGCGGCGGCTGCTTGCGCGCGGCTCCGGTTCGATTCTTTTCACCGGCGCCTCCGCCAGCATCAAGGGCTTTCCCAACTCCGCCGGCTTTGCCATGCCGAAATTCGGCCTGCGCGGTCTGGCTCAGTCGATGGCGCGCGAACTCTTCCCGAAGAACATCCATGTCGCCCATTTCATTATCGACGGCCAGATCGAGCCGGTCGGGACGAAGCCCGAGCGACCGGACAGCCAGCTGTCGCCCGATGCGATCGCGCAGACCTATCTCGCGACCCATCGCCAGCATCGCAGCGCCTGGAGCTTCGAGGTCGAGCTGCGGCCCTTTGTCGAGACATTCTGACCGGTCCGGCGTGACCGTTCTCGCAATTGCGAAATCTTTGAGAGAATATTCCCGGCTTCGTGTTTGAGAAGAAATGCGGTTCTTTGATCCGGCAAGCAGCATTGCCGATGATGTCGTCAAGGCTTGGTATTCCACCTCGCCGCAATGACTTCAGGATTACGAGGGATCGACAATGTCCGAACGCGGAAACGCTTCCAGCTCTCTTCTTTTTTCAGCCATCAGCCGGCGAGCTGCCCTTGCGGCACTTTTTGCCTCGGCCGTCACGCTTGCCGGTCTGGCTCAGCCGACGCCGTCCTTCGCCGAGGACAAGAAGTCTATCAAGGTCGGCATCATCAGCGGCGAGGATGAGGATGTCTGGCGCGTCGTCGTCGCCCAGGCCGCCGAAAAAGGCCTGACCGTCGAGACCGTGGTGTTCAACGACTACACCCAGCCCAACGAGGCGCTCGAGCGCGGCGAGATCGACGCCAACGCCTTCCAGCACCAGCCCTATCTCGACAACCAGATCAAGACCCAAGGGTACCACATCGTGCGCGTCGGCTACACCGGCGTCTGGCCGATCGGCCTCTACTCCAAGAAATACACCAAGGTTGCCGACCTGCCCGAAGGCGCCGTCATCGGCTTGCCCAACGACCCCTCGAATGAGGGCCGCGCGTTGCGCGTTCTGCAGAACGAAGGCGTGATCAAGCTGAAGGACGGCACCGGCATCCTGGCGACCACCGCCGACATTGCCGAGAACCCTAAGAAGGTCGTCATCAAGGAACTGGACGCCGGCATTGTCGGCCGCTCGGTCGAGGATCTCGACGCGGCTGTCGTCAACACCGACTGGGCGCTGAAGAGCGGTCTCGGCCCGGACAACCGCATCGCCCAGGAGCCAGTGGCCGACAACCCCTACCGCAACTTCATCGCCGTGAAATCCGGCAACGAGAACGAGGCGTGGGTGAAGACGCTGGTCGCGTCCTACCAGAACGAGGCGGTCAAGGCCGAGTTCGACAAGGTCTACAAGGGCACCGGGATCAGCGCCTATTGATTGGCGCCTGGTTGTCAGGAGCAGGCGGCCCGCTGTTGAGCGGGCCGCTGTCGCATTTGTCGAGCGTTGAAACGGACAGTGAGATGAACCAGCACGTCACGGCCGAGGCATCCGGTCCGGTCAATATATCGGCCGGGCAAGAAGATGTCGTACGCCTCGTCGACCTCAAGCGCCGCTTTGGCGCGACGCCTGCGCTCGACGGCGTCTCGCTGACGGTGAAGAAGGGCGAGATCCTCGGCATCATCGGCCGCAGCGGAGCCGGCAAGTCGACGCTGATCCGCTGCCTCAACGGGCTGGAGCGGCCGGACTCCGGCGACGTCTTCATCGAGGGCCGCGAGATCGGCCGGCTCGGCGAGCGTGAATTGCAGCCGCTGCGGCGTCGCATCGGCATGATCTTCCAGCACTTCAATCTGCTGTCGGCCAAGACCGTGGAGGACAATGTCGCGCTGCCGCTGAAGATCGAGGGCCGCCCAAAGGCCGAACGGCTGGCGCGCGCCGCCGAATTGCTCCACCTCGTCGGCCTGTCGGAGAAGGCGAAGGCCTATCCGTCCTCGCTGTCGGGCGGCCAGAAGCAGCGCGTCGGCATCGCCAGGGCGCTGGCCGCGCGGCCAGCGCTGCTGCTGTCCGACGAGGCGACCTCAGCGCTCGATCCGGAGACGACGCGCTCCATCCTGGCCTTGCTGAAAGACATCAACCGGCAGCTCGGCCTGACCATCCTGCTCATCACCCACGAGATGGAGGTGATCCGCTCGATCGCCGACCGCGTCGCGGTGATCGATGCCGGGCGCATCGTCGAGCAAGGCCCGGTGTGGTCGGTCTTTGCCGAGCCGCGTTCCGAAATCACCAGGAGCCTGCTCGGCGGCATCCGCCCGCAACTGCCGGCCGAGATTGCCGGCCGGCTTGCTCCCGGAGGCGGCGCCGAGCTCATCCTCAGGGTCGACGTCGCAGGTGAGGCCGCGCGCGGTCCGCTGCTGTCCGATCTTGCGGTGGCGGTGCCGGGGCCGTTCCGCCTCGTCCATGGTGGCATCGACCATGTCCAGCAGCAGCCGGTCGGCACGCTGTTCCTTGCGGTCGCGGGCAACGATCCGAAACATCTGTCGAAAGTAATCGCATTCCTGAAGGCCCGCGACGCACGGGTGGAGGTGCTTGGCCATGTCGCCGGTTCTGTTTGAACTTCTGCTGCGCTCGATCTGGGAGACGGTCCTGATGACGGCGGCATCGGGCCTCATCTCGCTCGTCTTCGGGCTGCCGCTCGGCCTGGCATTGATTGCCACCGAGCGCGGCGGCATTGCCGAAAGCCTGTGGGTGAACCGCGCGCTCGGCGCCGTCATCAACGGCTTCCGCTCGGTGCCTTTCATCATCCTTCTGGTGGCGCTGATCCCGGTGACGCGGCTGATCGTCGGCACCTCGATCGGCACCTGGGCGGCGATCGTGCCGTTGTCGATTGCGGCGACGCCCTACTATGCCCGCATCGCCGAAGTGTCGCTGCGCGAGGTCGATCGCGGCCTGATCGAGGCGGCGCGCGCCATGGGCGGCAACCGCTGGACGATCATCCGCGAGGTGCTGGTGCCCGAAGCTTTGCCCGGCATCGTCGCCGGTTTCACGGTGACGCTGGTAACGCTGATCGGCGCTTCGGCCATGGCCGGCGCCATCGGTGCCGGCGGGCTCGGCGATCTCGCCATCCGCTATGGCTACCAGCGTTTTGAGACCAGCGTCATGGTCGCCGTGGTCATTGTGCTGATCATTCTCGTTTGCGGCATCCAGTGGGTCGGCGACCGGCTGGTCGCCAGGCTGGACCGGCGCGGATGAGCGGCCACGAACGTTATTTGCCGGCAGGCTGCCAAACGCAGCGTCGGCTTTCTCTATCGGGGCCGAGATTGGATTGCGCGTTGCTTTGATCGGACCGGCCTGCGTGCCACCGTGACAGCGAAACAAGGAGCTTGACCATGCCCAGGATCGTACCCGTGCTTGATCTCGGCCGCCTCGAGCAGGGCGCTTCGGAACGGCGAACGTTTCTCTTCGACCTGCGCACGGCCGCGCGCGATGTCGGCTTCTTCTATTTGACCGGCCACGGCATATCGGCTGCGGATACCGCAGAAGTGCTCGACGCGTCGCGCCGCTTCTTTGCCCTGCCGGAAGCCGACAAACTGGCAATTGAAATGGTCAAGTCCTCGCAGTTCCGCGGCTACACGCGCGCCGGCGGCGAGCTGACCAAAGGCAAGGCCGACTGGCGCGAACAGCTCGACATCGGCGTCGAACGCGCGGCCATCGAACAAGGCCCCGGCGTGCCCGCTTGGACGCGGCTGCAAGGGCCCAACCAGTGGCCGGCCACGCTGCCCGAGCTGAAGCCGGCGCTGCTCGCATGGCAGGCCAAGGCGACCGCGGTGGCGATCCGGCTGCTTAGGGCCTTCGCTTTGTCGCTCGACCAGGCCGAGGACGCCTTCGATCCGATCTACCGGGCCGAGCCCAACCATCGCATGAAGATCGTGCGCTACCCCGGCCGCGACGCCACCGGCGACAACCAGGGCGTCGGCGCGCACAAGGATGGCGGTTTCCTGACGCTTCTGCTGCAGGACGAGAACAAGGGGCTGCAGGTCGAATATGACGGCGCCTGGGTCGACGTCGATCCGCTGCCCGACACGCTGGTGGTCAACATCGGCGAACTGCTCGAACTGGCGTCGAACGGCTATCTCCGGGCGACAGTCCACCGTGTGGTGACACCGCCGGCCGGCGTCGAGCGCGTCTCGGTCCCGTTCTTCTTCAGCGCCCGGCTCGACGCCACGATTCCGCTGCTCGACCTGCCCGAGGATGTAGCGGCCGAGGCGCGGGGGCCGGCCAGCGATCCCGACAACCCGCTGTTTCGCAATGTCGGCACCAATGTGCTGAAGAGCCGCCTGCGCTCGCATCCCGACGTGGCGCGCCGGCACTATGCCGATCTTCTGGAAACCGACGCCTCACCGGCTGAAATCTTTCAAAACGAGAACGAAATTTCCGAATCTCGCGTTGTTTTAGAAAGCCGTTCGTCGCCATATGCGGCGAATACGCGCATATAGGAATTATCGTTCGGCGGTTTCCTCCCATTCCACCGAGCGGTGTTCCCCTCTGAAGGTTCTTGACCTTCTTTTGGCCGGGCCGCTTTCGCGCCCGGCCTTTTTTATGTCAATAGCTCTTCTTTCTTCCCCACAAGGGAGAAGGAAGAGGCGCCAGGGGACTTCACCCAAACTTCGGATCAAGGCTCCCCGACTTGTAGCGCTTGGCCATCTCGGCCACCGGCAGCGGCTTGATCTTCTGCGCGTTGCCGGCGGTGCCGAACTGCTCGAAGCGCTCCTTGCACAGCTTGCGCATCGCAGCCATGGCCGGCGTCAAATATTTGCGCGGATCGAACTCCGACGGGTTTTCGGTAAGCACCTTGCGGATGGCGCCGGTCAGCGCCATGCGGTTGTCGGTGTCGATGTTGATCTTGCGCACGCCGTGCTTGATGCCGCGCTGGATCTCTTCCACCGGCACGCCCCAGGTCGGCTTCATCTGGCCGCCATATCTATTGATGATTTCCTGCAGGTCCTCGGGCACTGAGGACGAGCCGTGCATCACCAGATGCATGTTGGGCAGGCGGCGGTGGATTTCCTCGATGACGTTCATCGCCAGCACCGCGCCGTCCGGCTTGCGCGAGAATTTGTAGGCGCCGTGGCTGGTGCCCATGGCGACAGCCAGCGCATCGACATGGGTGTCCTTGACGAATTCGACCGCCTGCACTGGGTCGGTCAAGAGCTGGTCGTGGCTGATGGCGCCTTCGACGCCGTGGCCGTCTTCCTGCTCGCCGCCGCCGCTCTCAAGCGAACCGAGCACACCGATCTCGCCTTCCACCGACACGCCGCCCCAATGCGCCATGTCGACGACGCGCCGGGTGATTCCGGAATTGTAGGCATAGTCGGCCGGCGTCTTGCCGTCCTCTTTCAGCGAGCCGTCCATCATCACCGAGGTGAAGCCGTACTGGATGGCGGTGACGCAGGTGGCTTCGTTGTTGCCATGGTCGAGATGCATGCAGACCGGGATGTCGGGGTGGATTTCGACCAGCGCGTCGATCAGCTTGGCCAGCACCACATCATTGGCGTAGGCGCGGGCGCCGCGGCTTGCCTGCAGGATGACCGGCGACTTGGTCTCCTCGGCCGCCTCCATGATGGCGAGGCCCTGTTCCATATTGTTCATGTTGAAAGCGGGTACGCCGTAGCCGTACTCGGCGGCGTGATCGAGCAATTGTCTCAGTGTTATGCGAGCCACCCAATAGTCTCCCGTATCTGGTTTCAAGCGCAACGTCGCGGGCCGGCCGATTGCCGGCCTAGATGCTTCTGGCCGGATTTCGCCAGAACCGCAACCGTCAGCGGCCATCGAGGCCGCAATTCTTGTTGCAGGGCTGAAATCCGGTAGCCAGCCGGTGAGGCGCTAATCTCCCCCATTGAGGGGGAGATGGCCGGCAGGCCAGAGGGGGTCGGTTCGACTGGAGCGCTAGCATCATCTGTCGGTGCTGGGAGGTCGCGTCAGGACGCGCCGACCCCCTCTGTCGCCTTTGGCGACATCTCCCCCTCAAGGGGGGAGATTATCCGCGTTCGGGGAACATCGCCTTCAACCCTTCGCGCGAAGCCTTGGCCACACCGCGCTCGGTGATCAGCCCCGTCACCAGCCGTGCCGGCGTCACATCGAACGCCGGATTGGCCGCCGGCGTCGCTTCGGGCGAAACCCGAACCTGCGCGATCTTGCCGTCCGCCGTCTTGCCCCAGACCAGCGACACCTCGTCACCGGAGCGTTCCTCGATCGGGATTTCGGTGAGGCCATCACCCACCGTCCAGTCGATGGTCGGCGAGGGCAGAGCGACGTAGAAGGGCACCTCATTATCGGAGGCGGCGAGCGCCTTGAGATAGGTGCCGATCTTGTTGCAGACGTCGCCATTGGCCGTGGTGCGGTCGGTGCCCACGATCACCATGTCGACCGCGCCACGCTGCATCAGATGGCCGCCGGCATTGTCGACGATCAGCGTGTGCGGCACGCCGTGGCCGGCCATCTCCCAGGCGGTCAGCTGGGCGCCCTGGTTGCGCGGGCGCGTCTCGTCGACATAGACATGGACCGGAATGCCG
Organism: Mesorhizobium sp. C432A; assembly: GCF_030323145.1. Taxonomy (NCBI): domain Bacteria; kingdom Pseudomonadati; phylum Pseudomonadota; class Alphaproteobacteria; order Hyphomicrobiales; family Phyllobacteriaceae; genus Mesorhizobium; species Mesorhizobium sp. C432A. The sequence goes on along the minus strand of NZ_CP100470.1, from coordinate 5,761,271 downwards.
GCCTCGACGGCGAGATAGATCGGCGACGTGGCGGTGCCGTAATCGACCGTCGCCAGCCAACCGGCGTTGCAATGGGTGAGGATGTTGACCGGCTCGCCCGGCTTCTTGCGTGCCGCGATCTCCTTGATGATGGCAAGCCCGTTCTCGCCGATGGCGCGATTGAGATCGACATCCTCGTCGGCGATTTCGGCAGCGCGCTTATAGGCCGCCTCCGCGCGCTGTCCCAATACGATCGGCCTTAGGAACCGCCGCATCTCGTCCAGCGCCCAGCGTAGATTGATCGCAGTCGGCCGCGTCTTGTGCAGCGTCTCCCAGACCGCGTCGAGCGCTTCGTCAGACGGATCGTCCGCCATCTGGATGGCGACGCCGTAGGCCGCGGTGACGCCGATCAGCGGCGCGCCACGAACCCACATGTCACGGATCGCGGTGGCGATGCCGGCAACGCTCCCGATCGTCTCGACCCGGAACTCGTGCGGCAGCCAGCGCTGGTCGATGATCTCGACCGAACGCTGGTCGTCGCTCAGCCAGATGGTGCGGTAGTGGCGCTCGCCGACGTTCAAATCCTGCTCTCCCGTTCGATCAAAGCGGCCAGATTATTGACCTCGTCCATGCCGTGAATCTGGCGCCGGTTGACGGCGATGTGACGGCCGAATTTCAGCGCCTTGGCCTCGCAGGAGGCTCGCAGATCCTCGTCTTCAATGGTCTCGAAATCGGCATTGTGGGCGAGGCCGAGGATGCGCCGGTGCACCTCGATGCCGGCAAAGCCGAGCAGGTCGGTCCAGATCTGGTGCAGCACATGGTCGAGCGCCTGCTCCGAGGCGAGAATGTCGCCCTGATCCTCGAACAGGCTCTTCTGGTAAAGCATGCCGGTGCGCTCGGTGCGCCATAGATGCGAGAACTCGGCGCGGAACACCGTCCAGGTGTCGTTGGTCACCCCGAGCAGATAGGCACGCATGGCGTCACGCTTGCCCTTGTGTTCATGGCCGCGCTGCGAGAAGTAGGACATCCAGAAATTGGCGAGCAGCATGCCTACATCGAAGGCCATCGGACCGTAGAAGGCGAACTCCGGATCGATCATCCGCGTCTCGGTGTCGGTGACCATGATCGAGCCCGAATGCAGGTCGCCATGCAGCAGCGTCTCGGCGTTGGCGGCGAAGATATGCTTCAGCCGCTGCGCTTCGACCTTGAGGTCGCGGTCGGCGCGCAGTTCGGCAACCAGGCCGTCGAGCTGCGGCGAGGTGTGCCGGTTCAGCTTGGCATCGAAATATGGGTCGGAAAACACCAGGTCTTCGGTGATGCCGCAGAGCTCGACATTGTCGGCAAACAGCGCCAGGTCGGCCTTGCGGTCCTTGGTGGGCATGGAGAGATCAGAGCCGCGGAACAAAGTGCGGGCCATGAACAGGCCGATGTCGCGGGCGATATTTGGCAACTCGCGGCCGTCGATCAGGGCACGGCGCAGGATGATGTGCGGCGGCGCCAGATATTCCATGATGATCAGCGCCTGGGCTTCGTCGAAATGGAGGATCGCCGGCACCGAGCCCGGCGCGCGCGCCTCTTGCCGCGTCAGCGCGTGATACTCGAAGAAGGAGCGTTTGAGCGGCAACGGCCAGCTGTCGCCGACGAGGCGAACATAGGGCAGGGCCTGCTTGACCACGGCCGCACCCGAGCCGCCTTCGACGATGAAGACGAGGTTCAGATTGCCGTCGCCGACCTCGCGCACCTTCCAAGGGCCCTTGCCGATTTTGGCGCACAGCGCTTCGTTCGTACCGAGGCGCGTTGCAAGCGTCTCCACCGACAGTGCTTCAAACGGCAATTTCGCAGTCATTCCTCACCCTCCCGCTTGCTCGCTCCAATCATAGTGGAGCGATGGCGGTGAGGCCAAGCTAGGAAGCTGACTGGCAATTGTCAATCGAGTTGACAATTGATGACGTAGCCCATAGCGTCATCGTCAGGGAGGAACGAATGGGCAATGATGCCGTGTTCCGCGTGGACGGGCTGAGGAAATCCTTCGGCCATATCGAGGTGCTTGGCGGCGTCTCGCTCGAACTGCATGCCGGTGAGATCACCGTGCTGATGGGCGCCAACGGCGCCGGCAAGTCCACCCTCGTCAAGATCATCAGCGGCGTCTACGACCATGACGGCGGCATCATGCACCTCGCTGGCGGCAACTTTGCGCCGAACACGCCGGCAGAGGCGATCCGCGCCGGTGTCGTTACCGTGCACCAAAACATCAATGACGGCGTCGTCGCCGATCTCGATGTCGCCACCAATCTGACGCTCGACCGGTTGACCGGCAAGGGCGCGCCGCTGCTGTTCAACCCCGGCCGGGTGCGCCGCGAAGCCAAAGCGGTGGCCGACCGCATGGGGCTCGCCATCGACCTCAAGGCCCGCATCAGCGACCTGTCGCTGGCCGATCGCCAGATGGTGGCCATCGCGCGCGCCATGGCGCACCAGCCGAAAGTGCTGATCCTCGACGAGCCGACCTCGTCGCTGTCCAGCGCCGAGGCCGACCGGTTGTTTGCGCTGCTCGACCGCTTGCGCGAGCAGGGCGTCGCCATCCTCTACATCTCGCATCGCATGTCGGATATCAGGCGGCTGGCCGACCGCATCGTCTCGATGCGCGATGGCGTCATCTCAGGCGTCTTCGACAGCAAGCCTCTCGACTATGAGGGTGCCGTTAACGCCATGCTCGGCCGCAAGATCCATCTTGACCGCATCGAAGCCAGGAGTTCTGCCAAGCCGATCCTGACCGTCGATTCCTTGCGCATCGCCCCTGGTGCCCGGCCATTCTCGCTGACGCTCGGCGACGGCGAGGTCGTTGCCATCACCGGCCTCGTCGGCGTCGGCAAGACAGCGCTCGCCGAGACGCTGTTCGGCCTGCGCAAGCCGCTGTCCGGCACGATGACTTTATATGGCAAGCCCTATGCGCCCGCGTCGACCGGCGAAGCCATCGCCGCCGGCGTGTTTCTGGTCGCCAAGGACCGTGGCGAAAACGGCATCGTCGGCGGCTTCAACATCCAGGAAAACATCAGCCTGCCCTTCCACAAGCGCATGTCGCGCTTTTCAGTTCTCAAACGCGGCCTTGAACGCACTATTGCCCGCCGGCAGATCGAGGATCTCGGCATCGTCTGCCGCTCGGAGAAGGACGAGATGACCACTCTGTCGGGCGGCAACCAGCAGAAGGTGATGGTGGCCCGCTGGATGGCGCAGGACGCCCGATTGTTCATTCTCGACGAACCGTTCCAGGGCGTCGATATCTCCGCCAGGCGCGACATCGCCGCCAAGCTGAGGGCCAGCGCCAATGGCCGCGCCACGCTGCTGTTCGTCACCGAACTCGACGAGGCACTGGAGACGGCCGATCGCATATTGGTGATGTCCGAGCAGACCATCGTCGGCGAACACCGCAACGCCGATGTCGATCTCGACCGTCTGCTGGCCGAAGTCGCGGGCGGGCCGTTGCACAGTGCGGCCTGAGCCACGATGATTGAAGAACTGAGGGTTGGAATGGAGTGCACGGGTTTGAGTTGGGTATTGACGGCGGGCGCTGAATGACGCTGCGCGATTACGCTATCCGCTACGGGTTCATCGTGCTTCTGTTCGGGCTGATCGCGTATTTCGCCATCGCCGCCGACGGGTTCGTCTCGCCGCAAAGTGCCGTCTTCATTTTCCAGTCGGTCGCCATCACCGGCGTGCTGGCGCTGGGCGTCACCGCCACACTGGTTGTCGGCGGCTTCGATCTCTCGATCGGCTCGGTCGCCACATCGGCCATGATGGCGGCTGCCTATGTCATGGTGGTGCTGGAGCAGAACGTTGTCGTCGCTGTCCTCATCTGCCTGCTCATCGGCGCCCTTGTCGGCCTCATCAATGGCTGGCTGATCGTCTATATGCGCGTGCCCGATCTGCTGGCGACGCTCGGCATGATGTTCCTGCTCGTCGGCTTGCAGCGCATCCCGACTGAAGGACGCTCCATCGCCACCGGTATGACAATGCCGGACGGCTCGGTCGCCAACGGCAAATTCTCCGACGCCTTCCTGGCGCTCGGCCGCCACCGCTTCGACTTCTTCATCCCGAACCTCATTCCGGTCTCGGTGGTCGTGCTGATCGTGCTCGCCGTGCTGATCTGGTTCTTCCTCGAATACACACGCTTCGGCCGCATGATGTATGCCGTGGGCAGCAATGAACGGGCCGCCGAACTCGCCGGCGCGCCTGTCAAGGCATACAAGATCTGGGCCTACGTCATTTCAGGAGTTTTTGCCTCGATCGGCGGGATTTTGCTGGCCGCACGGCTTGGACGCGGTGACATCGCGTCGGGTAATAATCTGCTGCTCGATGCGGTTGCCGCGGCGCTGATCGGCTACGCGGTGCTCGGCGCCGCCAAGCCGAACGCCTTCGGCACCGCCATCGGCGCGCTGTTCGTCGGCATCCTGCTGCAAGGCCTGACGATGATGAACGCGCCTTACTACACGCAGGATTTCGTCAAGGGCGTGGTTCTCGTCGTCGCCCTTGTCTTTACCTTCGCCCTTTCCGGCCGGGGCAGGAGATAGAATGGCTGCCGGGACAGTTTTGGGTTCAACAAACGGAGGAAAGAACGTGAACATCACAAGACGACTTTTGGGGAAGGTCGCGCTCGGATTGGCCGGCGCAACAATGCTGATGCAGGTCCCGGCCTTTGCCGCCGACAAGCCGGCGCCGTTCGACAAGCCCGGCGTCAAGATCGCGCTGGTGCGCTATCTCTCGACCGGCGATTTCTTCCAGGCCTATCTCTCGGGCGTCGAGTCCCAGTCCAAGGCGCTCGGCATCGATCTGCGCGTGCTCGACAGCCGCCAGGACGCCGCCCTTCAATCCGACATGGTCGACCAGGCCATCGCACTCGGCGTGCAGGGCATCATCATCCAGCACGGCCTGACGGAATCGATGAAGGACGCCGCCCAGCGCGCGGTCGATGCCGGCATCAAGGTCGTCGCCTTCGACGTCAATGTCGAAAACCCCAAGATCCCGCAGATCGAACAGTCCGACAAGGACCTTGCGCGCCTGGCGCTCGAGCAGGCGGTCAAGGACAATGGCGAGAGCTGGAACGCCGGCTATGTCTATGTCGCTGGCATCGCGCCGCTCGACCGCCGCAACGAGACCTGGGTCGACGTGAAGAAGAAACATGCCGGCATCAAGGAAGTCGCGATGTTCGGCACGCTCGACAACCCGATCGCCAACTCGGTCGCCAACCAGGCGCGCTCGGTGCTGCAGGCGCATCCCGACATCAATGTGATGTTCGCGCCCTATGACGAGTTCGCCAAGGGTGTGAAGATCGCCGTCGACGAGGCGGGGCTGAACAAGAAGATCAAGATCTACTCCGCCGACATCTCTACCTCGGACATCGCGGCCATGCGCGAGACCGACAGCGCCTGGGCCGCCACCGCCGCCACCAACCCTGCCGTCGTCGGCCAGGTCTCGGTGCGCGCGCTGGCGCAGCTGCTCGCCGGTGAAGATCCCGGCCACAACGTCGTCGTGCCGCCGACGCTGATCACCCAGAAGGACCTGATCGACAAGGACATCAAGAACATGGAGGACCTGTCGGCCAAGCTGCCGCAATTCGCCCATGCCGATGTCGCCATGCCGGCCTGGATGCCGAACCCGAACGCGAAGTAGGATCGGTCGTCTGATAGATGCGAAGGGCGGCTATGGGCCGCTCTTTTCATATTGATGGTAAGCCTGCCGGCCTACAACCAATGGTCTGGATCGCGCATCCCGGGGACAATCGCCACAGCGATAACACCATCGGGCTGCGGCTCGTAGATGATGATATAGCGGTCTTCGACGAGCACGCGGGCCGTTGCGCTTAACTCGGGCCGTGCGCTGCCCATCTTGGGGTGCTGCGCCGCCAGCTCCAGTCTTTCGAAAATGCGCATCAACAGTCTGTCTGCTGCCTTTTCATTGTCGGCGGCGATGGTGTGCCAGATGTCTCGCAAATCCTGCGAAGCGCGCGGTGTGAGCCGATGGCTAGCCACGGGCGCGGCGTTCTGCCTTCAGGCTGCGAATGAACTCGGTGTGGTCGACAGCCACTGGCTTGCCGCTGCCCATCCCGTCGGCATAGGCCCGCTTCAAGTGCTGGAGTTCGAGCGTGCGCAATTCCTCGCGCTGCTCCCATAAGCGCAGGGCGTCGCGGACAATCTCGCTGTTGGAAGCATAACCGCCACCTTCGATAGCGCTTTGCAGGCGAGCTATCTGCTGCGCGGTAAGGGATATGGTGAGGGTGCGCATAGGTTCGTTTTTCATACCCACATTATAATGCAGCCAACAAGATCTAACAATATCTGTTAGGAATCTGCCCCTGCATCATGACCGCCCGACGCGCACCAGCCACCGCGCCGTCCTCGCCATGCAGGCGTGCAGCACCGGAACACCATATTCGATGGCAGGCAGGTCATGCGGCGCCCTTGGCGGGATCGCCAGCATCCGCCATGCCCGCCCGGCGGCAGGCAAAGCTGCGTCCCATCAGACGGTGTCGCCAGCGCGCCGTCCTTGAAATCGCTTAGCAGCCATTGGCCTTCGCGGGTGACGAAGGTGGGAACGGAGTCGTATTTCGCCGATCCAGAGTACGCATGACATGGTTGCCGAAAGCAGCGAAACCTCATGCTCGGCGGAGCGCCCGCCGAACAGCACGCCGACACGAAGTCTCTTCGCAGCCATCGACAACTCCACCAAGGATCAGGGTCGGAGCTCGCATGCGAAACACAAGGCGCGCCCTAAAGTGGTCGAGCAATAGGCCAAGGATTGGAGTGGATTTTGACCAGTTCGAGCAGTTTTTCAGCACGACCTGCAAAAGCAGTTCTCCGCCTGGAGTCCTTCAGGTGGGAGAGCGGTTCGTCGTTTTGGTGAACGATGAACCGCTCCAGGTCTATGTCTAGCGCAGCGCTGCGGCGATGTTGCCACCGTCGACCGTCGTCACATCGGCGGTGGTGCGTTCGGCCAATGCTTGGTGCAGGAAGGCCTGCGCCACGTCTTCTGCCGTCACCTCCTGTCCGAGCAGATTGCCCGACATGTATTCCTTCTCCGACACGCCGCGCGCGCCGGAACGGCTGGCGATCATGGCGTCGGTCAACAGGCCGGAGCGGATGCGGTCGGCGTTGACCGCATTGGAGCGGATGCCGTGCGCGCCGTAGTCGAGCGCATATTGCCGGGACAGGAATAGCGTCGCCGCCTTCGGCACACCATAGGCGCCGAATTTCGGACCCGGGTTGACCGCCTGCTTGGAGGTGTTGAACAACAACACACCGCCGGTGCCCTGTTCCAGCATGATGCGCACCGCGTTCTGCGCCGCCGACTGGTGGGCGAAGAAGTTGAGCTCGAAACTCTTGCGCAGCAGGGCATCGTCGAGCTCGCCGATGCGGCCTTCCCAGGCGGCACCGGCGTTGGAGACCAGAATGTCGACGCCGCCATAGACAGCGACAGCTTTGTCGAAGGCGGCGCGCAGCTCGGCCGGGTTGGTGATGTCGGCGCCGACGCCGATCGAATTGTTGCCGGCTGCCTTTGCCGCCTCGGCCGCCCTGGCCGCATCGAGATCGACGACGACGGCATGCGCGCCATTGGCGGCGAACAGTTTTGCCGTCGCAGCACCGATCGCGCCGGCGCCGCCAGTGATCAGCACCACCTGGCCGGTCAGCGGCTTCGGCTTGTTGGAGGCGAGCTTGGCCTGCTCAAGCGACCAGTACTCCAGCGGGAAGAGGTCGGCCTTCGATAGAGGATGGAAGCTGCCGACGGCCTCGGCGCCGCGCACCGCCTCGATCCACATCTCGCCGACATCAGATGCGATCTTCGCATCCTTCAGCGTGCGGCCATGGCCGAACATGCCGAGGCCCGGCACCAGCGTCAGCCGCGGCATCGGGTCGAGCATGGTGCGCTGGACGTCGTCCAGCGCATCGTTGGTTTCGAAATAGGCGCGATAGTCGTTGGCGAAGGCGTCGACATGGCTCTTGATGACGGCCTTGTAGTCGCCAATCTTGTCGGCGTCTGGCGCCGGAACCGCCATCGGTCCGGTCTTGATGCGGATCGACAGGTCGGGCGTCGACACGCCGCGTCCGGCATAGTCTGCAATGCCGGCCGAATTGATGAAATCGACAATGGCATCCGAGGTGCGGAAGTCGCTGATCATGCGGTCGAAGCGGCCTTCGCCACGCGCCACCGCCACCGCGCCACGCAGCATCGGCGCGATCGCTGCCGGCGTTGCGAGCTTGGCCGGCAGTGCGGCTTTCGCTGCCTTCGGCTTGCCGTTCTTCGCCACATAGTCTTCGGCCACGTTCACATAATGGATCATGCGGTCATAGGCCTGCTTCGCAGCGTCGCCGAAGGTGAAGATGCCATGCTTGTCGAGGATCAGGCCTTCGACGCTGGGGTCGGCGTCGTAGACATCGGCGGCCACCTTGGCGAGGTCGAAGCCCGGCTTGATGTAGGGCACGTACCCCATCTTGTCGCCGAACACGGTCTTGATCAGCGGCTTGCTGTCCGCCTGGTCGACGATGGCGAGGATCGCGGTCGAATGCGTGTGGTCGACGAATTTATGCGGCAGGAAGGCGTGCAGCAGCGTCTCGACCGATGGATTGGGGGAGGCGGGGTCGATGAGGTTCGCCCGCTGCAGCGCCACCATGTCCTCGTCGGCGAGGCTGGCCAGCGCACGCGCCTTCAGCAGCGCGCCGAGCTTGACCGCCGGCAGGCCTTGCGGCTCGATCACACCCATGTCCCAGCCGCTGCCCTTGACGCACAGCACATCCCATTCGTCGCCGACGAGATCGGTGGCCTTGGTCTTGCAGGAGGTGTTGCCGCCGCCATGCAGCACCAGCCGCGGCTCGCCGCCGAGCAGCCGGGTCGTGTAGACGCGCAGCGCGAGGTCGCGGGCAACGCCCTTTTTCGCATAGTCGGCAACCAGTCTTTCCGCGTCGCCGTCATTCCAAAGGTTCTTCATGTCGCTATGTCCGCTTTGCTGTCTTTGATGTTGCTGTGAACAGGAGTGCCGCGACGCCTTGATGACAATGCGCCTGCTGCTGGGATTTCGTTGGTCAGGAAGCCTTTTTTGCCCCCGCACTGGCTCCGGCATGGTCGAGCAGCCGCCGCGCCATGCTGGCGCCGACGACGAGATGCGTGCAGAGTCCGCCGGCGAGCGCGGCGAGCAGCGGTTCGAACTTGCTGTCTTCCTGCACCACCATCAGCCGCTTTTCGATCTGGCGCAGTGACGACAGCGAGGCCGAGATGACGCGGCGGTTGTAGCTGCAGTCGAGCGCCTTGCCGGTGGCATCGATGATCTGGCCGGCAACGACGCCGGCGGCGCCCGCTTCGCGCAACAGCCCCATCTCGCCGGGGCTGAGCGCGCCGCATTTGACGACATGGCTGTCGCCATCGACGGTGCCGACCGAATAGAGCGCCAGATCGCAGTTGGCAATATCGGCCAGTTGTTCGCGGATCACCGGTTCGGCGCGCAGCCCATGCGCCAGCAATTCCGTCGTCAGCACCAGCGGCGCGTAGAAATTGAGGCCCTTGGCGTTGAGCCGCCGGGCGATCTCCATCGTGCACTGGTCGGGACGGTAGGAGTAGGGCGCGCCGAGATTGCCGCAGAGCTGCACAACGGTGACGTCCTGCAGGTCGGCATAGGACATGACGTCGGCGATGGTGTAGACGGTGCGGCCCCAGGCGACGCCGATCCGGTCGCCCTTCTTGACCAGTTCGAGAAAGACGCCCGCCGCCAGCACCGCAACGTCCGTCGAAGGGTCGACGACATAGGCATTCTCCGGCGCGATCCACACCGCATCAAGCTTGAGCGCGTCCTCGAGCTGGCGCGCAAGCACGTCGTCGGTGAACAGCTGCGTCGAGGTCGAGATGTTGACGATGCCGGTCTCGCGCGCCTTGCGCAAATACATGGCGACCGAGGCGCGGGAGATGTTAAGCTGGCTGGCGACCTGGTCCTGGCGCAGGCCATGGGCATAATAGAGCCATGCGGCCTTGTGGATAAGCTGTTCTGCCGGTCGGATCGCCATGCCGTCTCCTCGGCTGACATTATTCACGGCTCTCGACAAAAGTCAAACTGGCGTGGGTACACGATACCTCTTTGCCCATCGAATCTGGACGATCATTGCGCCAAATGTGCCCGGTCGGGAATCGCCGATGGTGACGTGGCGGGAAGCTGTGGTTAGAAGTTCTCAACAATGAAAATTCGGGGAGCACGGGATGGGCAGTCCCTACGAGCAGGATCTCGGCAAGAACGCCGCCAACCATCAGCCGCTGACGCCGCTCACCTATCTGGAGCGGGCGGCAAGCACCTATCCCGATCATGTCGCCATCATCCATGGCAGCCAGCGCATCACCTATCGCACCTTCTGGCAGCGCTCGCTGAAGCTCGCCTCGGCTCTGTCGAAGCGCGGCATCGGCAAGGGTGATACGGTGACCGTCATGCTGTCCAACACGCCCCCCATGCTGGAGGCGCATTTCGGCGTGCCGATGGCCAAAGCGGTGCTGCATTCGCTCAACACAAGGCTCGATGCCGCCGTCATCGCGTTCCAGCTCGACCATGCCGAGACCAAGGTGCTCATCGTCGACCGCGAATTCGCTGCTGTCGTCAAACAGGCACTGGCACTGGCCAAGGTGAAGCCGCTGGTCATCGACTATGACGATCCCGACTATGCCGCCGATGCACCCTATCCCAAGGGCGAGCGCATCGGCGCGATCGACTATGAGGCGTTCGTCGCCGGCGGTGACCAGGGCTACGCCTGGTCGATGCCCGACGACGAATGGGACGCCATCTCGCTCAACTACACCTCCGGCACGACAGGCAATCCGAAGGGCGTCGTCTACCACCATCGCGGCGCTGCCCTGATGGCTTACACCAACACCATCCATGCCGGCATGGCCAAGCACGCCGTCTATCTGTGGACGCTGCCGATGTTCCACTGCAATGGTTGGTGCTTCCCATGGACAATGGCCGTCCAGGCCGGCACCCATGTCTGCCTGCGCTGGGTGCGGCCGAAGCCGATCTACGATGCCATCGCCGACCACGGCGTCACACATCTTTGCGGTGCGCCGGTCGTCATGTCGGTGCTCATCAACGCCAGCGATGAGGACAAGCGCCACTTCCCGCAGACCGTTACCTTCAACACCGCTGCCGCGCCGCCGCCGGAAGCCGTGCTGTCAGGCATGGCCGACGCCGGCTTTGCCGTCACCCATCTCTACGGCCTGACCGAGACCTATGGCCCGGCGGTCGTCAACGAATGGCACACCGCCTGGGACGGTCTCGACAAGGGCGAACGCAGCGCCAGAAAGGCCAGGCAGGGCGTGCGCTATGCCGCACTCGAAGGCCTGACGGTGATGGACGCGGAGACGATGCAGAAGACGCCGGCCGACGGCGAGACCATCGGCGAGGTCATGTTCCGCGGCAACATTGTCATGAAGGGCTATCTGAAGAACAGGAAGGCGACCGACGAGGCTTTCGCCGGCGGCTGGTTCCACTCCGGCGACCTCGGCGTCATGCATCCCGACGGCTACATCCAGCTCAAGGACCGCTCCAAGGACATCATCATCTCCGGCGGCGAGAACATTTCATCGATCGAGGTCGAGGAAGCCCTCTACAAACACCCGTCCGTGGCGTCCTGCGGCGTCGTCGCCAAGGCAGACGACAAATGGGGCGAGGTGCCGGTCGCCTATGTCGAACTGAAGCCCGGCAAGGTGGCAAGCGAGGCCGAGATCATCGAACACTGCCGCGCGCTGCTCGCCCGCTTCAAGGTGCCGAAGGCGGTGATTTTTGCCGAGATCCCGAAGACATCGACGGGGAAGATCCAGAAGTTTCAGCTGCGGGAAATGGCGAAGGGATCTTAGTTCCAGAGCGCAACGGCACGCGCAAGGTCGAGTTCGCGCACACCCTCTGTCACCCTCTGTCACCAAATTATACGCGTACGTCGAATTCGCATTGACACTTCCCTCTTTTCGATTTACGACTGACGAAAGTTGAAATTCGTCACTCATAAATCGACAGAGAGCCATGTCCGAAGCCGCCAGCATAATGGCCGACTCCACCCGCCAGGAGAATGTCACCCGCATTCTCGACTGTGCCGAACGCCTGTTCCGGCACTATGGTTACGGCAAGACCAATGTCGCCGACATCGCCCGCGAACTCGGCATGTCGCCGGCCAATATCTACCGTTTCTTCGCATCCAAGGTCGAAATCCACCAGGCCGTCTGCGGCCGCATGCTCCTCGCCAGCTACAACATGGCCTACGAGATTTCCCGGTTGCCGATCAGCGCCGAGGAGCGGCTGCGCCGCTACGTGCATGCGCAGTACAAGATGACGCTGGAAGTCATGCTCGACGACCAGAAGGTCCACGAAATGGTCATCGTCGCGCTCGAGCGCGACTGGGGCGTCATCGACAAGCATATCGACAGCATTCACGACCTGTTTGCCGAGGTCATCCGCGAGGGCATCGAGGCCGGCGAGTTTGCCGACCAGGATCCGGTCATCGCATCGCGCTGCTTCGGCGCCGCCACCGTCATTCTGTGCCACCCGCAAATGGTGGCGCAGTGCCTTGCCAAGACCAATCGGGCGATGCCCGACGATCTCATCGATTACGCGATCAAGGCTCTGAAGTAATAGCCGCCGCCCGCCGGGCGCCGGTGTCGACCGTTCATCTCCAGTCGGGAGTACGAAAGTGTCTTTGTCCAGTTCCATCATCCGCAAGCTGCCGGTCGCCGGCCTGATCGTCGCCACGCTCGGGCTCGCCGCCTGCAGCCAGGAGAAGACCGAGGTCCAGGACATCATCCGTCCGGTCAAGGTGGTCGAGATCGGCCAGGCCGAAAAGAGTCGCGAACTCACCTATTCCGGCTCGGTGCGAGCCCGTACCGAAATGAACCTCGGCTTTCGCATCTCGGGCAAGGTCACTGAGCGTCTGGTCGACATCGGCCAGCATGTGACGACAGGCGATGTGCTAGCCCGTATCGATCCCACGGACTATGAGTTGTCGGTCAAGAGCGCCAAGGCCAGCCTCGACGCCGCCGAGCGGCAGGTCGAGACGGTCGATCTGTCCCGCAAGCGCGCCGAACAGCTTTTTGCCAAGAACTTCACCTCCAAGTCGCAGCTCGAACAGGCGACGCTGAGCTACAACCAGGCGGTAGCGACGCGCGATGCCGCCCGCTCTACCCTTGCCCAGGCGCAGAACCAGGTCGTCTACACCGATCTCAAGGCGAGCGAGAACGGCATCGTCACGGCGGTCTCGGCCGATGTCGGCCAGGTGGTCGGCGCCGGAACGCCTGTGATGACCGTTGCCGTCGACGGCGAAAAGGAAGTGCTGATCGCGGTTCCCGAAATGGACATCGCCGCCTTCAAGCCGGGAAAGGACGTCAAGGCCAGCTTCTGGTCCGATGACGCGCTGGCGCTCTCCGGCAAAGTGCGTGAAGTCGCCGGCAGCGCCGACCAGCAGTCGCGCACCTTTGCCGTCCGCGTCTCGCTGCCCGACGACCCGCGCGTGCTGCTCGGCATGACCGCCAACATCGAGGCCTCGGTGGCCAAGAAGCAGGAGATGGTGTCGATCCCGCTCAGCGCGCTTGCGGAAAAGGATGGTCGCAAGATTGTCTGGACCGTCGACCGCGCCGGCGAGACGGTGCACGAGCGCCTGGTCAAGGTTGCGGAGTTCACCGCCGACGGCGTCAGCGTCGCCGACGGGCTCAAGCCGGGGGATGTCGTCGTTGCCGCCGGCACCCAGTTCATGACCGAGAATCTCAAGGTCAAGCTGACCGGCGATGCGGTCCAGGCCGCCTCTGCGGAAGGCGATGCCGCAAAGGCCCTGCGCTGACCGCAGGCATGAAGCCGGCTTGATCGTCGCTTCGGCGAAAGGGCTGGGCAAGCGAATTCAGGGTTTCCGGGCGGCGAGCGCCCGATGGTCGAGACGCCAAGATCGAGTTCCCCCGCATCGATCCGCGCGTCCCACCGCGATGAGTGTCTCTCCGCTCGGAAAGCCTCGCCGCCCGGAAGCCAGCATCGGAATATCCTAGCTGCATGCAAAGCGTATGCGCGCACGATCAACGAATTGGACTGACGCCGATGACCACCACCGACAGCACTGAAAAGCAGCCTTTCAATCTTTCGCGCTGGGCCATCGGCCATCCCTCGATCGCGCGCTTCCTGTTCGGTCTGATCATCATTGCCGGCGCGCTCGGCCTAATGCGCATGGGCCAGAAGGAAGACCCCGATTTCACTTTCCGCGTCATGGTCGTCCAGGCGATCTGGCCGGGCTCCTCGATCCAGGAGATGGAAGACCAGGTCGTCAACAAGATCGAGCGCAAGCTGCAGGAAACGCCGCACCTCGACTTCGTCCGTTCCTACACCCGCGCCGGCAGCGCCATCATCACCGTCCAGATCAAGGGCGACACCAATGCAGAGGAGGTGAAGGACGCCTTCTACCAGGTGCGCAAGAAGGTTGGCGACATCTCCGGCGACCTGCCGCAAGGCCTGCTCGGGCCCTATTTCAACGACGAGTTCGGCGACACCTTCATCACCCTGCACTCGATCGGCGGCGACGGCTACAGCTATCCGGAGCTGAAGAAATTCGCCACCCAGGCTCGCGACATGCTGCTGACGACGCCGGGCGTCGAGAAGGCCGTCATCATCGGCGACCAGCCGGAGAAGCTTTATATCGACGTCTCGTCCAAGGCCCTGGCCGAACGCGGCCTGACGCTGACCGACCTGCAGAACGCCATCAAGGGCCAGAACAATGTCGATCCGGCGGGCTCCGTCGACACCGGCCTGCGCTCGGTGCGCATCTCGGTCGAGGGCGATGTCACCAGGGCTGCCGACATCAGGGAATTGCGCCTGCGCGCCGGTGGTCAGGTGACACGTCTTGGCGACATCGCCACCGTGAGTTCCGGTCTCGAAGATCCCTATCAGCGCAAGTACCGCTTCAACGGCCACGAAAGCGTCCAGGTCGGCGTCGTCATGGCCAAGGGTTTTAACGTCAGGGACGTCGGCACGGATGTCGAGGCGACCTACAAGCGCTTTGAGGAAGCGCTGCCCTACGGCGTTGCGGTTGACCAGATCTCCAACCAGCCCGAGGTTGTCAAGGACGCCGTCAACGAGTTCATGGAGGCGCTCGGCGAGGCGCTGCTGATCGTGCTTGCTGTCTCGCTGCTGTCGATCGGCTGGCGTTCCGGCCTGGTCATCGCCATTGCCATTCCGCTGGTGCTGGCCGCCACCTTCGCCATCATGTACGAGCTCGGCATCGATCTGCAGCGCATTTCGCTCGGCGCCCTGATCATCGCGCTCGGGCTGTTGGTCGACGACGCCATGATCGTCGTCGAGATGATGGAGCGCAAGCTGGAGGAGGGGCTGGTCAAGATCGAGGCGGCGAGCTTCGCCTATTCCTCGACCGCCTTCCCGATGCTGAGCGGCACGCTGATCACTATCGCCGGCTTCATCCCGGTTGGCTTCGCCGCCTCGACCGCAGGCGAATATGTGCGCACGCTGTTCTATGTCGTCGGCATCGCGCTCGTCGTGTCGTGGTTCGTCGCCGTCTATTTCACGCCGTGGCTGGGCTACATGATCCTCAAGCAGCGCAAGCATGCCGGCAACCATCATGACGCCTTCGACACCGGCTTCTACCGGCGGCTGCGCGCCACGGTCGGCTGGGCGGTGCGCCACCGCATCATCGTTCTGGTGATGACGCTGGTCACCTTCGCCACCAGCCTGTGGGCGTTCCAGTTCATCCCACAAAACTTCTTCCCGCAATCCTCGCGGCCGGAAATCCTCGTCGATCTCTGGTTGCCTGAGGGAACCTCGATCAAGGAAGTCGAGACGCAGGCCAAGGCGCTGGAAGCCCGGATGATGGACAACAAGGACAAGCGCTTCATCGCCACCTATATCGGCGAAGGCGCGCCGCGCTTCTTCCTGCCGCTCGACCAGCAATTGCGCAATCCGAACTATGCGCAGCTTCTGGTGATGGCCAATGACGAGCCGGCGCGTGAGCGGCTGATCCTCAAGCTGCGCTCAGTCCTGGCGCAGGATTTCCCTTCGATCCGCTCCAAGGTCGACCGTCTGTTCCTCGGCCCGCCGACCGGCTGGCCGGTGCAGATGCGCATCATGGGTCCGGACCGCCAGGAGGTGCGCCGCATCGCCGACCAGGTGAAGGCGAAATTCGCCGAAAATCCGCTGCTCGGCGCCCTCCATGACGACTGGCTGGAGCCGGTACCGGCGATGAAGCTGGTCATCGACCAGGACCGCGCCCGTGCGCTTGGCGTCACCTCGCAGCGCATCCGCCAGATGCTGCAGGCAGCGATGTCCGGCGCGCCGCTCGATGACTTCCGTGATGGCGAGGAGACGGTTTCCATCGTCGCCCGCGAACCGGACGCCAGCCGCAGCCTGCTGTCCTCGGTCGACTCGGTCTATATCCCGACCGATTTCGGCGGCTTCGTGCCGCTGTCGCAGGTGGCCAAGGTGGTGCCGGTGCTCGAGCAGGGCGTCGAATGGCGGCGCGACCGCCTGCCGACCATCTCGGTGCGCGCCACGCTGCCGGATGGCGTGCAGTCGAACGACGTCGTCACCAAGCTCTACAATGACATGCAGGGCATGCGCGCCGGCCTGGCGCCCGGCTACAAGATCGAGATCCAGGGCGGTGCGGAAGATTCCGCCGAAAGCCAGGCCTCGATTGCCGCCAAGGCGCCGATCATGCTGGCCGTCATCGTCGTGCTCCTGATGATCCAGCTGCAGCATTTCGGCAAGGCGATGCTCGTGCTGGCCACCGGTCCGCTCGGCATCATCGGTGCGGCGGCGGCTCTGTTGATCAGCGGCGCGCCGTTCGGCTTCGTCGCCATCCTTGGTGTCATCGCGCTGCTCGGAATCATCATGCGCAACTCGATCATCCTGGTCGACCAGATCGATCAGGACATCGCCAGGGGGATGGACCGATCGGAGGCCATCATCGGCTCGGCCGTGCGCCGTTTCCGGCCGATCGTGCTGACGGCGATGACGGCGGTGCTGGCGCTGATCCCGATCTCGCGTGCGGTGTTCTGGGGACCGCTCGCCTACGCCATGATGGGCGGCATCCTCGTCGCCACCGTACTCACCATCCTGGTGCTGCCGGCAGGCTACGCGCTGTTCTTCGGCCGCGAGCCGAAGAAAGGCAGGAAGCCGGCTGATGAGGCCGTGCAGGACAATGACAGGCCGCCACTGGCGCTGGCCGCCGAGTAGGCGCTGCTGGGGCACAGGATCTTCCTTGGAAAATGCTGGAACGCCGTACGCTTGACGTGCGGCGTTCTGGCTTTCTCCTTGCCGGTGGCACCGAGCACCCAGGCAAGTATCTCAACACCAGGCGGGTTCATCAAAATAGGTTGAACGGCCACCTGTATGAAAATGCTTCGCGGCGCCGGTTTTGCAAAACAGAATTCCTTCCCAGGACGGCAAAGCCGTCCGATCCTGCTTACATATCGGAGCGGCAACCCTCGTTCGCATCAGGTGATCATCCCATGGTAGACAATAAGCAATTGCGGCTCGGCGCCTTCATGCGTCCGGTCAGTCTTCACACCGGGGCCTGGCGCTATCCCGGCTCATATCCCGATGCCAACTTCAACTTCGCCCATCTGAAGCGCTTTGCGCAGACGCTTGAGGCGGCGAAGTTCGACGCCTTCTTCATGGCCGACCATCTGGCCGTTCTCAACATGCCGATCGAGGCGCTACGGCGCAGCCACACGGTGACCTCGTTCGAGCCGTTCACGCTGCTGTCGGCGCTCGCCGCCGTCACTGATCATATCGGCCTTGTCGCCACCGCATCGACGACCTTCGACGCGCCCTATCACATTGCCCGTCGCTTCGCCTCGCTCGACCATATCAGCGGCGGCCGCGCCGGCTGGAACATCGTCACCACATCCAATCCCGACGCCGCGCTGAACTTCGGCCTCGACGAGCATGTCGAGCACGACGAGCGCTATCACAATGCGCGGGAATTCTACGATGTGGTGACCGGCCTCTGGGACAGCTTTGCCGACGACGCCTTCATCCGCGACGCCGAGAGCGGGCTCTATTTCGATCCCGCGAAGCTGCATGTGCTCGACCATAAGGGCGAGCATCTCTCGGTGCGCGGCCCGCTCAACATTGCGCGGCCGGTGCAGGGCTGGCCGGTCATCGTCCAGGCCGGCGCATCTGAGGCCGGGCGGCAGCTGGCAGCCGAAACGGCGGAGGTGATCTTCGCCGCCCATTCCGATCTGGCGTCCGGGCAGCGCTTCTTTGCCGATGTCAAAAGCCGGGCCGAGAAGCTCGGCCGTTCGCGCGACGACATCAAGATCCTGCCCGGCGCCTTCGTCATCGTCGGCGACAGCGTCGAGGAAGCACAGGCCAAACGCGCCAAGCTCGACAGCCTGGTCTATTACGAGAGCGGCATTGCCTCGCTGTCGATCGCGCTGGGGCACGACGCATCCGGCTTCGATCCCGACGCGCCCTTGCCCGAAATCCCCGAGACCAATGCCTCCAAGAGCGGCCGTGAGCGCGTCATCGAGCTGGCGCGCCGAGAGACTTTGACCGTCCGCCAGCTGGCGCAGCGGCTCGGCGGCTATTCCGGCCTTGCTTTCGTCGGCACGCCGAAAACCATCGCCGATTCGATGGAGGAATGGCTGTTTGCCGAAGGGTCAGACGGCTTCAACGTCATGTTCCCCTATCTGCCAGCCGGGCTCGACGACTTCGCCGAGAAGGTGGTGCCCGAGCTGCAGCGGCGAAAGCTCTTCCGGCGCGAGTATGAGGGCACCACCTTGCGCGAGAATCTCGGCCTGAAGCGGCCGCCGAACCGGTTCTTCGAAGGCTCCGAAGGGGCCATTCGCAAGGCCGGCTGACGTCCTGCCATAAAAAGAAACAGGCGCGCCGAAGCGCGCCCATTCTTTTCAAGCCATCACTTTCAGATGACGAAGTACCAGTTGGCGAGCAGCATCACCACCACGCCGGCGACCAGCGTCAGGTAGGGCAGCATGCCTGCCTTTTTGACCGAGAGGTCTGCGCCCGCCATGCCGAGGTCGGCCAGCATGTGGTCGGGGAACTTGCCCTTGTCCTGGACGTAGTGCCGGTAGCAGAACACCGGGATGATCAAGGCGGCTGTGATCAGGCCGGCCCAGAGCGCCATCGGGTTCCACACCTTGGCGCCGGCGCCCATGAAGATGGCGTTTACATAGGCGAAGATGGCGCCGAGGCCGAGCAGCCAGCTCGGCGCCTTCCAAGGCCGGTTGATGTGGCCGTTGTCGATGCGGTGGATCCAGCCGGCATTGAGGTTGAGGAAGTTGAAGATGATGTAGCCGCAGTTCGACACGGCGAGGATGAAGAAGAAGCTCGTCGCGTCGGCCGAGGCGATGGCCAGCACGATCAGGTTGAAGACGAGATCGGTCCACATGGCGCGCGTCGGCGCGCCATGCTCGTTGACGTGGCTGAGATAGCGCGGCAGCCAGCCATCGACCGAGCCCTGGTAGAGCGTGCGCGACGAGCCGGCCATTGCCGTCATGATGCACAGCACCAGCGCCAGGATCATCAGCATCACCAAGAGGCTGTGGATCAATGCGCCACCCCCGACCATGCCGGCCAGTGCATCGGCGACACCCGAGCCGTCGACGATCGGCGTCGCCAGCATGCCGTTGAGGCCCAGCACGCCCTGGAAGGTGAAGGGCACCAGGATGAACAGAAGCATGCAGAGCAGGCCGGAATAGAAAATCGCCTTGAACGTGTCGGTGCCCGGGTTCTTGAACTCCGATGTGTAGCAGACGGCGGTCTCAAAACCATAGGTCGACCATGCGGCGATGAACATGCCGCCCAGCACCAGCGTCCAGCCGGCAATGTTCCACGAGCCGGGCTCCGGCGCGTAAGCCGCCGCCAGCGGCACCAGCGGCGAAAAGTTCGCCCAGTTGATCTGGCCGGTGACGATCGGCACGACACCGACGATCAGCATCGGGATGATGACCAGGAGGCCGATATACTTCTGCACATTGGCGGTGCCGAGAATGCCGCGATGCTGGATCGAGAAGATGATCAGCATCAGCACCGCGCCGATGAAGAAAGTGGCATTGAGGGTGAAGGAGACAGGACCTAGCGTGTGGCTGAACAGCGTCCAGTTGCGGATCGCCGGCGTGGCCGCCGCGGTCACCGCGGCGATGGCGTCGGCAGGCACCGTTCCGGCATGCGCCGCGATATAGGCGACGACGTCCGGCGACGCCTCGGTGAACAGCGGCACCGGCGCCAGCGCGTTGAGAATATAGGCGGCGGCGATCGAGCAGCCCAGCGACAGCACCGGCGACCAGGCGAACCAGTTGCACCACACCGACAGCGGCGCGATGAACTTGGAATAACGCAGCCAGGCGGTGGCGCCGTAGATCGAGGCGCCGCCCGACTTGTTCGGGAACAGGCCGGCGATCTCGGCATAGGTGAAGGATTGCAGGAAGCCCATGATCATGGAAGCGATCCAGATCCCGAAGGCCAGCGTTCCCGTCGTTCCGGCAATGCCGCCGATCGAAAACAGGACAAGGGCAGGAACGCCGCTCGCCACCCAGAAGGCGCCGCGCCAGTCGATGTTGCGGAGCAGCTTGCCTTCAGCGGGCTGCTCCAGGGCAGTGGTAATCGTGCTCATCTGTCTGAATTCCCCATTTTGTGTTCCCGGCCGGTGATGCCTCGGCTTCGCGAAGCTTGTTCCCCGGTACATGACCGCACGACTCCAGTGTTTCCACTCAGTCGTATTTTTTTCTTAACAGTGAAGATTGATCCGGCGCGCTTTCACGTCAAGTGATTTGTGGCGTCGTGCACATCACGGTTGCGAAACGCTCGCTTTGTCCTTCTCCCCTTGTGGGGTGAGAAGCGGTCCGCGGTAGCGGACGGAAAGCCAATTGCTTTCGAGCTTCGAACGCCCTGAGCCTGCGAAGGGCCGGGGGTGCAACCCTCAGGATCGCGGCCTGGTCTTTTGCGGATCATAGTGGGCGAAGGCCACGACGCGCGCCGGCAGCCGCTTGGCATGACCGTCGAGCTTGCCGATCTCCACCTCTGTGCCGATTGCCGCGTGGGTGACGTCAAGCCTCGCCAGAGCGATGTTTTTGTTCAGCACCGGCGAGCGAATGCCCGAGGTGACGACACCGATCTGGGCGCGGCCGATATGGACGCAATCCCCATGGCCGACGGCGACATTGCTGTCGATGTCAAGGCCAACGAGCTTGTGCTGCGGATGTTCCTTGCGCCTTATCAGAGCCTCGCGGCCGATGAAATCGTCGGTCTTGGCCTTCAACGGTACGGTGAAGCCAATGCCCGCCTCGAACGGGTCGGTCTGGTCGGAGAATTCGTAACCGGCGAAGATCAGCCCGGCTTCGATGCGCACCATGTCGAGTGCCTGCAGGCCCATCGGCTTCAGCCCGTGCGGCTGGCCGGCCTCCCAGATGGCATCGAACACTTTTTCGGCGTCGCGTGGGTGGCACCAGATTTCGTAGCCGAGCTCGCCGGTATAACCGGTGCGCGACACCACGACCGGAATGCCATTGCCGCCGCCGATGCGCGCGACAGCGAAGCGGAACCATTCGAGTTCGTCGATCGACGGTTGCAGCGGCGAGGTCCAGACCACCTCTCGCAAAATGTCACGGCTCTTCGGCCCTTGGACAGCGACATTGTGCATCTGATCGGTGGAGGAACGCACCAGCACGTTGAGGCCAAGCTTTTTCGCGGTGTCGCGCAGCCATTCGCCGGACAGGTCGTCGCCGCCGACCCAACGGAAATTGTCCTTGCCGAGCCGCAGCAGCGTGCCGTCGTCGATCATGCCGCCATGCTCGTAGCACATGGCGGAATAGACGACCTGGCCGACGCCGAGCTTCTTGACGTCGCGGGTCAGCGTGTATTGCAGCAGCGCCTCGGAATCCGGGCCGGTGACCTCGAACTTGCGCAACGGCGACAGGTCCATGATCACGGCATCCTGCCGGCAGGCCCAGTATTCGGCGATGGCGCCTTCCTTGGCGAAGGAATTGGCCAGCCAATAACCCCGGTATTCCACGAAGTTGCGGGTGTGCTTGGCGAAGCTTGAATGGAAGGCGGTCTCGCGGGTCATTTTCGGTTCCGAATCGGGCGTCATGCGTCTGGCGATCGCTCGCGAGAATTTGTGTTGGCCGGAATAGGTTCGCACATGGATGTCGGTCGGGTTCCAGCCATTGGCCGGTGTCGTGTC
This sequence comes from Mesorhizobium sp. C432A, assembly GCF_030323145.1. Lineage (NCBI taxonomy): Bacteria > Pseudomonadati > Pseudomonadota > Alphaproteobacteria > Hyphomicrobiales > Phyllobacteriaceae > Mesorhizobium > Mesorhizobium sp. C432A. The sequence continues at coordinate 5,739,096 of NZ_CP100470.1, read as the reverse complement.
GTCGGGACAGGCGGAGGAGACGCAGACGATGTCGGTGAGCGCCCTGAGCAGGACATAGTCGCCGGCGCGCGACCACGGCTCATCCGACACCATGACGCCATGGGCGTCGATCGCCGTGTTGAAGAAGAAGTTGATCGCCATCCAGCCGGCACGTGGGGTGACACCCTTGTCGGCCAGCGCGCGGTTGAAATTCTCCGAGCAGTTGGTGTGGCCGGGATAGCCGATGTCGTCGTAATATTTGGCGGCACACGCCAGCGCGAACGCGTCATGCCGGCCGCATGTGTCCTGGATAACCTCGACCAACGGCTCCATGTCCTGGTCGTAATATTTCGAGTGAAGGCCGGGCATCGGGTAGCTCGACCCCATCAGCGTGCGCGTGGTCGTTACGTCGAGCGGATGGTCCAGCCCCTTGTCCAGCTTGCGCGCCGAGAAGCACTGGAAATCGGTGCACTGGCGGCCGTCGACATCGATGATCTGCAGGTAGTCGCCCGCCTTGACGAAATAGGGTTCGGCTGTCGCCGAATGGACGCGCAGATCGAGCACCGGATCGGCAAGCGGATCGGCCAGCTGCGACTTTGTCTTCAGGCGCACGGTGGCGCGGCGCACCATGACGGTGAGCGGCGTTGCCGTGTCGTGGCCGTCGACCAGCATCGGCCCGCTAGGCGCTGCAATCAGCAAGCCGCCATCGCGCGCGACGGTGAAGGCCTGCTCGGTGCCTGCCGGCGTGGCGCCGCCGAAGACGCGCACCGCCTTGGCCTGGTCAAGCTGCACCTGGCGGCGCTCGAGTCCGCGGCGCACGGAAGCGAGGCTATCGTCGCCCTCGGCCAATAGCGCCTTGATCCCGGCGGCATTGCTATTGGACTTTTCGCCGAAGATGGCGGGGTCGGTGGCGCCTGACTTGTCCCAGGCCAAAAGCTCGCAGGCCTGGCCGCCCTCGACATTGCGGATGGCAAATGTATCGCCGGCCTCGATATCGATCAGCACCGCGCCGTTACCGGGGGCCGCATACCGCTCCATGCCCGGCGGCAGCGCGATCTGGCCGGGCCGCAGGATGAGGCTTGGCCGGGGCGGCCCGGCTGTCACTGAAGGGTAGGGCGACTGGCTCATCTCAGCCTTGCGGTTCGAGAAACAAGTTTGCCTGTGTGTAAAATTACTTTAGCTGCAAGAATAGCAGCGCAGTTGCGTTTGGCAAGGCTGGCTCCCCCTTCTCCCTCTGTGGGAGAAGGTGTCGCCGCAGGCGACGGATGAGGGGTGTTCCAGCGGTGAGACGTTGGCGTACCCTGGAACACCCCTCATCCGTCTCGGCACTAACGCGCCGATCTTCCTTCTCCCACAAGGGGAGAAGGAAGAAGCGCACAAGCGCTACGCCAAATCCTCGGAATGCCCGATCTCGACACCATACTCCGCCGCCGAATCCAGCATCGTGTGCCACAGACTTTCAGCAAATGTCGCAAACATCAGCACGTTGAACACCGCCTGCCCATCCGGCCGGTCATTCCCGCGCCAGAGCGTGACGCTGGTGTGATCCATCGAGGTCGCGGCAGCCGCCCCAACCAGAAATGCATCGGGATGCAGATCGATCGACGACAGCTTGCCCAGCATCGCCCGCGCCTTGGTACCGGAGATACTGATCAGCACTCGCGCATGCGACTGGTCCGATAGCGAAGCGGAAGACGCGAACGTCTGGGCGAGTGCTTCAGTCCCATGCTTGCCGCCCTTCAACAGCACGAAGAACTGGTCCGGTCCCGACCAGATCAGCGTCGCATCCGAAGTCTGCACCGCCTTGGGTGTCTCAGGAGCCGCAACACCGAAGCTTGCCTTCGCAGCGTTGGCCAAATCTCCCGCCTTGCCGCGCCGCGCCATCACCTGGATCAGGTCGAAATTGCGGATTTCGGTCAGCAACACGCCGACATTGCCGTTCGCGCCGTAAGGCCCGACAACAAGTGCCCGCTCGAGCGGGCTACGAACATCCCAGGAAAAATCAGCCACGCTGGCGCCCTCCATCGGGATCGTAGAAGACGGGATTGCAGAGCTCGACATCATAGTCTTCACCGCGCAGCGGATCATGCGCGTGGACGATCTCGCCGATGCGTTCGCGGCCGCGCTCGACAAGGCCGAGACCGATCCACTGGTCGAGCGTCGGCGAGAAGCAGACCGAGGTGACGTAGCCTTGGTCGTTATCAGGCCCGGGCGTCTGGCCCTTCGGGATGATGTGCGCGCCGGAGCGCAGGCGGCGCGCCTTGTCGATCGGCTTGATGCCGACCACGACCTGCCGGTCCGGCGCCACCAGCGCCTCGCGGCCGGCCATGACGCGACCGATGAAATCCTTCTTGGTCGACATCATCTTGCCGAGGCCGAGATCGGCGGCGGTCGTCATGCCGCTCAGTTCCGGTCCGGCGACATGGCCCTTTTCAACGCGCATGACGCCGAGGGCTTCTGTGCCATACGGCGTCACGCCGAACGGTTTTCCCGCCAGCATCAAATTGCGTGCCATCGCTTCACCGTAACGCGCCGGCACCGAAATCTCGAACGCCATCTCGCCGGAGAAGGAGATGCGGAACAGCCGCGCCTTGATGCCGCCGCGCAAAGCGACTTCGCGCACGCCCATGAAGGGAAAACCTTCGTTCGAAAGGTCCTCGGCAGGGTCGACGATTTCCTTCAACAGGTCTCGCGTCCTTGGCCCGGCAATCGAGAACTGCGCCCACTGGTCGGAGACCGAGGTCAGTTGCACGTCGAGTTCGGGGAATAGCACCTGCCGGCAGAATTCGAGATGCTGCATCACCAGCCCGGCCTTCGCCGTGGTCGTGGTGAGGAAATAATGGTCCTCGGCCAGCCGCGAGGTCGTGCCGTCATCATAGACGAGGCCGTCCTCGCGCAGCATCAGCCCGTAGCGGGCTTTTCCCACGGCAAGGTTTGAGAAGGTGTTGATGTAGACGCGGTCGAGGAAGGCGCCGGCATCGGGGCCGTGCACATCGATCTTGCCCAGCGTCGAGACATCGCAGAAGCCGACGCCCGAGCGCACCGCCTTGACCTCGCGGGTGACCGATTCCAGCCAGTCCTTCTCGCCCGCGCGCGGATACCATTGCGCGCGCTTCCACAGGCCGGTGTCGACAAAGATCGCGCCTTGTTCGGCCGCCCAGTGATGCGACGGCGTCAGCCGCGTCGCATGGAAATTTTCGTCGCGATGGTGGCCGGCAAAGGCGCCGATGGCGACCGGCACGTACGGCGGGCGATAGATGGTCGTGCCGGTCTCGGGAATGGATTTGCCCGACACCGCCGCCATGATGGCGAGGCCGGCGACATTGGACGTCTTGCCCTGGTCGGTCGCCATGCCGAGCGTGGTGTAGCGCTTCAGATGCTCGACCGATTCAAAACCCTCGCGCTGCGCCAGCTCGATGTCGGACGCGGTGACGTCATGCTGCTGGTCTACAAAGGCCTTGCCTTTGCCGGCGACGTGCCAGAGCGGGGTCAGTGAGAAGGACTCGTCGCCGGCAACAGCTGCAGAGCCCGGATTGCCATTGCGTCCCGCGTCCCGCGCCGCTGCGGCGCCGGCCTCGAAACCTGCGCGCAGGCAGGCGCCTAGCCCGAAGTCGCCGTTAGCCGCACCTGCGGCGACCATACCGGGCGGCGCGCCGTCCGGCACGAAGGCGGCGATGTCGTCTCGCCATTTCGGCCGGCCGCGATGGTAAGAGGTGAGCCCGACCGCCGGATTCCAGCCGCCGGAAACGGCAAGCCCGTCGGCCTCGACCTCGGCGCGCGCGCCGCCGGTCAGCGACACCGCTATTTTTCTTACGCCGTCCTTGCCGCCGTCGACGCCGCTGACCGAACCATGCAGCACGGTGAAGCCGTTCCTGGAGGCGAGGGAACGATGGGCAGGCGAGACGTCAGTCCGCGCATCGATCACCGCCGCGACCTGCAGTCCGGCTGTGAGCGCGGTCTCGACCGTGCGCCAGCCATCCTCATTGTTGGTGAACAGCGCAACACGCTTTGCCGGCGTCGCGGCATAACGCGCGACATAGGTCCGCATCGCCGACGCCATCATCACGCCGGGCGTATCGTTGCCGGCAAAGACGATGGGACGCTCGATCGCGCCTGCAGCCACAACACAGCGCTTGGCCACGATGCGCCACAGCCGCTGTCGCACCTGATGCTCGGGCGGAACCGGCAGATGATCGTTGACGCGTTCGATCGCGCCATAGGTGCCGCCGTCATAGACGCCGAACAGCGTCGTGCGCGTCATGATGCGAACGTCAGGCATTGAGCTGAGTTCGGCCAGTGTGCGCGACAGCCACTCCGCGGCCGGCAGACCGTCGATCGTGCCGCCATCCGACAACAGACGGCCGCCGGGCGCAAAATCTTCTTCGCACAGGATGACGCGCGCACCGCTGCGGCCTGCAGCGAGTGCGGCGGCGAGACCGGCCGGACCGGAGCCGGCGATCACCACATCGCAATGCGCCCAGGCCTTGTCGTAGTGATCCGGATCGGGGGTGACCGCCGCGCGACCCAGACCCGCGGCGCGTCGGATCGCCGGCTCGTAGACCATTTCCCAGAATTTTGCCGGCCACATGAAGGTCTTGTAGTAGAAGCCGGCGACGAAGATCGGTGCGAACAGCTGGTTCACCGACATCACATCGTGGCGCAGCGAGGGCCAGCGGTTCTGGCTTGCCGCTTCGAGGCCTTCATACAGTTCGGCCGTCGTGGCCTTGGTGTTGGCCTCGCGCCGTGCGCCGGTGCGCAGTTCGACCAGCGCGTTGGGTTCTTCCGAGCCCGCAGTCAGAATGCCGCGCGGACGATGGTATTTGAACGAGCGGCCGACCAGCTTGACGCCATTGGCGACCAGCGCCGACGCCAGCGTGTCGCCCTGGAAGCCGGAAAATGTCATGCCGTCGAAGCGGAAGGTGAGGGGGGTGGAACGGTCGATGAGACCGCCGGATGTGAGACGATGGGATTGGCTGGAACTCACGATGGCCGGCCTCTCATCGATCCAATGCCAGGCGGGACCGTCGCGCTCTTCACCCTCCCCCTTGTGGGGAGGGTCGCTGCGCAGCAGCGGGGTGGGGGTGCGGCACCGACCCCCACCCGGACCTGCGGTCCGACCTCCCCACAAGGGGGAGGTAGGGGGCTGGCGCTTTTCGCGACGGCTACGATTTCGACAGGATAGCTCATTTCGCCACCTGCCTCGCACCAGCCCCCGCCGCCGGTTCCACCGCCGAGATCTCGTGCGTCAGCGTGTTGCGGGTGACCTTCAGCCAGGCCCGGCAGCCACCGCCGTGATACCAGTTCTCAGCCATCACGCCGGCGACATTGTCGCGCAGATAGACGTAGTCGTAGACAGCATCCTCGCCGGCACCCGCCGCCGGCCGTACAGGCTTGGCATCGCCGAGATAGCTGAACTCGCCGAGTTCGCGTTCGCCGCAGAAAGGACAGGTGATACGCATCTTGTTCCGGCCGCCTCAATGCAGGTTCGGTTGGGCGCCTTGGCCCTTTTCGTCGATCATGGCGCCGCGCTGGAAGCGGTCGAGCCGAAACAGCGCCGCCTCCTTGTGCGTTTCGTCACGCGCCAGAAGATGGGCAAAGACGAAGCCCGATCCCGGCGTCGCCTTGAAGCCGCCATAGCACCAGCCGGCATTGAGGTAGAGCCCGTCGACCGGCGTCTTGTCGATGATCGGCGAGCCATCCATCGACATGTCCATGATGCCGCCCCACTGGCGCAGAAGCCGCACGCGGCCGATCATCGGGATCAGCGCCATGCCGCCCTCGCAGACATCTTCCATGACAGGCAGATTGCCGCGCTGGGCGTAGGAATTATAGCCGTCGATGTCGCCGCCGAAGACCAGCCCGCCCTTGTCGGACTGGCTGACATAGAAATGCCCGGCGCCGAAGGTCATGACGCCAGGAATGAGCGGCTTGATCGCCTCCGAGACGAAAGCTTGCAGCACATGGCTTTCGATCGGCAGGCGCATGCCCGCCATCGCTGCGACACGCGACGATGACCCGGCGACTGCCATGCCGACCTTGCCGGCGCCGATCTTGCCGCGCGACGTCTCGACGCCAGTCACCTTGCCGTTGCCGTCCCGGACAAAGCCGGTGACCTCGCAGTTCTGGATGATGTCGACGCCGAGTTCGCTCGCCGCATGGGCATAGCCCCAGACCACCGCGTCATGCCGCGCGGTGCCGCCGCGGCGCTGCAGGAGGCCGCCCTGCACGGGAAAGCGCGCATGGTCGAAATTCAGGAACGGCAGCATCTTCTTCAGCGCCGCCTGGTCGAGCAGTTCGGCATCGATGCCATTGATGCGCATGGTGTTGCCGCGCCGCGCATAAGCGTCGCGCTGCGCATCGGAATGATAGAGGTTGAGGACGCCGCGCTGGCTGACCATGGCGTTATAGTTGAGGTCCTGCTCCATCCGCTCCCAAAGCTTCATCGAAAGCTCGTAGAAGCCGGTATTGCCGGGCAGGCCGTAATTGGAACGGATGATGGTGGTGTTGCGGCCGGCATTGCCGGAGCCGATCCAGCCCTTTTCCAGCACGGCGACGTTTCTGATGCCGAACTCGCTGGCGAGGAACCAGGCGGTGGCGAGCCCATGGCCGCCGCCGCCGATGATCACCACATCGTAGTGGTCCTTGGGCGCCGCATCGCGCCAGGTGCGCTGCCAATTCTTGTGGCCGGAAAGGGCAGCACGGGCGAGCGAGAAGATCGAATATTTCATCAGGTCATTCCGAGGTCGCTCGCACAGCGGGGACGATTATATGTCCAGCGTGTGGTCGCGCTCCCATTGCGTGAAGTGCGAAGCATAGGAATTCCATTCCTGGTGCTTCAGCTTTAGATAAGCCGACGAGAATTCCTCACCCAGCGCCGCCTTGAGCGATTTGTCCTTGTCGTATTCGCGAAGCGCGTCGAGCAGATTGAGCGGCAGCTTCGGCGCGCCTTTCACCGTGTGGCCGTTCTGGTACATGTCGATGTCGTAGCGCTTGCCGGGATCGGCCTTGGAGCGGATGCCGTCGAGACCGGCGGCAATGATGACGGCCTGCAGCAGATAAGGGTTTGCGGCGCCGTCCGGCAACCGCAGCTCGAAGCGGCCGGGGCCGGGCACGCGCACCATGTGGGTGCGGTTGTTTCCGGTCCAGGTCACCGTGTTCGGAGCCCAGGTGGCGCCCGAAATGGTGCGCGGCGCGTTGATGCGTTTGTAGGAGTTCACCGTCGGGTTGGTGATGGCGGCCAGCGCCGAGGCATGTTTCATGATGCCGCCGAGGAAATTCTTGCCCTTGGCCGACAGGCCGAGCTCCATCGCATTATCGGCAAAGACGTTGACCTTGCCGGCCTTGTCCCACACCGAAATATGGGCGTGGCAGCCATTGCCGGTCAGGCCCTGGAAGGGCTTCGGCATGAAGGTCGCGCGCAGGCCGTGCTTTTCCGCTACCGACTTGACCATAAACTTGAAGAACGAGTGCTTGTCGGCGGTCGCCAGCACATCGTCGAAGGCCCAGTTCATCTCGAACTGGCCGTTGGCGTCTTCATGGTCATTCTGGTAGGGGCTCCAGCCCAGCGCCAGCATGTGGTCGCAAATCTCGGCGATGACATCGTAACGGCGCATCACCGCTTGCTGGTCGTAGCAAGGCTTCGATGCGGTGTCGTATTTGTCGGAGATGACACTGCCGTCTGGCGAGATCAGGAAGAACTCGGCCTCGACGCCGGTCTTGACATGCATGCCGTCGGTGGCGGCTTCCGCGATCAGCCGGCGCAGCGTGTTGCGCGGCGCCTGCTCGACCTCCTTGTCGTCCATGATGCAGTTGGCGGCGACCCAGGCGACATCGGGCTTCCACGGCAGCTGGATCACCGAATCCGGATCCGGCACCGCCAGCATATCAGGATGCGCCGGCGTGAGGTCGAGCCAAGTGGCGAAACCGGCGAAGCCGGCGCCGTCCTTCTGCATGTCGGCGATCGCCTGCGCCGGCACCAGCTTGGCGCGCTGGCCGCCGAACAGGTCGGTGTAGGAAATCATGAAATATTTGACGCCGTTCTCTTTGGCGAATGCGGCGAGATCGTTCCCCATTATAGTTCCTCGCTTATTTTGATGTGTTTTTTAGAAGCCGTTTTTCCCCGGTATCCAGTTGGTGCCGGCCAGCGGCACGCCAGCCATGGCGGCGGCTTCGATGGTGAGGGCTACGAGATCCTCGGGCTCGAGATTGTGCAGGCTGTTCTTGCCGCAGGCACGCGCAATGGTCTGCGCCTCCAGCGTTATCACCTTGAGGTAGTTCGCCAGCCGCCGTCCGGCGGCGATCGGATCGACCCGCTTCATCAGTTCGGGGTCCTGCGTGGTGATGCCCGCGGGGTCGCGACCCTCGTGCCAGTCGTCATAGGCGCCGGCGGTGGTGCCGAGCGCATTGTATTCGGCCTCCCAGCGCGGGTCGTTGTCGCCGAGCGCGACGAGCGCTGCCGTGCCGATCGACACCGCGTCGACGCCGAGCGCCAGCGCCTTGGCGACGTCGGCGCCATTGCGGATGCCGCCCGACACGATCAGCTGCACCTTGCGGTGCATGCCGAGATCCTGCAGCGCCTGCACCGCCGGCCTGATGCAGGCAAGCGTCGGCTGGCCGACATTTTCGATGAATACTTCCTGGGTGGCCGCCGTGCCGCCCTGCATGCCGTCGACGACGACGACATCGGCGCCGGCCTTCACCGCAAGTGCTGTGTCGTAATAGGGGCGGGCGCCGCCGACCTTGACGTAGATCGGCTTTTCCCAGTCGGTGATCTCGCGCAGCTCGAGGATCTTGATCTCGAGATCGTCCGGCCCGGTCCAGTCGGGATGGCGTGAGGCCGAGCGCTGGTCGATGCCCTTCGGCAGCGTGCGCATTTCGGCGACGCGGTCGGAAATCTTTTGTCCCAACAGCATGCCGCCGCCGCCGGGCTTGGCGCCCTGGCCGACAACGACTTCGATGGCGTCGGCACGGCGCAAATCCCTGGGGTTCATGCCGTAGCGTGACGGCAGGTACTGGTAGACCAGTTGCTTGGAATGGCCGCGCTCTTCCTCGGTCATGCCGCCGTCGCCCGTGGTGGTCGACGTGCCTGAGAGCGTAGCGCCACGGCCGAGCGCTTCCTTGGCCGGGCCGGACAGCGACCCGAAGCTCATGCCGGCAACGGTGATCGGGATTTTCAGCTCGATCGGCTTCTTGGCATAGCGCGAGCCCAGCACGACCGACGTGTCGCACCGCTCGCGATAGCCTTCCAGCGGATAGCGCGAGATCGAGGCGCCGAGGAACAAAAGGTCGTCGAAATGCGGCAGCTTGCGCTTGGCCCCGGCGCCCCTGATGTCATAGATGCCGGTCGCCGCGGCGCGGCGGATTTCGGAAAGCGTGTAGTCGTCGAAGGTCGCGGATTTGCGCGGCGTCGTCGGCGGGTTCTTGTAGGTCATGCTGCCTCAATACGCGTCGGCGTTGTCGATATTGAAATTGTAGAGCGTGCGCGCCGAGCCGTAGCGCTTGAATTCCGACGGCTTGACGCCGGTGACGCCGGCGCGGTCGAGCAGTCCCTGCAGCAGTTCGATATGCTCGGGCCGCATCTCCTTGGCGATGCAGTCGGCGCCCAGGCTTTCGACCTTGCCGCGCACGAACAGCCTCGCTTCGTAGATGGAATCGCCAAGTGCGTCGCCGGCATCGCCCAGCACCACCAGATTGCCGGACTGCGCCATGAAGGCCGACATGTGGCCGATATTGCCGTGCACGACGATGTCGATGCCCTTCATCGAGATGCCGCAGCGCGACGAGGCGTTGCCCTCGATGACGAGCAGCCCGCCCTTGCCGGTGGCGCCGGCATACTGGCTGGCGTCGCCCTTGATGACGATCGAGCCCGACATCATGTTTTCGCCGACGCCAGGTCCGGCCGAGCCGTGCACGGTGATGGCAGCGCCGTCATTCATCCCGGCGCAGTAGTAGCCGACGCTGCCGCGCACATCGATGCTGACAGGCTGGTCGACGCCGACCGCAACCGAATGGCTGCCCTTCGGGTGCAGCACTTCCCACGCCGTTTCGTTGGAGCCGGGCGTCAGATTGTGAAGCGCCTGGTTGAGCTCGCGCAGCGACGACACATCAAGATCGAAGACCCGGGACGCCTGGTCTTGCGCCGCCTTCGAAAGTTTGGTTGCCGGCATGGGCTCAATGCTCCCAGAAATAGACGGTTGCGGGTTCCGGCTCCCAGACCCTCGCATTGTCTATGCCGGGCAGCTTGGTCAGCGCCCGATATTCCGAGCCAAAGGCGACATACTGGTCGGTCTCGGCCATGACGGCGGGCTTGCAGGCGATCGGATCGCGCACCACGCCGAAACCGTTCTTGGTGCCGACGACGAAGGTGAAGAAGCCGTCGAGGTCGGACAGCGTGCCTTCCAGCGCCTCGCCGAGGTTCTTGCCATGCGCCATCTGCGAGGAGAGATAGGCGGCGGCGACCTCGGTGTCGTTCTCGGTCTCGAATTTCATGCCCTCCCGCACCAGCTCACGCCGCACATTGTTGTGGTTGGACAGCGAGCCATTGTGCACCAGGCACTGGTCGGCGCCGGTCGAGAACGGATGCGCGCCCATAGTGGTGACGGCCGATTCCGTCGCCATGCGGGTATGGCCGATGCCATGCGTGCCGGTCATCGAGCGGACGTCGAAGCGGTCGACGACCGCTTCCGGCAGACCGACTTCCTTGTAGATTTCCACCGCTTCGCCGGCGCCCATGATGCGCGCGTCGGGGCGGATTGACTGCAGCGCTTCGCGCGCGGCATCGACCTTGTCGGGCGCGGTTCTCAACACTGCATGGGTGGACTTCACCGCTATGCTCACCGGCGCGCCGATGGCCTTCGCGAGTTCGGCGTCGAGGCCGCGGAAATCGCGCTCGGGCTTCGCGGACTGGATGGTGATCTTGGCTTCATTCCTGGAAGGCGCGCCATAGATGGCAATGCCGGCGCTGTCGGGGCCGCGATCGCTGAGCGATATCAGCATCTGCGACAGCATCGAGCCGAGCTGCGGCTCAAGCGACTTGTCTTTCAGAAAAAGTCCGACGATTCCACACATGTCAGCCTCCCGACGTTACCACTAGACGATGATGTATCGAATGCGTCGTGCGAATTCAATCGTATGAAAAAAATATTCCTGTAGTTACGTATCCGGCTCGATGCGGCCTTGTGAACTATCGCCGCCGTCGCGGGCGCTGTGAATCCATGTGGCGGTGCGGATGCGGGCTATTCTGTAGGCATCGAGGATCGACAGCGCATAGATCAGGAAGCCGCCGGCGTGGCGGCCGACGAAGCTGGCATCGGCCGGCGCGATCTTGGCCGTCACCCAGGCGAGGATCACCATGAAGAACAGGAACTGCAGGCCGCGCACGGGCACGCCCAGAATGACGTGGCCGCTGGCCGGTAAGACGATGGCAGCGCCGAGCACCAGATACGGGTTTGTCGGTGCGGGTGCGCTCATGCGACCTGCCTTTCCTGTCGGTTGATGGCATCGCGCAGCACTGAGGCCGAGGTCAGCAGTCTCTCGACCAGCGTTGGATCCAGCCTTGCGCCGCCGAATGCGGCCTGCCGGAACACGCCGTAGCGCGCCCGCTCGGCCTCGGCCAGCAGCCAGACGATGCGCACGCCGTTCGGGGTGATCAAGAGTTCCTTGGCGCGGCCTTCGGCAAAGATGTCGAGATGGCTGGCGATCAGGTTCTGCGGAAAGCGCGCCGCCCTGAGGTCGGTTCGCAGCACGGCTTCAGCCGGAAATCCCGGAGCCTTCGGCAGCGTATGCTGAAGATGATCGAAATTGGAGAAGGTCGTCGGCGAGCCCGGCCGCATCATCATGTCGAAGGTCGCCGGCACCGCAACCGGCTCTGTGATCGTGACACTCAACCATCGCGCCGGCAGCTTTCGCGTTGCCAGCGTGTCGACGATGGTGCGCAGCTGCACGCGCTGTCCGTTCCATGTGCCGGCCCAGGTGACAACGCCGGCTGTGCCATCGGAGACATCAACGGCATCTGTGATGACGGTCCGGATGCTGGCTGCCTCGGCTGCAAGATCAGCCTTGGCCTTTTTGCGGCTGGCGCGCGTATGCCAGGCGAGGTGCAGGACGAGAGCCACGGCGACCGCCCCGGCCAGCAATGCTGTCGTCACGTCAGACACCTCGTCACGCCATGCCCGCCCAGACCGGCAGGCCCTCTCCTGTCAATAGCCCTGCGGCTTCGGCCACGGCATGGTGAACTGGTCGCCGCGGCGCACATAGCGGTAACGGTAGAAGTGGAACCACAGCGAGATCAGGAAGTAGAAGGCGACCATGGCGATCAGCTGCGTGCCGTAGCCGAGGAAGATCGCAAAGAAGGTCACCACGCAGAGGCAAAACAGCACGATCGCCGGGATCGGGTGGAACGGGTGCGTATAGCCGCGGCGGATCGTGCCCAGCGGCCACTTTTTGCGGAACATCATGATGTTTATGCTCATGAAGGTGTATTGCAGCACGCCCGACAGGATTGAGAAGGTGATCGCCTGGTTGAGGTCGGCGATGAAGGCGAAGGCGAGCGCGATCGGCAACAGGAACAGGATCGAGCGATAGGGCGTGCGGTATTTCGGGTGCACGGCCGAGAACCATGTCGGCAGATAGCGGTCGCGTCCAAGCGAGAACCACGCGCGGGCCGCATCGTTGATACAGCCATTGGCCGACGCCAGTGCCGCGAGCAGCGTGGCGACGAACAACAGGTTTTCCAGCAGCGGGCTGCCGGTCAGCTTGCCGGCGTCCCACAAGGGATAATAGGTGATACCGAGGTACTCCCAGGGCATCAGCGAGGCGCAGACATACCAGGTCATGGCGGCGGCGATCAAAAGCGTGATCATGCCGGCCATGGTGCCGTAAGGCAGCGAACGCGCCGGCGAGCGCACTTCCTCGGCGGCCTGCGTGGTGCCTTCGATGCCGAGATAGTACCAGATGCCGAACTGGAAGGCCGCGATGACGCCGATCCAGCCATAGGGCAGCGCATTGCCGGGGGTGACCAGTTCGTTGAGCTTCAGCACAGCACCCTGCGTCCAGGGGCTGACCGAGAAGAACAGGATAACGATCGAGACATAGGCTATCGCCGTGATGACGAAGTTGACGTTGAGCGTCATCAGCACGCCGCGATAGTTCAGCCATGCCAGCACGACGATGGTGGCGGCAATGAAGGAGTTGTGGGTGAGCCCTTCGACGCCGGCCTTGGCGACGATGGTGTCGCCGAGCAGGATGGCGTCCGAAACCTCCAGCATGGTGTAGGCAAAGACCAGGAACAGCGCGACGTTGAAGGCCATCAGCGGCCCGACAATGTGCTTGGCCTGCGCGTATTGGCCGCCGGCGGCGGCAACCGTCGATGTCACCTCGGAGTCGATCATGGCGACCGAAGTGTACAAGAGCCCGACCACCCAGCAGACGATCAGCGCCGCCAGTGCGCCGCCCTTGTCGGCCGAGAAATTCCAGCCGGTGAATTCGCCGACCAGCACGATGCCGACGCCAAGCGCCCAGACATGGGCCGGGCCGAGCACGCGTAGCAGTGAAACCCTGTCGCCGTGTATTGCCGGTTCAAGCGTGATCGTCATTGTTCAATCCCCACTCAGATCCGGTGTTTTTCGGAAGCGGCTTCAAGCTCGCCTTCGCGCGAGGAAGTCAGCACCTCCTCGGAATAGGTCGTGTCGATCTTGAACCAGTCGTAGAGCATCCACAGCGCAAGCACGACCGAGATGCCCCACGATGCGTAAGAGAGTGCGACCCACATGAGCGTGCTTCCCCAAAATCTCTGGCGTTACTTGTCGTCGAACTTTTCGTTGATGACGTCGCGATATTCGCGGTCGGAGGCGCGGAACAGGAAGACGAAATAGCCGATCAGCACCGCCGCCATGATGATCAGCGTCGGCCAGTCGATGATGTAGTGGAAGCGGTTCTGGATGATGTCGTGCGCGGTCTCCGGCGTATAGCCGAGCTTTTCCCAGATCGAGGCCATGGTCGGGTTCTGTCCCAACGCTTCCCAGGTTTTGGCATCGAGCGCGTCGATGGATTTCGCCGCACCCGCCAGGCCGAGTTTCAATGGCAGCCACAGCGCCACGAAAATGGCGACCACGACGACCACGATATCGAAAATCTGCCCGGCCTTGCCTTGTTCCGGCGGCGTGTAGCGCGACATGACTTCTACCCCTCAGGACGTTCTGTTTTCAGGACTTGCGGTTGCGGGCCGCGTCGGCGTTCTTGATGTCGAGACCGTAGATGAAGTCCTTGTCTTCCTTGTAGTGATTGACCATCGCCAGGATGGCGGCCGTATTGAAGATCAGCACGGCGGCGGCAGCGATAGCGACGACGATCTTGATCCCGGTGTCCGGGATGTAGGGCCATGTCATGACAAGCACGAAGAGGATCGTCGCCCAAAGGCAGATGATCAGGAGCGCGGATCCGCGCAGGTCGGAACGGTACAGCGCTTCGATGCGCTGCTGCAGGTCTGACATCGGTTTCCCCTTTTCCAGCGCCCGACCCCGAATTGGCCGCCCGCTGCCCTCTTTCAACAGAGTGAAATTTTTTTCATAAATTCGGGCCGAATCCAGCAATTGTCAAGCCGATTTTACGTTGGGTTAACCGTTTGTCCCCAGCCGCGAATTTTGCCTGACAATGAAATTATTTGCTTCCGGGTATTGCGGCATCAGGACGTTTGCGATCAATATTCGACCAAATGCTCCCGCCTCGCGCAGGGAGCCGGGAACACAATAGAATTTTCGAACGGAGGATTTGCGGATGACGGCATCCTGGAGATTTTCGACCCTGGCGGATCGCCATCGCGCGTTAGGCTCGAAGCTCGAAGACTGGAGCGGCATGGGCACCGCCTGGACCTACGACAAGGACGCCGACGAGGAATACACCGCCATCCGCACCAGGGCCGGGCTGATGGATGTGTCGGGCCTGAAGAAGGTTCACATCACCGGGCCGCACGCCTCACACCTCATCGACCTGGCAACGACGCGCGACGTGGAGAAGATCTATCCCGGCAAGTCGGCCTATGCCTGCATGCTGAACGAGGCCGGAAAATTCACCGACGACTGCATCCTCTACCGCACCGGGCCGAACGCCTGGATGGTGGTGCACGGCTCCGGCACCGGCCATGAGGAATTGCAGCGCGCTTCCGTCGGCCGCGACGTATCGCTGCGCTTCGACGACAATCTGCACGACCTGTCGCTGCAGGGACCGACCGCGGTCGACTATCTCTCAAAGCATGTGCCGGGCATTCGCGACCTCAACTATTTCCATCATATGCAGACGCAGCTGTTCGGCTTTCCCGTCATGATCTCGCGCACCGGCTATACCGGCGAGCGCGGCTACGAGATATTCTGCCGCGGCCAGGACGCCGGCACGATCTGGGACAGGATCCTCGACGAGGGCAAGAGCGCCGGCATCATTCCGTGCCGCTTCACCACGCTCGATATGCTGCGCGTCGAAAGTTATTTGCTGTTTTATCCCTATGACAACTCGCAGAAATATCCGTTCGAGAACGAAGGCCCCGGCGACACGCTGTGGGAGCTCGGCCTCGACTTCACCGTCAGCCCCGGCAAGACCGGCTTTCGCGGCGCCGAAGAGCATTACCGCCTCAAGGGCAAGGAGCGCTTCAAGATCTACGGCGTGCTGCTCGACGGCAAGCAACCCGCGGATGAGGGCGCGCCGGTCTATCGCGACGGCAAAAAGGTGGGCGTGGTCACCTGCGCCATGTATTCGCCGCTGGTCGAGAAATCGATGGGCATCGCCCGCCTCGACGTCGACTGCGCGGTCAAGGACACCAAGCTCGAGATCCGCAACAAGAGCGGTTCGATCAGGGCGACGGCGCAGCCTCTGCCCTTCGACGATCCCAAAAAGACCAAGCGCACGGCGAAAGGCTGAGGCACAATCGACAGCGAGGGGTTTCGAGGTACGAAGTAGAGAATGGCAGCCAAAACGATCATCAGCCGGCCCATTTACGGAACCCTGTCCCCGCAGCCCGGCAAGCATCATCTTTTCGTGGCGGATGCGGAAGGCGCGCTGGCGATCGTCGATATGGCAAGGACGGCGCCCCCCGGCTTCTTCGACGGCGCCGAAATCGTCTTCATTCCCGGGGCCGACGGCAAGCACGTTGCCGCTCTTGAGGCACTGAAGTCCGCGCAATTTCATGTCGCGCCAACCTTCGCCAGCCTGCTGCCCCGGCTGAAGCAGACGCTTGCCAACGCGCATATGGGCCTGCGCCTCTATCTCGCCGGCACCGAAGGGCTGATCGGCCAGGCCATGCAGGTGGCGCTCGAAGCCGGCATCGATCATACCTCCATGCAGACCGAGCATCGCGGCTCATTGGCGCGGCGCATGCAGTGCGTGCATTGCAAAGGCATCACCGAAAATGTGACGACGCAGCCGGCCACCTGCGCGCATTGCGGCCTGCTGCTTCTGGTGCGCGATCATTATTCGCGACGGCTGGCAGCATTCCAGGGCGTCTGCATAAATGCCGAGGATCGCTCGGAGATCCCTCCCATAGAGGAGGTCTTCCCATGAGCACCGGCACCACCAAGCTCGATGTCGTCGTCAGCGACGTCGTCCCGGTCAACGAACTGGTGACGCGCTTCCATTTCCGCCGCCGTGACGGTGAGCTTTTGCCGACCTTTTCCGGCGGCGCCCATGTCGTGGTCGAGATGCGCGATGGCGACCGCACAAGGCTCAATCCCTATTCGCTGATGGGATCGCCGCTCGACACCCGCGAATACACCATCTCGGTGCGCCGCGACGATGTCGGCCGCGGCGGCTCGCTGTTCATGCACCGGAGCGTCAACCCCGGCCTGGAGATGGTGGTCAGCTACCCCGTCAATCTGTTCTCGCTCGACCTCAGGGCCAAGAAGCATCTGATGCTTGCCGGCGGCATCGGTATCACGCCGTTCATGGCGCAGACCGCGCAGCTCGCCGGGTCCGGCGGCAATTTCGAGCTGCACTACACCTGCCGCACCGCCTCGCTCGGCACCTATGCCGATGTGCTGCAGGAGCGCTATGGCCGTCGCGTCCGGCTCTATCACGACGACCGCGACGAGCGCATCGAACTCGACCGTCTCTTGTCCTCGCAGCCGCTCGGCACCCATCTCTATGTCTGCGGCCCGACCGGCATGATCAACTGGGTGCGCGAGCGCGCTGCGGCTCTCGGCTGGCCGGCGGAGACCGTGCACTACGAGCATTTCGCGGCACCCCAGCCCGGCCTGCCGTTCGACGTCACACTTGCCGTTAGCGGCAAGACCATCCGCGTCGGCGAGCAGCAGAGCCTGCTCGAAGCGATGGAGGCCGCCGGCGTCGATCCGCCCTATCTCTGCCGCGGCGGTGTCTGCGGCCAGTGCGAGACCAACGTCGTCTCGTATGACGGCAAGTTCATCCACAACGACCACTGGCTCAGCGAGGAAGACCATCGTTCCGGCTGCAAGATCATGCCGTGCGTGTCGCGCTTCGAAGGCAAGTCGCTGGTCCTGGAAAGATAGGAGGCGAGCTTGGGCATCACCTTTCGCAAGGAAACGTTTCGGGACGATTTCACCTTCAACAACAGCCCGGAGCACATCAGGCGGTTTCCGTTTCCGTTCCACGAAGACAGCTACATGTACGCGGTCAACATCGAGCCGCATGTCGTCGGTCCCAAGGGCAGCGTGCTGGAAAACCTGATAGACGTCGACGAGCACTATGTCGCCGAGATGCAGGACCGCGCTTTGGTGCTGGCCGAGGATCCGCTGCGCTGCCAGTCGCTGCCGCATATGACGCTGGCCGGCTGGGACCTGCTCGAACTTTTGATGGAGCAACAGGCACTTGGCTATCCCGAGCATTTCACCCTGACCCGCGACGGCGACCGCTGGCGCTGGATCAACCGACCGCTCGGCATTGACGACACCTTCACCTTCGGCGACACCTCGACACTGCCTTACGGGCCGATGGAGTACATCACCCGCCAGAGCCAGGGCGATTTCTGCATCCTCGATCAGCGCGACGGCAATCTGTGGATGGACGCCGGCATGGTCACCACCCAGGCCGACTGGTCGCTCGATTTCGACATCGGCATGAATTTCTTCGAATGGCACGCGCCGGTGCCGCTGGCGCATGAGAAGGGGATTTTCGTCAGGGCGCTGAAGTTCCTCACCAACATCCAGCAGGGCAAGCCGGCGCGGCGTCTCAACTGGACGATGACCATCAACCCGCGCCTCGACACCAGCCCGGAGAATTACCACAAATGGGGCCCGGACCGCGCGACGGTGACGCCCGAAAATCTCGGCGACAAGGTGCATCTGCGCGTCGAACTGCAAAGCTTCTGGCGGCTGCCGCGCTCGAACGGCATCGTCTTCCCGATCCGCTGCTATCTCATCAAGATGGGCGAACTGGTGACACAGCCGAAATGGGCAAGACGACTGCACCGGGTGATCCGGGATTTGCCGGAAGAGCTGGCCACCTACAAGGGCCTGACGCGGTATCGGCCGACATTGGTGGAATGGCTGTCGAAGCTGGATGATGGCAGTGCGACGTCACCGGGGTTCGGGCCGGACTAAAGGCCCCCTCATCCGGCCGCTGCGCGGCCACCTTCTCCCCGAGCGGAGAAGAGATCGCCAGCGCTGACGCCAGACTCCTCTCCCCTCGGGGCAATCCGGGTGAGGGGGCTGCGGCGGTCCGATTACCCAGCGCTATTCTGCGGATAGCAAATGATCGACAGATACCGCATCGGAAGTTTCGTCAGTTGCTCCGGCCCGTGCGGCGCGTCGGCGTCGAAGAACAGGCTGTCGCCCGGCTTCATCGGATAGAGGTTGCTGCCGTGCCGGTACACCACCTCGCCCTCCAGCATATAGAGGAATTCCATCCCCTCATGCTGGAAGGTCGGGAACACATCCGAATCCTCGGTCAGCGTAATCAAATAGGGCTCGACGACGACGCCGCTGGTGTTGGAGCCGATATGGCCGAGCAGATTGTATTGATGGCCGGCGCGGGTGCCGCGGCGTTCGACATCTAGCCCTTCGCCGGCCTTGACGAAGACGGCGCTGCGCTCTTCCTCGAATCGGCGGAAGAAGGCGGTGACGGGAACGCCGAGCGCCCTCGACAGCGCCTGCAGTGTGGTCAGCGACGGCGAGGTGATGCCGTTCTCGATCTTCGACAGCATGCCCAGCGAAATATCGGTGGCGACGGCGAGATCGGCGACGGTGATGCCGAGCTTCTTGCGGAAGGCGCGCACCTCGCGCCCGATCGCCACCTCCAGCACTTTTTCGCGGGTGTCGCGAATGGCATGCGGGTTCTGCGTCAGCGGCGCGCGGATGGTCTTCCCGTCCACGGATGCCTTCGCCGGTGGCTTTGCCCTTGTCGAAGCAGTCTTGGAGTCGGAACTTGTCTTCGCCATCTCGCCGCCGAATCCCCATGATTATTTCACTCCAGGTGAACCTATTCGGTGCCGATACAGAAACGCAACCGCGCAGCAAGCCCGTTAAGTCGAATGGTGTCCGCACCGGATTTGCCGTCATCCGTTTCCGGAAATCCGCTGGGGCGAAACGCGGTTTCTCCACAAGGCCTGTTGACAGCATCCAAGAGGCAATTACTGTCCTGTGAGTGAAATTTGTTTCGTAAGAGCAATTCCAAAAATCGAATGACACCGGGAGGCCTGCCATGAAAACGCGCGTTGCCGTCATTGGAGCGGGGCCATCCGGTCTGGCCCAGCTCAGGGCCTTCAAGTCGGCTGCCGACAAGGGCGCCGAGATACCCGAAATCGTCTGCTTCGAAAAGCAGTCCGACTGGGGCGGCCTGTGGAACTACACCTGGCGCACCGGCCTCGACGAGCACGGCGATCCCGTCCACGGCTCGATGTACCGCTACCTCTGGTCGAACGGACCGAAGGAGTGCCTGGAATTCGCCGACTACACGTTCGAGGAGCATTTCGGCCGCCCGATCGGATCCTACCCGCCGCGCGCGGTGCTGTGGGATTACATCAAGGGTCGCGTCGAGAAATCAGGCCTGCGCGAATGGGTACGCTTCAACAGCCCGGTGCGCATGGTGACTTTCTCCGACGAGACGAGGAAATTCACCGTCACCGCGCATGACCGCACCAACGACGTCACCTACTCCGAGGAGTTCGACAATGTCGTCGTCGCCTCAGGGCATTTTTCCGTTCCCAACGTTCCCTATTTCGAAGGCTTTTCGACATTCAACGGCCGCATCCTGCACAGCCATGATTTTCGCGACGCCATGGAGTTCAAGGGCAAGGACATACTGATCATCGGCCGCTCCTATTCTGCCGAGGACATCGGCTCGCAATGCTACAAATACGGCGCCAGATCTATCACCTCCAGCTACCGCTCCAAGCCGATGGGGTTCAAATGGCCGGAGAACTGGAAGGAAGTGCCGCTGCTGCAGAAGGTCGTCGGCAAGACGGCGCACTTCAAGGATGGCACCACCAAGGACGTCGACGCCATCATCCTGTGCACCGGCTATCTGCATTCCTTCCCGTTCCTCACGGAAGAGCTGAAGCTGAAGACCGCCAACCGCATGTGGCCGGACGGGCTCTATGAGGGCGTCGTGTGGGAGAAGAACCCGAAACTGTCCTATATCGGCATGCAGGACCAGTTCTACACTTTCAACATGTTCGACGCCCAGGCCTGGTTCGCCCGTGACGTCATCATGGGCCGCATCAAGCTGCCGTCGGTACAGGCGATGGCCGAGCACGGCGCCAAGTGGCGGGCACGCGAAGAGACGCTGGAAGACGCCGAGCAGATGATCTGGTTCCAGGGCGACTACACCAAGGAATTGATGGACCAGACCGACTATCCCGGCTTCGACGTCGAGGCGGTCAACCAGACCTTCATGGAGTGGGAGCACCACAAGGCGGAAGACATTATGAGCTTCCGCGACCACGCCTACCGCTCGCTGATGACCGGCACCATGGCGCCATCGCACCATACGCCCTGGCTGCAGGCGCTGGACGACTCGATGGAAAGCTATCTCCAGGTGAAGGGCGTGGCGGCGGAATAGGTCGGCGTGATGCAAAACAATGCGCCGGCACCGGCCCAGTTTCAATTCAGAGGGTAGTCGGGAGCCGCATCGGTCTCCGTCACCTTGACCCACACCAATTTCGCTTTAATAGGCGCCCTCCGGGCCGGTGCCGTACATGGACAGTCTGTCAGCCATCAGCAGATGTGTCATGTCTTTGAGTGCCCGGCCGGTCGGCTCCTCGGGCCAGGCGAAGACGCCGTCGGTTTTGGCGCCGAACCTCACATCGGTGCATCCGAAATCGATCTCGACCTTCCACGACAGCAACGGCCTGATATCGCTGAGCGGCGGGCGCGGCGGATCGGGCTGCTCGAAGTGATGGTCGACCGAGACTCTCGTCGGCACTGCCGGCGTGATGCCTTTGGCTTTGAAGGAGGCGATGGCGTCGTCGCCAAATCGTGCGAGCAGGCCAGCGTGCCATAACCGGTAGGTCGCGCGGAAAAAGCCGCTGACCCGGATAGATTTGCCATCGTTGTTGAAGACGTTCACAGCGGCGTAGAAACGGCGCAGTCGTGGCGCCAGCGCCCGCCAGTCGCATTCGGCCGGTGTCCCCGGCGTCGCGATGAAATCCTCAAGCAGATCGCTGCCGCGCACATTGGCGTTCAGCACCGTGCAATCCTCACCATGGATATGCCAGTGCGGCCGGAGCTCGGCTGCTGCGATGCCGGGCTTGCGCAGCTCTTCCACCGAGGCGCGAACCCGAGCAATCGCGTAGGACGTAGCCGCATCCAACGTCTCAAACCCCGAAACCACATGCTCGCCGGTCTTGGCCATGTCGAAGACGACGACAGTAAAAGGCGGTTCGCGCTGATCGGGCATTCGGCAGCAAGCTCAGGCTGGTCGAGGATGAAGCAGCTTTCCGCGCGAAAATGCGTCAAAGTCAAGAGCTGGAGCGCGGCCTGCCATTTCCAGAAGAGGCGAACTCCAGAAGAGGCGAAACCGTTCTATCCGAGCCGTGCTTGAGCTTTCGCGGCTCAGGGGTCGAAGACCGACCGCGATGATGTCGATGGCATGCTATTACCAGCCCCCGAAAATGCCGCGACCCTGGACCGTGCGATGAACACTTCCTGGCCGAGATCGCGTGTGCCGGCCACGGGGCAGGTGATGATCATCACTTCAATCCAGCGGATAGTCGGGAGGCGCCTCCGTCTCGGTCACTTTGGCGGTTAGTATCTCGCAGTCGTTGGCCCAGTCGGGGCCATCGCCGCGCATGGCCATCATGTCGGCCATCAGCAGGAGCTGCATGGTTCTGAACGCCCAGTCGGTGGGCTCTTGCGGCCAGGCGAAGATTCCGGCGGCGTCGCCGCCGAACTTCACGTCATGGCAGACGAAACCGACCTCGACCTTCCAGGATCGCAGCGTCACGCCTGGCGGCGGGTAGGGCGGGTCGGGCAGCTCGAAGTAATTGGCGACCATGAGCTTCGTCGGCTCCGCCGGCTCGATCCCCTTGGCCTTGAAGGCGGCAATGGCGTCGTCGCCAAAGCGCTCGAGGAGGCCGTCTCGCGTCAGCCTGTAGGTCGAGCGAAAGAAGCCGCCCGCCCAGACGGATTCGTTGTTGCCGTTGGAGATCAGCAGCGAGGCGCGGAAGCGGCGCAGCCTTGGCGCGAGAACTTGCCAGTTGCATTCGGCCGGCATCGACGGCGTCGCAATGAAATCGTCGAGTAGATCGCTGCCGCGCACTCCGGCGTTCAGCACCGAACAGTCTTCGCCATAGAGGTGCCAGAGCTGGCGAAGCTCAGCAGTGGCGATGCCGGGCTTGCGCAAGTCCTCCACCGAGGCGCGAACCCGCGCAATGGCGTAGGACGTCGCCGCCTCCAGCGTCTCAAACCCCGAAACTACGTGCTCCCCGTCCGGCTCGCCGGTCTTGGCCATGTCGAAGACGAGTACGGCAAAAGGCGGTTCGCCGGGATTGGACATTCAACAATTATCCTAGTCTTGCCCGCGCCTTCGCCGTCCAGGCATTGAACAGCCGGTCTGCGACGATGCCGATGAAAGCGATGGCGAGACCCGCGACAATGCCGCGTCCGGAATCGGCCTTGGACAGCGCGATGAAGACTTCCTGGCCGAGGTCGCGTGTGCCGACCATGGCGCAGATGATGATCATCGCTAGCGCCATCAGGATCGTCTGGTTGACGCCCAGCATAATTTCGGGAAGCGCCAGTGGCAATTGTACCCGAAAGAAGGTCTGGCGCGGCGTGCAGCCGGAAACCTTCGCCGCCTCGACCAGCGCCGGCGGCACTTGCCGGATGCCGTGATTGGTGTAGCGGATCGCCGGCACCACGGCGAAGGCGACGGTGGCGATCATGGCGGTCACGTCGCCGACGCGGAACAGCATCACCACCGGAATGATGAAGCAGAAGGACGGCAGCACCTGCAGCGTGTCGATGATGGGCGTGACGATCTTTTCGAAGCGGTCGCTGCGGGCGGCCATCAGACCGATCGGAATGCCGATCAGGCAGGCGATGAAGGCCGAGATGCCGCAGAGATAAACCGTCGCCATGGTCTTTTCCCAAAGGCCGGTGACGGCGCAGAAGGCGGTCAGCGCGGCGACGAGGGCGGCGAGACGCAGGCCTGAGAGCTGGTAGCCGGCGAGGCCGAGCAGGGCCACTGCGCCGAGCCACGGAAAGCCTTCGCAGAAGGCGCGCAGCGGGTTCAGTACATTGAGGATGAGCGCCACGCGAAACGCTTCGATCACGTCGAAGAAGTTGATCGTCACCCAGTTGACCGCCGCCTTCCACAGTGGCGCGGTGGTGAAGGTGATCGCCTTCGGCACCGCTGCGAATGCCGGTACGAACAGGCCGAGCAGCGTCGTCACGACCAGGATGGCGATGGCCAGCGACAGATTGGGATAGCGCCGCCAAAAGCTCTGGTTCGCCTGCCGTTGAACGTGGCCCTTCGCCTGTTTGTGGGCGATGGCTTGGCTCAACCGGTCGAGCCCGATGGCGAGTGCCACAATGGCGAGCCCGGCTTCCATCGCTTCGCCGACCTTCAGCGCACGCAGCGCCAGCAGCACGTCGTAGCCGAGGCCGCCGGCGCCGATCATCGAGGCGATGATGACCATGTTGAGCGCCAGCATGATCACCTGGTTGACGCCGACCATCAGCGTCGGCCGCGCCGATGGCAGCAGCACGCGCCACAATTTCTGCCGCGCCGTGCAGCCGGCCATCTCTGAGAAATCATCGATCTCTGACGGCACCCGCGACAGACCCAGCATCGTTGCCCGCACCATCGGCGGCGTGGCGAAGATGGCGGTGGCGATCATCGCCGAGACCGGGCTGTTGCCGAACAAAAGCAGCATCGGGATGAGATAGGCGAAGGTCGGGATGGTCTGCATCAAATCGAGGGCAGGGGAGATGATCAGCCGCTCGGCCCATGGCTTGCGCCACGCCCAGATGCCGGCGAACAGGCCGGTGACGATGCAGAACGGCACCGCGATGGAAATCAGCGCCAGCGTCAGCATGGCGCTGGTCCATTGGCCGAACAGCGCGGTGTAGAGGAAGCAGCCGCCGACCAGCATGCCAAGCTTTCTACCGCCCGCGGCGTGCCCGGCGATGAAGGCGGCGGCGCAGACGCCGATCCAGGACAGGCGCGGCAGGACATAGGCATCGGCACCGTGACCGATCTTGAAATTCTTGGCCAGCAGGTCGAGCGCGAAATCGAGGGGAACGCCGAGCACCGCGGTGATCGAGCGGGTCAGCCAGGACAAGTTCGACTTGATCCAGCGCATCAGCGCACTGACCCAGTCGGCGACGGGAACGACCGCATCGGCCGGATAGTCGACCGCCCATGGCAGCCTCTCCTGCAGCAGGAATACCACCAGCACGGCGGCCAGCGCCAGCGCCCAGATCAGCAGCCAGCGCTGAACCGGTGGCCTCGTTTGGCTGGCGCTTGCAGTCACCGTCATGCGCCGGCTCTTTGCTTGTCGATGCCGGCCAGCAGTCCGATCACGGCTTGCGGCGTCACCTCGCCGATCGACTTGCCGCTGCCGTTGACCACCGCGAACGGTTTTCCCGAAGCGACGATGCTGGCTGAGAAGCTGGCGATCCTGGCGTCGGGCGAAACCGTGCCGCCATGCTCGGAGCCATCCAGGGCACGCATCAGGCTGCGCGCCGAAATCACCTTGGCGCGGTCGACATCCCGGGTGAATTCGGCGACATAGTCGGTCGCCGGATTGACCACCAGTTGCTCCGGTGTGCCGATCTGGATGACCTCGCCGTCCTTCATGATGGCGATGCGGTCGGCCAGCCTGATCGCCTCGTCGAAATCATGGGTGATGAAAACGATGGTCTTGTGCAGCATGGTCTGCAGCCGCATCAGCTCGTCCTGCATCTCGCGGCGGATCAATGGGTCAAGCGCCGAGAACGGCTCGTCGAGGAACCAGATCTCCGGCTTGGTCGCGAGGCTGCGGGCAATGCCGACGCGCTGCTGCTGGCCGCCGGAGAGTTCGCGCGGATAGAAATGCTCGCGGCCGCGTAAGCCCACGAGATCGATCACCTCCCGCGCTCTCGCTTCGCGCGTCGGTCGGTCCTTGCCCTGGATGCTCAGGGGAAAGGCAATGTTGTCGAGCACGTTAAGATGCGGCAGCAGCGCAAAATTCTGGAACACCATACCCATGCGATGACGCCGCAGTTCGATCAGCGCCGCATCGGAAATCTTGAGCAGGTCGTTGCCTTCGAATTCGACCTTGCCGTAGGTCGGCTCGACCAGCCGCGACATGCAGCGCACCAGCGTCGACTTGCCGGAGCCGGACAGCCCCATGATGATGAAAATCTCGCCCTGGCGGATTTCGAGATCGACGGCGCGCACCGCGCCGACCAGTCCGGCGGCAGCGACATCGGCCATGCTGGCCTTGCCGGCACGCTCGCGGATGAAGCTGGCCGCGTTCGATCCGAACAGTTTCCAGACGTTACGGCAGGCAAGCTTTATCGGCCGCACATCCTCCGGCGTGCCAGTTGCCTGCGGTTCAGTCGCTTCCGTCATCCAATGGTCCTTCTGGAAAATGGAGATAAGACCCGGCCGCTAGGGCCGGGTCTGGCTTCCAGTCAGGCGATCACTGCGCCCAGGCTTTCCAGTCGGCTTCGTGGGCGGCGATCCAGGCGGCGGCGACATCTTCGGGCGTCTTGCCGCCGAGGTCGATCTCGCCGCTCATCTTGTTGAGCTCATCGGTGTCGATCGTGTACGCCTTGGCCACCTTGTAGGCGACCGGCCATTTGTCCTTCATGCCGGACCAGGAGTATTTCCAGATTTCGCCATGCGGTTTGCCGCAATCATATTTGGCATCCGGGTTGGTGCCCCATTTCGGGTCGGTGTAGCACTCGGGCGTATACTCCGGGAATTCGACCCACTCGCCCTTGTACTTGGCCGGCGCCCAATGCGGCGAATAGATCCACAGCATGATCGGCGCCTTGCGCTGATAGGCCGAGTCCAACTCGGCGAACATCGCCGCGTCGGTGCCGGCATGGATGACGGTGAAGGGCAGCTTCAGCGCCTCGACGCGCTCGTCGTCAAAGCCTTCCCAGGTTACCGGGCCGCCGAGATAGCGGCCCTTCGGCGCCGTCTCCGCTGTCGAGAACGCCTCGGCGCATTTCGGGTCCTTCAGCGCTTCCCAATTGGGCAGGCCGGGGCATTTCTCCTTCATATATTCGGGAAACCACCATTCCTCCTTGGCCTTCGGCCCGAGCTTGCCCAGCCGCTCGGTCTGGCCGGTGGCGTCTGAAGCCTTCATCGCTTCGCCGGCCGTCGTGTCCCAGAACTCCAGGCCGACATCGAGGTCGCCATTGGTGAGACCGGTGGTCAGGCTGGAGAGGTAGTCGGCGGTGGGATACTCGACGGTGTAGCCAAGCTTTTCGAGGATGCCGCCAAGGATCTTGGCGTTGAGGTTGACGCTGGTCCAGTCGAACAGCGCGATCTTGATCGGGTCGTTGGATTCAGGTGCTGCTGCGTGGACCGGTGATGTAAGCGCACTTGCGGCGGCGAGTGCAAGGGCTCCCATTGATAGGTTCGAAATCACACTGCGAAATGACATGCTTGTTCTCCTGTCAAACCATGTGGAAATTTCTTGACCGTTCCCTTCTTGCGTCTTTTCTTGATTGTGTTGGAAAGGCGGGTCGTTGCGCAAGTTCGTTCGCACCATGCCATTGCCGCGGCCGCAACTTGCGCAGGCGAAATGGTTGCTCGACTTGGTGTTTATGTGATGCCGGGCGGGCCCGCGTCATGGCATCGGATGGATTGCTGCGTGAGCAATCGTCAACAGATCGATCGCCGCTCCAGCGGCGCTCTCAGACGTGCGAGCCATCAAGGTCCCATGATCTCGGCCGGCGAGCCCCGTCCTCGCCAAGGCCGTTTCATGGGATGAAATTATATATACCAACGTTCATGCGGCGCAACGGCTGATGCCCTGTGCACTGCGGAATTTCAGACTGGTCGATTGCCAACCGCCAGAGCTGATTCACGACATGATCAGGCCGCCATCGACATTGATGGTTTGGCCGGTGATGTAGGTGGCGTCGTCGCTGGCGAGAAAGCTGACTAGGCCGGACACGTCCTCGCCGCTGCCGGCGCGGCCCATCGGGATGTTCTTCACCCATTCGGCCATCAGCTCGCCGGGCCTGTAGTCACCCATCAGCTTGCCCCAGGCGGCGTCGTTGTAAGCCCACATGTCAGTGTCGATAATGCCGGGGCAAATCGCGTTGACGGTGATCTTTTCCTTGGCTACTTCCTTGGCCAGGCTCTGGGTGATGCCGACGACGCCGAACTTCGACGCCGCATAGTGTGGCGTGTAGATGAAACCCTGCCGCGCCTGGCCCGACGCCGTGTTGATCAGCCGGCCGCCATCGCCATGCTTGCGGATGCGGGCGATCGCTTCCTGACAGCACAGGAACACGCCCTTGGTGTTGACCGCCATCACCTTGTCCCACTCGGCCTCGGTCATCGCCTCGATCCGGGCGATGGTGATGACGCCGGCATTCTGCACCGAAATGTCGACACGGCCGAATTCCTTCTCGGCGAGATCGTAAAGCGCTGTAACCTCATCCTTCCTGGTCACGTCCATGCGCATCGACGCGACCTTGGCGCCCCCCGCTTTAAGGCCGGCGGCGACGTCCTCGACGCGGGTATCGATGGCGCTGACCACGATCGCGGCACCTTCTTCGGCAAAGCGCTTCGCCATCGCCGCGCCGATGCCGCCGCTCGCGCCGGTGATGACCGCAGTCTTGCCTTCAAAACGCTTCTGCATCTTTTCTCCTTACCAGCAGACAAAACCGCCATCGACGATCAGGTCGATGCCGGTGACGTAACTCGCGGCGCGGCTGGCCAGGAACACGGTCGGGCCGACCATCTCTTCCGGCGTCGCCATGCGCCCCATGGGCGTGTCGCGTTCGAAGATCTTGATCTGTTCGGCGACCTCCGGCCGCTTGTTCATCGGCGTCAGCGTGTAGCCTGGGCTCACCACATTGACGCGCAGGCCGCGATCGGCCCATTCCATAGCGAGGCTTTTCGACATGTGGATGACCGCCGCCTTCGACGAATTGTAATGCGCCTGGGTCAGGCCGCGATTGACGATCGAACCCGACATCGAGGCGATGTTGATGATCGAGCCCTTGCGCCGCGTCAGCATGGCGCGCGCTTCGGCCTGGCAGGACAGGAACACGCCGCTGACATTCACGTCGTAGATTTTCTGCCACTTCTCCAGCGGCAGCGTCTCGGCCGCCTCCGCACCGGCAATGCCGGCATTGTTGACAGCAATTGTCAGTGCGCCGAGTTCTTTTTCGGTGCGCTCGATCGCCGCTGCAAGGTCAGCCTCCGACGTCACCGTTCCGGTCAGCACCAGCGCCTTGCGGCCAAGTGCCGAAATCTTGTGCGCCGTCTCGTCCAGCCCGCCCTTGGAGGTGTGGCCGAAACAGGCTATGTCGGCGCCGGCTTCGGCGAGCCCGATGGCAATGGCCTGGCCAATGCCGCTGCCGGCGCCTGTTACCAGCGCTACGTCGCCGCTGAGATCGAATAGTTTCATGTTGTTCCCCCTCCTGAAATGAAGGGGCGCCAGTCTTTGCTGGCGCCCCGCGCGGTCCGGTCCTTCGGAGGATACCACCTGCTGCGCTTTGTTCCGACTCCTGTCCTCAGCTCGTGGCGAGTTCCATCACCGCGACATTGCTCGCCTCGCTGCGGTCGAGAATGCCGCGCTGGCGGCCGCGGCTCAGCACCAGCACCCGGTGCGACAGCCCCAGCACCTCCTCGAGGTCGGAGCTGACCACCACCACCGCCATGCCGGAGCGGGCGAGGTCGGCGATCACGTCGTAGATAGCCGCACGCGCGCCGACATCGATGCCGCGCGTCGGTTCATCGAGGATGAACACCTTCGGCGGCCGCGACACCCATTTGGCAATGATCACCTTCTGCTGGTTGCCGCCGGAAAGCTTGCTGACCGCCTGGCCAGGTTTGCCCTTGACCCCGAGCCTTGCGATGCCGGCTTCGGCGAATTTCTGCACCGCTTTCGGAAACACCCAGCCCTTCGGCGCGACATGGTCGAAATTGCCGAACGCCAGATTCTCGCCGATGGTCTGGTCGAGCACCACGCCTTGCGCCTTACGGTCTTCCGGCACCAGCACGACGCCGGCCTTGATCGCTGCCGCCGGCCCGCTGAGATGCACCGATTTGCCGGCAACGCGCACCGAGCCCGACGAGATCGGATCGGCGCCGGCGATCGCCCGCACCAGTTCGGTGCGGCCGGCGCCGATCAACCCGGCAATGCCGAGGATCTCGCCTGCTTTGACCGAGAAGGAAACGTTGTTGAAACTCTTCTCCGGCGAGGACAGGTTGTCGACCTCGAGCAGCGTCTCCTCGCGCGGCGGCGTCAAGTGTGGGAACATCCGCTCGACCGAGCGGCCGACCATCTGCTCCACTACTGTGCGCACGGGAATATCGGCGCGTTCGTGGCGGGCGACGATGCGTCCGTCGCGCATCACAACCACGCGGTCGGCAATCTGCGCGATCTCGTCGAGACGATGGCTGATGTAGATGAAGGACATGCCCTCCGCCTTGAGCTTGCGGATCTGCTGGAACAAAAGCTCCGTTTCCTCGCCGCCAAGCGCTGCGGTCGGTTCGTCGAAGATCAGCAATTCGGCATTGAGCGTCAACGCCTTGGCGATCTCGACCTGTTGCTGGGCGGCGATGCGCAGCGTGCCCACCTTGCGCTCGGGCGAGACGTCGAGGCCAAGCCGCTTCAACTGCGCCGAGGCCTTGGCGTTCATCGCTGCGCGGTCGATGCGGCCGCCGCGCATCGGCAGGCGCCCGACATAGACATTTTCCGCCACCGACAGGTCCGGCAGCAGCTTCAGTTCCTGATGGATCATGCCCACACCGGCATCGATTGCCGCGGCAGGCGAGGCGGGGGAATAATGTTTCCCCCGCCAGATGATAGTGCCGGCATCGGCCTTTGTCGAACCGGCGATGATGTTGGACACCGTCGACTTGCCGGCGCCGTTTTCGCCGAGCAGCGCCACAACCTCGCCCGGCCGCACCTCGAAGCTTGCATCGGCCAGGACCTGGACCGGTCCGTAGCTCTTGCAAAGGCCGTTGACGAAGAGCCCGTTGTGCGGGCCTTCGCTGTGGCGAGTATCAGGAGACATCGTGGCGCTCTCTTAAGCGGTGCCGGTTATCACGGATGCTTGGCGATGAACTGCTCGACATTGTCCTTGGTGGTCAGCGTCGCATCCTGCAGCTGTTCGGCCGGAACGCTCTCGCCGGCCACCAGCTTGATCGCCGCATCGACGGCGAGACGGCCCATGCCTTGCGTCTGCTGCGTCGCGGTGACGTCGAACACGCCGTCCTTCAGCGCCTTGAGCGCGGCCACGTCGCCATCGAAGCCGGCAACCCAGACCTTGTGGCCGGGATTGGCGACCTTGACCGCCTGCGCCGCACCCAGCGCCAGCGCATCGGCCTGGCCGATGACGATGGAGACATCGGGATGCGACTGCAGCAGGTCCTGCGTCAGCTTGAAGCCTTCGTCCTGGTGCCAGCCTTCGCTCCACAATTCGCCGACCACCTTGATATCGGGATAGGCCTTGAGCGCTTCGCCGCAGCCCTTCGAGCGATCCACTTCCGGCGTGGTGCCCTTCTGGCCGTGGATGATGATCAGTTCGCCTTTGCCGCCGGCCTGCTTGGCGATGTAGTCGCACACCGCCTGCGCCGAGGCGACGCTGTTGGTGGCGATGAAGGTGTCGCCGGGCGCGCCGTCGGCGTTGCGGTCGACATTGACCACCGGAATGCCGGCGGCCTTGGCGGTCTTGGTCGGCACGGTGGCGGCTGTGGCGCCGGCCGGAATGTAGATCAGCGCGTCGATGTTCTGCGTGATCAAATCCTGTACCTGGCTGACCTGCGTTGCCGAATCGCCCTTGGCGTCGACGGTGACGATCTCGATGCCCTTCTCCTTGCCGTAGGCTTCGACCGACTGCTTGATCTGGTTGAAGAAGTCGGCCTGCAAATTGGCCACCGCGAGGCCGAGTTTCTTGGCCTCCTTGGCCGAGGCCATGTCGGTCAGGCCGAGCAGGGGAATGATTGCGGCAGCGGCGAGCAGCAGTGAACGTTTGGTGAGCATGTGTTTCCTCCGTTGATAGTCAAACTGTCCCGCCAGCGCATCGCGCCCCTTGGAACATCCCAGTTTCGGATCGACCGATCCGTCTATCGCCCGGACGTTCCGGGCGAATTCTCAATTGTGCCCCGCTCTCTATCGCGCCCTGCGCCGCCAGGTGTCGCTGGCGACGGCCAGCGCGATCACCACGCCGATCACCACCTGCTGGATGAAGGGCGAGACGCCGAGCAGATTGAGGCCGTTGCGCAGCACGCCGATGATGAGCACGCCGACCGCTGTGCCGCCGATCGAACCGACGCCGCCCGAGAGGCTGGCGCCGCCGATCACCACCGCCGCGATGGTGTCGAGCTCATAGCCGAGGCCGGAACTCGGCTGCACCGAATCCAGCCGCGCGGCAAGCACAATGCCTGCAAGACCCGCAAGCACGCCGCAGATGGCATAGACCCAGTTGGTCAGCGACTTCACCGGAATGCCGGAGAGCCGCGCCACCTCGGCGCTGCCGCCGATGGCGTAAAGCTGCGGCCGGTGGCGCGGTAGTTGAGGAAGATGGCGAAGACGATCGCCAGCACCATCATCACCCCGACTGTGACCGACAGGAAGCCGAAATGGCGGATGATCGACAGGCTGGTGAACCAGTCGGGAAAGCCGACGATCTGCGAGCCGTCGGTGATCATGTTGGCAAGGCCGCGCGCCACCGACATCATCGCCAGCGTCGCGATGAACGGCGGCAGCCGGGTGACGGTCACCAGCAGGCCGGACACCAGTCCGCAAAGGCCGGCGACGACCAGTGCTGCAACGACGCCGGCCGCAAGGCCGAGATTGAGATAGTCGGGATGGGAGACAAAGCCCATCACCATGGCGGCCAGCGCCAGCACCGAGCCGACCGAGAGATCGATGCCGCCGATCAGGATCACCAGCGTCATCCCGATTGCCATGATGCCGAGCACCGTGATCTGGTCGAGTACGTTGAGGATGTTGCGCACGGTGAGGAACGTGTCGGTGGTCAGCGTCAGCGCCAGGCAGAGCAGCAGCAGTCCGATCAGCGGTCCCATGGTTCCGGCAAACAGTGCCGAAAGCTTCGCGGCCGTCGCACCTTGAGCGCCGGGCGCGGCTTTCAACTCGCCAGCCTTCGACTCGCTTGCATCATTACTCACGGCCACTTCGTCTCCTCCGTCAGCGAAACGGCGATGGCCTGCCGTCCGCTCTTGTTCACCAGGCACCTCCCTGTGAACAATTTATCTTTGATATGCAATTTTGTTCAGCTAAACTGTTCATTAGAAAATTGTCAAGAGCCGTTGCGCCATTCGGCGGTTGTTTGCGCCACCGGGCGGTTTGTCCTAGGGAAGGCCAGGGGGCGGCGCTTGCGGAAAGATTTCCGAAATTTGCCGCGGGAGGGCAAAAGATGGCGACCGTCGAAAACGAGAAGGCCTCGCGCTTCCCCGATGCCGAGCTCAAGGCCCGGGCCGCCTGGCATTACTATGTCGAAGGTCTGACGCAAGAGCGCATTTCCGAGATCCTCGGCGTCGGCCGCATCAAGGTGCACCGCATTCTCTCCGCTGCGCGAGAGGAGGGCATCGTGCAGTTCCGCATTCGCGACAGTGTCGTCGAATGCGTGCAGCTCGAGGAGAGCCTGAAGCAGCGTTTCGGGCTCAGCCAGGCGGTCGTGGTGCCATCAGCCGCTGATCGCAGCAACGCGCCGCTGATGATCGGCCACGCGGCTGCCGCCTATCTCGCCGACAATGTGAATGCCGGCGACGTCATTGCGCTGGGCTGGGGCCGCACGCTGAAATTCGCCATCAACGAATTGCCGAGGCGGCCGATCGCCAGGACGACGGTCGTCTCGATGCTCGGCGGCCTCACCCACGCGCAGCCGCTCAACCCGACCGAAAGCGCCTGGGAGTTCGCCGAAAAGATCGGCGCTGAATGTTTCCTGCTGCCGGTGCCGGTCTATGCCGACAAGCCGGAACAGCGCGATGCCTTCATGAGCCAGCGCAGCGTCCAGGATGTCGTCTTCCGCGCGCGCCGCGCCAACATCGCCGTGCTCAGCGTCGGCTCGTTTTCCAAGGACAGCCCGATCGCCAATTACGGCTTCATCAAGCCGAGCGAACTTGAGGAACTGCAGGCCGCCGGCGCGGTCGGAGACCTCTTGTGCCATTTCATCGACGCCGAGGGCCACCCGGTCGACCATGAGGTCAACCGCCGCGTCTGCGCCTATCCGCTGCAGGATTTGTCCGATATTCCGAGCATCATACTGGTTTCAGGTGGTCAGGAGAAGGTCGCTGTGATGCGCGCGGCGCTGGCCAACACCAGGATTTCGGTGCTGATCACCGATGAGGATGCGGCCAAAGGCCTGCTCAATCGTTGAGCGCTGTCCGGCGTCGGTCAGAATTCGCAGGGCTCCGGACGACTGTCGTCCGACCAGTCGGCCAGTGCGATCGGCACGAATTTTCCCGCGACCGGTTTGCCGTCGTCCAGGTCCTTTGAGGCAACGCCTCTGCCGGTGAGAAAATTGATGTCGCAACCGCCCAGCGTCGTCTCGACCGAGCCGTCGGCTTTCTGAACATTCCAGTCCCAGTCGCGACTGTAGCCGGCGACAAGGAATTTACCGCCGCGCCAGACGATGGTCAGCGTTGTATCCCATGATTTGTTGGCGCCGCAGCCGAAGCACGAGGTGACGACAAGCGATCCCTTGCCCTTGCTTTCGAGCCCGAGAATACGGTCCTGCGTCAGCGCCTTTTTGACAAAGTCAGGCTTGCGCGAAGGATCGAGCTTTCCTTCGCCGGCAGCCAGATAGATCGAGAGATCCGCCAGCCCGGTGTCGGAATCCGCCGCGATCGCGGCCCGATCCATCCTGCCGTCATTGTCCATGTCGAGCGTGACCTCGAAGGGCGGCTCGTCCTGCGCACGCGCCGTCATCGGAGCTGCCGCAAGCGCGACAATCCAGGGCAGGGCGGCAAGGTGAAATACTGCTTTCATGAGCCCGATGAGTCTAGCATTGGCCGGGCAGGACGCAAAATCGGCAAGCTGGGCAGGTTGGGCATGGGAGCCTCACGCAGGCAAGCTGCGCTTGAACTCAGATCGCACCGAGCCGCGCGTGGATGTCGCGTGTCGCGTGATAGAGGTCGCGGTAGATCGCCTTGCGCGCCCGGTAAGCCGGCACCAGCGTCATATCCGGATCGACACGCCTGGCCGGCGCCGCCGCCATTGCCTTGGCGGCGTCTTCCGCCGAGGCGAACCAGCTGATCGCCGAAGCAGCCAGCATGGCCGCGCCAAGGGCCGCCGCCTCGTTGACCGGCGACACGAACAGCGGCCGCTCCAGCACGCTGGCCATGATCTTCATCAGCAGCGCCGAATTGGTGCCGCCGCCGGCGGAAATCATCTCTCCCGACTTGCCGCCGCTTTCGGCCTCCATCGCCTCGCTGGCGATGGCCTGCTCCAAAGCGATGCCTTCCAGCGTGGCGCGGAAGAGATGCCTGGGCTCATGGTCGAGCGACAGGCCAACAACGGCGCCGCGCGCCGCGCCATCCCAATAGGGGCTCATGACGCCGGCCCAATAGGGCATGACCAAAAGACCGTCGCCGCCGGCCGCAACATCGACCGCACCCTTCTCCAGTTCTGCCGCGGAAGACGCGCCGGTGGTGCGCACGATCCAGTCGACCAGTTGCATGCCCGAGCGCAGCACGGTTTCCAGCATGAAGCCGGAGCCGGTCGGCGAGACCAGCGTGCGAAACGCATCCGATGTGGTGACCGTGCCGGAATAGCAGCCGCTGACGACGCCGGAGCCGAGCGAGAGATAGCTCCTGCCGGCACCATAGACGCCCATGCCGAGACCCATGGCCTGGCCATCGCCGGCGCCGGCGACAATTGGCGTGCCCGCTTTGAGGCCAGTCAGCTGGGCAATGCTTTCGGCAAGGCCGCCGCAGATTTCGCCTGGGCCGATCAGCGCCGGCAACTGCCGTGGCTGCAACCCTGCAGCCGAGACAAGCTCAGGGTGCCATTCGCCTGTCGTGACATCGAGCAAGCCGAGCGGGTCGGCACTTGCCGTGCTGGTTACCAGCCGTGCGGTCAGCCGGTGAACGAAGAAGCCATGAACATCGACCAGGGCGGCGGCGTTGGCCAGCACCTGCGGCTGGTGTTCCGCCAGCCAGGCGATGGCATAGAGCGCCGGCGTCGGATCCGGCGGCTTGCCGCTCCAGTCGCGGATCGTCTCGCGGCCAAGCTCGGCCGACAGCTTGGCGACTTGAGGCCGGGCGCGCTCGTCAAGCCACAGGATCGCCGGGATGAGCGGCGTGCCGGCCTGATCGATCAGGGTGAAGGTCTCGCGCTGATGGGCTATGGCAATTGCCGCCACGCGCGCTGCGCCGACCTTGTCGGCAACCTGCTTCAGCGAACTGATGAGGGCTGCCCACCAATGTTCGGCATCCTGCTCGAAATGGCCGGGCTTCGGATTGGCCAGCGGATAGGCCTCGCGCGCCTGGAACAGCTCCGCGCCGTCGCGGGTGAAGGCGATCGCCTTCACCGCCGTCGTCGAGGCATCGATCCCGATAACGACATCGTCCATCACAGGGAGATCCCGAAGGTTCAGGCGGCGTTGGTCACAAACTGTCCGTCCGACTGGTCGAGACGGCGGCGGATCTGCGTTATCACCATCGAATCGTCGGGTACACAATTTTCATAGGTGAGGAAGTCGCCGGTCTTGACCGGCTTGACCACCTTGGCGCGTTCGGCAATCCCGAGCGGCAGCGCGCCCTTGGCGC
Source organism: Mesorhizobium sp. C432A (assembly GCF_030323145.1). Lineage (NCBI taxonomy): Bacteria > Pseudomonadati > Pseudomonadota > Alphaproteobacteria > Hyphomicrobiales > Phyllobacteriaceae > Mesorhizobium > Mesorhizobium sp. C432A. Next base: position 5,702,742 of record NZ_CP100470.1, on the reverse strand, counting down.
GGGCGTCCTCCCAGGTCATGGCGAAGCCGCGATAGTCGTTCTCGCCGATCATGCCCAGCGACTGCCCGGCGCCGAGATCGCTTTTGGCTACCGCCACCGCTTCGGCGACCGGATGGTCGAGCGGCTCCATGTCGGCACGTTTGTAGACAACGGCGCGCGCCGCCGACAGTGGCACTTCAAGGCTTGTCAGGTGATAGGGACGGTAGATCGTGAAATAGGGGCCCTTGCCGACCTTGAGGTCGACCATGCGCTCCAGCACGCGCGGATGCCTCGTTTCGATGATGCAGAACACGCCGGGCGCCACGCCCTTGCCGATGGAATAGTCGACCACGCCCTTGCGGTGCAGCACGCCGCCATCCTCGCGCGGGCAAAGCACGCTGGCCAGTTCCTCCAGCGTCGCCGTCGGGCCGTGCATGCCCGGCACGTCGGGCACCAGCCCGGTGGCGTTGGCGATAGCCACCATCTCGATCGCCGTCTTGGAACCGTCGACGAACTCGACCAGCATGCGCGCATTCATATTGCGCTCGGCCGCTTCCTTCTCGTAGTCGGCGGGCATGGCGTCGATCTTGAGCGGGTTGTTTTTGCCCTTGCCGGCGGCGATGATGTTGAAGCCGAGGCTCTTGGCGAAGCCGATGATCTCCAGCGTGCAGGCGGGTTCGTCGCCGGCCGCACCGGTGTAGACCACGCCGGCCTTGCGCGCTTCCTCCTTGAGGAAGCGGCCGATCGTAATGTCCGCCTCGACATTGAGCATGACGATGTGCTTGCCGTTCTTCATCACTTCGAGCGCAAACAGCGTGCCGATGTTGGGATTGCCTGTCGCGTCGATGATGACATCAATGCGGCCGGCCGCGGCCAGCGCATGCAGATCTTCGGTGACAGCGATCTTGCCGGCCTCGATGGCGCGGTCGATGGCAGAGGCGTTCGCAGCCTGGACGATGTCGGAGCGGTCATGGCCGGCGAGCAGTGCGGCATCGATCGCCGCTTGCGGCCGCACCTCGGAAATGGCACCGATCCGCATGCCCGGCATCAGCGCCACCTGGACGACGATGTCGGTGCCCATCTGCCCGGCGCCGGCGAGTCCGATGGTGATGGGCCCTTGGGCTTCAGCGCGCTGCAGAAGTTCCGCTGCAAATTGCGGATGGGCCATATCGCTTCCTCCAGTCATGACGCGCCGCAGCGTCAAATCATCATTTTGAACGTTCCTATTTCCATTTGAAAAATATTTCAACCCGCAATCGGAGAATGGCTGCAGGACCAAATCTCCCACGGAGGATTCGTGGGGTGACAGCTTCATGCTGCGCTTGATCTCAGCCGATCTCTAGGAAAGGCTTGCCGAGCAGGTCGGGCACGACATCGATGCCGAGGCCGGGCCCGTCGGGAATGCCCATGTGGCTGCCGGTGACCGGTGGGGCGTTGGAGGCCGTGCGCACCGTCACCCACTCATGGAAGGCGATGGCGTGCAGCCGGCGTTCTTCCGGCGTCGACAGCGACAGATGCGCCATCGCCGCCGTGTCGATCTCGGCGCCGCCCGTATCCTCGACGGTGATCATGAAACCGAGATCGACGGCGACGTCGCGGATTTGCCTTGTCCTGGTTACGCCGCCAAGCCGCGAGATCTTCAGCGTCAGCCCGTCGGCGGCGCCCAGGCGATGGATTTCCAGCATCGCCTCGAGCGAGATGACGCTCTCGTCCAGCACCATCGGCTTGTCGAGCATGCGGCGCACCGACATGTTCTCCTCGATCGTCGTGCAGGGCTGCTCGAACGTGTAGTCGATGCCGCGCGTTGCATCGGCGAACTGCCGCGCCTGGTAGGGTGTCCAGCCGGCATTGGCGTCGCAGAAAATCACCGTGCCTTTCGGCACGGCCGAAGCGACTGCGCTCACCCGCTCGATGTCTTCATGCACATTGCCGCCGACCTTGACCTGCAGTCGGCGGCAGCCCTGGGCGATGATCCTTTTGGCCAGTGCCGCCATCTGGTCGAGCGTGCCGTGGGTGACGACGCGGTAGGTCTCCGCCATGTCGCTCTCGCGGCCGCCAAGCATGGTCACCAGCGGCACGTCGGCGGCCCGGGCCGCCAGATCCCAGCAGGCCATGTCGAGCGCCGACTTGATGTAGGGATGGCCCTTGAACACCGTATCCATCAATCGGCCGATGCCGGCGAGGCCACGCGGGTCCTGGCCGATCAGGTGCGGCGCGATCTCGACCACGCCCGCGCGCGTTCCCGCCGGAAAGGCGGCCGAATAGAAATTGCCGAGCGGCGCCATCTCGCCCCAGCCGGTCACGCCGCTGTCGGAGGTGATGGCGACGATCACCGCATCGAAGCAGTCTGCAACCCGCCCCTTTGACATGCGGTAGGGCCCGTCCACGAAGGGCTGCACGACGCGATAGGCCTTGATGGTTTTGATCTGCACTTGTCTGTCCGTTGTCTCTAGGCGTTGAGGAGGGTCAGCCCTTCGATGTTCCGCTGATCGAGGCCACGCGCATAGGCAAGCAGCTCTTCGAAATCGAGGTCGATATGCTCGCGCGCATGGCGCTGGGCAGCGCGCATGTCGGCGCCCTTCAAGAGCCGCACATAGGTTTCGTGGAGATCTTCGGCCGGCACCGGCTCGTTGCGGGCCCGCTGGTGCAGGGCAAAGTACATCTGCAGCCGGCTGGTCAGCCGCTGCCAGGTTTCCAGCAGCACCGAATTGTCGGCCCATTCATAGATCAGCCCGTGCAATTGCAGTGCGGTCTCGATCTGGCGGGTGGTGTCGCGCGCGCGCGTTGCCTGCTTCACCGCTTCGTGGCGGCGGTCGAGTTCATCGAAGAAGCGCTGGTCGCGCAGCTTCCATGTCCGCTCGATGGCGAATTCATCGAGCACCTTGTTCAGCGAGTAGGCGTCGTCAATGTCCTTGGCGGTGACATCGATGACGAAGGTGCCGGCATAGGGAATGCTGGTCAGGATGCCTTCCTGCACCAGCTCGCGCATAGCTTCGCGCAAAGGCGCGCGGCTGACCCGCATCTGCTCGGCGATCCTCAGCTCGCTCAGCTTTTGGCCGGGTTCCAGCTGGCCGATCAGGATCGCCCGCCGCAACAGCGCAACGATCTCGGCTCGGCGTGTCGTATCCGCGATCGGATTGAAGTCCAGCTTGGCCATTCCGTCACTCCAGTGAGAGCCGGAAACAGACAAGCAGATTGTCGACAATCCTACAATATGTCTGTTCCGGATTCTTGTGCCTTGCGGTTACTCCAAAAACGGCGTGCGGCGCTCCATAAAAAAACGGCGCCCTCGGCGTGGAAGCCGAAGGCGCCGCAGGACCGGGGCTGATGGGGGTTATCAGCTGGCCGGTTTCTCCTGGGGCAACGGCGAGATCGGCATTCCTGGTCCGATCTTCTGCAGATTGCCCGTTATCACCTGGTCGCCTTCGGCAACGCCGCTGAGGACCGCCACAAGGTCGCCGCTGGTCGCGCCAAGCGAGACGATGCGCTGGTCGACCGTGTTGCCCTTGCCGACGACATAGACATATTTGCCGAGCTGGCTCGAACCCAGCGCCACCTGCGGCACCATCAGCGCGTCGGGCAGCTGCTTGATGTGCAGCCGCACGCGGACATACTGGCCCGGCAGCAGCGAGAACTTCGCATTGCCGATGGTGGCGCGCGCCGTAATCGTGCCGGTCGAGTGGTCGACCGTGTTGTCGATGAAGGTGAGTTCGCCCTTCTGGCTGGCTTCGGTCTCGCCGGGGAGCAGCACCTCGACCTCGATCGGGCCGGCGGCGCGGGCCTGTTCGATTTCGGCCAGGTCCGTCTCGCTCGGATTGAAGGTGACGTAGATCGGGTCGAGCTGCACCAGCGTGTTCAGCACCGTGCCGGCGACGCTGACCAGCGTGCCGACCGAAGCCTGGTTGCGGCCGACGCGGCCGGCAAACGGAGCGTGGATTTCGGCGTAGCTCAAATTGAGCTCGGCCGTGCGCACCGCCGCCTGGTTGACGGCAAGCGACGCTTCGGCCTGGCGCAAGGTGCTCGTACGCTGGTCGAACCCATCCTTGGCCAGATAGCCGCTCTTGGCGAGTTCGGAGCCGCGGCCGAGATTGGAGCGCGCATAGTCGAGGCTCGCCTGGTCGCGCTGCACTTCGGCCTTGGCCTGGTCGAGAGCCGCCTTGAAGTCGTCAGGCGAGATCTTGTAGAGCAGATCACCCTGGCGCACATCCGCGCCGTCCTTAGCCGTCTGCTCCTGCAGATAGCCGGGCACGCGGGCCTGCAAGGTGACGCTGCGGATCGCCTCGATGCGGGCGGCGTAGTCAAGGTAGATCGGGATCGTCTTCTTGACCACGCTCGTCACCGGCACCGGCATGACGAATGCCGCAGGTGCTGCCGTCGCTGCCGCCGTGCCGGCATTGAGGCTGAGATTGCCCATGTCGAGGAAGTGGACGCTTGCCACCGAGATCGCTCCCAGGGCGACGGCCGTTCCCAAAGCTATTTTCCATTTACGCATTTTGGTCTCCAATTCTATTCGGCTGCTTCGGCCAGGCGCATCGGCGCTGGTTCGGCAGTCGGTTCATTATTGTCCTGGTCATGAGCAGCGTTCGGTTCGCTGCGCACGCGGCCTTCGCGCAGCTGTTCGATGACCGCGTAGAAGACCGGCACGAACACCAGCGACAGGATGGTCGCCGCGACCATGCCGCCAAACACGGTGGTGCCGATCGACTGCCGGCTTGCCGCACCCGCACCCGTCGCAAACATCAGCGGCAGCACGCCGAGGATGAAGGCGAAGGCCGTCATCAGGATCGGCCGCAGCCTCAGCCGCGCAGCTTCCATCGCCGCGTCGACAATGCTCAGTCCCTCCTCGCGCCGCCGCCTTGCAAACTCGACGATCAGGATCGCGTTCTTGGCGGCGAGGCCGATCAGCATGACGAAGCCGATCTGCGAATAGACGTCGATCTGCATGCCGCGCAGGAACAGGGCTGCGAAGGCGCCGAACAGGGCCAGTGGCACCGCCAGCAGCACCATGAACGGCATCGCCCAGCTCTCATACTGCATCGCCAGGATCAGGAAGACGAAGACGATGGCGAGGCCGAAGACGACCGACGCGATCGATCCTGCCTTGAGCTCCTGGAAGGTGATGCCGGTCCATTCGAAACCGAAATCCCTGGGCAAAGCGGTGGTGGCGGCCCGTTCCATCGCGGCAACCGCCTGGCCCGACGAGAAGCCGGGGGCTGCGCCGCCATTGATCGTGGCCGAGGCGTTGTTGTTGTAGTGCGGCACGGTTTCCGGGCCGACGAACGGCACCAGTTTGCCCAGTGTGCTCAGCGGCACCATGCCGCCGGAGGCGTTGCGCACATAGAGCCGCGAAAGGTCGCCTGCGTCGGCACGTGCATCCTTGTCGGCCTGGATGGTCACCCGGAAGGTGCGGCCGAACAGGTTGAAGTCGTTGACGTAGAGCGAGCCGAGATAGATCTGCAGCGTGTTGAAGACGTCGGGCAGGTTGAGGCCGAGCAGTTTGGCCTTGCTGCGGTCGAGGTCGTAGTTGAACTGCGGCGTCGAGGTCGAGAACGGCGAGAACAGCTGCTGCGGGTTGATTTCCGGCTGCTTGCGCGCCTCGGCGATCACGGCTTGCGTCGCGTCGTTGAGGGCTGAACTGCCGCGCCCGGTGAGATCCTCGACGACGAATTCGAAGCCGCCCGTGGTGCCGATACCCGGGATCGAAGGCGGATCGAAGGACAGCGCGAAGGCTTCCGGAATCTGCATCAGCTTCCCGCGCACGTCGGCGACGAGCTTCGACGCGCTCTGGTCGGGGCCGCGCTCTTCCCACGGCTTCAGGATGGCGAACTCGACAGCCGAGTTCGACTGCGCGGCACTGGTCAGGAAGTTCAGGCCGCTGATCGAGCCGACAATCTCGACGCCGGGCGTAGCTTGGAGGATGTCGCGCGCCTTCTGGGCCACGGCGTCAGTGCGTTCCAGCGAGGCGCCGTCAGGCAGCTGGATGACGACGAAGAAGTAACCCTGGTCCTCGACCGGAAGGAAGGTCGAGGGCAGCTTTTGCCAGACGAAGTAGGTGGCGACCAGGCCGGCCGCGAACAGACCGAGCATGATCCAGCGCAGCCGGATGAGGATGCGTACGCCATGGGCATAGGCATGCGACAGCCTGTCGAAACCCGTGTTGAACCAGCGGAACGGGGCGAACTGCGTCTCCCCGCGATGGCGCAGGAAGGCGGCACTCAGCGCCGGGCTGAGCGTCAGCGAGTTGAAGGCGGATATGCCGACCGAAATCGCCACCGTCAGCGCGAACTGATTGTAGAGCTTGCCGGAGACGCCAGGAATGAAGGCAACGGGCACGAAGACGGCCATCAGCACCGCGGTGGTGGCGATGATCGGTCCGGTGACCTCGGCCATCGCGGCCTTGGTCGCCGCCAGCGGTTTGAGGCCCGCCTCCAATTGTCGCTCGACATTTTCGACCACCACGATGGCGTCGTCGACGACGAGGCCGATGGCCAGCACCATGCCGAGCAGGGAGAGCATGTTGAGCGAGAAGCCCATCATTTCCATGACGACCATCGTCGCCACCAGCGACACCGGAATGGCGATGGTCGGGATGATCGTCGTGCGCCAGCTCTGCAGGAAGATGAACACCACGGCCACGACCAGCACCAGCGCTTCGCCAAGCGTGATCAGCACGTCATGCATCGATGCCGACACGAAGCGCGTGGTGTCGTAGTGCATGGCGTAGGAGACGCCCTTGGGGAAACGGGCCGACAGTTCCTGCATCTTGTCCTTGACGTGCTGCTGCAGATCGAGCGCGTTGGAACCGGGCATCTGGTAGACGGCCAGCACCACCGTGGGGTCCTTGCCAAAGAAGGCCGACGACGAATATTGCAGCGCGCCGAGCTCGATGCGGGCGACGTCGCGCAGCCGCACCAGCGAGCCGGTGCCGGTGTTGGCGCGCACGACGATGTCGCCGAACTCCTTGGGGTCGCTCAGGCGGCCGACGGCGTTGACCTGCATCTCGAAGGCGGTGCCGGCGGGCGCCGGCGACTGGCCGATCTTGCCGGCCGCCACCTGGACGTTCTGTTCCGAGATGGCATTCTGGACGTCGACCGCGGTGATGCCAAGATTGGCGAGCTTGTCCGGGTCGAGCCAGACGCGCATCGAGTAGCGGCGCTCGCCGAATATCTGGACGTCGCCGACGCCAGGCAGCCGCTTCAGCGGATCGACGACCTGCAGATAGGCGAGGTTGCTCAGCGCCACCGGATCGACCGAACTGTCGGGCGAGGTCAGGTTGACGATGAGGACGAAATTCGGGTTCTGCTTCTTGATCGTCACGCCGCCCTGGTTGACGATCGCCGGCAGCGAGGAGGCCGCTTGCGAGACGCGGTTCTGAACGTCGACGGCAGCGGTGCTCAAGGAATAGCCGACATCGAAGGTGATGGTGATGGTCGAGGAGCCGTCATTGGAGCTCGACGACGACATGTAAGTCATGCCTTCGACGCCGTTGATCTGCTGTTCCAGCGGCGTCGTCACCGTATCGGCGACCACTTGCGCGCTGGCGCCCGGATAATGCGCGCTGACCACGACCTGCGGCGGCGTGATGTCGGGAAACTGCGAAACCGGCAAAAGGAAATAACAAATCGTCCCGGCGAGCACCATGATGATGGCGATGGCCGAGGCGAAGATCGGACGATGGATGAAATAATTTACCACGACACGCAAACCTCTTTAGAAGAACCGGCCTCTTTAAAAGAATGGGCAGACCGGGACAGCCGCCGGCCGCGCACCGAACCCGGGTCCTGCAAAAAATACGAAGACGGCGCCGCGCCGCTGAGGCCCTGCTCATCGGCAACGGTCCTCAGCATCGCTTCGAAGGCGCGCGGGTTGACGCGGTCCGCTTTCATCACCAGCCGGATCATCGGATCCCGGATGGCTTCATCGATGGTCAAATCCTTGCGCTGCGACATTGGAGCGTCTCCATTCCAGCGGCCCGCATCGGATGATCGCGAACCGGTTTTCATCTCTTCACCGGCCGGAGCCGCATGACCTGCAATTTTCACCCTTTGTGATCTGGCAGGACCAGTTCACGGCCTTGTTATTGACGGAAGGCTACATAGGTGTTACCAGTAAGTAACATTCGGATAGTTACAGACCGGTAACACCCTAGTCAAGAGGTGAACCGAATTTTTAGGGAGACAAGGAGACTGCGATGGCAGACGGCATTACGGATCGCGTGCGTCCCCGGGATCGAATCCTGGAGACGGCGCAGGACATGTTTCACAAGCATGGCATCAAGGGCGTCGGCGTCGACGCCATCACGGAAGCCGCCGGCACCAACAAGATGACGCTCTACCGTCATTTTGAGTCGAAGGACGAACTGATCGTCCAGTGCCTGCGCGCGTCGGCGGCTAAAGGCGCCGCGATGTGGGACCAATTCGAGGCTGAGCATCCCGGCGACAAGCTCGCCCAGTTGCATGCCTGGATTCGCATGGCCGCTGCTTGCCTGGCGGCTGACGGTCGCGGCTGCGACATGGCCAATGCCGCCGCCGAATTGACCGAGCCGGACCATCCCGCCAGGAGCGTGATCAAGGAGCTCAAGAGCGCTCAGCGCGATCGCCTCGTTGCGCTGTGCCGGGATGCGGGCATCGGTCAGGCCGAGCTTCTGGCCGATACGCTGTCGCTGCTGTTCGAAGGGGCGCGCGTCAGCGTGCAGACCATGGGCTGCCAGGGCCCCAGCACGCAGTTCGTGCGCATGGCTGAAGGCCTGATCAGCTCTTTCAGGGCGCGCTGAATTCCAGCTTTCGGAGTTGAGGAGTCCCCATCATCCGGCGGGGCTTTTGGCTATTCTCCGAACTTGCCCGTCAACTCTAATTTAGATTCATTTGAGAATGAAAAAAGCCCGCTGCCGGGAGGAGGTGGCAGCGGGCTCGATTTCGAACGAGATGCGGGAGGAGGTGCACCGCGCTCAGCGTCGGCATCGCATCTGGGAGGAGTAGATGGCCGACACCCAGATGAGTACGGGTTGCCCAATGATTCGGCAACAATGAAAGTTGCATGGCTGCTGTGCAGATTTGCGGCATCTACCCCGACTTGTCGTACAAATCGGAGAAACCGCCACGGCGCGACTTCACTGCACCGGCACGTTTTCCTTGAAGATCAGCCGTGGCTCGATGAACTTCTTCGTCAGGTATGGCGCGGCGGATGCGATCGAGCCAAGCAGGCGGATCACAGATTGCTCCGCGATCAGCCGCGCATTCTGGTCGATGACGACATCGGCGAGGTCGTCGACGAGATAGCCGCGCGTTTCCTTGGTCAGGTCGTGGCAGATGAAGACCGGCTTCTTCTTTGGCTTGGCCTCGAGCAGCGCTCTCGCCACACCTGAGCGCCCGGCGCCGACGCAATAGATGCCGAGCAGTTCCGGCTCGTTGTGCAGCGCCTGCATCGTTGCGGTGTAGCTGCCCTCCGGTTCGTCATTGATCTCGACCGCACTCGAGACCGTGAGATTGGGGAATTCCTCTGTCAGCACCGACCGAAAGCCCATTTCTCGCTCCTCGTGCCCGCGATAGGAACGCGAGCCGACGACCATCGCCAGATGACCCTGGCGGCCATTGAGGAAGCGCCCCATCAACAGCGCCGCCGTGCGTCCGGCAACCCGGTTGTCGATGCCGACATAGGCCGAACGCGGGGCGGCTGGAACGTCGGAGACCAGCGTGACAAGGCGGATGCCTGCCTCGACCACATCGCGCAATATGTTGCGCGTTCGCGGATGATCGACGGCAATGACGCCGACGCCATTGGCCTTCAGCGACAGATTTTCAACCGCCGCCTGCAGCGCTGCCGGCGAGATGCCGCCGAGATTGTGGATCCGGCACGAGGCGACCAGCGGCAGGCGCCCCGCATAGTCCTCGATGTGCCCGGCGAGGTCGATCATGAAACCGTTGGCGCCGATCGGCAGGAAGAATTCAAGATGCGCCGGCCGCGACGGCAGCGTCACCTGATCGACCACCGGCAAATAGCCGAGCTGCTTGGCCGCCTCCATCACCCGTTGGCGGTTGGCGGCGCTCGCGCCGGCCCGGTTGTTCAGAACCCGGTCGACGGTCGCGGTCGACAGGCCGCAGCTCCTGGCTATGTCGGCAACGGTGGCTTTCATGGCTGTAGTCATAGAGCATGATCCCGAAAAGTGGGAACCGGTTTTCTAGGACAAACGGGAACCGTTTTGTCAAAAGGTCATGCTCTACAACGAGTTAGAGCGGATGCGTTTCCGTGCCAGACGGCGCGAAGACGGTTCAGCCGTGCGATGGCCCGCCTTCGATGATGGCGTCGCGGATCTCCTTGTCGGACATCCCGGTGATGATGCGTTCGACCTCGGCCACGCTGGTCTTCTTCGGGTCGATGTCGTCGGCCACCACCTTGCCCCGGCGCATGACGACGATGCGGTCAACCACCTGGAAGACATGGTGGATGTTGTGGGCGATGAAGATGCAGGAATGCCCGGAATCGCGCGCGTTGCGCACGAAGCTCAGCACGCCTTGCGTCTCGGCGACGCCGAGATTGTTGGTCGGCTCGTCGAGGATGATCAGGTCGCTGTCGAAGTGCATGGCGCGCGCGATGGCGACGGCCTGCCGCTCGCCGCCGGACAGGGAGCCGATCGGCGTCGTCGGCGGGATGTTCTTGGAGATGCCGACCTGTTTCAACAGGTCGCGGGCGACATTGTTCATCGCCTCCTGGTCCATGCGGTTCAAAAAGCGCGGCGGTTTGATCGGCTCGCGGCCAAGGAACAGGTTGCGCGCGATCGACAGCTGCGTCACCAGTGCCGAATCCTGGTAGATCGTCTCGATGCCGTGCGCGATGGCGTCGCTGGTGCTGCGCAGATTGACCTTCTTGCCGCGGATGAAAATGTCGCCGCTGGTCAGCGGCACCGCCCCCGACAACACCTTGATCAGCGTCGATTTGCCGGCGCCATTGTCGCCGAGCAGGCCGACGATCTCCCTTTCGTTGACATGAAAATTGGCGTCTTCGAGCGCCTGCACGCGCCCGTAGGACTTTTTGATGTTGGACATGCGGATGAGCGGTTCAGCCATGGTTCTAGGTCCCTGCCTGATGCCGGCGTTCCAGCCATGAGTGCAGCGCCATCATGCCGAGGATGATGGCGCCGATGAAGATGTTGTAGGCCAGCCCGGGCACGCCGATCAGCACGATGCCGTTGCGCATGACGCGCAGGATGAGGATGCCGAGCACCGTGCCGATGATGGTGCCGCGCCCACCGGTCAGCGCCGTGCCGCCGATCACCACCATGGCGATGACTTCGAGCTCGTAGCCGGTGCCGCTGTTGGGGTTGGCGGCCGACGTGCGCAGCGACGAGATGACGCCGGCAAGCGAAGCCATCACCGACGACAGCACGAACAGGCCGATCTTGACGCCGCTGACGTTGACGCCGCGCGCCCTTGCGGCGCCTGGATTGCCGCCGGCTGCCTGGATCCAGTTGCCGGTCCGGCTTTGCGTCAGCACGTAGCCCAGTGCGATGGCCGCCGCGATGAACCAGAAGAGCGACATGTAGATGCGGAACGGGCCGATGAAGAAATCACCGACCAGCGCTTCGGCCAGCCAGCTGCCCTCGGCGCTCCACGTCCGCTGCGGAAAGCCGTCGGTGACGAACAGCGCGGTGCCGCGCACCACCAGCAGCATGCCGAGCGTCACCAGGAAGGATGGGATTTTCAGCTGCGTGACGAACCAGCCATTGACCAGGCCGATGAAGGCCGCGATCAGCAGCGCGGCGAGGAAGCCGACCTCCAGCGAGGTCAGGCCGCTGTTGAACAGCGTCCACATCAGCACCGGCGAAAAGCCGAACAGCGAGCCGACCGACAGATCGAATTCACCCGACGTCATCAACAGCGTCATCGCCAGCGCGATCAGCCCGAGCTCGACGGTGAAGGCCAGCGTGTTGGAGATGTTCTGCGGCGACAGGAAATCGTGGTTGATGCTCCAGAACACCGCGATTTCGACGATGAGCAGAACGAAGGGCCCGAATTCCGGCCTCGCGATCAGGCGTTGGATGAGCGAACGGTTTTCCACTGATAACCTGCGACAGGAAGGGGAAGGCTGAGCCCAGCGCGCAACGCGAAGGGCTCGGCGAAAAGACAGTCGCGACCGCGGCTGCGGCCGCGACTGTTGAAGGTCTGGGTTATTTGCCCGACAGGATGTCGTCGTAGACCTGCGCGGTGTCCTTTTCATAGAGCGCGCCGGTGATGACGTTGAAGCCCGGAGGAATGCCTGACGCCGCCATGTTGGCCAGCGACAGCGCGACGTAGCTGGTCGCCTGCGGGTCCTGCCACTGGCCGGCATTGACGTAGCCGGTCAGCACTTCCTGGGTGGTGTCGAGCGAGTTGCCCCAGCCGACGACCGGGATTTCGCCCGGCTTGATGCCGGCCTGGTCGAACACCCGCTTGATCGAGCCAGTGACCAGATCGCCGAGGCCGATGATTGCCTTGACCTTGGCCTTGTTGGCGGTGAGATAGTCGACCATGCGGTTGATGGCTTCGGCCTGGTCGAGGGTCGCTTCGGTGATCTCATAGGTGATCCCCAGCGGTTCGAAGACGCTCTTGATGCCTTCCTCTTCCTGGACGCCGTAGGTGGCGCCGGGGATTTCGACCGGCATCCAGACGAAGTCGCCCTTCTTCACCAGGCCCTTGTCGACCAGATATTGCGCCCAGTGCTTGCCGAAGGTGACGTTGTCGCCGCCGACATAGGCGTCGAAGCTTGCCTTGGGATCGGGCGTGTTGAAGTTGATGATCGGGATCTTGGCCGTGTTGGCTTCCTTGGCGATTTCGATCAGGCTGCCCGGATCGGGGCTGGTGGTGACGATGCCGTCGGCCTTTGCCGAGATCGCGGCGCGCACGGCCTCCTGCTGCGAGGCAACGTCGCCATTGTGGAACGAGGTGTTGACGGTGTTGCCGGTGTCCTTCGCCCATTGCTTGGCGCCGGCCAGGAAGTAGGTCCAGACCGGGTCGGCCGGGCCGCCATGTGAAATCCAGTAGAACGTCTTGGCCTGTGCCGCCGCCGGAACGGCCAGCGCCACAATCAAGCCAAGCACGAGTAATCGTAGCCTCGTCAGCATTTGCTTTCCTCCCATGTTGAAAAACGACCTCCACGTCCGGCGATGATCCGGGCCATGCCCTTGATCCTCTCCTCCTGCCAGCGCCGACCCGGATGCGCAGAGCATCTTCTTTTGCGGCCGATGGCAAGCCTCTATCCGCCCAATGGATGGTGGCGCGATGCAACGCGCCATCATCGATCCCATCAGATCGCATCAGTTAGAGGGCAATTCCAGGAAAAGTGTGAAACGGTTTTCCGTCCGGAATTGCGTCAACCAAGAGATAGAGATATTTCCCGGCAAGCAGGCGGGGCTTAAACTCAGGCGCGCGGATTTTCCTGGAAGCGCTCGGCCTGGCGGATGCGCAGCACCTTGTCCAGCCGGTCGAGCGCGAGCGCCAGCACCATCACCGCGCCGATCACGAAGGGGCTCCATGCGGCGTCGATGCCGAACAGGGTCACGCCGCTCAAGATGACCTGGACGATCAGCATGCCGATCACCGCACCGAAGACGGTGCCGCGCCCGCCGGAAAGCGAGGTGCCGCCGATGATCGCCGCGGCAATCGCCATCAGCACGAAACCGCCGCCTTGGTCGACGTCGGTAACGGGAGAGCCAAGCCACAGCGCGCCCGCCAGCCCCGAGACGATGCCCATCAGCACCAGCGTCTGCAGCCGCACAGCACCTGTCGGGATGCCGGCATAGAGCGCCGCCTGCGGATTGCTGCCGACGGCCTGGATCCGGTAGCCGAAGCGGCTGCGGTGAAGCACGAGGTGCAGCACCACCGCCATTGCGACGAAGACAAAGACAGCCGTCGGCACAAGGCCGAACAGCTTGCCGTGAACGATCTCAAAGAAGTCGCCGCCTGGGCTGGCCGGAGCTGTCGCTTGCATCTTGACGGCCACCGCCGCCAGGCCCCGGAACATTGCAAAGGTGCCCAGCGTAACGACGATGGCCGGCCGTCGCAGCGCCACCACCAGCAGGCCGTTGACGAGGCCGAGCCCGGCGCCGAGCAGCACGCCGGCAAGGGCGGCAAGCCACGGGTCGATGCCGGCGGCCAGAAGGAATGCGGTGAGAAGGGCCGCGAGATGGAATATCCAGCCGACGGAAAGGTCGATCTCGCGGAGTGCGAGCACGAACACCATGCCGATCGCCAGCATGCCGGGATACGCAGCGGTTTCCAGCAACGACAGCACATTGGCCTCGTCGAGGAAATCCGGCCGGGCAAAGCCTGTAATCGCCACCAGGACAACGAGCCCGATGAGCGGCCTGAGTTCGACGGGCAGGTGAAGGCTGCGCTTCGGGTGGGCAGCCGAACCGGCAAGCTGTAGCATGGGATCCAATCGTGTCATGCCATGGCTCCCACGAGTTTCTTTTTCGGCCGCTCCGCCTCCGGCATCTCGCCGGTGGTGGTCAGTTGCAGCACTGTCCTTCGCTTCATCTCGGCGCCGGACAGCTCGCCGGCGACCCGGCCGCGGTGGAAGACAAGGACGCGGTTGCTGAGGTTGGTCAGTTCGGACGGCTCGACCGAACGCAGCAAAACGATACAGCCATTGGCCGCCATCTGCCGGATCAGCGCATAGATCTTGCGCTTGGCAGCCGACTCGATACCGCCAGCCGGATTGTCTAGGAGCAGCACTTGCGGCGCCGTCTCCAGCCATTTGGCGACTACGATCTTCTGCTGATCGCCGGCCAGCAGCGAATTCACCGGCGCGTCCGGCAGGCCCTTGATGCGCAGCGCATCGATCTGCCTTGCGGCGGCGGCGATCGCGGCCTTGGGCGAGTAGCGGCGCGACCCCCAGTTGCGGGCGCCGGTAGCGATGTTGCCTATGTTGAAGGCCAGCGACCGGTCGGGCATCAGGCCGTTGCACAGGCGGTTGGCCGGCACCAGGCCGATGCCGCGCCGCGCCGCTTCGGTCGGATTTCCAGGCAAGCCGTAGCCGTCGGGGAGCCGCACCCTGCCGCTTTGCGCCTTGCGCAGGCCAAACAGCATCTCGAACAGGTCTTCAACGCCCGACCCCTCAAGCCCGGCCAAGCCGAGGATCTCGCCGGAGCGGGCGGTGAAGCTGACGCCGGAAATCCGGCCGCCGCTCAGACCCTCCACCGTGATCCGCGGCCTTATCGTGCTGGCATTGGCCGGCAGTGCAGGCGGGAACAGGCTGCCGCGCTGCTGGCCGATCATGGCGTCGATCACATCGGCTTCGCTCAACGCCGAGCGCTCACTTGTCAGCACGTCACGGCCGTTGCGCATCACGGTGACCTGGTCTGCGATCGCAAACACGTCCTCCAGCCGGTGCGAGACATAGAGCACGCTCGTGCCCTTGGCCTTGAGGTCACTTAGTACGGTGAACAGGTGCTCGGTCTGGCGCCGGTCGAGCGCAGAATTCGGTTCATCGAGGATCAGCAGCCTCGGGCCTTCCAGAATTGCGCGGCCGAGTTCGACATATTGCCGTTCGCCCATGCCGAGTTGTCCCACAGGAGCGTGGACATCGACGTCGAGCTTGAGTTGCCGAAGCAAGGTGCGGCTGCGTGCCTCCATCTCGCGCCTGGAGACGAAGCCATTGCGCAACGGCTCGCGATTGACGAACAGATTGGCCAGCACCGAGCGGTCGGCAAACAGGCCGAGCCCCTGGTGGACGACGCCGAAGCTGTGCTTGCGTGCAGCGATCGGGCTGTCGACGGTGACGATCTGGTCGCCGACGCGGATGGTGCCGCTGTTGGGCCGGAGCACGCCGGCAAGCACCTTCACCAGCGTCGACTTTCCGGCGCCGCTTTCACCGACGACAGCATGGATGGTCCCCTGTCCGACAGACAGGTTCATATCCCTGAGCGCGACAACGCCGCCATAATGCATGGCGAGATTGCGCACCGATATCATCGGCAAACCGAGCATGCGATTCGGCCCCCACAGACCGCGCCCCGATCCTGGATCGAATTTCCGATACAGTCACCCGGATTCCGCTAACAAACGGCTTACAGGGACCGGATACGAACGTTTATCGGCTATCCGTTCGTCCCGCTGCTCCGAAATCAGATCAGGTCGGCCTTGGCGAGGTCCCGCATGAGATGGCTGGCGCCGTAGGTCCAGTGCGGGCAATCGGGCGACAGAAGCACGCGGTTCACCAGCGCGCCGAATTTCTCCGACGAGATGGTGACGATGTCGCCGATCTTGTGGGTGAATCCCTTGCCCTTCTCGCCGCGATCCTTCGACGGCACGAACATGGTGCCGAGATAAAGCGCCAAGCCGTCGGGATACTGGTGGTGCGGCCCCATGGCGGCCGCGACCAGCTCTTCGGGCGAACGGCTGATCTCGGCCATCGAGCTCGCGCCCTCCAGCGAAAACCCGTCCTCGCCCTCGACCTTCAGCCGCACCGTGGCGCGCTTGACATCGTCGATGGAAAAGCTTGCGTCGAACAACCGGATGAAGGGCCCAAGCGAGGCCGAGGCATTGTTGTCCTTGGCCTTGCCGAGCAGCAGCGCCGAGCGTCCCTCGACGTCGCGCAGATTGACGTCGTTGCCGATGGTCGCGCCGACGATCTTGCCGGTGCTGGCGGCGATCATGGCGATCTCCGGCTCGGGGTTGTTCCAGGTGGAGACAGGATGCAGCCCGACATCGGCGCCGAAGCCGACGGACGCCATCGGCTGGCATTTGGTAAAGATCTCGGCGTCGGGGCCGATGCCGACTTCCAGATATTGCGACCAGGCGCCGCGCTGGATGAGCTTGGCCTTGATCTCCATCGCTTCGGGTGAGCCGGGCTTCAGCTTCGACAGATCGTGGCCGATCAGCCCGGCAATGTCGGCGCGGATGGCGTCGGCCTTTTCCGCCGAGCCGCGCGCCTGCTCCTCGATGACGCGTTCGAGCAGGCTGACCACGAAGGTCACGCCCGACGCCTTCACCGCCTGCAGGTCGACAGGCGAGAGCAGATAGGGTTTTGCCGGATCGCGGGTGGCCTGAAAACTGTTGGCGGCGATCGCGTCGAGCGAGCCGATCGGTTCGCCCTTGGCAGAGCGCACGTGTCCGGCCGGATCGGCCATCTCGCAGATGTCGCGCACTGTGGGTGCGGTGGTCGAGGTGACGTCGAAAACGATCCCGTCGCGCACGGTGACCACCAGAGGATGCGAGGCATCGCTTGCCCTGGCTCGGCCGATGAAGAGCCCGTCGGCGGGAAGCTGCGTTGGGTTCGTCATGGCTTACGGTCCTTTGATGATCGAGATGGCAGCTGGGCCGCTGCACTTTCACCGGATTCACGCCAAAGGTCTATCCCGTGGCGCAGGCAATTGTCGGTTCTGACATGAGGCCCGCTCTTTCAAAAAAATGAAACTGGCACTAGAATTTTCATTTTCCGCATACTCCAGGTGAAGCCTTGCCCGCACCGTTTTCCGTTCCGATCTGGCAGAAGCCGCAGACCGCATCCGCCTTCCAGTTGCTCGTCACTGCGCCGGTCGACGTTGCCATCGTCGGCGGCGGCTTCATGGGCCTGTCGACCGCCTTGCACGCAGCCCGGCTCGGTCTCGGTGTACAGGTGCTGGAGGCTGGCGAGATCGGCCAGGGCGCCTCGGGCCTCAATGGCGGCCAGGTCATTCCCGGCCTGAAATATGATCCCGAATGGCTGCTCGAGCATTTCGGCCCCGAGCGTGGCCAAGCGCTGGTCGATTTCGCCGCCTCGACGGCGGATACGGTGTTCGATCTCATCCAAGACGAAAAGCTGGCGGTGCCGTTCACCCGCAATGGCTGGATCCAGGCCGCGCATACCGAAACCGCATTGAAAGCGGCGGCGAACAGGGATCGTCAATGGCGGGCGCGTGGCGCCGATGTCCGGCTTCTGAATGAAAGCGAGATCGCCGCTATGACCGGCGCGCAAGGCTATCTCGGCGGCTGGCTCGACCGCCGCGCCGGCATCATCGATCCGCTCGCCTATACAGTGGAACTGGCGCGCATCGCCGCCGCCGCCGGCGCCAGCATTGCCGAGCGGCAGAAGGTGGTGAAACTCCGCAAGGAGGCCGGCCTTTGGCGTGTCTCAACCGAAAGCGGCGCCGAGGTGCGGGCGAAAGCGGTTGTCCTGGCGACGAACGCCTATACCGATGGACTGCTTCCGGGCCTCGCGGAAACGATCGTGCCGCTGCATTCCTTCCAGGTCGCGACCGCGCCGCTGTCATCCAACCTTGCGGCGACGATCCTGCCGGAAGGGCAGGCGGTGTCCGACTCCAGGCGCATTCTCGTCTACTACCGCAAAACAACCGACGGCCATCTGGTGCTTGGCGGCCGCGGCCGCATGGCGCGGCCGAGGAGCGAGGCCGACTGGGCGCATCTGCAGCGCGCGCTGGTGCGGCTTTATCCGGCGCTCTCCGATGTCGTCATCGAGAAGCGCTGGTTCGGTCGCGTGGCGATGACGCCGGATCATCTGCCGCACATCCACGAACCTGAAAAGGGCCTGCTCGCCGTGGTCGGTTGCCAGGGCAGGGGCGTCGGCCTGATGACCGCGCTGGGAAAACGCATGGCGGGCTATTTGGCAAACGGTGAGGCAGCGCAATTGCCGTTCCCGCTGTCGCCGATCCGGCCGATTCCGTTCCACGCCTTTCGCCAGATCGGCGTCGCCGCGACGATCGCCTGGTACCGCATGCTCGACGCCTTCGAGCGCTGATTGCGCGCCGGCCGTTTAGGCCTCGTGGATTCAGCTTGACAGTTTCATGAATATGAAAAAAGCTAAGTCAATTTCATATTTCCATTGAGCAGCCTGATGTCGACCGTCGTTGCGTCTGAAGCGCCAGCAGGCTCCGCCCGGGGCTTCCGCTTCGCCATGTTGCTGCCGGGCGGGCTGGTCACCTTCTTCCTGATCCTGTTTGCGCTCGGCCTCGTGCTGTTCCTCGCCTTGCGCGGCAATGACGGTTCGCTGCTCGGCGCCGGCTTCACGGCAGGCAACTTCATCACCGTGGTCTCCGATCCGCTCTACTGGACGGTGACGCTGCGCTCGCTGGTGATCGCCGGCCTGGTGACGCTGGCGACCGTCGTCACCGCCTATCCCGTCGCCTACTATCTCGCCTTCCATGCCGGCCGCCGCCGCAGCCTGCTTTTGTTTCTGGTGACCCTGCCGTTCTGGACCAGCTATCTCCTGCGCGTCTTCGCCTGGAAGATCGTGCTCGCCTACAACGGCGTCTTGAACTCGGCGCTGATCGAAAGCGGCATCTGGTCGGAGCCGACGCTGGCCTTCCTCAACACGCCGGCGGCGGTGGTCGTCACGCTGGCGCATGCCTATGCGCCCTTCGCCATCCTGCCGATCTATGTGGCGCTGGACACCATCCCGAAATCACTGCTCGAAGCCGCCTCCGATCTCGGCGCCAGACCGTTCACGGCGTTTCGCCGCGTCGTCTTGCCCAATTCGATGCCGGGCGTTCTGGCGGCCGCCCTCGTCGTCTTTGTGCCGACGGTCGGCGACTATGTCACCCCGGCCATGGTCGGCGGTCCCGCCAGCACCATGATCGGCACATTGATCCAGTCGCAGTTCGGCAAGGCCAATGACTGGCCGTTCGGAGCGGCACTTTCAGTCTGCGTGATGCTGGTCATCCTCTGCGTGGTGCTGGTCGCACGCGGCGCCGACCGCAAATTCGGCAGCCGCAAATGAGCGCGGCGCGGAGAGATGATGGCCGCGGCTGGCTCGGCGTCTATGTGCTTGCCTATCTCGTCTTCCTCTATCTGCCGGTGCTGTTGATCCCGCTGTTTTCCTTCAACAACTCCATCCAGGCCGCGTTTCCGCTGCAGGGCTTCACGCTCGAATGGTATGCCACGCTCTATGGCAATCCGGCGCTGTCCGGCGCGCTTTTGAACAGTCTCGTCATTGGCGTCGTGGCCGCCGCCGGCGCCACGCTCTGCGGCATCACCGTCTCCTATATGGACCTCTACGGTCGTTCGCCGCTCGCCGCCACCATCAGCGCCATCTCCAGGCTGCCGATCCTGATCCCCGGCGTCATCGTCGGCATATCGTTGCTGATCCTCGTCAATCTCATCGGCCTCGGCCCGTCGCGCATCGCCATCGTTCTCGGCCACATACTGGTGGCGCTGCCGACCACCGTGGTGATCATGCGCAGCCGGTTTGCCGCAATTCCGAAAACCATTCGCGAGGCCGCACTCGATCTCGGCGCTTCCGACTGGACGACCTTCCGGCGGGTGATGTTGCCGCTCTCGCTGCCGGCCATCGTCTCGGCCTTCATGCTGGCCTTTCTGATTTCCTTCGACGAGTTCATCGTCGTCTTCTTCCTCGCCGGCACCGAGCCGACGCTGCCGCTCTACATCTGGAGCCAACTGCGTTTTCCTCGCTCGCTGCCGACCGTGATGGCGCTGGGGACAGCTATCCTTGCTGTGTCCGTCATCATCGCCGGCATCGCCGAAATCCTGCGCCATCGCGGGCTGAGCACAGCCCGTCGGACGGCGCCCACCAGTCCAGCCTGACCCATAACAAAAGAGGAGAACCGAAATGGCATTCGACCCGAAATCAATTACTGGGCTGAAATCGATCACTGGCCCGAAATCGATCACTGCAAAGACAGCCCGCACCGGGCTTGCCGCGCTTGCAATCGTCCTGTCGTCGACTGTCGCCTTCGCCGCCGACAAGCTGCAATATTTCACCTGGTCCGGCTATGAACTGCCAGACTTCAACAAGAGCTTCCTGACGGCCCATCCCGATGGCGTCGAGGCCTCGATCTTCGGCGACGACGACGATGCCTTCACCAAGGTCAAGGCCGGCTTCCGCCCCGATATCGCCCATCCCTGCTACGACAAGGTGGCGCGCTGGAACAAGGAAGGCCTGCTGCAGCCGATCGATACCAAGCGCATCAAGAACTGGGATTCGATCTTCCCGGTGTTCAAGAACCTGCCCGACATCCAGGCCGGCGACGGCAAGGTCTGGATGGTGCCGTGGGATTGGGGCAACACCTCGATCCTCTACCGCACCGATCTGGTGAAGAACCCGGAAGCGAGCTGGAACCTTCTGTGGGACAAGCAATATGCCGGCCGCATGGCGACCATCGATGCCGTGCATGACACGCCGATCGTTGCAGCACTTCTGGCCGGCGTAAACCCCTTCGATATGACGCCGGAGCAGATGGACAAGGTGGCGGAAAAATTGCGCGAGCAGCGTCCGCTGCTCTCCAACTACACCACCGACATGACCTCGGTCGAACAGGCGCTGGCCAGCGGCCAGCTGGTCGCCGCCATGACCTGGAACGCGTCGGCAACCTCGCTGAAGAAGCAGGGCGTGCCGGTCGAGTTCATGAAGCCGAAGGAGGGCATGCTGACCTGGGCCTGCGGCTTCGTCATGCTCAAGGACGCCAAAAACGTCGACCTCGCCTATGACTTCATCAACAGCCGGCTCGACGCCGACTCGGGTAAGTACCTGATCCAGGCCTACGGCTATGGCAGCTCGCTGAGCACCGCCTTCGCCGGCGTGGCGAAGGACGAACTGGACAAGCTGCAATTGCCGGCGGACCCGGAGGTGATGCTGAAGACCACCATCTTCACCGGCCCGATGAAGCAGAACGACGATGTGGCGAAGATGTTCGAGAAAGTGAAGGCGGGCGGCTGAGGGATCCATCGCCGACGGTTGCGCTGCCCCTCACCTGCCTGCCGGCATCCTCTCCCCGTATAGTGACGGGGAGAGGGGCGCTGTCACCAGCGATTTCGCAAATCGCAAACGTTGCAGAAATGGCGCCGAGTTTGCGACCAGCCGCTTTCTCCCCGTCACTATACGGGGAGAAATGTCCGGCAGGACAATGAGGGGCAGCGCCGACGGCAGGTAATTGTGACTAATCTCCTGAAGCCCGCGGGTCTTGCCGCCGCGCCAAAGACTGCAACAAGGACCAACTGATGGACATGCTTGAAGCGAAACCAAAGGCCGACGCCGACATTCGCGTCGGCCGGCGCGTGCGGGCGCTGCGGCTGGAGCGCAATTTGTCGTTGGCCGAGCTGGCAGCAAAAGCCGGCGTCTCCATCGGTGCGCTGAGCCAGATCGAGCGCGGCCTGTCTTCGCTGCGCGTCAAGGTGATCTGGCCGCTTGCGGCCGCGCTCGACATCGAGCCTTCGGCGCTGATCACCGACGGCAACGAAGCCGCCAACGATCTCTATTGCGTGCGCGCCGACAAAAGGCGGCAGCTCCCGGTCAAGTCGGAAGGCATCGCCAAGGCGCTGCTGTCGCCGCCGGGCGCGGCGCTGACCGGCCTCTTGGTGACGGTGGAAGCCGATGGCGGCACGGCGGAAGCCTATGCGCATATCGGTCACGAGTTCGGCTATGTCCTGTCGGGCGAGGTCGAACTGGTGGTGGACTCGACAAAATACGTGCTGAAGAGCGGCGACTCCTTTGCCTTCAAGAGCACGCTTCTGCACGCCTTCCGCAATCCCGGCACCGAGCCTTGCCAGATCCTCTGGGTCAACACCACCAAGCCGTCCGAGGTTCGCGATGGCGCCTGATGCGCTGGTACGCCTGGACACGGTCTCGAAGGTTTTCCCCGGCGGCATTGTCGGGCTCGACGCCGTCGATCTCGACATTATCAGCGGCGAGTTCATCACCCTGCTCGGGCCCTCGGGCTGCGGCAAGACCACCAGCCTGCGCGTCATTGCCGGTTTCGAGAGCCCGTCGAGCGGCAAGGTGCTGCTCGATGGTCGCGACATCACCGCGCTCAGGCCGTTCGACCGTCCCGTCAACACCGTGTTCCAGGATTATGCGCTGTTCCCGCATATGAAGGTCGCCGAGAATGTCGGCTTCGGCCTGTCGCTGCGCAAACTGTCCGGCGCCGAGCAGGCAAAGCGCGTCCGCGAAGCCCTCGACATGGTCGGCCTCGCCGACAAGCTCGGCGCCCGCGTTTCCGAACTGTCGGGTGGCCAGCGCCAGCGCGTCGCGCTCGCCCGCGCCATAGTCTGCGAGCCGCGCGTTCTGTTGCTCGATGAACCGCTGTCGGCGCTCGATGCGCATCTGCGCGAACAGATGCAGGTCGAACTGAAGCGGCTGCAGTCGCGGCTCGGCACCACCTTCGTCATGGTCACCCACGACCAGACCGAAGCGCTGTCGATCTCCGACCGCATCGTCGTCATGAACAAGGGCCGCATCGAGCAGATCGCGCCGCCGGCTACGCTTTACGACCGGCCGGCGACGAAATTCGTCGCAAGCTTCATCGGCACCATGAACCTCTTGCAATCGCGCTTCATCGGCCGCGACGGCGACCGCCTGCGCTTCGCCGCTGGCGGGCTTTCGCTGGAAGCAACATCTGAAACCGGCGACACACCCGGCGAAGGCACTGAGCGCACTATCGGCGTTCGGCCCGAGGACTTGCTGGCCACCACCGATGCCGCCGCCGGCACCGCGCCGGCGCGCGTCAACTCCATCGTCTTCCACGGCCGCACGCTGCGGCTGCATGCTGAGCTGGGGCAGGGATTGCCGGTGGTGATCGATGCGCCGCGCCAGGCCGAGGGCTTTCAATTCAGCGTCGGCGACGTGGCGCATATCAGCCTGCGCCGTGGTGCCAACTGCCCTATGCTGCCAAGCTGATCCAACCCAATCCCTTCATCGACGGTTGGATTTAACCTGCTGTGAAGATCGCCAAGGTGGAATTAAGTGTGAATTGACTCGCAAAGGAACATATTCCTACTTTGCGGGATGCCCGAACTAAGCACCCGACCGCGCCGAAATGTGCAAACCCTCTGCTTGGCGCATGAAGTCGGGCAGCTAATTCGTGTTCGATGTCGGAACTGCAACATCACTCGACACTATCTGCCTGGCGATCTCGCAAAGCTGGTTGGTGATATCCCCTTTTGGGATGTGGAGCGGCACATGCGGTGCGAGCGCTGCAAAGGTCGTGAGCTCGATGCAGGCATCATTCTGCCAAGCGCTGCTGAACGCCTTAAAATTCGCGTCAGACGTCTTGTCGAAATCCGCATGGTTCGCCGGGTAATCTGGCGAGACGACGATTGAGGAGAGCCGATTTCGGGCTAAAACAGAGTCCCTTGGGCCGGGGCCTGTGGTGGGAACTTGATCTGTGTGGCTGGCTTCTCAACGATCACCAACGCGTCGTTGGGCGCCGTCCGCTGCAAATGCCGTGCTTCCGACCATGGCGCCGTCAGCCAAGCCTCGGTTTCCTCCGGCGTGGTGAGGATCACGGGCATAGCCTTCTCATGTATCGGCGCAATGAGAGCATTAGGCTTGGTGGTCATGAAGGCGTATAGCTCGAAGTCGCCGGGACCGTCCTTGACCTTTCGCACGCCCTGCCAAGACGTCCAGAAACCAGCGAAGAAGAACAGCGGCCGGCTCTCGCCACGGGCAAACCAGTAATTTCGCTGGATTCCTGTTTCCGGGTCTTTATCGTTCGCCGCAGGGCTGGGCTCGGCAAAGCTGGTCACCGGCACGACACATCTGTGCTCGACGCCCACATATTGCTGCCAGTGCGAATATTGCGGATTGCGAACGTTGGTGGTGCCGTAGTCGGCCTTACCTTTCATGCGCTCGGGCGGCGTTGGCAAACCCCAAAGCAGTTTCGCCAGTTCACGCTCCCCATCCGTCCTGTTGCGAACGACAAGCCCAGGTTGATTGGGATAGACATCAAGCGAAGGTTCGAGGTTGCCGCTGATATCGCGCAATGTGCGGGTCCATTGGCGGACCGCCTCTTGCGTCGTCGTGATGTTGTAGAGGTTGCACATGCACCCAGCATTGCGGAATTGGCTTTTGTCTGCAACCGAAGTCGCTGTCCGACGCCGCCGCAATCGTCGTCACACAGCCGCGCTATATCATCGTCCTGACACACCTTGTCAGCTGTCGTGCGGGTAAAGGTGGCGGGCCGGCAAGCGCTTCCCTACTTCAAACCAGTCTGAACAGGAGGAACACACATGACCATCGCGGATGTTGCCAAGGATTTCACTGAAATGCTCCAGCAGGGGGATCACCTGGGTGCTGGTGAAAAGTACAATGCCGATGATATCGTCAGCCTCGAAGCCATGGAGGGGCCGATGGCCATCGCCCGTGGCAAGGAGGCTCTCAGGCAAAAGGGCGAATGGTGGCAAGAGAACCACGAAGTCCATGGCGGCTCTGTCGAAGGCCCCTATGTCAACGGCGACCAGTTCGCGGTGCGCTTCAAGTTCGACATAACGCCCAAGGCGACCGGCGAACGGGTCACCATGGACGAGGTTGGCCTGTACACGGTCAAGAACGGCAAGATCACCGAAGAGCGCTTCTACTACTGAGCCCGGGTGCCGTAGGGTTCCGGCGCACTTCGCTGCACGACCCAAAAACCAGGCGGCCGGGACAAAGTCCTGGCCGCAGTGGGAAAAGCTCAAATGGTCTTCACATACTGCGCCAACTGATCGGCCACCGTGCCCCAGCCGTCGAAGAACCCCATCTCTTCATGATTGTTGCGGGTAGCCTCGTCGCGATGGATGGCCGTTGCCGTGTAGCGCGTGCCCTTGTCATCCGACTGAAGCGAAATGACTGCGGTGATGAAGGGCTCGCCGGAGGGCCGATAGCCCGGCAGCAGCGCATCGGTCCACACCAGCCGCTCGTTCGGCACGATCTCGAGATAGCAGCAATGGCGGTCGTTGACCTCCTTGCCGTCGGGCGATTGCATGCGCGTCCGGAACAGTCCGCCCGGACGAAGGTCGATCTCGCAATCGGTGATCAGCCAGGGCTTGGGCGTGAACCATTGCTTGACATGCTCCGGCACCGTCATCGCGCTCCACAAGAGTTCGCGCGGCGCGTCGAGCTTGCGCTCCAGCACAAGGTCCAGTCTGGGGTCGGGCTTGAAGGGATAGCTCACTTTTCTTGCTCCTTGAGGCTCATCACATAGGCGTCGAATTGATTGAGTCGGCGCTCCCACAGCGTGCGCTGTTCGGCCAGCCAGTTTTCGGCGAGCTGCAGCGGTTCGGGCGCCAGCTGATAGGTCCTGGTGCGGCCGATTTTTTCCGATCGCACCAGACCGCAGCCTTCCAGCACTTTCAGATGCTCGATGAAGGAAGGCAGCGCCATCTCGAAAGGCTGCGCCAACTCGCTGACCGAGGCCGGACTGCGGTTCAACCGCTCGACCACGCGCCGCCGCGTCGGGTCAGCCAGCGCGCGGAAGATGCCGTCGATCGGCGGGAGACTTGTAGTTGGGGCGAGGAGGCTTGGCATGGGCGATCCTGAGGTCTGTCGACGCGGTGCAGGCAGATACTTAGGAAATTTCCTTAGTATTGGCAACCTCTAAAAAAGCGCCGCTAGCGATTGGGAAGCTGGCAAAGCGGGGAGGGCGGTTTTAGGCTGTCTGAGGATTCGACTGTCAGTCAAGGGAAGCGCGTTTTGACGATCACCATGTACGGCATCACCACCTGCGACACGATCCGCAAGGCGCGCACCTGGCTGGAGGGCCATGCTGTGCCCTACCGCTTTCACGACTACCGGGCCGAGGGGATAGAGGCGGGCAGACTGGACGGATGGATCGGCAAGGTTGGCTGGGAAAAGCTGCTCAACAAGGGCAGCACGACCTTCCGCGAACTGCCCGACAAGCACAAGCAAGGGCTCGACGAGAAGAAGGCCAGGAAGCTGATGCTGGCCAACCCGACGATGATCAAGCGCCCGGTGCTCGAGGTCGGGGATGAGATTTTGGTGGGGTTCAAGCCGGAGGCTTATGAAGGGGTGGTGAAGTAGCGTAGCCCTGCCTCGTCAGCCTATGGCGTAGCAAGGAGCGAAGCGACGCAGCGCAGACACGAGGATGACGAACGCGTGGAGGGCGATCGCTAATTGTGAAGGCTTTCGCTTGCGGCGTATGCAGCGGTTCGCTGTCTCTCAACCCGTCCAGCGCAAATACCCCGCCAACGCCACCGCATTGTTATGCGCCTCGTCATGTGCGCCATAAAGCAGCGTCACCTTGGCCTTGCCGAGCAAGCCACGCAGTTTCGCCACCGCTTCTCTATTCCCATCCAGCTCGACCGAATACCGCACCTGAAACTCCGCCCATCGCGCCGGCTCATGTCCGAACCACCTCCGCAATTCATCGCTCGGCGCGATCTCCTTCAGCCACAGCGTCAGCGCGGCATCCTCCTTGCTGATGCCGCGCGGCCAGATGCGATCGACCAGCACCCGCTGCCCATCATCGGGCGCGGGTGCTTCGTAAATTCGCTTGACCGTCAGGTCGAAGGCCATCCGCCCCCTTTACGCCCACTCGCCCTTGCGCATCACCGGCACCTTGCGGCCATCCTTGTGCACGCCGTCTATGTCGATCTTGTCGGAGCCGATCATCCAGTCGATGTGGATAAAACTCTTGTTGCCGCCGCGCTGGGCGATTTCGTCCTGGGTGAGCGAGGCGCCGTCGACGAAGCATTTTGAATAGCACTGCCCGAGCGCGATGTGGCAGGCGGCGTTCTCGTCGAACAGCGTGTTGAAGAACAGCAGGCCGCTGGCCGAGATCGGCGAGGAATGCGGCACCAGCGCCACCTCGCCGAGCCGGCGCGAACCCTCGTCGGTGTCGAGCACTTTCTTCAGCACGTCCTCGCCCTTCGAAGCCTTGGCCTCGACGATCCTGCCCTCTTCGAAACGCACCGAGATATCGTCGATCAGCGTGCCCTGGTAGGACAGCGGCTTGGTCGAGGATACACGGCCGGAGACGCGCCGTGCATGCGGCGTGGTGAAGACCTCCTCGGTCGGGATGTTCGGATTGCAGGTGACGCCGTTCTTGGCAGTCGAGGCGCCGCCCATCCATTCATGGCCATCGGCCAGCCCGACGGTGAGGTCGGTGCCCGGGCCGCTGAAATGCAGATCATGGAAATTGTGCTCGTTCAGCCACTTTGTGCGGCCGCGCAGCGCTGCATTGTGCGCCGTCCAGTTTGCGATCGGGTCTTCCACATCGACCCGTGATGCCGAAAAGATCGCATCGGCGAGCTTCACCACGGCGACATCGTCGGCATCGCCGGGGAAGACCTGTTTTGCCCAGGCGAGATCCGGGTAGGCGACGATGTTCCAGTTGATGTCGAAGCCGGTGATCTTTTCCAGCGCCGGCTGGTAGGCCATCGAGTTCGCCTTGTTGGCGCGCGCCACTTTCGCCGGGTCCTGCGCCGACAACAGCGACGGGTCCTCGCCGCGCACGGCAAGCCGCGCCGCATTGTTGGAAAAGGCCTTCGCCATGCCTTCATACATCCAGCCGGCGGCGCGGTCGAAGCCGGCATCCGCGCCGTAGCGGAAGCGCGCCAGCGTGATCTCGTCATCGTTGAAGATCGGCGTCACCAGGCCGGCGCCCGCTTTATAAGCGTGCTCAACGATGCGCCTGGTCAGCGGCAGTGCGGCGATCGACGAGGTCAGCACCAGATCCTGCCCCGGCTGCAATTGCAGCCCGACCTTGATGGCGACTTCCGCCAGCCTGTCGAGCTTCACCGGGTCGATCGTTGCGGAAACGCCGCGCGAATGTGTGGTCATGATCCTGCCTGCCTTGGTCCGGGAGTGAGAGTTCCAACATAGGCCGGCGCGGCTGTCCTTTCCAGCACCGTCGCGACGGACAGCCCTAGGCAGCGCTTTCCAGCGCGCTAAACTGCGCCACGGTCGCCGCGATTTCCTCGCGGATCCAGATCTTGAAATCGCGCACCTTGCGGCTTTCGGTCTTGGTCGCCGAGGTCACCAGCCAGTAGCCGAGGCCGCTCTGCGCCCGCACGCCGAAAGGCGCGACGAGGCGGCCGTCGGCCAGCGCATCGGCGGCCAGCAATTGCCAGCCGAGCATGACGCCATGGCCGGCGATCGCCGATTCCAGGCACAGCATCGGGTCGGTGAAGCGCGCGCCCTTGCGGAAGCTGACCGGCTCGGCCCCGGCAGCCTTGAACCAGCTCTCCCAGTTGATCATCGCCCGTTCGTCGGTGATGGCGCAGGTCTGCGCCAGGTCTTCGATCGACTTCAGTTTCTTGGCGATCACCGGCGCGCAGACCGGAAAGACTTCCTGCGCCAACAAAAGTTCCGCCCGGCCGCCCGGCCATTTGCCGTCGCCAAGCCGGATGGCGATGTCGATGTCGGAGCGCTCGAGATCGGCCAGCCGCACCGAGGCGTCGATGCGCAGCAGCACGTTGGGATGGCGGTCGAAATGCCGCGACAATCGCGGCAGCAGCCATTTCGAAGCGAAGGCCGGCGCCACCGAAACCACCAGCGTGCACTGGCTTGCCTCGTCCGCCAGCGCCACCGCTTGCGCCAGCTCGCGAAAACCGGCGCCAAGCCGGGCGGAAAAAACCGTGCCGAACTCGGTCAGCACCAGCCCGCTCGCCGTTCGTTCGAACAGCGCCTGTCCAAGCTGCTTTTCGGTGCGGTTGATCTGCTGGCTGACGGCGCTGACGGAGACGTTGAGCTCGCCGGCAGCGGCCGCCAGCGAGCCGAGGCGGGCGACGGTTTCGACGGCGCGCAGGCCGTTGAGATGGACGCGGTTCAGCATAGCCATTCCAGTTTTTCTAAACCGGCGCGGCCGAAATCTCAATTGAAAGACGGCGAGACAGGGCAGATTCTAGCGAAGACAACCAGACCGAGGAGGCGAGGATGGTGACGATCGTATCATTGCTCAAAGTCTTTGCCGCCGGCTACAAGCGGCGGCGCCATGACGGGGATGTCCTCAATTGGGTGACCGATCCGCTGTCGCATCCCGTGCTCGACACCATGTCGGAGCGCGAACTCGGCGACATGCCGTTTCGCCTGACGGCGCGCCGCACCGCCTACGAGACCGGCGCAATCGGCTGTGGTTGAGATTCTTAGACATTAGTCGCGAGCCACTGGCCCAACACAAAGCGGATTGTTTCGGCGGCCGCCAAATCTATTGTGCGCTGCAATGAACGCTGCGCCATCACCCTTGCGTCTAGCCGTAGCCGGCATGATCGCCATGGCCGTTGCCATGGGCATTGGCCGCTTCGTCTACACCCCGATCCTGCCCGGCATGATGGAGGAACTGCATCTGTCGCCGGCCGATGCCGGCTGGATCGCTTCGGCCAACTATCTCGGCTACCTCGCCGGCGCGCTTGCGGCGGCCGGCGGCTGGGCGCATGGGCGCGAGCGGCTGCTGATGTTTGGCGGCCTTGCCGCAAGTGCTGCGCTCGCCGGCCTGATGGGGCTGAGCGAGACGATGACCGCCTTTGTCGTCATCCGCTTCCTTGCCGGCCTGGCCAGTGCCTTCGTCATGGTGTTCATGGCCTCGATCGTCTTTGGTCATTTGGCAGCCGCCAACAGAAGCGACCTGCAGGCGCTGCATTTCGGCGGCGTCGGTCTCGGCATCGCGGCATCCTCGGCGCTGATGGCGGTTCTGGTCACCGAACATGCCGGCTGGGCGTCGGGCTGGCTGTGGTCGGCGGCGATTTCCGCCGGCGGCCTTGCGCTTGTCGCCTGGCTTGCCGGCGGCACCGCGCCCGCTACCGGCCTGGCCGGGCGCGAACCGGCGCTGCCCAAGGACCGGTCGCTGATAAAAGTTATCGTTGCCTACGGCCTGTTCGGCTTCGGCTACGTGGTGACGGCGACGTTCCTCGTTGCCATCGTGCGCCAGGGCGGCGACGGCCGCGTCTTCGAGGCGACCGTCTGGATGGTCACCGGCCTTGCCGGCTTCCCCTCGGTGTGGCTGTGGCAGAAGGTAGCGGCACGGATCGGGCTTTATGCCGCCTATGCCTTGGGCTGCCTGGTCGAAGTGGTCGGCGTCACCGCCAGCGTCGCCATGGGCGGCGCCGCCGGCCCGTTGCTCGCGGGCGTCCTGCTCGGCGGCACCTTCATCGCCGTTACAGCACTCGGCCTGCAGACCGCCAGGCAGCTCGTGCCGCAGGCGCCGCGCCGGATCTTCGCCATGATGACCGCCGCCTTCGGCATCGGCCAGATCGTCGGCCCTGTCGTCGCCGGCCTGCTGGCGCAAGCCTCGGGCAACTTCTTCCTGGCCTCGATCGTCGCTGCTGGCGTATTGCTGGTATCTGCTGGGATCACCTGGTCGGCCGCGCCAAAATCGCCATGATTGTGGTCTTGCTCGATGCCGGGCATCGGGTACGGGCATTTGCTTTCCACCTAATGTGTGACTTTATGCCCGCCGAACCCCGCTGATTTGCGCACCGACCGAGGATTTCACCACAGTGTTCGTATCCTTCTTCCCGCAGCCGAAGCTGTTTTTCATCTCGGCCGTCGTCTGGACTGCGGTTCTCGTGGCAGCCTGGTTCCTCGGTGCTGACCAGCTTGGCGCGTTTCTCGGCTTGCCTCCGGCTCTTGCCGACGCGCCGCCCATCATAGGCGTCTCGGTGTTCTGGTCGCCTCCGTTCCTCTGGTTCTACATCTACTATGCGCTTGGCGTTTTGATATTCTATGGCTTCTGGCACTGGTATTCTCCGCACCCGTGGGACCAATGGTCTATCCTCGGCAGTTCGCTGCTCCTGTTCACGACCTACTTTCAGGTGCAGGTAAGCGTGGCGATCAACGCATGGTATGGACCATTCTGGGACCTCATTCAGGGCATCGTTAGCAAAACGGTCAAGGCAACCGAGGCTGATCTTTACGCTCAAATAATCACTTTCCTCGGTATCGCTCTTGTCGCGGTTACCGTGTTCGTTTTGACAAACTTCTTCGTCAGCCACTGGGTGTTTCGCTGGCGCACTGCGATGAACAATTACTACATGTCCTATTG
Source organism: Mesorhizobium sp. C432A (assembly GCF_030323145.1). Lineage (NCBI taxonomy): Bacteria > Pseudomonadati > Pseudomonadota > Alphaproteobacteria > Hyphomicrobiales > Phyllobacteriaceae > Mesorhizobium > Mesorhizobium sp. C432A. The sequence goes on along the minus strand of NZ_CP100470.1, from coordinate 5,671,082 downwards.
GCCGAAGCTGCGCCATATTGAGGGCGCTGCACAGCGTGTGCAGGAAGACACGATGCGGTTTTCCAAGATAATGGAAGACCTTGGCACTAGCTTCGTCGATTCCATCATGACGCTTATCGCTTTCATGCCGATCCTGCTCAGTTATTCTAAGCATGTCACAGAGTTGCCATTGATCGGTCATGTTCCTCAGCCGCTGGTTTTGGCTGCGATCTTCTGGGCAGTCTTCGGTACAGTCATCATTGCGACCGCAGGCATCAAGCTTCCTGGCTTGCAGTTTCGTAACCAGCGCGTCGAGGCAGCATATCGCAAGGAACTCGTCTACGGTGAGGACGATCCGGCCCGGGCGCAGCCGCCGACCGTCGCGGAGCTGTTTGCGAGTGTGCGGCAAAACTACTTTCGCCTGTATTTCCACTATGTGTATTTCAACGTGGTCCGCTATCTTTATCTTCAGACCAACAACGTCTTCTCCTACTTCCTGATGGTGCCTTCCATGATCGCTGGAACGCTGACGCTGGGTCTCATCAACCAGGTCAGTTCAGCCTTCAGTCAGGTAACCAACTCATTCCAGTATCTCGTCAATTCTTGGTCGACGATTGTCGAGCTTCTGTCAGTTCACAAGCGCCTTCGCGCCTTCGAGGCGACGATTCGCGGCGAGCCGCTGCCCGACATTGACCGCCACTTCATGGAGCGTCAGGAACAGGCAAAGGAACCCGACCCGGCTTGATCCTATTTGCACAGACGGTTGGCGGCTCAGCCGCCCACCGCCGCCTGCCTCTCGCTACCACGTTGCCGCTGCACATAATCGCGAAAACTGATGCATTCGACGTCGGCTTTCACGCACGTCTCGTCGGCAAAGCGCTCCAGCGCGTTCCAGTAGGCGCCGTCATTCATCAGCGTGAAATGGAAGCTCAGCACCAGCGGGATGCGCTTGCCCTGATATTGCTTGTCGAAGGCGGCGCGGAACGCCTGGTAGGTCCGATCGCTGAACTCGGCTGCCTGGCTCGGCCGCTCGAAACTGCCGGAATGCCTGACATAGAGATTGTAGTCCATGGCGATCACCGGCCTTGAACTCGGGCCTTCCGGGATCTGTGGCAGCGAAAAGCGGGTCAAGCCGCCGCCGGTCGGCGGCTCGACCGGGCCGTTCGAGACGCCGCTGGCGTCATAGTGGTAGCCGGCTTCAGGCAGGGCCTCGTAGAGCCCTTTGCTGGTCGACAGATAGGGCGCGCGAAAGCCGACCACGGCATGGGCAATAGCGCGCCAGCCTGCGGGCTCGGGCGCAATGCCGTTGATTGCATAGGCGTTCTCCAGAATGCGCTCGAACGATGCGAATTCCTTCAGCCAGTCGGCCTTGCTCCAGTCCTTGCCGTCGAAATGGCCGCAGCCATGGCTGGCAATGTCATGGCCCTCCGACGCGGCGAGGCCGATCTGGTCGAGCCGGTCCGCGACTTCCTGTTTCGAGGCGGCGAAGCCGATGTTGGATTTGCCCGCGGACCTGGCCGGCGCGGTGTATTCGGCGCGTGTCTGCTGCGACAGCAGGAACACGCAGGAAAGGAAGTAGGTAAAATGCGCGCCGGTGCGCTTGGCTAGCGCCCGGCTGCGCTGCCATTGCGATATCTCACGGGCGCTGTCGAACGAGATGATGACGATCTGCTTCGGCTTTGCCGGGGATGGCGCCGCCGGCGGGTCGGCGTAAGCAACGCCCGCCGTGGCAAGCACAGCGGTGGAAAATGCGACAACGCGGGACAAACGTGGCATCGGCAATCTGGGCTTGATCTGGAGGCAGTCAAAGCCGGCTATCGGCAAAATGTGGCGTGGGTGCGATCAAAGTCGGCAGCTATGCGCCCGGCGATTAGCCGATTTTCCTGCCCAGCCCCTTCCATGCCCGCGAAATTTCGCTAAAACGCGGGCTCAAGAAGCGCCCCTGTTGGGGCAGCAATGGTTTTGATTGATGTCCGACGACAGTTTTATCCGCGAAGTCAACGACGAGATGCGCCGCGAAAAGGCGCAGGCGCTGTGGGATCGTTTCGGTCCGGCGCTGCTTGGCCTTGCTATCCTGGTGGTGCTCGGCACCGCTGCCTTCGTCGGCTACCGCTATTGGGATGAGACCCGCGCCAACCGCTCGGGCGATGCCTTCTCGCAGGCGCTGAAGCTTGCCAATGACGGCAAGAGCGACGAGGCGCTGACAGCGCTCGAACAGCTGGAAAAGGATGGCTACGGCGCCTATCCACTGCTCGCCCGTATGCGCGCCGCAACCGTCAAGGCCGACAAGGGCGACTTTGCCGCCGCCGTTACGGATTTCGATGGCGTCGCCGCCGACACCGCCATTCCGCAGGGCATTCGCGACATGGCGCGCCTGCGGGCAGCTCTGCTGCTCGTCGACCACGGCTCCGTCGCCGATGTCTCCAGCCGCGTCGAGGCGCTGACCGCCGACAACAACACGCTGCGCCACACGGCGCGCGAAGCGCTCGGCCTTGCCGCCTGGAAGGAAGGCAAGACCCAGGATGCGCTGAAACTGTTCGACCAGATCGCCGCCGATGACGGCGCGCCGCGCAATGCGCGCCAGCGGGCGACGTTGATGTCCGAACTGATCCGCGGCTCGGGCGCGTCATGATACGCATCGCCCAAAGCCTGCCCTCGGGCCTGACCCAAGGGCGCGCTGCGGTTTGGGCGATGATATGGATAGCCGGATGAGCTTCAAAGTCGCCATTATCGGCCGGCCCAATGTCGGCAAATCGACGCTTTTCAACCGGCTGGTCGGACGGAAGCTGGCGCTTGTCGACGACACGCCGGGCGTCACCCGCGACCGTCGCGTCCACGCGGCAAAACTCTACGATCTGCATTTCGATGTCATCGACACCGCCGGCTTCGAGGACGCCGCCGCTTCGACGCTGCCCGGCCGCATGCGCGCGCAGACCGAGATCGCCATCCGCGAAGCCGACCTGATCTTCTTCACCATCGACGCCAAGTCCGGCCTGCTGCCCGATGATCGCACCTTCGCCGAGATCGTGCGCAAGTCCGGCAAGCCGGTCGTGCTGGTCGCCAACAAGGCCGAGGCCAAGGGCGCCCAGGGCGGCATGCTGGAAGCCTGGGAACTGGGTCTCGGTGAGCCGATCCCGGTCTCGGCAGAGCATGGCCAGGGCATGCCCGACCTGCGCGATGCTGTCATCGAAGCCCTTGGCGAGAAGCGCGCTTTCGACGAGGAAGAGGCCGAAGCCGAAGACGAGGTCGCCGCCAGCGAGGTGCTGATCGGCGAGGACATCACCGATCCCGACGCTGAACCTGCCTATGACGACACCAAGCCGATGCGCATCGCCGTCGTCGGCCGTCCCAATGCCGGCAAGTCGACGCTGATCAACGCGCTGATCGGCGAGGAGCGGCTTTTGACCGGCCCGGAAGCAGGCATCACCCGAGATTCCATCTCGGTCGACTGGGACTGGCATGGCCGTCGCCTAAAACTGTTCGACACTGCCGGCATGCGCCGCAAGGCCAGGATCCACGAAAAGCTGGAAGTGATGTCGGTGCAGGACGGTCTGCGCGCCATCCGCTTTGCCGAGATCGTCATCATCGTGCTCGACGCCACCATCCCGTTCGAAAAGCAGGACCTGCAGATCGCCGACCTGATCATCCGCGAGGGCAGGGCGCCGGTCATCGCCTTCAACAAATGGGACCTGATCGACAATCCGCAGGAACTGCTGGCCGAATTGCGCGAAAAGACCACACGGCTTTTGCCGCAAGTGCGCGGCATCCAGGCGGTGACGGTTTCGGCCGAGACCGGGCGCAGCCTCGACAAGCTGATGGATGCCGTCATCAAGACGCACAAGGTGTGGAACAGCCGCGTTTCCACCGGCAAGCTCAACCGTTGGCTGGAAAGCATTCTGGCGCATCACCCGCCACCCGCCGTCGCCGGCCGCCGGCTCAAGGTCAAATACGTCACCCAGGCCAAGACCCGGCCGCCGGGTTTCGTCGTCCAGTGCTCGCGGCCCGACGCGATGCCGCAATCCTATGTCCGCTACCTCTCCAACAGCCTGCGCGAAGCCTTCGACATGCCCGGCGTGCCGATCAGGATAGCGCTGCGGACTTCGGACAACCCGTTCGCGGGGAGAGCGAACAAGCGCAAGTGAGCGCAAATAAGCTTCAGGCTGGCGGGACAGCACCCCCCTCTGCCCTGCCGGGCATCTCCGGTTGTGTGCGTCAAGTTCTGCAAAATGGGGCAGCCATGATGCTGGTCATGCGGCTTGGCGCAGAGCGAGCTTCTTGTGCTCGCGCAGGTCGTCCATGTTGATGTATCGGTTGGCCTCCATCCAGTTTTCATTGGTCTCGACGGCCAAGGCCCTGACCAGGCGCAGGCAGCTTTCGGTATTGGGGAAGATGCGCACGACATAGGTGCGCCGGCGGATTTCCTCGTTGAGCCGCTCCAGCATGTTGGTGGATTTGAGATGCTTGTGGTGCTGTCTCGGCAGCCTGAAGAAGGTCAGGGTTTGTTCGATGGCATCCTCGGCCCAGCCTGTCAGGCGCGGATAGCGGGCCGACCATTTGGCAAGCCATGCGGCAAGATCAGCCCTGGCCTCTGCGAGATCGCGCCGGTCGTAGAGCCAGCGCAATTCCTGCAGGCAGTCGTCGCCGTGCTTCCTCGGCAGATGATCGAGCGCGTTCCTGAGGAAGTGCACGTAGCAGCGTTGCCAGGCGGCTTCGGGGATCACCTCGCCGGTCGCTGCCACCAGGCCGGCGTGATCGTCGGACACAACCAACTCGACGCCCTTGAGGCCGCGCGCTTTGAGGCCGACGAGGAAGTCCCTCCAGGCCGAGCGGCTCTCGCGATTGGCCATCTCCACGGCCAGGATCTGGCGCCTTCCGTCCCAGTCGATACCGACCGCGATCAGCACCGCCTGGCTCATGACAACACCGGCTTCACGCACCTTCTCGTAGCGCGCATCGAGGATGAGGTAAGGAAACGGCTCTTGAAGGGGGCGCCTGGCAAAGGCAGCGAGGCTCTCGTCCAGCCGCTTGTTGATGGCCGAGATCGACGAGGCCGAGAAGGCATGGCCGCACAGTTCTTCCGTGATCGCCTTCACCTTGCGGGTCGACACGCCCTGCACATACATCTCCGCCAGTGTCGCCACCAAGGCCCGCTCGGAACGCTGGTAGCGCTCGAACAGCTCGGTGGAGAAGCGCCCGGCCCGGTCCTGCGGAACCCGCAGCTCGAGCTTGCCGACCCGCGTCACAAGGGTACGGCCGTAATAGCCCGAGCGATAGCCAAGCCGTTCGGGCGTGCGCTCGCTCTTCGAGGCACCCAGCGCCTCGTCCATCTCGGCCTCAAGCACCTCCTGCATCACCGCACGGAGCACTTCGTGCAATCCATCCGGGTTCGAAAGCAAAATGTCTTTGACGGCAGCGCTGGCGGTCTTAACTTCAGTCTTGGTCATGGTGGCGTTCCTTCGCGGGAATCAGGTGACGTGAACAATCACCAGCCTGCCATGACCGCCCCCTCTCAGCGAATTTGCAGAACTCTCAGCACACTACCGGCATCTCCCCCGCAAGGGGGGAGATCAGTCGTTTCGTCTTTGGAGCCTCTCTTGCAACGTTGAAAATTGGCGAAAGCATTCGCGAGATCCAATCTCCCCCCTTGCGGGGGAGATGTCCGGCAGGACAGAGGGGGGTGTGACGGAACGCTACGCTGGACAGCCGCTTCCGTCTAAGCGACCTCTCTCAACCGCTCGTCCTGCGGCAGCGCCGCCACCGCCGCGTGCCACAATATATCCGCCAGCCGCGCCGCCACCGGGTCCAGTTCGGCGTCTTTCTGGTGCAGCACCAGCGCCATGGTCGGCAGCGCGGGTAAGCCCAGCGTTTGCGGCGCCATCGCCCTGACATTGGCCGGCAGGCCGATATCCGTGCGGATGGTCAGGCCGAGGCCGGCGGCGACCGCCGCCCAGATGCCGCCAAGGCTGGGGCTGGAGAAGGCCATCCGCCATGGCAGGCCGGCGCGGTCGAGCGTTTCCGTCGTCACTGTGCGCAGCAGGCATGGCGCTTCCAGCGCCACCAGCGGCAGTGCCTCGCCCTCGCGCAGCCTGGTCTCGATCAGCTTTGCCGGCCCGATCCAGCGCAATTGCGCGTCGCCGACATGCCGGCTGTAAGGCAGCGCCTGGCCGCTGTCCCAGGCCAGCGCAATGTCGAGATTGCCTGATGTGATCCGCTCGGCGAGTTCATAGCTGCGCCCGATCCGCGCCTCGATCTTGACCTTGGGGTGCGCGCGGGCGAAGCGTCCGAGCACCTCCGGCAGCACCGCCTCGCCGAAATCCTCCTGCAGGCCGAGCCTGACCCAGCCTTCCAGTTCCACGTCGTGGATGGCCGAGGCCGCCTCGTCGTTCAACTCGAGCAGCCGCCTGGCATAGCCGAGCATGGTTTCGCCGGCTTCGGTCAACGCCAGTCCGCGGCCCGACTTGCGGAAGATCGGCGTGGCCGCCTGGTCCTCCAACTTCTTCAGTTGCGCGCTCACCGCCGAGGTCGAGCGTCCAAGCCGGTCGGCGGCCTTGGCGAAGCTGCCGAGTTCCATGCCGGTGACGAAGCTTCGGAGGACATCGAGGTCGAAGGTTACGCGGCGCATCACAACGATCCTGTTTTTCGGGAACAATTGTCAAAAACTTCCCGCTATTCGGGATGAGGTTATGGCGGTAAAGACGAGGCGTCAAGGCCCTGAAAGGGCATCAACAGGAGTCCCGCCATGTCGATTGCCGACGCAAATTGTGAGCCAGGCCGGGTTGGCCGAGCCGCCGCCGTCACGTCGAAGGCTGAACAATTTCCCGCCAATCATCGCTGGAAGGTGCTTGGCATCGGCGTTGCCGCCAATGCCAGTTTCTCCGCCACCTTCGCCGGCATACCGGCGGCGGCGGTGTTTCTGCGGTCGGGTTATCACTTGAGCAATGGCAATCTCGGTCTGGTCCTCGGCCTTCTCGGACTGGGCGTTGCCTTGAGCGAACTGCCCTGGGGCCTGCTCACCGACCGCTGGGGCGATCGCGGCGTGCTGTTGACCGGCCTTGGCGCGACCGCGGCGTGGCTCGCCTTGATGGCGTTGTTCATCGTGCCCTCAGTGACCTATGTGCCTGGCGTCGCAATGCTGGCCGCATGCCTTCTGGTCGCCGGCCTGCTCGGCGGCAGCGTCAACGGTTCCAGCGGCCGCGCCATCATGGCCTGGTTCCACGAAGGCGAACGTGGCTTTGCCATGAGCATCAGGCAGACCGCGGTGCCGCTCGGCGGCGGGCTCGGCGCGCTGGTCCTGCCGTCGCTGGCATCGGTGCACGGTTTCGCGGCGGTCTTCGGGCTGCTGGCCGCCATGAACGCCGTCTCTGCGCTGTTTGCCTGGCGATGGCTGCACCAGCCGCCGGAACTGGACAATGCCGGCAGCATGGCCATGGCAAAGTCGGGCGGTCCGGCGCCGCTGCGCAATGTCGAGGTCTGGCGCATCGCCACCGCCATCGGCCTGCTCTGCTTTCCGCAAGTGGCGGTGCTGACCTTTGCCTCGGTCTTCCTGCACGATTTCGCCGGCATAGCCACGCTCACGATCAGCGCCAGCCTTGCCGCGGTGCAGACCGGCGCCATGGTGATGCGCGTCTGGAGCGGCCGCTTCACCGACCGCCATGGCAACCGCCGCTGGTTCCTGCGCCTCTGCAGCATGACAAGCGCGCTTGGCTTCGCGGCCGTCGGCCTGCTGGTCCTGGCGGCAGGAGCCACGCCAGACGCCCATGCCGCGTTGATCCCGGCGATCGCCGTGCTGCTGGTCGTTGCCGGCATTTCGGTCTCCGCCTGGCATGGCGTCGCCTACACCGAACTCGCCACGCTTGCTGGCGCCAGCCGCGCCGGAACCGCGCTCGGTCTTGCCAACAGCTTCGTCTTCATCGCCTTCTTCGTGGTGCCGACCGCCATTCCGGCTTTGCTGCTCATCTGGTCGTGGCCTGGCGTCTGGCTGGTGGGCGCGCTCTGCGCCATGATTGCATGGCCAATTTTCCTGCGGCCGAACTGACGGGTTGCCGGCCGGCAAACGGCGTCCCATTTCGGGCCGCTTCGGACCAACACGATCGACCGCGTTAACCCCGCATCAAGGTTAATGCTTCACTTTGGCTCTCCAGTGGCTCAGTTGCGTTTCTGGAGAGTTCCCCGTGCATCGACGTGTCCTGAAGCGGCTGGCCGCCGCCGCCGGTGAGAAAAAACGTTCCTTCGTACCGCCATTGGTCATCGGGCTCGGCATCTGGATCGGCTTTCCAACCGTCGTCGCCTACCAGGACATGGGCAGCCTGATTTCCGGCCTCGAAGCCTCGGGCACCCGCTGGAACTCTTATGTCGAGCGATCCGTCGCCGGCTCGGTTCATGCCGCCGAAATGCCTTTCATCGATTCCGTCACCACCGGTTCGCTCTCGGGCTCGGGCGTGCGCCTGCCCGGCGTCGGCAAGGTCTCGTTTCGCGGCAAGGGCAATGTCGCCGGCATCACGCCCGACGAGGACCGCATCATGCGCGCCGACAAGAAGGGCCGCATCATCCAGGTCTCGCCGGTGGCGCCGCCGAAGAACTTCAATGCCGGCTCGATCTTCCAGCGCACCTCCTCGCTGCTGCGGCCGAGCATGGACAGCGGCCTGAAGCTCGCCTTCGCCAAGCCCGGCATCAAAGGCAAGGAAATCCAGATCGCCCAGTCCTTCCACACCAATGTGGACAAGAAGCCCGATCCCGGCGTGCCGGCCATGCTTGCCGCCCTCGTCAACAATGACAGACCGGACGTGCTGGCCACCGCCTATGCCCAGGCCGAACCCGATTACGCCAAGGCCTCGCCCTTCGAAGCGCTGCTGCAGGACGAGGAGCCGAGCAGCGGGCGCTTCATTCCGCCGATGGCCAAGGGCGATCATTCGTGGATCCAGAACCCGCTGCCGGCCAGCGTCTTCTCCACGAAGGAGCAGGCCTGCCTCGCCAACGGCATCTATTTCGAGGCGCGGGGAGAATCCGTGCGCGGCCAGGCCGCCGTCGCCCAGGTCATTCTCAACCGCGTCCGCAATCCGGCCTATCCGAACTCGATTTGCGGCGTCGTCTACCAGAACGACAACTGGCTGAACCGCTGCCAGTTCTCCTTCGCCTGCGACGGCCGCAAGAAGCGCATCGAGAGCCCCGCCCACTACAAGACCGCGCAGGACGTCGCGATGGCGGTCACCGCCGGCAAGATCTTCATTCCCGAAGTCGGCTCATCGACCCACTACTACGCCAACTACGTCCATCCGGGCTGGGCGCGCACGATGCAGAAGATGACCAAGATCGGCCTGCATATCTTCTACCGCACCTATGGCGGCGGCTGGAGCTGAGCCCTTCGGCTTGCCTGTCGCAAACGAACCGCAAAGGCCCTGGAAGCCGAAATCGGACAGCGGTCGCCGGACGGATTCGGGGCATGTGCCGACCCGATAGTGCCGGGCACGATGTCGCACCTCGCCAAGTGATTGATTCCAATAGAAAAAATACATGGCTTTGAAGTCCCGCCCGTGGCTTGACGGGCGCAAACCCTCTAACTATGTTGCCGGCGACTTTAGAAGCGGACGGACGGTGACGGTCTGACCGGGCAGGGGGGTTACGATGGCCGACAAGAACGGGCCAGACGGAACCGGAGAAACCGGCCGCGGCAGCAAGCACGAGGCCGACATCCGCGACGAAGATCTCGAACGCCGCCGGCGTGAGCTTGGAGCATCGCTTGCGACAAGACGGCCGGATCAGCTCGAGGGGAATGACGGCGCGAAGGCGACGGCCGGATATGGCCAGGCGCTCAAGCTGTCCAGCGAGTTCATCGCCGGGATAGTGGTGGGTGTGGGCCTTGGCTGGTTTCTGGATCGCGTGGCGGGAACCTCGCCATGGGGTCTGGTCGTCGGCTTGTTGCTGGGCTTTGGCGCCGGCGTGCTCAATGTCCTGCGTTCGTCAGGTGTTGTGGCGGAATTCGGAAAAAGCGAGAAGTCGCACGATCCGAAAGAATGAAATGGCGCGCCGCCAATGGCGCACAAGGACACTTAAGGCCGCTCGCGGTTTTGACGGGGATGTAAATGGCTGCTGACAAGGTCGATCCGATCCACCAGTTCCATATCGTCAAGCTGATTCCGATCAATATCGGCGGCTATGACCTGTCCTTCACCAATTCGGCTCTGTTCATGGTCGCGACCGTGGCCATTGCATCGGCGTTTCTTTACCTCTCGACCGCAAGCCGCAGCCTTGTTCCCGGCCGCCTGCAGTCGGTTTCGGAAATGGCCTACGAGTTCGTCGCGAACATGTTGCGCGATGCAGCCGGAACCCAAGGTATGAAGTTCTTTCCCTTAGTGTTCTCGCTGTTCATGTTCGTGCTTGTTGCCAATCTGCTTGGCCTTTTTCCTTATTTCTTCACCATCACCAGCCACATCATCGTCACCTTCGGCCTGGCCGCGCTGGTGATCGGAACCGTCATCGTCTATGGCTTCATGAAGCACGGTCTGGGCTTCCTCAAGCTTTTCGTGCCGAAGGGCGTGCCCATCCTGATGATGGTGCTTGTCGTTCCGATCGAGGTGATTTCCTTTGTCTCGCGTCCGGTCAGCCTATCGGTTCGTCTGTTCGCCAATATGCTCGCCGGCCACATTACCCTGAAGGTGTTTTCCGGGTTTGTGGTCAGCCTGAGTGCGCTCGGCGCGCTCGGCGTTGCGGGATCGATCCTGCCGCTGGCGATGGCTGTGGCGCTGACCGCGCTGGAGTTGCTCGTGGCGCTCTTGCAGGCATATGTGTTCGCCGTGCTCACCTGCATGTACCTGAATGATGCGCTGCATCCTTCGCACTAGATAGAATTTCCGGCATCTTTCGCCGGATGGAATTGCAACGAATTACAGATCCAAAGGAGTTTAAAATGGACGCAGAAGCAGCAAAGTACATCGGCGCCGGTATCGCTTGCCTGGGCATGGGCGGCGCGGGCATTGGCCTCGGCAACATCTTCGGCAGCTACCTGGCGGGCGCCCTGCGCAATCCGTCGGCCGCCGATGGCCAGTTCGGCCGCCTGATTTTCGGCTTCGCCGTGACCGAAGCTCTGGGCATTTTCTCGCTTCTCATCGCGCTTCTCGCCCTGTTCGGCTGAGCCCCTGTTCGGCCAATTATCGGTCGGACGAGCATTGGGAAGAATTGGCTGGCCGCATTCCTGCGGCCATGCCTGATATCAGGGGATAGTCCATGTTCGTGACATCTGCGTTTGCGCAAGAGTCCGCACCCGCCGCTGAAGGCCATACCGGTACGGAAGGCGGCACGCATTCCGGCGCCGGCGTGCCTGCCGAGGCGCACGGCACGTTCCCGCCATTCGATCCGGCGACGTTTCCGTCCCAGCTTCTGTGGCTGGCGATCACGTTCGGGCTGTTCTATCTGTTCCTGAAGAAGGTGGTGATGCCGCGCCTTGGCGGCATCATCGACGTCCGCAGCGATCGCATCACGCAGGACCTCGACCAGGCCGCCAGGCTGAAGGGCGAGGCCGACGCCGCCGTTGCCGCTTACGAGCAGGAACTTGCGGAAGCCAAGGCCAAGGCCAACGCGATAGGCCAGCAGGCCAACGACGCTGCCAAGGCTGAAGCCGAGGCTGCCCGCAAGAAGGTCGAGGCCGCCCTCGACAAGAAGCTCGGCGAGGCCGAGGCCAGCATTGCTTCCATCAAGGCCAACGCCATGAAGGAAGTCGGCACGATTGCCGAGGACACCGCTTCAGCCATCGTCGATGCGCTTGTCGGCGGCAAGACGAGCAAGGCCGAGATCTCGGCTGCGGTCAAATCCGTGGCCCGGTGAGGAGCACATCATGGACGCCACATCTCTCGCAACGCTTTGGGCAACAGTTGCCCTCGTCATTTTCCTCGGCGTTGCCGTTTACATCAAGGTGCCGGGCCTGATCGCCAAGTCGCTCGACGCCCGTGCGACCAAGATCAGCGACGAGCTTGCGGAAGCCCGCCGGTTGCGCGAAGAGGCCCAGCAACTGCTCGGCCAATACCAGAAGAAGCGCAAGGAAGCCGAGCAGGAGGCCGCAGCCATCGTCGCTGCCGCCAAGCGCGAAGCCGACATGCTTGCCGCCGAGGCGCACAAGAAGACCGAAGACTATGTCACCCGCCGCACCGCGCTTGCCGAGCAGAAGATCGGCCAGGCCGAGCGCGAAGCCGTCGCCGAAGTGCGCGCCAGCGCCGTCGACATCGCTGTCGAGGCGGCCCGCACGCTGCTTGCCGGCAAGATCGACGCCAAGGCCGGCGCCGACCTGTTCAAGTCCGCGCTGCAGGACGTGAAGGCCAGGCTGAACTGAGCGGGGTTAACTCGCTGACATCAAGCCGCCCGGGCAACCTGGCGGCTTTTTTGTTGAGCGGCGACGGAGATTGGCGAAGGCGGTGGTGCGCCTGATCTCCCCCCTCGAGGGGGAGATGTCGCCAAAGGCGACAGACGGGTTCCGTTCGACCGGGCGCGACGCATTCTGCTGCGAAGAAGGGCTAGCGCTTCACGCGCGGCGACCCCCTCTGGCCTGCCGGCCATCTCCCCCTCAAGGGGGGAGATTAGCTGTCCAACCCGACAAACCCTTCTTCTTCCACCACCTCAACCCCACCCAGCCTGAACGGCGCGAATGACGCCCGGTGCAGCCTTGCCACCGGACCATGCGCTTCGATCGCGGTGCGGTGCCGCACGGTGGCGTAGCCCATATGGACTTCGAACCCGTAGCGTTCGTGGTGGCTGCCGCAGCCGCACATCATGCGGTCGCGCATCACCTTGGCGACGATCGAGGCGGCGGCGATCGATTGCGAGCGCTGGTCGCCCTTGATCAGCGCGCGGCCTTGGCAGAGGAGGCCCGGCGGCACATCGCGGCCATCGGCCAGCGCCAGCTTCGCCTGGATCGGCAGGCCGGCAAGGGCGCGGCGCATGGCTTCCAGGCTGGCCTTGAGGATGTTGCTGCCGTCAATGCCTTCGGCACTGACCGAGGCCATCGACACGCCGAGCGCTGACCCCAGGATTTTCAGGAACAGCGCCTCGCGCTGCAAATGGTTGAGCCGTTTGGAATCGTCGAGCCCGTCGGGAATGTTGGCGGGATCGAGGATCACGGCCGCCGCCACCACCGGCCCGGCCAGCGGACCGCGGCCGGCCTCATCCATGCCTGCCACCGGCCACAGGCCTTCGGCCATCGCCTTCGTCTCGAAGGAGAAATCGGGCTTTTCGACGATTTCGAAAAGAAGCGGAGAATCGGAACGTGCGCGAGCCATGTTGCGGCGAGGTTCGCATCGGCTCCGATTCTCCGCAAGTCCCTCCAGGGTCGAGTGGGGCAAGACCGGGAGGGCACCGTCTGCAGGCCGGGGGACAGGCCGGACGGGATTCTTGGGTCGCCTGACAGCCACGAGGGCAGGGCAAGCGCTACTCTCAGAGCAGCATCAGCTGCTCGGTCGCCTTGGCGGCGGCGACAAACTGGTCGGTTCGGAGCGTGCGCCGCTCGGCGTTGAGGCCGAGCCGCTTGGCCGTGATCTCGAAGCGCCGGCCGATCTGCCAGGCATAGGGGCCGGCGCCTTTCATCCGCTTGCCCCATTCCGAATCATAGTCCTTGCCGTCGCGCATCGAACGGATCAGCGACATCACGTGCCGGTAGCGGTCGGGATAATGGCGCAGCAGCCAGTCCTTGAAGATCGGCGCCACCTCGAGCGGCAGGCGCAGGATGACATAGCCGGCCTCGCGGGCGCCTGCGGCGCGTGCCGAATCGAGGATGCGCTCCATCTCCTGGTCGGTCAGGCCGGGAATGATCGGCGCCACCATGACAGAGGCCGGGATGCCGGCATCGGAAAGCTGCCGGATTGCCTCAAGCCGCTTGGTCGGCGTCGACGCGCGCGGCTCCATGGTGCGCGCCAGCATGCGGTCCATCGTCGTCACCGACAGCGCCACCTTGGCCAAGCCCCGTTCGGCCATGCGCGACAAGACGTCGATGTCGCGCGTCACCAGATGGGATTTGGTGACGATGCCGACCGGATGGCCGCGCGCCTCCAGCACTTCGAGGATCTCGCGCATAATCCGGTATTGTTTCTCGATCGGCTGGTAGGGATCGGTGTTGGTGCCGATCGCGATGGTGCGCGGCTGATAGCCATCCTTCGACAGTTCCTTGTCGAGCAGCCGCGCCGCATCCGGCTTGGCAAACAGCTTCGCTTCGAAATCCAGCCCCGGCGACAGGCCCATGAAGGAATGCGTCGGCCGGGCGAAACAATAGACGCAGCCATGCTCGCAGCCGCGATAGGGGTTGATCGAGCGGTCGAAGGAAATGTCGGGCGATTCGTTGCGGGTGATGATGGTGCGCGGCTTCTCGACCTGCACTTCGGTCTTGAACGGCGGCAATTCCTCCAGCGAATTCCAGCCGTCGTCGAACACATGCCGGCTGACCGGCTCGAACCGGCCGGACGGGTTGATGCCCGCGGAACGGCCGCGGTTGCGATCCGGACGGACGCGCATGCCGCTCTGTTCGATCATCGCATTGGCCATCTCGGCTCGCCCTGCTCCGAAAGCAGCAATGTCCGCACGCACGATATGTTCCATTTTGGCCCTTTCCCAAGGACTGTCGGCTGGCTGTCGAATCGCTTTGTTCATGAAAATAATCCTATTTCGCTGATGAGAACAAAGCAAGAACTTTTTCGTTGGGCCATGCAAAACTGGCGCTGCGCCGGGCTTTCCGCTATTCGGCTAAAAATGCTCAGCGTTCTCATCGAAACCCGGGATGACGAAGAAGGCCTTGCCCGCACGCTCGCCTCGTTGATCGGCGGCGCGGTCGAGGGCGTGGTGCGCGATGTCATCGTCTGCGACACCGGCTCGACCGACCAGACGCATCGGGTTGCCGATCATGCCGGCTGCCACTTCGTGGCCGGCGGCATTGCCGCGGGAATCAGGCAGGCGAAGGGTGACTGGCTGCTGTTTCTGGAACCCGGCGCAAGGCTGGCGGAGGGCTGGATCGACGACGTTGTCGCTCACACGGCGCGGCAAACCATGCCGGCGCGCTTTTCCCGTGCGCGCGGCAGCCGCACGCCGTTCCTGTCACGGGTGTTTTCGGGCAACCGGGCGCTGGCCGAAGGGCTGGTCATCAGCAAGCGCCAGGCCGCTGCCCTGTCGAAGAACGCGCACAGCGCCGAAGCCCTTGCGCGCGGTCTCGCCACCAGGCGGCTCGACGCCGAAATCTGGCTGGCGCCGAAGAAGTGATGTTTCTCCCTTTTCCCGTTCCCAGGGAGAAGGGTGCCCGAAGGGCGGATGAGGGGCAGCGTCGGCGTCTCATCCGCATTGGCACGGTCGCAGCACCATCCCTCTTTTTCGCCGCAAAAAGCTATTGTGCATTGCACAAAAGCTGACGCGGGATTAGCATTCCGTTGATGCGGGATATCGGGGTTTGGGTAGTGCCGGAGCGGTAAGCAAGCGCCGCGTCGTCGTTGCTGCCGTTCATATCTGAGGACCCCGATGAACCTTTCGTCCCCTGACAAATCCGGCGCCCCCAGTCTGGAAGCCATTGCCCGCAACGGCAGCCTGCTCCGCCGCATTGCGGTGCGTATCCCGACCTATCTGTCCGACCTGCGCGAAAATCCCGCATGGCTGCCGATGTTCGTGCTTGCCCGCACCATGCCGGCGCGCAAGCTGCACTGGCTTGGCGCCAAAGCCGCGCGCCCCGCGCAGAGTGCCGGAGCGACGATGTTCAGGGGCGTCGACCTCAAGTCGATCGTCGCGGCGCTGCGCACCGATGGCCTGTTCTCCGGACTGGTCCTTCCGCAGGCAATCCACGAAGAGATCGCCAGCTTTGCTCAGAGCACGCCGTGCTTCGGCAATTTCGACCGCCGGCTCGAATTCATGCCCGGAGAACACGCAGAAGCCGAGAAGCGGTTCGGTCGCTCTTTGCTCAGCGGCCACTATTTCGAGCGCATCCTCGGCTGCAAGGCGGCACTCGCCATCCAGAACGACCCGCTGCTGTTCGACATCGCCCAGCACTATCTGGGCGGGCAGGCAAAGCTGATCACCACGCGTGTGTGGTGGAGTTTCCCGACCGGCGAGGCTTCCGACGCCGACAAGAACCTTGCCTCGCTCGGCAAATATCATTTCGATCTCGACGACTGGCGGATGCTGAAATTCTTCTTCTATCTCAAGCCCTGCGATGCCGGCACCGGCCCGCATGTCTATGTCAAAGGCAGCCACAACAGGCGCAGCCTCAAGCACCAGTTGACGCTGCTGGTCGGCCATCCGGCGCAAGACGTGCTCAAGGTCTATGGCGACGACAGCCCGGTCACGCTGACCGGCGAGGCCGGCCTCGGCTTCGTCGAGGACCCGTTCGGCTTCCACATGGGCACCGTGCCGTCCACCACGCCACGGCTGATGATGGAGGTCGGCTTCGGCGTCTCGCCGCCCTCGCGCCGCCGCTTCCACGGCGAACCGGTCATCCGCTGAGGCCGGAGCGGATCTCGACCGGCATCCAGCGCGCTTGCCGCCGGGCAATGCGACCCTCTTTGTTCTCGGCATCATAGTCCATTGGGACCGGCTCGCGGTTGAACCGCGGCCGGTCATCCAGCGCATTGACGATGACGATCGCTCTCGGTTCGCCGTCGGTGGTCACAGCAGCGACATAGACGCCGCAGTCCCGGCAGATGAGATAATCGGCGGTGCGCAATCCGAACCGGTATCGGTGCAGCCGGGCCTCGTCCTCGACCGCGACGATCAATCGCCCCTGCGGATCGGCGGCGGCGCGTGAGCCATGCCGGACGCAGAAGGCGCATTGGCAGGCGCGGATCTCCATCTCGGACGGCTCAATTCCGGTTTCGAAGGTCAGGTGGATGTTGCCGCAATGGCAGCCGCCGCGGTGCGCAGTCATGGCATCTTTTCGCCTCAAGGACCTAGTGGCAGATTACCCGCCTGGCGGCCTTCAGGAAATGATCCTTTCGCAGGCGCAACCGCCATTCTGCCTGACAAGGCAGCGCTTTGCCTTGGTTTACGAGGCGGCCTTGCCGCGCCGCAAATGCTCGTCCAGGCGCGGCATGATCTCGACGAAGTTGCAGGGCATGTGGCGGTAATCGAGCTGCGGCTTCAGGATGCCGTCCCAGGCGTCCTTGCAGGCGCCGGGCGAGCCCGGCAGCACGAAGACGAAGGTGGCGTTGACGACGCCGCCCGTCGCTCGGCTCTGCACTGTCGAGGTGCCGATCTTGTCGTAGGAAATGCGGTGGAACACTTCGGAAAAGCCATCCATGCGCTTCTCGAAGATCGGCTCCAGCGCCTCCGGCGTCACGTCGCGGCCGGTAAAACCGGTGCCGCCGGTGGTGATGACGACATCGATGTCTTCGTCGCGCGACCAGCCCAGCACCTTGTCGCGGATTTTCTCCCGGTCGTCGGTGACGATGTCGCGCGCGGCCAGGACATGGCCGGCCTCGACGATGCGATCGGCCAGCGTCCGCCCTGATTTGTCGTCGGCAAGGCTGCGCGTATCGGACACCGTCAGCACCGCGATGCGCACCGGGATGAAGGGGCGGCTTTCGTCAATTTTGGTCATCGGCCCCCTCTGAAGCGATGCTTCGTGTCGCGGCGACAAACCACTCCGGTTCGCGGCTGCGGATCTCGGCGGCGGCGCGCTTGGCGACATTGCCGGTCTCGAACAGTCCGAAGCATGTCGCGCCGGAGCCCGACATGCGCGAGAATCCAGATCCGGCCCTGTTCAGCAGGGAAAGCGCTCGGCCGATGGGCGGCTGGATCGCCTGCGCCGCCGGTTCGAGATCGTTGCGGGTGATCTCCAGCCAGTTGCGGACACTGTGGAAGTCAAATGCACGCGGCAGCGGCGGCAATCCCTCATTGTCGCGTTTCTCAAGTGCGTTGAACACATCAGGCGTCGAGACGGCGACGCCGGGATTGACCAGCACCAAAGCGAGCGCCGGAAAATCCGGCACCAGCGACAGCTCGTCGCCGACGCCACGCGCAACCAGCGGTTTTGCCGCAAGACACATCGGCACGTCGGCGCCGAGCGTGAGACCGATCCGGCTCAGTTCGGCCTCGCCGATGTCGAGCCCCCAGGTCCGGACAAGACCCTGCAATACCGCCGCCGCGTCGCTTGAGCCGCCGCCGACGCCGGATGCGATCGGCAGGTTCTTTTCCAGCCGGATGGCAACCGGCGGCGTGCTCTGCTGGCCGGCCTGCCTGCGCAGCGCCTCGCGCGCCTTCACCACCAGATTGCTGTCGTCGATCGGCACGGAAGTCGCGTAACGGCCCGATACGGAGAACCGGTCGGCGTCGGCAGGCTCGATCTCGACCCTGTCGCCGAAGCGGGTGAAAACGATCAGGCTCTCGAGCAGATGATACCCGTCGGCGCGCCTGCCGGTGACGTGCAGCGCCAGATTTATCTTGGCGGGCGCAAGCCACGTCCGGGCTGCGGCATCCAAACTGTCGGCTGCTGACGGGATGATGCTCAGTCCTTGGCCAGGCGGTATTCGCCGGTCTTGGGATCCTGGACCAGCGTGCCGTTGGTGCCGTTGGCTGCCTGCTTTTCGGTGCGCCGCACCTTGGCGGTCACACGTTCGGCCTCGCGGACGAAGGTGCGGTAGCCGAAATAAGCGGCTGCGCCGACAACTGCGAAGAAAATGATCTGTGGCATTTCAAAGCTCCTCCCTCGCAAGACGGCAAGGCAGACTGTCAAGCGCTTATGCTAGACGCTTTCCCCGCTTTTTCAAAGCCCGAAGCGCGCCCACAATGCGCGCTCTTCCGCCGCATCGATCACGCCGCTGGCGGCGGCGGCGGCGATATCGGGCGCTGAAAAGTTCGAGCCGAACAGGCCGATGCGGCCAAACAGGCCACGCGGCGCGGTGACCAGCCTGAGCTGGGTTTTCGCGCCGAAGCGGGTTTTCAATACCGTGCGCATGTCGCTCAACGCATCGACGAGGCCAAGCTCCAGCCCTTTCTTGCCGGTCCAGAACAGGCCAGTGAACAGGTCCGGATCGTCCTTCAGCTTGGTGCCACGGCGTTCCCTGACCAGATCGATGAAGGTCTCGTGCACTTCCAGCTGCAGCGCCTTCAGGCGCTCGACGTCTTCCCTCTTCTCCGGCTTGAACGGGTCGAGCACCGCCTTGTTCTGGCCGGCGGTGTGGACACGGCGCTCGACACCGATCTTCTTCATCAGCTCGGGAAAGCCAAACGAGGCCGAGACGACACCAATCGAGCCGACGATGGAGGACGGATCGGCAAAGATCTCGTCGCCGGCGACCGCGATCATGTAGCCGCCCGAGGCCGCCACATCCTCGACGAAGACCAGCACCTTCTTGTTCTTCTCGACCGCGAGGTCGCGGATGCGCTTGAAGATCAGCCGCGACTGCACCGGCGAGCCGCCAGGCGAATTGATTGAAATGGCGACGGCGGGCGCATCGAACAGGAACGCCTTTTCGATGAGGGCGGCGGTGGACGCCAAGGACAGGCTCGGCCGGAACGGGCCGCCGCCGGCCATGATGGTGCCATGCAGCCTGATGACGGGAATGGTGACGACGCTGGATCGCCAGGATTTCGGCAGCAGGCGGTTGAAAAGGCGTTTCACGAGGTGGCTGTCTCCAAATGGCTTCAACGCATGTAGGGATTTGCCGGTCAACGGCAATGCTGCAATCCATCTCAGCCAACTGTGTGCCGGTTTTGCGGCAACGACACTGACGGGCCCAAATCAATCGCCGAACAGCGACGCCAGTCCGTTGTTGATCATCTCGGTTCGTTCCGACGGGCCGTCGCCCGTTTGCCCATGCAGCATCAAAGGCGGGCGGATCGACAGCTTGCCGCGCGCGCCGAGCGCTGCCCTGACGACAATGCGGATTGCGGCTGCTTCCGGGCGCGGATGCACCGCCAGCATCTCGGCGTCGCCGAAGCGGCCCGACAGCGCATCGAGGAGGTCGCCAAGCTGTTCCGGCCGCGCAATGACGGCCAGGCCCCCGCGCGGCTTGGCGACGGCAGCCGCACTCCGGATCCAGCTTTCGAACAGCCCGTCGTCCATGACATGCGCCTGCCGCCGCAGCGGATCTGGCGTGGCGCGGTCTTGCGCCGCGTTGAAGGGCGGGTTCATGATGACGAAATCGAAGGAATTGTCGGCGAGGCCGGCTTGCGTCCGCGCCCGGCCTGACAGCGTGACGTCGGCGGTCAGCACCGAGGCGCGATTGCCGAGATGCGCATTGCCGGGATGGGCGAGCGTGGTTGTGGCGAAGCCTGCCATCTCGGCCGACCGTTCGACGAGCACGACCTGCGCCTCTGGGCAGCGCGACAGCACGGCGAGACCCGCCGCACCGGCGCCGGCGCCGAAATCGGCGAGGCGTCCAGAAAAACCGGATGAAACTGCTGCCGCCAGCATCATGGCATCCATCCCGGCGCGATGCCCTGTCCTGGGCTGGACCAGCCAGAAGCGGCCGCGATGGAAGGCATCGACCGTATGGGCCGGCGTATCGCTGGTAAGCGCGCTCGCTTCAGCCATTATGTCTGGCGGATTTCGTGCTCGATGCCGGCGTCTTTCAAGATGCGCCGCGCCTGATCGGCCTGGTCGGCATCGACCATCACGCGCTTCTGCAAAAGACCGATCGACCCTTCGAGAATGCTCATGTTCTGGTCGGCGACGAAGCAGGCGATCCCGGCATCGCGCATCAGCGATTCGACGAAGGAGATGATCACGGCATCGTTGGTGCGCACGAGTTCTATCATCGGACGAAGTTCGCAGGTTGCAGCGTTGATGTAAACGCCGGAGCATGGCGCCGAAAAGTGTGGAGCGGTTTCCGGGCAACGGCATGCGGTCGCTAAGGTTGACACGCCGTCACCGCAGCCGCGCCAATTCGCCTCTTGCCGTGCCCGTATGTGCCGCCCTAGAGTCCCAGGCGGGACCAGGGTGCCGTCGCACGCGTGATCAAAGACGGGAGTGTTTGTTGGTGGGTGTCGTTCTCAACATCGAAAACGGGAAGCGGGAACCCGCCTCCATCAAGGATCTCATCGACCTGACAGCAGCCGATATGGGGCGCGTCAACAAACTGATCCTGTCCAAGGCCGGCTCCGACGTCGAGATGATCCCGGAAGTCGCCAACCATCTGATCTCGTCGGGCGGCAAGAGGCTGCGGCCGATGCTGACGCTCGCCGCGGCCCAGATGTTCGGCTATTCCGGCGAGGGCCACGTCAAGCTCGCCACCGCGGTCGAGTTCATGCACACCGCCACGCTGCTCCATGACGACGTGGTCGACGAGAGCGGCATGCGGCGCGGCAAAAAGACTGCCCGCATGATCTGGGGCAACCAGGCGAGCGTGCTGGTCGGCGATTTCCTGCTCGGCCAGGCTTTTCGCATGATGGTCGATGTCGGTTCGCTGGAAGCGCTCGATATCCTGTCCAGCGCCGCCTCGATCATCGCCGAGGGCGAGGTGATGCAGCTGGCGGCAGCCAAGAACCTGGATACCACCGAGGACGAGCATTTCGCCGTCATCAAGGCCAAGACCGCGGCGCTGTTCTCGGCTGCCGCCGAGGTCGGTCCGGTCATCGCATCGGCGACGCGCAACGATCGCGCCGCATTGCGCTCCTACGGCATGAATCTCGGCCTTGCCTTCCAGCTCATCGACGATGCGCTGGATTATGGCGGCTCCAGCCAGGAGCTGGGCAAGAATGTCGGCGACGATTTCCGCGAAGGCAAGGTTACGCTGCCGGTCATCCTCGCCTACCGGCGCGGCACCAAGGCCGAGCGCACCTTCTGGAAGCGCGCCATCGAGGACAATGTCACCGACGATGCCGGCCTGGAAAAGGCGATCGGCCTGATGACCCGCCATGGCGCCATTGCCGACACCATCGGCCGCGCCCGCCATTTCGGCGAGATCGCCCGCGACGCGCTGGCGCCGCTGGAAGCGACGCCGCAGAAATCGGCGCTGATCGACGTCATCGACTTCTGCATCAGCCGGGTGAACTGACCCGCGCCTGGCGCCAAAGCAAGATTGCACGCAAAATCGGGCAATCACCGCTCGACAATCGGTTGCGGCGCAAATTATCTATAAAACATGGCAAAGACCGCAGACGACACCATCGCCGTGCGCATCAGCAAGGTGCTGGCGGATCGCATCATATCGGGTGCGATCGAACCCGGCGCCCGGCTGCGGCAGGATCACATCGCCGAGGAATTCCAGACCAGCCATGTCCCGGTGCGCGAGGCCTTTCGGCGCCTGGAGGCGCAAGGGCTGGCGGCCAGTGAGCCCAGGCGGGGCGTACGCGTCGCCGCCTTCGACCTCGGCGAAGTCAGGGAAGTCGCCGAAATGCGCGCAGCCCTCGAAGTGCTGGCGCTGCGCCATGCCGCGCCGCATCTGACGGCTTCCATTCTCAATCTTGCCGAAGAAGCCACAAAGGCCGGCGACAAATCCCGCGATGTCCGCTCTTGGGAGGAGGCCAACCGCACCTTCCACCGGCTGATCCTGGCGCCCTGCGGCATGCCGCGGCTCATCGCCACCATCGACGATTTGCACGCCGCAAGCGCCCGCTTCCTGTTCGCCGCATGGCGCTCGGAATGGGAAATCCGCACCGACCAGGATCATCGCGCGATCCTGAGCGCGCTGCGACAGGGCAATACCGAATCGGCCGCCGCCACGCTTGGCCGGCACGTGCAGTGGATCGGCCAGAAACCAGTCAAGACCGCGTCGGGCAAGATGCGCGAAGCGTTTGCCATCGTCGGGTAGGGGACAAGAAGACACGGCCTGGTCGTGGCTCCTCTGAAGACCCCGAGCGCCGCGATCCTTCACACCCCCTCTGTCCTGCCGGACATCTCCCCCGCAAGGGGGGAGATCAACAGCTTTGCCGTTGCGTTAGTCCTGCAACGTCGGCCATTGGCGAAAGCAGAGACGACATCCGATCTCCCCCCTTGAGGCACTGTTGCAAAATTGGGTGGATGTGATTCCCTGTTTTTGAAACGGGGATTTTTGCGACAAAGCCGAGCGGTCAGTTCAGTTTTGTAGAGGCTCTGCTGCCGCAGGGTCTTGGTCGGAGCGGACGACTGGACCGGCTGTCGTCGCTGGTGAAGTGGTATCGCTTCGAGAAGATCCTGGCACGGCTGCGCTCGCCAACTGGGCCGGGGCGGCCTGCGTACAATTCGCTGGTGATGTTCAAGGCGCTTCTGCTGCAATCCTTGTATGGGCTGTCGGACAACGAACTGGAGGAGGCGCTCGCCGATCGGCTGTCGTTCCGCCGCTTCGTTGGACTGACGCTCGAGGAGACGGTGCCCGACCACACCACGCTCAACCGCTTTCGCAATCTTCTCGTGGAGGCCGGGCTTCTGGAGAAGCTGTTTGGCGAACTGGACCGTCAACTGGACAAGGCCGGGCTGATCCTGCGGCGCGGCACGATGCTCGATGCCACGGTGATCGAGACGGCGGCGGCACGGCCGCCCAGTGGGGCCGCGCACGAAGCGGGCGATGCCGGCGATCCCGATGCCGGCTTTACACGCCGGCAGGGCAAGCCTGGCTCCTCCTACGGCTACAAGGCCCATGTCGGCGTCGACCAGGGTTCTGGTCTGATCCGCCGGGTGAGGACGACAGCAGCCAACGTCAACGACACGGTCGAGGCGGATCATCTGATCTGTGGCGACGAAGGCGCGGTGCTGGCGGATGCGGCCTATCACACCAAGGCGCGCGAGCTGTCGCTGAGGCAGCGCGGGATCAAGCCGCGGCTGATGCGGCGGGCCAACAAGCATCATCCGCGCCTGCCGGCGCGCCTGAAGCAGTTCAACCAACTGATCGCCCGGCAACGTTTTGCCGTCGAGACGACCTTCGCCACCTTGAAGAACCGCATGCGACTTTGCGCCATCCGCTATCGCGGTCTGGCCAAGGCGGCAGGACAGGTTCTCATCGCCGCCATGGCCTTCAACATGCGTCGCTGGGTGACGCTGGCGACCTGATCTAGGGTCGCACTGCGCCCGAAATCCGCCGAATACGCCAACTCCTACCCCATCTGGCCACAAACCAGCGCCGGAAACCACCTCGCATTGCCCTTGCCGTCTCTCTCCACGCCCAAAGCCTATAACGCAACGGGCCCCTCAAGGGGGAGATGTCCGGTAGGACAGAGGGGGGCGCTGTCCCGCCAGCCTTTCCAAATGTCCTTTATTCGACACGCAAGCCCAAGCCTTTTTAGGGGCGAGGGTTGCCATTCCCGCGCAAATATGGATTCGATAATAGATCGAACAACAAAATTATCTATAATGTCAAACCAGCTAGGAAGCAACCATGACCGACATCGCCTTTTCGCCGTCCAAGCCGTCCTTCAGCCCGTTGCGCCTGCAAACCCGCTCGCATAGCTGGCAGGCCGCGGCCGTCGTCCTCGGTACGCTGTTTCTGGCGCTGTTGTCCCAGATCGAGGTGCCGATGGTGCCGGTGCCGGTCACCATGCAGACCTTCGCCGTGACGCTGGTCGGCGCACTTTATGGCTGGCGGCTTGGCGCCATGACCATCATCGCCTGGCTCGCCGAGGGCGCCGTGGGCTTTCCTGTCCTGTCCGGAGGGGCAGCGGGCGCGTCGTATTTCGTCGGGGCAACGGGCGGTTATCTCTTCGCCTTCCCGCTCGTCGGCGCGCTTGTCGGCTGGCTGGCCGAGCGCGGCTGGAACGGCAACCGCGTGCTGCTCGCCTTCGCCGGCATGGTCCTCGGCAACCTCGCCTGCCTGGTTCTCGGCACGGCCTGGCTCGCCGTCATGATCGGCCTCGAACAGGCCATCGCCTTCGGTTTCCTGCCGTTCCTCGTCGGCGGCCTGCTGAAATCGGCGCTCGGCACCGCGACGCTCAAGCTGTTTTGGAGCAACAAGGCGGACCCGGCAGGAGCATGATCCCGAAAAGTGGAGTCCGGTTTTCGGAAGAGATCACGCTCAAACAAAGAGATGGAGCCCCATCCCGATACCATCGGGATGGAACAGGCTCCGCTGCCGCGTCCTGACCGATGACCGTCAGGCTGCGCTCCCACCATCTGCTTTGCCTGCTGGCCTATGTCGGCAAAGGGTACAGCGCAGCCTTCGTCGCCAATTATGACGTGATCGCGAAACGTCTGGGCCGGGGCGAGGATATTCTGATCGTCTCCGGCCCCGACGACATCTGCCGGCCGCTGCTCGGCGAGGCCGAGCCCCACTGCTTGCGCGAAAGCGCGGCAGGCCGGGACGAGCTGGCAGCACGCGATGTCGGCAAGCTGCTGGCCCGGCCCATCGAGGCGGGCGTCCGTCTCAGCCTCGACGCGGCAACGCTTGCGGCCTTGCGCGCGGCCTTTTCAGCCGGCGTGACGCGTGAGGCCTGCCAGGGTTGCGAGTGGGCCGGCCTGTGCAGCACGATAGCGGCAGGCGGATATCGCGATGTCAGGCTGTAGCTCCCAACCCCGATCTGCTATTGTCGGAACCGACAGTGTCTGCGTCGCCATGGTTTGTTAATCGGGTGACCCGATTGTGAATTCGGCCCGGATTGAAGCCTGACCCCAAAAAGGCCATGCTTTGTCAGGAAACATCGAGTCTATGGCTTCTCCGCGCCGACGCGGGATGGCGCTTGGCTGAAAGGGATACGATGCGGCAAGGACGTGCGCGCTGGCTCGCGGGGCTGGCAATTGTGGCAGGGATGGCGATTTCTCCGCTGCCTGCCTACGCCAAGGAATCGACCGACCCGGTCAAGATCACCTCCTTCTCGGGCGCCTATCTGGCCGCCCGCATCGCCGAAGGCGACAACGACCTCGACAATGCCATCGCTTATTACAAGCAGGCGCTCGCCTTCAATCCCGGCGACACCTCGCTGCAGCAAAGCCTGATGCTGTCGCTGATCGCGCAAGGCCGCTTCGAGGAATCGCTGGTCTATGCCGACAAGCTCAAGGCAGTTCCCGACGTCGAGCGCTTCTCGCGTCTTGCTCTGGCGGTCGATTCCTTCCACAAGAAGGATTTCACCAAGGCGCAGTACTGGCTCAAGCTGTCGCTCGAATCCGATCTCGACCGGCTGATTTCCGGCGTCATGTCCGGCTGGGCACAAGAGGGCGCCGGCGACCCCACCGGGGCGATGGCCTCGATCGACAAACTGCAGGGGCCTGACTGGTTCGGCCTGTTCAAGTCCTTCCACCGCGCGCTGATCGCCGATGCCGCAGGCCTATCGGACAAGGCCGACGCGCTTTATGACGCGACCCTGACCGACGTCACGGCCGGCGGTGCCGCGCCCGAGACATGGATGCGCAACGCCCAGGCCTACGCGTCTTTCCTGGCGCGCAAGGGAAACAAGAACAAGGCGCTCTACGTGCTCGACAAGGCCGAGGCGTTCGCGCCCGGCAAGCTCGACATCCAGGCGCTTCGCGACAGGATCAGCAAGGGCGACAAGATCGAGCCCTTCGTCGCCAGTCCCTCCGAAGGCGCCGCTGAAATCCTGCTCGACCTCGCCATCGCGCTCAATCGCGGCGGCGGCGAGCCGTTCGTGCGCCTCTATCTGCAATATGCGCTCGCGCTCAAGCCCGACAGCGACGCCGCTTTGGTGCAGCTTGCCGCCGTTGCGGAGCAGCTGAAGGACGGCGAAGGCGCCATTGCGCTCTATAGCCGCATTCCAGCCTCCTCGCCGCTGAAGGAGCTTTCCGACCTGCAGCTCGGCCTCAACCTTGCCGATCTCAACCGTCACGACGAGGCTATCGCCCATCTCAAGGCATTCGTCGAAGCTCACCCCGATGACATGCGCGCCTATCTGGCGCTGGGCGGGGTCTATGCCTCGAAGGAGGATTTCCGCTCCGCCGCCACTCTCTACGACAAGGCGGTCGCGGTGCTGAAGACGCCGACCAATGCCAACTGGAACATCTACTATCAGCGCGGCATCGCCTATGAGCGGCTGAAGGAATGGCCGAAGGCCGAACCGAACTTCCTCAAGGCGCTTGAGCTGTTCCCCGACCAGCCGCAGGTGCTGAACTATCTCGGCTATTCCTGGGTCGACATGAACATGAACCTCAAGGAAGGCCTGGCGATGATCCAGAAGGCCGTCGACCTCAGGCCGAGCGACGGCTACATCGTCGATTCGCTGGGCTGGGCCTATTTCCGCATGGGCCGGTTCGACGACGCCGTGCGCGAAATGGAGCGCGCCGTGTCGCTCAAGCCGGAAGATCCGGTGCTCAACGACCATCTCGGCGATGCCTATTGGCGCGTCGGCCGCAAGCTCGAAGCCACTTTCCAGTGGAATCAGGCGCGCGACCTGAAGCCGGATCCCGATGTGCTTGCCATTTTGCAGCAGAAGCTGATGAAGGGCCTGCCGCCGATCGAATCCAACACGGCGCAGGAAACCCCGAAGGTCAAGCCGGCCACCCCGCCAGCGCCGAAGGGGTGATCGGGCCATACTTCTGATGAAACGGGGCTCGCTGAGCCCCGTTTTTTCGGCTTGGCGTCTTAGAGCAATTCCAGGAAAGTGTGCGCGGTTTTCCGTTCGGAATTGCGACAGAAACAAAGAGATAGAGACGCCCTATCGCGATCGTCATTCTATGGCGGAGCAAGGAGCGAAGCGACGCGGCGCAGACCCAGCGTTGGCGCTCATTCTAGAACAGCTTTCGGTAGACGACGAACCCCGAGAGATCGCCGATCTTGTCGTAGAGCTTCATCGCCGTGTGGTTGGTTTCGTGTGTCAGCCAGTAGACGCGGCTGGAGCCTGCGGTTTGCGCCCTGGTATAGACGTCTTCGATCAGTGCCCGGCCGACGCCCTTGCCGCGCGACGCCTCATTGGTGAAGAGATCCTGCAGATAGCAGTTCGGCGAAATCGCCGTCGTGGTGCGGTGGTAGAGATAGTGGACAAGGCCGAGAAGCTTGCCTTCGCTCTCGGCGACCAGCGCATGCATCGGCTCATAGGCATCGAAGAAGCGCGACCATGTCATTGCAGTGATGTCACCGGGCAAGGCGGTCTCGCCCGAGCGGCCGTAAAACGCATTGTAGCCGTCCCACAGCGGCAGCCATTGCTCGTAATCCTCTCGGGTGACGGGGCGTACGGTGAACTGGCCTTGCATGGCTGAACCTTTGTCGTTGAAGCTGGGCGAGCAAACGGCCACCGGCACCGTCCGGCAATGGGCCAGTCCGAAGCAAAGCGTTCAACCTCTCATCAAGGCGGCGATAGGCGCTGCCTTGACGCCTACCGGCCCGGCAACTAGGGAATGGCATCATTTCAGCGCTTTCCGAGGCCGCCGTGACGTCAGACAGTCCAGCCCATATGCATCCCAGCCGCTCGTTCCAGGGGCTGATCCTGACCCTGCACAATTACTGGGCCGCCTATGGCTGCGTCATCCTGCAGCCTTACGACATGGAAGTCGGCGCCGGCACCTTCCATCCGGCCACCACGCTGCGCGCGCTCGGGCCCAAGGGCTGGAACGCCGCCTACGTCCAGCCCTCGCGCCGGCCCAAGGACGGCCGCTACGGCGAAAACCCCAACCGGCTGCAGCATTATTACCAGTACCAGGTGATCCTGAAGCCCAACCCGCCGAACCTGCAGGAACTCTATCTCGGCTCGCTCAAGGCGATCGGCGTCGATCCGTTGCTGCACGACATTCGCTTCGTCGAGGACGACTGGGCAAGCCCGACGCTTGGCGCCTGGGGGCTCGGCTGGGAGTGCTGGTGCGACGGCATGGAAGTGTCGCAGTTCACTTATTTCCAGCAGGTCTGCGGCATCGAATGCGCGCCGGTGGCGGGAGAACTGACCTACGGCCTGGAGCGGCTGGCCATGTATGTGCAGGGCGTCGACAATGTCTACGACCTCAACTTCAATGGCCGAGAAGGCGCCGAAAAAGTCACCTATGGCGATGTCTTCCTGCAGGCCGAGCAGGAATATTCCAGGCACAATTTCGAATATGCCAACACCGCCATGCTGCTCAGGCATTTCGAGGACGCCGAAGCCGAATGCAAGGCGCTGCTCGCGGCCGGCGCCCCGGCTTCGAACGACAATCTGCCGATGCACCGCATGGTCTTCCCGGCCTATGATCAGTGCATCAAGGCCAGCCACGTCTTCAACCTGCTCGACGCGCGCGGCGTGATTTCGGTGACCGAGCGGCAGAGCTACATCCTGCGGGTGCGCAATCTGGCGAAGGCCTGCGGCGAGGCATTTTTGCAGACCCAGGCCGGCGGGCTCGCCGCCTGAGGCTCACTTCATCATTTCGAGGGAAATGTTGATTGGGGCCAATATCGGGCCAGTCGACCCCGCCATGGTCCGCATAGCCTGCCGTACGCCCGGCATCGAGAAGGCGCCATGCACCTGCGCGGCGAAACAGGCGCTGAGCGCGATGATCTGGAGGAGTCTCGATGCCGTTTTCATGGTCGTTCAGCCAATAAGTTCCCTGCCTGAGCGTTGGTCGCTTCAGCGCTGCGTTTGGTTCATGGAAATCTTTGATCCAAGGACGGGCGGGCTGGTTGCGGCCCGACAGGGGCGGTCAAATTTCTGGAAACAGCGGTCAGCCGAGTTGCTATGCCCTCTTACCTCCCCCTAGATGGGGAGGTCGCCGCGAAGCGGCGGGTGGGGTGACAGCGCGACGTTCCATGCCAAAACTCGATCGATTCAAGCTGCAGTCTGCGCAAAGGCTTCGCGCGGCGATGACCGACGAGGAACGCATCCTGTGGCGGCATCTGTGGCGCATTCCAGTAGAAGGCACTCATTTTCGCAGGCAGGCGTCGGTAGGCGTTTACTTCCCTGATTTCATCTCCCACCGGCTGAAGCTGATCATTGAGGTGGACGGTGTCCAGCACAGCTTCGATGGCCAACAGCACCATGACGAACGTCGAACGAAATGGTTTGAGAGCCAGGGTTATCGAGTCATCCGCTTCTGGAACCATGAAATCAAAAACGAACTGGATTCCGTGCTCGATACGATCTATGCGGCGGTGGAAGAACGAAAATCACACCTGCGTTTGCGCGATGGTGCCGAAGGTATCGGCGGCTGAGAGGTCGCCACCCCACCCCGGCGCTGCGCGCCGACCCTCCCCATCGAGGGGAGGGTGGGAGCCTAACTATGCCTGATCTGCTTCTAGAACTCCGCTCGGAAGAGATTCCCGCCCAGCCGCGCAACCGCAGCGCCGGAGGCGCGAGGACGCGCAAACGGGAAGAAGGCATGCGGGTGGAGAAACTCTGATGCCGGATTTGTTGCTGGAATTTCGCTCCGAGGAAATACCGGCCCGGCTGCGCGCCCGCAGCGCCGGAGGCGCGAGGACGCGCAATCAGGAAGAAGGCATGCGGGTGGAGAAACTCTGATGCCTGATCTTTTGCTAGAACTTCGCTCCGAGGAAATCCCCGCCCGGCCGCGCAACCGCAGCGCCGGAGGCGCGAGGACGCGCAATCAGGGAGAAGGCATGCGGGTGGAGAAACTCTGATGCCGGATTTGTTGCTGGAACTCCGCTCCGAGGAAATCCCCGCCCGCATGCAGCGCAAGGCGGCGGGCGATCTCAGGAAGATGCTGACCGACGGTCTGGTCGAGGCGGGTCTGACCTATGACGCCGCGCGCGAATACTGGACGCCGCGGCGCCTGGCGCTCGATGTCAGGGGCCTGACCGCGCGCTCGAAGGATATCCACGAGGAGATCAAGGGGCCGTCGACGACGGCGCCGGAACAGGCGGTGCAGGGCTTTCTGCGCAAGGCAGGTCTTGCCTCGGCTGCCGAGGCGCATGTCCATTCCGATCCGAAGAAGGGCGACTTCTACGTCGCCCATATTTCGAAGCCGGGCAGGGCGGCGGAAGAAATCATCGCCGAACTGGTGCCGGCCATCATTCGCGGCTTCCCCTGGCCGACATCGATGCGATGGGGGCCGGCTTCGGCGAAGCCCGGTTCGCTGCGCTGGGTGCGGCCGCTGCAGACGATTCTGTGCACCTTCGGGCCGGAGACCGAGGAGCCGGTGGTGGTCGATTTCGAGATCGATGGCATCCGCTCGGGCAATATCACCTACGGCCATCGTTTCATGGCGCCGGGTGAAATCACCGTGCGTCGCTTCGACGATTACGTGACCAAGCTGGAAGCAGCCAAGGTCGTGCTCGACGGCGACCGGCGCAAGGAGATCATCCTTGCCGACGCCCGCAACCTCGCCTTCGCCAACGGGCTCGATCTGGTCGAGGACGAAGGGCTGCTGGAGGAAGTGTCGGGCCTGGTCGAATGGCCGGTGGTGCTGATGGGCGAATTCGAGCAGGCCTTTCTTGCCATTCCGCCCGAGGTGGTGCGGCTGACCATTCGCGCCAATCAGAAATGCTTTGTCACCCGTCCGCAAGGCGACGGCGAAAACCTTTCCAACCGCTTCATCCTCACTGCCAACATCGAGGCGAAGGATGGCGGCAAGGAGATCGCGCACGGCAACGGCAAGGTGGTGCGCGCGCGCCTGTCGGATGCGCTGTACTTCTGGCGGACCGACCAGGGCGATCTGCCCGATCTGGGAGAGCTCGAGGCATCGGCAAAAAAGTTCGGGCTCGATCTGAAAAAGCCGCTCGACCAACGCATGGCCCGCCTCGACCATCTCGGGGTGACTTTCCACGCCAAGCTCGGCACGCAAGGCGAGCGGGTGGAGCGGATCAAGCGGCTGGCGGAAGAGCTGGCGCCAACAGTGGCGCAGTCGATCTCCCCCCTTGAGGGGGAGATCGCCGGCAGGCCAGAGGGGGTCGCTTCGGCTGCCGCGACGCCGTCCGGTCTCTCGAAGAAAGAGGGAGTTGGCGCTCCACGCGAGACGACCCCCTCCGTCGCCTTCGGCGACATCTCCCCCTCGAGGGGGGAGATTACCGCGCTCGCCGCTCGCGCCGCTGTGCTGGCCAAGGCCGATCTCACGACAGAAGCAGTGGGCGAGTTTCCGGAACTGCAAGGCGCAATGGGCCGCAAATACGCGCTGCTGCAAGGCGAGCATCCGTCCGTGGCCGCGGCGATCGAGGAGCACTACAAGCCGCAAGGTCCGTCCGACCGCGTGCCGACCGATCCGGTGTCGATTGCCGTCGCGCTGGCCGACAAGCTCGACACGCTGGTCGGCTTCTGGGCCATTGATGAAAAGCCGACGGGGTCTAAGGACCCTTACGCGCTGAGAAGGGCCGCACTGGGTGTAGTCAGGATATTGGTCGAGAATGGCATCAAGCTGGCAATGTTGAGTTTGCTAAGAGCTGCTCATACCGCCCAATACGACCGGCTGCACAGCCGCAAGCTAGTGGTAACGGAGATAGATCCGACGGACTTTGAATTGCCAGAGGACCATCCGGACACCCTTTGGGGGCAGTATGATTTTTCGGACGAAGGTCGGGAGATTTACCTAACAGACGGCTGTAACTATGCACGTTTTGAAAGCGGTCAGATCGCGGAGGTGTATACGTTTCGAGGCTCGTTAGAAGTTCTCTCCGACCTCATCGCCTTCTTCCACGACCGCCTGAAAGTCTATCTCCGCGACCAGGGCGCCCGCCACGATCTCATCGATGCGGTCATCACGCCGCAGTCGGATGACCTCCTGCAGATCGTGCGCCGCGTCGAAGCGCTCGGCTACTTCCTCGACACCGAGGACGGCAAGAACCTGCTCGCCGGCACCAAGCGCGCGGCCAACATTCTGGCTGCCGAGGAGAAGAAGAAAACGCGTGTCGCCGCGACTGTTGAGCCGGCGCTGTTTCGCGAGGAGGCCGAGAAATCGCTGTTTGCGGCGGTGAATCAGGCGGAGAGAGAAGCCGGCGAAGCGATTCAAAACGAAGACTTTTCCGCCGCCATGCTGGCGCTTAGCGTGTTGCGTGAACCGGTTGATTCATTCTTTGAACGCGTTCTCGTGAATGATGAGGACCAGGCCGTGCGCGCCAACCGCCTGGCGCTGCTGGCTCGCATCCGCACGGCCACCGATCAGGTCGCGGATTTTTCCAGAATAGCTGGCTAAGCGACGGACAAGCCCGAACACGGGCGGCGTTCACACGCCGCCCGTCTTGTTTTCAGTCCTCCCGAGGCTGACCCGTCAGTCCTCCAAAATGCTGACATGCACGCTGTCTGAATAGACGTCGACCTGGATCAGCGGCTCGCCATTGACGATGGCGTTCCGTGTCGAGGAGCTCATCGCGCCACCGCGCTTCAGCATGCGTTCCAGATACGCGCGATCATCGTTGCTGCGGAACCAGTCATCGCCCTGGTCGTCGGCATCGCGCCGGTGGAACTTGTGCCAGTTGGCACGGTCCTGCCGCACCATCTGTGCTGCGCTGCTCAGCCCATAGCCGTCGCTGGCATGGTGGTCGCGATCGGAAATGCGCGCGACGTAGGACCCTAGCTCGTCACCGGCCTGCGCGCCGCCGACACCTATAGGTGACGCCAGCAACAGGCCGGCAATAGTCAAAGATTTCGTCATGTTCATGATAACCCCTCGCTCTCCTAGAACCCGGCGCGCTCATGCCAAACCCGATTGGCGAAATTGGGGCCGCCGCCGCCAAGCCGATCCTGCGCCGGGGCGTCGATCGGCGTCAAGCGGCATGGATCGGCCGACTGTCTTGGCCGACTGTTTTGGCTGAATGGCCTACTCGGCTTTGCCGACGCCCTCGATCGGCTGCTGCGGTGTTGCTGCCGGCTGCGGCGCTGCCGGTTGCGACTCGGGCTTGCCGTTCGATGCCGTTGCAGTTCCGGCTGGTGCGGTCTCTGCCGTCGGCTCAGTCGCCGGCGCCGCGGCGCTCGCCCTGGCCGGAGCCGGCGCGGCGAAGGCGCCGCCGACGATGCCGCCGCGAATGATCATCGGGTCCTGGCCGTGCCTAGGCTTTTCGGGGATCGCCGCGACCTTTTCATAAGTCACATCGGGCTGGGCATCGCCGAGTGCGACGATCGATGGCGACGAGGCGATCCTGACCGGTTCGGATCCGCCAACCTTGATGACCGATGGCGTCGAGGTCGAGACGCCGAGAAAGACGATCGACGAGGCGTGCGCCCCACCGGTCATCGCCGCCAGGGTGAAACCAAGCGCTCCAAGCACACGCATCGACATCGAAACCGTCCCCTTGCCCGACAAGCCGCCAGCCCTAACCGCAAATAGCCTTAACCCCAGTGGATTGATGCCGGCTTGCAGGGAAACGTAGCATTTTAGGCATTGATAATTCGCCAACGCCGGCTTGCCCGAAAACCACTGCCGTATTAGAGCAATTCCAGGAAAAGTGAGTAGCGGTTTTCCGTCCGGAATTGCGCAAAAACAAATACTTAGAGCGTTTCAGCGAACCGCTGAACCGCTCTAATGCATGTCGCTCAAAAGTGGCCCCGGTTTTGAGAGAACGACATGCATCAAAACAAAGACCTAAAGCGCGTCGCATGAATCCGGTTCAGCGCGACGCGCTTTAGGTCCGGTGCCTGTGAGGTGAAGCGAGTGGCTGAGATACTATCCGTCGGCGAAGCGATGGAGCAGGCGTTGGCGCTGCTTGAGGGCGGCGACGTCGTCGCCATCCCGACGGAGACCGTCTATGGACTGGCCAGCGACGCGACCAATGGCGTCGGCGTCGCCCGCATTTTCGAAGCCAAGGGCCGGCCGCGCTTCAACCCGCTGATCGCCCATGTCGCCGATCTGGCGATGGCCGAGCGCATTGCGATCTTCGACCCGCTTTCGAAGCGGCTGGCCGAGGCGTTCTGGCCGGGGCCGCTGACGCTGGTGCTGCCGCTCCGACCCGGCAACGGCATCCATCCGCTGGTCACCGCCGGGCTCGATACGATCGCGCTGCGCATGCCGAGGGGGTTCGGCGGCGAGCTGATCGCCAGACTCGGCCGGCCGTTGGCCGCGCCCAGCGCGAACTCTTCGGGCAAGATAAGCGCCACGACAGCGCAAGCCGTGGCGGCCGATCTCGGCGTCAAAATCCGGCTGGTGGTCGATGGCGGCGCCACCCCGGTCGGGCTGGAATCGACCATCGTCAAGGTCGAAGGCAACGGCCTGCGGCTGCTGAGGCCGGGCGGCATCGCTGCCGCGGAGATCGAGGCGGCCGTCGGCGTGAAACTGCTGCGCGGCGCCACAGCCGGCATCGAGGCGCCAGGTATGCTGGCGTCGCATTACGCGCCGGGCGCCGCGGTGCGGCTCAATGTGCAAAGCGTGGGCGCGGGCGAGGCTTTGCTGGCCTTTGGCGAGCAGCGCGCGGAAGGCTGGCAAGCGGCCGCGGCCTTGCGCAACCTGTCCGCATCGGGCGATTTGCGCGAAGCCGCAAGCAATCTGTTCGCGTATCTGCAGGAACTCGACCGCAGCGGTGCGGCCACGATCGCCGTCGAGCCGATCCCGGTCGAAGGGCTCGGCGAGGCGATCAACGATCGGCTGTTTCGTGCCGCTGCCCCCCGTGACAAGCTCGATTGAGCGCCATAGTTTGCGCCCATGAACGACGCACCCTTCGACCTCGATCCCGCCCTCATCGCCCGCTTTGCGGCAATCGTCGGCGACAAATATGCGCTGCGCGACCAGGCCGATATTGCGCCGTATCTTGCCGAGCGGCGCGGCCTATGGCACGGCAGGACCGCCTTGGTGTTGCGTCCCGGCAGCGTCGACGAGGTCAGCCGGATCATGCGGCTGGCGAGCGGGACCGGTACGCCGGTCGTGCCGCAGAGCGGCAACACCGGGCTGGTCGGCGCCCAGGTGCCGGATGCCTCCGGCCGCGAGATCGTGCTTTCTTTGTCGCGGCTGAACCGCATTCGCGAGATCGACGTCTTCTCGAACACGGTGACCGTCGAAGCCGGCGTCATCCTGCAGACGCTGCAGGAAGCCGCCGACGCCGCCGACCGGCTGTTTCCGCTGTCGCTTGCCGCGCAAGGGTCCTGCCAGATCGGCGGCAATCTCTCGTCCAATGCCGGCGGCACCGGCGTGCTTGCCTATGGCAATGCGCGCGAACTCTGCCTTGGTGTCGAAGTCGTGCTGCCGACCGGCGAGGTGTTCGACGATCTGCGCAAACTGAAGAAGGACAACACCGGCTACGATCTGAAGAACCTGTTCGTCGGCGCCGAAGGCACGCTCGGCATCATCACCGCCGCGGTGCTGAAACTGTTTCCCAAGCCCAAGGGGCGCGAAGTCGCCTTTGCCGGCCTGTCGTCGCCGGAAGCAGCGCTTTCGCTGTTCAGCCTGGCGATGGACCGGGCCGGGGCGGCACTCACCGCCTTCGAGCTGATCGGCCAGCGTCCTTATGATTTCACGCTGCGCCATGCGCAGGGCGTCACGCGGCCGCTGGTGCAGGATTGGCCATGGTATGTGTTGATGCAGGTGTCGTCGGGCCGTTCGGCCGAGGACGCCAGGGGGCTGATCGAAGAAGTGCTGTCGGCAGGCCTCGAGCAAGGCATCGTCGGCGACGCGGTGATCGCGGCCAGCCTGGCGCAGGGCGACGCGTTCTGGAACTTCCGCGAGGTGCTGCCGGATTCGCAAAAGCCCGAAGGCGCTTCGATCAAGCATGATATTTCGGTGCCGGTGGCATCCATCCCGGCGTTTATCGAAAAGGCGGCCGGTGCAGTGGCTTCGGTCAGTCCGCAGGCGCGCGTCGTCTGCTTCGGTCATATGGGCGATGGCAATCTCCACTACAACATCTCCCGGCCGGAGGGCGGTGACGATGAAGCGTTTCTCGGCCTCTACCACGCCATGAACCATGCCGTGCACGATGTCGTGCGCTCCTTCCAGGGTTCGATCTCGGCCGAGCATGGCATCGGCCAGTTGAAGCGCGACGAGCTGATCGCCACCGCGCCGCCCATGGCGATCGAGCTGATGCGCCGGGTGAAGGCGGCCTTCGACCCGGCCGGCATCATGAATCCCGGTAAGGTTATCTGATCCTTTCAACATTTTGTGGCTGGTCTCATTCCGATAACCATCGCCTGAGATCAGCAAAATTTAACTGACTTTCTTAAGCCGGGCGGCAGAAGCTCGCGCTAATGTTTCACACAACGAGGCCGGGAAAACTGGCCCGGTGGGATCCGTGAAAGCGGCTCTCAGGAGAAACACAGGAAGGCAGCAGATGAACAGTGTATCGAAGCCCGTCTGGGCTGGGCGCAACATGCGCCTCGACCCATTCCGCCTGCCGCAAGTGGTGAGCTATGCCACGCGCGACGACTATGGCGACGTTACCTTCACCATCGACCAGCGCGGCGCCGTCATCCGCCGCACGCTCGAGATGAGCGGCGTGCCGGCGATCATCGCGCTGCCCGCCAACGCGTTTCGCGGCGTCGCCGCCCGCGCGATGGAGGATGCGCAAGGCAACGTCACGGTAACCCTCGAACTCCTGCACAACGACCCGATGCTGTCGGTGCCGCTGCTGGTGGCCGACGATCTCGACGACGTCGCCGCCGACTGGCGCGCCTGGGCCGATGCTTACCGGCTGCAGATGCTGCTGATCGAATCCGACGGCATTGCCCGCACGCTGGAGGAATCGCTCGGCGCCGCCATCAAGGCGCTGCCGGCCAAGGATCGCCGCAAGGGCCGGGTCTCGACCACGCGCCGCCCGCGCTTCCTCGCCCGCCGCAGGGCCGGCAATCTCGGGCTGAGACTGGTGATCGACGGCCAGGAGATTATTTCGAGAGAGTAGCTTGACCGGCGATTGGCGAAACCGCCGACGACAGCCTTCTTCTCAATATACGGGGGGTTGAGGAGCGGTCCGCGTAGCGGACGAAAAGCCAATTGCTTGGCTTTTCGAGTGACGAACGCCCGGCAGGGCGATAAGGGGCGGCGCTGACCGAGGCATTTCTCGCAATATCGCCGCTGTGCATCTCACCTCAACTGCGAAGATTGGCGCTGCCCCTCATCCGGCTGCCGCCACCTTCTCCCCGTAGTGACGGGGAGAAGGAGATTAAACCAGCGGCTTTAGCGCCACCCACAGCGCACCGCCGATCAGGCCGATGAAGATCAACCAGCCGACCTGGTTGTTGGATTTGAACAGCCGCAGGCATTGATCGGGATCGTCGATATCCAGAACCGCTATCTGCCGCGCCATATGGGCGCCGGCGGCGATCAGCCCGGCCAGCGCCACCACCGGCACCTGCGCCGAGGCGAAGGCGATGGCGAAGCAGACCAGCGTGCCGCCATAAAGCCCGACCAGCCAGGTCTTGGTGTTGTCGCCGAACAGCCGCGCCGTCGAGCGCACGCCGACGATTGCGTCGTCTTCCTTGTCCTGATGTGCATAGATGGTGTCGTAGCCGATCACCCACAGGATCGAGCCGATATAGAGCATGATGGCCGGGCCATCGAGATCGCCGAACTCGACCGCCCAGCCCATCAGCGCACCCCAGGAGAAGGCGAGCCCGAGCACCAATTGCGGCCAGTTGGTGAAGCGCTTCATGAAGGGATAGACGGCAACGATGACCAGCGAGACGATGCCGAGCGGAATGGCGAAGTCGTTGAACTGCAGCAGCACGACCAGGCCCAGCAAGGCCTGGATGACCAGGAACGCCCAGGCTTGGCGGCGCGTCACCTTGCCGGCCGGCAATGGCCGCGAGCGCGTGCGCTCGACCTTGTTGTCGATGTCCTGGTCGACAATGTCGTTATAGGTGCAGCCGGCGCCACGCATGGCGACGGCGCCGACAAAGAACAGGAACAGGAACCACGGCGACGGCAGCAATGTGAGCAACGGGTCTGCCGGGCGGGGATAGGCGCTGGCCGCAAGCGCTGCCGACCACCAGCAGGGCCACAGCAGCAATTGCCAGCCGATCGGCCGGTCCCAGCGCGCAAGCTGCGCGTAAGGCCACAGCCAGCGCGGCAATATCTTGTAGACCCAATGGCCGCTCGGCGCGTCGGCGACGCGGCCCTGTGCGGCTTTCGACTGGATGGTTTCCATCGTGCTGGAGTGGCAGCAGCGGCGTGCGCCGTCAAGCGGCCGCATTGTCGCTCAGGCGGTGAAAACATCGTGGCTGGCAAACCATGCCTTCGCCACCTCCGTGAAGGCCAGCGCCGCCTTCGACAGCCTTTGCCTTGTGTCATGGGTGAGGATGATGCGCTGCATCGGCAGCGGATCGGACAGCGGCTTGCAGACCAGCGGCAGCCCGTCATAACTCCTGTCGCCATAGGGCCTGGTGTAGCTCACTGCGACGCCGAAGCCGTTGGCGACCATGCTGCGCTGCAGTTCGAACGAACTCGCCGTCGATTGCGAGACCGGCGACAGGCCGCGGCTGAGGAACAGGTCCAGCATATGCTGCCAGCTATGCGGCTGGTCGGTGGTGATCAAGGGATGGGTCGCCAGCTCCGCCAGGCTGACGCTCGCCTGGCTGGCCAGTGCGTGGCCTTGCGGCAGAAGCGCGTGTGGCCGCAGCTCATGCAGCAGGATGCGGGCGAAGTGCGAGGGCAGGCCGAGATCGTAGGTCAGGCCGAGATCGATTGCCGCATCGCCGAGCCGCCGGCCCAGCGTCTCGAAGGTCTCGTCGCGGACCACCACGGTGACCGCCGGGCAGCGTTGCGAAAAAGCGCGGATCAGCGCCGGCGCGAAATAGGGCGCCAGATCCTCGAAACAGCCGAGCACAAGTTCGCCCCCGACATCGGCGTCGCGCGTCCCGAGCCCAACCAGTTCGTCCGCTTCGGCCAGCACCTGCTTTGCCTTCGCCACCGCGCTGCGGCCGAACGAGGTCAGCGCGATGCCGCTGCCGCGCTGGCGCACGAACAGTTTCTGGCCGAGCGTCGCTTCGACATTGTCGATCGCCACCGAGATCGACGGCTGTGAGACGTTCAGCATCCGCGCGGCCGCGGTGACGCTGCCATGCCGTGCGACGGCGACGAGGTAACGCAGCTGGGTGAGGGTCAGATTCATAGTCTAAAACTATAAGAGAGATGAGAAGTTATTATTTTACGCGATGTGCGGCGGCTGCGATAGTCGGTCATCGAAACAGGGAAGACATGAGATGGCCGCCAGACATATTGATGCCGCAGCGATTGCCGACTACCAGCGCGACGGCGCGGTCTGCATACGCGGCGCCTTCAAGGACTGGGTCGGCACCATCGCCGCCGGCATCGAGCGCAACATGCAAAACCGCAGCGCCACGGCTTCGGACATCGCCAACGGCAAGGGCAGCTTCTTCGACGATTACTGCAATTGGGAGCGCATTCCCGAATTCGTCGACGTGGTGCGCAATTCCCCGGCCGCGGAACTCGCGGCAGCGGCGATGCAGTCGCGCAGCGCCCAGTTCTTCCACGACCATGTGCTGGTCAAGGAACCGGGCACGCAAAAGCCGACGCCTTGGCACCAGGACATCCCGTATTACTTCGTCGATGGCACCCAGACCGTCAGCTTCTGGATTCCGATCGATCCGGTCAAGGAAGCGACGCTGCGGCTGATCGCCGGCTCGCACAAATGGGACAAGATGATCCTGCCGGTGCGCTGGCTAGATGACAGCAATTTCTATGCCGGCGAGGGCGACTACCTCCCCGTGCCGGATCCAGACAAGGACCCGTCGCTGAAGGTGCTCGAATGGGAGATGGAACCGGGGGACGCCATCCTGTTCGACTTCCGCACCGCGCATGGTGCGCGCGGCAATCCGACCGCGGCGCGGCGCCGGGCGCTGTCGCTGCGCTGGGTCGGCGACGATGCGCGCTATGTCGAGCGCCCCGGCCGTACCTCGCCGCCCTATCCCGGCCATGACATGAAGCCCGGCCAGAAACTGCGCGAGGACTGGTTTCCAGTGGTCTTCCAGAGCTGAGCCGCGAGAGCCGCGCTTCTGCTTCGGCTCGCCGATGCGTGCGACGTTGCCGTGCGCAACCGGCAAGCAGCGGACCAAAAGTCTTGACCCGCGCTGCGCAGCGCAATAGCGCAGTCCCTGTCGTGAAATGACAAGGGACATCGGCATGCGCGTTTTGTTGATCGGCTCCGGCGGCCGCGAACATGCCTTGGCCTGGAAGATCGCGGCCTCGCCGCTTTTGACCAAGCTCTATGCCGCGCCCG
Source organism: Mesorhizobium sp. C432A (assembly GCF_030323145.1). Taxonomy (NCBI): domain Bacteria; kingdom Pseudomonadati; phylum Pseudomonadota; class Alphaproteobacteria; order Hyphomicrobiales; family Phyllobacteriaceae; genus Mesorhizobium; species Mesorhizobium sp. C432A. The sequence goes on along the minus strand of NZ_CP100470.1, from coordinate 5,630,304 downwards.
GCAATCCGGGCATCGCCCGCGAGGCCGAACTGGTCAAGCTCGACATCGCCGACCATGCCGCTGTCGCAACCTTCTGCAAGGACAATGCGATCGACCTCGTCGTCGTCGGGCCGGAAGGCCCGCTGGTCGCCGGCATTGCCGACGACCTGCGCGGCGAGGGCATCCGCGTCTTCGGCCCGTCGAAGCGGGCAGCGCGGCTCGAAGGCTCGAAAGGTTTTACCAAGGACCTTTGCGCCAAATACGGCATCCCGACCGCCGCCTATGGCCGCTTCACCGAACTGGCTGCGGCCAAGGCTTACGTCGAAAAGGTGGGAGCGCCGATCGTCATCAAGGCCGACGGGCTCGCTGCCGGCAAGGGCGTCACCATCGCCATGACGCTGGACGAGGCGCGCGCCGCCCTCGATGCTTGTTTCGACGGCGCATTCGGTGGCGCCGGTGCCGAGGTCGTGGTCGAGGAATTCATGACCGGCGAGGAGGCAAGCTTCTTTTGCCTCTGCGACGGCACGACCGCACTTCCCTTTGGCACCGCACAGGACCACAAGCGCGTCGGCGACGGCGATACCGGCCCCAATACCGGCGGCATGGGCGCCTATTCGCCGGCGCCGGTGATGAGCCCCGAAATGGTCGAGCGCACCATGCGCGAGATCGTCGAGCCGACCATGCACGGCATTGCCGAGCTTGGCGCGCCGTTCGCCGGTATTCTGTTTGCCGGGCTGATGATCACCGACAAGGGGCCGAAGCTGATCGAATACAATACCCGCTTCGGCGATCCCGAGTGCCAGGTGCTGATGATGCGGCTGAAGGACGATCTGCTGGTGCTGCTCAACGCCGCCGTCGACGGCCAGTTGGCGCACAGTTCGATCCGCTGGCGCGACGATGCCGCGCTGACCGTGGTGATGGCGGCACAGGGCTATCCCGGGACGCCGGAAAAAGGCTCGGTCATTCGGGGTCTCGACGAAGCCGCTGGCGAAGGCGTTGAGATTTTCCATGCCGGCACTGCCATCAATGGCGGCGCGCTGGTCGCCAATGGCGGCCGCGTGCTCAACGTCACGGCATCAGGCAAGACGGTGGGTGAAGCGCAAAGCCGCGCTTACGCCGCGCTCGACCGTATCGACTGGCCGCAAGGCTTCTGCCGCCGCGACATAGGCTGGCAGGCGGTGGCGCGGGAGAAAGCCAGCGTCACCTGAGCCTCAGCGCTCGCGAAGGAGTTCCGTTGAAGCGGTGCTGACCGGGTCGGCGGCCTGCGAGAAGGCGGCCTCGAGCAGAGCCTCCGAACGATACGCAGTCCGCTTCCAGGCGACATACTCGGCAATGCCGAAGCGCGCGCGGCGCGGCACCGTCTTGACCACCGGCATGCGGAAGGCAGCGCGGAATGTCTGCCAGCGCGCGCCGAGCACCGCCACCATCTCCTCGACCGTCGGTGGCGTCGCCACATCGGCATAGGTGATGGTGACTTTTCCGGCGAGCCCGGCTGCGCGCGAGACTGGCACCGGTATCGAGGCGAGGTAGTCGGGCGGCACGTCGATCAGGCCGCCGAAGGGCCATTGCTGGCGCAGTGCCGCCGCGTCCATCGGCGCGACGTTGACGTCGATGTCGTTGGGCGTGCCGGGGACCCGGTAGGGGCAGCGCAGGCGGCCGCAATTGGCCTGCGCCGAAAACTGCCACAGCGCATAGCCCTGCCAGTTGCCCATCGGAAAGTGCACGTCGATGTCGGGCTTGTAGCGCGCATACCAGAGCGGCAGCCGCGACAAGAGCCGGTATCGATAGCGGTTGTCGGCGATGAACTGGGCGGTCTTGCCGTTGGTGTAGAGGATCGGGAAACGGCCGAGCCGCCGGTGCACCTGGCGCACGAATTCCTCGGCATCCTCGAGTGACATCCATTGCGAGGGGTCGTTGCCTTCGAGATCGAGGGCGAGCAGATCGTCAGGGGCTGGCTCGGCGAAATCGATGAAACTGTTGGCCTGCTCGAGCGGATTGCCGGGGCGGGCAAGATGATAGGCGCCCCATTTCAGGCCGAGCGCCTTGGCCACCACCTTGCGCGTCTGAAACAGCTCGCGTGTCACCGCAAAGCGTTTCCACAATGTCTTGCAGAGTTTGACCGCTATCTCGTCGCCGAAGCAGAAATAGGGCGGCGGCAGCCCGTCGGAGGCCTTGTTGATGAAGCCGACAATGCGCTTGTCGGTGGCAAGCGCACCCCAGTCGATGGAATTGTATTCATAGGCGTCGACCACCAGCGCGCGGTCGCCATCCCGCCACGGCTCGGAAAAGTCCGAGGCTGTAGCCGCTGACATCAGCGCCATCATCGCCGCGAGAGCGATCGCTGAGCGGCGAAGAAGATGCGTCGGCGTTTTCAAACAGGGGATCCCCGCTGACCAAACACCGATGGTGGACCGGTATGGTTAAGGAAGTGCTTTCGGGCAGGAGTCCTGTCGCTCTCGCGATTTCGTCATTCTATGGCGAAGCAAGGAGCGAAGCGACGCGGCGCGGACCATAGTATGCATTCCGCGACTTCGAAGCGTTGCCACGGCGCGGAATTCTGCACCGTTGCGCCCCTAGCGCGAGGTCGCGACATGGTACTCGGCGTCCGCTACGCTCCCGCTCCACCCGTGGACGACGAAGTTCGATGAAAATCCGCGTGACAAAGTTTGACGTTTACGTAAAAAGAAGGTCGGAGGCCGCCCAGAGGCGGATGGTTTTGCATCGGCCCGGGTCCTAGGATCGAGCGGTCGGAGCAGCGGAGGAGAAAGCGGCATGTACAAGGCCCCGGTCGACGACATTTCGTTCACGCTCAAGCATGTCGCCGCGCTCAAGCCGGCGCTAGACCGCGGCGCGTTCGGGGACCTCGGCGAAGACCTTGTCGACGCCATCCTGTCCGAGGCCGGCCGCTTCGCCAGCGAGGAAGTGGCGCCGCTCTACAAGATCGGCGACGAGCATGGCGCGGTGCTGAAGGATGCGACCGTGACCACGCCGCCCGGCTGGAAGGCGCTTTACCGCAGCTGGATCGACGGCGGCTGGAACGCGCTGTCGGGACCGGAAGAATTCGGTGGCCAGGGCCTGCCGACCATGCTCGGCGTTGCCGCGCTCGAAATGTGGAACTCCGCCGCCATGGCCTTCGGCATCGGCCCGACGCTGACCATGGGCGCGGTCGAGGCGCTCGACAAGCATGCTTCCGAAGCGCTGAAGGCAAAGTATCTGGCAAAGCTCGTCTCCGGCGAGTGGATGGGGACGATGAACCTGACCGAGTCGCAGGCCGGTTCCGATCTCGCCGCCTTGCGCAGCCGCGCCGAGCCTGCCGGCGACGGTACTTACCGCATCTTCGGCCAGAAGATCTTCATCACCTATGGCGAGCATGATTTCACCGACAACATCATCCATCTGGTGTTGGCGCGGCTGCCGGATGCGCCGGCCGGCACGCGCGGCATTTCGTTGTTCCTGGTGCCGAAATTCCTGGTCAATGATGACGGCTCGCTCGGCGCCCGCAACGACGTCTTCTGTTCCGGCCTCGAGCACAAGCTCGGCATCCATGCCTCGCCGACTTGCACCATGATCTATGGCGACGGGTTCCAGGGTGCTGCGCCCGGCGCCATCGGTTGGCTGATCGGCGAGGAGAACAAGGGGCTCGCCTGCATGTTCACCATGATGAACAACGCGAGGCTTTGCGTCGGCATGCAGGGCGTGGCAGTGGCCGAAGCCGCGACGCAGAAGGCGATCGCCTATGCCAATGAGCGCCGCCAGGGCAAGGCATCGGACTTTTCAGGCGCCGGGATGGCGCCGATCGTCCATCACCCCGACGTGCAGCGCAATCTCTTGACCATGAAGGCTTTGACCCAGATCGCCCGCGCCATCTCGTATTCCTGCGCCTATGCCATCGACTTCGCGCGTGTGTCGACAGGCGAGGAGGCCGCGCATTGGCGCGATCGCGCCAATCTGCTGACGCCGCTGGCCAAGGCCTTTTCCACCGATATCGGCGTCGATGTCGCATCGCTCGGCGTCCAGGTCCACGGCGGCATGGGCTTCATCGAGGAGACGGGCGCGGCCGCGCTCTATCGCGACGCCCGCATCGCGCCGATCTATGAAGGCACCAACGGCATCCAGGCGATCGACCTTGTAGCCCGCAAATTGCCGCTTGGCGGCGGCGAGCATGTGCATGGCTATATCGCCGAACTGAAGGCCATCGCCGACGAGGTGCGGACCTCGAACCTGCAGGGCTTCGGCCGCACCGCCGAAGCGCTTGACCAGGCGTTCGACGATCTCACCGAGGCGACGCGCTTCCTGCAGAAGCTGCTGGCCGACGGCCGTCTGGACGAAGCGCAAGCCGGTGCGACCCCCTATCTCAGGCTGATCTCGCTTGCTGCCGGCGGCGCTTATCTGGCGCGTGGCGGACTTGCCCAGCAGAGCCGCATCGCCCTTTGCCGCTTTTTCGCCGAAAACCTGCTCGGCGAAGTCAGCGCCTTGAAGGAACGCGTCATCGATGGCGCCGAGAGCCTCGCTACCGCCGGCAAGGCGCTGATAACGGCCTGAGTACCAGAGCGCTCACCAGGGAAGAATGACCGTGACAGACCATATTCTCGTCGAGCGCCAGGGCGCCATCCAGATCATCCGCATGAACCGTCCCGACAAGAAGAACGCACTGACGCGCGCCATGTACGCGACAATGTCCAAGGCGCTGGCCGATGGCGATGCCGACCCGGCGGTTCGCGTCCATGTCTTCCTCGGTGTGCCTGGCGCCTTCTCTTCCGGCAACGATCTCGCCGATTTCCTGGTCATCGCCACCGGCGGTGAGGGCGGCAACGAGGTCTGGGACTTCCTGATGGCGCTGGCCAAAACGGAGAAGCCGATGGTCTCCGGCGTCGACGGCATTGCGGTCGGCATCGGCACCACGCTCAATTTGCATTGCGACCTGACTTTCGCCACGCCGCGCACGGTGTTCCGCACACCCTTCGTCGACCTCGGCCTGGTGCCGGAGGCGGGCTCCAGCCTGCTGGCGCCGCTCATCCTCGGCAGGCAGGGCGCCTTCGCGCTGCTTGGGCTCGGCGAAGGTTTTTCCGCCGAACGCGCCAAGGCCGCCGGCCTGATCTATGAGGTGGTCGAGGAGAACGGGCTAGAAGCCGCGGCACTTGCCGCGGCCGGCGCGATCGCCGCCAAGCCGCCGCAGGCGCTGAAGATCGCGCGTGACCTGATGCGCGCCCCGCGCCACGAGCTTGTCGCCCGCATCAAGGTGGAGAGCGAGCATTTCTCCGAGCGGCTGAAGTCCGACGAAGCGCGCGCCGCGTTGACCGCGTTTATGACTAGGAAGAAGGCCTGAACTTATCCTCAGGGATAAAGCCGTGTCTTGTCCCAGCCGCCTTCGGCGTTGCGCGAAAAGACCAGCCGATCGTGCAGCCGGAATGGCCGGTCGTGCCAGAACTCGATCGCCTGCGGCACGATGCGGAAGCCCGACCAGTGCTTTGGCCGCGGGATTTCGCCGATAGGGTAGCGCGCCGTGTATTCGGCCACCGCCTTCTCCAGGGCAAAGCGGCTTTCCAGCGGCCGCGACTGTTTCGAAGCCCATGCGCCGATCCGGCTGCCGCGCGGCCGCGTCGCGTAATAGGCGTCGGCTTCAGCGTCGCTGACGATTTCCACCGGTCCGCGTATGCGCACCTGGCGGCGCAGCGATTTCCAGTGGAAGCACATCGCCGCCTTCATGCTGCCAAGAATCTCGCGGCCCTTGGCGCTCTCGAAATTCGTGTAGAAGACAAAGCCGCTTTCATCGAACCCCTTGAGCAGCACCATACGCACATCCGGCATGCCGTCGGCATCGACGGTTGCAAGTGCTACGCCGTTGGCATCGTTGATTTCGCTTTTCTTGGCGTCCTCCAGCCACTCGGCAAAGAGCCGGAACGGCTCGGCGGCTTCGGTAAAGTCACTACTTGTTAACTCAGTGTCACTCATAGTTTTTCTCAAAATGTCTCGAGCTTCAGGAGGTTGCCGATTGTCGCGTATCGCGCAAGCTTTTGACAGCGGGCAATGGAGCGTTATCGCTTCGGCCAGTTCGAAAGCCGTGATCGTGATTATCGCCCTGCCACTTGCCGCCTGCGGCGCCGGCGGCTTCAGCCTGGAAAAGGCCGAGGTCGACCGTTCCATCGTCACCTCAAGCGCGCCGGCGAGGGTGACATCGACGGACGCCGACAGCGCTTCCGACCAGACCACGATCGGCAATGCGGTGTCTTCGGCCGACATCGAGGAGCTTCGCGGCCAGGCCGTGCCGTGGGCGAATGCCGACACCGGCTCGCGGGGCTCCATCACCGAACTCGCCGAAGTGCAGGACAACGGCCAGGCCTGCCGCAGCTTTACCGCCTCGCGCGAAAGCTTCGACGGCGTCGCTTTGTTCAAGGGGCAATTGTGCATCGCCGCGGCCGGCGGCTGGCACATGCAGGACTTCAAACCGCTCTGATTTTCGAGGTTTGCGGGCATCGCAATTTCAACCCTCGATAAGCCTGCGCGCCACTGGAATTTCTTCCTATGGGAGCGCATATAAGGGCCAACGTGGATTTAACTCATTTTCCAGGGCAGGACGCATGCGCGACCCCTATGAGGTGCTGGGCGTTGCCAAGAACGCATCGGCCAAGGACATAAAATCGGCTTACCGCAAGCTCGCCAAGAAGTATCATCCGGACCAGAATCCGAATGATCCCAAGGCCAAGGACCGTTTTGCCGCCGCCAATCAGGCCTATGAGGTCGTCGGCGACGAGAAGAACCGTGCGGCCTTCGACCGCGGCGAGATCGACGCCGACGGCAAGCCGAAATTCCAGGGCTTCGAGGGCGCAGCCGGCGGCGGCGATCCGTTCGGTGGCTTCCGCCGCCAGCAGGGCGCCGGCGGCTCGCGCTTCGAATTCCGATCGGGGCGTCCGGGCGGCGATCCGTTCGACGGCAACAGCGACATTTTCAGCCAGATCTTCGGCGACGCCTTTTCCGGCGCGCGCGGCGCCGGAACAGGCGACCGCCGCCAGCAGGCGACCGCCGCCGATCTGAACGTCACGCTCGACGTCACCATCGAGGAGATAGCGACCGCCGAAAAGGTGACGGCGATGTTTCCCGACGGCCGCAAGATTGCGGTCAAGCTGCCGGTCTATGTCGAGGATGGCCAGACCATCCGGCTGAAGGGCCAGGGCGAGCAGGGGCCGGCACAGCCGGGCGATGCGCTGGTCAAGATCCGTATCCGCAGGCACCCGCGCTACCGCATCGAGGGCCGTGACTTGCATGCCGATCTGGAGGTAGCGTTGGCCGACGCGGTGCTGGGCGCCAAGGTGCCGGTCGACACGCCGACCGGCAGGCTGGCGGTCAACATTCCGGCTTGGTCGAGTTCCGATAAGGTGCTGCGCCTGAAGGGCAGGGGCTTGCCGGAAAAGGCCGGCGGCCATGGCGATCTCTACGCCCATGTCCGCATCATGCTGCCGGAAGGCGGCGACAGCGAACTCGAAGCGCTGATGCGCAGCCGCAAAGGCTGACGCGGCTCGACTTCGCTGGCTAACTGCCGGGCGCTGCTTCCTCCATCCGCCGGATGGTTTCGCCGAAGCGGCGCAACGCCTGCCGCACCGGGACATGCGGGCTCTCGATCTCAAGCAGGATCATCGTCTCGCTGCCGAGGAATGCGGCGCTGACCAGGCTGGTTACTTCGGCGGCGGAGAATGGCCCGAGGCCGCCGAACCGACGCTCCGCCTCTTGCGCCAGTCCGTCCAGCAGTTCGAACCAGCCGCGCAGGTCGCGGCGCACCGCCTTGGCGATCTCGGGGCTCGACAGGCTTGCCGCGATCATCTCGTGCAGGATCCGGACATAGCCGGACGCCAGATCATCGTCGAGGAAATCGCAAGCGCGCTCCCAGCGTTGCCACAGCGGCATCGGTGCCGCAAAAGTCTCCGCCTGGCGTTTCAGCAGGCCCTCGTTCAGATGGTCGAGCAGGGCCAGGAACAGCCGTTCCTTGGAGCCGAAATGGTAATGGATCTGGCTGAGCGGAACGCCGGCGATCTCGGCAACGCGGCGCGTCGACAGATCGGCATAACCGCCTTGATGGAGGCATAACTCGGCGGCCGAAATCAGTTCGGCGCGCGTGTCGCGCTTTTGCTTGTTCTGCGGCGGGGTAACGGCTTCGGCAGCGTCCGTCATGCGGCGTGGCTGCCGCTGTTAGCGGTGCAATCTGGGCGGATCATAGCTTCTCCTGTCCGGGGCTGGACGTCCCTCCACTCTATCTCGGTCGAGCGACCGATCAAGTTGACTCGTCAGAGAATTTATGGTTTTTGACACTGAATTCGGTCGACCGACCGAATCCTGATGCTTGCATGGAGGGGCAGTCATGGCGGGCGTAATCACCCTTATCTACGGCGTTGCCGCATACCTGATTTTTCTCGGTTCGTTTCTCTATGCGGTCGGTTTCGTCGGCAACATGGTCGTGCCGAAATCCATCGATTCCGGAGTCGCTGGAAGTCCGGTCGAAGCCGTCATCGTCAATGCGCTGCTGCTCGGCCTTTTCGCCGCCCAGCACAGCATCATGGCGCGGCCGGTTTTCAAGCGCTGGTGGACACAGATTGTCCCGCACGCGGCCGAACGCAGCACCTATGTGCTTTTGGCCAGCCTCATCCTGCTGCTGCTCTACTGGCAATGGCGGCCGATCCCCGGTCTCGTCTGGACGGTCGAGAACCCGGTCTGGGTCGCCGTCATCCATGGCGTGTTCTGGCTCGGCTGGGCGGTATTGTTGACCAGCACCTTTCTGATCAACCATTTCGAACTGTTCGGCTTGCGCCAGGTTCTCGCCGCTTTGCGCAAGAGCGAACCGGCGCCGCCCGTGTTCAGGACGCCGCTGTTCTACAAATGGGTCCGGCACCCGCTCTATGTCGGCTTTCTCCTGGCCTTCTGGGCGACGCCGTCGATGACATGGGGCCATCTTCTGTTCGCGGCGGGCAGCACCGGCTACATCCTGCTCGGCATCTTCCTCGAGGAACGCGATCTCGTCGCGATGTTTGGCGATCAGTACCGCCTCTACCGCAAGCAGGTGGGAATGCTCATTCCTTGGCGCAAAATGGCTGGATAGGGCCGATGCGGTGCCGGCCAGCCGATTCGGCTGCCCGGCCTGGGCCGTCAAGGCGCGCTGGCCGCAGTGAGGCGTTCGAATCTCACAACAACCTTATTATCCCCATTCGTTGTCACGCCGAGTGTCTGAATTGAACGCGCGCCCCGTCTGTGCTTGATGCGCCTTTCTGCGTGTGCGATAGGCACTCCAAAGCAGAAAACCTTTCGGAGAGCGCTGACATGGCGGGTGGACAGGGCCTAATGGCCGGCAAGCGCGGGCTTATACTGGGCGTCGCCAACAACAGATCGATTGCCTACGGCATCGCCAAGGCCTGCGTCGACCATGGCGCCGAGATCGCGCTGACCTATCAGGGCGAGGCGTTCAAGAAGCGCGTCGAGCCGCTGGCTGCGGAATTGGGCGCCTTTGTCGCCGGTCATTGCGATGTCACTGATCCGGCGAGCCTCGACGACGTGTTTGCCAATGTCGCCAGGCATTGGGACGGCAAGCTCGACTTCCTCGTCCATGCCATCGCCTTTTCCGACAAGGACGAGTTGACCGGACGCTATGTCGAGACGACGCGCGACAATTTCCTGCGCACCATGGACATTTCGGTCTATTCCTTCACCACCATCGCCAAGCGCGCCGAAGCGCTGATGACCGATGGCGGCTCGCTGCTGACGCTGACCTATTATGGCGCTGAAAAGGTCATGCCGCATTACAACGTCATGGGTGTCGCCAAGGCCGCGCTGGAAGCCAGCGTGCGCTATCTCGCCGTCGACCTCGGCGGCAAGAAGATCCGCGTCAACGCCATCTCGGCCGGGCCGATCAAGACCTTGGCTGCTTCGGGCATCGGCGACTTCCGCTACATCCTCAAGTGGAACGAATACAATTCGCCGCTGAAGCAGACCGTCACCCAGGAAGAAGTCGGCGATTCCGCCGTGTATTTCCTGTCGGACCTGTCGCGTGGCGTCACCGGCGAGGTGCACCATGTCGATTCCGGCTATCACGTCGTCGGCATGAAGGCGGTCGACGCGCCGGATATTTCGACCGTCAAGGAATAGTTCTGCCGCGGTTTCCGCCTGCCTGTCCTGATTTCCGGAAGACCCGATGGTTCCGCTCGTCTACATCGTGCGCCATGGCCAGACGCAGTGGAATGCCGAGTCGCGGCTGCAGGGCCAGGCCGATACCGATCTCAACGCGCTCGGCCGCGAGCAGGCGACCCGCAATGGACGGCGGCTGGCCGAACTGATCCAGAACCCTGAGGATTTCGACTTTGTCGCCAGCCCGATGAAGCGGACGCGCGAGACGATGCAGCGGCTACGCTTGGCGATGCAACTCGATCCCGATGCCTACCGCACCGACCCGCGTCTGGTCGAGGTGCACTTTGGCGACTGGCAGGGCTTTACCTATGCCGAACTCGATGCGCGAATGCCGGGCTCGGCGAAGGCGCGACGACGCAACAAATGGAATTTCCAGCCGCCGGGCGAGGGCGCCGAAAGCTACCAGATGCTGCTCGAACGGGTGAAGCCGTGGTTCGAGGCGCTCGACCGCCAGACGGTCTGCGTCACGCATGGTGGCGTCGTGCGGACTCTGTTTCGGATGGTCGAAGGTGTTTCCGAACATGAAGCGGCAAACCTGGAAGTGCGGCAGGACCGGGTGCTCAGGCTGCAGGACGGGCGTCTGGATTGGCTTTAGGTTCGAGCAGATAAAAACAGGACGACCGTCCTGTTTATCCGGGCAGGGCTCCGCCGAGCGGCAAGACCCTGTTCGGCGTCGGTGTTACTCGGTGTCGGGCAGTTCCATGTCGGTGACGACGTTCTCGCCATTCGTCACGTCATAGGCAATGACGATATCCATGCCCGGCTTCAGCGAATCGAGATCGGTCTCGGCGTTGAGCTTGAAGGACTTGCCGTCCTCCAGCGTCAGCGTCAGCGCGTCCTTGTCGACCTTCTTGATCAGGCCTTCGGTCTGGCCGGCATAGGCGGCGGTGGAAATCAGCAACATGGCGGCAGCAGCGCCAATCAGGGTACGCATCGTCGTCCTCTTTGTCATTGCGCCTGCACGGATGGCGGCGAGCTTTCAACGGGCGGATGGAAGAGAGCAGAAACCAACCGAATGTGTCAAAACTAAAACCGCCGGATCACAGTTTGACCGCTGTGGAAAACGCCAATAGAACGCACCTTTGATCCGGTCCGCTGCCGGGCAGGGCTAAAATTCATGTCTCACAACACGTTCGGCCATCTGTTCCGCGTCACCACCTGGGGCGAAAGCCATGGCCCGTCGCTCGGCTGTGTCGTCGACGGCTGCCCGCCCGGGATCCGCTTCACACGGGCCGAAATCCAGGCCGAACTCGACAAGCGCCGTCCCGGCCAGTCACGTTTTGTGACCCAGCGCCGCGAGCCGGACGAGGTGAAGGTGCTGTCCGGCTTCATCCTCGACGAGGACGGCGAGACGATGATCACCACCGGCACGCCGGTCTCGATGCTGATCGAGAATGTCGACCAGCGCTCCAAGGACTATGGCGAGATTGCCCGCCAGTACCGTCCCGGCCACGCCGACTACACCTATGAAGTCAAATACGGCCTGCGCGACCATCGCGGCGGCGGTCGTTCCTCGGCGCGCGAGACGGCCGCGCGTGTGGCCGCCGGCGCGCTCGCCCGTAAGGTGGTGCCCGGAATGGTGGTGCGCGGCGCGCTGGTCTCGATGGGCGAAAAATCGATCGACCGCGCCAACTGGAACTGGAATTTCATCGGTGACGTCGAAAACCCGTTCTTCACCCCCGATCCGGCCTCCGTTCCGGTCTTCACCAGCTATCTCGACGGCATCCGCAAGTCCGGCTCCTCGGTCGGCGCGGTGATCGAGATCGTCGCTGACGGCGTGCCCGCCGGCCTTGGCGCGCCGATCTACGCCAAGCTCGACCAGGACATCGCGTCCGGCCTGATGTCGATCAACGCCGTCAAGGGCGTCGAGATCGGCAACGGTTTTGAAGCCGCCCGCATTACCGGCGAACAGAATGCCGACGAGATGCGCATCGGCAATGACGGCAAGCCGGTCTTCCTGTCCAACAATGCCGGCGGCATTCTGGGCGGCATCTCGACCGGCCAGGCGATCGTCGCCCGCTTCGCCGTCAAGCCGACCTCGTCGATCCTGACGCCGCGCAAATCCATCGACAAGGACGGCAACGACGTCGACGTCATGACCAAGGGCCGCCACGATCCCTGCGTCGGCATCCGTGCCGTGCCGATCGGCGAAGCCATGGTTGCCTGTGCCGTCGCCGACCATTATCTCCGGCACCGGGGACAGACAGGCCAGGGATTAGGCAGTAGGGATTAGGCAATAGGCCAGCCCATCCTTCCTTCCCTAACTCCTACTGCCCAACCCCTATTCCCTGCGAGCGAAGCGAGCCAATGCCATACGATCAGAAGAAAATCGTCGAAGCCATCCGCGCCTTCGAGCGCGGCGAGATCGTCGTCGTCATGGACGATGACGGGCGTGAGAACGAGGGCGACCTGATCGTTGCCGCCGTGCATTGCAGCCCGGAGAAAATGGCCTTCATCATCCGTCACACCTCCGGCATCGTCTGCACGCCGATGCCGCGCGAGGAGGCCAAGCGGCTCAATCTGCAGCCGATGGTCGCCGACAATGATTCCGCCCACACCACGGCCTTTACCGTCAGCGTCGATTTCAAGCATGGCACCACCACCGGCATTTCGGCCGAGGACCGCACGCTGACCGTGCGCAACCTGGCCAACGGCAATGTCGGCGGTTCGGATTTCGTGCGGCCCGGCCACATTTTTCCACTGATCGCGAGGGAAGGCGGCGTGCTGATGCGTTCGGGCCATACCGAAGCCGCCGTCGACCTGTGCAGACTTGCCGGCCTGCCGCCGGTTGGCGTGATCTCGGAGCTGGTCAATGACGACGGCACCGTCAAGCGCGGCCCGCAGGTTGCGAGCTTTGCCGAGGAACACGGCCTCAAGCAGGTCTCGGTCGCCGACCTCATCGCCTACCGGCAGCGCAAGGAAACGCTGGTCGAACGCGTCGCCTGCTCCGAAATCGACACACTCGGCGGCAAGGCACAGGTCTTTACCTACACGCTGCCCTGGGATTCCATGCACCATGTCGCGGTCGTTTTCGGCGACATCCGTGACGGCGAGGACGTGCCGGTGCGGCTGCATTCGGAGGATGTGGTGACCGACGTGTTCGGCACCAGCCACCGGCTCGACGCCATTATGAAGGCGATGGGCGAACGCAAGCGCGGCGTCATCGTTTACCTCCGAGAGGGTTCGGTCGGCGTCGCCCATCAGGAGCGCAACCGGCCGATGAGTGCCGACCGTGAGGACCACGAAGAGGCCCGCCGCCGTGAGAACGAGTGGCGAGAAATCGGCCTCGGCGCGCAGATTCTCAAGGATCTCGGCATCTCCTCGATCAATTTGATCGCCTCGCGCGAACGCCACTATGTCGGGCTTGAGGGCTTTGGCATTCATATCGCCAAGACCGAGATTTTCTAGGGGACAGGGGCGGTCGGATGAGCTTCGAGGCCTATCTCAATTGCTTTGAAGATGGCGAAGAGAGCTACTTCCCCACATCGATCGTCGAGGATGCCTTCGCGCCGTTCGTCACCAGGCGTGAACCTGAATTCACCTGCTGGGTCGTCGCCTATGACGATGCGTCGTCGGCCGACCTCTATCTCAATTTCGACCCCGGCGATGCCTCGCGATGTTCAGGCTTCACCGTCGCGCGGCCGCCCGATGATCCGCGCCTCTACGAAGCGCTGTGGAAAATCCTGCGTGTCACCAGCTCGGTCGTGTATTGCGCCGGAGAATGTCCGCCGATGGTCGGGCGCGCTGAAACCATACCCCATCTGAACCCGGATATGGTTGAGACACTGGGAAGTCCTGTTGTCGTTCTCGATGGAAACGAGATCCGCAAGAGGCTTGAACAGTCGTAGGGAGCCGCGCTCCTTTGGAGAAGCTGCGTCCGATCCGCGTTCCCGACCGGACGCTTGTGCGTTTATTCCGCGGGAACGGCGGCTGCACCGCAGCCGTCCAGCTCGCAGGCGCGGGTGGCCAGGCTGCGCTGGCCCACCAACACCGTGACCAGTGCGATAGTGCCTGAAACCACCGAGACCCAGAACCCGTTCCTGGCGCCGAACTCATCCACCACCGCGCCGGCGGCAAACGAACCCAGCGCCATGCCGATGCCGATGCCGGTCATCACCCAGGTGATGCCTTCGGTCAGCATCGCTTCCGGCACGTGGCGTTCGATCAGGCCGAAGGCGGTGATGAAGGTTGGCGAGATCGCCACGCCGCTGATGAAAACGGTCAGCGCCAGCAGCGGCACCGTGTCGGCGGTGAGCGGCAGCAATGTGCCGAGCGCAACGAGGGCGACCGCGAGGGCCAACTGGCGCTGCAGCGGCGCTTTCAGGTTGAGCGCACCGACGACGAGGCCGAGCACGAACGATCCCAGCGCATAGACGCCGATGACGAGGCTGGCGGCGCCCGGCTGGCCGAGTTCCTTGGTGATCGCCACCGTGCTCACTTCCGTCGTCGCGAAGGTGGCGCCGACGAAGATCAGGGCGAAGGTGATGATCTGCACCGGCCTGAGCCGGATTGCCGAGCCGCTCGAGACATGATTCACCGGCCGCACTTGTGGTTCGGTCGAACGCTGCAGGATGAAGGCTGCCGAGCCAAGGGCGAGGAATAGCGTGCTGACCAGGACACCGGCTTCCGGGAACAGAGCGGCACTCAAGCCCACCGACAGCGATGCGCCTGCAATGTAGACGAGTTCGTCCGCCGCCGATTCGAAGGCGAATGCGGTGTTCATCTGCGGCCGGCCGCGAAAAATCTCGGTCCAGCGCGCGCGCACCATCGCCGGCATGCTGGGCATGGCGGCGGCCGCCAGTGCCGACACAAACAGCGTCCACACCGGCCAGTCCTGATTGGCTGCGGCAATCAGCACCGCGAAGGCGAGCACGGTGAGGATGGTGGTCGGAACCACGATCCGCGTCTGGCCGAGGCGATCGACCAGCCGTGATATCTGCGGCGCCACGAAAGCGTTGCTCAGCGCGAACGTCGCCGAGACAGCTCCCGCCAGCCAGTATTCGCCACGTGTCTGCGACAGCATGGCCACGATGCCGATCGGCGCCATGGCGATCGGCAGCCGCGCGAGGAAGCCCGCGGCGGCAAACCCCTTGGCTCCAGGGGCACGAAAGATTTCCGAGTATGGGTTTTGCATGGCTGGTTCCTCGACAAAGGCCAATTCGACAATTACATACGGTGCGTATGAATATAGGTAGTCGATACGCCGCGTATGTCAATTGGCATACGAAGCGTATGTGAATAAGGCCAGAACCATGCACAGACCCCGCAAGGAGATGATTGCCGAAACGCGCGCCAAGCTGATCACGGCGGCCCGCCACGCTTTCGGCACGATCGGCTATGCCGACGCGTCGATGGACGACTTCACCGCCTCGGCCGGGCTGACGCGCGGTGCGCTCTATCATCATTTCGGCGACAAGAAGGGCCTGCTGCAGGCCGTCATCGCCGAAATCGATGGCGAGATGGCCGTCCGCATCCATGAGATTGCGTCGCGGGCGCCAAGCCGCTGGCAGCGTTTCGTCGACGAATGCACGACCTATATCGAGATGGCGCTGGAGCCGGAAATCCAGCGCATCATGTTTCGCGACGGTCCGGCTGTGCTCGGCGATCCGGCGCAATGGCCGAACGCCAATGCCTGCGTCGGCTCGATGACCGATCATCTGACGGCTCTGCAGCAGGAGGGGGTGGTCGTCCCCGGCGTCGACCCCGAAACCGCCGCCCGGCTGATCAACGGCGCCAGCAGCCAGGCGGCGCAGCGCATCGCCAATTCGAACGACCCCGAAGCGACGTCGAAGACCGTGGTGGCAGCCTTCCAGCAACTGCTTGAAGGGCTTCTCAAAAAACAGGGTTCGCAGCCGGCCTGAAATCTGGTCGGCCCAGACCCGGCATTTGCCGAGATTGACAATTCCCGGCCCGGGTTCATCCTCGCCGTCCATCTCTGAGGGGAGATTCGGGCGCATGTGGGATTTCGAAATCGGCAGGTCGGTGTCCATCATGATCAGGACATGGCCATTCATCGTCTTTCGCATGATCGTCTATTTCGGCATTACGCTCGCCTATATCGTGGCGACCGGCAGCGGCGCCTCCGTCGGCTATGGCGTCGGCCATATCTCCACCGATCCCGACGGGCCGCTTTCCTTTGCACTGTGGGGCGGCATCGTCGGCATCGGCATCGTTTCGATCGCGCTCTACTGGATCCGCGAATACATCCTCTACGTCGTCAAGGCCGGCCATATCGCCGTCATGGTCCATTTGATCGATGGCCGGGACGTTCCCAATGGGCAGGACCAGATCGCCTACGCCAAGGACGTGGTGAAGGAGCGTTTCGCCGAGGCCAACATCCTTTTCGTGGTCGACCAGCTGGTCAAGGGCGCCATCCGCGCCATCACCGGCCTGATCGGCGGCATCGCCGCCTTCCTGCCCATTCCGGGTCTCGGCGGCCTGATCGCTTTCATCAATACGGTCATCCGCCTGTCGCTGACCTATGTCGACGAGATCATCCTCGGCTACAACATCCGCATCAATTCATCATCGCCCTTCGAGACAGCCCGGCAAGGCGTCGTGCTCTACGCCCAGAACGGCAAGACCATGGTCAAGAACGCCATCTGGCTGGCGGTCATCATGTGGGGTGTGTCCTTCGTCATCTTCCTTTTGATGCTGGCGCCGGCCGCCGCCATCATGTGGTTCATTCCGGGGCAGCTCGGCGGCTGGGCCTTCGTGCTCGCCATCCTCCTTGCCTGGGCCTTCAAGGCGGCCTTCATCGAACCCTTCGCCATAGCCTGCCTGATGCAGGTCTATTTCAAGACCATCGAAGGCCAGGTGCCGAACGCCGAATGGGACCAGCGGCTGGCCGAGGGGTCGTCCAAGTTCAGGGAACTCAGGGATAAGGCGCTGGCCTCCTTCGGCGGCTCGCGCTGGACGCAGCCGGCGCCCGGGGTGTAATCCCTGTTGAACGTCGGGGCGGTGCGGCGTCAAACCATGGTCAAAGCGGCCGGGCGCGCCTATATCGGGTCATGGTCACCAGGCTCTACACCCATCCGATCTTCCTCGAACATCTGACGCCCCCCGGTCATCCGGAGCGGCCGGACCGCTTGCGCGCTATCGAGCGCGTGCTCGACGACGAGGCCTTCACCGCACTCGATCGGGTAACGGCGCCGCAAGGCGACGAGGCCACAATCCTCTACGCCCACCCCGAGGATTTCGTCGCCCGCGTCCGCGCCGCGATCCCTGAAAGCGGCATTGCCTCGATCGACGCCGACACGAGCGCCAGCCCGAAAAGCTGGCAGGCGGTGGTCACTGCCATCGGTGCGGCCAACGCTGCCGTCGACGATGTTTTCGAGGGCAGCGTTGCCAATGCCTTCGTCGCCGCGCGTCCGCCCGGCCATCATGCCGAAAAGACCACGGCCATGGGCTTTTGCCTGTTCAACACCGCGGCGATCGCGGCCCGCTACGCGCAGAAGAAACACGGCGCCGAGCGTGTCGCCATCGTCGACTGGGACGTGCATCACGGCAATGGCACGCAGGACATCTTCTGGGACGATCCCTCGGTGCTCTATTGTTCGACGCACCAGATGCCGCTCTATCCCGGCACCGGGGCTAAAAACGAAACCGGCGCCGGCAACATCGTCAACGCGCCGCTGGCGCCGCAGACCGGCTCGGACATGTTTCGCGATGCCTTGCTGTCGCGCGTCCTTCCGGCACTCGACAATTTCGCGCCCGATCTGATCATCATTTCCGCAGGCTTCGACGCTCACCATCGCGACCCGCTGGCCGAGATCAACCTCAGCGAGGACGATTTCGACTGGGCGACAGGCCAGTTGCTGGAACGCGCCGGGCGCCACAGCGGCAACCGGCTCGTCAGCCTGCTTGAGGGCGGCTACGATCTGCAGGGACTGGCATTTTCGGTCGCCGCCCATGTCGGGCGGCTGATGAAGGGGTAAAGTATGGCTGGCGAAGCAAATGAAGACGTGAAGGCGATGAGCTTCGAGCAGGCACTCGACGCGCTGGAAAAGATCGTCGATGATCTGGAACGCGGCGACGTGCCGCTCGACCAATCGATCAAGATCTATGAGCGCGGCGAGGCGCTGAAGGCCCATTGCGACCGGCTGCTGAAGGCGGCCGAAGACAAGGTCGAGAAGATCAGGCTGTCGCGTGATGGCAAACCGGTGGGAACGGAGCCGCTCGACGCGGAGTAGTGGAATGGGGCGGGCATAAAGCAGATAGGAGTTCAAGCATGTGCAGAAACATCAAGACCCTGTTCAATTTCGAGCCGCCGGCGACCCATGACGAGATCCGCGACGCCGCCCTTCAATTCGTGCGCAAACTGAGCGGAACGACGCGCCCCTCGCAGCGCAACCAGGCAGCCTTCGACCGTGCCGTCGAGGCGATCGCCGAATCGGCGCATGAATTGCTGCATTCGCTGGAAACCACGCATCATCCGCGCAATCGTGAAGAGGTGGCGGCCAAGGCAAAAGCCAAATCGGCGCTCCGCTTCGCCTGAGGACATCCAGATGAGTTTCTTCCCCGGCAAGGACCCTGAGCCTGGCGATGCCTTCGCCAGCGACCAGATCGAGCTCATGGTCATTCCAAACGCCAAGGACATTGGCGGCTTCCAGGTTCGTCGCGCTCTGCCGACGGCAAAGCGGCGGCTGGTCGGTCCCTTCATCTTCTTCGACCGCATGGGGCCGGCGATCTTGCGCGCCGGCCAGGCGATGGATGTGCGCCCGCACCCGCATATCGGGCTTTCCACCGTCACCTATCTGTTCGACGGCAATATCAGGCACCGCGATTCGCTCGGCACCGAGATGGTCATCCAGCCCGGCGACGTGAATTTGATGACCGCCGGCCGCGGCATTGTCCATTCCGAGCGCACGCCCGAAGAACTGCGCGGCGCGCCGATGTCGGTCTCCGGCCTGCAGACATGGCTGGCTTTGCCCGACGGCAAGGAGGAAGTGGCGCCGGTGTTCGAGAACACGGCCGCGCTCCTTCTGCCCGAGATCGACGCCGAAGGTGTTTCCGGCCGCGTGGTGATCGGCGATTTCCAGGGACTGCGTTCGCCGGTAAGAGCCGACACCGAGACGCTCTACGCCGATCTGAGGCTGGCGCCCGGCGCCAGCGTCAAAATTCCCGCCGACGCCGAGGAACGCGCCATCTACACGCTGGACGGCGATGTCTCGGTTTCGGGCGACCGTTTTCCGGCCGAACGGCTGCTGGTGTTCCGGCCTGGTGACGAGATCGTCGTGTCGTCCGAGCGCGGCGCCCATTTCATGCTCTTCGGGGGCGCTTCGCTCGGCTCTCCGCGCCACATCTGGTGGAACTTCGTCTCGTCGTCGAAGGAACGCATCGAACAGGCCAAGCAGGAATGGAAGACGGGCCGCTTCGATATCGTTCCTGGAGATGAGGAAGAGTTCATTCCGTTACCGGACAATTAACGTCAGCATCAGCCGCGTCACTGACACGCATTTACATTCCGGCGACGCAGGCATATTTCGCCATGATCGACGCGCATTATAGCTGAGCAGGCCCTTTAACAGTGAACGCAACGCTGCATACGCCGCTTCTCGACAAGGTCCGCATTCCAGCCGACCTGAAGAAGCTTGACGAAAGCGAGCTGCCGCAGCTGGCCTCGGAGCTGCGCGCCGAGCTGATCGATGCCGTCTCGCATACGGGCGGGCATCTCGGCGCCGGCCTCGGTGTCGTCGAACTGACGGTGGCGCTGCACTATGTCTTCAACACGCCGGAAGACCGCGTGATCTGGGATGTCGGCCACCAGGCCTATCCACACAAGATCCTGACCGGCCGCCGCGACCGCATCCGAACGCTCAGGCAAGAAGGCGGCCTGTCCGGCTTCACCCGTCGCGCCGAGAGCGAATACGACCCGTTCGGCGCCGCGCACTCTTCGACCTCCATTTCCGCCGGCCTCGGCATGGCCATGGCGCGCGACCTCTCGGGCGGCCACAACAATGTCATTGCCGTCATCGGCGACGGCGCCATGTCCGCCGGCATGGCCTATGAAGCCATGAACAATGCCGGCGCGCTTGATGCCCGGCTGATCGTCATCCTCAACGACAACGACATGTCTATCGCGCCGCCGACCGGCGCCATGAGCGCCTATCTGGCGCGGCTCGCGTCGGGCAAGACCTATCTTGGCCTGCGCGATTTCGGCAAGAAGCTGACCTCCTATCTCGGCAAGCGCGCCGACCGCGCCATCAAGCGGGCGGTCGAGCATGCGCGCGGCTACGTCACCGGCGGCACGCTGTTCGAGGAGCTTGGCTTCTACCATATCGGCCCGATCGACGGCCACAATCTCGAGCATCTGATCCCGGTGCTGAAGAACGTCCGCGACCATGCCGACGGCCCGGTGCTGATCCATGTCGTGACCCAGAAGGGCAAGGGCTACGCGCCGGCCGAGGCCGCGGCCGACAAATATCACGGCGTCAACAAGTTCGACGTCATCACCGGCGCGCAGACCAAGGCCCCGGCCAATGCGCCGGCCTACACCAAGGTGTTCGCCGAGAGCCTGGTCCAGGAGGCCCGCCTGGACGACCGCATCGTCGCCGTCACCGCCGCCATGCCGAACGGCACCGGCCTCGATTTGTTCGGCGAAGCGTTTCCGACCCGGACCTTCGATGTCGGCATTGCCGAGCAACATGCCGTGACCTTCGCCGCCGGCCTCGCCAGCGAGGGCTACAAGCCCTTCGCCGCCATCTATTCGACCTTCCTGCAGCGCGCCTACGATCAGGTCGTCCATGATGTGGCGATCCAGAAACTGCCGGTGCGTTTCCCGATCGACCGCGCCGGTTTCGTCGGCGCCGACGGCGCCACTCATTGCGGCGCCTTCGACACCACCTTCCTGGCGACGCTGCCGGGCTTCGTGGTGATGGCGGCCGCCGACGAGGCGGAGCTTCGCCACATGGTGCGCACCGCCGGCTATTATGACGAAGGCCCGATCGCCTTCCGCTATCCGCGCGGCAATGGCGTCGGCGTCGACATGCCGGAGCGCGGCTCGGTGCTCGAAATTGGCAAGGGCCGCATCGTCAGGGAAGGCACCAAGGTGGCGCTTCTGTCCTTTGGCACCCGGCTGCAGGATTGCCTGCTGGCGGCCGAGGAACTCGGCGCGGCCGGATTGTCGACAACGGTTGCGGACGCCCGTTTCGCCAAGCCGCTCGACGAGGATTTGATCCGCCGTCTTGCCCGCTCGCACGAAGTGCTGGTGACGGTGGAAGAGGGCGCTGTCGGCGGTTTCGCCAGCCACGTGCTGCAGTTCCTCGCCCATGAAGGCTTGCTGGAAAGCGGTCTGAAAGTTCGGCCGCTGGTGCTGCCAGACGAGTTCACCGACCACGCCAAGCCGGAAAAAATGTATGCCGATGCCGGGCTCGACGCGGCCGGCATCGTGCGCACCGTGTTCGTCGCGCTCGGCCATTCCGCGCGCGCGCAGCGCGCCTGAATCAAACCTCACGCAGCTGAAGCAGTTGCCTGTGCAAGCTTAACACTTTGTTAACGCTTCTCTTTGGCGTTTCGCTTACCGTCTCTTTTGGCCGTTTTTCAACGCCGCCCTGCTAGAACTGCCTCCAGGCAGGGAGTTAAAAACAATGCGAACGCTTCTGTGCGGCGCGGCCCTTTTGGCCGTCATCGCCGCGCCGGCCATGGCCGAGACGCGCTATGACCGCAAGCTCGAACAGGCGGTGGCAGGCATCGTCGCCCGCAAGATGGGCGATATCAGGGGCGCTTTTTCCTACAAGCAGGTGCCGCAGCTTGTCGTCGTGCCGGACGCACCAGTCGTTGCTGTCGAGCGCCCGCGCAAGCAGGCTTCAGATGACGGAAGCGACGGCCTGATGCCGGCCGTTGAACGGCAGGTCTCACGGACGATCTTCTAAAACCACATATCGCGCACGCAGCGCCCATCGCGCGGCAGGTCGTCATAAGTGTCCAGCCCGTCGAAATGGTCGATCGGCAGGTCGGCGACCGCCTCAGGCGGTGCCAGCCTGACATTGACGGCGATACGCGTGCGGCTGCTGTCGCTGCGGCGCAAACCGCGCCAGGCAAGCACACAGGCACATGTCGGGCAAAACAGGATTTCCAGCGACGGCGTCTCCTTGCCGGCGCGGGTGTAGGACTGCACAGGCCCCGCAAGCCGGATACGCTCGTCGACAAAGTCATAGGCCCAGAGCGTGCCATAGCGGCGGCAAAGCGTGCAATTGCAGGCCGTGATCGGGCCGGGATCGCCTTCCAGCGTCCAGTGGGCGGCGCCGCAATGGCAGGTTCCCGTCAGCATTCGTCTTCCTCCGCATTGCCTGAGCCTCTACATCTTGCCGGACTGGCTGCGCTATTCAACCGGGCGGACTGGCTTGCGGCCCGGGTCTCGACGTCCTCCCATGCCAATGTCCTTGCCTTCGCGGCCGGCTTTCGCCATGAAGGCCGATGAACTCCCCTCTGCCAGCCAGCACACGCCAGCGGCTCGACGAATTGCTCGTCCAGCGCGGCCTGTTTGCGAGCCGCTCGCGCGCCCGCGACGCGGTCGAGCGCGGCACCGTGATGGTCGACGGCGTGGTCGCCCGCAAGCCCGGCCAGACGGTTCTGCCGCGCTGTCTCATCGTCATCGACGACCCGGCGCAGGGTTATGTCTCACGCGCGGCGCTGAAGCTGATCGCCGGGCTCGACCATTTCAGTCTCGATCCCGCGGGCAGTGAAGCTCTCGATATCGGCGCCTCGACAGGCGGCTTCACCCAGGTGCTGCTCGAACGCGGCGCGGCCCATGTCACGGCCATCGATGTCGGCCACGGCCAGATGCATCCCGGTGTCTCGTCCGACCCGCGCGTCACCGTGATCGAGGGCCTCAACGCTCGCGAGCTCACGGCTGCCGATCTCGGCGGCCGCATCCCGGATTTCATCGTCTCCGACGTCAGCTTCATCTCGTTGAAACTGGCGATGCCATCGGCGTTGGCATTGGCACGGGACGGCGCTCGTGCGGTGTTTCTGGTCAAGCCGCAATTCGAGGCCGGCCGCGAGGCAATCGGCAAGGGCGGTCTGTTGAAAGACCCTTATGACGCCGCCCGTGTGGCCGGCTTGCTGCAGGAATGGCTCGAAGGCGTCCCTGGCTGGCGTACATTGGGTCTGCACATGTCGCCGATCGAAGGCGGCGACGGCAACCGCGAATTCCTGCTTGCCGGGATCAAGGATGCCGGGATCAAGGATGCCGGGACCAAGGACCGATGAGCACGGGCTTCACCATCAAGAGACTGGGTTCGCAGGGCGACGGCGTCGCCGAGACGGAAACCGGCGAGCTGTTCATTCCCTTCACCCTGCCCGGCGAGACCGTCACCGCCGCGCGCGAGAGGGATCGCGCCATGCTGATGGCGGTATTGGAGACGTCGCCGCTGCGTATCGATCCGGCCTGCCGGCATTTCACCGAATGTGGCGGCTGCGCCGTCCAGCATCTGCAAGCCGACGCTTACCAGCAATGGAAACGCGACAAGGTCGTGCATGCCTTGAAAGGCATTGCCGGCGACATCGGCGCCCTGGTGCCGTGTGCGCCACACACACGCCGCCGCGTCGTGCTTGCCGCCAGGCGCGCCGACACAGGCATGCTGCTTGGCTTCCATCGCCATCTGTCGCCGGAAATCATCCCCATCGAGGAATGTCCGATCTCGCTGCCGGAGATCGTTGCCGCGCTCGATCGCTTGAGGTCGGTCGCCGACCTGGTTTGCGCCACCACCAAATCGTTCCGGATGGAGGTCACTGTGACGGGCTCGGGGCTTGACGTCGCTGTCTATGAGTCGGGCAAGCTGGGCGAGAACCAGCGCCGGGTCGCCTCCAACTTCATCATGGCCAATGGCTTTGCCCGGCTTTCGATCGACGACGAGATTGTCATCGAGCCGAAAAAGCCGGTGGTCATGTTCGGCACCGTCGCTGTCGCCATACCGCCTGGCGCCTTCCTGCAGGCAACGCAAGCCGCCGAACAGACGATGGCCGATCTCGTTGGCGGACATCTGAAGCGTGCCAGGAAAGTCGCGGATCTTTTCGCCGGCTGCGGCAGCTTTGCGCTTCGGCTGGCGGCCAAATCCGAAGTCCACGCGGTCGAAGGCGACGCGGCAGCCCTTTCGGCGCTCGACCGCGGATCGCGCTTCGCCACCGGCCTGAAGCGGGTAACCGGCGAACGCCGCGACCTGTTCCGGCGGCCGCTGACGTTCAAGGAGCTGAATGCTTTCGATGGCGTCGTCTTCGACCCGCCGCGCGCCGGCGCCGAGGACCAGTCGAAGCAGATCGCCCGCTCGGATGTGCCGATCGTCGCCGCCGTCTCCTGCAATCCGGTGACGCTGGCACGAGACCTGCGCATCCTGATTGACGGCGGCTACATCTTGAAGAGCGTCACGCCCATCGACCAGTTCCTGTGGTCGCCGCATGTCGAGGCCGTGGCGCTGCTGGAGAAGCCGAAACGGCGACGTTAATCCGCCGATTTTCACAAGGCCGTGCTTGAGTTTGCCGCCCCCCGCAAGACGTAGCCGGCTGGCAAACTAGCCTTCGCGAACGCTTTCGTACCCGGCCGCTTGTGCGGCCTTGATGAACTTACGGTCGAAGGACACAAATGCTGAGCAGTGCGAGGACTTGCCCAGATGGAGCGCATCGGCGAAATCCATTCCCGTCTCGGCTAGATCGACCGCGGAAGAGACCATCGCAGCATCCTCTATCTCGACAGTGGGAAGCCCGCCGAACACCCGCAGTGCATTGACGATCGAGGCCTGATCATAACCATAGCCGCTGCGCAGCACCCACTCAGCCTCCAGGATCACCGTGACGGCGACGAAAACGGGCTGACCGTCGATCAGCCGCCGGGCTCGCGGGGACTGCTCGGGATCGTCGTTCGTCAGATACCTGACGACAACGTTGGTATCAATCGCGAGCATGGCGCCGCCGTGCTTCAGCAAGGACGGCCGCGTCCATCTCCTCCAAGGTCTTCGGTCTGCCACTGTGCGGCAGGACACCAAAGACATCTTCTGGTCGTGTCGGGGCAAAGGCAGGCGCCGGTCTCAAAAGTACACCGTCCGGTGTGTCTTCGACCTGCAGGCGCGTGCCCGCGCCCCAGTCCCTCCGCTTGCGGATAGCGCTGGGCAGGATGACTTGTCCCTTGGTCGAGACGGTCGTTATAAGCTTTTCTATTGCACCCATTGCGGTATTACCCTTGTGTAAGACAAAGGTAAGATATCCCTGTGAGGGGAACTATTCAAGCCCGCCGACGTCTCCTCGCTCAAACCCTGGTGCCGCCGACCGTCATCTGGTTCATCCTGAGATGCGGCTGGCCGACGCCGACTGGCACGCCCTGTCCGGCCTTGCCGCACATGCCGATGCCGTTGTCGAGCTTCATGTCGTTGCCGATCATCGACACACGGTGCATGGCATCCGGCCCGTTGCCGATCAGCATGGCGCCCTTGATCGGCTGGGTCACCTTGCCGTTCTCGATCATGTAGGCCTCGGTGCAGCCGAACACGAACTTGCCCGAGGTGATGTCGACCTGGCCGCCGCCGAAGGAGACGGCATAGATGCCGTTCTTGACCGAGGCGATGATCTCGTCCGGCTCCATGTCGCCAGCAGTCATGTAGGTGTTGGTCATGCGCGGCATCGGCTGGTGCGCATAGCCTTCGCGCCGGCCATTGCCGGTCGCCTTCATACCCATCAGCCGGGCGTTCTGGCGGTCCTGCATGTAGCCGACGAGCTTGCCGTCCTCGATCAGCACGTTGCGGGCCGAGGGCGTGCCTTCATCATCGACGGTGAGTGAGCCGCGCCGCTCGGGCATGGTGCCGTCATCGACCACGGTGACGCCCTTGGCCGCGACCTGCTGGCCAAGCAAGCCGGCAAAGGCTGAGGTCTTCTTGCGGTTGAAGTCGCCCTCCAGCCCGTGGCCGACGGCCTCATGCAGCATGACGCCCGGCCAGCCGCTGGACAGCACGATGTCGAAGGTGCCGGCCGGCGCCGGGATGGCTTCGAGATTGACCAGGGCTTGGCGCAGCGCCTCCTTGGCGGCATGCTTCCAGCTCTCCTCGATCAGGAACTCGCCGAACGCCTTGCGCCCGCCCATGCCATAGGAGCCGCTCTCCTGGCGGTCGCCGTCGCCGACCACGACCGAAACGTTGATGCGGACCAGCGGGCGGATGTCGCGCACCATCTGGCCATCGGCGCGCACGATCTCGACATGCTGCCAGGACGCCGCGAGCGAGGCCGTCACCTGGCGCACACGCGGATCCTCGGCCCGCAGCCAGGCGTCGATCTCCTGCAACAGCTTGGCCTTGACCTCGAAGGAAGGCGAGGGGATCGGGTTCTCGTCGCCATAGAGATGGCGGTTGGTCCGGGCAGGGGCCGCGGCAAGCGTGCCGGAGTAGCCGCCCTTGACGGTCGAGACGGCGTCCGCCGCACGCAGCAGTGAGGCCTCGGAAAGATCGCTGGAATGGGCGTAGCCGCTGGCCTCGCCGGCCACCGCGCGCAGGCCGAAACCCTGGTCGGTGTTGAAATTGGCGGTCTTCAGCTTGCCATTGTCGAACATCAGCGCTTCGCTCTCGCTGTATTCGAGGAACAGCTCGCCGTCATCGGCGCCGTTGAGGGTCTCGGCGACGATCTCTTTGATGCGATCGTCTGAAATGTCGAATTGGCCGATCAGGCTGTTCATGGCAGGTCCGTTCACAGGAGGAATGGTTGTTGCCACGATGTAGGCGCGAAGACGCGCCTGCACAATCCGCAATGAAGATTCGCAGCCGGCCAGTGGAATGCTCGCGGCCTATTTCTCGTTCACGAACTCGTTGATGTCGCTGGTCATGGAGTCCCAGTTCGAGAACTGTTCCTCAAGATTGGCCCTAGTGATGCCGCCCCTGAAGCTGACATCCATCTTGAAGTTCGAGCCATCACCGGAAAAGGCCTTCACCCAGCGGTATTTCTTGTTCCATTCATTGGCCTGGTCGGCCGTGAAGGGGTCGGTATAGCCCGAGGAGAACTGGATAGACTTGCACTTCTCATGGTTTTCGCAGCCATAGAAGTAGATCACATATTTCATGCCCTGGAGCCGGCCGGAGATCATCGGATCACCGCCGTCATCCTTGTCCATCTTGGCCGAGCCATAGCCTTTCGCAAGCTCGAAAATGACGGCCGGATCGGGCGCCGTGATGATTTCGGTATCCTCGGCAAAGGCGACGGAAACGGCGCCGGTCAGGATCAGACCGGTCGAAAAAAGCAAAGAAAAAGCACGCATGATGACCCCCACAGCCAACAATCAAACCCGTGGGAATTGTGCGTCAGGAAACGGTTTCGCAAGCATCAAGCTCAGGGCAGGGCGGCAAAACCGTCGGCGAAGCCCTTGAGGTCGACGGGGATGCCGATGCCTTCTTCCGGCGTCTGGAAGACGATGAAGGTGGCCGACGTCCCGGTCTTCAGCGTATCGAGCAGCGGCTTTTCGAGAATGACCTCGGCATAGCAGCCGTCCTGGAAGCAGCGCACGAAATAGGCGCGGCCGATATCCTTGCCGTCGACATTGAGGCCCAGGCCATTGGGCAGCAAAACGCCGAGCGGCGCCAGCACGCGCAGGATCTCGGCCTTGTTGTCGGCGGTGCGCAGGACGACGACGGACAGTCCCATTTCCGGGCGATCCTCGGCAACGACGTTCTGCATCATCACGCATTGTTCCGAGGTGGCGCCGGCCGGCGTGTCGCAGATGATCGACCACGCGCCATGCGTTGACTTGACCGTGCCGCTGGGCTGCGCTGCATTGGCGACGCCGGTTGCGGACGAGCCGATACCGATCAGGGCGGCGAGAAAAACGACCTTCGCCCCGCTTCTCGAAAGCCAAGCGCTTTTCGAATGCCAGGCGCTCTTCGAATGCCAGGCGTTTCTCGAAAGCCAAGAGGTCATGACGGCTCCATTGCGAATCACGGCACTTTAAGCCGCGCCAAGGCCAAGTAAAGGATAGGGCGACCGCCGGTCAGCCCCGGCAGGCGCAATAATGCGCTTTTCCCTAGCAAATTCGCCCGAATTGCGACCGTCGGGCGCATTCCGGACACAAGCCCGCATAGCCTGTCTGTCGACGACCCGCGCGGGCCACGAGGCCGTCGAAACAGCGCGGCAGCACTTGCGCGCAAAAATGCCGCACGGTTTCGCCCGCTCCTTTCTTGCGGAGGGAAATAGAGTATGGTTTGAACCACCCTTGGGACTGTCCGGGATTCCCATCCCGGCATTGTTCGATATTCTTGCGTCGCGATCGCGAGGAACCGGGAGATGAAGAGGGCGATGAGAAAATTCCCAGCAAGCGCCAAATTGATGGCAACGGCAGGCGCCGCCGCCGCATTTTTCGCCGGTGCCTCCGCCCATGCGGCCCAGCCGCAGCCGTGGGAGATGACTTTTCAGCCGCCGGCGACAGACATGATGCGGCAGATCGAGTGGTTCGGGAACTACACGATGTGGTTCGTCGTCCCGATCACTGCTTTGGTTCTGGCGCTTCTCGCCTGGTGCATCTTCAGGTTCCGCGCCAGCAAAAACCCGGTTCCGTCCAAGACCAGCCACAACACGCTGATCGAGATCATCTGGACAGTCGGGCCGGTCGTCGTCCTGCTGTTCATCGCCATTCCCTCGTTCCAGCTGCTGACGGCGCAGTACACGCCGCCGGAAGAGGCCAAGCTGACCGTCAAGGTAACGGGCAATCAGTGGAACTGGGACTATGAGTACCAGACCGAGAACACGCTCTCCTTCAACTCGGCCATCCTGCAGGACGCCGACCGCGCCGCGATCGGCAAGGAAGACCGGAAGGTCTATCCGCGCCTGCTGGCGGTCGACAACGAGCTGGTCGTGCCGGTCAACACCATGACGCGCGTCCTGGTTACCGCAGCCGACGTGATCCATTCCTTTGCCGTTCCGGCCTTCGGCATCAAGATGGACGCGGTTCCCGGCCGCACCAACGAGACGTGGTTCAAGGCGGAAAAGGAAGGCATCTATTACGGCCAGTGCTCGCAGCTCTGCGGCAAGGACCATGCCTTCATGCCGATCGCCGTCCGCGTCGTATCCGATGCGCAGTACAAGACCTGGCTGGCAGCAGCCAAGACCGACCTCCCCGGCGCCAACAAGGCGCTGATGGCCGAGGTCGACGGTACCAACAAGGTAGCGGCCGCCGGCAATTGATGCCGCGGGTTAGCAAGAATTAGGGAACGGAGCCGACCATGGCAGAAGCTGCAGCTCACGACGACCACGACCACAAGCCCTATCACGGCTGGGTCCGGTGGGTGTACTCCACCAACCACAAGGACATCGGCACGCTCTACCTGATCTTCGCGATTTTCGCGGGCATCGTCGGCGGCGCGCTTTCGGTCGTCATCCGCATGGAGCTGCAGGAGCCGGGCATCCAGATATTCACCGGTCTGGCGCAGATGGTCTACGGCATGAACGGCGATGCCGCCATCGACGGCGGCAAGAGCATGTACAACGCCTTCGGCACCGCGCACGCACTGATCATGATCTTCTTCATGGTCATGCCGGCGCTGATCGGCGGCTTCGCCAACTGGATGGTGCCGATCATGATCGGCGCGCCTGACATGGCCTTCCCGCGCATGAACAACATCTCGTTCTGGCTGCTGCCGCCGGCCTTCCTGCTGCTGATCGCTTCGGCTTTCATGCCGAGCGCGCCCGGCGCGTACGGCGTTGGCGGCGGCTGGACGCTCTATCCGCCGCTGTCGACCTCCGGCCAGCCCGGGCCGGCCATGGATCTGGCGATCCTGTCGATCCACATTGCCGGCGCGTCCTCGATCCTGGGCGCCATCAACTTCATCACCACCATTTTCAACATGCGCGCGCCGGGCATGACGCTGCACAAGATGCCGCTGTTTGCCTGGTCGGTTCTGATCACCGCCTTCCTGCTGCTCTTGTCGCTTCCGGTTCTGGCCGGTGGCATCACCATGCTGCTTACCGACCGCAATTTCGGCACCACCTTCTTCGCCCCGGATGGCGGCGGTGATCCGATCCTGTTCCAGCATCTGTTCTGGTTCTTCGGTCACCCCGAAGTGTACATCCTGATCCTGCCGGGCTTCGGCATCATCAGCCACATCGTCTCGACCTTCTCGAAGAAGCCGGTGTTCGGCTATCTCGGCATGGCCTACGCCATGGTCGCGATCGGCGCCGTCGGCTTCATCGTCTGGGCGCACCACATGTACACGACCGGCCTGTCGCTCGACACGCAGCGCTACTTCGTCTTTGCCACCATGGTCATCGCCGTGCCGACAGGCGTGAAGATCTTCTCCTGGATCGCGACGATGTGGGGCGGCTCGATCTCGTTCAAGACGCCAATGCTGTGGGCGCTGGGCTTCATCTTCCTGTTCACGGTCGGCGGTGTCACCGGCGTCCAGCTCGCCAATGCCGGCCTCGACCGCTCGCTGCATGACACCTATTTCGTCATTGCCCACTTCCACTATGTGCTGTCGCTGGGTGCGGTCTTCGCCATCTTCGCCGGCTGGTACTACTGGTTCCCCAAGATGACCGGCTACATGTACTCGCCGGTGATCGCCAACACCCACTTCTGGGTCACCTTCGTCGGCGTCAATTTGATCTTCTTCCCGCAGCATTTCCTCGGTCTGGCCGGCATGCCGCGCCGCACCATCGATTATCCCGACGCGTTCGCCGGCTGGAACATGGTGTCGTCCTACGGCTCCTATATATCGGCCGTCGGCGTGGTGATCTTCCTCTATGGCGTGTTCGAGGCCTTCCAGAAGAAGCGCGTCGCCGGCGCCAATCCGTGGGGCGAGGGTGCAACGACGCTCGAATGGCAGCTGCCTTCGCCGCCGCCCTTCCACCAGTGGGAACAGCTGCCGAAGATCAAGTAAGGCAGCCCGAATACGAAACCGCCGGCCCGCCGGCGGTTTCGGCCAACGGAATTATTGGACTTATGTACGCATGGCCCTTGTCGACGACCCAATGATTGACGAAGCGGGCTTTCGCATGTCGGAAGCCACGTCGGGCGATTTCTTCGCCCTGCTGAAGCCGCGTGTCATGTCGCTGGTGGTGTTCACGGCCTTTGTCGGCATGGTCGCTGCGCCCGTGACCATCAACCCGCTGCTGGCGGTGATCGCCATCCTGGCCATTGCCATCGGCGCCGGCGCCTCTGGTGCGCTCAACATGTGGTACGACGCCGACATCGACGCAGTAATGAGCCGGACCGCCGGCCGCCCGGTACCCTCCGGCCGCATCCTGCCCGGCGAAGCCCTGAGCTTCGGCCTTGTGCTTTCGGTGCTGTCGGTGATGACGCTGGGCGTACTGGTCAACTGGCTGTCGGCGGCGCTGCTTGCCTTCACCATCTTCTTCTACGCCGTCGTCTACACGATGTGGCTGAAGCGCTCGACGCCGCAGAACATCGTCATCGGCGGCGCCGCCGGCGCCATCCCGCCGGTCATCGGTTGGGCCGCGGTGACCGGAACGGTGAGCCTGGAAAGCCTCGTCCTGTTCCTGATCATCTTCCTGTGGACGCCGCCGCACTTCTGGGCGCTGGCGCTGTTCAAGTCCGACGACTACGCCAAGGCTGGCATCCCGATGATGCCGAACGTTGCCGGCCAGGCCTCGACCCGCCGCCAGATCTTTGCCTACGCCCTGATCCTGGCGCCGATCGGCGTGCTGCCCTGGGTGCTCGGTTTCGCCACCGCCTTCTATGGCGTCGCGTCAGTCGCTCTCGGCGCCGGCTTCGTCTGGTATGCCTGGAAAGTGGTGTGCATGACCGATAGCGACCGCGTCATGAAGCCGGCCAAGGCTCTGTTCGCCTATTCGCTGCTCTACCTCTTCGCCATCTTCGCCATCTATCTTGCCGACTGTGTCGTCGGTCGCGCTTTGGCCATCGGTGGAGCATGACCATGATCGACAAGAAGCTTGAACTGGTCACGCTGACCGAAAGCCAGAAGAAGGCGCGGCGCAACCGTTCGGCGGCGATCGGCGTCGCGCTGGCGATTCTGGTCGTCATCTTCTACGTCGCGACCATCGTGAAATTCGGCCATACCGGATGAGGCCGATGATGACCCGCCAGACCGTGACCGATCCCAGGAAGAAGAACACCAACCGCGCCGTCGCCGCGGTCTGCGTCGCCTTCTTCGGCGGCATGATCGGCATGGCCTACGCCGCGGTGCCGCTCTACAAGATGTTCTGCCAGGCTACCGGCTATGGCGGCACGACGCAGCGCGCCGAAAAGCAATATGCCGGCCGCATCCTCGACCGCGACATCACCGTGCGCTTCGACGCCAACACCAACGGCATTCCGTGGCAGTTCCAGCCGGTCGCCCGTTCGGTCACCATCAAGATCGGCGAGACCACGCAGGCGCATTACAGCGCCACCAACAAGTTCGACCGCGCCGTTACCGGCCGCGCCACCTTCAACGTGCAGCCGGAACTGGCGGGCCCCTACTTCAACAAGGTCGAGTGTTTCTGCTTCACCGACACGACGCTGAAGCCCGGCGAGACGCTGGACATGCCGGTCGTGTTCTATGTGGATCCCGATATCGTCAACGTGCCGGAACTGAAGGACTTGAAGACCATCACCCTGTCCTACACGATGTTCCCGGTCCAAAAGAACAAGCCGGTGGCGTCATCGACGCCGGACAGCAGCAGCAAAGTTTCAGATACCGAAGCAAATCTCGGGGGTTGATATGGCAGACGCGCACGCAAAACCACAACACGACTACCATCTCGTCAACCCGAGCCCGTGGCCCTTCCTGGGGTCGATAGGCGCACTGGTGACTGCAGTCGGCGGCGTCGCCCTGATGCAGTATCTCAAGAACGGCGATTTCCCGATTTTCGGCCACAACATCGCCAATCCATGGCTGTTCTTCATCGGCCTCGTCATCGTCCTCTACACGATGTTTGCCTGGTGGTCGGACACCATCAAGGAAGCGCATGAGGGCCACCACACGCGCGTCGTGTCGCTGCATCTGCGCTACGGCATGATCATGTTCATCGCTTCGGAAGTGATGTTCTTCGTTGCCTGGTTCTGGGCCTATTTCGATGCCAGCCTGTTTCCGAGCGAAGTGCAGAATTACGCCCGCACCGCTTTCACTGGTGGCGTCTGGCCGCCGAAGGGTCTCGAAGTCCTCGATCCCTTCCATCTGCCGCTCTACAACACCATCATTCTGCTTCTGTCGGGCACCACGGTGACATGGGCGCACCATTCGCTTATCCATGGCGACCGCAAGGGCCTGATCAACGGCCTGGTGCTGACCGTCGGCCTCGGCATGCTGTTCACCATGGTGCAGGCCTACGAGTACATGCACGCTCCGTTCGGCTTCAAGGATTCCATCTACGGCGCCACCTTCTTCATGGCGACCGGCTTCCATGGCTTCCACGTCATCATCGGCACCATCTTCCTCCTGGTCTGCCTGATCCGCGCCTGGAAAGGCGACTTCACGCCCAAGCAGCATTTCGGGTTCGAGGCGGCTGCCTGGTACTGGCACTTCGTCGACGTGGTCTGGCTGTTCCTGTTCGCATCGATCTACGTCTGGGGATCGGTCGGCGCGGTGATCGAAGGCCACTGACGGCTTTCACCGAACCGACAAATCAGAAGGGCGGTCGCGGCAACGCGGTCGCCTTTCGTCTTTTCGGCGCCCATCAATGGCCAACGGATACGGCTGGTCGGGCTGGCTGCTTCAATTGGTCGACTGGACCGATGGTCTGCATTGGGGTTACCGACTGCGACATGGACCAAATCTGGACTATGGTGCCGGATGGAACGCTGATCGAAATCGAGCCGTAAAGCATGACTATCCATGAGTGAAGATAGGGCGATCTGGCCACCCATCGAGCCGATCTCGGCCGGCCTGCACGGACGCTGCCCGCGCTGCGGCGAAGGACGGCTGTTTTCCGGCTTTCTCACCGTCGGCAAGCGCTGCAACAATTGCGGCCTCGACTATTCCTACGCCGATGCCGGCGACGGCCCGGCGGTGTTCGTCATCCTGATCATCGGCTTCATCGTTGTGGGGCTGGCGCTGTGGGTGGAGGTGACGCTGAGCCCGCCGCTCTGGCTGCATTTCATCATCTGGATACCGCTGGCGGTGGGACTGTGCCTGACGGCGCTGAGGTTGATCAAGGGTGTGCTGCTGACGCTTCAATACGCCAACAAGGCGGCCGAAGGCCGCCTGGACCAGGGGCAATGAGCGAGGCGCTGACCAAGCCCGCTGGCCGTTCGCGGCCGAAGACGGCGTTGCTGCTCGGCCTCGGCCTGGTGGTGTTCGTCATCCTGCTCGGGCTTGGCACATGGCAGGTGCAGCGCCTGTACTGGAAGGAAGCCCTTCTGCAGACCATCGACCAGCGCACCCATTCAGCGCCGCGGCCGCTGGCGGACGTCGAGAAGGAATTCGCCGCCACCGGTGATGTCGATTACACGCCGGTCACCGTCAGCGGGACGTTCCTGCACTCCGGCGAGCGGCATTTCTACGCCACATGGGACGGCGACGCCGGCTTCAACGTCTATACCCCGCTGGCCCTCGACGAGGGCCGCTATGTCCTGATCAACCGCGGCTTCGTTCCCTATGATCTCAAGGATGCCGCCAAGCGCCCGCAAGGGCAGGTGACCGGCAAGGTCACGGTCACCGGCCTGGCGCGCAACCCGCTGCCGGCCAAGCCGTCGATGATGCTGCCCGACAATGACGTGGCCAAGAACATCTTCTATTGGAAGGATCGTGACGTCATGGCGGCGAGTGCCGGCCTGCCGGCCGGTGCCGTGCTGGTGCCGATCTTCATCGACGCCGACAAGACGCCGAACCCGGGCGGGCTGCCGGTCGGCGGCGTCACCATCATCGACCTGCCGAACTCTCATCTGCAATATGCCTTCACCTGGTATGGCTTGGCGGCGGCTCTTGCCGCGGTTCTGATCGTCAGGCTGCGCCGCCCGGCAAAGACTGAATGATCCAGAGCATGATCCCGAAAAGTGGGAACCAGTTTCGGACAAGATCATGCTCCAACAAAGAGTTAGATCAGGTTGACCATTCAACCTGATCCAACTGCCCTTGACAGGGCAGGGGTGCACACCTCATTTCGCCAAACGATACGATCAACCGATCTGGAATCATGCTGCAGACCGCCACAAAACCACCGCTGACGATCCGGCTCTGCCAGCCGCGCGGCTTTTGCGCCGGTGTCGACCGCGCGATCCAGATCGTCGTGCTGGCGTTGAAGAAATACGGCGCGCCGGTCTATGTCCGCCACGAGATCGTGCACAACCGCTATGTCGTCGAGGGCCTGCAAAGCCTTGGCGCGGTTTTCATCGAGGAACTCTCGGAAATCCCGGCCGAGCACCGCAAGTCGCCGGTTGTCTTCTCGGCCCACGGCGTGCCGAAATCGGTGCCGGCCGACGCCAAGGCACGCGAGCTCTTCTATCTCGACGCCACCTGCCCGCTGGTGTCCAAGGTGCACAAGCAGGCGATGCGCCATCAGCGGCTCGGCCGCCATGTGCTTCTGATCGGCCATGCCGGCCATCCCGAAGTGATCGGCACCATGGGCCAACTGGCTGAAGGCGCCGTCACGCTGATCGAGACCGAAGCCGACGCTGGGACCTTTGCCCCCGCCGACCCGGAAGCGCTCGGCTTCGTAAGCCAGACAACGTTGTCGGTCGAAGACACTGCCGGCATATTGCGGGTGCTGCAGGAGCGCTTCCCGCAACTGCATGCACCGGCCGCCGAATCGATCTGCTACGCCACCACCAACCGCCAGGAAGCGGTCAAGGAAACCGCCGCCGGCGCCGATCTCTATCTGATCGTCGGTGCGCCCAATTCCTCCAATTCGCGCCGTCTTGTCGAAGTGGCGGAGCGCGCCGGCGCCACCATGTCGCTTCTCGTACAGCGCGCCGCCGAAATTCCGTGGAATGACATCACAAATATATCGACGCTCGGCCTGTCTGCCGGCGCGTCGGCGCCGGAGATCATCGTCGACGAGATCATCGACGCCTTCCGCCAGCGCTTCGAGGTGAACATCGACCTGGCGATCACGGCCACCGAAACGGAGGATTTTCCAGTCATGCGGGTTCTGCGCGATGTCGAACTGACGCGGGCCGACATGGCCTTCGTCAACGGAGCCGCGTGAACAGCCCATGGCGGTCTACACCGACGTCAATGAGGGCGAACTCGGCGCGTTCCTGAGGGCATATCCGGTCGGCGAACTCTTGTCCTACAAGGGTATCGCCGAAGGCACGGAGAATTCGAATTTCCTGCTGCACACCTCAAGCGGCTCTTACATACTGACGCTCTACGAGAAGCGCGTCGACAAGGCCGACCTGCCGTTCTTCCTCGGCCTGATGGGCCATCTCGCCCGCAAAGGCATTTCCTGCCCGTTGCCGGTGACCGCGCATGACGGCACCGTCATCGGCACGCTGGCCGGCCGTCCCGCGGTCATCATCACCTTCCTCGAAGGCCTGTCGCTCCGGCGGCCGACAGCGGCGCATTGCGCGGAGGTCGGCAAGGCGCTCGCCGCCCTGCATCTCGCCGGCCAGGATTTTGCGATGACGCGTGACAACGCACTGGCCATCGAGGGCTGGCGCAAATTGTGGAACGCCTCGCGCGACCGCGCCGACGAGGTCGAGCCGGGACTGGCGGCCGAGGTCGACGCGGATTTCGCCGACTTCGGACGCCATTGGCCGCAAGGCCTGCCGGCAGGCATCATCCATGCCGATCTGTTTCCCGACAATGTCTTCTTCCTCGGCGAGAAACTGTCCGGCCTCATCGACTTCTATTTCGCCTGCAACGACCTCTACGCCTATGACGTCGCCACCTGCCTCAATGCTTGGTGTTTCGAGAAGGATTTCTCCTTCAACCTGACCAAAGGCACGGCGCTGCTGGCCGGCTATCAGAGCGTGCGGCCTTTGAGCGATGGCGAGAAAGCAGCGCTGCCGATGCTTTCTCGCGGCTCGGCGCTGCGCTTTATGCTGACCCGGCTCTATGACTGGCTGACCGTTCCCGACGGCGGGCTGGTCATGAAGCGCGATCCGACCGAATATATCCGCCGCATGCGCTTCCACCGCGCGATCAAGTCGCCTTCTGAATACGGACTGACATGACCAAGCAGGTTGAAATCTTCACCGACGGCGCCTGCTCGGGCAATCCCGGTCCCGGCGGCTGGGGCGCCATCCTGCGCTTCAACGGCAAGACCAGGGAATTGTCGGGCGGCGAGGCCGAGACGACCAATAACCGTATGGAGCTGCTGGCCGCCATCTCGGCGCTGAATGCGCTGAAGGAGCCGTGCGCCGTCGAGCTTCACACCGACAGCAAATATGTCATGGACGGTATCTCCAAATGGATCCACGGCTGGAAGAAAAACGGCTGGAAGACCGCTGACAAGAAGCCAGTCAAGAACGGTGAACTGTGGCAGGCGCTGGATGAGGCCAATCGGCGCCACAAGGTGACCTGGAACTGGGTCAAGGGCCATGCCGGCCACTCCGAGAACGAACGCGCCGACGAACTCGCAAGGGAAGGCATGGCGCCGTTCAAGAGGGGCTCAGCCAAACCTGCGGCGCTGAAAGTGGCGCTGAAGCCGGCGGCATCCGAGAAGCAGCCGGCGCCACGGGCACGGCGCTCGACCCAGAGCTATTGAGCTCAAGCTATCGGCAAGGGGATCTCACTCATGCCGATCGTATACTACATCACCCATCCCCAGGTTCAGATCGATGCCAACGTTCCCGTGCCGCACTGGGGCTGTCCGAGATCGGACGAGCGCGAGCATCAGCCATTCTCGATCAGCCATGGGTCGGATCGATCCGCCGTGTCGTCTCGTCGGCCGAGCGCAAGGCGATCGAAACCGCCGAGATTCTTGGCAAACACCTCGGCCTCGCGGTCGAGGTGAGGGAGCGCATGCATGAGAACGTTCGGTCGGCAACCGGCTTCCTGCCGCCGCCGGAGTTCGAGGTGGTCGCCGACCAGTTCTTCGCCAACCCGCACAAAAGCATCCGCGGCTGGGAACGGGCCATCGACGCCCAGCAACGCATTGTCAGCGAGGTCGAAACGGTGCTGGGTGCTGCCGACGGCGGCGACATTGCCTTCGTCGGCCATGGCGGCGTCGGAACATTGCTGCTGCTCTCGCTCAGCGGCCGCGCAATCAGCCGCGCGGCGGACCAGCCGGCCGGCGGTGGTAATTACTTCGCCTATGATGTCGGCACGCGCCGCGTCGTCCACGGATGGCGGCCGATAGACAGTCTGGCGCCGCGCTAAAGCGGATGTCAGGAGATCATCGATACCGTAGCCGCGATGAAGCCGCGCGCGACCAACAGATAGAACCCGTCCTCAGCGGATCAGCAGGGCCGTGCCGTAGAGGCCGAGCGCGAACACCGTGTGCGAGATCACGTTGAAGGCGCGGATCTGCATCGCGTTGGGGCGCTTTGAGGCAGCCCAGCCGCCGCCCATACCGGGCGCCAGCAGGAACCAGCCGGCGCCGATGGTGACCATGCCGAGGATGAAGGCCGGCAGGAAGGTCGGCGCGTCCAACCATGCCGTGCCCACCAGCGCCACCAGGATGAAGCCGTAGACGATGCCGGTGACATAGTGGAAAGCCCAGCCCAGCGCCTGCTCATGCGCATAGGGTGCGGCTTGGGCGATATCGTCGTGGAAAACCTTGCCTTCCCTAAGGTGCCAGACCCAGCGGCCGGGCGGCCCCCAGTTCGGCCGCGGCTGACTGAGCGCCAGATGCAGGAACAGCGCCCAAAGATCCATCAGCACCGTGGCGCCGATGCCAATCGCAATGCTGCGCCAGATGATGTCAAACATCGTCGATGTCCCCCAAAGCAGGCAATCCGGCTGGAAGCGCGTGGTCGTCAGGCCATGGCGTTCATGAGCCGAGGCGGCCGCCGCGGTTTAGAGCTGGCTCAGAATGTGAGCGGCACCCGACGTGTCGACTCCTGGCTTGGTCTCGACGTTGAGCGCGGTGACCTTGCCGTTGTCGACGATCATCGAGAAGCGCTTCGAGCGCAATCCCATGCCGCCGCTGGAATAGTCGGAGTCGAGGCCGATCGACCTGGCGAAGTCGCCATTGCCGTCGGCGAGATAGAGGATCTTGCCTTGACCGCCGGTGAAATTGGCCCAGGCGCCCATGACATGGACATCGTTGACGGACACGACGGCGATGGTGTCGACGCCGCGGGCCAGGATGGCATCGTGGTTCTCGAGATAGCCCGGCAGATGATTGTTGCTGCAGGTCGGCGTGAAGGCGCCTGGAACGCCGAACAGCACGACCTTCTTGCCCGCGAAAATCTCGGCCGAGGTGATCACCTTGGCGCCGTCGGCGGTCATTTCCTTGAAGGTCGCATCGGGCAGTTTGTCGCCAACGGCAATCGTCATGATGGTCCTCGTGTGAAAAGCAGGGAAGGTTTCTTGCGATAGCGAAATCGGGCATCTCCCGCAACCGCCGACAAGGCCTGGATCAAGGGAAAGCCCGGATCGGGTTCGGTATCAGGGGAACGGCAGAACGCCCTCGACCGCGCCTTCGGCACTTGTCAGGGTGTAATACAACCCGCCATCGGTCGGTGTCGTCGACGGCCGGTCGAGGATCGGAATGGTAAATACCAGCCGGCCGTCCTTTTCGCTGCGTGCAGGCGCCCCGAACATATAATCGCGTCCCCCGGCGACGAATAAATCCGCCGCCTCCGGATCTCCGGGAAAAGTCGCCTCGACCATCAGCGTCTCATGGTCGCCCGGCAGCACCTTGATCCCGAAATCGGGCTTGGCAGGCGCGGGCAAGGTGGCGAGTGCAGCCTTCACCAGCGCCGCATCCTCGGCATTGTCGGGATCGGCGGCGGGATCGACGCTCAGCCGCGTCTGCACCGGAATACAGATCGTCTCGCAGATGCCAAGAAAGATGTCGGCATCGATGACGGCCGCATCCCCAGGCGACGACAAAGTGAATGTCACCGGCAGCGAGACCGGATGGTTGTAGCCGGCCCATTTGCCGTAGCCGTCGTCATGGCGCTGCGGCGGCGGGAAGGAAAACGCCGCATCGGTGATGTTGGTGCTGGCCGAAACGTCGATCTGCGGCGGCACGCCGGCGTCGCCCGGATCGCGCCAATAAGTTTTCCAGCCGGGCTTGAGCGCGATGTCGAGCACGCCCTGTATGCGACCGGCCTCGTCGGCCTTGCCTGTTGTCACCAGCCGCACCTTGCCGCCTTCGCTGTTGTACCATTCCGACGAGGAGGCGGCGGCGGGCAGGACTGCTCCGCATCCGATAGCAATACCGAGCAGCAGGATTTTCAAGCTTTGCATGGCGTTGATTTGATCGTCAGTTCATGGCCGCGCAATGTTTTCATGGCGCTCTGCGTATCATATTTGCGTGACCTTCGGGCAAGGAACAGTTGGCTTCAAGCAATCGGCCGAGTGAAGTTCGCAGTCAAGATTCCGTTGTTCCAACCGTTGGGCTTTGGCCGAATCGCACGCGGCGCATCTTTTCGGCGTCCCGGAAACGCGTTACGCTCCAGTCCATGGACTTGTTGCGCCACAAAAAGACAGCCGGTGGACGCGGCTTTCTTGACGACCAGTTCCTGATTGCCATGCCCGGCATGAAGGACGATCGCTTCACGCGCTCGGTCATCTACATCTGCGCGCACAGCGATGAAGGCGCCATGGGCCTGATCATCAACCAGACGCAACAGATGCTGTTTCCCGATCTTCTGGTGCAGCTCGGCATCATGAACGAGCAGGAGGCGATCAGGCTGCCGGCGCAGGCTCGCGACTTCGTCGTGCGCAATGGCGGCCCCGTCGACCGTAGCCGCGGCTTCGTCCTGCACTCGGGCGACTACCGGGTGGAATCCTCGCTCACCGTCTCCGACGATATCTGCCTGACCGCGACGGTCGACATATTGCGCGCCATCTCGTCCGGCCGCGGCCCGCGGCGCGCATTGATGGCGCTCGGCTATTCCGGCTGGGGCGCCGGCCAGCTGGAAACCGAGATCGCCGAGAATGGCTGGCTGACCTGTCCGGCCACGCCGGAGCTGCTGTTCGACGCCGACATCGAGCGGAAGTACGACCGCATCCTGGCATCGATCGGGATTGATCTGGCGCATCTGAGCCTGGCCGCGGGGCACGCCTGAGGCCTCGCATTCGCCGACGTTCCGCCGAACCTTCGCGACTAGCCGAAGCCGCCCGCCACTTTCGTCATCCTAGGGTCTGCGCCGCGTCGCTGCGCTCCTTGCTTCGCCCTAGGATGACGAAGGCGCGGTCGCTTCAGCTAATTTTCGGGGTTCATTCCAATGTAACCACGCGCCTGCACGACGCATGCCTCACCCATCACGCCTGCGTCATCGGGTACTGCTCTTTCAACGCCTTCAGCACCTGGTCGCCTGGCATCGGCGCGCCGAACATGAAGCTTTGCACATACTCGCAGCCCATCTGGCGCAGTTCCAGCGCATCGCTTTCGTCGGAAATGCCCTCGGCCACCACCGACAGGCCGAGTTCATGCGCCATGTTGACCATGGATTTGAGCAGCACCGCCCGCTTCGGCGTCGCGTCGTCGACGAAGCTCTTGTCGATCTTGATGGTGTCGAAGGGGAAGCGGGTCAGATAGGCGAGCGAGGAATAGCCGGTGCCGAAATCGTCCAGCGACAGGCCGATGCCGAGCTGCTTGAGCTTGGTCAGCACATGCGAGGTCTGCTCTGGATTGTCCATGACCAGCGATTCGGTAAGTTCGAGCCGGAAGCAGCGCGGCTTCAGATTGGCGCGGGCGATGACCGAGCGGACATCGCTGACCAGGTCGCGGCGGATCAGCTGGCGACTGGACAGATTGACCGACACCGACAGCGGCGTGTCGCCGATCTGCTTTTGCCAACCGGCGAGGTCTTCGGCCGCCTGCTGCATGGCAAACAGCCCAAGCTGCACGATCAGGCCACAGCTTTCGGCGACCGGGATGAAATCGCCCGGCGGGATCATGCCGCGGCGCGGATGGTCCCAACGCAGCAGCGCCTCGAAGCCGGCAATGCTGCCGTCCTCCAGCCGTACGATCGGCTGGTAGGCAAGGGTGAACTCACGCCGCTCGATGGCGCGGCGCAGATCGGATTCGAATTGCAGCCGGTCGGTGCCGACGGTGCGGAAGGCCGGCCGGAACGGCTCGATCCTGTCGCCGCCGAAGCGCTTGGCCTGGTGCATGGCAAGCTCGGCGTCCTTGACCATGTCTTCTGCCGAAGTCTGCGCCGAGGTCCAGGTGATCAGGCCGATCGAGGCAGTCAGCACGATCTCGCGCTTGGCGAAGGTGATCGGGTTGTTGATGGCGTGCTTGATGGCGTCTGCCACCGCCGCGATGCGGGAGGGTTCCTGTTCGGAGAGCAGCATCAGGGCGAACTGGTCACCGGCAAAGCGCGACAGCGAATCCTTCGGTTTCAACAGCCGGTGCAAGCGGCGCGCAATGGTGAGCAGGATGGTGTCGCCGGCCGAGATGCCAAGCCCGTCATTGACCTGCTTGAAACGGTCGATGTCGATGACGAAGACGGTGGGGCGCACCTTCTCTTCGGTGCGCGCGATCGAGATGATGGCTTCCAGCCGGTTCATCAGAAGTTCGCGGTTGGGCAGGCCGGTCAGATTGTCGTGAACGGCATCGTGCAGCAGCCTTTCCTCGGACTTTTTCTGCTCGGTGACGTCGACCATGGTGCCGACGCAGCGAATCACTTCGCCATCCGAGCCGATCACCGGCCGCGCCCGAAGCAAGAACCAGTGGTAGTGCCCGTCGGCGCCGCGCAGGCGGAAATTCTGCGAGACCCGGCCGCGCCGATGTTCGAGCACCACGTCGAGCGTGGTGCGGAACGTGTCGCGGTCGTCGGCATGCAGCACCGGCAGCCAGTTGCGGGCCGCACCCCCCAGGCTGTTGGGCGCCAGGCCAAGCTGGATGCTGACGTCGGGCTTGGTGACGACGCGGTCGCGCAGCACGTCCCAGTCCCACACCGTGTCGCCGGAGCCGGCGACGGCCAGCGCCTGGCGCTCAAGATCGGAGAACAGGCCCTGATGCAGCGCGCCGCCGGCAAAGGCATGCTGCATGACGGTGAAGCCGATCAAAAGGATGATCAGGATCAGCCCGCCGCCCAATGCCGGCTGGGCGATGTCGTTGTCGAGCATGCCGGTGAT
Source organism: Mesorhizobium sp. C432A (assembly GCF_030323145.1). NCBI lineage: Bacteria > Pseudomonadati > Pseudomonadota > Alphaproteobacteria > Hyphomicrobiales > Phyllobacteriaceae > Mesorhizobium > Mesorhizobium sp. C432A. The sequence goes on along the minus strand of NZ_CP100470.1, from coordinate 5,587,096 downwards.
CGCCATCCACGACCCGCACAGCCATAGCAGCACCATCACCCAACTGGGCACCAGCATGATCGCACGGTCGTAACCACGAAGACCGAGCAGGATGATGAGGCCGAGCCCGGTCAGCGCGGTGGCGGCAAAGGACAGCCGGGCAATACCGGCGGCGACGGCCGGATCGATGATGGCCACACCCGCAATCAGCACCAGACCGAGGATCCAGACCAGCGCGCCATAGCTGAAATGGCCGTGCCACCGGTTGAGGTTGAGATAGGCGAACAGGAACACCACGAAGGTCGCCGCAAGCGCCACCTCCGTTCCCGCCCGCCACATCTGCTCGTTCCCGGGCGATATCTCTATGATCTTGTTTAGAAAGCCGAAATCGACGCAGATATAGGCAAGTACCGCCCACGCAAGTGCGGCTGTCGCCGGAAACATCGAGGTTCCCTTGACGACGAAAAGGATGGTCAGGAAGAGCGCCAGCAGCCCGGCGATGCCGATGACGATGCCGCGGAACAGCGTATAGGAATTGACCGAGTCCTTGTAGGCTTCCGGCTCCCATAGATAGACCTGCGGCAGCTTCGGCGAGGCGAGTTCGGCGATGAAAGTGATCACCGTTCCCGGGTTCAGCGTCACCCGGAACACGTCGGCGTCGGAGCTTGACTGGCGGTCGAGCGCGAAGCCCTCGCTGGGGGTGATCGCGGCGATGCGGGTGGCGCCGAGATCGGGCCAGAAGATGCCGGAATTCACCAGCCGGAAATGCGGCGCCACGATCAGCCGGTCGAGCTGCTGGTCGGTGGTGTTGGCGAGCGCGAACACCGCCCAGTCGCCGCTCGAGCGCGCGTCATTGGCCTCGACCTCGATGCGCCGGACGATGCCGTCGGGACCGGGCGCGGTCGACACCTGGAAGTTTTCGCCCTGATTGACGTAGATCTGGACGGCGCGCGACAGGTCGAGCGCGACATCGTCGCGGGCAATCTTGATCGGTTCGACGGCGAAGGCCGGGAGCGCCGCGCAAAGCGTGACGACAACCGCCAGAACAAAGGCCAACAGCGACCCGTTTCGCAGGAAATTCGTCAAAAATCAGTCCTTCGTTCCAGCGCCCGGCGGATCGTCCGCGATCCGGGCGTAGAGGTAGTGGTCCTGCCAGATGCCGTTGATCCTGAGGTAGGATCGCAGAAGTCCTTCGCGCCGGAATCCGGCTTTTTCAAGCACGCGGATCGACCGGACATTGTCGGGAATACAGGCAGCTTCGATCCGGTGCAACCTCAGCGTATCGAAGGCGAAGCGGCAGACCACCTTGACCGCGTCGGTCATCAGGCCGCGGCCGCCGAACCGCTCCCCGATCCAGTAGCCGACATGGCCGCTTTGCGAGACGCCGTGGCGGATATTGCCGAGCGTAATGCCGCCTGCAAGCTTGCCGCTCGCCTTCTCGAAGATGAAGAAGGCGATGGCGGTTCCCTGCGCATAGTCTTCGCGGTAGCGGCCGATGCGCAGCCGCCAGGCGGTGCGGTCGAGTTCATCGGGCGTCCAGCGCGGCTCCCACGGTTCGAGGAAGGCACGGCTTTCGCCGCGCACCGCCGACCATTCGCGATAGTCGTTGGTGTAGGGCACGCGCAGCATGACCCGGTCGCCTTTCAGTGCCGGCAGGTCACGGCGAAAGAAAGGGAGCGCGAACACCGGCGCTTGAAGGCTTAGACGGCGAGCTTGCGGGCCGTGGTGTGCGTGCCCGCAAGCGAATCGAGAATCGCCTCATAGGGCGCGAGCGTACCCACCGGTCCAACCGCAGTCAGCGTCGGCTTGGTCGAAAACAGCCGGGACGAAAGGTCGGTCAGCCGCTCGACGGTCAGCGCCGACAGCCGTTCCATCAACTCCTCCTTGGCGATCGGCCGGCCGAACAGAAGCAGCTGCCTGGCGATCTGCGAGGCGCGGCTGGCCGGGCTTTCAGCCGACATGATCAGGCCGGCGCGGTATTGCGCGCGGGCGCGGTCGAGCTCTTCCTGAAGGATATTCTCGCCGGCCTTCTGCAGCTCGTCGATAATGACCGGCACCAGTTCGGCAATGTCGCTCTGCCCGGTCGCGGCATGAACGCCGAAGATGCCGGTATCGGAAAAACCCCAGTGGAAGGCATAGACCGAATAGCACAGGCCACGCTTTTCGCGGACCTCCTGGAACAGCCGGGACGACATGCCGCCGCCGAGGATCATCGACAGCACCTGCGAAGCGTAGAAATCGCGCACATGATAGGCTCGGCCTTCGAAGCCGAGCACGATCTGCGCGTCCATCAGGTCGCGATCCTCGCGGAAATCGCCGCCGACATACTGCGCATATTGCGGCATCGTGCTGTCGGACTTGCTGCGGAAACCGCCGAGCTGCTTTTCGACCTCGCGCACGAAATTGTCGTGCTTAATGTCGCCTGCCGCCACGATCACCATCTTCTCGGCGCCATACTGGCGCTCTATGAAATCATGCAGCTGTTTGGAGGTGAAGGATTTGACGGTTTCCGGCGTGCCGAGGATCGAGCGGCCGATCGTCTGGTGGCGGAAGGCGGTCTCGGTGAAACGGTCGAAGACGATGTCGTCGGGCGTGTCGTGCGCGGCGCCGATCTCCTGCAGGATCACATGCTGCTCGCGCTCCAGTTCCTCTGGGTCGAATTCGGACTCCTGCAGGATATCGGCAAGGATATCCACCGCCAGCGGCACATCGTCGGACAGCACCCTGGCGTAATAGGACGTCGTCTCGACTGATGTGGCGGCATTGATCTCGCCGCCGACATCCTCGATTTCCGAGGCGATCTCGAAGGCCGTCCGCCTTTTCGTACCCTTGAAGGCCATATGCTCGAGCAGATGGGCCATTCCGTGCTCGTCGTCACGCTCATTGCGGGCGCCGGACTTGACCCAGGCGCCAAGGGCAACGGATTCGAGGCTTGGAAGGGTTTCGGTGGCGACTGTCAGGCCGTTCGACAGACGGCTTACCTCAACACCCATATGGCAAGTACTCCCTAACGCGCTGCCCTTGAGTGGCGGCTCACGTAATCTTCCACCATTTTCAGGTCGGATGGAAGTACCGTGTACTTTTCGTCGGCTGACATCAAGGACCCCAGCCATGCGGGCAGGGCCGGCGACACGCCGCAGGCGGCTTCGACCGCGGCCGGGAACTTGGCCGGGTGCGCCGTGCCCAGCACCACCATCGGCACTGCACCGTCAGCCTTGCCGGCGGCGACATGCACGGCCGCGGCCGTGTGCGGATCGAGCAGATAATTGCTGGATTCGAGCGTTGAACGGATGGTGGCGGCAACCTCGTCCATATCAGCGCGTCCGGCGTCGAATTCGGACCGCATCCGGTCGATTTCTGCGGTTTCGATGGTGAAGGCGCCGGATTGCTTGAGGCCGGCCATGTAACGCCGCACCGTCTCTGCGTTACGGTCGCAGGCCTCGAACAGCAGTCGCTCGAAGTTCGACGATACCTGGATGTCCATCGATGGCGACGTCGTCGCAAACACACCCTTGGTGCGGTATTCACCGGTCGCGAAAGTGCGCGCCAATATGTCGTTGTCGTTGGTGGCGACGATCAGCCGCTCGATCGGCAGGCCCATCTTCTTGGCGGCGTAACCGGCGAAAATATCGCCGAAATTGCCGGTCGGCACGGTAAAGGAGACCGGCCTGTCCGGCGCGCCGAGCGAAAGCGCCGAGGAAAAATAATAGACGATCTGGGCCATGATGCGGGCCCAGTTGATCGAATTGACGCCCGACAGCGACACGCGATCACGAAAACCATGATCGTTGAACATATCCTTCAGCAGGCCCTGGCAATCGTCGAAATTGCCTTCGATGGCCAGCGCCTGGACGTTGGTGGCCGTCGATGTCGTCATCTGCCGCTGCTGCACCGGCGAGACGCGGCCATGCGGAAACATCACGAAAATGTCAGTTCGGTCGCGGCCGGCGAAGGCATCGATGGCGGCGCCGCCGGTGTCACCCGAGGTCGCGCCGACGATGGTTGCGCGCTGGCCGCGCTCAGTCAGTACATGGTCCATCAGCCGGGCAAGCAGCTGCATGGCAACGTCCTTGAAGGCCAGCGTCGGACCGTGGAAGAGTTCAAGGATGAACGTGTTGGCGCCGGTCTGCACCAGCGGGCAGACGGCCTGGTGGCGGAAGGTGGCATAGGCTTCTCGCACCAGGCGCTCGAAGACGGGTGCGGCGATCTCGCCGCCGAGGAACGGCGTCAGCACGCGGATGGCGAGGTCCGCATAGGGCAGGCCGCGCATGGCGCGGATCTCGGCTGCCGAAAACTGCGGCCATGTCTGCGGCACATAAAGCCCGCCGTCGCGGGCCAGCCCCGCCAGCACCGCGTCGGCAAATCCAAGCACGGGTGCATCCCCGCGGGTACTCACATAGCGCATCGTCAAGGTCCATTGCTGCCGCCGGTTCATCCACGGCAATTGGTTAATTTTCCGAGCCGGCTCAGTCGCATTTTTGCCGTGGCGTTGCTATACGTCACCAACTTTGCGAGAGGGAAGTGCAGTTTCATGGCGTTTCACAAGTTCAACCGTCGCTTTGTCGCGGGTCTGGCGCTCACCGGCTTTATGCTTGCCGCCGCCGGTTGCCAATCGAGCGACAATGGCATCCTCAATCTCGGTTTCGGCAAGAAGACCGACCCGAATGCGCCAATACCGCCGCAGGATCCCAAGGTTCTCGCCAGCCAGTTGCAGGCCTACTGCCCGAAAGTGACGGTGCGCGATGGCACCGCCTACTTCAATACCTACGCCAAGGGCGCGCCGCAGCCGAGAAAGAAAAAGGCTGATGCGGCACAGGATGCCGAGGCCGCGGCCGCCGCGCAGACGGCGCCTGACGGCTCCATCGTCGATCCGAACAAGGATCCGGCCAAGATCATCTACCAGGCCTCGATCAGCGATGTGAGCCGCGATTGCAGCCGTGCCAACGGCCAGTTGACGATGAAGGTTGGCGTTGCCGGCAAGATCGTGCCGGGACCGCTGTTCGCCCCCGGCACCATCACCATGCCGATCCGCATTGCCGTCATGCACGGCCCCGACGTGCTTTATTCGCAAATTCACCCCTATCAGATCCAGGTCAGCGATCCCTCGACCGCCACCCAATTCGTGTTCACCGATCCCAACGTCGTCGTGCCCGAACCCTCCGCCCGGGATTACACTGTCTATGCCGGCTATGACGACACCGCGCCGGCGGCGGCGGACAAGAAGTCCGGCAAGAAAAAGAAGCGCGCTCCCGCGACGAACTAAGCGCCTGGGCACCGTCGCTGCTGCGACGGTGCCGGTCAACTCTTTGAAAGATCCAAACGATCCGATCGTAATCCTGCAGGCGTGCGCCTGCGGCAGGTCGCGTCTGCGCTTTAATCTCGATCCATTCCGCCAGCGCACTTGACTCATCCATATCCCGGCGGTTATACGTCAATCAATAGCTCGCAGGTTATTGATCCCGATGCCGGACGCCCACGATACTTTGTTCAGAACGCTTGCCGACCCGACCCGGCGGGCCATCTTCGAGCGCTTGTGCCGCCAAGGTGAGCAGACCGTGGGGGCGCTGACGGCGCAGTCCGGGGTCTCGCAACCGGCGGTGTCGAAGCATCTCGGCGTCCTGAAGCTGGCCGGCCTGGTGCGTGACCGCCACGCCGGACGCCAGACCCACTACAGCGCCCAGCCCGCGGCACTTGGCCCGCTGACCGACTGGACAGTTCAAATGACTGGATTCTGGGAGAGCCGCTTCGATGATCTCGAGAGCCTGCTGAAAAGGATGGACCAGTGAGCAATCCCGAGCTGCGCACCGTCGTCGTCGAACGTGAAATATCCTGGCCGGCGGAGAAGATCTGGCGCGCGTTGACGCAGCCGCATCTGATTGAGGAATGGCTCATGAAGAACGATTTCAAGCCTGTCGTCGGCCACAGCTTCAATCTTCGCGGCGACTGGGGCGGCGTGCTCGACTGCGAGGTGCTGGCCATCGAGCAAAACAGGACGCTGTCCTACAGCTGGGATTTTGCGCATGAGGATGCCGCCTACAATCTGACGAGCGTGGTGACGTTCACGCTCACACCCACGAGCTCGGGAACCCATCTGCGCGTCGAGCAGTCGGGCTTCCATCCGAGCCAGAAGCAGGCCTATGGCGGCGCCAGGGCCGGGTGGCAGCAATTCCTCACCAAGCTGGAGCAGGTCCTGGCGAAGCCGGATTGAAGCCTGCCGGTACCATGCCCTGATCGCGGGGCACCGAATGCAAAAAGGAGTAAATCGATGAAGATCAAGCTGACCAGCGTCTATGTGGACAACCAGGACAACGCACTGCGCTTCTACACCGACGTGCTGGGCTTTGCCGTGAAGGCCGACTTCAGCAATGGGCCTTTTCGTTGGCTGACCGTCATCTCACCCGATGAGCCCGAGGGAGCCGAGCTACAGCTGGCGCTCAACGACAACCCGGCCGCCAAGGCCTACCAGCAGGCCATCTTCAAGCAGGGGCAGCCCGCGCTCATGCTGTTCACCGACGACGTCAAGGGTGATTACGAGCGCATCAAGGGACGCGGCGGTGCGTTCGCCATGGCGCCGACAGAAGTGACCGGCTCGACTATCGCCCAGCTCAACGACAGCTGCGGCAATCTCATCCAGATCACCCAACTGGCGCGTTGGTAGGCGCTGGTTTCAAGAGGAAGTTGCAATGAACTTGAGCAAATGGATACGTCAAACCCATCGTTGGCTGTCGATCATCTTCACGCTGACCGTGGCAGCCAATTTCATCACCATGGCGTTCGGGCAACCTCCGGCCTGGGTGGTCTATTCGCCGCTGCTGCCGCTATTCCTGCTGCTGTTCAGCGGCCTCTACATGTTCGTGCTGCCTTACGTCGCGAGATCGCGTGGCGAGCAGGGCGCGCAAGGTAGGACATGGCCAAGGCGCCGGGAAAATCGAAGGTCGCAAAACCGGCCCCAGACAAGCCGGAAAAGCCGGTCCTGCTTTCGGGCGGCAACCCGCAGATCCCGAAGGCCTATGGGGACGCTCCGGTGCAGGCCTATATTGCTGCCATGCCGGGCTGGAAAAGCGATGTCGGGCGCTGGATCGACGCACTTATCGTCAGCGCCGTCCCCAGCGTCTGCAAGGCGGTGAAGTGGAACTCACCGTTCTATGGCATCGAGGGCGAGGGTTGGTTCCTCAGCCTGCATTGCTTCACCAGATACGTCAAAGTCGCCTTCTTTCGCGGCACGTCGCTCGATCCTGTGCCTCCCGGCGGTTCCAGGCAAAAGGAAGTGCGCTATCTCGACATCCATGAAGGCGAAGAGATCGACGAAGCCCGCTTCGCCTCCTGGGTGAGCCAGGCCAGCCGATTGCCCGGCGAGAAGATGTGAACGGAGGCAGACCATGAAGGTCAGCATGTCGAGCAAGGACGAGGGAGGCGCCTCTGCCTCCGAGCGGATAGATGCCCGAATCCGGGAGCTGGACGATTGGCGGGGCAAGACGTTGGCCAGCCTGCGCAAGACCATCCTCGACGCCGACCCGGAAATCATCGAGGAGTGGAAGTGGATGGGCAGCCCGGTATGGTCACGCGACGGCATGATCGCCGTCGGCAACGCTCACAAGGACAAGGTGAAGCTGACCTTTTCTCACGGCGCCAGCCTGCCGGATCCCGACAGGCTGTTCAACAACGGGCTCAACGGCAAGGTGTGGCGCGCCATCGATGTGGCGGAGGGCGACGAGATCGATGCGGATGCGCTGAAAGCGCTCGTCCGTGCCGCGATTGCCTACAACAGGGCAAAGAAGAAACCGGCCAAGTCGGCCAAAGCCAAGGACTGATCGGTTCAGGCGTCCGACCATTCCGACAGAGCGGCAACCACACTTTTCAGTTCGGCCCAGCGGCGGATGACGGTTTCGGCGCCGGCTTCGGTCAGCACATCGGCATGGCCGGGATAGCTGTGCGCGGCGCCGGTGAAGCCGATCACGCGCATGCCAGCGGCCCTGGCGCCGGTGACGCCGTGCACCGAATCCTCGATGACGAAGGTGTTTGCCGGATTGGCGTTGAGTTGCTGCGCCGCGATCAGGAACACATCCGGCGCGGGCTTGGTTTTCTTGCTTGGTATTTCCAGCGCTGAAAAAATCCGGCCGGCGAAGAACGGCAGCAGGCCCACTTTCTCGAGCATGAACTCGATCCGCTCCAAGCGTGAGTTCGAGCAGACGCAGCGCGGCGCGGTGACCGCGGCGACCGCCTCGCGCACGCCGTCGATGGCGCGCACGTCGCTGCGCAGTTTGCGGTCGACCAGCTCTTCGGCCCGGTCGATCATCGAGGCCTGGAACGGGATGGCGGATTTTTGCTCGACCCGCATCATGATGTCCTTGAAGGTCAGTCCGGCATAGGTTTCGGCGTATTCCTCAGCCGAGATTTCATATCCGGCCAAGGTCAGCAATTCGGCCTCGACGCGGGCTGCGATGATTTCGGAATCGACGAGCACGCCGTCGCAATCGAAGATGACAAGATCTGGCTGGGGCATGGCAATCCGAACGAGGGAGGGTGATGGAGGCCCGGCAAGGCTCAAGCGGCGCGACATACACCAACGGGCCGGGCTGCGCAAATTGACGACGTCAGGGCTGCCTGGACCGTTGCGTCCTTCACCGAATATTTACGCTGATCGGTAACCATAATGGGGAGTAAACAGTAACGCGTGCCTTGGGTGTAAAAATGTCTGCCGTGCGTCTTCTCGCCGACCTCTCCCACGCCCCCCAGCAATCCGAGTGGCTGGACACGATCCTCAAGGGCGATTGTGTCGCCGCGCTCGACCGGCTGCCGGAAAAATCCATCGACGTCATCTTCGCCGATCCGCCTTACAATCTGCAACTCGACGGCGATTTGCACCGGCCCGACCAGTCCAAGGTCGACGCCGTCGACGATGACTGGGACCAGTTCGAGAGTTTCGAGGCCTATGACGCCTTCACCCGCGCCTGGCTCCTGGCGGCACGCCGCGTGCTGAAGCCGAATGGCACCATCTGGGTCATCGGCTCCTACCACAACATCTTCCGCGTCGGCGCCAAGATGCAGGATCTCGGCTTCTGGATCCTCAACGATGTCGTCTGGCGCAAGACCAACCCAATGCCTAATTTCCGCGGTCGCCGCTTCCAGAACGCGCATGAGACCATGATCTGGGCCTCGCGCGACCAGAAGGGCAAGGGCTATACCTTCAACTACGAAGCCATGAAGGCATCGAACGACGACATCCAGATGCGCTCCGACTGGCTGTTCCCGATCTGCACTGGCGGCGAGCGGCTGAAGAACGACAATGGCGACAAGCTGCATCCGACGCAGAAGCCGGAAGCGCTGCTCGCCCGCATCATGATGGCCTCGACCAAGCCGGGCGACATCGTGCTCGACCCGTTCTTCGGATCCGGCACAACCGGCGCCGTGGCCAAGCGGCTTGGCCGCCATTTCGTCGGCATCGAGCGCGAGCAGGCCTATATCGACGCCGCCAATGAGCGCATCGATGCCGTGCGGCCGCTGGAAACCGCCGATCTCACCGTGCTCACCGGCAAGCGCGCCGAGCCGCGCGTCGCCTTTGTCAGCCTCATCGATACCGGGCTTATGCAGCCCGGCGCCACGCTTTACGATGCCAAGAAGCGCTGGTCGGCCAAGGTACGCGCCGACGGCACGGTTGCCATCGGTGACAGCGCCGGCTCGATCCACAAGATCGGCGCCGAAGTGCAGGGCCTGGACGCCTGCAATGGCTGGACCTTCTGGCACTATGAGCGCTCGGGCGGCCTGACCCCGATCGACGAACTGCGCCGCATCGCCAGGCTCGGCATGGAACGGGCAGGGGCTTGATCTCAGGGTGTAAAGTCGTAGAGCGCTACCTTCCGGCCTCTGCGCGGCTCACACCGCGATGCCATACCGCTCTAGGTCCGCCTTGAGCGTTTTTGCATCTGTGAACAGCACAGCATTCCAGCCAGCCGCCCTGGCTCCGTCGACATTCCTGGGGCTGTCGTCGATGAACAGCGTGGCGGAGGGCTCCAGGCCGAACGCGACCACGTGATGGTCGTAGATGGCGCGGTCGGGCTTGATCTCACGGATATCGGCCGACACGGTCACGCCGCGCGGGCGGCTAAGGAAATCGAAGCGCAGTCTTGCCTCGGCAAGCGTGTCGGCGGCGAAGTTCGTCAGCATGGTCACGTCGCGGCCGCTCTCGATCAGGCCGAGCATGATGGCGACGCTGTCCTCATAGGCATGCGGCACCATGTCGTTCCAATAGCGCCGGAAATTGCGAATGTTTTCAGCATGATCCGGGTAATCCGCGATCAGCAGCGCTTCCGCCTCTTCCCACGTCCGGCCACGATCCTGCTCGATGTTCCAGTCATGCGTGCAGACATTGTCGAAGAACCACTTGCGCTCTTCGGCATCGGGAATGAGGCGGCTGAACGGAATGTTCGGATCGTAGTGGAGCAAGACGCGGCCGATGTCGAACACGATATGGCGGATTTCAGTCATTTCTGGCCTTTCAAAGCGAATGCTAGTCAATTGGGCGGTGTTTTTTGGTTGCGCCCGGTATCGCTGCTTCGATGACCTTTTTCATGACGGTCGGCAGCGCTTCTCCGGAAATGTCATGGGCCAGCGACCAGAAATGCCCTTCCGGCGCATCACTTTTCACTTGAGCGTGAAAAACTTCGAGCTCGAGCGCGAAATGGGTGAAGACATGCGCGATCTCTCCAGCGCGCCGCCAGTCGGCAGGGAAGGGCGCTGCCTCCGAAGTGGTTGCACCGTCGATCCGCGCTGTCCAACCTGTGGTCGGCACCTCGGTCATGCCGCCGAGCAGGCCCTTGTCAGGCCGCTTGCGCAACAGGATGGCGCCGTCGCCGCGCTCGGCGACGAAGGCGGCACCCCGCCTGAGTGGTTTGTCGACCTTGGGCAGGCGGACCGGAAAGCGCTCGGGGTCGCCGGACAGGATGGCGCTGCAATCCTCGCGCACCGGGCACAGCATGCAGCGCGGCCGTCTTGGCGTGCAGATCGTGGCGCCAAGGTCCATCATTGCCTGGGCGAAGTCGCCCGGCCTTGTCTGCGGAACCAGTCTTGCGACGAGCGCGCGGATTTCAGGCTTTGCCTCGCTGAGCCGCGTTGCGATCGAATAGAGCCGCGAGATGACACGTTCGACATTGCCGTCGACGACCGCCGCCGGACGGTCGAAGGCGATCGCCGCGATCGCCGCCGCCGTATAGGCGCCGATCCCCGGCAATTCCCTCAATCCCGTTTCGTTGTCGGGAAAACGGCCGCCCTGGCTCGCAACCAGATCGGCGCAGGCCTTGAGGTTGCGCGCCCGTGAATAATAGCCGAGCCCGGCCCAGGCCTTCATCACATCCTCGGCCGGCGCAGCCGCCAGCGCCTTCACATCAGGCCATTTCTCGACAAAGGCGCGAAAATAGGATTTTACCGCTTCGACCGTGGTCTGCTGCAGCATCACTTCCGAAAGCCAGATGCGATAGGGGTCCGGCCGTGCACCGCCGGCCGCGGCGTGCGGCGTGATCCGCCACGGCAGTTCGCGATGGTGCGCGTCGTACCAGGCAAGCAGACGCGCGGCGATCTCTCCCGATAGAGTTGGTCCGGATGCGGCCTTGCGGGTCTGTTCGTGCAGTGCCATTGATCGCGGGCTGGCTCTAGGCTGGTGAGGAGCGTGGCTGGAGAACGTACATGGCAGGGAGAACGCCTTACGGCAATCCCGTTCCGGTGAGCGATCTCGCGACCGCGATCCTCGACCCCGTGCTGCGCAAGCGGGCCGGCATTTCGATCGGGCTGGTGCAGTCATGGGAAGAGATCGCCGGCCCCAGGCTCGCCGGCCATTCGCGCCCCGAAAAAATCCAGTGGCCGCGCCGCATGCATGAGGACGATCCGTTCGAGCCGGCGGTGCTGGTCATCGCCTGCGAGGGCATGGCCGCGCTGCACCTACAGCACGAGACCGGCGAGATCATCAACCGCGTCAATGCCTTTCTCGGCTTCAACGCGATCGGCAGGATCCGGATCGTGCAAAAGCCGGTGCTGAGGGACAAAGCCCGGCCGAAACCGACGCCGAGAGCACTGACTTCTGTCGAAAAGGCCAAATTGTCCGATACCGTCGGCAAGATCGAGGATGAAGGCTTGCGCGCCTCGCTGGAGCGTCTTGGCGCCACAATTCTTGGCCAAAGGAAGCGGCCAAGGTAATCAACCGGTAATCAGTCGGTCATGAACGCGTCATCTATCTCGCGCATTCGTGATCCTGCATGTAGAGTTTGGCGATTGGAATGGGGACGGCGATGCCTTAATTCCCGCCAACTCTCGCCTTTTCTAGCCTTTGCGTTGCAAAATCAAACCACAGTCAGGTGATTCGCATGAACCGTAGCTTGTCCCGCAGAAACCTCCTGTCTTCGCTGGCCGTCATTCCGGCAGTGGCTATGCTCGCCGCATGCAGCGATTCAGGCGAGGACGCCAAAGCAGCGGATGTGAAGCCTGCGGCTCCCGCGCCTGCTTCGACGCCTGCCACTCCGGCCGCCGTCAAGGTCCCGGAGTCTTCCGGCAATGTCGACATGGCCGAACTGCTGAAGCCCGGCGCTTTGCCCGACAAGCAGCTCGGCAAGGATGACGCCAAGGTCACCATCGTCGAATATGCTTCGATGACCTGCCCGCATTGTGCGCATTTCGCGGCGACCACCTTCCCTGAGTTGAAGACCAAATACATCGACACCGGCAAGGCGCGTTACATCCTGCGCGAATTCCCGTTCGATCCGAGCGCCGAGGCCGGTTTCATGCTGGCGCGCTGTTCGAAGGACAATTATTTCCCGATGGTCGACGTGCTGTTCAAGCAGCAGGCCAACTGGGTCGGCGTCAACAATACCAAGGATGCGCTGCTGCAGATCTCCAAGCTCGCCGGTTTTACACAGGAGTCCTTCGAGGCCTGCTTGACGGACCAGAAACTTCTGGACGATGTGAGATCGGTCCAGAAGCGCGGCGCCGATGAATTCAAGGTCGACTCGACACCGACCTTCTTCATCAACGGGAAAACCTACAAAGGTGCGATGTCGATTGAGGAAATATCGGCCATCATCGACCCTCTGCTCTGACGTCCAGGCGGCGCCGGAGCGACTGCGCTTCGGCGTCAGCGCACCTTTGTGCCTTCCAGGCAGGCGCGAATGAAGTTTTCGCGCCTTCGCCTCCTCGGCTTCAAATCCTTCGTCGAACCCGGCGAGTTCGTCATCGAACGCGGCCTGACCGGCATTGTCGGGCCGAATGGCTGCGGCAAGTCGAACCTTGTCGAGGCGATGCGCTGGGTGATGGGCGAAAGCTCGTACAAGAACATGCGCGCGTCCGGCATGGACGACGTGATCTTTTCCGGCTCGGGAACGCGCCCGGCCCGCAACACCGCCGAAGTCACGCTGTTCCTCGACAACTCGGACCGCACCGCGCCCGCCGCCTTCAACGACGCCGATGAATTGCAGGTGTCGCGCCGCATCGAGCGCGAAGCCGGCTCGCTCTACCGCATCAACGGCAAGGAAGCCCGCGCCAAGGACGTGCAGCTTCTGTTCGCCGACCAGTCGACCGGCGCGCGCTCGCCTTCCATGGTCGGACAGGGCCGCATCGGCGAACTGATCCAGGCCAAGCCGCAGGCGCGCCGCGCGCTGCTCGAAGAGGCCGCCGGCATTTCCGGCCTGCACACGCGCCGTCACGAGGCCGAGCTTCGGCTGAAGGCGGCCGAACAAAATCTGGAACGGCTGGACGATGTCGTCGGCGAACTGGAGAGCCAGATCGAAAGCCTTAAGCGCCAGGCGCGCCAGGCATCGCGCTTCAAGAACCTGTCGGCCGATATCCGCAAGGCGGAAGCCACGCTCTTGCATCTGCGCTGGACCTTGGCCAAGACCCAGGAGGGCGATGCGCGTTCGGCGCTGGCGGTTGCCACAGCTCTGGTCGGCGACCGCGCCGCCGCCCAGATGGCTGCCGCCCGGGAGCAAGGCATCGGCGCCCACCGGCTGCCGGACCTGCGTGACGCCGAGGCCGCGGCTGCCGCCGCCTTCCAGCGCCTGTCCATCGCCAAGGCGCAGATCGAGGAGGAGGCAGGCCGCATCCGCGCCCGCCAGGCCGAACTCGAGCGCCGGCTGCAGCAGCTCGACGGCGACATCGCGCGCGAGGAGCGCATGGTCCGCGACAATGCGGATATTCTTGAGCGCCTGCGCGAGGAAGAAGCCACGCTCAATTCCGAAAATGCCGGCGCCGCCCAACGCGAGGCCACGACGCGGGCCGCTTTCGAGCAGGCCGGCGCAACGCTGTCGCAGAGCGAAGCCAAGCTCGCTGCGCTGACCGCCGAACGCGCCGAGGCCGCCGCCGCGCGCAATCAGATCGAACGAACGCTGCGCGAAAACGCCGAACGCCGCGATCGCTTTGCCCGCCAGCTGGCCGATGTCGACCGCGAATTGTCCGAGATTGTGTCGAAGGTTGCGGGCTTGCCCGATCCCGCCGAGAAGCGCGCTCTGGTCGAGGACGCGCTCGCCCGGTTGGAGGAGGCCGAGGCCGGCGCCATTGCTGCCGAACAGGCGGTCGCCGAGGCGCGCGCCACCGAGAGTGCCGCCCGTCCGCCGCTGCAGGATGCCAGGGCCGAACTCGCCGGCATCGAGACCGAAGCCCGCACGCTGGCCAAGATCCTCAATGCCGCCAGCGGCGATCTTTTCCCGTCGGTACTGGAGCAACTCAGCGTCGAACGCGGCTATGAGACGGCCCTCGGTGCTGCGCTTGGCGAGGATCTCGACGTGCCGCTCGACCGCAGCGCGCCGGTGCATTGGGGCGAAAGCCAGGTTGAACCAGGCGATGCGGCTTTGCCGGAAGGCCTCAAGAGCCTCGCCAGCGTGGTGCGCGCGCCTTCGCAGCTTGCCCGCCGGTTGGCGCAGATCGGCATCGTCGATGCGGCGGACGGCAAACGCCTGCAGACGCTGCTTGCCCCCGGCCAGCGGCTGGTCAGCCGTGACGGCGCGCTGTGGCGTTGGGATGGCTTGACCGCCAGCGCCGATGCACCGACCGCGGCCGCGCAGAGGCTGGCGCAGAAGAACCGGCTGGCCGAGCTCGATGCCGAGGCGGTGCAGGCGACGCAGATGATGCGTGAGGCAGAGGCTGCCCTTGCCCAGGCCGAACAGGCGCTGCGTGAGGCGAGCGAGGCCGAACGCAACGCCCGCCAGGCCGGGCGCGATGCCCAGCACGGCCTGGACGCCGCCCGCAGCGCGCTGGCCGAGGCCGAAAAGGCCGGTGGCGAGCTGGCAAGCCGCCGCGCCGCCCTGGACGAGGCGCGCGCGCGAATCGTCGACAGCCATGAAGAAACGGCCGCCGCCTTCGCCGAGGCCGAAATGCTGCTGCAGGACGCCCCCGATCTCGGCGACCTGCAACTTCAGCTCGAACAGACCGCCGCCAATGTCAGCCGCGATCGCGCAACCTTGGCCGACGCGCGTGCCGTCCATGAAGGCCTGCGCCGCGAAGCCGAGGCGCGCACGCGCCGGCTCGATGCCATCGGCGCCGAGCGCAGCAACTGGCTGCAGCGGGCCGAAAACGCCTCGACGCAGATCGCCTCGCTCGGCGAGCGCAGGGCCGAGGCCGAGGCCGAGCGCGAAACGCTGGCCGACGCCCCCGACGAGATCGACGCCAGGCGCCGCGCGCTGCTGTCGCAGCTGACCGAGGCAGAGACCTTGCGCAAGGCGGCCGCCGACCGCTTGCAGGAGGCCGAGACCAAGCAGGCCGAGCTGGACAAGGCCGCCACCGCGGCGATCCAGTCGCTGGCCGATTCCCGCGAAACCCGCGTCCGCGCCGAAGAGCGATTGACCGCCGCCGACGAGCGCCGGCTCGAGGTCGAGGCGCGCATCCAGGAAACGCTGAACACGCCGCCGCATTTGGTCATCCGCCATACCGGCCTGGAAGCCGACAGCCCGATGCCGGAAATGGCCGACATCGAGCGCCAGCTCGACCGGCTGAAGGTTGAGCGCGAGCGGCTCGGCGCCGTCAATCTACGCGCCGAGGAAGAGCAGAAGGAACTGTCGGACCGGCTGGAGGCCATCGTTTCCGAGCGCGAGGACATCATCGAGGCGATCCGCAAGCTCAGGCAAGCGATCCAGAGCCTGAACCGCGAAGGCCGCGAACGGCTGCTTGCCGCTTTCGAGGTGGTCAACGGCCATTTCCAGCGGCTGTTCTCGCATCTGTTCGGTGGCGGCACGGCCGAATTGCAGCTGATCGAATCCGACGACCCGCTCGAAGCCGGGCTCGAAATCCTGGCCCGTCCGCCCGGCAAGAAGCCGCAGACCATGACGCTGCTGTCCGGCGGCGAGCAGGCGCTGACGGCGATGTCGCTTATCTTTGCGGTGTTCCTGACCAATCCGGCGCCGATCTGCGTGCTCGACGAAGTCGACGCGCCGCTCGACGATCACAATGTCGAGCGCTTCTGCAATTTGATGGACGAAATGGCCGCGACCACCGAGACGCGCTTCGTCATCATCACCCACAACCCGATCACGATGGCGCGCATGAACCGCCTGTTCGGCGTGACCATGGCCGAGCAGGGCGTCAGCCAACTGGTCTCGGTCGATCTGCAGGCCGCCGAGGCGATGCGCGAGGCGAGCTGACGCAGCATGCTTTGTTGATTTCGTCGGCGATGGCGTCGATCCGACTGTTGCAATAGGACCGTCGCCCTTGCGACCTGCTTGCGACGCGCATTCTGTAAGGTTCGAAGAGAAGGAATTTAAGCGCCACCTGAGAGCGAACGCCAAAGCCCACATGCAAAGCGCCCGGCCAACGCGAAAGCGAGGCCTACAAGGCGCAGATGGCAATAGGCTCCGACCGCAATTCAGCTGCCACGTTTATCGGAAGCCCAGGAAGCTCAGTATCGCAATCACGATAACGACTGCTCCGATGAGCCAGATTATGTTGTTCACCGTATCTCTCCCGAACTAGTTGCTGGGAGTGAACTCGTAAGAGCCTACTAATGTTCCCGCATTTTCTGCGTCGAAACAAAATGGCGGCCATCGCTTCGTCGATTGCCAGACCAAGGTCCGAACAGGGTATGACTGAAGTCCTGACGTCGGAGCCATAGGCCTGAAGGCGGGCAACCTATGCCCTCCCGATACATTGGAACCGGGCTGCCGAGCATGAGTCCCTTCATCGGTGGTCAATCGGGTGCCCGCCATTCCTGAGAGGTTAGCGGGCACCCGATTGTCGTGACACCGCCAACGGCGTGCGTTTCAATAGCGAGGCTAACAGTGACCTTTGTCCAGAGATCTGTGCGTGACGGCGCAACCCGACCCGCAAACGACAACGACAGTCCTGCGGAGGTTTCTTCCGTTCTTGACCTCATACCATCGGCTGACGACGACAAGGTCGCTGAGCTTGTCAGGCGAACAGAGCGCCTGGCAATCGCAGTGGTTATCGGAATCGCGGTTCTGCTGATCTTGGCGCCGGTGGTTTACCTTGCACTTTCTTACGGGATCTGAGACGGCCCGACTTAGGCGATCTAAGATGGCCTGATTGGTCTCGTAAATCTCACAAATTGTGCCGACGGTCTTCCTCGCAAGACGGGTGTTTCCCGTCACAGATCAGGAGATCGAACGCGACGACATAGAAGGGTCCTGTGCAGCGCTCCTTTGTCGAGTGGCGTAACCCTGGTGGTCGGCTTGAAAGAGCGCCTTTACCAGAAGTTGCCAACAGGAGCTGCTGTCGCAACTTCTTCTTTCGATACGCCGTGTTGCACGGGAGCAGCCGTCACTGATCGCGCCCGTGGACCGACGACGCTACTCGGAACCAAAGGGATGGGACGCGGTTATCCCCGCGAAGGGATAATTAGCAGGTGGAGATATTACAATGAAAACAATGATCGTGAGCGCCTTGGCGCTGTTCATTGCCATGCCGACGATAGCTCCGGCAGCCGAAGCTGACGTGGTCATCACGACCCACCATCGACATCATCACAGGAGCGTAAAGGTCATCAATGACCAGGGTCAACGCCTTCATCACCGCAGACACGGCACGGTTGCCTTCTACGACCACGGCCGCAGACATCATCGCCGGGATACGGTCATCGTGACCGGCTCGATCGAGCGCAGCCATCATCGCTATTATCGACATCATCGGCATCATCCCGTCGTCATCCAGGACGACAACGATTACTGATCCTCTCCGCACGGCCCCGGCTCTGTCAACGGAGTCGGGGTCGCGTGGGAGTCAGATAGCTCCTGACGGCAGCCATCGACAAGGTCGGTAAATCATTGATTCCAAAGGCATGTGATTTGGCTGGGGCGCCAGGATTCGAACCTGGGAATGTCGGTACCAAAAACCGATGCCTTACCACTTGGCGACGCCCCAGCAAGCGAGCTTTGCCCGTTGCGCGCGGCCTTATAGGACGAGCGGCACGAAAGCTCAATGCCGAGTTGGCCACTGTGCAAAACTGATCCACCGCTTGGCGCGGGGACGCGCTATTCGCCCCAGACCGCCAACTCGTTGCCAGCGGGATCGGTGAAATGGAACCGCCTGCCGCCCGGGAACGAGAATATCGGCTTGACGATCGTGCCGCCGGCGCTTTCGACAACGTCGAGCGTTGCTTCCAGATCCTGCGAATAGAGCACCGGCAATGGTTTCGCCGGCGCCTCCGCTGCATCGGCCTGGAAGCCGCCATCGAGCCCTTCGCCGAAGGCCGAATAGGTCGGCCCGTAATCGGTGAACGACCACGAGAAGGCGGCGCTGTAGAAAGCCTTGACGCTGTCCAGCGTCGCGCCGGTCGCGGGCAGTTCGAGATAGTCGAGTTTTCCGTTGAGTTTCATCACGCTGCTCCCAATTTGTTCCCTATATGTTCTATATCCTGGGCAGCGATCCGGCAAGTCTTTTCGACGCAGCTTTTGCTTAATCGATTGTAGTCGCCGGGCTTCGCTGCCACACCTTGCCTTTCGCACTGCAGCATAATAACGCTCGGGTCGGAACGCGGGGGAACCGGGTCTTGGCCCCGGTGTTCTATCTTCCGAGGACTTGGAGGGCGAGCATGACCAAATGGGTCTACACCTTCGGCGATGGCGCCGCGGAGGGACGTGCGGGCGACCGCAACCTTCTCGGCGGCAAAGGCGCCAATCTGGCCGAGATGTGCAGTCTTGGCCTGCCCGTGCCGCCGGGCTTCACCCTCACCACCGAAGTCTGCAACGCCTATTACGCCAACGGCAACAGCTATCCGGCCGCGTTGCAGGCCGATGTCGTCAAGGCGCTGGACCATATCGGGCAGCTGACGGGGCGCCGTTTCGGCGATCCGTCGAAGCTGCTTCTGGTCTCGGTCCGCTCCGGGGCCAGGGCCTCGATGCCGGGCATGATGGACACCGTGCTCAATCTCGGCCTCAATGACGAGACGGTCGAGGCGTTGGCAGCCGATTCCGGCGATGCCCGCTTTGCCTATGACAGCTACCGCCGCTTCATTCAGATGTATTCCGATGTCGTCATGGGTCTCGACCACGAAGTGTTCGAGGAAATCCTGGAGGACCAGAAGGCGAGCCTCGGCCACGAGCTCGACACCGAACTGACAGCGCAGGAATGGCAGAGCGTCATCGCCCTTTACAAGGCCAAGGTCGAGGAGGAACTCGACAAGCCGTTTCCGCAGGACCCGCACGAGCAGCTGTGGGGGGCGATCGGCGCGGTGTTTTCCAGCTGGATGAACAACCGCGCCATCACCTACCGGCGCCTACACGACATCCCGGAAAGCTGGGGCACGGCGGTCAATGTCCAGGCCATGGTATTCGGCAACATGGGCGAGACGTCGGCCACCGGCGTCGCCTTCACGCGCAACCCCTCGACCGGCGAAAAGATGCTCTATGGCGAATTCCTGGTGAACGCGCAGGGCGAGGATGTCGTAGCCGGCATCCGCACGCCGCAAAACATCACCGAGGCGGCGCGCATCGCCGCCGGCTCCGACAAGCCGTCGCTGCAGAAACTGATGCCGGACGCGTTCCGGTCCTTCGTCGACATCTCCGACCGCCTGGAACAGCACTACCGCGACATGCAGGATCTCGAATTCACCATCGAGCGCGGCAAATTGTGGATGCTGCAGACGCGTTCCGGCAAGCGCACCGCCAAGGCGGCGCTGAAGATTGCCGTCGAAATGGCGCGCGACAAGCTGATCACGACGGAGGAGGCGGTCGCCCGCATCGATCCCGCCTCGCTCGATCAGCTGTTGCATCCTACCATCGACCCCAAGGCCGCGCGCGATGTCATCGGCGTCGGCCTGCCGGCTTCTCCGGGCGCCGCGACCGGCGAGATCGTCTTCTCGTCCGCCGATGCCGAGGATCTGAAGACGCAAGGTCGCAAGGCAATCCTGGTGCGCATCGAAACCAGCCCCGAAGACATTCACGGCATGCATGCTTCAGAAGGCATCCTGACCACGCGCGGCGGCATGACCAGCCACGCCGCCGTGGTCGCGCGCGGCATGGGCAAGCCTTGCGTTTCGGGCGCCGGCTCGCTGCGTGTCGACTACAAGGCCGGCACGCTGATGTCGATGGGCCAGACCTTCCGCAAGGGCGACATCATCACCATCGATGGTAGCAACGGCCAGGTGCTGAAGGGCGCCGTGTCGATGCTGCAGCCGGAACTGTCGGGCGATTTCGCCGCCATCATGGAATGGGCCGATGCGGTGCGCCGCATGAAGGTGCGCACCAATGCCGAGACGCCGCTCGATGCGCGCATGGCGCGCTCCTTCGGCGCCGAAGGCATCGGCCTCTGCCGCACCGAGCACATGTTCTTCGACGGCGAGCGTATCGTCGCCATGCGCGAGATGATCCTGGCCGATACCGAGAAGGACCGCCGCACCGCGCTTGCCAAGCTGTTGCCGATGCAGCGCTCGGATTTCCTCGAACTGTTCGAGATCATGGCCGGCCTGCCGGTGACGATCCGGCTGCTCGATCCGCCGCTGCACGAATTCCTGCCCAAGACGGAAGCGGAGGTGGCGGAGGTCGCCGCCGCCATGAACGTCTCGCTCGACAAGCTCAGGCAGCGCACCGAAGCCCTGCACGAGTTCAACCCGATGCTCGGCCATCGCGGCTGCCGCCTCGCCGTCTCCTATCCCGAGATTGCCGAGATGCAGGCGCGCGCCATTTTCGAGGCAGCCGTCGAGGCCGGCAAGAAAGCCGGCGCGCTGGTCGTTCCCGAGATCATGGTGCCGCTGGTCGGCCTGGTGAAGGAGCTCGACTACGTCAAGGCGCGCATCGATGCGGTCGCCAAGGCTGTCATGGACGAGACCGGCGTCAAGATCGACTATCTCACCGGCACGATGATCGAGCTTCCGCGCGCGGCGATCCGCGCCCACGTCATCGCTGCTACGGCCGAGTTCTTCTCCTTCGGCACCAACGACCTCACCCAGACCACTTTCGGCATCTCGCGCGACGATGCGGCGTCCTTCCTCGAGACCTATCGGCAGAAAGGCATCATCGAGCAGGACCCGTTCGTCTCGCTCGACATCGAGGGCGTCGGCGAACTGGTGCGCATGGCTGCGCAAAAGGGCAGGGCGACACGGCCCGACATCAAGCTCGGCATATGCGGTGAACATGGCGGCGATCCGGCCTCGATCCGCTTCTGCGAAGAGGTCGGCCTCGACTATGTCTCGTGCTCTCCCTACCGCGTGCCGATCGCGAGATTGGCCGCAGCCCAAGCCGCGGTGCAGATTGCCAAAACAGCAGTGCCGCGCCCCAAAAAGAGCGCCGCGGCATCCTGATTTCGACACAGTCCTTTCGGTATCGATGAAACGGCCACCCGTGGGTGGCCGTTTGGCGCTAAGCTTACGATTTTGTAAGCAAATTCACGCTGATGTGCGCGCCCCAACACGCAATCCCGACATCGTTTCTTCCCAATTTCACGGCCCCCCAACCCGCCCGGTGCCGAGAAAAAGATGTTACAGATTTCGCCCAGACCCTTCCGCTCGATCCTGATTATCCAGACCAAGTTCATCGGCGATATTGTTCTGTCCTCCACGCTCGCCAAGAACCTGCAGCTCGAATATCCCGGTGTCAGGATCGTCTTTCTCTGCGAGGCGCGCCTCGCCAGTTTCGTCACCGCGCACGGCATCGCCGCCGAGGTCGTCAGCTTCCGCCGCGCCGCCATGCGCGGCACCCCGCTGGAGCGTGGGCGCGAGCTCTATTCTATGATCAGCAAGCTGCGCCAATTCCGTTTCGACCTGACCATCGACCTCACCGATTCAAAGACATCGCGGCTCATCGTCAGGTTCCTCAACGCCAGCACCCGCATCGGCTACAATCCTCCGGAAAGGCCGCTGCGCTGGCATGAGCGCCAGCCCGCCAATGTCTTTGCCGAGCCGTTCGGTTTTGGCGAACGTCACTATCTCTACCGCTACCTTTCGCCGCTCGAGCCGCTCGGCGTCGGCCTGCGCGTGCGGGTGCCGTCGATTCGGCCATTGCCGATGGAGACGGCGAGGGCCCAGGCATTGCTGGACAAACACCATTTGCGGCCAAACGGCTTTATCGCGGTGCATGCCGGCGCAAGTTTTCACGGCCGGCGCTGGCAGCATGAACGCTTTGCCGCCGTGATCGACACGATTTCGCGCGAAACCGGACTGGATTTCGTACTCGTCGGCGGCCCTGACGAGCGCAAGCCGGCCGAGCAGATCCTCGCCAGTGCCGCGTCGATCGTCAACCTCGTCGGCGCGCTGTCGCTGGAAACGCTGCTGGCGGTGTTGCAGCAGGCGCGGCTGTTTGTCGGCAATGAGAGCGGCCCCATGCACATGGCAGCAGCGGCCGGAACGCCGGTTGTCGGCCTTTTCGGCCTGACCAGCCCGGCCGTCTGGGGACCGGTCGGCGTGCCCAGCCTCGCCTTGCAGCCATCCATGCCGTGCAATTGCGTGGCGGGCAGCCTGTGCAATCCGCTCGATCCCAGCAAGGCCTGCTGCGTCTGGCGCCTCGAGGTCGAACCGGTCGTCGCGGCCGTGCGCGAAGTCCTGTCACGCACGCATGTGGAACTGGAACACGCCGTCTGACGGTGCGCGGCGGTCACATTGTCGGGATATCAGCTTTCTCACGGCCACTATCCCGATTTCCGCCTTGTTGCGGGTCCTGGGATGCGGCTATGACAGCGCCGATTCTCAGACAAGACAGGCATCCCTTGCAAAAGCTGTTTTGCGCCTTGGCGCTATCTATCGTGGCCGTGTCCTCGGCCCAGGCCGCGCCGCTTGTCGAGCCGGCGCTGCATCTGAAGGCTGAGGACGGTAGCAGTGTCGGCCGCGTCGCGCTTACGCTCGACGCCTGCGGCGGCCAGACCGATACGAGGATCCTGTCGGCGCTGGTGGAGAACCGGATTCCGGCGACGATCTTCGTCACCGGTATCTGGCTGAAGCGCAACGCCGCCGCCGTCGAGATCATGCGCGCGCATCCGGACCTGTTCGAACTGGAAAACCATGGCGGCCATCACATCCCGGCCGTCGACACGCCGCGCAAGATCTATGGCATCCGCAGCGCCGGCAGCCCGGAAGCGGTGCAGGCCGAAGTCGAATCGGGCGCTGCCGCTCTCGCTGGCACCGGCGAGCCGGCGCCGAAATGGTTTCGCGGCGCGACCGCCGAATACAGCCCGTCGGCTATCGCCATGATCCGCAAGCTTGGCTTCAAGGTCGCCGGCTTTTCGATCAACGGCGATGGCGGCTCGTTGCTCGGCGCAAAAGAAACCGCCCGGCGCATCGCCGCCGCCAAGGATGGCGATGTCATCATCGCCCACATCAACCAGCCGACCCACGCCGCCGGCGAGGGCGTCGTGCAAGGTCTGCTCGCGCTGAAGGCCAAGGGGCTGATGTTCGTGCGGCTGGATGACGCCGACGGTGTCGGCAACGACGGGACGACTGATTAGGATCAGGCGGCGGCAGGCAGTTTCACCGCCTTTGGACTGACGTCGCCGACGTTTGAGATTAGCCGAGGCCTCTGAGCTTCGTCATCCCAGGATGAAACAGGAGCGAAGCTCCGTCGCGAAGACCCTGGGATGACGAAGCGAGCAACGGCGGCTTGAGTCGCTTGCTCAGGCCGGTGCTGCTTCGATCGTCACCCTGTCGGGATAGAAGGCGCCGTGGTCGCGAATCTCAGCCATTTCGTCGAACGGCTGCTCATAGCCCCACATTGCGTCCTTGCCGGTCTCGCTGGCCGGCAGCACGCTCCAGTAGCTGGCGTCGCCCTTGTAGGGGCAGTGGGTCGACAGGGTGGTTTTGCCGAGCTGGGTGAAGTCGATGTCTTCGAAGGGGATGTAGAATGCCTGGCGGTAGGGCGGTTCGGACAGAAGCTTCGCCCGCGTCGATGAGGCGATCACCGTATCGCCGGCACGCACGACCACGGTACCGCGATAGGGTTCGACGGTGATGACCTTGCCGGGATTGCTCTGAAAGCCGGGGGCGGGGTTGGCGATCTGGTCCATGCGGGGTTCTCCTTGTTCGATTGGGAGCACAGTCCGATTGAGAGCGTGCGGGATGCTTCCCATGTCTCTAAAATGTGTCTGGAGAACCCGTTGCGCAAGCCTTCGCCAGTAGCCCAGAGCTGGCCTTCCGATCACTAAAAACGATCCCGCGTGGAATGCTCAGGCTGCGGTCTTGAACACGTCCATGAGGCCGGCATAGGCCGCGGCAATACCGGCTACCGGGTTGGTGCTTCTTGACGTCGTCTCGACCTTCAGTGGGCCGCCGCCTGTCGGCAAGGTGAGCAGCAGGAACTGGCGATTGCCGCCATCGCCGATCGATGCGGCGGCGACATGCTGGCCTTCGCCTTCGTTCTGGACGCACATTTTGAACAGCAGCGTGCCGCCGACCGCTTCAAGGGCGCCGCCGACCACCTCGACAAATTCGTCTTCGGAGACCTTTTTGGCCTCCGGCACGAGATCGGCCAGACTTGCGGCAAGCGTGTCTTCAAGCTCTTTGTCGTCGAGTTGAATATCGTCCAACTGCACGTCTTGGGCCTCGCTGTCATCCAGCTGCCTGTCGTCGATCTGCCTGTAATCGATCTGCTTGCCGTCGATCTGCTTGCCGTCGAGCTGCGTGTCCATGCGAACCTCTTTCAGTCGCCAATCCGCACCCCTACCCCGTTAACGAACCTTAACGTCGACGATGGCCGGATTGTGGCGGTTTTCCCCGCCTTTCGATCACTGCTTGCTTCAGCCGTTAACGGTTGGAGACGTCATGGCTGGACAATCCGTCCGTTCGTCCCACAATGGAACAAAAGACGGGAAAAACGAGGAAGCAATGGGAGGAACCA
The DNA here is from genome assembly GCF_030323145.1 of Mesorhizobium sp. C432A. NCBI lineage: Bacteria > Pseudomonadati > Pseudomonadota > Alphaproteobacteria > Hyphomicrobiales > Phyllobacteriaceae > Mesorhizobium > Mesorhizobium sp. C432A. Next base: position 5,561,879 of record NZ_CP100470.1, on the reverse strand, counting down.
GATGCTCGGACTGATGCAGGAATGGCCGCTGCTCTGCCACAAGCTGATCGACAATGCCGAGCGGCAGCACGGGACGCGCGAGATCGTCTCGCGCTCGATCGAAGGTCCTGTCGTTCGCACCACCTATGCTGAAGTTCATCGCCGCGCGCTCAAGGTCGCTCAACGGTTGGAGCGCGATGGCTTTGTGCTCGGCGACCGCATCGCGACCCTGGCCTGGAACACGGCGCGCCACATAGAGGCCTGGTACGGCATCATGGGCATCGGCGCCATCTACCATACGCTCAACCCGCGTTTGTTCCCCGAGCAGATCGTCTGGATCATGAACAATGCGCAGGATAGAGGGATCTTCGTCGACCTGACCTTCATGCCGCTGCTGGAAAAGATCGCCGGCGCGGTCAAATCGCTGAAAAAGGTGATCGTCCTGACCGACAAGGCGCATCTGCCTGAAACGACGCTGTCGAATGTGGTTGCCTATGAGGACTGGTTGAACGAGGCCGATGGCGACTTCGCCTGGAAGGTTTTCGGCGAAAACACCGCAGCCGGCATGTGCTACACCTCCGGCACGACGGGCGATCCCAAAGGTGTGCTCTACAGCCACCGCTCGAATGTGCTGCATGCCATGATTGCTGCCATGCCCGACGCCATGGGCCTCTCCGCGCGGGACACGATCCTCCCCGTCGTGCCGATGTTTCATGCCAATGCCTGGGGCCTTGGCCAGAGCGCGCCGATGATCGGCGCCAAGCTGGTCATGCCCGGTTGCAAGATGGACGGCGCCTCGATCTACGAGCTGCTCGACACCGAGAAGGTGACCTTCAGCGCCGCCGTGCCGACCGTCTGGATGATGCTGCTGCAGCATCTGGAAGACACCGGCAAGAAGCTTCCCTATCTCAGCAAAGTCGTCATCGGCGGCTCGTCCTGCCCGCGCGCCATCATCAGGAAATTCCAGGACAATTACGGTGTCGAAGTCATCCATGCCTGGGGCATGACCGAAATGTCACCGCTCGGCACGCTGTGCACCATGAAGCCGCAGTATCAAGCGCTCGAGGGCGAGGACCGGCTCGATATCCAGGGCAAGCAGGGCTACCCGCCCTTCGGGGTCGAGATGAAGGTGACGGATGACGACGACAAGGAACTGCCTTGGGACGGCAAGACCTTCGGCCGGCTGAAGGTGCGCGGTCCAGCCGTCGCCAGCGCCTATTATGGCGGCGTCGGAGCCGAGCAGTTCGACAAGGACGGCTGGTTCGACACTGGCGATGTCGCCCATATCGATTCCGGCGGCTACATGCAGATCACCGATCGCGCCAAGGACGTCATCAAGTCGGGCGGCGAGTGGATATCGACCATCGACCTGGAGAACCTCGCCGTCGGCCATCCCGATGTCGCCGAGGCCGCGGCGATCGGCGTCCATCATTCGAAATGGGGCGAGCGGCCCTTGCTGGTCGTGGTCGCCAAGCCCGGCAAGGAGCCGAGCAAGGCCGATATACTGGCGTTCATGGACGGCAAGGTGCCGAAATGGTGGATACCCGACGACGTCGCTTTCGTCAGTGAAATCCCGCACACCGCCACCGGCAAGATCCAGAAGATCACCTTGCGCAAGCAGTTCAGCGACTACCGCCTGCCGACGGATTGACCGGGACCGTGCGTTTCCTTGACCTTCAAGCTACCGGCCGCAAAAACGTTAGGGCAGGGGATGTTCAATTTGAGCATCCTTTGCTCTAAGCGTCTGTGCGGGTTGGGGCGGTGCTGAAGACAATGGAAATTGACGAGCGGCAGACATCGAAGGCGGCCGGCTGGTCGCGGCGCACGGGCGCTTTTGCCCTGGTCCTGCTGCTCACCGTGCTGGCCGGCCATCATTTCGAACTGGTCGAAACGCCGGCCTTCCTGTGGGTGCTGGCGATCGTCGCCTTGCTTGCCGCGTTCGCTTTGCTGTTTGCCGGCCTCGCTTTGTCCCGGCTGTGGCATTTCGGTGACCGTGGCGGCCGCGACCTCTCGGTCGGCGCCCTGCTGGCGCTGCTGGTGCTGACGCCCTACGGCTTTGCCACCTATTTGGCGGCGACCACGCCGCCCCTGAGGGACATTTCGACGGACCTCGACAATCCGCCGGTGCTCGAGACCAGCGACCGCACCAAGGACATGAACGTGCTCGCGCCGCCAACGCCTGGCGAAGTGCGCCTGCAGGCCGACGCCTATCCGCTGGTCACCGGGCACAGCTACAATCTGCCGTTCGAAACCGTCGTCGACGCCGTTGAAACCGTGCTCGACCGCCGCGATTGGCAACTTACTGCGCCATATCCGGTGACGGACGGTCAAGACGAGGTGACGATATCGGCCGTTGCCCGGAGCTTCGTCGTAGGCCTGCCCGCCGACGTCGCCATCCGGGTCAGCAATGATGGCGACACCATCGTCGTCGACATGCGCTCAGCCTCCCGCTACGGCCGCTACGACCTCGGCGACAATGCGGCGCGCATCGTCGGGTTCCTCGCCGAACTCGACCAGGAGGTTGCAGGGCAGGTGGGTGCCGCGCCGGCTGAGTAGTTCTACCCCACCGGCACAAAAACGCCGTCGATGGCCGGGTCACCCTGGGTAGCAACCAGGCCGCGCGCCACCAGGTCCTCGAGATGGGCAAGCACCGACAGGCCGGCGGCGCCATGCAGGCGCGGGTCGGTGTCCCGGTAGATAGCCTTGACCATGTCCGGGATCGTCCGGTCGCTGTCGCGGATCCGTTCGAGGATCGCCCGTTCGCGCATCTTGCGATGGGTCTTGAGGCCGCGCATGAAGCTGCGCGGCGCGGTCACCGGGCCGCCATGGCCGGGCAGCAGCAGGCGATCGCCGCGCGCGATCAGCCTGTCGAGCGAGGCCATGTAGTCGGCCATCGCTCCGTCCGGCGGCGCCACGATCGATGTCGCCCACGCCATCACATGGTCGGCTGAAAACAGGATGCCGGTGCCTTCGAGCGCAAATGCCGCGTGATTGGCGGTGTGGCCCGGCGTCAGCACCGTCCGGATCGTCCAGCCATCGCCCTCGACCAGCGTATCGTCGGGCAAAGTGACATCCGGCACGAAACCGGTGTCGGCGCTGGCGTCGAGCGGATTGATCTCGGCGATCCGCAGCGGCCTTGCCGGGCGGTGCGGGCCTTCGGCCAGCACGGCGGCACCGGTGCGCGCTTTCAGCCGGGCGGCCAGGGGAGAATGGTCGCGATGCGTGTGACTGACGAAAACATGGCTCACCGGCCGGTTTGCGATCACCTTCAGCAACGTCTGGAAATGCGCTTCATCATCCGGACCCGGGTCGATCACCGCCAGTGTGTCGCGGCCGATAATGTAGCTGTTTGTGCCGTGAAAGGTGAATGGGCTGGGGTTTTTGGCGGTGACGCGCAAGACCTCGGGCGCGACGGTGACGCCCTGGCCATAGGCGGGATCGAAGCTGGTGTCGAATTTGAGCGCCATGGCGGTGTCGTTGAATCTCTGTTCAGGAAGACGGCAAAACTGATTGCCGCATAACACGGAAGCCAATATAGAAAAACGCAAGGCCGCGATCTGCGGCAATCCGGATTGGGGAAGACCATGGCACTTGCAACGACGATGCGCCCGCTTGTTTCTCTCGCTTTGCCCCAGGAGGGCGCGCAGCGCCTGGCAACCCAGCTTTTGCTGGCGATCGCCGGAACGCTGCTTTTGACCCTGTCGGCCAAGACGAAAGTCGTGCTCGGGCCGGTCGACATCTCGATGCAGACGCTGGCCGTCCTGCTGATCGCCACCGCATTTGGCCTGCGGCTTGGCGTCGCTACCCTGCTTCTCTACATGGCCGAAGGCGCCATGGGCTTCCCGGTCTTCCAAAGCACGCCTGAAAAGGGCATCGGCATCGCCTACATGATCGGCGGCACCGGCGGTTATCTCGCCGGCTTCGTCGTCATGGCGGCCATTGTCGGCTGGGCCGCCGACCGCGGCTGGGACCGCCACCCGATCAAGTTGTTCAACGCCATGCTGGTCGCCGAAATCGTCATGATGGCCATGGGCTTTGCCTGGCTGGCCACCCTCATCGGCGTGGAAAAGGCGTGGCAGTTCGGCGTTTTGCCGTTCGTCCTCGGGGATTTGATCAAGGTTGCGCTCGCCGCCAGCCTGGTGCCGGCGGTATGGTCGCTGCTGCCCAAGCAGCCCTGAAACGGAGGCTTTTTCCACCGAACTTTACGTGAATAAAAGAGTGTAAAACCGGGGGTACGGCTTTTTGCGGCAACAGCGTCCGGTCGCCTATGCAAGATCAAGATTTCACTGAAATCAGACTTTATGGCGAGGTCATCATCAGCCGCGAGAGAGATATCGCGCCAGAGTTTTCCGACTACGACATCGACGCCCCCTTGCGACTGGATACTGCTGCCAACCTCGCTTTTCCGGATGGAACGATGGGCGTCAAAGGGTTCCGAAAGGAGCGCGATCAGGGTCGCCTTACCACAGAAATGATCGCCAACAAGGAATATACGCCTTGGCCGCGATCGAGCGCATGAGAGAGGTATGTCGCGTCCAAGCAAGGGAACCCGTCTCGCATGGCCGGAATTGCGGCGCAGATGGTCAGCGACTTCACCGGCGCAGAGACGATCGATCCAGATTTGCTGGATTGGATCGTGCGGAACTAGGCGCACTCAGCGCCACGGGAACAGCGTTTCGGTTCGGTTCCTGAGCGAAAGGGGGATACGCAGACCATCGCCATCGGCAATTTGAAGATGATTGAGCTGAAGACGCGATGGCGACCATTGCAGCAGCCAGCGCCTAAACCAGGCGTTGGCCCAGACTTCGAAGCCATAGTGGATAGCCAGCCCCCAGGCGGTCGCAAACGAGAGCATCAACAAAAGCCCAAGGTGGGGCTCTATCACCTCGTACCAACGCCAGTACCAAATCGGCCATTTGAAAAAGCTCCCCTGCACGACAAGATGCGCAAGGTAGATCGCGTAGCTAGCTGCACCCAGCATCTGAAATGGTCGCCCTCGCATGAAGACCCGACCTTCGACCTCTGCGGCGGCAAGCCCAAACACGAGGAAGAAGGCCCCGGCTCCCCACATGGAAAAAATGACGTTTCGCGACTCACCGACGAAGGCTGTCGTCGAAAGGATTAGTATCGCCAGGGCAAAAACGAGATACGCCAGCCATAGCCGCGTCACGGCGCAGTTCTGGATGGTCGATGCGATGATTAAGCCGCCACAGAACTCCAAGATAACCGGAGATCCGGAAAAGCCAAGGACCGCCGCATCGGTCGATAAGTTCACGTAAACCATCAGCACGAAGACAGAGATCAGAATGGCCGCGCCCCTTACCCTGGTGCCAACTATGCCGGAAACCACCACGACCGCGAATGCTATGTAAAAGAACATTTCGTATTCAAGAGTCCAGCCGACCCCCAGCGCAGGTAGCTGGCCTGTGATAGGCCTCTCGAGGAACAGTAGTGAGCGGCCCAATTGCGGCCATGTCCACACTTGGGAGGCCCAACAAACATAGGCGAGGGTCATCACCCAATAGAGCGGGAGGATTCGGGATACCCGTTTGGCCATGAAATCATAGACACCGGCAGCGCCAATCTCGAACCGCTGTAAGCCTATGACAAAGCCGGAAACCACAAAGAATATGGGCACGCCAACGGCGCCAAAGACTCCCACATTTCCGTAGGAGAAAAGCCAGGGGAGATCGCCGCCGACCAGTTTGTGGATTGAACCATAGACGCCGTAGTAGTGATGCACGACGACGAGCAGTGCCGCGATCCCGCGCAGCCCTTGAATAGATAGAAATACTTTCGGCACAACTCCTCCCGAGAGCTTCCGTCTTTTCAGAAGTTTTTCGCATCCTTTGTGGGCAACAGCAATCGAGAGACAACTCCTATGCACTGTTTCGTGCAAGCGCGTCCGCCAGCACGCGCGGCGCGCTTCACTCGCAACTCGCGCTGTTTAGAGGTCCGGTCATCTTTAAACCCCACGTCGGACATTCACGCACGAACATCGTCAGCAGAAACGAGACAGACCAATCCCTTCGACCATTCATGGCAAGGCAAGCGCCCTCGTCAGTTCGACAACACTTGAGCAGAACAGTGCTGTGCTCGCCGCGACCTTCTCTACCGCGCGCTGTGACAGTCGCCAACAAGATGACTACGAGTTCTGGTTCCGGGTTTTCGAGGGTCACGTACTGCGACCGGAATGTGATTGAACGGAAGGCACCTAGCCCGCTATCTTTTGATGAGGGCGTAGCAAATCTGTTTCGCGATTGACCGATTCGGACGAACGGGGATGATCCTAGACGCTGCCCGAGCCGGAAGATTGACAAGCCATTGCTTGAAACCTAAGCACGGGCAACTTGTTGTCAGGGCGGGGGCCTCGGTTTTCAAGGAGAGCTTGTTGAAAGGAATTATCCTTGCAGGAGGCAGCGGCACCCGTCTCTATCCGCTAACATTAGCGGTCTCTAAGCAAATCCTGCCGATATACGACAAGCCTATGATCTATTATCCGCTGAGTGTGCTGATGCTCGCGGGTATCAGACAGATTTTGATCATCTCAACTCCACGTGACTTACCCACTTTCCGGGAATTGCTTGGCGACGGCTCGGAGTTCGGCCTTGAGCTCTCATATGCCGAACAGCCGCGGCCCAACGGGCTTGCCGAGGCCTTCATCATCGGCCGCGACTTCATCGGCAAGGACAATGTGTCGATGATCCTCGGCGACAACATCTATTTCGGCGAGGGCCTGTTGCAGCTCTGCCGCGCTGCCGCGCAGCGCGAAAGCGGCGCGTCGGTGTTCGCCTACCATGTCGAGGATCCGCAGCGCTATGGCGTGGTGTCGTTCGACAAGCTCACCGGCACCGCTTTGACGATCGAGGAAAAGCCGGAGAAGCCGAAGTCCAACTGGGCGGTCACCGGGCTCTATTTCTACGACAACGATGTCGTCGACATCGCTTCGACGATCAAGCCCTCGGCGCGCGGCGAGCTCGAGATCACGGCGGTCAACAACGTCTATCTCGAGCGCGGGAAATTGCACGTGCATCAGCTTGGCCGCGGCTATGCCTGGCTCGACACCGGCACGCATGACAGCCTGCATGAGGCCTCGTCCTTCGTGCGCACCATCGAGCACCGCCAGGGCATCAAGGTTGCCTGTCCTGAAGAAATCGCTTTCGAGCAGGGCTGGCTGACCGCCGACAAGGTGCTTGAGCGCGCCACGCGCCTGGGCAAGAACGAATACGCCGCCTATCTGCGCCGGCGTGTCACCGAGCTGACGGAGAACTAGAGTGGACTTCAGGCAGCTTGGTCTTGATGGCGTGCTCGAGATCGTGCCGAAGCGGCACGGCGATGCGCGCGGCTATTTCATCGAGACCTGGAATGCCGAGCGCTTTTTTGAAGCCGGCATCGACCTGCGTTTCGTCCAGGACAATCACTCCTATTCGGCGGCGGCAGGTGTCGTGCGGGGGCTTCACTATCAACTGCCTCCACGCGCGCAGGACAAGTTGCTGCGTGTGATCCGAGGCAAGATTCTCGACGTGGCGGTCGACATCCGCCGCAGCTCGAAAACCTTCGGAAAATGGGTCGCGCTCGAAATATCGGCCGAGAGAGGCAACCAGATCCTGGTGCCGAAGGGTTTCGCGCACGGTTTCGTCACGCTCGTGCCGGACACCGAGGTTCTGTATAAGGTCACCGACACCTATTCGCCGGCGCATGATCGATCGATCCGTTTCGACGATCCTGATATCGGCATCGATTGGCCGTCGCCGGCCGGCGCCTTCGAGCTCTCGGCCAAGGACCTCAAGGCGTCGGCGCTTGCTGAGGCCGAGGTGTTCGCATGACGCGCGACGATGTGAGGAGAGCGCCATGAATTTTCTGGTGACAGGCGGTGCCGGCTTCATCGGCTCGGCCGTGTGCCGGCATTTGTGCGCCAATCCGGCCTACCATGTGACCAATCTCGACAAGCTCACCTATGCCGGCAATCTGGCCTCGCTGCGCACCATCGAGAATGCGCACAACTACAAATTTGCGCAGGCCGACATCTGTGACGAGCGGGCGGTTCTCGACATCCTCCACCGCGACGAGATCGACGTCGTCATGAACCTCGCCGCCGAAAGCCATGTCGACCGCTCGATCGACGGACCGGGCGCCTTCATCGAGACCAACATCGTCGGCGCCTACCGGGTGCTGAATTCGGCGCTCGAATATTGGCGTGGCCTTGGCGACGACAGGAAAGCCCGCTTCCGCTTCCACCATGTGTCGACCGACGAGGTGTTCGGCGATCTGCCTTTCGACGGCGGCATGTTCGTCGAGGAAACGCCTTACGCGCCGTCCTCGCCCTATTCTGCCTCCAAGGCGGCGTCGGACCATCTGGTGCGGGCCTGGCACGAGACCTACGGCCTGCCAGTCGTGCTCTCCAATTGCTCGAACAATTACGGGCCCTATCACTTCCCCGAAAAGCTGATCCCGCTGGTCATCCTCAACGCGCTCGACGAAAAGCCGCTGCCGGTCTACGGCGCCGGCGCCAATGTGCGCGACTGGCTGTTCGTCGAGGACCATGCGCGCGCGCTGGAGCTTGTCGCGACCAAGGGAATGCCGGGCGAAAGCTACAATGTCGGCGGCAATTCGGAGCGGACGAATTTGAGCGTCGTCGAGACGATCTGCGACCTGCTTGACATCAGGCGGCCTCGAAAAGGCGGCAAAAGCCATCGTGATCTGATCAATTTCGTCACCGACCGCCCCGGCCACGACCGCCGCTACGCGATCGACGCATCCAAAATCAGCCGTGACCTCGGCTGGACGCCTGCCGAGAGTTTCGACAGCGGCCTGGCAAGGACGGTCGACTGGTTCCTCGACAACAAATGGTGGTGGGGCCCGATCCGCGAACAGCGCTATGCCGGCGAGCGGCTGGGCCAGGTCCAAGACAGGAAGGGCGCGGCGTGAGGCTTGTCGTCACCGGACGCGAGGGCCAGGTCGCCACCAGTTTGCTGGAGGCGGGGCAAGGGCTGGCGGGCGTGGAGGTGGTCGCCGTGGGACGGCCGCAGCTCGATCTGGCGCGGCCCGACACGGTGTTCGAGGCGCTTGCGGCGGCGAGGCCCGATGTCATAGTCTCGGCCGCCGCTTACACCGTGGTGGACCAGGCCGAGGACGAGCCCGAACTGGCTTTTGCGGTGAACGCCGCGGGCGCCGGCAAGGTGGCCGAAGCGGCAGCGCGGCTTGGTGTCCCGGTCATTCATCTTTCGACCGACTATGTCTTCGACGGCACCAAGACCGGTGCTTATGATGAGGCGGACGCGACCGCGCCGCTCGGCGTCTACGGCGCGTCCAAGCTTGCGGGCGAACAGGCGGTGGCTGCAGCCAGCCCGCGCCACGTGATACTGCGCACCGGTTGGGTTTACAGCCCGTTCGGCAAGAATTTCGTCAAGACCATGCTCAGGCTGGCTAGCGACCGTGACGAGATCGCGGTGGTGGGCGACCAGTGGGGAAACCCGACTTCCGCGCTCGATATCGCCGACGCTATCCTCCGTGCAGCAGCGATCCTGCGTGGCCACACAGGCTTTGCGTCCTTCGGCATCTACCATCTGGCGGGAACCGGCGAGACTAACTGGAGTGGCTTTGCCCGCCACATCCTGGACACAAGCCGGGCGTTGGGTGGCCCGCGTGCGCAGGTGCGCGACATCGCGACCAGCGACTATCCTACCAAGGCGGGGCGCCCCGCCAATTCGCGGCTTTCGAGCGCGAAATTCGCAGCCACGTTCGGATGGACGGCGCCGGAGTGGCAATTATCCACAAATGCCTTGGTCGGCCGCCTTTTGGCGGGGGAGACAACGAGCGCGATCGAGGGGCATCGCCATGGACCTGTTGCCGGACCGCCTCGAAGCGATTTGGCGCCAATCAAGGACAGCCTCCAACGATGAATGAGCCAGCAACTTCGCGGAAAGGCAGCGATCCGAAAGCGGATACGGAGCCGACGAATATCCGCGGCCGGTCACTTCGCCGACTCTACGACAAACATGACGGCAAGGTGTCTGACAAGTGGTCGATTTACTTGAGTGAGTATGATCGATTTTTTTCGAGATATCGAAACAAACCGGTTCGGATCCTCGAAATTGGAATCCAGAACGGCGGCTCGCTTGAGATATGGGGAAAGTATTTTACAAAAGCGGAAATTATTCTGGGCTGTGATATCAACCAGAACTGCGGACTCCTGCGTTTCGACGACGGGAAAATCGACGTTGTCATAGGTGATGCTAACGCCGAAGACGTTAAGCGCAGTATTGTCGATCGATCCGAGGCTTTCGACATCATCATAGACGACGGTTCGCACAGATCTTCCGACGTCATACGGACATTCACAGGCTATTTTCCTCATCTTTCAGATGGTGGGATATTCGTTGTCGAAGATCTGCATACCAGCTACTGGCAGGACTTCGAAGGTGGCCTCTATGATCCGCTTTCCTCGATGTCGTTCTTCAAGCGATTGCTTGATTTGATCAATCACGAGCACTGGGGACTGGACCATAGTCGAACGGATGCACTCGCGGCATTCGCGAATCGGTACGGGGTCGTATTCGATGATCCTTCGCTTGCGTCGATTCATTCCGTAGAGTTCCTGAACTCTCTTTGTATCGTAACCAAACGGCCGTCCCAGGAGAACGTCCTCGGGCGCCGCTACGTAGCAGGAGAGGTCGCGGCGGTTGAACAGAGCATCCTTCGTCTTGATGGCACGGCGCTGAACGCTGCCAGCCAGGCTGGAAATCCCTGGTCGTTGCGGTCGATGACGATGGAAGAGGAGATCACGAGCAAACGGGAACTGGGCGACCATCGCGAAGCGCAAATGCAGGCGCTCCTCGAGGAGGTCGCCAAGGCGCGCAGAGAGATCGAGAGCCGCTCCGACGAGATCGCAGGCGCAAGAGCCCAGCTCGCTGAAAGGTTAGAAGAGATCAACGCCTTGCAAGCGGAACTGTCGACGGCGCATGCGGCCGCCAGCACGCTCCTTGCCGATCGCGACAATGCTCGCTTCGAGGAAGTCCGGTTGCACGGTGTTCTCGATGCAGTCTACGCCAGCACCTCATGGCGACTGACCAGGCCATTGCGCGGAATTGCGAGCCGCGTCCGCGCGATCGGCAAGGCACCTATGACCGCTCGCCGCGTCTTGGCTCGCGGCGCGTACATTTGCTGGCACAAACTGCCGCTGTCTGTCGACGTTAAACGGAAGTTGAAAAGCGCGGTGTTTTCGACCTTTCCTTCGCTGTTTGGCGTTACGAATGCCTATCGCGCCTGGCGAAGCCTGGAGGCGCCCGACGCACCGATGGGCTACGTCGGGACGGCCTTGTACCGGCCGGCCAGTTCTGGCCCGGCCGTTGCACCCGAACCCGTCTACGTGCCGCGTCTCGAAGCTCCGCCGCTGCACCAAAAGCCGGTGCGCGTCATTGCGTTCTACCTGCCGCAGTTCCACCCGACGCCCGAAAACGATGAATGGTGGGGGCAAGGCTTCACCGAATGGACCAATGTCAGGCCCGCCCAACCGCAATTTTTCGGCCACCACCAGCCGCATGAACCGGATGCCCTCGGCTACTATGATCTGCGCGACACCGCCGTGCAGTACCGCCAGATCAACCTGGCAAAGCTCTATGGCGTGGAAGGCTTCTGCTTCTATTTTTATTGGTTCGGCGGCAAGAGGCTGTTGGAAAAGCCGCTCGAAAACTGGCTCGGGGACAAGAGCCTCGACATGCCGTTCTGCCTTTGCTGGGCCAACGAAAACTGGTCGCGCCGCTGGGACGGGCTGGACCAAGAGATCCTGATCGCCCAGGATCACTCTCCCCAGGATGATCTCGCTTTCATCGCCGAGGTCGCGCCTTATCTTCGCGACCCTCGTTACATCCGGATCGACGGCAAGCCGCTTCTGCTTGTCTATCGCCCAAGCCTGCTTCCGGCGGCAGCCGAGACGGCGCAACGCTGGCGGACATGGTGCCGGGAGAACGGCATAGGCGAGATTTTCCTCGCTTACACCCAGTCCTTCGAAGCCGTGTCTCCTGACCGTTACGGGTTCGATGCCGCTGTGGAATTTCCGCCAAACAATTCGGCGCCGCCAAATGTCACGCACACCGTTGCGCCGCTGCACGACGATTTTGCCACCACTGTCTATGACTGGTCTGTTTTTCCGCAGCGCAGCGAGAACTATCCACCCCGCAAATACAAGCTCTTCCGCTCGGTTTGTCCCGGCTGGGACAACACGGCGCGCCGCAAGCGCGGCGGCACCGTGTTCATCAACAACACCCCCGCGCTCTACCGAGGGTGGCTGGGCAACGCCATCGAGGACACGCTGGCCCATGTCAAGGAGCCATCCGAGCGGCTGGTCTTCGTCAACGCCTGGAACGAATGGGCGGAAGGCGCTCATCTGGAGCCCGATACCGTAAACGGCTACGCCTACCTGCAAGCGACCCGCGACGCTCTGGAGGCGGCGAGCGGGAAATGCAAACCCCGGATCGCAATCGTTTCCCACGACGCCCATCCGCATGGCGCACAATTGCTGGCGCTCAATTTGGCCAAGGGGTTCACACAGCTTGGTTTCGCGCCGGATCTCGTCGTGCTGGGTGATGGGCCGCTGCTCGGCCGTTTCGCCGACACAGCGACAGTGCATAGGATCAATGTGCCAGAGGGAGATGCCGCCGATGTGTTGTGTCGCCTGACCGCCATCAGGAACGCAGGCGCGGAAGTGGCGGTCGTGAACACCACCGTATCCGGCATGCTCGTCCCGCTGCTGAAACAGGCGGGGTTCCGCACGGTGTGCCTCGTCCACGAGCTGCCCGGGATATTAAAGTCCTACGGCCTTGCTGATGCCGCCGAGGCGATTGCCGAGGGCGCCGATACAGTCGTTTTCCCAGCAGAGATCGTGAAAGCCGGATTTGAAGAATTTGTTGGCCGGCCGGTCAGCCAGTCAGTCGTCAGACCGCAAGGCCTCTATTTGCGCATGCCGTACCACGCAGGGGACCGTCAACGGGTCCGCGAGGCGGTCCGCGCCAAATTGCAACTATCGACAAACACCAGCATCATCTTGTGCGCGGGCTACGCCGATCATCGGAAGGGCCTCGATCTTTTCGTTGACGTTTGCCTCACTCTGATGAGGTCCAATCCGGATGTGGTTGCGGTCTGGGTCGGCCACGTCGATCGCGCCTTTCACGCCAAACAGATGCAACGCGTGAGGGAAGCAGGGCTCGAGGATCGCTTCGTCTTTGTGGGCTTGGTAGAGAACCCGCAGGAATATTATTTCGCGGCGGATATTTACGCCCTGACTTCGCGTGAAGATCCGTTCCCGTCGGTGGTACTTGAGGCGCTTGATGCCACGGTCCCGGTCGTTGCCTTCGAAGGCGCAGGCGGCTTCCAGGACTTGCTGAAGCGTGATTGCGGAAGTCTTGTGCCTGCATTCGACACTGACGCCATGGCCAAGGCCATCAACGGTCTACTCGATGATCCGGACAATGCTCGAAATCTGGCAGGCGTGGGCCGTGATATTGTCCGCCAGGAATTCAGCTTCAGCCACTACCTGCACGACTTGCTGATTTACGCAGAAAGGCCATCGCCGCGGGTGTCGGTCATCGTGCCGAACTACAATTACGCCCGATATCTGGGTGCGCGCCTGAGCTCGATCACCGATCAGACGATGCGGCCCTATGAGTTGATCGTGCTTGACGATGCTTCGACGGACGAAAGCGTCGAGGTCATCCAGCAATTTCTGGCCGATTGCGACATTTCGTGCAGGTTGGTCGTGAATGCGCAGAATTCGGGCTCGGTCTTCCGTCAATGGATGCGTGGGGTCGAAATGGCGCGGGGCGATTACGTTTGGATCGCCGAAGCCGACGACCTCGCCGATCCCGGCTTTCTGGCCGAGCTTATGCCAGCCTTCGAGCGCGACGAAGTCGTAATGAGCTACTGCCAGTCGCGCCAGATAGACGGCGCCGGCCGCGTCTTGTCCGAACACTATCTCGACTATGTGGCCGATATTGACCGGTCTCGCTGGACGAAACCCTATGTCGTGGATGGCCGCCAGGAGATCGCCGAGGCACTTTACCTCAAGAACACCATTCCAAACGTCAGCGGCGTTCTGTTTCGAAGGGAGGCGCTGCGCGAGGCTCTCAGCCAGCACCTTGATGAAATCGCTTCCTACAGGAATGCCGGCGACTGGGTCGCGTATCTGCGATTGCTGGAGAAGGGCGATATCGCGTTCCATCCGCACGCGCTCAACGCGCATCGCCGGCATCAATCAAGCGTGACCATCGGGAGTTTCAACGCCAGCCATCTGCAAGAGATCGCGCGCGTGCAATCCGAAACGATTGCCCGCTTCCATCTGGGAGCGGCAGCGCAAGAATCAGCAAGCGCATATGCCCAACGACTCTACGAGCAATTTGGCCTCGCGACAGGCGACAAGCCACGGTTCGAGTGGCATCAGGTTTCTGGGGAAACTCGGGCCAAGGCCGAAGAAACAAACAGCGCCGATATGATCAATTCTGAATCGAAGAGAAAGCTCGGCGAGTCAGTGGCGATCGTCGGCGCCGCTTGGGTCGAAAGCCCATACTATGACGATGCCGAGCCCTGGACCCATCTGTTTTGGGACGAGGACAAGAACTTTCGTCGTCTCTTCAACAAACTGGACCTGACGTCAGTTCTCGAATTGTCGTGCGGACATGGTCGGCACGCCGAACGAGTTGCTCAGATGACGGATCGCCTGACGCTGATGGACATTCACGAGGCCAACCTGGATTTCTGCCGAGACAGGCTGCGGGCGTATCCGTTTGTCCGATATCTCAAGGGGGACGGGGCCACCTTTGAGCCGGTGGAACAAGGAAGTGTGACCGCTATCTATTGTTATGACTCCATGGTGCATTTCAGCCCGGATATCGTTGAGAGCTATCTCAGGGATGCAGCACGAATACTGCGGCCCGGCGGAATGGGGCTTTTTCACCACTCTAACTATCCAGCGCCAATGAACCGGCACTACGGTCGGAATCCACTGGCGCGAAACCACATGACCAGGAAACTGTTCGAGACCTACGCCAAAAGTGCGGGGCTTGTCGTTCGCGAAAGCAATATCATTCACTGGGGCGGCGTGGACGAACTGGATTGCGTTACGCTCGTGGAGCGGCCGGACTAGACACCGTGAATGTCCAAATAGAATTTTTGAAACCTCACTCAGAAGAGCTGAAATTTATCGCCGCTGACGAGGTTCGCACCTCTAGATTAGAACGTGCGTGGCTTTCTCAGTATGTATACCTCCGTCATAGGGCCAAGGACCGCAATGCTATTGGACTGCATTCTCCGCACTTCAACGTCGAATCCGGTGTGTCGCTGGATCAGCAGGGGAAAATCGTAGCCATACCGCCAAGTGACCAATGATCCGCTCGGATCTTGCGGGTTGCCATGGTATTCGGGTTCGCCCACAATCCGGATGCCATCCTTCGATCGGAAGGCTACTTGTTCTGAGGCCGCCCATTCCGGGTATGTCGGTGTTGTGAAAATGCACACGCCACCGAAATCCAGAGTTCGGAAAATCTCCCTGAGGGCGGCAAATGGGTGGAATAGGTGCTCCATTACATCAAGATGGATGACTAGGTCGAAAGTTCGGTCAGGAAAGGTTTGAGCCTCCAGGTCCTCATTCCTGATGTGCTCAACCATCGAACCGAAAGGTTTGCTCGGATAATAGCCTGAAAACACCTTTTGCTTTGAATTGTACCAAAGCCATAGCGAAAGGCCGCGCCCTCCCGGCGCCGATTCGTGCACGCGGAGCGTCTTGAAAGCTTCTCTTGGGAAGAGCGAGAATACGACATCAGCTGCGGCCCGCTCGCGCGTCACGCAATCGTTCAGCGGGCAATTGACGGCGACAAGGGAGTCTCGGCAGCTGTAATAGTCGTCTGGGGATGTGAACGTCTTCCGCTCGGTGCAGATCGGGCAAGTCGCCTGAAACTCTATCGCCATTGATGTCCTCCGCTCAGCCTCAAACTTAGCCGAACTCTGTAGCCGTCACAAACCTACAGCCGCATTTCCTTCACGTGCGTCGGTCGGAAAGGCAAATCCATGCATCGAATTTCGCGCCGGAGCCATAGTGGACCAAGTTTGGAACTGATATGGCCAAACGCGGTCGGTTTACCCACGTATCGACTAGTCTAGATCAATGGGGTAACGCAGCGGGTGCGGTGCAGTCGAGGCCTTGACCGCCGAGGCCGTTGAGAAGGCGTCCCCTAGCTCGAGTGCTTTGTGTCAAAAACGTTCTGCAGGGTGACGCGGTCAAAGTTAACGCCAAGGAAGTCAAATAGTGGCCTAAGGCGATCAGGGTCATAGCGGTAGTCATCATAATGGACGTGAAAAATGTCTCGCGTCGACGATTCTGCTATGTCGCGAAGCAACTGATCGGCTTTAGTCAAATCCTCCTTTGAAACATCATGACCTGCCTTTTTGTTGCTGGCGATAGTGGCCTCCAGACCCCGCGTGTTGATAAGAAAGGCACAGCGAGGAAAGAAGCGCCGCATGAATTCCAGCTCGAACGCCAGTTCACCAGCAGTCAAGTGATAGCGAATTTCCTTGAAGCCTGTGACGCGAATATCTGGCGGCGGCTTCAAGATATTCCGAATGAAACTGGCGGCAAGATCGTGCCCGAATCGATCAAGATCCATGCCGGCGGCGCCAAACCATGGACTGGTGGGCTTTTCGCTATCGGCTGAGAACAGGTCCTGCGCAATCTTCACCGCCTCCCAGGACTTGATAAGACCGTGAAGAGCGCCCGCATTTTCACCTCTGATAAGCACACCCGGGATGGTGTTCACTATCCCCTGAAGCAGAGTTGAGCCTGATCGCCCATAGGTCACGATAAAGAGAAAATCAAAATTCATTAGCACCTCATAAGGAGCCATTAGCGCCGGCACCGGAACCGAGTACCGCTCGCCATTGCCGAAATCGTCCCCACACGGCGAATGGCAGCCGATCAAATCATAGTAGAAGCGATTACCGGAGAATCTCGGTCCGGCAGACAATTAATCCACTATCTCTCTCTCGTGCAGGTGGTTGATAAACCGCGATTTATCGTCACCTTAGCCCGCCGCTAACCGGAAGGCTGCATCAGCACCGACACTTGGAATGGATCGAGTATGGATCGGTCATGTCCTACAAGTGTCCAGCCATTCCCCCTCAAAAAATCGATTTCGCAAGAGATGTCACCATACGTTTCGCCTTCGACACCACCATGAGGAAGATAGGCAAATCCGTTAAGGCGGTGATTCGACTCCATCTCCGCAGCGATGGAGGTCTTTCGAATCCCATCGATGAACGGCCAGAATTCGATGGGCCGAATGGTGGCGACGAGCAGTCCGCCGGGCTTGATGTGGTTTCGAAGCGCCGCAAGGCAGGTTTTGGCGGTTGCCGGCGCGAGATGAGTGAAGACCGAGAAGGCGAAAATCAAATCGAATCGTTGATCATTGACGGGTAGACCAGAAGGCATCCGCTCCGATTGAGCGAACTTGCCATGCATCCTCGCCTCTCGACATAGGTCCAGAGATTTATCCCACGCGTCAACACCCCATATGTGCGACGGGTCGCTATAGTAGTACATCATGCGCAAGATACGCCCGTAGCCACATCCGAAATCGAGGATGTCAGACCCTGCCAGCGGCTTTTTCACATGCCGAGTGTAGTTGTTTTCAAGTTGACGGGCAAAAGATGCTGTCTGCCGATACAGGTCGAGACCAGATGCTCCGGTCCAAGTCTTCTGCACGTCGTCGCTGGCCATTGCTGGCAGGAGACGCGACAAACCAGGATAGTGCTTGTTCGGCAAGGAAATCATAAAGAGGCCGAAGTCGTCCAGGCTCATTCGGCGTAGAAAAACGAGTGCCTCTTCAACCGTGCATCCGTTGGCCGCCGAGCTTTCCGCCGCATTCAAGTGTGGGACGGCAGTGGAAAACATGCGGCCTCGCGCTGTTCGTGAGGTCTCTCCGTTTGCGTGACCGTGTAGCACGCGTCGAATTGCAGTCAGCCAATCAACGACCAAAGGAATCACCGCTGAAAACTGAATCGAAGGGTCCCCGATCCACCGTTTCAAGAGCTGGCGACGTACGGGTCAAACCTGGACTAGTCGGGCGCATGTCAAGTCCGCAGCGATAAGTGCCAAACCACACTACAGGACTTTCGCGAGCAGGACCAATTGCGGCGCCCTTCAACGCTTGGCCATCCTTGTGAGGGCTTGCTGATGTGCGTAGCTAGGCGTCTGGCCGAGCCTTATCAGTGCGATGTCGTCCTTGATTTCTACACTGCCGGGAGCGGGCCACACCGGCATGGTTGAAAGACGGACGATTGTTTGGTCGACTTGATCCAGGGTCGGGCCTGTCAAATTAGAATAGCCCAGAAGTTCCATATAGGAAGCGATACGCCAAGGATTGCCACCGTCCCATTCGAAGAAGGAATAACCGACTGTCGAGCCTGGCGGCCTGGGATAGGTTGTCACAAATGGCTGGGCACCGAACACGCTTAAGGCGTAGCTGCGTTTTGCGTCGAAACCGGGCGTGGCCGACAACCTCTCGTAGAGGGCTCCCGCCAGAAGAGTATCGTGCTTGTCGACCAGATAGCTGGACGCCAGACGATAGTTCTGGATGACCTGGATCTGGAAGAGCGCCACCGCCAGCAAAATAGCCGAGGCGACACGAATCCTGTAATTCCCGCTCGTAACCGCCACATAAGAAAACAGCCACACCGCGATCGGAACCCCAACGAGACTTCTGACAGGCATGCTGCCCGCCGCGAGCAAATGAAGACCGAAGGGAACAAGCAACGAAACGAAGGCGGGTGCCGTCAACATCAGTCTTGTGCGGGGCGATTCCTCGAAAAGTACCCAGCCGCCCAGGATCAGCAAGAGAGGAATTGCCCACAACGCAACGCCATAGGTGCCCCGGTCCAGAGCGTAAGCCCCGCTCATCGCCTCCAATACGCGTCCAATGACCACAATCGGATGTTCAAACAGAAAACCCGGCTGGGAAAGCGAATCGAAATAGGCGTTACTGCCGGAGACGAACAATCTAAAAACGGCGTTGCCGGTGACGTAGAACAATATGGCGCCGGTCAGCAGAACACCGATCCGAAACAGGACTTTAGGCAGCGATTTTCCCGTGCCAGCCCTTGTCTGTAGAATTGAGATCGCGATGCCCAATACCAGAATTGCCGGCGCGAAACTCTGATAGATCGAGATCGCGAAGCCGCCTGCGGCTACTGCACCCAGGAAGGATGGGCTGAGTACAGAAACGTCACTCCTGACGATCAGCCAAAGCGCGAGCGCGGTGGCGAACAGACCAATCCCGACAGCGGCGATGTTCGAATAAAACTCGACGATGAAGAACCAGGTCGGGAAACCGCAGAAGATTGCAAAACATGCATACTCCGCGATGGAAAGCTCGCGCTTGTCGATGGCGTCCATGACGAGGAGATAGGCGGCTACGCAACCGGCACCAAAGACGGCCGGTGTCAGCAGCGGCATCACTGGGTGGGGGATGAGAAATCTCTCGATCAGATACGCGCCCCATCGCCCCTGAATGATCCAGATTGACGCATCAGTTCTGAACGCGGCGAGTTCTTCGTCGACGGAGAGCGAAAAGGAAGCCAGCTCAGAGAAATACATCGCGACAAAAATCGCGAAGAGATTGATTGCCTGCCGGATTGTGTTTGGGCGCGTCAGCATGATCTGCGGAGTATCCATCGAGAAATCAAGAAGTTGAGGATGGTCGTCGTGGCGAGGGTTACGAAGAATGCTACCGCCGTGTTTTGCAAGATTCTTTCGAGGACCTGAAGACTAACCAATCCGACTACGAACACGATTGCGATCGAGGCGCCGATTGCCAGTCTGTCAGCGAAGCCCGTACGGCCTCCGGGAAAGACACGATCTGGATAGAATACCATCGCAAAAACGAGGCCTGCCAGCCAGGCAAGCCCGTAGGAGAAACTTGAAGGGAACACTGTTAGGCCGGCGAAATATATGAGCGTGGTCAGCGCGGTGTTTAGGCCGCCGGCGACAAGAAAGCGGATAGCGTCTGCGCCCACACGATCAGCGGCCATCCTGCCCGACCGCATTGAGGAAATCTGAATAGTCCCGGATGTAATCGTCTGCATCATATTGGTGCGAGGCCATCACCAGCAGGGCCGTTTCTGGCTGAAATTTGTACTGAATCCCCCAAATTCCTGGCGGCAAATAGAGGCCGATCGAAGGTTCGGTCAATGACACCTCTTTCCTGTCACGTCCGTCATCCACGACGACCGAAAGGCGACCATGGGTTGCAATAAGGAACTGATGGCACTCGCGATGCGCATGCTCGCCTCTGACCTTGTCTGACGGCACGCCGTAGACCAGGAATGAGCGGACCGGCTTGAAGGGCAGATTCAAACCGAACTCTAGTGGAGCGAGCTCGCCGCGCAGGTCGCCAAAATGCGGTAGCCGCCAGAGTTCGCACCCGCCAATGCCAAGCGGCATTTTCTCGCCAGCTGTGCCGGGAAAGGTTTGGGTCACGATCGGCTCCACTCGCGGGCCGGTCTGGTAGCCGATGATCGTGGCGGGATTCCCGACGACAACGGCATTGGCAGGGACGTTCTTGGTCACCACGGCGCCGGCGCCGACCATCGCCTGACGACCGATGGTTATGCCTGGGAGAATCGTCGCGTTGGCGCCGATTGATGCGCCATCCTCGACGGTCGTCAGCAGAAACGTTTCGGGATATTCCTTCGAACGAGGGAATCGATCATTGGTGAAAGTCGCATTCGGGCCGACGAATATGCGATTGCCCAGGCGAAGGCCGTCCCACAATTGAACACCGCACTTTATGGTCACCTCATCGCCGATGATCACGTCGTTCTCGATGAAAACATGATCGCAAATGTTGCAATTCGAGCCGATCACGGCGCCGGGAAGGACGTGGGCGAACGCCCAGATCCGTGTTCCATCGCCGACATACGAACTTTCGCAAATGCCGCGCTCATGCACGAAAAATGGCTTGTCGGTCATTTGGCTGTTCCGTCAACGACGCGGCTGATGATTCTGAGAGGGCGTGACTTGGTGTTTTCAACTGCCCGCCAGAGATAGCAGCCAAGAATGCCCTGAACCAGGAGACTGGCCGAACCGAAGCCCGTGATCAGCAACACCAGCGTCGTGTAACCGGCGGGATCGATATTGCCAAGCAAGCGGGCAATCACGGTAACGGTGGCAAATATCAGGCTCAAGACGCAGCCCGCGAAGCCCACCCAGAGTGTGAGCATGATCGGAAAGTCAGAGAACGAAAAGACGCTGTCCATCATGTATCGGAACCGCCGTGCCATGCCCCAGGAGCTTGTTCCGTGCTCTCGTTCGCGCCGGCGATAGGGCACGAATTGCCGCCTGAAGCCCACCCAGAACAGCTGCACGACAAGCGAGCTGTTCGGCTCTTCGATCGACAGGATCGCTTCCAGCACCGGGCGATTGCAAGCGAAGATATCCACCCCGCCGCTCGGCATGCTGGGCAGGACCAGCCTGCGGTAGGCGGCCCAGAAAGCCCTCGAGAGAAATTTAGTCAGAGGCGGATCGCTACGTCCAGCTCGCTGCCCAAACACCACGTCCGCCTCATCCTTCTCCAGTTTCGAAAAGAATTCGAGGATCAGTTCCGGCGGCTCCTGCAGGTCGGCCGCCATGGCCGCAACGTGATTGCCCGATGCGTGTTCGAGGCCGGTGCGGATGGCGGTAAAAGAACCAAAATTCCGGCTATGGAAGATGATCTTGTAATCGTAGCCCGTGCTCTTCATTTCCTTGATCAGCAGAGGGCCGGATTCGTCAGGCGACCCGTCGACAACGAAGACGAACTCGATGTCGCCCTGATATCTGCAATGGAAATCGGCGACCGCCTGCAGAAGGGAAGGGATGTTCGCCTGATTTCGATAGATCGGGAAAACGATCGAGCGCGTTGTCACATTGCCTCCCATTCGCGGAGGGCCAGGCACACCTGCTCGATTTCGTCACTCGTCATGTCGGGATAGCAGGGGACGGAACAGAGGCGGCCGACGCTGTCCCTTGAAATGGCGAGATTTTCCATTCCTTTCATCGGCAGGTCCGCCCAGCCGACCTGGTCGCAATCCAGCACGGGATAGTGAATGTCGGTATCGACGCGGTGTTCTTTCATGTACGCTCTGAATGCATCTCGATCGTCGCAGAGCACGACGGCGAGGTGCGCGACAGCGCCGTCGCCACCCTCCAGGAATTGCAATCGATGCCCGGCGACCGATTTGTATCGGTCGAGAATGGCACGTCGCTGCCTGTTGCGGATATCCACATCGCCCAGCAAAACGTCCAGTATCGCCGCTTGAACCTCATCCATACGAGAGTTGCGGCCGTTGGGCACGCCGACATGATATTTTGAACTCCAGCCATATTGTTGCAGCTGCCGCACGTGTGCGGCGGCTGCCCCGTCGGAGGTGAGAACGGCGCCGCCGTCACCCATGGCCCCGAGATTCTTGGTTGGATAGAAGCTGAAAGTGGAGATATCGCCCAGCGAACCCGCAACGTCGCTTCCGATCCTTGCCCCGTGCGCCTGCGCGCAATCCTCCACGATTGGAATGTGCGAGAGACCAGCCTCGGCAAGTCCCGCCCTGATGGCCCGGACATCGACGACGCCGCCATAAAGGTGGGTAACGACGATTGCAGCAGTGTCTGCGTTGGCTGCTTTCAGCACCGACTGAAGGTGTACGAGCTGGCTGGTCGGTTCGATGTCGACGTAGTGCGGAATGAGGTCGTTGTGCCAGCAGGCACAGCTGGCATAGCCCCCGGCATTGGCCGGAAGGACAACTTCGCGCCCGCGCGCGCCGCCGCGCTTGAGGACCGCGGCCAATGCAAATTCGAGTGCGTCAGTACCGTTGGCCACGAGGACGCATTCCGAAACACCAATAAATCTGGAAAAATTTGCCGCAAATCGTTTGCCGACCGCGCCATCGAGCCACCATCCCGAACGCAACGTGCTCGCTACTTCACGCTCGATTTCGACTTGATAGCGCTGATACAGGCGCTTCAGGTCGTTCATCGGGACGGAGTCTTGTGTTGTCATGGTCAACTCAACTGCTCAAGCATGCTTCATTTAAGAATGTTCGCACGGCGGAACGTTTGGCAAGCTCAGTTGCCGCAGGCATGGTAAATCCAGAAGTCCGCTTGCGAGCGTGAAGGGGCGCCGAAAGAAGAGGCACAACTATTGGGATTCTGACGCCGCTGCAACCGGCTTCGCATCGGTAGCGCAGGATGCGCGCCATGTTCAACAGGGCCCACGAACAGCCCCGTCTTGGCGCAAGAAAGGCAGGCCAGCGTGATGGCCGTCGAGAGTGTCTAACGCTTGGCTGTCGTTGCAGCTCTCTTTACCGGCTCTGTCGTGAGCGATTCTATCCGCCCGCTCCTGAGCGTCAATTTCTTCGTACACACACTTTGGATAAGAGCCTCGCTGTGGCTCGCGAGGACGATGATGCCGGCCTTTTCCGCCAGTTCGTCCATGCGCCTTTTGGCCTTGTCCTGAAAAGCGGCGTCGCCGGCGCCGATCCACTCGTCCATCAACAGAATCTCGGGATCAAGCGCGGTCGCTGCCGAAAAGGCCAGTCGCGCGGCCATGCCCTGGCTGTAGGCCTTGAACGGCAAATCGATGAAGTCCCCCAATTCGCTGAAGGCAATGATGTCCTCCATTTTCTCTTCGATCTCGGCTTCCGTCCATCCGCTGATCAATCCACGCAGGACGATATTTCTGCGCCCGGTTGCCTCGCGGCGAAAGCCTATGTTGATGTTGAAAAGAGCGTCGACTTTGCCTTCTATCGCGACGCTTCCCCCGGATGGCTCGTAGATCCCGTAGAGCACCTTGAGAAGGGTGGTCTTGCCGGCTCCGTTCGGGCCAACCAAGCCTAACCGGTCGCCCGCCTTGAGTTCGAAACTGACGCCGTCGAGCGCCTGCACAAACTGCTTTCTACCCGAGCCTTCGATTCTGCCGCCAGGCCCGTCCACGCGCCGGTCCGGCGCGGAAAGCGTCAGCTTCTCGTGCAGCTTGTAAACAAGGCTAACGTTGTCCAGCTTGATAGAAACCATCGAAAACTCAGATGATGAAGACGACTTGCTTGCGATAACGACCAAGCAGTAGCAATGCAATCATCCATGTAGCCAATGACACGATGATCGTTACCGTGAAAGCATGGGTGGGAAACTCTCCAGTCATGATCGGCAAACGGACGATCTCCAGAAAATAGGTGAACGGATTCCATTCGTAGGCGTATGTTTGGACGGGGTCTTGACCGTTGTACACCCAGAAAACAGGCGTGAAGAACATGCCGACCCGTAGCAAATTACCAACAATGAACTGGCTGTCGGGAAAGAAAGCTCCAAGAAACGCGAAGACGGTGATAAGAGCAGGCGTGGCGAACAAGATCAGGAGCAATCCTGCCAGTGACCACAGCCATGGAGTGCCGATCGGGGAGCCGCTCAAGACGAGAATGAACACGCAACCCGCGATCGCATAGCCTGCTCTGATGACAGACTGCAATGCCAATCGCATCACATACACGAACAAAGGCAGCGTCGTGCCTTCGATGAAGCTCTCTTCGCGTTGAAAGAGCGCCACGCTCGTGGACATTACTTCCATCAGATAGAACCATACCAGAAGGCCTATCGCGACATACGCGGAATAACCGGCGGCATCCTTGCCGACAGGCTGGAACACGAAAACGAACGTGCCCACGAAAGCGACGTAGTTGACCAGAAGCCAAAGCGGGCCGAGCGTCGTGCGCCTGTGCTGATCGCCGATGTCCTCATGGGCAAGGGCGATCCAGACCCTGTGCAACTTCATAGCCTTGCTGATGTCGTCGACGGCGCCGTTAAATACTGCAATCATCGCTGATGGTATCGCATTTTCTGTTTCTGGGCTTCATGGCTTTCCCATGGCTGTAATGGAGCCGCCAAGGATCTCTTCACACTGATTGCGACACACATATGGCAACGCGCTGCGTCGTAGTGAAGCTGCCATCGATTCGCAAAGCGAACATTCGGGATATGCAGTACGATCTCCCGTTCATTGCCAACCAGGCGGAGTTCGCCGCCGATCCAAAGTACATCACGATGTCGGGTCCGCGGTCGCTCATCCGACGAGAGTCGCAGACTGCGGGGGCAAATCGAGGAACTGGTTGATGACACATGCTTGAGGCCCACCGTTGCAGAAAGCCAGGCGCTGGTCAGCGCGCTGCGCGTCCCTATCAGGCATTCGCAATCCGTTTGACCTGCCGGACGGCAGGGGAAAAGTGCCACTCGGTCTGTCCAATGTCGAGGCTGAGGACTGGCAGACCTGCCGGTTTCCGAGGATGACGAAGGGCCCAGGGCCTACACCGAGATCGTTCGCGAATAGGGCTAAGGGTTGTTCGCGTGCAATAATGGATGACAGGCGCGATGCTGTTCGCCTCATGCGGCCGGCGTTTCCTGGTTGCCGCTCCACAAGTGTGCAGGGCTCGACGGCATCCACACCAGCAGCGGCGGTTATACCTGACATGTCGGGCGCACGGGGGGCTGGGGGTACGGGCGGAAAGGTTGCTTGTAACCTGTGCTGACTTTTCCGGCTTGGCGCTCCATCGTACACAGTGGGATGGATCGGAGCGGTACGTGCGGCGTTTCAATAATTTCGTCCATAGACACCCCGGCAAGTTGCTTCATCGTCGGCTCCAACAGCGCTCATCGCGACTTTAACTTGCGAAGCGACGTTTGATGCGATCGACCACCGCTCGTACTGGGGCGGATGCGCGCCAGGTCGTGCTGGACGTCATGGCGGCGACACGGGCTTCCGCGTCGCGGCTCGCCTTTTGCATGCGCTCAATCTCCTTGACCAGCTGCGAATTGTCCGAGCGCAGGCCCTCCAATTCGGCATGGATTTTGGGCGAGTGCACCTTGGCTATGTGAGACCATAGCTGCCGTTGCGATAGGTCCAGGAAAGTCTTGCGGTCCAATGCGTGAGGCTGGAGCCGATCCCGGACTGCAGACGCGAGCCTGCCGAGGCCAAGTACGGCCACGGTGTCAGGAAGGAATACCGTCTCGTGCGTGATGCCGAGATGGTCGAGAAAGCGCTCCGCATTGAGAATCGCGTCCGCGATCAGGTTGGCGTCGTGGAAGGCAACGACACAGTCCTGCTCCATGAGCGGCAAAACGCCGACAAAGTCCGAAAAACAGGCCGTGTCCGTGTGCTCTCCGTCGATCAGAGCGAGCGTAGCCCTGGGATCGACCGCCTCGGGACTTACGTCGGAGACGTCGCTGTCAATCGTGGTAAGTTTGGCCATTGCGGCGGGAGGAATCCAATCCGACAGCACGGCGATCATTCGGGCCGCTGAGTTTTCAGGGTAGTGAAAAACCTGTGAACGTTCGTCAGGCTGCGCCGTGGGCCGCGCATCAACCGATATCGCTGCCTCGCAGGCCGGATCAATCAGGTGCGGGAAGAGGCTTCCGCCGATATGCGAGCCGACCTCAAGGTACACATAGTGGCCGAATACCGATCGAGCGAAGTTCTGGACACGAAGGAAACTCTTGCGGTCACTGAGGGTGCTCTCGGTCTTGACCTGGAAAACGGCAATATCCAGCGTCTCGATCATGCCCATCGCTTGTTCGGCGGTTGGCATTGGGGTGGCTCCTTGGGCAATTGGTTGCGACTTGCTTGCGCGGCACTTTGGAAAGGCCGTCGCGAATTGATGGTCGTTCCGTTGCACTTTGGCCGGATATCCGCAACAGCTTATTTCGATATGGAATCGTGATGTACTGAAAGGTCGATTGTGAACCGCCTCTATACAGATCTCCTGATCAAGATCATTGCCAATACCATCTACGGCTCCGGTTCGCAGGTGATTGATCCGACGAAAGTCGGAGAGGCGACGCCCTTCAATCGCGAGGATCGCCTCCTGGGTCGCGATTGGCCGGCGATTGCTCATTCTATGGCGGGTGTGAAACGTTTGGCGAATGTGCGTGACCTCGTCCAGCGAGCCATTGATGAGAACGTGCCTGGGGATTTCATTGAGACTGGCGTCTGGCGTGGTGGCTGCTGCATCCTCATGAGGGGAGTGCTGGCCGCCAATGAGGTCAAGGACAGGAAGGTTTACGTAGCCGACTCATTCGACGGTTTGCCACCGCCAGACGCCGAGAATTTTCCAGCTGACCGGGGAGGCAGGCTGCACGAATATCGCCAGTTGGCGATTGATCAGGCACAGGTTGAATCCAACTTTGCCGCCTACGACCTTTTGGATGACCAGGTGATCTTCGTCAAAGGCCTGTTCGGTGAGACCTTGCCCAGCCTGAGGGCCGGTCCATTCGCCCTGATCCGGCTGGACGGCGATATGTATGAGTCGACGACGGACAGCCTTGAAGCGCTTTATCCGAGGCTGTCGCCCGGCGGTTTCGCGATCATAGATGACCTTGCGGTTCCGCCATGCCGGCAGGCAGTCGAGGATTACCGCGCTCGTAACCGCATCAAAGCGGAAATCCATGAGATAGACTGGACCGGCGGTTGGTGGCAGAAGCCTATTGCCGGCAACTGACCCACGGAAGCGCTATGAAACAGAACTACGTGTCCGTCGTTGTTGTCGCTTACGACATCGCCCGAGAACTGCCCCGAACCTTGCTTTCGCTCGCATCGCGCTATCAGCAACGCGTGACGACGGACGACTACGAGGTCATTGTCGTCGACAACGGATCATCACCTGCGGTTGGTGGGAGCCTGGTCGCGGAATATGGGCCGAACTTTCGCCTGCTGCGCATCGATGACGCGTCACCCTCGCCTGCGGCTGCCGTCAACCTCGGGATAAAGGAGGCGAGGGGAGACAAGATCGGCGTGATGATCGACGGCGCACGGATGGCGACGCCCGGGTTGGTGCATTTCGCTCGCATCGGGTTGGACATGGCTCCGACAGCAGTCGTGGCCGCGCCTGGCTGGTATCTTGGAAGCGACATCCAGGGGAACGCGTCCGGGAATGGCTATACCCGGGCCATCGAGGATTCGCTTTTGCGATCGATCAGATGGCCAGAAGATGGGTATCGATTGTTCGAGATCGGGACGATGGATGAGTCGTCGGTCGATCCGTGGTTCTCGCCGATAGCCGAAGCGAATGTCCTCTTCATGAGCCGGAAGGGTTGGCAGGCGATCGGCGGCATGGATGAGCGCTTCAGCTGTCCGGGCGGCGGCCTGGTCAACCTCGATACGCTCGAACGTGCGATGACGCTGTCGCAAGCACAGCTCATCCTCACTCTGGGAGAGGCTACATTTCACCAACTGCATGGCGGGGTGTCCACCAACGCAAGCGTCGACCAGCAGCGCAAGAACTGGATCGTCTGGAAGGCTGAAAGGGATGCGTTGAGGGGGGCAGGCGAGTTTACCCTTCACACCCCCTCGGCATTCGTGGGTTCGCTGCCTTCATCGCTTCTGCCGCACCTTGCCCGGGCGACAATTGCAAACCCATTCAGGGTCGCTCCAGCCACCGCCGCAGGCTTCAGGGCGCATTTGAGGCCGCCAGAAGAACGCGTGCCGGCGAACCAGACAGCGGCGACGCTGGTCGAGTTGGCCAAGGGTCAGTTTCAGTCGGGGCACTATCAGACGGCGGCAGACATCCTTCGCATGGCAAGCACGCATGCACCCGCCGAGCTTGCTGCGTCGCGACTTCTTTCTTCTGCCGGCATTCTTGCCCGACACGATCCAGTTCGAAACGCCGCCTATTTTACTGGGATCGGTGATGCGTACTTTGCCATCGGCGACAACGAAAGGGCTGAAGTCCAATACCGCAAAGCATTGGACCTCAACCCGGATACTGTGGGGGCCCATGTCGGCCTGGCCAGCACACGGATGGCCGGGCCTTTCTATTACGACTGGCTGGAGCGTCTTTACTCGGAGCTGGAACCCACTGTCGTGGTAGAGATAGGCGTCTGTGACGGCGTATCGCTCTCCAAGATCAAGCCTCCGGCTCTTGCAATCGGGATCGATCCCAATCCACGCGCCACGATGGCACTCAGCGCAGAAACGCACATTTTTCCAGAGACGAGTGACACCTTTTTTGATCGCGGCGGAGCGGATGCATTGCTAGCCGGCCGCCCGTTGGGTGTAGGGTTCATTGACGGTCTTCACACGTTCGACCAGGCATTGCGCGATTTTGCGAACCTCGAACACTACTGCGACCCTGGCTCGGTTTTGCTCGTGCACGACACTGTTCCCCTGGACGACACGACGCAAAAGGTTCCGCCGACAACGCAATTCCACACCGGCGATGTCTGGAAAATGGTTCCGGCGCTCAAGGCGCTTCGCCCTGATCTCGACGTGTTTACCATTGCAACGCCTTGGACCGGGCTCACCGTGGTATCCGGCTTTGGCAAGCTTAGATACGATCCTTCGTGGATTGTCCAAGCGGGAGAACGCTTTGCAAACATGGAATACACCGAGATCGCGGCAAATCTTGGGGAAGCGCTTTGCCTGGTTGCAAACGAATGGGAGCCGGTGTTTGCGCGGCTCAGGACCAACCTCGTCCATAAAAGGAGGAGACAGCCACAATCAGAGCAACTGGCGGTGGCAAAGTCCGACGCCAAGGAGGCTACGATGGGCGGGTTCTTGCATCAGTACTTTTTGAACAACAGCGGCAAAGAGATCTACAAATGGCTGCACTATTTCGACGTTTACGAACGTCACTTCGAAAGGTTCAGAAATCGAAGGCCGGTCGTCGTTGAAGTCGGCGTCTATAAGGGAGGATCACTCGAGATGTGGCGAGCCTATTTCGGCGAGGGCGCGCGAATTGTTGGAATCGATATCGATCCTGCATGCAAGGCGCACGAGTCCGGAGGCGTGGAGGTCTTCGTTGGAAGCCAGGATGACGCTCAACTCCTCGATCGGATCGTCGAGAAGTATGGTTCCATCGACATCGTCATCGATGACGGCAGTCACATGATGGATCATGTCATCGCGACATTTGAGCATCTCTACCATCATGTGCAGCCGAACGGCGTTTACTTGGTCGAGGACACGCATACGAGCTATTGGGAGGACTATGGTGGCGGGCTCCGCAGGCCCGGGTCGTTCATGGAATTTGCCAAGGGAAAGCTCGACGAAATCAACGCTCATCACGCGCGCGGCGCAATGCCGGCGAACGCCTTCACCCATGCAACAGACTCGATCTGTGTCTATGACAGTATTGTCGTCTTTGAAAAACGGCCGCAGGGCAAACGTCAGTCTCTCATGACAGGACAGGGGTAGGTCGAGTTCCGGCCATGCTGGTGTTCCCTCGGTTCTCACGTCGCCACGCCAATTTATCGATTCTGGCTTCGCGTTTTCGAGGGTCACTTCCCGAGAGCGCAAGGTTAGAACTTCTCATACCACCGCCGAAGCCGCCAGTCCTCTGCTGATCGCCCAGATGAAGCGTTCGCGCGCGACCAAATTCAATCTCTCCTGCGAGCCCAAAGAAGGATTTTTCGGATGAACAGAGGGATCATGCGGTTGTAGAATCGCTTTATCTCGGTCACAAAATTTGCCAGGACTGAAACTTCTTTGTCAATTGCGCGCAGCATGGTTTGGCTGGTTTCAGCGATGGCAGCGCGCGAATTGGATTCGCCGAGCATGATCTGGCGACTTTTGGCAATTTCAAGTTCGATCGACCCGACCTGCTCGCCCAGTTTCGTTAAAGAGGCGGCATTACCCTTCAGAATTTCGGTATTTGATTGCAACATCATCAGAAGCGCAGTTGGCTCTGGCGAATCTGGGCCATCCATGCAGCTCCTTTACAATGTGAAACCATCGCCTGCGCTGATGCTAAGATACCAATCTCTTCAATCCAAGAGGCGGTCGCGAGGAATCGCGCGTCAAAGTTCGGTGCCTCGTCGGTTTGCATGGCCTGACTATAGATTCGAAGATGTTCCTCTACGAAATGCGCATCTCCCGCCACCCTTCGAAAATACGCAGAAACCGCTGCGGCATGGCCTGCATCGAATCTGGAGATCGCATCCATTAGATTCTCGACTGTCATGGGTTTGGCCAAAACACCGACGCCAAGATTCATTCGGCGCCACGCCTGCATGTTTGCGGTGTTGAGCAACCCCGCAAAGCCGCGTGCGTCGCAGACGACAACGGCACATCCCACTGCCGCCGCCTCGATTGCCATGCGGGCGGTCGCAAACACGATATCATAGCCAAGCAAATCCTGTTCGAGCTGATGCGAAAATCGGCCTGTGGCAGGCCCCAGTCCATCTAGCTCGATGCCATTTTTGGCGCAGGCCTGACGAACCGCCGCTTGGTGATCGAAGTTCTTCGTCAACAACAGCCCTCTTGCGGGCCGCGCAGGCAGTTGCGGGCGTTGTTTGAAGCGATTGAGATCAACCGCATTGTAGACGAGGCTTAGTTGGTCAGCGGGAATCCCCCTCGAAAGGCACTTAAGCCTACACGCTTCGTCTACGGCTATCCAATGGCGTATTTGAGGATGAAGAATAGGTGCTTCGACCTCATAGAAGGTACTTGTGGCATGAAAATACGGCAGGCACGTCCGGAAACCTGTCAGACAGCGTGTCAGGTGTTGGGCATGGACTACATCGGGCTTTTCGACGATTTCGGCAATCCGGTCTACAACATGATGCCCCCGCTGGCGCATTCTAAATGCCATATCGCCAAGAGTTGGGGCCAGCAGCATGGTATGATGCCCGCCACTGCGGAGCCCGTCAGCAAGCAATTCAACAACCGCTTCTGACCCGCTATTGCGGGATAGGGACAGATTGGTGATAAGAACCCGCAACGGCGTTCCTTGCTTGTTTCGCAACGTGCCTGCAAACGAGCGACAGGCACAAGAGCTATTGGAAGCGTCTTAGTTTGAAGCCGTTTTCCAAACAAGCTCTGCAAAATCTCGGAGGGAGCCATTGATTGTCTGAAAAGCTGGAAAATGTCTTGGTTCTCGCCCATCCGGGACATGAACTCAGGGTTTACCATTGGCTCGAGTGCGCACAACCCAGAGTCTACCTTCTGACAGACGGATCGGGCGGTCGCCAAACGGCGCGTACGCAGTACTCGCGCCACCTTGTGAAAGCTGCGGGCGCGACGCCGGGCGCAGTATTCGGCGATATTCCCGATGCCGTCTGGTACGAAGCTCTGCTGGCTGGAGAAACTGACTTCTTTGTTGATGTGCTGACGAAAATCGCCACCGATTTGGCAGGCGCGAAAAACGTTCAATTCGTGTCGGACGCGGTCGATGGCTACAACCCGATACATGACCTAGCCTATGCCTATGGACAGGCTCTCGCCGGAGCGCTGAAAAGGACAGCGAAAGTGGCACAGCACCTTTGCTCCGCAGCGGTTCCAAACGTGGCGGGACCTATTGGACTGGAAATTCAACTCGACCACGCTGCCCGAGCGAGAAAAATGGCCGCCGTCGAGAGCTATTCCCCGCTCGCCGATGAGGCCCATAGAATAGTCGAACGGGACCCCCAATGTTTCGACAGGGAACGTCTCATTTCCCAGCATTTTGATTGGGAGGGCTCATGGGCACCAGAATGGGAAGTGATTGGCAAAGAGCGGGTCGCCGCTGGCATCTACCGCAGATGCATTACTTATAAGGACAATGTACAGCCTATTGCCAAGCGCCTGAAGTTTGAAGGTACTCGCATCTTGCACGCGGGATGATCTAGCCGGAAGCAGCGCCTTAACCACACGCACATCCAAAAAACCGCTGGCGATGCCCTCAACTCCGCGCTATGCGATACAGGGCGGCGGGCGGAGGATTTGGCACATTAAGACACGTGGTCGGTGACGGATGACAGTCAATCTGGCGCCACTTTATGCATAAGTCCTTGCGCCTGGAGTTCAGTACCACCCAATGACATCCTATGTAGAGGTCGTGTCCGGACTTCGGCCGAAGATGCGGCGCGCCATTATAATGATCCAGGACCTGGTCATGGTCCTGGTCGCGGTGGCGCTGAGTCTGGGGCTTTCGCAGTCGAGACTTTCATTCGACGCGCTCTCCACGGCCGGCCTGGCGTGCTGGGCAAGTATTGTTTTTCTCAGCCATATGCTGTTTCGCTATTGCGGCCTCTACAACACCGTGTGGCGTTTCGCCTCCACGCCGGACTTCTTCAACATCCTGAAGAGCTGCGCCATCCTGACCGTCACGCTCTATGTCGTCTCGCTGGCGGTTCGATCGTTTCAGCCGGTGACCGGCCTCAACGAGCGCCAGTTCATCGTCTTTTTCCTCGTCTCCTTCACCATCATATCGGCGCCTCGGCTCTATTACCGGTTCCTGCGCGACGGGGCGAGCTGGCGGATCCTGAGCCGCAACGCAAACAATGTGGCGATCAAGCAGGCGCTGTTCGTCGGCAGGCTCGGCGAAGCAGACGTCATAATCCGGTTCACGCGCACGGCAGAGCCGGCCGAATATTCCATCGCCGGGATCATGGCCATCGAGAACGGCGCGCCTTTGGGCACGCAGATCCACGGCGTTCCGGTGGTGGCCGTGCGCCCCCGCCTGGTCGAGGTCCTCGAAGAATATGCAAGAGGCACCAAAAGCCTCGACATGCTGATTTTCGGCAAAGGCGCCGAGCGCGAGATCGAAGAATTTTCGGAACTGGTTCGCATCGCCCGTCATAGCGGCATCGCCGTCGTCCAGTTCTCCGGCGTCTCGGAGCTCGGGCAGCGCGGAAAGCTGGTTCTCGATGCCGTCGAGATGGAAACCATCCTGCGCCGCTCAACGGTTCCATCCGACATTGAGCGCATTGGCGGCTTCCTCAACGGCAAGCGCGTCCTGGTCACCGGCGGCGCCGGCTCAATCGGTCGCATCCTGGTCAAGCGGTCGCTGGAACTTGGCGCCGAGGCGGTTCTGGTCGCCGATATCTCGGAGTTCGGTATTTTCCAGCTCGACCAGCAGGTTGACGAAAAGGACCATGTCCGGCTCAAGAGCCGCATCGTCGATGTCACAGACCGGCGCCAGATCACCCGCGTCGTCAGCGATTTCAAGCCCGACATCATCTTCCATGCCGCCGCGCTCAAACATGTGCCGCTGCTCGAGGAAAATTGGGAATCGGCGATCCAGACCAACATTTTGGGCACCCTCGTCTGCGCCGAGGTTGCCGCCAAATGCGGGGTGCCGCAGTTCCTGCTGATTTCCAGCGACAAGGCGGTCGATCCGACCTCGGTGCTCGGCATGACGAAACGCGCCGCCGAGCAGATCGTCTCTTCGCTGCACGAAACGCACGCCACCGGGCCTAGCGGCCGTCGCTCCGGCACCAAGTTCATCGCCGTGCGGTTCGGCAATGTCTTCGGCTCCAATGGCTCGGTCGCCACCATCTTCCAGGCGCAGATCGAGGCCGGCGGTCCGGTCACCATCACCGATCGCCGCATGACCCGCTACTTCATGACGGTGGCCGAAGCCGTCGACCTCGTCATCATGTCGGCGGCCGACGCCGAGCGGCGCCAGGGCAAGGACGACTACGCCATCTACATGCTCGACATGGGCAAGCCGGTGCCGATCCTCGAAGTCGCTGAAACCATGATCCGCATGGCCGGCAAAAGCCCCTACACCGACATTCCGATCCGTTTCACCGGGATCAGGCCGGGCGAGAAGCTTCACGAGGTGCTGCATGGCGGCAATGAGGAGATCGTCGCGCTGGATATCCCAAGATCTTCGGCCTCAGAACCGATGTCGTGGGATGGCCCAAGGTCCAGGCGGCGCTGACATCGCTGCAGGCGGCCATGCGCGATCAGGACAAGGCCTCGGCGCTCGCCGTCATGGCCGCCCTCTATCAGGCGGAAGAGCCTCCAAGTGACGCACGCCGGGAAACCGTTGCGAAAACAGTCGGGCAAGCTGGTTAGAGCAATTCCAGGAAAAAGTGTGGAGCGGTTTTCCCGTCCGGGATTGCGTCAAAACAAAGAGCCTGTCCTGATCGACCGGGATTGGCTATTGAAACCGATCCGATGGCCGTTCCCAGGCGTTTGCAGATGATTTTGAACCAGTGAGCAGACAAGATCAGCGCGTGGCCGTGCTGCTGGGCACGAAAGATGGCGCGGCTTTCCTTGACGAGCAGCTCGCGTCGCTGGCTGCGCAATCGCATCCTGTTGTCGACCTCTGGGTTTCCGACGACGGTTCGACAGACGGCACTTCGGCCATTATCGGCGCCTGGCAGAGCCGCTGGTCCAAGGGCCGGTTGACCCTGTCGAATGGTCCTCGCCAGGGCTTTGCCGCCAATTTCCGCGCGATGATCATCGATCCGCGCATCGAGGCCGACTACTACGCCTTCTGCGACCAGGATGACATCTGGGAGCCGGATAGGTTGGAGAGCGCTATTGCCTGGATGCAAGGGCACGATGCCGCAACGCCGCTGCTGTTTTGCTCCAGGACCGCGACCATGTCCGAAACCGGAGCGGCGCAAGGGTATTCGCCGCTGTTCCAGCATCCACCCGCATTTCGCAATGCGCTTGTGCAAAGCATTGCCGGCGGCAACACGATGATGATCAACCGCGCCGCGCGAAAGTTGCTGGCAAAGGCATCGGCAAGGACCGAGTTCGTCAGCCATGACTGGTGGACCTATCTGATCGTCACGGCTGCCGGCGGCATTGTTCGCTATGACCCGCGACCGCTGGTGCGCTACCGCCAGCATGAGGCAAACCTGGTCGGCGCCAACGTGTCGTGGAAGGCGAGGCTGTCGCGGCTGGGGCGCCTCTTCAGGGGCGAGTTCGCCGTCTGGACCGATCACAATCTGAGTGGCCTGGCGGTCAATCGCGACATCCTCTCGAGGGATGCCGCCGCCTGTCTCGGCCTGTTCATCAGGGCACGAAAGGGCGGTATCTTGCGACGCCTGCGCCTTCTCAGAAAAAGCGGCGTCTACCGGCAGACGCTGGCTGGGACGCTTGGGCTCTATCTGGCCTTCATCTGGCGGCGGATCTAGAGCATGCAGACACGGCCATGAGGGAACCCAAGCGAGCTTTCGACCTGGCGGTGGCGGCGCTGCTGCTGCCACTGGCCTCGCCTTTCATCCTGCTTGCCATGCTGGCAATCAGGACGACGTCGCCTGGACCGGCACTCTTCTCTCAAACCCGTGTCGGCCAGCACGGGGTGCCGTTTGCCTGCCACAAGCTGCGCACGATGGTTGTGGGAACGCCGTCTCTGCCCTCGCATCAGGCGCCGGCAATTTCCGTCACTGCCGTCGGCAAGG
Organism: Mesorhizobium sp. C432A; assembly: GCF_030323145.1. NCBI lineage: Bacteria > Pseudomonadati > Pseudomonadota > Alphaproteobacteria > Hyphomicrobiales > Phyllobacteriaceae > Mesorhizobium > Mesorhizobium sp. C432A. The sequence continues at coordinate 5,525,725 of NZ_CP100470.1, read as the reverse complement.
TGCTGCGGAAATTCAAGATCGACGAGCTGCCGCAGCTCTGGAACGTGCTCAAGGGCGAGATGAGCCTGGTCGGACCGCGGCCGTGCCTGCCCACGCAGACGGAATTGGTCGAACGCCGCAGGCAATTGGGTGTGCTTGCGGCGCTTCCGGGCATTACCGGGCTCGCGCAGATGAAAGGCATCGACATGTCCGACCCAAAGCTCTGCGCCGAAACCGATGCCGAGTATTTAAAGTCGGCATCGGTGGGCCTCGATGTCCGCATTCTCATAGGCACGATTTTCTACCGCTGAACGGCACCCGATTTGTAGCGGCGTGCGAGCTCGGTCAGCTGTTCGAGCGAATCGGTCTGTGGCGCCCAGCCTTCGGATACCAGCACGGACGGATCGCAAATTTGGGTCGCGGTCATCGCCTCCCATGCCGTGCGTTTGCCGATCAAGGTCAGTGCTGTCCGCACCAGGCCGCCGGGCACTCTGGACAGCTTCAACGAGTAGCCATAACCGTCCCGGAAGGCCATGATGATGGATGAGACCGGGAGGGGCGGGAGGTCGCAGGCGACGTAGGCCCGGCGAACCGACTGCGGACGGCTGAACAGATAAACAGCGGTTCGCGCCGCACTCTCGCATGACATCAATGATCGGAGGCCGCTGAAGGTCGCCGCCGGCAGCGACAAGGCTATAGGCATGCCGCTCAGCCGCATCAGGTACGCCAGGTTTCCCTTCATGCCTTCGCCATAGACCGGCGGCAGGCGCAACGTCGTGGCGTCGGAGGGCCTGGAGGCATAGGCTTCGAGCATCCTGATCTCGCCTTCGCGTTTCGAGCGCCCATAGGCGCATTGCGGGGCTGCTGGCGTCGCTTCACTGATGGTTCCGCTGAAACCGGGACCGGCCACCGCCCGGATCGATGACAGATAGACGAAGCGCCCGCTTGTCCGCCAGGCGGCCGCGCGCGCCAGCTGGGCGGTCAGTGTCGCGTTGGCGGCCATGAAGTCGGCTTCGCTCGCCTTGCGGTCATTGTTGAGCGCCGCACAGTGGACGACATGGGTGACATCTCGCATCAGCGCCTGGAATGCCTGGGCCGGCGCGTCGAAGTCCGGCAACAAAACCGCATCGCTCACGGGATCGAGCCGTTCCGGGTGGCGCGATGCCATGCGCACCCCGAACCCGGCTTCGCGAAGCTGGTTGACCACCTGCCTGCCGATGAAACCCGTCGCGCCTGTGACCAGCACTTTCACGGCCGGCTTGCCTGGGGCGCCGGGGCCGGTTGTTCCGGCAGCATTTGTTGCCGGCCCGATGCAAGATAGGTCCCGGACACCAGAAACACCATCAGTGTGGCATCGAGGATGTCGTGGCCGACCAGGATGCCGGTCAGGCCGCCGATGAGATAGGTGATCGCAGTGACGACAATCATCGTGGCGCCGAACCGCTCGATCGCGTCCGCGCTGGTGCGCAGCACGATGGCCGCGTTTCTCGCGGCAACGACGAACACAGCCGCGAGCGTTACGGCTCCAAGCAGGCCGGCCTCCACCAATGCGGTCAGGAAGCCATTGTGGAAATGGCTGAAGCCCGTCGACGGCATGTTGAACTGATTGTGGAACCCATCCTTTATCAGCTCGCGGCTTGCGGCAATGCCGTGGCCGAAAATCGGCATGTCGTGGAAGGCGCTCAGGCCAATCTGCCAAAGTGCGGCGCGCAAGCCGAGCGCGGTCGTGTGGTCGCCCTTCGTGGCGAGCGCATCCCAGTCGCTGAACAGGAAGGCCGCGCGCTCGGAAATGATGGGGAGACCGATGACAGCGATGACGATGCCGGTCGCCCCCGCAATCAGCAAAAGCCGAATGGCGTTTCTGTTGTTGAGCTTGCGACGGTTGATCAGCAGGACCGCGATGCCGGCCACCAGCATCGCCAGCCAGATTATCCGAGATCCCGAATAGACAATGGCGACCGCGCCGGCCAGTGTCGCGCAGGCCAGCAACGTCCTGTTCTTTTCTACACCCGATAAAGCGCCTGCCAGGCACATCATCATGCTGAGGCAGGCGACGGTCGCGAACACGATCGGATTGCCGGCGCCGCCTTCGGCCCGTATGCCCAGCCCGTGATATTGCACGACCGCCAGCAGCACGGCGCCAAAACAGGCGGCGGCGCTCGCCAGCACGACGATGCGCGTCAGCGTGGTTTTCTCGGTAATGCTCCAGGTCGCGTATGAGACAGGGAAAAACAGGAAGGTGATCAGCCCTGCCAGATGCGGCGCATCCCTGGCGATCGAATTGTTGACGATGGAGGCGAGCACGCTGGCTGCGCAATAGGCATAGATGGCCACCGTCATCACGGTCATCGGCCGGTCAATGTTGAAACGCCGTCTTTTCAACGCAAGCAGAAGCACCGACCACAGGCCGCCGCCATTGAACAAAAAGCTGACCGCCGATCCCAGCACCGGCGGGAAAAAGAAGCACAGAATGGAGAAGGTGATGTTGATCCGTGACGGCGAAACGTGCTGCTTGATGGCGGAGATCGGGGTCAATGCTCTGGTTCACAATGCGCTGGGTCGCGTGGCGACGGACAATGTTTGGCGCGGCATTTGCGGCATGCCGCCCGGCGCAGGTTCAGGAGCCGGTATAGCGGCTGGGTGCGGTTTTCGAAAGTGCGACGAGGTCGGGCCGGCGTTTCTTTCGGTCCAGGCAAGATTTTTCCCGGCCTTTGAAGGCTATCGCTCCGTCGGGCAGGAATTTCCCGATTCTGGGCTTTTCATGGAAAATTCGTTGCCGATCGGTGTGGCCGCCGGCCTTTCCAGCGTTGTTATATCAGGTGGCGATCTGCTAGAACGCCGGCACGAACCGATAGTGTCCAGCAGTGAAGCTTGAACCGGGCGGCTGAAAAGGACGCCCGATCCATCTGATGCAAGGTCTGGATTGCACGAGAGAACGCTCACAGTCCATGAACATCGCGCTTACGCATCTGCAGCGGCTCGAGGCCGAGTCCATCCACATCTTCCGTGAGGTTGCGGCCTCCTTCTCCAAGCCGGTGATGCTCTATTCCGTCGGCAAGGATTCCTCCGTGCTGATGCATCTGGCGATGAAGGCCTTCTATCCGGCCAAGCCGCCTTTCCCCTTCCTGCATGTCGACACCACCTGGAAGTTCCGCGAGATGATCGCCTTTCGCGACCAGATGGCGCAGAAGCTCGGCTTCGACCTGCTGGTCCACGTCAATGAAGACGGCGTGCGCGACGGTATCAACCCCTTTGACCATGGCTCGAACACCCACACCCATGTGATGAAGACGGTGGCGTTGCGCCAGGCGCTCGACAAATACGGCTTTGACGCTGCCTTCGGCGGGGCGCGGCGCGACGAGGAGAAGTCGCGCGCCAAGGAGCGCATCTTTTCCTTCCGCAACGCCCAGCATGTCTGGGACCCGAAGAACCAGCGGCCGGAGATGTGGAAGATCTTCAACACCCGCATCGCGCCGGGCGAATCGATCCGCGTGTTTCCGCTGTCGAATTGGACCGAGCTCGATATCTGGCAGTACATTCTGCAGGAAAACATCCCGATCGTGCCGCTCTATTTCGCCAAGGAGCGGCCGGTGGTCGAACGCGACGGCATGCTGATCATGAAGGATGACGATCGCATGCAATTGCGCCCCGATGAGACGGTGGAGAACCGCCTGGTCCGTTTCCGCACGCTTGGCTGTTATCCGCTGACCGGCGCCATCGAATCCGACGCCGACACGCTCGAAGCCATCGTCGGCGAGATGCTGACGGCGCGCACCTCCGAGCGCCAGGGCCGCCTCATCGACCGCGATGAAGCCGGCTCGATGGAAAAGAAGAAGCGCGAGGGGTATTTCTGAGCATGCGCCATATCCTGGCCAAGAGCCTCGCTCCCACCGACGGCGTGCGCGAATACATGGCGGCGCAGGAGAAGAAGTCGCTGCTCCGCTTTCTCACCTGCGGCTCGGTCGACGACGGCAAGTCGACGTTGATCGGCCGTCTTCTGTCCGACACAAAGCAGATCTTCGAGGACCAGCTCGCCGCACTCGCGCGCGATTCCCGCAAGCACGGCACCACTGGCGACGACATCGACTTCGCGCTTCTGGTCGACGGCCTCGAGGCCGAGCGCGAGCAAGGCATCACCATCGACGTCGCCTACCGCTTCTTCGCCACGCCCAAGCGCAAGTTCATCGTCGCCGACACGCCCGGCCATGAACAGTACACCCGCAACATGGCGACCGGCGCCTCTACCGCCGATCTCGCCATCGTGCTCATCGATGCGCGCCAGGGCGTGCTGCGCCAGACCCGGCGCCACTCGATCATCGCTTCGCTGCTCGGCATCCGCCATATCGTGCTTGCCGTCAACAAGATCGACCTCGTCGATTTCGACCAGGCGGTGTTCGACCGTATCGTCGAGGATTACCGGCAGTTCTCGCACGAGCTCGGCTTCCAGACGATCGTGCCGATCCCGATGTCGGCCCGCTATGGCGACAATGTCACCAGCCGCTCCGGCAAGACGGCGTGGTATTCCGGCCCGTCGCTGATCGAGCATCTCGAAACCATATCGGTCGACGAGGCCGCGGTCGAACTGCCGTTCCGGTTTCCGGTGCAGTATGTCAACCGGCCCAATCTCGACTTCCGCGGCTTTGCCGGCACCATCGCGTCCGGCTCCGTCGCGCAGGGCGACGAGGTGGTGGTCGCCAAATCCGGCAAGGCCTCGCGGGTCAAGCGCATCGTCGCGCAAGGCGGCGATCTTGCCCAGGCGGTGGCCGGCCAGGCCATCACCCTTGTGCTCGATGACGAGGTCGAGGTCTCCAGAGGCAACATGCTGGTGTCGCCGGCGGCACGGCCGCAGGTCGCCGACCAGTTCGCCGCCAACATCGTCTGGTTCGACGAGGCAGCGCTGCTGCCGGGTCGCTCCTATATACTGCGCACCGAGACCGACCAGACCAGCGCCACCGTCACCGACCTGAAATACCGCGTCAACGTCAACGACTTCGCTCGCGAGGCGGCGAAGTCGCTCGAGATGAACGAAGTCGGCATCTGCAACATCTCGACCCGGGCGCCGATCGCCTTCGACTCCTTCGCCGACAACCGCGATACCGGCGCCTTCATCCTGATCGACCGCATCACCAATGCCACGGTCGGCGCCGGCATGATCCTGCATACCTTGCGCCGCGCCGAAAACATCCACTGGCAGTCGCTCGATGTCGGCAAGCGCGGCCGCTCCGACCTGAAGAGCCAGCGTCCCGCCGTGTTCTGGTTCACTGGGCTTTCCGGTTCGGGCAAGTCGACCATCGCCAACCTGCTCGAGAAGAAGCTGTTCGCTTCCGGGCGCCACACCTACATTCTCGACGGCGACAATGTCCGCCACGGCCTAAACCGCGATCTCGGCTTCACCGACGTCGACCGTGTCGAAAACATCCGCCGGGTCGCCGAGGTGGCCAAGCTGATGGCCGATGCCGGGCTGATCGTCATTGTCTCCTTCATCTCGCCCTTCAGCGCCGAGCGGCGCATGGCCAGGGAGTTGATGGCCGACGGCGAGTTCGTCGAAGTGTTCGTCGATACGCCGTTCGAGGAATGCGCCCGACGCGACCCGAAAGGCCTTTACGCACGGGCGCTGAATGGCGAGATCAAGAACTTCACCGGCGTCGATTCCCCGTATGAAGCTCCCGAAAATCCCGAAATCCATCTCAAGACACTCGGCAAGACGGCCGAGGAGATGGTAGAGGCTCTGGAACACTGGCTGAATGAGCGCGACATTGCCGAAGACCAATATGACAGCGGCGGCGGCATCTGACGACGAAGTGATGCTCGACGTGTTCGAGCGCCTGGCGCTCGAAGCCGGACGCGAGGTGATGCGGGTCTTCAAGGCCGGCTGCGCGGTCGACAGCAAGTCCGACTCCTCGCCGGTCACGGAAGCCGACCGCGAGAGCGAGACGATCATCCTCGCCGGCCTGCGTGCGGCCTATCCCGATATTCCCTGCGTGGCCGAGGAAGAGGTCGCCGAAGGCATTGTGCCGCCCGATCTGGATGGCGCCTTCTTCCTGATCGATCCGCTCGATGGAACGAAGGAATTCGTCAACCGCCGGACCGATTTCACCGTCAACATTGCGCTTGTCCGGCACGGCGTGCCGGAGATCGGCGTCGTCTTCGCACCGTGCAGCGGGCGGTTCTTCTCTGGACGGCCGGGCTGGGCCGAAGCAATCGAGGTCGAAGGCGACTTCCGTATCGTCGGCCGCCGGCGGATTTCGGTTAGGAGGGCGGTCACGCCGCTGGCGGTCGTTGCCAGCCACTCGCACAACACCCCGGAGACCGAAGCCTTCATCAAGGATCTCGGCGCCGCCGAGATCGTCTCGGTCGGCTCATCGCTGAAATTCTGCCTGCTCGCCGCAGCCGAAGCCGACATCTATCCGCGCTTCGGCCGCACCATGGAATGGGACACGGCGGCCGGCGACGCCGTACTGCGCGCCGCCGGCGGCATGACGCGCACGCTGGACGGCGAGCCGCTCACCTATGGCAAGCGCAAACAGAGCGACGACGAGGATTTCGCCAACCCGCATTTTATTGCGAGCGGGAAGGCGGCGGACGCGGCGTAACTTACGCCGCCGCTACATGCGCCGAGTTCGAGCCAATGTAGTTGCGGATCGTCTCGATGATGCGGTCCTGGTCGGCTTCGCTGAGATAGGGATGCATCGGCAGGCACAGGATGCGCTTCGGCAGTTCCTCCGAAACCGCAAGCCCGGTCGGCGTGCGCGGATAGTCGCGATAGGCGACCTGCTCGTGCAGCGGCTTCACATAATAGATCACCGAAGGGATGCCCTTTTCGCCGAGATGCGCCCTCAACCCGTCGCGCTTCGGCGTCTCGATGGCGTATTGCGCCCAGGCCGAGCGGCCACCGCCCAGATTGCGTGACGCCTTGACGATGTCGCCGAGACCTTCGGCGTAGCGCTTGGCCACCACCTGGCGGGCGACCATCTCGTCTTCGAGGATGGCGAGTTTCTCGATCAGGATCGCCGCCTGGATCGTGTCGAGGCGTGAATTGATGCCGACGCGGACATTGTCATACTGCGTCTCGCCCTTACCGTGGAACGCAAACGAGCGCAGCTGGTCGGCCAGCGCGTCGTCATTGGTGAACATCGCGCCGCCATCGCCGTAGCAGCCCAGCGGCTTGGCCGGATAAAAGCTGGTCGAGCCGACATGGCCGAAGGCGCCGCACATTGTGCCGTCGGCCGAACCGCCGATCGACTGCGCCGCATCCTCGATCACCAGCAGCCCTTCGCGCTTGGCAATCGCCATGATCGCCTCGTAGTCGGCGGCAAGCCCGAACAGGTCGACGGGAATAATCGCCTTCGGCTTCAGCCGGCCTTCCTTCTTGATCATGGCGATCGCCGCCTCGAGGCTGGCGATGTCGATGTTGTAGGTCTCGGCGTCGACATCGACGAAAACCGGTTCGGCCTTGGCAAGCGCCACCACTTCCGCCGTCGCGGCAAAGGTGAAGCTCGGCACGAACACCGCGTCGCCGGGGCCGATACCGGCGGCAAACAGCGGCAACAGCAGCGCGTCGGTGCCGTTGGCGCAGGCCACGACATGCTTGGTGCCGATATAGGCTGCGAGCTTGTTTTCGAATTCGGTGACTTGCGGTCCGAGGATATAGCGGCCTTCCTCGACGACATTGTCGATCGCGGCCTTCAGCCGGTCGCGGATACGTTCGCGCTGCGCGCCAAGATCGATGAATTGCATGTCGGCCTCAAAACGGTGTGGTGCGAGCCGCCCCAACGACACGCACAGAAACAACAACTTAACCGGGCCGCTGGTACCAGAGTTGGGTCGGTCTAGAAAGCCGGACCGGCCGCGGGACGGGTTGTCTAGGTGTCGCAGCCTGTTACTTCAGGCTTTCCCTGCATTGCCGCAAGATGCCGGAAATCCGGGCTTCGCCGCCTATTAATCCGGCTGATTCAGTGCGTCTTTCCGGCTCGCGGAAACATAAAGTGATCGGCTGCTTGCAGCGGCTGGCGGCGGACTAAGCGTGGATCAGGCGATTTCGTGCCGCCAGGGCGGGTTGGCGCCGGCCCGCGACACGGTCACCGCCGCCGCTTTGGCGCCGAGGGCCAACGCCTGACGGATGGCGTCCTCCGAAAGGCCGCCGATCCCGGCCTTGGTGAGCAGGCCTTGCTCGTGCAGCGAGGCCAGAATGCCGGCATTGAAAGTGTCGCCGGCGCCGACCGTGTCGACCACCTCCACCTTATGCGGCATCACCGTGACCTTGTGATCCCTGCTGTAGCCGACTGCGCCTTCGCTGCCATGGGTGACGACGATCAGCTTGGGGCCCCGATCGAGCCAATTGCGGATGACGTCCTCATGCGAGCCGGCCTCGCCGAACCAGTGCAGATCCTCATCCGATAGCTTCACGATGTCGGCCATCGCCATCATCGAGCGGATGCGCCGGAGGTGCTTGGCTTTGTCGGGGATGAAGTTCGGCCGGATGTTGGGGTCGAGCATCATGACGCGGCGTTGGTGCTCGCGTTTCATGAATTCTTCGTAGGCAGCACCCGCCGGATCCGAAATCAGGCTGATGGCGCCAAACAGCATGGCTTCGATCTCGGCGCCCAGTTTCGGCAGATCCTCTGTCGTCAGCATGCGCCCGGCGGTGTTTTCGTCGTAGAAAGTGTAGGTCGCCTGGCCGTTGGTGAGCCGCACGAAGGCGAGCGTGGTCGGGCGAGGGGAGGTGTGCGCATAGGTGGAGCTGACCTTGCTTGCGCCGAGCGCCTCGCGGAACTGGCCGCCGAACAGATCCGACGACAGGCCGGAAAAGAAGCCGGCGGGCGCGCCGAGGCGGCCAAGCGCGATCGCCGTGTTGAACACCGCGCCGCCGACATAGGGCGCAAAGGCCGGCTCGCCCTGTGTCGTGGTGCGCGGCAGCATGTCGATCAGGGCTTCGCCGCAGCAGAGGATCATGATTTCTTGTTCTCCGGCGGATAGATCACGCCCTTGCGGATGATGATGTTGGCGTAGAGCCGGGGTTCGCTGGTCCCGACGATCGCATATGCCGACCGGACGCGTGCATAGAAGTCGGCGCCCGCCAGCGCAACCACCTTGCGGCCCGGCGCGCGCCTGGTGCAGATCGTTTCGATTTCATGGTGGACCGGATCGGCGACCGAGGGATCGCCTTTGACCGAGGCACGAAACAGCGCTTCCGGCACGAAGTCGTCCACCGGCAGCACGCTCAAAATGGCGTCAAGCACCGGTATGAGGTGAAGACCGTCGGCGCGGATCAGCCGGTTTGCCTGTTCTTCCGCCGGATAGTTGCCGTCGACGAGCGCGATCTCGTCGCCATGGCCCATGGCGCGCAATGTCGCCAGAAGCTCCGGACCGAGCAGCGACGGAATACCGATCAGCATTCAGATGCTCCTGGAAATCGTGGTCGAACCGATGAGGAAGCGTTCGGACAGCGGCAGGCTGGCGCCGCCCAGCGCGCGGGCATGGATGCCGACGGTGCCTTCGCGCACCACCGGAAGCTTCAGCCCTTCGCCATCGATCGTACCGATCGCCTGCCTGATCGCATCGACGAGCCGGCGCCGGACAGCGAGCGGCATCCAGCCGTCGATCACCGCGGCCTCGAAATCGATCACCGAGGACGCCGATACGATGGCATAGGCCAGCGCCTGAGCGGCATTGGCGATCCAGTCGTCGAGCTCGTGACCGATCTCGCCCCAATCCTCAGGCGACGTCCACAGATGCGAAGCCTCGACGCCGCGTGCGTTAAGCGCCTTTTCCAGCATGGCGATCGAGGCGACGTCGATGAGCTGCGTCGGCTTGCCGTCCGGCCCCGGCACCGGCATCGAACCCAGCGCCCCGGCATTTCCGGTTGGCCCGCCGAACAGCCGGCCGTTGAGCACGATGCCGCCGCCGGCAAAGGCGCCGATATAGAAATAGACGAAGTCGCGCGCCCCGCCGGTCTGGCCGAACACCAGCTCGGCGCCGCAGGCGGAGGTGGCGTCATTCTGCAGATAGACCGGGAATTCGCACTGCGCCTGGATGTCGGCACGGATGTCGCGATGGCGCCATTCGTCCATGATGTCGCGCGGCGCGCCGGCGGTGTCGGCCCAGTTCCACAGTTCGAACGGCATGGCGATGCCGAGCCCGGCAATGCGCTTGTCCTGCGCAGGTGTCAGTTCGGCGCGCATCGTCTTCATGCCTTCGGTGACGAACTCAACCGTCTCGCGCGGCGCCGGATAGCGGTAGGAGTGCTGCAGCATGGAACGCACAGTTCCGAGGAAATCGATCAGCACCAGTTCGGCGCTGCGGCGGCCGATCTTGAGGCCGATGAAGAAGGCGCCTTCGGGGTTCAGCGCCATCGGGATGGAGGGCTGGCCGATCTTGCCGCGCAACGGCGCCTGGCGCAGCAGCAGGCTGTCTTCCTCCAGTTCGCGCATGATGACCGAGACGGTCTGCGCTGAAAGGCCGGTCATGCGCGCAATGTCTGATTTGGCCAAGCTGCCGTGCTGGCGAACCAACGACAGCACCAGCCGCTCATTGTGGTCGCGCATGCCGCTCTGGTTGGTGCCACGGTGGAGACGGCTGGCGGCCGCCTCGGGCGAACCGTGCCTCGCAATGCCGGTCTCCACCCTTGTTCCTTCCCTTGGTTTATTCTTACTGCTTTTGCGGCAGAATGAGTGAACCGCGCAAAGCTGTCAATAATAAATAAGAGTGATTTAATTATTGACAGGCGGCTCCCGCTGGTGTCATTTGAGGGCGCGTCCACACTGGGAGAACTTCAGTGGACGCGCTCAAGATGCCGGTTGGCGGCATCCGCATGGTTCCATGGGAGGAAGATCGTGACCAAAGCTTTATTGAAGTCCACCGTGTTCGCCGCGGCGGGCCTCGGCCTGATGGCGTTTGCTTCGACAGCATCGGCCGCCGGCGTCGGCGCCTGCCTGATCACCAAGACCGACACCAACCCCTTCTTCGTCAAGATGAAGGAGGGCGCGACCGCCAAGGCCAAGGAACTTGGCGTCGACCTCAAGACCTATGCCGGCAAGATCGACGGCGATAGCGAGAGCCAGGTGGCGGCGATCGAAAGCTGCATCGCCGACGGCGCCAAGGGCATCCTGATCACCGCGTCCGACACCAAGGGCATTGTGCCGACGGTGAAGAAGGCGCGTGACGCCGGCCTGCTGGTGATCGCGCTCGATACCCCGCTGGACCCGATCGATGCCGCCGACGCGACCTTTGCGACGGACAATCTGGAAGCCGGCAAGCTGATCGGCGCCTGGGCAGCCGCGACCCTCGGCGACAAGGCCAAGGACGCCAAGATCGGCTTCCTCGACCTGACCCCCTCACAGCCGACCGTGGATGTGCTGCGCGACCAGGGCTTCATGATGGGCTTCGGCATCGACGTGAAGGATCCCAACAAGATCGGCGATGAGGACGATGCCCGCATCGTCGGCCACGACGTCACCAACGGCAATGAAGAAGGCGGCCGCAAGGCGATGGAAAACCTTCTGCAGAAGGACAACTCCATCACCGTCATCCACACCATCAACGAGCCCGCCGCTGTCGGCGCCTACCAGGCGCTCAAGGCGGTCGGGCTCGAAAGCCAGGTGCTGATCGTCTCGGTCGATGGCGGCTGCCCCGGTGTGAAGTCGGTGACCGAAGGCGTCATTGGCGCCACCTCGCAGCAATACCCGCTGCAGATGGCGGCACTCGGCATCGAGGCGATCGCCGCCTTCGCCAAGGACGGCGCCAAGCCGAAGCCGACCGAAGGCAAGAACTTCTTCGACACCGGCGTCAACCTCGTCACCGACAAGCCGGCCAATGGCGTGAAGTCGATCGACACCAAGGAAGGCCTCGCCAAGTGCTGGGGCTGATGGCTGCCTGACAGCCAGCGGCAAGCTGACGGCCGGGGGCTTGATCCCCGGCCGCTTCGGGTGGACGATGCGTCACGCGAATAATCCCGGCAGCAGACCGGACAGGCGCGAGCGGGTATCGGCATGGAGCTGAAGCCCAGGGGAGGAAACATGGCTCAAGCACAGGAATTCGAGAAGGTTCTCTCGAGCAGCGACACAAGCGTTGCCGCCTTTGACGAGCACAAATCGGCCGTCAAGCGCATCCAGCATTTCCTGCACTCCACGCCGGCGGCGGTGCCGCTGATTGTGCTGGTCTTGTCGATCGTCATTTTCGGCATCGCCATTGGCGGGCGTTTCTTCTCATCCTATACGCTGACGCTGATCCTGCAGCAGATCGCCATCGTCGGCATCCTCGGTGCCGCGCAGACACTGGTCATCCTGACCGCCGGCATCGACCTGTCGATCGGCGTGATCATGGTGATTTCGGCCGTGATCATGGGCAATTGCGCGGTCAGCTACGGCATGCCGGCCGTGCTCGCAGTGCCCATCGGGCTTGCCGCCGGCGCAGTCTGCGGCCTGCTCAACGGCTTGCTGGTCGCCTACATGAAGCTGCCGCCGTTCATCGTCACGCTCGGCACCTGGAACATCGTCATGGCGACGAACTTCATCTATTCGGCCAATGAGACGATCCGCGATACCGACGTCGACGCCCAGGCGCCGCTGCTGCATCTCTTTGCCCTGAGTTTCAAGATCGGCACGGCGGTGCTCACACTGGGCGTCATCGCCACGGTCGTGCTCGTTTTGATCCTCTGGTACGTGCTCAATCACACCGCCTGGGGCCGCCATGTCTACGCCGTTGGCGATGATCAGGAGGCGGCGAAGCTGTCTGGCATCCAGACCAAGAAGGTGTTGATGACGGTCTACACCCTTGCCGGGTTGATCGCCGCTTTCGCTGCCTGGGTGTCCATCGGCCGCAACGGCTCGATCTCGCCGTCAGCCGCCGTCACCGACTACAACCTGCAGGCGATAACCGCGACGGTGATCGGCGGCATTTCACTGTTCGGCGGGCGCGGCTCAATTCTGGGCACGCTTTTCGGCGCGATGATCGTCGGTGTCGTCTCGATGGGCCTCAACATGCTGGGCGCCGATCCGCAATGGAAGGTGCTGCTCACCGGTGTGCTGATCATCGGCGCCGTGGCGATCGACCAATGGATCAGAAAGGTTTCGGCATGACCGTGGAACCCATCCTCACCGCGCGCGGCCTGATCAAGCGCTATGGCCGTGTCACCGCCCTCGACAATGCCGACTTCGACCTCTACCCCGGCGAAATCCTGGCCGTCATCGGAGACAATGGCGCCGGCAAATCATCGCTGATCAAGGCGATTTCCGGCGCCGCCGTGCCCGACGAAGGCGAGATCCGTCTTGAAGGCAAGGCTGTCGCTTTCAAATCGCCCATGGAGGCGCGCGAGGCGGGCATCGAGACGGTCTACCAAAACCTGGCTTTGTCGCCGGCCCTGTCGATCGCCGACAACATGTTCCTGGGCCGCGAGATCCGCAAACCCGGCTTCCTCGGCGACTGGCTTCGTATGCTCGACCGGCCCGCAATGGAAAAGCGCGCCCGCGACAAGCTCACCGAGCTTGGGCTGATGACCATCCAGAACATCAGCCAGGCGGTGGAAACGCTGTCGGGCGGCCAGCGCCAGGGCGTGGCGGTGGCGCGCGCCGCTGCTTTCGGCAGCCGCGTGGTGATCATGGACGAGCCGACCGCCGCACTCGGCGTCAAGGAGAGCCGCCGCGTGCTGGAACTGATCCTCGACGTCAAGAAACGAGGCCTGCCGATCGTGCTGATCTCGCACAATATGCCGCATGTCTTCGAGGTTGCCGACCGCATCCATATCCATCGGCTGGGTCGCCGCCTCTGCGTCATCGATCCCAAGCAATATACCATGTCCGACGCCGTCGCCTTCATGACGGGAGCGAAGGTTCCGCCGGAGGCTGCACTCGCTGCCTGATCCGCTCGACGGATAAATTGCCGCAGGGGAACTGGCGGCATGCTGGTCTAAATCGATTGAACGTATGTTGCGATGCACTAGGATAGGCTGGGACTGAGAGCGAAAGCCGGTATGATCGCAGCACGATCACGAGAGGCAGTATGACGCGAACAATGACAGCCAAAGCCCCCGATCTCGAAATACCCGATCCCAAGACGCTGGCCGACGAAGTCTTGCTGGCTCTCAAATACCGGGTCGGCAAAGGCACCTCCGTTGCCACGCAATATGATTGGCTGACAGCCTCGATCAAGGTCGTGCGCGACCGCATCGTCGATCATTGGATGCAGGCGACGCAGGAGGCCTACGCCCAGCAGGAAAAGCGCGTCTATTACCTGTCGCTCGAATTCCTCATCGGCCGGCTGATGCGCGATGCCTTCTCCAATCTCGGCCTGATGGACAATATGCGAGAAGCGCTCAAGTCGCTGGGCGTCGACCTCGACCTCATCGCCGGGCTCGAACCGGATGCAGCGCTCGGCAATGGCGGTCTCGGCCGGCTCGCCGCCTGCTTCATGGAAAGCATGGCGACCGTCGACATTCCCGCGCATGGCTACGGCATTCGCTACGCCAACGGCATGTTCCGCCAGGAGATCCATGACGGCTGGCAGGTCGAACTGCCCGAAACCTGGCTCGACCACGGCAACCCCTGGGAGTTCGAGCGCCGCGAACGCGCCTTCGAAGTCGGCTTCGGCGGCTCGGTGGAATCGATCACCTCCAAGGATGGCCGGCTCGAACGTCACGTCTGGAAGCCGACCGAGCATGTCCAGGCCGTCGCCTACGACACCCCGGTGGTTGGCTGGCGGGCCAACCGCGTCAACACGCTGCGGCTTTGGTCCGGCATGCCGGTCGATCCGATCCTGCTCGACAAGTTCAACGCCGGCGACCACATCGGCGCGCTGGCCGAAAGCAACAAGGCCGATGCCTTGTCGCGCGTGCTTTACCCCGCCGATTCCCACAAGGCCGGCCAGGAACTGCGGCTGCGGCAGGAATATTTCTTCTCCACCGCATCGCTGCAGGACATCGTCCAGCGCCATCTCAGCCAGTATGGCGATCTCGCCTCGCTGCCCGACAAGGCGGCGATCCATCTCAATGACACCCATCCGGCGATCGCCGTGCCAGAGCTGATGCGCCTGCTGATGGACGTCCATGGCATGGATTTCGACCAGGCCTGGGACATCACCAAGCGCACCTTCGGCTACACCAACCACACGCTGCTGCCAGAAGCGCTGGAAAGCTGGCCGGTGCCGCTGTTCGAACGGCTTTTGCCGCGCCACATGCAGATCGTCTACGCCATCAATGCTCAGGTGCTGCTTGAGGCCCGCGCCACCAACCAGTTTTCCAATGAGCAGATCAGCCGCATCTCGCTGATCCAGGAAAATGGCGACCGCCGCGTGCGCATGGGTAACCTGGCCTTTGTCGGCTCGCACTCGATCAATGGCGTGTCGGCGTTGCACACCGAACTGATGAAGGAGACGGTGTTTGCCGATCTCCACAAGCTCTATCCCGATCGCATCAACAACAAGACCAACGGCATCACGCCACGGCGCTGGCTGATCCAGTGCAATCCGGGCCTCACCGCGCTCACCCGCGCGGCGATCGGGGACCGTTTCCTCGACGACATCGACGCCATCAAGGGGCTCGAAGCCTTTGCCGGCGACGCCGCCTTCCGCGACAAGTTCGCCGCCGTCAAGCGCTCCAACAAGGTCAAGCTCGCCAATCTGGTCGCAGACCGGCTCGGCATCAAGCTCGACCCGTCGGCGCTGTTCGACATTCAGGTCAAGCGCATCCACGAATACAAGCGCCAGCTGCTCAACATCCTGGAAGCTATCGCGCTCTACGACCAGATCCGCTCGCATCCCGAGCTGGACTGGATGCCACGCGTCAAATTTTTCGGCGGCAAAGCGGCGCCCAGCTACCACAATGCCAAGCTGATCATCAAACTGGCCAACGACGTCGCCAAGGTCATCAACAGCGACCCGTCGGTGCGCGGGCTGCTGAAAGTGGTGTTCGTGCCGAACTACAATGTCAGCCTGGCCGAGGTGATGATGCCGGCCGCCGACCTGTCCGAGCAGATTTCGACTGCTGGCATGGAGGCGTCGGGCACCGGCAACATGAAGTTCGCGCTGAACGGCGCCTTGACCATCGGCACGCTCGACGGCGCCAATGTCGAGATCAAGGAATGCGTCGGCGACGACAACATCTTCATCTTCGGCCTGAGCACGGCGGAAGTCGCCGAGCGGCGCAGCAATGGCTACAACCCGCGCGCCGTGATCGAGGGCTCCCCTGAATTGGCGCAGGCTGTTGCCGCAGTATCGTCGGGCGTGTTCTCGCCCGACCAGCCGGATCGCTACCGCGAGCTGGTCGACGGTCTCTACAACAGCGACTGGTTCATGGTGGCGGCGGATTTCGACGCCTATGCCGCCGCCCAGCGCGATGTCGACGCCGTCTGGCGCAACAGCCCCGATTGGTACGCGCGCGCTATCCGCAACGTTGCCCGCGTCGGCTGGTTCTCTTCCGATCGCACGATCCGCCAATATGCGAAAGAAATCTGGAACGTGCCCGCCTGATATGATTGCATGAGGCCACGAGCAACGGGTCTTGTGCACAAGAACTGGTTCCCAGGGAGGGACACCGCCTGATGAAGAAACCGCGCGCGACCGCGACGACGAGCGGGTCGGACGGGCTGGCGTCAGCCGGCGATGTCGCCGCAATTGTTGCAGGCACGCATGGCGATCCTTTTGCAATCCTGGGCGTGCATGATGCCGGCAAGAGCCTGGTTGCCCGCTGCTTCGTCCCCAATGCCGAGTTCGTCACCGCATACACGCTGGCCGGCAAGAACGCCGGCGAACTCACGCGGCGCGACGACGCCGGTTTCTTCGAAGGCAGACTGTCGATCAAGAAGCGTCAGCCGCTGCGCTATCACGCCAAAAATGCCGGCGGCGACTGGTGGCTGACCGATTCCTATTCCTTCGGCCCGGTGCTCGGCCCGATGGACGACTACTATATCGCGCAAGGGTCGCACCTCAGGCTGTTCGACAAGCTCGGCGCCCATCTCCTCGACCATGAAGGCGCGTCGGGCGTCCATTTCGCCGTCTGGGCGCCCAATGCAAGGCGCGTCTCCGTGGTCGGCGACTTCAACGAATGGGACGGCCGCCGCCATACGATGCGCGACCGCCGCGACACCGGCATCTGGGAACTGTTCATTCCCGATATCGGCGCCGGCCACCCCTATAAATACGAGATCATTGCCCCCGACGGCGTGCGCCTGCCGCTCAAGGCCGATCCGTTCGCCTTCAAGTCTGAATTACGCCCGGCCACAGCATCGGTGACGGCGGTGCCCCCGGCGCATGAATGGGGGGACGAAGCGCATCGCGCTTACTGGCGAAAGGCCGATCCGCGGCGGGAAGCCATATCGATCTACGAGGTCCATGCCGGTTCGTGGCAGCAGCACGATGATGGCAGCTTCCTGTCATGGGACGAACTCGCCAACCAGCTCATCCCCTATGCTGTCGAGACTGGCTTCACCCACATCGAGTTCCTGCCGATCTCCGAACATCCCTATGACCCGTCATGGGGTTATCAGACAACCGGACTTTATGCCCCCTCGGCGCGCTTCGGCGACCCCGACGGCTTCGCCCGTTTCGTCGACGGTGCGCACCGCGCCGGCGTCGGCGTCATCCTCGACTGGGTGCCGGCGCATTTCCCGGTCGACGCGCATGGCCTCGCCAATTTCGACGGCACCGCACTCTACGAGCATGCCGATCCGCGCAAGGGTTTTCATCCCGACTGGAACACCGCGATCTATAATTTCGGCCGCCGCGAGGTGGTGTCGTTCCTCGTCAACAACGCGCTGTTCTGGGCCGAGAAATACCATGTCGACGGTTTGCGGGTCGATGCGGTGGCCTCGATGCTCTACCTCGATTATTCGCGCAAGGCCGGCGAATGGATCCCCAACGAGAAGGGCGGCCGCGAAAACCTCGAAGCGGTGTCCTTCCTGCAGAAGATGAACAAGGAGGTCTACGGCCACCATCCCGGCGTGATGACCATCGCCGAGGAATCGACCTCATGGCCGAAGGTCTCGGCGCCGGTGCATGAAGGCGGGCTGGGCTTCGGCTTCAAATGGAACATGGGCTTCATGCACGACACGCTGGAGTATTTCGCCAAGGAGCCGATCTTCCGCAAGCACCACCACAACGACCTGACGTTCGGATTGACCTACGCTTTCTCCGAGAATTTCGTGCTGCCGCTGTCCCATGACGAGGTCGTGCACGGCAAGGGCACGCTGCTCGGCAAGATGGCCGGCGACGACTGGCAGAAGTTCGCGACTTTGCGCGCCTTTTACGCCTTCATGTGGGGGTATCCCGGCAAGAAGCTGTTGTTCATGGGCCAGGAATTCGCCCAGCGCCGCGAGTGGAGCGAGGCGCGCGCGCTCGACTGGAACCTGCTCGACTTCCACCCGCATCGCGGCGTCTGGCAGACGGTGCGCGACCTCAACTATCTCTATCGCTCGCGCCCAGCGCTGCATGCACGCGACTGCGAGCCGGACGGCTTCTCCTGGCTGATCGTCGACGACAAGGAAAATTCGGTCTTCGCCTGGCTGCGCAGCGCGCCCGGCGGCAACCCGATCGCCGTCATTTCCAACTTCACGCCAGTGCCGCGCGACAATTATCGCGTGCCATTGCCCAAGGTCGGCAAATGGCGCGAAATCATCAACACCGACGCTTCGGACTACGATGGTTCGGGCAAGGGCAATGGCGGTGTGGTCGAAGCCAGGGCGGAAGGAGGAGGCATTTCGGCAACGATGCTTTTGCCGCCGCTGTCGACGATCATGCTTGAACTCGTTGCGGACTAGGTCCGTCAACTCGTTTCGGATTAGGTCCGTCGACTCGTTGCGGACCGGGCGATGCTCCAGACTGGTAATTTGGGAGGGTAAAAAATGGCAGACTTGAAGAGAACCCAGCCGCTGGCGCGCGATGCCATGGCCTATGTGCTGGCCGGCGGCCGCGGCAGCCGGCTCAAGGAATTGACCGACCGCCGCGCCAAGCCGGCTGTCTATTTCGGCGGCAAGACGCGCATCATCGATTTCGCGCTGTCCAATGCGCTGAATTCCGGCATTCGCCGCCTCGGTGTCGCCACCCAGTACAAGGCGCATTCGCTGATCCGCCACCTGCAGCGCGGCTGGAACTTCCTGCGCCCGGAGCGAAACGAAAGCTTCGACATCCTCCCGGCCTCCCAGCGTGTCTCGGAAACCCAGTGGTATGAAGGCACCGCCGACGCCGTCTACCAGAACATCGACATCATCGAGGCCTATGGGCCGGAATACATGGTCATCCTGGCCGGCGACCATATCTACAAGATGGACTACGAGTTGATGCTGCGCCAGCACGTCGATGCCAATGCCGACGTCACCGTCGGTTGCCTCGAAGTGCCGCGCATGGAAGCGACCGGCTTCGGTGTCATGCATGTCGACGGCAAGGACAACATCATCGCCTTCGTCGAAAAGCCCGCCGACCCGCCCGGCATTCCCGACAAGCCGGAATTCGCGCTGGCCTCCATGGGCATCTATGTCTTCAAGACCAAGTTCCTGATGGAACAGCTGCGCCGCGATGCGGCCGAGCCAGGCTCCAGCCGCGACTTCGGCAAGGACATCATCCCCTACATCGTCCAGCACGGTAAGGCGATCGCGCATCGCTTCGCCAAATCCTGCGTGCGCTCGACGGCCGAGAACGAGGCCTATTGGCGCGATGTCGGCACGGTCGACGCCTACTGGGAAGCCAATATCGACCTGACCGACATTACCCCCGAACTCGACCTCTACGACCGTGACTGGCCGATCTGGACCTATGCCGAATTGAAGCCGCCGGCAAAGTTCGTGCATGACGAGGATGGCCGGCGCGGTTCGGCCGTGTCCTCGCTGGTCTCAGGCGATTGCATCGTCTCGGGTGCTTCGCTGAAGCGCAGCCTGATCTTCACCGGCGCGCGCATCAACTCCTATTCGACGCTGGAAGAGGTCGTCATGCTGCCCGACGTTCATGTCGGCCGGAACGCAAAGTTGAAGCGCGTCGTCATCGACCACGGTGTAAGGATACCGGAAGGGCTGGTGGTTGGCGAAGACCCTGTTCTCGACGCCAAGCGTTTCCGGGTTTCGGAAAAGGGCATCTGCCTGGTCACGCAGGACATGATCGACAAGCTGAAGCTGTAAGACGGGATACCATAGACGCATGCAGGTTCTGTCGGTCACGCCCGAAATATTCCCGCTGGTCAAGACCGGCGGACTTGCCGATGTGACCGGCGCATTGCCGATCGCGCTGGCCGCCAAGGGCGTGACCATGCGCACGCTCATCCCTGGCTTTCCCCAGGTGATGGACGCCTTCAAGAAAAAGAAAGCCGTCTACCAATATCCGCTGCTGCAGGGCGGCAAGGCTTCGGTCCATGCCGTCAAGATCGCCGGGCTCGACCTGTTCGTGCTCGACGCGCCGCATCTCTACGACCGTCCGGGCGGCCCCTACGGCAATGCGGCGGGCGCCGATTGGCCCGACAATTGGCGGCGTTTTGCTGCGCTGAGCCAGGTCGGCGGCGATATCGCCGGCGGCGCCATCTCCGGCTACCAGCCCGACCTGGTGCACGCCCATGACTGGCAGTCGGCGATGACGCTGGCTTACATGCGCTACGGCAAGGCGGTCGGCGTACCGTCGCTGATCACCGTTCACAACCTTGCCTTCCAGGGTCAGTTCGGCGCCGGCATTTTTGGCGAGCTCGGCTTGCCGGCCGCGGCGATGGCGCTCGACGGCGTCGAATATTATGGCGGCGTCGGCTTCCTCAAGGCCGGCCTGCAGGCGGCCTGGGCGATCACAACGGTGAGCCCCACCTATGCCCAGGAAATCCGCTCGCCGGAATTCGGCATGGGCCTCGACGGCCTCATCAACATGCGCTCTTCCGACCTCTACGGCATCGTCAACGGCATCGACACCGACATCTGGAACCCGGAGACCGACAAGCATCTGGTGTCGGCCTACTCCGCCGCGACGCTGAAGGCTCGCCTTCCCAACCGGGCGGTTGTCGAGGACCGCTTCAGCCTCGAGCGCGACGACAGTCCGATCGTCTGCGTCGTCAGCCGGCTGACCTGGCAGAAGGGCATGGACATACTGGCGGCTGTGGTCGACGGCGTCGTCGCCACCGGCGCGCGGCTGGCGATCCTTGGCTCAGGCGACGCCGGCCTGGAAGGCGCGCTGCTGGCTGCCACCGCCCGCCATCGCGGCCGTGTCGGCGTCGTCGTCGGCTATGACGAGGGGCTTTCCCACACCATGCAGGGCGGCTGCGACGCCATCGTCATCCCGTCGCGCTTCGAGCCTTGCGGGCTGACCCAGCTTTACGGCCTGCGCTATGGCTGCGTGCCGGTCGTCGCCCGCACCGGCGGCCTTGCCGACACCATCATCGACGCCAATGAAGCAGCGATCTCGGCCGGTGTCGCCACCGGCTTCCAGTTCGCGCCCAACAATGGCGGCGCCATGCTGCACGCCATCCGCCGGCTGGTCGATGCGCATTCGAGCCCGGCCGTCTGGGAACAGATCCAGCGCCAGGGCATGAAGGCCGATGTCTCCTGGGACAAGAGCGCCGACAAATACGTTGAACTCTACCGCCTGCTGCTTTCGAAAAGGGTTGCCTGAAGCATGATCCGGACCGTCGCCACCAAACCCTATCTCGACCAGAAACCCGGCACGTCCGGCCTGCGCAAGAAGGTGCCTGTCTTTCAGCAGGAGCACTATGCCGAGAACTTCATCCAGTCGATCTTCGACGCGCTGGAGGGCTTTGAGGGCAAGACGCTGGTGATCGGCGGCGACGGCCGCTTCTACAACCGCGAGGTCATCCAGAAGGCCATCGCCATGGCGGCGGCCAACGGCTTCGGCAAGGTGATGGTCGGGCAGGGCGGCATATTGTCGACGCCGGCGGCGTCGCATGTCATCCGCAAATACAAGACCTTCGGCGGCATCATCCTGTCGGCCAGTCACAATCCGGGCGGCCCGCACGAGGATTTCGGCATCAAGTACAATGCCGGCAATGGCGGCCCGGCGCCGGAAAAGCTGACCGACGCGATCTTCGAAAAGACCAAGACGATTTCGAGCTTCAAGACGGTTGACATCGACCAGATCGACATTGACAAGATCGGCACGGTGACCGCCGGCGGCATGGCGGTCGAGATTATCGACCCGGTCACCGACTATGCCGAATTGATGGAGAGCCTGTTCGACTTCGACGCCATCCGCGCCAATTTCAAATACGGCTTCCGCATGCGCTTCGACGCCATGCATGCGGTCACCGGCCCGTATGCCAAGGAAATCCTCGAGCGCCGGCTCGGCGCGGAGAATGGCACCTGCCGCAACTACAAGCCGCTGCCGGATTTCGGCGGCCATCACCCGGATCCGAACCTGGTCCACGCCAAGCATCTCTATGACGAGATGATGGGACCGGATGCGCCCGATTTCGGCGCCGCTTCCGACGGCGACGGCGACCGCAATCTCATCATCGGCAAGGGCATTTTCGTCACCCCGTCGGATTCGGTGGCCATGCTTGCCGCCAATGCGCAATTGGCGCCGGGCTACAAGGACGGCCTCAAAGGCATCGCCCGCTCGATGCCGACCAGCGGCGCTGCCGACCGCGTCGCCGAACAGCTCGGCATCGGCATCTACGAAACGCCGACCGGTTGGAAGTTCTTCGGCAATCTGCTCGATGCCGGCATGGCAACGATCTGCGGCGAGGAAAGCGCCGGCACCGGCTCGAACCATGTCCGTGAAAAGGACGGGCTGTGGGCGGTGCTGTTGTGGCTGAACATCCTGGCCGTGCGCGGCGAAAGCTGCAAGGACGTCGTCACCGAACATTGGGCGACCTACGGCCGCAATTACTATTCACGTCATGACTATGAGGAGGTCGAAACCGAGCGCGCCAACGCCCTGGTCGACGAGTTGCGCGCCAAGCTCGCTTCGCTGCCCGGCACCAGCGTGCGCGGCCTGAAGATCGCCAATGCCGACGACTTCGCCTATCACGATCCCGTCGACGGTTCGGTGAGCAAGAACCAGGGCATCCGCATCCTGTTCGAAGGCGGCTCGCGTGTCGTGTTTCGTTTGTCCGGCACCGGCACGTCGGGTGCTACGCTGCGCGTCTACATCGAGCGCTACGAGCCGGACAGAGCGCGGCATGATCTCGACACGCAAGAGGCGCTCGCTGACCTGATCGCGGCTGCCGATGAGATCGCCGGGATCAAGAGCCACACCGGGCGCAACAAGCCGAGCGTGATTACTTGAGGGTGGTGACGTCTTTACCCTCCCCCTTGTGGGGAGGGTCGATCCGCGCAGCGGATCGGGTTGGGGGTGCTCGTAAAGCGCTTTCCCCGCGCCGACCCCCACCCCGCTCACTTCGTTCGCGACCCTCCCCACAAGGGGGAGAGTGGAGGATGCGCCGATGACCCAGCTCGGCGCAACCGTCACTCCCGAAGGCATCCGCTTCGCCGCCTGGTCGTCATCCGCGCGGCGCCTGTGGGTGTCGATCTTCGACGACACCGGCGCCCGTGAAATCGACCGGCTCGAACTTCAGCCGGAAAGCGAGGGCGTCCATGCGCTGTTCGTCGCCGGCCTTGCCGCGGGTACGCGCTACGGCTTTCGCGCCGACGGCGAATATGCGCCGGAGCGCGGGCTGTGGTTCGATCCCGACAAGCTGCTCACTGATCCCTACGCCGTCGAGATAGACCGGCCCTACCAGCATCATTGGCGGCTTGCCGCCCGGCGCAACGAAGGCGCCGACACCGCGCCACTGATGCCGAAGACCATCGCGCGGGCTCAACCGAAGCCGCTGCCGGCCAAGCCGCCTTTGTTCCAGCCAGGCGGCCTGATCTACGAACTGAACGTCCGCTCCTTCACCAGGCTGCATCCGGACGTGCCCGAAGCGCAGCGCGGCACCATTGCAGCCCTTGCCCATCCGGCTATCGTCGAACATCTCAAGAAGATCGGCGTCTCCGCCGTTGAGCTGATGCCCGTGACGGCATGGGTCGATGAGCGCCATTTGCCGCCGCTGGGCCTCAGCAATGCCTGGGGCTACAACCCAGTCACCTTCATGGCGCTCGACCCGCGCCTGGCGCCCGGCGGCCTCGCCGAGTTGCGCGATACTGTGGGGGTGCTGCGCAGGGTTGGCATTGGCACCATCCTCGATCTCGTCTTCAATCATACCGGCGAAAGTGACCGGCTCGGGCCGACGCTGTCGCTGCGCGGCCTCGACAATCAAGCCTACTACCGCAGCGAGCCGGACGGCAGGTTGGCCAACGATACCGGCACCGGCAATACCATCGCCTGCGACCATCCGGTCGTTCGTGACATGGTACTCGACACGCTGCGCCATTTCGTCCGCCAAGCCGGCGTCGACGGTTTCCGCTTCGACCTGGCGCCGGTCCTCGGTCGCGTCGATGGCGCATTCGATCCGGCAGCCCCGTTGCTCGAAACCATCGCAACCGATCCCATCCTTGCCGACAGGGTGCTGATCGCCGAGCCCTGGGACATCGGCCCGAATGGCTATCAGCTCGGCAATTTCCGGCCGCCTTACCTCGAATGGAACGACCGCTACCGCGACGACGTCAGGCGCTTCTGGCGCGGCGATGCCGGCGCGGTCGGTGCGCTGGCGACAAGGCTCGCCGGCTCCTCCGATGTGTTCGGCAGGGAGGGCCAATCCGCCAGCCGCACGGTCAACTTCATCGCCGCGCACGATGGCATGACGCTGGCCGATATCGTCGCCTATGAAGCCAAGCACAACCAGGCCAATGGCGAGAAGAACCGCGACGGCCACAATGAGAACCTGTCCTGGAACAACGGCGTCGAGGGCGAAACCTCGGACAAGGCGATTGCCGAGGCCCGTTCCCATGATCGCTTCGCGCTGCTCGCCACTCTGTTCGCCTCGCGCGGCACCATCATGCTGACGGCGGGCGATGAATTCGGCCGCACGCAAGGGGGCAACAACAACGCCTATGCGCAGGACAACGCCATCACCTGGCTCGACTGGGCCGGGCGCGACGTCGGGCTGGAAGCCCATGTGTCCGCGCTCGCAGCTCTGCGCGGCGCGGTGCCGGCGCTTTCCGATACGCGCTTCCTGACCGGAGAGCCGCCGGCCGGTTCTGAAACGCCCGACGTCGCCTGGCTGACCGAGACCGGCGCGCCGCTCGGCGAAGCCGACTGGAACGATGGCTCGCGCCATCGCCTCGTCATGCTGCTCGGCGATGGCGGGGAAGGCCGCCTGGCTGTGATCGTCAATGGCGATCGCCGCCAATGCGTCTTCACGCTGCCCGCGCGGCAAGGGTTTGAATGGCAGCCGGCTGTTGAAGCGCAAGCGGTCGACCTCGCGTGGCCGCTGCCCGGCCGCAGTGTCAGTTTCATGATCGAGCGCCGGACCGCAAAGGCCCGCGCCAGGAAGGGTCCGTGATGGCCGACGACAATGCCCAGCCGGGACCCGAACAGAGCGCCGACTGGTGGCGCGGCTGCGTCATCTACCAGATCTATCCTCGCTCCTTCCAGGACACCACCGGCGACGGCAGCGGCGACCTCTCAGGCATCACCTCACGGCTGGCGCACGTCGCCTCGCTCGGCGTCGACGCCGTCTGGCTGTCGCCCTTCTTCAAATCGCCAATGGCCGATATGGGCTACGACGTCTCCGACTATCAGGCGGTCGATCCGATGTTCGGCACGCTCGACGACTTTGACGCGCTGGTTGCCGAGGCGCACAGGCTCGGCCTGAAGGTGATCATCGATCAGGTGTTGTCGCACTCCTCCGACAAGCACGAATGGTTTGTAGAGAGCCGTGCCAGCAAGGATAATCCCAAGGCTGACTGGTATGTCTGGGCCGACACCAGGCCGGACGGCAACGCGCCCAACAACTGGCTGTCGGTCTTCGGCGGCCCGGCCTGGGAGTGGGACGCGACCCGCCGGCAATACTACATGCACAATTTCCTCGCCTCGCAGCCGGACCTCAACTTCCACAATCCTGAGGTTCAAGACGCGTTGTTGCAGACGGTGCGGTTCTGGCTCGAGCGCGGCGTCGACGGCTTCCGCCTGGATACGGTCAACTACTATGTCCACGACCGCTGGCTGCGCAGCAATCCGCCGCTGGCGTCGAGCGTCGCCGGCACCAATGGCGAAACCAACACCTATCTCTTCCAGGAGCATCTGTTCGACAAGACGCAACCGGAAAACCTCGGTTTCCTCAGGCGCTTCCGCGCTTTGCTCGACGAATATGACGGCCGCGCCAGTGTCGGCGAGGTCGGCGACGAAGGCCGTTCGCTGCAGACGCTGGCCGCCTACACATCCGGCGGCGACAAGCTCAACATGTGCTACACCTTCGACCTGCTCGGTCAGCAATTCTCAGCCGCCCATGTGCGCGGCTGCGTCGAGGCCTTCGAGGCAGCTGTCGCCGACGGCTGGGTCTGCTGGGCGTTCTCCAACCACGATGTCGTGCGCCATGTCAGCCGCTGGACGCGGCCGGGCGGCGATCCAGATGCGGTGGCGACATTCGCTATCGCTTTGCTCTCCTGCCTGCGGGGCTCGATCTGTCTCTACCAAGGCGAAGAGCTTGGGCTGGAGGAGGCGGAACTGACCTTCGAGGATCTGCGCGATCCCGTCGGCATCCGTTTCTGGCCGGGGGTAAAGGGCAGGGACGGCTGCCGCACACCGATGGTCTGGGAAGCGGGCGCCGACAATGCCGGTTTTTCCTCGGGAAAACCCTGGCTGCCGGTGCCGGAAAGCCACCGCGCTCGGGCGGTCGATATCCAGAACGCCGACGACAAGTCCGTGCTCGCCGGCTACCGGACGATGCTCGCCTTGCGCAAGGCGCATCTGGCGCTGGTCAAGGGCCCGATCCGCTTTCTCGATACCGACGGCGATGTCCTTGCCTTCATCCGGCAGGGCGAGGACGAGATATTGCCCTGCGTCTTCAATTTCGCCGACAAGCCGGCCGACTGGCGGCTGCCGCCGGATCTCCAGCCTGTCGAGGCGATCGCTCTGGGTGGCGGTGCCGTCCTGCAGGAGGAGGGGCTGTTGCTGCCGGCCCTGGGCTGGTTTGTCGGCAAGGTTGGCTGATCTTTCAGGGACGCCGTCCGGCTTCAAAAAAGATCGAGTCCGCATGCAACCGTGCCGAGTGATCCGCGCAACGTCACCGGCGCCACGTTTTTCATTTTCGGGCTTCTTAGGTACTTTCGTTGAGCTTCGCCACGAACTGCATTCCTGGAATGTTTCCAGATGGTTGCGCTAATGACAACTGCTGAGGGCAAAATGCAAAATTGCAGGACAACCGCAAGCTGCACCCAATTGAACCTGATAGTATAGATTAGCTATGGCTGGTTTAGGGTGAGGATGCTCACTTAGCGTCAAGCAAGACTCGGTTGAAATAATATTTCCGTCTGTCTAGTCTCCTGCCACCAGCTGCCGGAACGGGAACCGGCGGCGCGCTCGAAGGGGCCAGAAATCGGTTCCGGGGCGTCAACACTCGTAAGGCGCAGCCGATGGGCAGCGCCACAGGGAGAGACTTCATGCTGAAAAATATGCTGAAGGCGACGCTTGTCGCCGCGACCATGACCTTTGCCGCAGGCACGTTCCTGACGCCGGCCCTTGCCGAGACCGTCTATAACAGAGGCAGCGCCGCCGAAGCGGAGACGGTCGATCCGCACAAGACCTCGACCGTCTACGAAGCCGATATCATACGCGACCTGTTCCAGGGACTGGTCATGCACGATCAGAAGACGAACCTCATCCCGGGCGCCGCCGAAAGCTGGACGGTATCTGATGACGGCACCGTCTACACCTTCAAGCTGCGCAAGGACGGCTTGTGGTCGGATGGCAGCCCGGTGACGGCGGACGACTTCGTCTATTCCTTCCGTAGGCTGGAGGATCCGGCGACCGCCGCCGAATACGCTTCCATGCTCTATCCCGTGAAGAACGCCGAGGAAGTCAACACCAAGAAAGGCAAGCCCGAGGACATGGGCGTCAAGGCGATCGACGCCAACACCCTGGAAGTGACGCTGAAGGCGCCGACGCCATACTTCCTGGAGATGCTGACCCACCAGGCTACCTACCCGGTCAACAAGGCCTCGATCGACAAGCTCGGCGCCGACTGGATCAAGGCGGGCAATCTCGTTTCGAACGGCGCCTATACATTGGCCGAGTGGATTCCCAACGACCACATGAAGCTGGTCAAGAATCCGAAATTCTGGGATGCCGCGACCGTCAAGATGGACGTCGTCAACTACATCCCGACCGAAGACCGCTCTTCGGCGATGAAGCGCTTCGAGGCCGGCGAACTCGACAGCTACGGCGACCTGCCGACCGAACAGCTCGCTGACCTCAAGACCAAGTTCGGCGATCAGGTCCGCGTCGGACCGTATCTCGGCACCTATTATTACGCGATCAAGACCGACAAGGCGCCCTGGGACAATGTCGAGCTGCGCAACGCCATCTCGATGGCTATCGACCGCGACTTCCTGGCCGAAAAGGTCTGGCAGAATTCCATGCTGCCTGGCTATTCGATGGTGCCTCCGGGCATCGCCGGCTACACGCCGGCAATGGCCAAATACGCCGACATGCCGCAGATCGACCGCGAGGACGCCGCCAAGAAGATCCTTGAGAAACTCGGCTATACGCCCGAGCATCCGCTGAAGATGGAGATCCGCTACAACACCTCGGAAAACCACAAGAACACCGCGGTTGCCATCCAGGAACAGTTGAAGCCGCTTGGCGTCGAGATCACGCTGCTCAACACCGATACCAAGACCCACTATTCCTTCCTCGAGCAGAAGGGCAACTACGACGTGGCGCGTGCCGCCTGGATCGCCGACTACAAGGATCCCGAGACCTTCCTCGGCATCACCCGCAAGGCCAGCGGCAACAACTATTCGAACTACGTCAGCCCGGCATATGAGGCGGCCATGGACAAGGCCGCGGCTGCCGGCGGCAAGCCGGAAGAGCGCATGAAGGACCTCACCGAGGCCGAGCGCATCCTTGTCGATGACGTCGGCAACATTCCGCTTCTCTACTACAGCTTCCACGATATCGTTTCCTCGAAGCTGCATGGCTTCGATGACAATGTGATGGACATCCATCCGTCCCGCTTCGTCTCCAAGGACTGATAATCATCCTTGACTGGACCGCCGCGCCCCATTTGGGCGCGGCGGACTGGTCGGTCATCGCACCGGTCCGAAAGTCGTGGTCGATTTTCGGCAAGCCCGGTGCGAAGATTTGGCGCCGGAGCGTGGCAATGCGTCCGTATGGACGTATGTCGCTCTGGCCGAAGCGGGGCGCCGATGCTGCGATACATCTTACGGCGGCTTTTGACCGCCATTCCGACGCTGTTCGTCATCGTGACCATGGCGTTCTTCCTGATACGCGTCGCACCGGGCGGCCCTTTCAATCAGGAGCGGGGCCTCAGTCCCGAGATCAGGGCCAATCTGGAAGCACAGTTCGGCCTCGACGATCCGCTCTGGCTGCAATATGCCCACTATCTCGGCAATCTCCTGCGCGGCAATTTCGGGCCGAGCTACAATTTGCCTGACTTCACCGTCACCGAACTGTTTGCCAAGGGGCTGCCGATATCGGTCCAGCTCGGCACCTCCGCGCTGATCCTGGCGCTGCTGCTTGGTTCGGTGCTCGGCACCATCGCCGCGCTCAACCAGAACAAGCTTGGCGACTATACGGTGATTGCGCTGGCGACCGCCGGCAGCACTATCCCCACCTTCGTCATCGCTCCTGTGATTCAGCTGGTGTTCGGATTGACCTGGAAGCTGTTGCCGATCGGCGGCTGGGGTGATGGCGCATTGATCAACAAGATCGGCCCGGTGCTGACGCTGGCCTTGCCGCAGATCGCCATCGTTGCCCGCCTGATGCGCGGGTCGATGATCGAGAGCTTGCGTTCGCATCATATCCGAACGGCGCGTGCGCTCGGCCTCTCCGACTGGTCGGTGGTGGTCAAGCACGCGCTGCGCGGCGCCATCCTGCCGATCGTTTCCTTCACCGGCCCGGCAGCCGCGGCGCTGCTCACCGGTTCGGTCATCGTCGAGACCATCTTCTCCATTCCCGGTGTCGGCCGCTATTTCGTCGATGCCGCGCTCAACCGCGACTACACGCTGGTGATGGGGACCGTGGTGGTGATCGCGCTCTTCACCATCGTCTTCAACCTGATCGTCGACGTCATGTACGCGGTCGTCGATCCGAGGGTACGCTATGACTGAGGGTGCGCTATGACTGACATCACAGCCGCCGCCGCTCCGCCGGCCGTCGTCGGCCGCTCGCTCTGGGGCGACGCATGGGCGCGCCTCAAAGCCAACCGCGCCGCCATGTTCAGCCTCTATTACCTGGCCTTCATTGGCGTCATCAGCATCTTCGGCCCCTGGTTCGTGCCGCATCAGTACACCACCATCTATGCCGACTATGTGCGCACGCCGCCAAGCTTTTCAGCCTATCCGAAGCCCGACATGATCGAGACGGCGCTCAAGGATGCCATCAAGCGCATGCGCGTCGACATCAAGGAGTGGAAACTGGACGGCAGTCGCGTCACCGTCACCGTCACCTCGACCAGACCGATCGACGACCGCAACATCCGCTATCTCGACCGCTCCGATGCCTTCGACGATACCAAGATAGAGAGCAAATCGGCCGACGGGCTCGAATTGACTATGACTGCGTCGGTCAAACAGCAGTACTTCCTGTTCGGCACCGACAACACCGGTCGCGATCTTCTCTCGCGAACGCTGATGGCAGGGCGCATCTCGCTGGCCATCGGCCTGCTTGCCGGCATTGTCGCCGTGGTCATCGGCGTCCTCTACGGGGCGGCGGCCGGCTTTTCCGGCGGCAAGATCGACGAGGTGATGATGCGCATCGTCGACGTGCTCTATTCCTTGCCCTTCATTTTCTTTGTCATCATGCTGGTGGTGTTCTTCGGCCGCAATTTCGTGCTGATGTTCCTGGCGGTCGGGGCGGTGCTGTGGCTCGACATGGCGCGCATCGTGCGCGGCCAGGCGCTGTCGATCCGGCGGCAGGAGTATGTCCAGGCGGCCGAAGCCATGGGCGTCGGCCAGCGCGGCATCCTGCTGCGCCATGTCATCCCCAATCTGCTCGGACCAGTGGTGATCTACATGACGCTGCTGGTGCCGCAGGTCATCATCCTGGAAAGTTTCCTGTCCTTCCTCGGCCTTGGCGTGCAGGAACCGATGACCAGCTGGGGCGTGCTCATCTCCGTCGGCGCCAAGAACATCGGCACCGCCAACTGGCTGCTTTTGTTCCCCGCCTTCTTCCTCGTGTCGACGCTGTTTGCACTGAACTTCGTCGGCGACGGCCTGCGCGACGCGCTCGATCCGAGAGACCGATGAAGATGGGACCGATAAAGATGGGGACCGATAAGATGGGGACCGTTGCGATGGAAACGCCCGAAACGATCCTCAGCGTCAAGGACCTTCGCGTCCGCTTCCGCACGCTCGACGGCGCGGTCGAAGCGGTCAAGGGCATCAACATCCACGTCAAGGCAGGTGAAACCGTTGCCGTGGTCGGCGAATCCGGATCCGGCAAGAGCCAGACCATGATGGCGGCGATGAGCCTGCTGGCGTCCAACGGCGAGGCGACGGGTCACGTCGATTATCGCGGCCGCAACCTTTTGACCATGAGCAAGCCCGACCTCAACAAGGTGCGCGGCGCCAAGATCAGCATGATCTTCCAGGAGCCGATGACCTCGCTCGATCCGCTCTATTCGATCGGCAACCAGCTTATCGAACCGATCCGCAAGCACCGCGGGCTGAACGCAGCCGAGGCACGGAACGAGGCGCTCAAGTTGCTCAGGCTGGTGCATATCCCCGATCCCGAGCGGCGGATGAAATCCTATCCGCACGAAATGTCGGGTGGCCAGCGCCAGCGCGTCATGATCGCCATGGCATTGGCCAACGACCCCGACATCCTGATCGCCGACGAGCCGACGACGGCGCTCGACGTCACCATCCAGGCGCAGATCCTGGTGCTGCTCGCCGAACTGCAGCGCAAGCTCGGCATGGCCATCGTCTTTATCACCCACGATCTCGGCATCGTCCGGCGCTTTGCCGACCGCGTCTATGTCATGCGCTATGGCGAGGTGGTCGAGGAAGGCGAGGCGGAAGCACTTTTCGCCAACCCGCAGCATGCCTATACCAAAATGCTGCTGGCCGCCGAACCGACCGGCACCAAGGCGGCGCCGCCGTCCAGCGCTCCTGTGCTGCTGGAGGGCCGCAATGTCGAAGTGACCTTCAAGATCGGCGGCGGCTTCCTTGCCGGCGAACCGCTGCTGCTACGCGCCGTCGATCACATTTCGATCCGGCTGAAGCGCAACCAGACCATCGGTATAGTCGGCGAATCCGGTTCGGGAAAATCGACGCTCGGCCGCGCACTTCTGCGCCTGTTGCCCAGCGACGGTGTCATCCGCTTCGGCGACCGCGACATCTCCACCGCCGACCGCCAGGCGATGCGGCCGCTGCGACGTGAGATGCAACTCGTCTTCCAGGATCCGTTCGGCTCGCTGTCGCCGCGCATGACCGTCGGCCAGATCATCACCGAAGGGCTTCTGGTGCATGAGCCGAACCTGTCAGGTAAGCAACGCGATCAGCGCGCCGTCGAGGCCTTGCTCGAGGTCGGCCTCGACCCCAACGCACGCAACCGCTACCCGCACGAATTCTCCGGCGGCCAGCGCCAGCGCATCGCCATCGCGCGTGCCGTGATCCTGAAGCCCAAACTGGTGGTGCTGGACGAGCCGACTTCGGCGCTCGACCGCTCGGTGCAGAAGCAGATCGTCGAATTGCTGCGCAAGCTGCAGGCCGACCACGAACTGTCCTACCTCTTCATCAGCCACGATCTCTCCGTGGTGCGCGCCATGGCCGACTACATCATCGTCATGAGGCAGGGCAAGATCGTCGAGGAAGGCCCGACGGAAGAGATCTTCAGCAACCCGCAGGCCGCCTACACCCAGACGCTGATGGCTGCGGCGATCGATGTGACCCGGTTCCGGTTGAGTGCTTGAGATAGTCGCGTGAGGTTAATCAACAGGGCAGGGCCGAATCGCTCAGCCCGCTGACCTGGGGCATCGGCTGGTCCTCGTGGCGACAATGGCCGCCTCGCGCTCTTTCAGCCGTTCGATCCTGGCCGTCTCGCGGTTGGCGACGGCGCTCTTGACGCGTGCCCCGCCGAGCAGCCAGTTCGGCACGCTGGTGTTGGCGACCTTGCCGCGGGTGATGGCGGTTTGCGAGATGTCGCGCGCGGTATCGCCTACGGCGGTGTTGAGCTCGGCGCATGTCATGCTGTCGTATTTCGCCGGGTTCACCGCGCTGCCCAACGATGAGCAGCCTGCCGCCAGGGACAAAGCGAGCAGCGCTGACAGCCGGCTTGAAATCAACAAATTCATCTTCCGCAAACCTCGTTCCGGCCGCTGTCTCGGCGGCATTCCTATTATCGAGGTAGCGCGGAAGGTTGTCGCGTCAAAACACCATGCTGACAGCGACGCCGACGCGGCCGGTTTGCATCAAGCTATCTTGTGGGTCGGGAGAACAAACACCTAAGTGTCTGTTTTTTCTGGTCGGAGTGGCAGGATTTGAACCTGCGACCCCCTCGTCCCGAACGAGGTGCGCTACCAGGCTGCGCTACACTCCGTGACCAGACCGCGGGCTTATAGCTGCCGCATACCGTTCCTGCAAGCGGCAATGGCAGCGCTTCTGTCGCATTTCGTTGGCTTTCGTCGGGCATTGCCGCAAAGCTTGGCTTTCCCTCCCGGGATAAACCCGGCTTAAAGCCTTGTGTGCTAAGTCGCAGCCTCGATAGATCGTGTTTTCGCCATCTGGAGCTTTGCTGCCTTGCCCCTGAAAATCGTAGGCGACGCCCGGCCCAACAGCTTCGAATTCGAAACCGAAGCGCTGATCAAGGCGTCCGGCTTTCGCGAATACGACGCGCGCTGGTGGTTTGGCCATGCCGGTTCGACGCAACCGCCGGACCTGAACCTGATCGGCGTCCAGGCGTTGGGCATGGGCCTGGGCACTTTGATCCGCCGTCTTGGCGCGGGTCCCGACATCGTCACCGGGCATGATTTCCGTTCCTATTCGCTTGCCATCAAGCTGGCGCTGGTTTCCGGCCTGATGGCTGCGGGCGCAAAGGTGAAAGACATTGGCCTGGCGCTGTCGCCCATGGCCTATTTCGCCCAATTCGCGCTCGACGTGCCATCCGTCGCCATGGTCACGGCGTCGCACAACGAGAATGGCTGGACCGGAGTCAAGATGGGTGCGGCGAGGCCGCTCACCTTCGGACCGGAGGAGATGAGCGCACTGAAACAGATCGTGCTGTCGAGCGACTTCGATCTTGCCGGCGGCGGCTCTTACGAATTCGTCGCCGGTTTTCGCGAGACCTATCTCGACGACCTGACCCAGGACAAGCACATCGCGCGCAAGCTCAGGGTTGTGGCCGCTTGCGGCAACGGCACTGCCGGCGCCTTCGCGCCACAGGCGCTGGAGCGCATCGGTTGCGAGGTGATCCCGCTCGATGTCGAGCTCGACCACAGTTTTCCGCGCTATAACCCGAACCCGGAAGACATGCAGATGCTGCATGCCATCAGGGACAAAGTGCTGGAAACAGGTGCCCATGTCGGCCTGGGTTTCGATGGCGACGGCGACCGTTGCGGCGTGGTCGACAATGAGGGCAACGAGATTTTTGCCGACAAGGTCGGCGTCATGCTCGCGCGGGACATATCAACCCAATATCCCGGCTCGACCTTCGTCGTCGACGTCAAGTCGACCGGTCTGTTCAACACTGACAGCGTGCTCCAAGCCAATGGCGCCGTCACCGATTATTGGAAGACCGGCCATTCCTATATCAAGCGCCGCGTCGCCGAGCTTGGCGCCGTCGCCGGCTTCGAGAAGTCGGGCCATTTCTTCTTCAATCCGCCGATCGGCCGCGGCTATGATGACGGTCTCATCACGGCAATAGCCATATGTGAGATGCTCGTCCGCAACCCCACAAGTTCGATGGCCGATCTCTATCGCGCGCTGCCGCTGACCTTCGGCACGCCGACCATGTCGCCGCATTGCGCCGATGACGTGAAATACGGCGTGGTCGATCAGGTGGTGGCGGACTTCCAGGCGATGCAGCGCGCCGGCAAGGCTTTTGCCGGCCAGAAGATCGCTGACCTGATCACCGTCAACGGCGTGCGCATCGTGGCCGAAGATGGCACCTGGGGCCTGGTACGGGCGTCGTCGAACAAGCCGGAGCTTGTCGTGGTTGTCGAAAGCCCGGTATCGTCCGACCGCCGCCGGCAGATGTTCGAGGCGGTCGACGCCGTGCTGCGCCGCAGCCCCGAAGTCGGCGCTTACAACCAGACGTTCTGATTGGACCTTTCATGACCGAGCGCATCGTCAGTTTTGTCATGAGCGGCGGTGTCGGTTCGCGGCTGTGGCCGCTGTCGCGCGAGGACAACCCGAAACAGTTCCACGATCTTTCCGGCGACGGCTCGATGCTGGCCAAGACACTGCGCCGGCTGACGGCGCGGCCGGAGGGCGAAACGCCGATCTTCCTGATCGCCGCCGAGCGCCATGCCGAGCGCGTGCATGCCGACCTTGCCGGCCTCGACCTCGCCGGCGGTGGCCCGCTGTTCGAGCCGACCGGGCGCAACACGGCTGCCGCCGTGGCGCTGGCCGCGCTGCGCACATTGTCGGAGTTCGGCGACAGCCTGGTGCTGGTGGTGCCGTCAGACCATGAAATCGCCACGCCCAATCAGTTCTGGCAGAGCGTCGAGGCGGGCAGCCAGACAGCGCTTGCCGGCCGTCTGGTGGTGTTCGGCATCAAGCCGGCGCAGCCCGAGACCGGCTATGGGTATATCGAAGTCGCAGCCGAAAGCGGCGGCGTCTTCGACGTGTCGCGCTTCGTCGAAAAGCCCGACCTCGCCACCGCGCAGAGCTATCTCAGTGCGGGCACCTTCTACTGGAACACCGGCATTTTCCTGTTTCGCGCCGGCGCCATGCGCGACGCCTTCGCCACCTTCCAACCCGACATCTGGCAGGCCACCGAAACCGCCTACAAGGCCGCAACGAGCGACCTGTCCGGTCTCTATATGCCGCTCGACCTCTACGCCGCCATCCCGTCGAACTCGATCGACTACGCCATCATGGAACGGGCCAAGGACATCGCGATGGTGCCGGCCGGCTTCCGCTGGAACGACCTCGGCTCCTGGCAGTCGCTGCTTGATGTCGGCCCTGCCGACGCCAAGGGCAATGTCGTCGTCGGCGATGTCGTCGCCATCGATTGCGAGAACTCCTACATCCGCAGCGACGGCCGGCTTTTGTCGGCGATCGGCATGAAGGATGTCGCCATCGTCTCGACCGCGGACGCCACCTTCGTTGCCCCGGTCAGTCACAGCCAGCACGTCAAGAAGATCGTCGAGCAGCTGGAGAAATCGGGACGGCTGGAAACCAGGTTTACGCCGGCACACGACCGCGTCCTCGAGAGCGGCGCCTGGCGTCGGCGCGTGCATCACTGGCTGTTCGAGGAGACCTTGCCGCTGTGGTCGACTTCAGGCGTCGATGAGCGTCATGGCGGTTTCCACGAGGCGCTCGGCTTCGACGGCGAGGCGCTGTTGAAGCCCAAGCGCATGCGCACGACGGCGAGGCAAGTCTACGCCTTCGCCGTTGCCAAGGCCCGCGGCTGGGACGGTCCAGCCGATCGCCTGATCTCCCATGGCATCGCCTTCATGGCCGGCAAGGGCCGCACGGACCGGGGCGGCTGGGTGCGCACGCTCAATGTCGACGGCTCCGTCGCCGACCCAACCGAGGATGCCTACGACCATTCCTGCGTGCTGCTGGCGCTGGCGCATGCGCATATGTGCGGCGATCCGGATGCGCTGCGGCTGGGCCAGGAGACCTTCGTGTTCCTCGACGCGCATCTCGAGGACAGCCGCATGACCGGCTTTCTCGAGACATCCGATGGCGAGGGCGAGCGGCGCTCCAACCCGCATATGCATCTGCTCGAGGCCTTCCTCGCCTGGTATAAGGCGACCGGCGACCGCACCTATCTGCGCCGCGCCGCGCGCATCATCGACCTTTTCCGCAGTCATTTCTTCGATGCCGAGAGCTGGACGCTGGGCGAATATTTCGACGCCGGGTGGAAGCCGGCCGCCGGCGAGAAGGGCACATGGACCGAGCCCGGCCATCATTTCGAATGGGCCTCGCTGCTCACCGATTTCGTCGCCCGCAGCGGCCAGGGCGAGTTGAGCAATTTTGCCCGCAAGCTCTACGCCTCGGCTATCGCCAACGGCCTCAACCGCGCCACCGGCCTTGCCTACGGTGCGGTCTCCCGGCAGGGCCTGCCGCTCGACCTCGTATCGCGCAGCTGGCCGCAGGCGGAAGCGATCAAGGCGGCGATTGCGCTGGATGGCTCGGGCGGTCCCGACCTCAAGCCCGAAATCGAGGCGCGCGTCGGCCGGCTATTCCGCTGGCACATCGACCCGGCGCCGCTCGGCCTGTGGATCGACCGCATCGACGAACGCGGCCGCTCCTTGGCATCGGACGTGCCGGCCAGCATCTTCTATCATCTGGTCTGCGCGCTGACGCAGTATCTGGACGGCACGGCGCAGAAGGGGTGAGGCGTTGGAGCTGCCAATCTCCCCCCTTGCGGGGGAGATGCCTGGCAAGGCAGAGGGGGGTGCTGTCCCGCCGACGTCTCAGCTACTCGAAGATCAGACCAAAGGTGGCGATCCGTCACACCCCCCTCTGGCCTGCCGGCCATCTCCCCCGCAAGGGGGGAGATCAGCTGTCACTTCGCTTTCAACCCTCAATACGGGCTCGCTACATCCCCGGTCTCGACATACACCGCCTTCAGCTGCGAATAGAGCGCTAAAGCCGCCAGCGAGTTCTCGCGCCCAATGCCGGATTGCTTCACCCCGCCAAACGGAATTTCCACCGGCGTCAGATTGTAGGCGTTTATCCAGCAGGTGCCGGCCTGCAGTTCGGCGATCACCCTATGAGCGCGCTGCAGGTCGCGGGTGAAGACGCCGGCGGCGAGGCCGAATTCGGTGTCGTTGGCGCGGTCGATCACCTCGTCCTCGCCGTCGAACTTCAGCACGCTCATCACCGGCCCGAAAATCTCCTCGCGCGCAATGCGCATTGTGTCGGTGACACCGGTGAACACCGTCGGCTCGACAAAGAAGCCGCCATCGAACCCTTGCAGCGACGGCACGTTGCCACCGCAGGCGAGCGTTGCTCCATCCTGCCTGCCGGCCGCGATGTAGGAAACGACCTTCTCCTGCTGCGCCTTGTTGACCAGCGGCCCCATCTGCGTCTCAGGATCGAGCGGATCGCCGATGCGGATCTTTTTCGTCCGCTCGACAAGCCGGTCGACGAAGCGGTCATGGATGCCGCTTTGTACGAAAACACGCGTGCCGTTGGAGCAGATCTGCCCGGTCGAATAGAAATTGCCGAGCATGGCGCCGCCGATGGCGTTTTCGAGATCGGCATCGTCGAACACGATCAGCGGCGACTTGCCGCCGAGTTCCATCGTCGCATGCTTCATCTTCGAGCCGGCGAGCGACAGCACCTTGCGGCCGGTCGGCACCGAGCCGGTCACCGAAACCTTGGCAACGACATCATGGCCGACCAGGCCGGCGCCGACATCGCCATAGCCTTGCACGACGTTGAACAGCCCGTCGGGCAGGCCCGCCTCTGAGTAGATCTCGGCCAGCGCCAGCGCCGACAGCGGCGTGTTCTCCGAGGGCTTGAACACCATGGCGTTGCCCATGGCGAGCGCGGGGGCGGATTTCCAGCCGGCGATCTGGATCGGATAGTTCCAGGCGCCGATGCCGACGCACACACCGAGCGCCTCGCGGCGCGTATAGGCAAAAGGTCCACCAAGATCGATCGCATCGCCGTTGAAGGCGGCAACCGCGCCGCCGAAATATTCGAGGCAGTCGGCTGCCGATAGTGCATCCGCCACCAGCGTCTCCTGGATCGCTTTGCCGGTGTCGAGCGTCTCGATCCGCGCCAGATCGGCGTTGCGCGCGCGCAAAATGTCGGCGGCGCGGCGCAGGATGCGGCCACGCTCGACCGGCTTCATCCGCGCCCAGGCCGGTTGTGCGGCCCGCGCGGCTTCGATGGCGAGCTCCAGCACGTTCGGAGTCGCCGAATGCAAAGTGGCGATGACCTCACCGGTCGCCGGATAGATCACCGGCAGCGGCGCGCCGCCTTCGTCCTCGATGTAGCGGCCGTTGACATAGTGCGATGCCGTTGGCTGGGCGCGCATATGAATTCTCCAATGGTCTTCGCCGGACAATGCCCTATCGATCCGCCACCTGCCAGCGCGGATTGATCCAGGGTTCCTGGTTGGAGGGCGCCAGCGGCGTGCGGCCGAGAATGTGGTCGGAGGCCTTTTCGCCGGTCATGATCGAGGGCGCGTTGAGATTGCCATTGGTGACGCGCGGAAAGATCGAGGAGTCGGCGACGCGCAGGCCGTCGACGCCGATGACGCGGCACTCCGGATCGACGACGCTCGTGATGTCATCGGCCCGACCCATCTTGCAGGTGCCGCACGGGTGATAGGCGCTCTCGGCATGATCGCGGATGAAGGCGTCGAGATCCTCGTCCGACTGGACATGCGAACCTGGCGAGATTTCCTTGCCGCGGA
Source organism: Mesorhizobium sp. C432A (assembly GCF_030323145.1). NCBI lineage: Bacteria > Pseudomonadati > Pseudomonadota > Alphaproteobacteria > Hyphomicrobiales > Phyllobacteriaceae > Mesorhizobium > Mesorhizobium sp. C432A. Next base: position 5,486,176 of record NZ_CP100470.1, on the reverse strand, counting down.
AGCCGTCAAAAGCCTTCTGGCCGAAGATCTCGCGAGTCAGCCTGATGCAGTGGCGGAACTCGGTCCAGTCGTCTGGATGCGACATGTAATTGAAGCGGATGACCGGCGTCGCTTTCGGGTCGGGAGAGCGCAGCGTCACCGAGCCGCGCGACTTCGACCGCATCGGCCCGACATGGGCCTGGAAGCCATGGGCCTTCGCCGCCGCCTTGCCGTCATAGCGCACCGCAGCCGGGATGAAGTGATACTGGATGTCGGGGTAGTCGACGCCGGCCTGCGAGCGCACGAAGGCCGCGGCCTCGAAATGGTTGGTGGCGCCGAGGCCGGTCTTGAAGAACAGCCACTGCGCCCCGATCAGCGCCTTGGAGAATGGGTTGAGAACCGAATTCAGCGTGATCGGCTGGGTCGATTCCTGCTGGATGTAGAGCTCCATATGATCCTGCAGATTGCGGCCGACACCGGGCCGGTCGGCCACGACCTGGATGCCGTTCTCCTTGAGATGCGCGGCCGGGCCGATACCGGACAGCATCAGGATCTTGGGCGAATTGATCGATGATGCGGCAACGATCACCTCACGTCGTGCCTTAACGACCTGAATCTGTTTGTGAGCTTCGATCTCGACGCCGACGGCACGCTGATTCTCGATGATCACCCGGCGGGCGAAGCCTCTGATCACGCTGACATTTTGCCGCTTGAGCGCCGGCTTCAGATAGGCTGACGCCGCCGACCAGCGGCGGCCGCCGCGAATGGTTTGCTCCATCGGTCCGAAGCCTTCCTGCTTCGAGCCATTGTAGTCGTCGGTCAGTTCGAACCCGGCTTGGCGGCCGGCCTCGACAAAGGCGCCGTAGAGCGGATTCTTGCGCGGGCCACGCTGGACGTGCAGCGGGCCGCCGTGGCCGCGCCAGCCGTCCTCGCCGCCGTCACTGTCCTCCATGCGCTTGAAATAGGGCAGCACGTCGGCGAAGCCCCAGCCGGCCGCCCCCTGTTCGGCCCAGTGGTCGAAGTCGCGTGCGTGGCCCCTGACATAGACCATGCCGTTGATCGAGGACGAGCCGCCGATCACCTTGCCGCGTGGCGTCGCCAGCACGCGGCCGCCGAGATGCGGCTCCGGTTCGCTGGCAAAGCCCCAGTCGTAAAGGCTCATGTTGAGCGGGATCGACAGCGCCGACGGCATCTGGATCAGCGGCCCGATATCGGTACCGCCGAACTCGATGACGATCACCGAATGCTTGCCGTCTTCCGACAGTCGGTAGGCCATGGCCGAGCCGGCCGAGCCGGAGCCGATGATGACGAAGTCTGCTTCAAGCATGGTTCACATGCGCCCATCGTTCATATGCGAAATAAAATCGGCGAGCGAGACATTGCCGCCGGTAGCCATGACCAGGACCGTTTTACCCGTCACATCCACCTTGCCGCCGAGGAGCGCCGCCAGAGAGGCGGCGCCCGATGGCTCGAGCACCAGCTTCATCCGTTCGAAGGCGATCTTCATTGCCCGCCGCACGGAGGCATCATCGACGGTGATGCCGCGCACGCCGGCGGTCTTGACCGCCGCAAACGGCGCGTCGCCCGGCCGCCGCGACATCAGCCCGTCGCAGATCGACTTCGGCGCGATCGGCATGGTCTCGACGGCGCCATGCGCTAGCGATGAACCCATGCCGTTGAAGCCTTCCGGCTCGACGCCGATGATCTCGGTTGCCGGCGACAGATAGTGGAAGGCGAGCGACATGCCGCCGATCAGTCCGCCGCCGCCGACCGAGCAGAACAGAAGGTCGGCACTGGCGTCCTTTGCCTCGAATTGTTCGAGCGCTTCGAGCCCGGCGCCGGCCTGGCCGGCAACGATCTCCGGATCGTCGAATGGATGCAGCAACGCCAGCCCTTCGGTCTCGGCAATCTCGCAGGCCTTGGCGGCTGCGACCTCTTCACGGGCGCGCTCGCCATGATCTGTCAGCACGACGCGCGCGCCATAGCCTGCGGTCGCATCGCGCTTGGCGGCCGGCGCGTCGATCGGCATGACGATGGTGACGGGAATGCCGAGCGCCTGGCCGGCAGCCGCCAACCCTTGCGCGAAATTGCCGGAGGAGTAGGCGACGACGCCTTTTCTGGCCTCATCCGGCGACAGCCGCTTCAACCGCCAATAGGCCCCGCGCACCTTGAACGATCCCGCCCATTGCAGCGATTCCGGCTTGATAAAGACGCGGGCCGCACCCGTCTCGTTGGCCAAGGCTGTCGATTCCAGCAAAGGCGTGATCTGCGTCGCCTTCGACGTCACGGCATAGGCCTGTCTGAGGTGCTCGAGGGAGGGGACAATTGTCATCATTCGCCTCGCGGAAAGCGTTTCTGTTCCTCGAGATTGTCGAGGTTCATGTGGTTGCGCATGTAGCGTTCCGACGCCTTCTGCAGTGGCTGGAATTCCCAGGGGTAATGCGTGCCGTTGCGCAGCGCGGGATAAACCACCCAGCGCCGCGCCTGGCTGACGCGCACCGCGGCATCGAATGCCGCCATGTCCCAGCGCGCTCGCACGGCTCCCGTGAAGGCCGCCACCAGATCGGCATGCGCCGGATCGGTGGCACGATTGGTGCGTTCTTGCGGATCGGCTTCGAGGTCGAACAGAAGCGGCGGGTCGATCTCGCAATGGATGAATTTGTAGCGGCCATCGCGGATCGCCACCAACGGCGCGTTGGAGCCCTCGGCGGCATATTCCATCAGCACCGGCGCGGTGCGCTGTCCGCCATCAAGCAACGGCAGCAGCGACTGGCCATCGGTCCACGGTGCGATCGCGGAGATGTCGATGCCGGCGAGATCGCACAGCGTCGGCGTCACGTCGAGGTTGGAGACCGGCGCCTCGATCAGCCCTGCAGGAATGCCTTTGCCGGCGATCATCAAAGGTACTCGCGCCGAGCCCTCGAAAAAATTCATCTTGAACCACAGGCCGCGCTCGCCAAGCATGTCGCCATGGTCGGAGCAGAACAGGATGATGGTGTCGTCCAGCATGCGCGTTCGCTCCAGCACTGACATCAACTCGCCGACCTTGTCGTCGAGATAGGAGATGTTGGCGTAGTAGCCGCGCCGCGAGCGGCGGATCTGCTCCGGCGTGATGTTGAAACTGTCGTAGTCGCTGGCCCGGTAAAGCCGTTGCGAATGCGGGTCCTGATGGGCATAGGGGATGAATCCCACCTCCGGCTCAAGCGCCGGACAGTCTTTATAGAATTCCCAATATTGCCGCCGTGCGACATAGGGGTCGTGCGGGTGGGTGAAGGAAACCGTCAGGCACCAGGGCCGGCTGGCCTCGTCCTCGGAGGTGCGGGCAAGATCGTAGAGTTTTTGCACCGCGTGGAAGGCGACCTCGTCGTCATACTCCATCTGGTTGGTGATCTCGGCAACGCCGGCGCCGGTGACCGAGCCCAGATTGTGATACCACCAGTCGATGCGCTCGCCGGGCTTGCGGTAATCCGGCGTCCAGCCGAAATCGGCGGGATAGATGTCGGTGGTCAGCCGCTCCTCGAAACCGTGCAACTGGTCCGGCCCGACGAAATGCATCTTGCCCGACAGGCAGGTGTAGTAGCCGGCGCTGCGCAGATGATGCGCATAGGTCGGGATCGAGGAAGCGAACTCGGCGGCGTTGTCATAGACCTGGGTGCGCGACGGCAATTGCCCGCTCATGAAAGCGGCGCGGCCCGGCGCGCAAAGCGGCGAGGCCGTGTAGTTGTTGCCGAAGCGCGCCGAGCGTGCGGCCAGCGCCTTGAGATGCGGCACATGCAGGAAGTCCGCCGGCCCGTCCGCAAACAGCGTGCCGTTGAGCTGATCGACCATGACGATCAGGATGTTGGGTCGCCTTGATATCACTGAGGCTGTCACTGTGTCTGTCGCCCGCCGAGTTTGATTTCGAGATAATCTTCGACCAGCGCGATCGCGGTTTGAGCATCCGGCACGCCGTCCTTCAGCGCGCGCCTGATGTACAGCCCGTCGATCATCGCCGCGACCGCTTCCGCCGCGCGGTCGGCTTCGTTGCGCGGCAGTATGCCGATCAGCCCGCTCATCAGGTTGGAATGCAGCCGCCGCGCATAGACCCTGAGCAGCCGGCGCAGGGCCGATGATTTCTGTGCCTCGACATAAAAGGCGAGCCAGGCCGCGATGGTTTCCGGCCGGAACTGGATGTCGGAGAAGTTGACGGCGACCACCGCCGAAACGCGTTCGCGCGGCGAGCCGGCGGATTGCAGGGCGCGCCGCATGTCGATGGTCAGCTCGGCCAGTATGTGCCGCATCGTCGCCAGAAGGAGCTCGTCCTTGGCGCCGAAATAGTGGTGGGCAAGGGCCGACGACACGCCCGCCCGTCCGGCGATCTCCGACATGGTCACATCAAGCGAGCCGCGCTCGCCGATCGCCGAGATCGTCGCGTCGATGAGCGCCTTGCGGCGCAACGGTTCCATTCCGACTTTCGGCATTGGGGAGATCCAGATTAAAACCGAGATTATTTTTTATTGACGGATCAATCAATAAAAAACTCGCGCTCGGATCAATCGATCATGTCGCTCTGGCCCATCCTTTGGACTGGAAAACAGTTCACTGTTGAACAATATTAGAGGCTGATGCCGCGCTATGACATGTTAGGCTTGCGGCAAACGGAGGTTGCCATGACCGCATGCATCGTCGGATGGGCGCATTCGCGCTTCGGCAAGCTGGAAGGCGAGACGCTGGAAGGCCTGATCACCAAGGTCGCGGTCGACGCGCTCGACCATGCCGGCATCGGTCCGGACGAGGTCGACGAGATTGTGCTCGGCCATTTCAACGCCGGCTTCTCCCCTCAGGATTTTACCGCCAGCCTGGTGCTGCAGGCCGATGACCGGCTGCGCTTCAAGCCGGCGACGCGGGTCGAGAACGCCTGCGCCACGGGTTCGGCAGCGGTCCGCCAAGGGATCCGCGCCATCGACGCCAATGCCGCCCGCATCGTGCTGGTGGTCGGTGCCGAGCAGATGACGACGACCCCCGGCCCCGAGATCGGCAAGAACCTGCTCAAGGCTTCCTATCTGCCGGAGGAGGGCGACACGCCGGCCGGTTTCGCTGGCGTCTTCGGCAAGATCGCGCAGGCCTATTTCCAGCGTTATGGCGACCAGTCCGACGCGCTGGCGATGATCGCCGCCAAGAACCACAAGAACGGCGTCAACAATCCGTATGCGCAGATGCGCAAGGATTTCGGCTACGAGTTCTGCCGCCAGGAAAGCGAGAAAAACCCGTTCGTGGCCGGTCCGCTGAAGCGCACGGACTGTTCGCTGGTCTCCGACGGTGCTGCCGCCCTTGTGCTGACCGACACCTCGACGGCGTTGATGATGCGCCGCGCCGTCGCCTTCCGCGCCAACGAGCATGTCCAGGATTTCCTGCCGATGTCGAAGCGCGACATCCTGTCTTTCGAAGGCTGCGAGCAGGCCTGGAACCAGGCTTTGAAGAAGGCCGGCGTGACGCTCGACGACCTCTCCTTCGTCGAGACGCATGACTGCTTCACCATTGCCGAACTGATCGAATATGAGGCGATGGGCCTGGCCAAGCCGGGCGAGGGCGCCAGGCTGGCGCTAGACGGCACGACGGCAAAGGACGGCAGGCTGCCGGTCAATCCTTCGGGCGGGCTGAAGGCCAAGGGCCATCCGATCGGCGCCACCGGTGTGTCGATGCATGTGCTGACCGCCATGCAGTTGACCGGCGAGGCAGGCGGCATCCAGGTGCCGGGGGCAACGCTCGGCGGCATCTTCAACATGGGTGGCGCTGCCGTTGCCAACTACGTTTCAATCCTCGACCGGATCAGGTAGAAGCGGCCCGTATTTTTGGGGCGTGGTGATGACAAATCCGGTTCTGGTCGAGGTCTTGCGCGGCGCGATCGTCGAGAGCGCCCATCGCGGCGCTGTCGCAATCTTCGACGGTGACGGCAAGCCTGTCCTGGAGATCGGCGATACGGCGCGGCCGGTGTTTCCGCGCTCGGCGGTCAAGGTGATCCAGGCGCTGCCGCTGGTTGAAACGGGTGCTGCCGATGCGTACGGCTTGGGCGACCGCGAACTGGCGCTGGCCTGCGCTTCGCATTCGGGCGAACCCGCGCATGTCGAACTGGCGCAGGCGATGCTGGCCAAGGCCGGGCTCGACAAGTCGGCGCTGGAATGCGGCGCGCATTGGCCGTCGAGCCACGACGCGACGATCGCACTGGCCCGCACAGGCGTCTCGCCGAACGCACTGCACAACAATTGCTCGGGCAAGCATTCCGGATTTCTCTGCACCTGCGTGCACTCAGGGATTGCCCACCAAGGCTACGTCAAGGCAGGCCATGGTTTGCAGGAGATGGTGCGCGACGCCATGCAGGCGGTGACCGGCGCTGCCCACGATGCGGATCACCGGGCAACCGATGGCTGCTCGATTCCCACCTATGCCGTGCCGCTGAAAAGTTTTGCCCTTGGCTTTGCCCGCATGGCGACGGGCAGGAGCTTTGGCCCTGAGCGCGCCAAGGCGGCCAAACGCCTGCTGTCTGCCTGTATGGCCGAGCCTTTCCTGGTCGCCGGCACCGGCAAAGTGGATGTGGCGCTGATGCAGGCCGCGCCCGGCCGCATATTCGTCAAGACGGGCGCCGAGGGTGTCTATTGCGCTGCCGTTCCGGAGCTTGGCCTCGGCATCGCGCTAAAATGCGATGACGGCGCCGGCCGCGCCGCCGAGGTGATGATTGCCACTGTACTGGCAAAACTTCTCAGCGCCGACGGCGCACTGGCGGCGAACCTTCTGGAGCGGGCCAATCCTCCGATCGAAAGCCGCATTGGCGCCAAGGTCGGCTCGCTGCGGCCGACGACGACGCTCAGCTGACCCTGTTTCGCTCGACCGTCAGGTGCGCATAGCCGCTATCGCTCGACCGCGCGAGGTCGCCGGTCGCCGGTTCGGCCCAGCGCTGGCCGATGATGGCGCCGTTCTTGGCGCCGTCGATGACGTTGTCGGAAATGATGGCGTTTCCAGCGCCTTCTACCACAGTGACGGCGATGCCGGTTCCGGCCTGACGGATGATGTTTCCCGTCGCCACAACATTGCGCATATAAGCGCCCCAGCCGATCTGCATGCCGTAGAGCGGCGCGTTCTCGATGACATTGCCCGAGACGGTGGTGTCGGCCTCGACGCTGATACCGACGCCGAAGCCCGGCGCGTCGGCGGGGTAGGGGCCGGTGGTCGAGAGGTTGCGCATGATGTTGTTTGAGCAGACACCCATACGGCCGCCGTCGTTGAAATTGACGATCGAGATGCCGTTAGCGGCACCATCGACGATGTTGTTGCCGATGATGGCGCCTTCGAAGGAGAATTCGGAATAGAGCGCGGTTTCGCCCGACCGCGAGCAGGTGTTGCCGGTCATCTGCAGATTGCTGGAACTGTTGGCGCGGATCGCCGAGAAGGCGCAGTCCGAGACGATGTTGCCGGTGACCGAGACATTGCCGGCACGGAAGGCGTTGATGCCATTGCCGTTCTGCCCGGTGCCGCCGCCGCGCGCGCCGATCCGCTGCACGCGGTTGCCGCTGACGATCGTGCCGTCCTCGGCCTGCTGCCAGCGATGCACAAGAATGCCGCCATTGCCACAGTCGGATACGGTGTTGTCGGATATCGCCAGGCCAGCGGCCTCGACGGAGTAGATGCCGGCGTCCGCAGCCCCCGAAATCTCGGACCGCTCGATGCGGCCCGACGCATGCTCCAGCGCCAGCCCATGCTTGCCGCTGCCGGTGATCGTGCAATTGTCAATGACGAGATGGGCGACGCGGCGCAGGTCGAGCAGGCCTTGCGCATCGTCGGCCAACCCGCCGTTGGCGCCGTCGAAGACCAATGCGGTGAACTCTATATGCTCGGCCTGTTCGGCCGTCAGCAAATGGCCATTGCCGCCATAGAGGATGCGCGAGGCGCCCGGCACGCCCGAAAGCCTGACGCGGGCGGGCAGGGTCAGGTTGGACACGACATAGGTGCCCGGCGGCAGGAACACCGGCGCATTGCGCTGGCTTGCCTCGGCTAGCATCGTGGCGAAGGCCTTGCTCTGGTCGTCCGGTGCGTCCGGCTCCACGCCAAGCTCGGCGGCATTGATCGAGCCAAGCGCTGCCGTCTTCGCCAAGGCGTTGTCCAGCGAAACGCCGAGCACCGCAAAGCCGACAGTCCCCTTGAGAAGCGTTCGTCTGTTCAACATCGGCACAGATCCCTGCGATGAAATGGTTCTTCGCAGGAATTGGGCCAGCCGCATAGGTCTCCGCTCGGCGATAGTCCGACCAATGACCGGGTCCGCCAAGTGGCTTGTACAGTCGCCGAAGCGGGCCTAAGTTTATCCGATGAGCAGGGCTTTCACCCGCGAGGAAGACAGCGAAAACGCCATTGCCGGCATCGGCGAGCGGCCGATCAGCCAACACCGCAATCTGGTGACGGAGCGCGGCCTGGCGATGATCGAGGACAATCTGGCCGATCTGCGCGACATTTTGGCGAAAGCCGAGCGAAAAGCCGATCGCGAGCGCATTGCCGTCGTCTCGCGCGACCTGCGCTACTGGACAGCGCGCCGCGAAAGCGCCGAGCTTTCCGTGCCGGAACCGGGCAGCGACCAGGTGCGCTTCGGCATGGGTGTCACGCTGGAAAGCGATGACGGCAAGAAAGTGCACTGGAAGATCGTCGGCGAGGACGAGGCCGACCCCTCAAAGGGCAGCATCTCACACGTCTCGCCAATGGCCGTGGCGCTGTTCGGCAAGAAGGTCGGCGACGTCGCAAGCGTCAACGGCAAGGAATGGGAAATTGTCAAGCTGTCGGACGCCTGACGCCAGCTCACCCTATTTGCACAGCCAGCTTTCGCAACGCGGGCTCATACTTGTCCATGACATCGCGAGCAGCACGTATTTGCCGTTCGACGTCGTCACACGGCACCGGCCTTAGGATGATGCCGTCGTCGGTTTCGATGATCTGGAGTTCATCGCCCACCTGCAGGCCCAAGCTGTCGAGCGTTTCCCGCGGCAGGATTACAACGCCCGATCCGTCCTCAAGTCCGTGAATGATGGTGTTCATAGCTATACCATAGGTTGCGCCCGATATTGCAACGCAACTTTGATAAGCAGTGCAACTGTTTCAATCAGCCCGCCAGCAGCCGGTCCAGCAACCGATCCGCAGCCTCCGGGATAACCGTCCCTGGCGGGAAGATTTCCGCGGCACCCGCTTCCAGCACTGCGCCGTAATCCTGCGGCGGGATGACGCCGCCGGCGACGATCAGCATGTCGCTGCGGCCGAGCTTCTTCAGCGCGTCGCGTAGTTCGGGGATCAGCGTCAGGTGCCCCGCCGCCAGCGATGAGGCGCCGATGACATGGACGTCCTGCGCCACCGCCAGCCTGGCGATCTCGTCGGGTGTCTGGAACATCGCGCCGACCGTCACGTCGAAGCCGAGATCGGCGAAGGCCGTGGCGATCACCTTCTGGCCACGGTCGTGGCCGTCCTGTCCCATCTTTGCGACCAGGATGCGCGGCTTGCCGCCGGACTTCTTCTCGAAAGCTTCGAGCTTCTCCAGCAATCGGTCGACCGTCAGATTGTCGCCAAGCGCATTGCGATAAACGCCGGAGATCGTTTGCACCGAGGCGACGTGACGGCCAAAGACCTTTTCGAGCGCCAGCGAGATCTCGCCGACCGTGGCATTGGCGCGCGCGGCGCGGATGGCAAATTCCAGCAGGTTTTCGTTACCCTGCGCAGCGCGGGTCAGCGCATCGAGCGCGCTCTCGACCGCGCCGACATTGCGCGTGCCTTTCAGGTTCTGCAGCTTCGACAATTGCCGGGCCTTGACCTCGGCATTGTCGATCTTCAGCACGTCGACGTCGATTTCGTTCTCGGGGCGATGCGCGTTTACGCCAACCAGTATCTGCTCGCCGGAATCGATACGCGCCTGCGTGCGCGCCGCCGCTTCCTCGATGCGAAGTTTTGGAATGCCCTGTTCGGTTGCTGCCGCCATGCCGCCAAGCGCCTCGACCTCTTCGATATGGGCGAGCGCACGCGCCGCCAGATCGTGCGTCAGCCGTTCGATATAGGCCGAGCCGCCCCACGGATCGATGATGCAGGTGGTGCCGGATTCCTTCTGCAGGATCAACTGCGTGTTGCGGGCGATGCGCGCCGAGTGGTCGGTCGGCAGCGCCATCGCCTCGTCGAAGGAGTTGGTGTGCAGCGACTGGGTATGTCCCTGCGTCGCCGCCATCGCCTCGATCATGGTGCGGGTGATGTTGTTGTAGGGGTCCTGCGCCGTCAGCGACCAGCCGGAGGTCTGGCAATGGGTGCGCAGCGACAGCGAGCGTTCGTCGTTCGGTGCAAAATTCTTCTGCATCAGGGTCGCCCACAACAGGCGCGCCGCGCGGAGCTTGGCGATCTCCATGAAGAAGTTCATGCCGATCGCCCAGAAGAAGGAAAGCCGCGGGGCGAAACGGTCGATGTCGAGCCCGGCGGCGACGCCGGCGCGGGCATATTCGATGCCGTCGGCGATGGTGTAGGCGAGCTCCAGGTCCGCGGTCGCGCCGGCCTCCTGCATGTGATAGCCGGAGATCGAGATCGAATTGAACTTCGGCATGTGCTGGGAGGTATAGGAGAAGATGTCAGACACGATCCGCATCGAGGGCTTCGGCGGATAGATGTAGGTGTTGCGGACCATGAACTCCTTCAGAATGTCGTTCTGAATGGTGCCGGCGAGATCCTTCTGAGCAACGCCCTGTTCTTCGGCCGCGACGATATAGAGCGCCATGATCGGCAGCACCGCGCCGTTCATGGTCATCGACACCGTCATCTCGCCCAGCGGAATGCCGTCGAACAATTGCCGCATGTCGAGGATGGAATCGATGGCCACGCCCGCCATGCCGACATCGCCGGCAACGCGCGGATGGTCGCTGTCATAGCCGCGATGGGTGGGCAGATCGAAAGCGACCGAAAGGCCCTTTTGGCCGGCGGCGAGATTGCGCCGGTAGAAGGCGTTGGATTCCTCGGCCGTCGAGAAGCCGGCATATTGCCGGATCGTCCACGGCTGCTGGACATACATGGTCGGGTAGGGACCGCGCATGAAGGGCGGCATTCCCGGATAGGTGTCGAGATGCGGCAGCCCCTTGAGATCGCCCTGGCTGTAGAGATGCTTGACGGCAATACCTTCCGGCGTCAGCCGCTGGCCCTTGACCTCGACCGGCGCGCGCCGTGGCGCCGACCAGCCAATGTGGCTGAAATCCGGGATCACTGTGCGGCTCCGATTGCCTGGTCGATGCGGACCGGAAACAGCGCCTCGCACACCGCCACGCCCTCTGTGAAAGGCGGCCGCCGCTCAGCCGCCAGCGTCTCGACCGGGGCATCGTTTTTCAGCGGGTAAAGCGTGGTGCCGATGATTGCCCGTTCACCCGACCGGTAGGCCTCGGCGCGGCGCTCGGATGCTGCCTTGACGCGCTTCTGGATATGCCCTTGCTGCAGGCTTGCCAGAACGCCGCCTTCCGCTTCGATCCGCTGGAACTCTTCCCACGCCGCTTCGCACAGGCCCAGGGTCAGCGCCTCGACTGCGCCCGACCCAAATGCTGGGTCGGCGACATGGTCGATATGGCTTTCATTGGCCATGATCAACTGCGCATTGCGGGCGATGCGGCGGGCAAAGCCGGCCGGCAGCCCGAGGGCGATGGTGTGTGGCAGGATGGAGATCGAGTCCGCGCCGCCTGCTGCCGCTGCAAAGCTGGCGATGGTGGTGCGCAGGATGTTGGTTTCGGGATCCGCCGCCGTCATCATGCGGAACGACGTCTCGGCATGGATGTTGGCTGTCGATGCCGGGATGGAACAGGTTTCCTGGATGCGCGCCCACAGCCTGCGCAAGGCCCGGACCTTGGCCATCGACAGGAACTGGTCCTGGTCGACGCTCAGCGCAAAGCCGATATGGGGAGCGGCATAGACAAGCGGCTGGCGCGCATCCTCGAACATCCTGAGGTATGACACGGCGGAAGCGAGCATGGTGCCGAGTTCCTGCGCTTCCGTGGCGCCGGCATTGTGGAACACCCGCCCGTCGGCCTCCAGCAGCACACCCGGCACGCCCAGCGAGAAGAAATGCGCCAGCGATTGCGGCATCGATGCCTGCAACGCCTCGATCGACATGCGCAGCCGGCCGGTTCCGGCAAAGATTGCCGCCGGGTCGATGCCGAAGGAGAGGTTCAGCTTTGCCGGGTCGGAGCGGCGCTTGCTCAGGAACGCCACCAGCCAGTCGGCGACGGCACGGCTCCAGGGATGGGCGTCGATGCGGATCTGCGTGCGGTTGAGCGGTACGCCATCCAGCACCGTTTCCAGCGCCTGCGCCGTCCTTGGCAGGCCATAGCCGAACGCATTCGGAGCACCCTCGAAGACAAGCGACAATCCCGTCGCGCCTTGTGCCACATCGTCCAGGGCCTGCGCCTTGGCGCGGCCGATATCGGGATCGTCAATGCGCTGGCTGACGATCCAGGGCAATTTGGGGTTGGCGCGCACAAGCGGCTCGGCGCCGGCGGCGCGATCGTAGAGCGGTTCGATGCGAATCTGATCGTCGGTATGCGAGACCAGTTTTTCCTCGAAGGAGGCGCCGGCGAGCGCCTTTTCGGCCAAGGCCAGCCAACGCTGGCGCTCGACGTCAGCGGGTTCGATGCTCCTGGTCAAGGCTCCGGCGCCCATCCATGTTCCTCGTTTTTATGCGGCCGCACCAGCGTCAGCCGTCCAGTCTACGGTTCCCTGCCAGATATCGCAATGCAATGCGCTTGCGCGGTTGGGATTCGCTTCCCTGACATAGGGCAGCCTGCGTGGACGAACCATGGAACGATTGCCAAACAGCGGCAAAATCCGCAAGTTCCAAAAACCGATTTGGAGGATTGGTTCAATTTAGACGATTGGCCCAATCTGGATGAATAGCCAACTGGATGGATAGCCCAATTGGAGAATAGCATTGTCGCTGCGCAATGGCCTGACTATACCCTGCGGCACGGCCACAGGCTTTTAACACATCAGTTTGCGGAGACATGGTCATATGGCTGACGACACCAGCATTTTCCTCGGCGCCAGCCGCAAGCCCGACGACAGCTATCAGCGCGCCGAACAGCTCTTGCTGCAATATGGGAACCGCCATGGCCTGATCACCGGCGCCACCGGCACCGGCAAGACAGTCAGCCTGCAGATCCTGGCCGAGGGGTTTTCCAATGCCGGCGTGCCTGTGTTCTGCGCCGATATCAAGGGCGACCTGTCCGGCATTGCCATGATGGGCAAGGCGCAGGATTTCCTGGTCAAGCGGGCCGAGCAGGTCAAGCTCGACCCTTACGACTTCCAGGAATTCCCGGTCATCTTCTGGGACCTGTTCGGCGAGCAGGGCCATCCGATCCGCGCCACCGTCTCGGAAATGGGGCCGCTGCTTCTGTCGCGGCTGATGAACCTCTCCGAAGCGCAGGAAGGCATCATGAACATCGCCTTCCGCATCGCCGATGAGGATGGCCTGCTGCTGCTCGACATGAAGGATCTGCAAGCACTGCTGGCCAACATCGCAGCGCGCGCCGACGAGATCAGCTCGCGCTACGGCAATGTCACCAAGCCGTCGGTCGGCGCAATCCAGCGCACGCTTCTGGTGCTGGAACAGCAGGGCGCGGCGCATTTCTTCGGCGAACCGGCTTTGCGCATCGCCGACATCATGCGCACCACTCGCGACGGTCGTGGCGCCATCAGCGTGCTTGCCGCCGACAGATTGATGATGAACCCCAGGCTCTACGCCACCTTCCTGCTCTGGCTGATGTCGGAGCTGTTCGAGGAATTGCCCGAGGTCGGCGATCCCGACAGGCCGAAGCTGGTGTTCTTCTTCGACGAGGCGCATCTGCTTTTCGACGAGGCGCCGAAGGTGCTGATCGACCGCGTTGAGCAGGTGGTTCGCTTGATCCGCTCCAAGGGCGTCGGCGTCTATTTCGTTACGCAGAACCCCTTGGATATCCCTGAAAAGGTTCTCGCCCAGCTCGGCAACCGTGTGCAGCACGCGCTGCGCGCCTATACGCCGCGTGAGCAGCAGGCGGTCAAGACCGCCGCCGACACCTTCCGGCCCAATCCCGATTTCGACTGCGCCACCGCCATCACCCAGCTCGGCACCGGCGAGGCGCTGGTCTCGACGCTGGAGGTCAAGGGCGTGCCGTCCATGGTGCAGCGGACATTGATCCGGCCGCCGTCGTCCAGGCTTGGCCCGATCACGGCGGACGAGCGCCGCAAGCTGATCGACCAGAGCCCGGTCGCCGGCCAGTACGACCAGACCATCGACCGCGAATCGGCCTTCGAGATGCTGCAGAAGAAAGCCAGGGATGCGCAGGACGAGCAGGCGCAGCAGGCCGACACTGGCCGCTCGCGCTGGACCATTCCGGGCTTCGGCAATGACGATCCGCCGCCGCAGCAATCAGGCGGTCGCCGGGCCCCTGCACCACGGCCGTCCAACCGCCAGACGGTGGCCGAAGCCGCGATCAAAGCTGTCGTGCGCTCGGTCGGCTCGTCGGTCGGCCGCGCGATCGTGCGCGGGATTCTGGGCAGCCTGTCCAGGGGGCGGTAAAAGTGTCGGCCAGCCCACCTCGGACATGATCAGCGGCCAGAACATCGCCATCGACGGCGGTTGGTAAGGGATGGCCGGCCTCCTGGAACTGCGCGACGACCGCGCCCGTCTGGTCCTGGCGCCGCAAAAGGGCGCGGCGATCGCCCGCTTCGATGCACTGGTCTGCGGCGCAACGGTGCCGCTGCTCCGCCCCGACGATGGCACCGGCGCCTCCGGCTGCCAGCTTCTGGTTCCCTGGTCGAACCGCATCTCAGGCGGCGGTTTCGCCTTCGACGGCCGCTTCCATGCGATCGAGCCGAACGTGCCGGGGGAGGCCTTTCCAATCCATGGCGACGGCTTCCAGAGGGAGTGGCGGATTGCCAGCCACAGCGCCACCGAGGCAGAACTGGTCCTCGACGCCGGTGAAATCGGCCCCTACCGATATACGGCGCGGGTCGCCTATGCGCTGCATGACGGGGCCTTGGATGCCACGCTCACGGTGGAGAATCGCACCGGCATTCGCCTGCCTTACGGGCTCGGCTTTCATCCGTGGTTCCCGCGCAGCGCCGGAACGACGCTCGAGGCGAAGGCGGCGCGGGTCTGGCTGGAGGACAAGCATCATCTGCCGGTCGGCGTGGCGCCGGTGGCCGATTACCCCGCGTGGAATTTCTCGAACGCCTCCCTGTTGCCGCGAAGCTGGGTCAACAACGCCTTCGACGGCTGGGACCGCCGCGCCAGGATCACCCGGCCCGAGGACAGGATCGCCATCTCGCTCACCGCCTCGCCATTGCTCGACGTCTTCATCCTCTATTCGCCGTCGCAGGATGCCGATTTCTTCTGCTTCGAGCCGGTGTCGCATACCGTCGATGCGCATCACGGCAAAGGGCTGACCCCGCTTGAGCACGGCGCTACGCTGAGTGCAAACATGCGCCTCGATTGGCGTTCCGCTGCTTCGCTCTGATGCGTCATGTGCACACCCACTCGCGGATCTTGCATTTTTGTCCGTTCCGCTCGCACGCCTGCAGTGTCAGGTCTTCGGCATCCCGGCGTGTTTGCGCCGTCTCGGCGCCCCAACTGGTCAGCCGCCCTTCCGGCTTCTCGCCTACGGCGAGGGCGCCGCAATGCTTGTAGGGAAAGCCGGTATTGTCGTCATCGTCCCAATGGCGATGATTGCGGAATACGCTGACCACGGCGCAGCTGCCGCCGCCGGCGTTCTGGCAATGCTTCAGCGCGATGTCCATCGCCTCCTGCCGCTTGTCGGCGCCCCAAAAGAAGCCGTGCTTCTCGTCGGGGCTCGAATAGGCGATCGCCGCCCAGATGCCTCTCTCCTCCTGGGCCGGCGGCTCGGGCACGTCCGCCGCCGGGGCTAGGTCCGCCGCGCCCAGCCGCCCGGCGCAAAGCAACAGCATGCCGATCGCCGCAATGGCGGAATTCACCCTCATTGTACGCCTCCGTGTTTACCTGCTGCCGAGGCCACGGAAATGACGACGCAGCTGTTGCCGGTTGGCAGCAGCATCGCGTTGCCCCCTCCATTGGCCAGTTCATAGACGCTGATTTGTCCAAGATTGTTGGCGAGCTTGCTGTCTTTCGGAAGCAGGGCCGGAACATCGGCGCAATTGGCCGCGAATGGCGCCACCCTGACCATCGTACCTTCGCAAACGGATGCGGTGGGTGCCGCGAACACCAGACCTGCCGCCGGGCCGCTGTAGCCCTGTGTAGCGTAGTTCATGCCGACCAAGGCTTCCACGAGGTGTTTGTCGGGGGCCTCGTTGTTCCAGATCGACTGGACGCTGTACGTCGTGCCGGTCGTCAGCATCTGCCCAAGGGCTGGGAAAATGTTGGAACAAGACTGCAAGCCTGCCTCTTTGGCGTGTTGCAGAAATGGCGTCTTGGCCAGGGCCGGATTGGGCTGGTTGGTCTCCGCGACCGCCGGCTGCGGCAGTAAATTGTGGAGCAGGTCGTAGCGCATGGCCGCGAAGCCGGCCGTGGCGACGACGGCAATGGCGAGCAACGAGAAGACAGCGGTCCTCGCGCGGTTTCGTTGCGGTCTGCTCCGGTCTTCGATGCCGACCCGGACAGCATCCTTTCCCTGGTTGCGGGACATTATCCGGTCATGGATCGATTGCTGGTTCATCGCGATTGCCTCGTCAATTGATCGCCGCAACGGCCGCGGCCAAGCCCTTGAGGGTCGCGGTTACGTTGATCGTCCTGCCATCCGTGGTCGGGAAGGAGATGACGGATGCCGCGGCCTTCGAAATCTGTTCGCGCATGATCGGACCAACCGGCAGCATGCCGACGCAGACGGCCTGATTGCATCCGTCGAGTTGAATTTTTATCGGCTCCTTGCGCCCCTCGAATGTCAGCGAGACAGGAGCGTCGCTCTTGGCGATCGGCGGGGCGCGCAAGATCATGTAGGGGTTGCCTTCCTTGGTGGCGGCAAGCGACCAGCTGAACGCAACCTGTCCTGCCTGGTCCTCGATGATCTGGGTGACATTGCAGACCTTTTGGCGCGCCTTCAGGTTCTCGTCGCAGATCAGCGTCCAGTTCTCGAACGGACGGGTGGTCCGTTGATATTCGCCAAGCTTCGCATCCGCAGGGATCGCTACGTCGGAAGGTTTTACCCTGTAGCCGGAAGGGATTGCTTCCTGCCCGGCCGCTAACGGGCCGGACAGGAGCATTGACGTCATGGATATCGCGACAGCAAGGACTGCCTGCCTGATCATGGCCGGGCTCTAGTTCAGCGTAAGGCTGACGCCCGCGCCGACACCCCAGTGTCCGCCTGCCGTCGTACCGGACAGGTTCGCTCGAACACGTCCTTCCTCGCTGGTGTAGCCGGCGCCGAAGGCCAGGGCGCCTTCACCGCGCCAATAGCCTCCGCCGGCGGCCACGCTCAGCTTGCCGGGACGATCGTCGTAGCGCAGCGAGCCGGCCGCCAAGCCGATTGCCGCAGCCTGGCGCGCCTCGCCCCTGACCTCTCCCATGTCCATGTTGAGCTGGCTGAGTTTGGAGTCCGCATACGCATTGGCTTGCTGCAGCGTGGTGGCCGCCACCTGGTTGGTGTAGTTCTTCGAATTGTCTAGGTTGAGTGCTAACCCGCTGTTGAACTGCTGAACATTGACCGCATCGGTGTTGGCAACGCCCGGCCCGACATTGTGGATGACCACCGGCGTGTTCGGGTCGCCGCCGGCAAGGGTAATCGAGTTGGACTTGTTGCCGTTCCCGTCCTTGTCGTACTGGACGGCGAACTGATTCAGGTCGCCGACGCTACCCTGCATGGCTTCGACCGCCTGGTTGGTGGCGAAGAGCTGGCTGCCGTTGATGGCGTCGGTGGAGGTGCCGCTGATCCGGCCCGCCGCGACATTGGTGACGGTGCGCTCGTTGCCGACGGTGCCGACGCTGACCGTGCTGGTCGGAGCTGTTCCGGCGAAGGTATAGGCAACGCCGTTGATCGTGGTGCCGGTGGTGGCGACCGCCGCCGCCGTCGTCGAGCCCGCGCCGAGCGCGACGCTGCCCGGCTCGTTGGCCTTTGCGCCGGCGCCGAGCGCCACCGCCTGCGCTCCGTTGGTGGTCGCGTTGGTGCCGAGGGCGATGCTGTCGGCCTGGTTGACCGTCGAATTCTGGCCGATCGCGATGCCTCCCGGCGCCGTCTGCTGCACGATGGCGCCGTTGCCGATGCCGATGCCATTGTCGCCATTGACGGTGGTGCGCGGACCGACCGCAACCGAATCGACGCCGACCGCGAGCGAATCCGCTGCCGTCGAATTGGCATGGAAGTACAGGCTCCCCGTCACCGCGAACGAGCTCAGCGCGCCCTTCAACTGGCGAAGCGTGACCGCGTCCTGGTCCTGCGTGCCGTCGGCCACGTTGATGATCTGGCGATAGGAGGTGGAGGTGCCGACCGAGACGGCGCCGAGCAGGCTCATGTCCGCGGTGTTGTAGGGAATGAGGCCGGTGCCGGAGAGGATCGATCCCGATACGGGCGCGACCGCCCGATCCGAAACCGAGCCGGCGCCAAGCGCCACGCCGCCGATGACGCTGGCCTGGGTGTCGCGGCCGAGCGCCAGCGCATTGTCGGCGCTCGCGGTCGCCTGGTAGCCCAGGGCGGAAGAGCCGATCCCTTGCGCGAAGGAGTCCGCGACGGCAAGCGTCCTGTCGTTGGTGCGCACATAGCGGATGCCGTCGCCATTGGCGTCGGTGTAGGCCAGCGAGGTGTCGCCGGCAATATTGCTGATCGAATTGCCGAGATTGGTGATGTCAGCAGTATTGGCGGCGATATCGGTGGTGTTCTGCGTCACCTGCTGGTTGGTCGCAAACAGCTGCGAGCCGTTGACCGCATCGGTCGAGGAGTTGCTCAACTGCCCGGCCGCGACGTTCTGGATCTGGCGTTCGGCGCCCACCGAGCCGACCGAGAATGCACCCGCGGGCGTCGCGCCGGCGAAGGTGTAGGCAACGCCGCCGATCGTGGTGCCGCCGACCGCCGTGGTCACGGTCGACACCGCATTCGCGCCGATCGCAACGTCGCCGGCATTGTTGGCCACGGCATTCGGGCCGACCGCAACGGAATCCGTCCCCAGGGCCTGGGAATCCGCCAGCGTCGAATTGGCATGGAAATACTTGATGCCGCCGCCGGTGCTGATGCTGTTGATTGTGTTGCCGAGATTGGTGATGTCGGCGGTGTTGGCGGCGATGTCGGTCGTATTCTGCGTCACCTGCTGGTTGGTGGCGAAGAGCTGCGAGCCGTTGATCGCGTCGGTCGACGAATTGCTGAGCCGGCCCGCCGCGACATTGGTGATGGTGCGTTCCGCGCCGACCGCGCCGACGCTGACGGTGCTTGCCGGCGTCGTGCCGGCGAAGTTGTAGGCGACGCCGCCGATCGTCGTGCCGGCGGTGCCGACCGCCGCGGCGGTTACCGAGCCCGAGCCGAGCGCCACGTCGCCGGCGTTGCTGGCGTTGGCGAGGGCGCCCAGCGCGATTGCATTCTGGGCGCCGGCATTCGCTCCTACGCCGAGAGCGGTCGCTTGAAAGGCGGTTGCAAACGCGTTCTGGCCGATCGCGGTGCTGGACGTGGCTGTGGCATTGGCGTTGGCACCGACGGCGGTGCTGTATTGGCCCGAGGCCTTGGAGATGTATCCCATCGCCGTTGCGTCAAGCGCCGATGCGACGGCGCCGCTGCCGAAGGCCGAGGCGTTGGCGTCGGAGGCGCTCGAATTGGTGCCGGCCGCGATGGCGTTTGTCCCCGTCGCGGTCGCGACTGGTCCGATAGCAACGGAGTCCGTGCCCGTTGCGGACGAGTCCGCCGCCGTCGAATTGGCGTGGAAATACTTGATGCCGCCACCGGTGCTGATGCTGTTGATCGTGTTGCCGAGATTGGTGATGTCGGCGGTGTTGGCGGCGATGGCCGTCGTGTTCTGCGTCACCTGCTGGTTGGTGGCGAAGAGCTGCGAGCCATTGATGGCGTCGGTCGACGAATTGCTGAGCCGGCCCGCCGCGACATTGGTGATGGTCCGCTCCGCGCCGAGCGCGCCGACGCTGACGGTGCTCGTCGGCGTCGTGCCGGCGAAGTTGTAGGCCGTGCCGCCGATCGTCGCGCCGCTGGTGCCGACCGCCGTCGCGGTCACCGAGCCCGAACCGAGCGCTACGTCGCCGGAGCTTGCCGTCGCCGTCGCGCCGTTGCCCAGCGCGACATTGCCGGCAAGGCCGGCTGCACCCGCCGTCGAGCCATTGCCCAGCGCCACGGAGCCTTGCCCGACGGCCTTGTTGTTGTTGCCGATGGCAACCGCGCCTGCGGCCTGGTTTGCGGCTGTGGCGGTTGCCGTGCCGTCGCTGTTGGCGATGTTGTTGGCGCCGCCGGTGAAGGCGCCGGTGCCGCTGGCATAGCTCGGATCGCCGATGGAGACCGCGCCGTTGCCAAAGGCTGTGTTGCCGGCGCCGATGGCGACAGCCTTGCCGCCCGTCGCCGTTGCATTCGTGCCCACTGCAACAGCGTCGGCGGAATTGGCGACCGCCGCATTACCGATCGCCACGGCGTTGGTGGCGCTGGCCTTGGAGCCGATGCCGAGCGCGGTGCTGGCAATCCCGCTGGCGGCGGCGCTGACACCGGCGGCAAGAGAATTGTCTCCCGTCGCATTCGCGCCGGAACCGAACGAGGAGGCGTTTGCGCCGCTGGCAACGGCGGTGTTGCCAATAGCAGTGCTGGCGGAGCCACTCGCAACCGAGGTAGCGCCCATCGCGGTGGCGAAAGCGCCCGAAGACAGCGAATTGGTGCCGATGGCGATGCTGTTGGGCAGGGCAGTGTTGGCCTGAACGCCTGCCTGCGCGCCGACGCCGAATGCGATGGATTGGTTGCCCCATGCACTGGCGGTGTTGCCCATCGCCGTTGCGCCCGTTCCGGTCGCTTTGGTCAGGACGCCGATGGAGACCGTGTTCTGTTGAGATGCCAGCACATCCGTACCAAGGGCGATGGCGCCCTGCGACAGCGCGCCTGTTCCCACGACGGTGCGCCCGCCAATGTTGATGGAGTTGATGCTAGTCGCGGTCGCCTGGAAACCGATGGCGACGGCATTCTGGTTGCTGGCGACGGCGCTGTTACCTTGCGCAATCGAATCCACGCCGGATGCTGTTGCCCCAAACCCGAGCGCGGTGGCGCGCAGCCCGGTCGCCCGGGTAACATAGCCGATCGCCGTCGAGTTCAGTCCGTCGGCACGCGCATTCAGGCCAAAGGCGGCCGCGCCTGTGGTTGCAACCGAATTGACGCCAATCGCGCTTGCTGCGTCCCCGTTGGCCTTGGCGTTCCCGCCCACGGCGAGGGCATTGACGCCGGTTGCGCCTGCGAAGACACCTATGCCTATGGCATTGAGGCCATTGACACCCATCGCATAGCCGATGGCGATCGTGCCGTCGCCCGTTGCACTGTTGGAACTGCCCAACGCCACGCTGTTGTTGCCATTCGTCGCGGTGCCGTTACCGATGGCGACGGCGTTGCCGCCGGTCGCCGAACCACCGCCAGCCTGGTATTGTGCCTGGGCCGGTGTGGCGATGCCGATCGCGGCGATTGCGGCCAAGCCTCCGATCATGCTGGCCGGGCTCACGCCGCAGGCCAATGCCGAACGCACGCTGGCGCCGACGCCCAACGTCCCCAACCCCAAACCCTTGCGGCGCATTCCAAGCGTACGATGCGCCATGCGCAGGACGGCCATCAGGCGGCGACGAACCGAGCGACTGTCGGCCGCACCCGCGATCCAGTTTCCGACAAATCCAGGAAGAAATTCGATCCTTGCTTGCCCCTCGACGCGTCTGGTCATGCTAGTTTTTCCTCGCAATTGCCGAGGCGCCCTGATGTGCCGCACCATTCGCCTCGGTGGCCAAAAAATCTTCGAAATTGCGCGTCTTCTCCCGTAACGAGAGACCAACCTTCGCGCCTTGTTTTTCAATCAGCTGATAGGCGCTCGCGACCCATGGCTGCGTCGGTTCTGGAACCGTATGCAGTGCAGCCTCCGTCCGTTCCGGCGGCAGGCTTACCGCCACCAGCGCGCGGCAGAGATCGAAATGAAATCCCGGATCGCCTTCACCACAAGCCGGAGAGGTCAGTCCAAGCACGAAACAGGCCAGGAGATGGTCGAGTTCCGCAGCGCTGATCCGGCTGGCGTATTGGCGTTGCAGTGCAGCCCAGGCCGCTTCGGCCTTAGGCGCGAAGACCTCGATTTCCGCGAATTGAATGTCCATGGGACAATCCGACATGCTGTATCATCTGGTTGCTCCCCCGCCCCAAATGACTTCCATCGCGACCATGAGCACATTCGCGGTGCAGGTATTTTGGAATAATCCGGAATCTTTGTAGGAAAATCCGGTATTTGGTCCCTGCGCGACAACTGTGACTGCTCTGCCACACAACCTTCGACTATACTGAAGATCAATCGAGGTATCGCCGCGGACAATCATGCGCGCCGCAACAGTCGTTAACGTTGCAGCTTGACCTGCCTGGGGGTTCTGTTCCGGTATCTGGACATGGTGACTGTCAAGTGGCTCTGGTCCGAGAATCCACTGAGATGAGCGACTTCCGCAATCGACAGGTCGCTCTCGATGAGAAGTTTTTCGGCGAAATCGAGACGCAGCCGCAGCAGGTATTTGTGCGGCGGCTCGCCAAAGGTCTTGGTGAATGCCAGGATGAAATGGCTCGGCGAAAGGCCACAGAGTGCGGCCAGCTCGGCCACCGCGATCTTGCTGGAAAAATTTACCTCCAGGAATTCGCGCACCCGCCGGGCGCTGCGGTTCGACAGACCGCCCTTTGGGGCTTGTGGCAACTTTCGCGCTCCTGCGTAGTTCCGAAGCAAATGGACGCCGAACATGGTGACCAACGAATCGACATAGAACTCGTTTGGAGTTTCCCGATCCGTCAGTTCCGCCTTCAGCAACTGCGCGAGTTGCAGCGCCTGGAAGTCGACGGTCCCGAACGGCGGCGGTTGAAGCTCGGCATGGCCGGTGTCGAATTCACGCGTTGCCAGCTCGAAGAGACTCTCGGGGGTGAGCGCCACGATTGCGCTTTCCGTGGTGGATGACCGGGTCACCTTGCCGCCGAGATCGGCTGGGACGATCATGATCATACCGACGTCGCCGTCGTATTCGTGGACTTTGTCGCTGCCCAGCGATGCCGCAATCCCTGGTGAGGGTGTAAGCAGAACCGAAGCGAAATGTTCCGCCGCTTTGAATGTGTGTGATCCCGGCCCATGAACGACATGAGCCGCGCCGCCTCGAAACGTGACCAGGTAGCGCCCCGCGCTTTCCGGCATTCCGTCGAAGATGCGACGATCCGCGCGCCGCCGCTCTGTCCCGGCGCTTTCCTGGACGTTGCCTCTATGTTGCATCTTCGTCTCTGCCACTGCTGCGCCGATCAATCCAATCCTGTGCTGTATCGAGGCGCCCAGAATTCACGTTTGCTCCTGGGCGTTCCTTCGAATCCTACAGATGCTGCTATATATTGCAAAGAAGAATTTGAGCTCATATGAAAATTTTACCAGGATTTTGACTATAAATTTACAGGTTTGAATTTTAGCCAAGGCTACCTGACTATTTTCCGACCTTATCTTACCATTTTTGCCTAGTTATTGTGCATAGTGTGCCGTCACAATCCAGAGTTGTATTCCGAATATAGATCGCGCGGCCATTGACAGAGCTGGTCGACTATCTGTCATTGCCACGGACGATCCAGCAGCAGTTATCGCCCGAACCATGGCTTCTTTCCCTTGTGCTTCTTCATGGCGGTGGCCAAATGGCCTTGATCCGAAAATCCCGCGAGGTAAGCGACTTCGGCGATGGCGACCCTCCGGGAGCGATCCAGGGCTGCGGACAGAGCATATCCCGCTCCCCCGCATGGTTGCTCTTCTGGGATTGGCATTTTCGGGGATTGTGCCGAGGGCGTGCCGATCGACCCGATCGGCGCCTGCGCTGCGTTCCTGAACCTCGCCCGCATTTTTCATTCAGCCTTGCCTCAGCCGCTTTGCCAGCCCATCGAAATTCCGTGCCGTGCAAACAGCCAACCCGGAAATCCGGACGGTAATTTGTATCCCCCATAGTCCTGCCCAAAGGCAGCGTAGCGCATCCCGCGGATAGAAAAACATTGTAAGTGAAGAAAAAAGTTCGCGCGAGAAAAACATGGCCTGGCTTGGCCGGCGCTACGGAATTATCCGGCTCACGCAGGCCTGCTAAAGATTGCCTCGGCGTTTCTCGTACAGATCCCAGGACAGCTCGACCATGGCCAGAAGAACGTCTTCCTGGCTCCACCCGGCGGCAACCGCCGCCTCGACAATTCCGCGGACGAGCGGCAGCAATTGGCGCTCGCATTCGGCCGACAGGTTGGCCTCGGCGCCGTCGGCAGGCGGACTATCGAAATCAAATCCCACCATCGGCGTACCCCCGCCATCAATGATCTAATGAAATGTATGTCTCTGCAATCATACTCCCGTCTAATATACATCAATCGGTAACGAAACACAGCAGCGTCGAGATTGACAGGGCATGGCCGCCCCGATTGCAGCGGCTCCGTGGTTTGTCTGGACGTCTTTTTTGGCCTCCTGTTGCCGGCATTGCATATCTTGGATGCGAACCCCAGGCATTCGCGTGAAGCTATCGGGATCCTGACGAGCTTTGCCGCATGGAGCGGAACCTGCCGCTTCATGGCATAGATGAAGTCGATCAGGTCACCGGGCCGAGCAGGACCGAGCCATCCGGCACCCCGCCATCGATCGGGATGGCTCTGCGGTTTGCGCTCGCCGCCATCGGCTGGCCGATGTCGGACGTCACGATGACCGGGCTCTTCGACGGCACGCGGTCGTAGAGGTCGATGATGTCCTGATTTATCAGGCGCACGCAGCCTGACGAGACGGATTTGCCGATCGAGTTCCATTCCGGCGAGCCATGCAGGCGGTAGAGCGTGTCGACGTTGTCGTGGAACAGGTAGAGCGCGCGGGCGCCGAGCGGGTTCTTGAGGCCGCCGGGCATGCCGCCGTTCTTGGCGCTGTATTCTTCCAGTTCAGGCTGGCGGGCGACCATCTCATCGGGCGGCGTCCATTTCGGCCATTTCTGCTTCCACTGGACGACGGCGTCTCCCGACCATTCGAAGCCGGCGCGACCGAGGCCGACGCCGTAACGGATCGCTTGGCCGCCTTCGCGCACCAGATAGAGGAAATGGTTGGTCGTATCGACGATGATGGTGCCTGGCCGCTGGCCGGTCGGATCGGGAACGATCTGGCGTAGGAACTGCGGGTCCATCTTCTTGATCGGGATCGCTGGGAGCTCGAACCCGCTGTCGGAAATCGGGCCGTACATCGTCGCATAGTCGCCGAGCGGCGGCTCGTCATAGGTCGGCGGTGGCGGTTCGACCGGCGCCGGTGCCGGTCCGGTGGTGGTGCAGGCGGAGACCGCAATCGAGGCGGCACCAAGGGCTGCAGCATTCAGAAAGCCGCGACGGCTCAGGCGATAGGGGTCGATTTCGGTCTTCAACATGGTTGCCTTTTTTAAGTCTCGAATCGCAAGAAAGCGTGAATGCCTTCAAGCGGCGCAGTGGTCGGCCTCCCCCAATGCCTGACGCGATAGGCGGTTCCGATTCTGGCCTGAGGGTGGACAAACAAAGGCGAAGCTGTGACCGCCCTGCCACTGTTGCTCGAAGGCAACAGAGTGATCAGCCGCCGGTCAGCAGGCCTTCAAGCGACGGCAGGATCAGCGCCGGCGGGAAATCCCGGTATTCCTCGGGCTGGTTGGCGCGGTTGATCCAGACGGTGCGAAAGCCGAATTTGGTGCCGCCGGCGACGTCCCAGCGGTTGGACGACTGGAACGAGACGGCGCCCGGATAGAGCCGCCAGCCCGTCGCCACCATGTCGTAGGTCGACGGGTCGGTCTTGAAGCGCCTGACGGCGTCGACCGAAAAGATATCGTCCAGCACCTGGTCGAGGGCGGCCGACTTGACCGCCGCTTCCAGCATCTCGGGCGAGCCGTTGGACAGGATTGCGAGCTTGGCGCCGGATGCTTTCAGTGCCTTCAGCACGGCCGGCACTTCCGGATAGCAGTCGAGCCGCCAATAGGCTTCGAGCAGCTTGGCCTTCAGTCCCTTGTCGGCGGAGGGAACCTTGCGCAGGGCGAAATCGAGCGCCTGTTCGGTGAGCTGCCAGAAATCGGCATAGCCGCCCATCAGCGTGCGCACCCAGGAATATTCCAGCTGCTTGGCGCGCCAGATTTCCGAAAGCAGCGGGCCGTCGGGGCCGATCTCGCCGTCGTGACGGCGCACGGCGGCGTGCACGTCGAACAACGTGCCATAGGCGTCGAAAACGTAAGCCGCGTAATGCATGGCGACAGTTTTGAGGGCAGGCGGCGCAAGGTGCAAGCATCGATTGTAGTCTTGATCGCTTTCTTGGGGCGCTCTGGCCTCAACAAAAACCGCTCCATGCCGGTTGACGGCGCCGGTCAAAGCATCTTCCAATGCTTGGCACAGGCAGCTTTGAAGCGGAACCGAACAATGACACTGGCGACTGCGGCGCTATCGGCGACATGGACCTTCGTCGACGGCGACTGGTACGAAGGCAACGTCGCCATTCTGGGTCCGCGCAGCCACGCCATGTGGCTCGGCACCAGCGTCTTCGACGGCGCCCGCTGGTTCGAAGGCGTCGCCCCCGATCTCGAGCTGCATGCCGCTAGGGTGAACGCATCGGCGACCGCGCTCGGCCTCGCGCCGTCGATGAGCGCCGATGAGATTGTTGGACTGACCTGGGACGGGCTGAAGAAGTTCGACGGCAAGACAGCGGTCTACATCAGGCCGATGTACTGGGCCGAGCATGGCGGCTACATGGGCGTGCCGGCCGATCCGGCCTCGACCCGTTTCTGCCTCTGCCTCTACGAATCGCCGATGATCTCGCCGACCGGCTTTTCGATCACCGTGTCGCCGTTCCGGCGGCCGACCATCGAGACCATGCCGACCAATGCCAAGGCCGGCTGCCTCTATCCCAACAATGGCCGCGCCATCCTCGAAGCGAAGGGACGCGGCTTCGACAATGCGCTGGTGCTGGACATGCTGGGCAATGTCGCCGAGACCGGAACCTCGAACATCTTCCTGGTCAAGGACAGCCACGTGTTGACGCCGGCGCCCAACGGCACCTTCCTGTCCGGCATCACCCGCTCGCGCACCATGACGCTGCTTGGCGATTACGGCTTCAAGACCACGGAGAAGATGCTGTCGGTGCGCGACTTTCTCGAAGCCGACGAGATCTTTTCGACCGGAAATCATTCCAAGGTCGTGCCGATCACCCGCATCGAGGACCGCGATCTGCAGCCCGGGCCGGTGGCCAAGAAAGCGCGCGACCTTTATTGGGAATGGGCGCATTCGACTTCCGCCGGTTGAGCCGCTAAAAGGCAATTGGCGCTTCATTCCGGAGTTGTTCCAGATCAATGCAGCCCTATCTTAATCCGGTATCCGCACCGGATTTTTCCATGAGGAGTATGACCGATGGCTTTTGAATTGCCCGCCTTGCCCTACGACTACGAGGCCTTGCAGCCTTACATGTCGAAGGAGACGCTGGAGTATCACCACGACAAGCACCACAAGGCCTATGTCGACAACGGCAACAAGCTGGCCGCCGAAGCGGGCCTCGGCGATCTGTCGGTCGAAGAGGTGGTCAAACAGTCGTTCGGCAAGAATGCCGGCCTCTTCAACAACGCAGCCCAGCACTACAACCACATCCATTTCTGGAAGTGGATGAAGAAGGGCGGCGGCGGCAACAAGCTTCCGGGCGCCCTGCAGAAGGCTTTCGACGCCGACCTCGGCGGCTACGACAAGTTCAAGGCCGACTTCATCGCCGCCGGCATCACGCAGTTCGGCTCGGGCTGGGCCTGGGTCTCGGTCAACGACGGCAAGCTGGCGATCTCCAAGACACCGAATGGCGAGAACCCGCTCGTCCATGGCGCATCGCCGATCCTCGGCGTCGATGTCTGGGAACATTCCTATTACATCGACTACCGCAACGCGCGGCCGAAATATCTCGAGGCCTTCGTCGACAGCCTCATCGACTGGGACCATGTCCTTGAAATGTACGAAGAGGCGAAAGCCTGATCGACCCAGAGAAGCCCCGGTACTCCGGGGCTTTTCTTTCTCAGCTGAAGCAGCAGGCACACAAAATTCGGCAGAATCCGGCCGGCGGACAGGGAATAATCCCGGCCCGCCCTCCGTTAACGTTAGGTCGCGACCCCTCATCATCCTGGAGCCAATTGAATGAGAAAGCTTGTTATCGCCATCTCTATGCTCAGCCTCGCCGCCTCGGCGGCTTTTGCCGACCCGATCCTCGACCGACAGGGACTGATGAAGGAACGAGGCAAGATCGTCGGCGGCCTGTCGAAGATCGCCAAGGGCGAAGCGGACTTCGATGCCGCCGCCGTGCTGACGGCGCTGCAGGCGCTGCAGGTCAACGCGGAAAAGTTCGATGTCGACACGCTGTTCCCGGCCGGCAGCGACAGCGGTGATACCACCGCCTCGCCCAAAATCTGGAAAGACATGGCGGGCTTCAAATCGACCGAAGACAAGTACCTCGCCGACGTCAAGGCCGCAGTCGCCGCCGCACCCGCCGATGTCGATGCGCTGAAGGCGCAGATCGATACGCTCGGCAGTGATTGCGGCACCTGCCACAAGACCTATCGGGTGAAGAAGAGCTGATCCCGGGCAATGCCCTTGTGGAAAAAATTTGTCGGCGCCGCCCTTGTCCTGGGCGTCGTCGGTGCCGGCGCCGGCTGGCTGTTGTCGGCGCCGGTCAAGCTCGACACTGACACCCTGGCGCAGCTCGGCCCCGGCGACGCCGCCAGGGGCAAGCGCATTTTCAATGCCGGCGGCTGCACCTCCTGTCACGCCAAGCCGGGCTCGCAAGGCGACGGCCGTTTGCAACTGGTCGGCGGCCTCGAGCTCAAGACGCCGTTCGGCACCTTCGTGCCGCCCAACATCTCACAGGATCCCAAGGACGGCATCGGCGCCTGGACGGTCGAGGACCTTGCCAACGCCATGCTGAAGGGCGTGTCGCCGTCGGGCGAGCATTTCTATCCGGCCTTTCCCTACGCGTCCTACGCCCGGATGAAGCCGGCTGATATTGCCGATCTCTATGCGTTCCTGAAGACGCTGCCGGCGGTCGCCGGCAAGGCGCCCGACAATTCCCTGACTTTCCCCTTCAACATCCGCCGCGGCCTCGGCCTGTGGAAGCGGCTCCATCTCAGCAAAGAGCCGGTGATTGCCTTTGCCGATGGCACGCCTGATCTGGTACTCGCCGGCCGCTATCTGGTCGAGGGGCCCGGCCATTGCGGCGAATGCCACACGCCGCGCGACATCACCGGCGGCACCAGGAAGAGCCAGTGGCTGGCTGGCGCGGCGGCCGCCGAAGGCAGCGGCATCGTGCCGAACATCACATCGGGCGAAGGCGGGCTCGGTGACTGGTCGGAAGCCGACATCGCCAACTATCTCGAAACCGGTTTTACCCCTGATTTCGATTCGGTCGGCGGCGCCATGGTCGACGTGCAGCGCAACATGGCCGAACTGCCGCCGGAAGATCGCGCGGCAATAGCCGCCTATCTCAAGGCGGTGCCGCCGCATCCCAACGGCTACCCGGTGCGCAGCAAGCCGGCCAAGTGATCCCGGCCACAGGTGGCGATCTACAGGTGGCGATCGCCGAGGAAGTCGAAGCCCGTCTCGAAGAAATGGCTGTAATTGCAGGTCAGTTCCTCGCCGGGTGCGATGTCGCGCAAGGCATAGGTTTCCTCGGGCGAGGAGACGTCGCAATTCGGTTCGTCGTCATGGTTCATGTAGCGGGCGTCGTCGGCTTCGAAGACGATGTAGTTCGGATCCCGGCGGTCTGGATAGGAATAACGGTCGAGATAGTTCTTCACCGGGCCGCTCTCGCCTTCATAGGTCTCGACGTCGATGATCCGGTCGAATCTGGGGTCGAGCTTCCAGACCAGCGTGCCCTTGGCAATGTGGTTCCTGGCGAAAACCCCGATGCCCTGGATCGGTGATTTCTCGAGATAGGTGTCGACGAGCAACATAGTGGCCCCTTTGCGTATGTCATGGTCTGGAAGGTGGCGCGCATTGGGTAGCGCGCAGCCATTGCAAATGCGAGTGAAAATGAGCAGCCTGGAATTCAAAAAGTGACGATCGGCGCGCCTCGACGGGCGCGCCTTTCGCATCGACATCAGCGCTGCTGCAAGGCCAGACGGACGCCTAACGCGCAGTAGATGCCGCCAACCACCTTGCCTTGCCATTTCACCACCGACGGATTGCGGCGCAGGAACGTGCCGAGCCGGCCCGCACTCACGGCAAAGACGACTGTGCTGAAAAGGCCGAGCAGAACAAAGATTATGCCCAGCGTCATCAGCTGGAGCATCACCGATCCGTTTTCAGGCCGCACGAACTGGGGCAGGAAGGCGAGGAAGAAAAGCGCCGTCTTTGGATTAAGCACTTCGGTCAGGACAGCTTGACGAAACGCCTTGCTGGCGGAGATCGCGAGTGCGCCGGCAGTAGGGTCGGCCGGTATTCTCTCGATGATTGCGCGGATGCCGAGGTAAACGAGATACGCCGCGCCGATGTATTTTACGACGCTGAACAGCGTTGCCGAAGTGGCGATGATCGCCGAAATGCCGACCATCGCCATGATGGTATGGAACACATCGCCAGCCGCGACGCCCGCGCCCGTAGCGACGCCAACCCTGGTTCCGGAACTCGTCGCTCGCGCGACCGTCAAAAGCGTGGCTGGGCCTGGAATAAACACAAAGCCAAGCACAACCGCTATGTAAGCCGTCAAGGTGGATAGATCGATCATTGCGACGCCTCCGTTGCATTCTCAGCCTTGCCCGTAACCTCGGGTTCGGGCTTGGCCGTAACCTTGAGCGCGAAGGAGTAGGTATAGGCGATCTCCTCCAGCCTTGAAAAGCGGCCGGAGGCGCCGGCATGGCCGGAATCCATGTTGATCTTGAACAGCACCGGATTGTCGCCGCTCTTGCGCTCGCGCAGCCGCGCCACCCATTTGGCCGGCTCCCAATAGGTGACGCGCGGATCGGTGAGGCCGGCCAGCGCCAGGATCGGCGGGTAGTCGTGATCGGCGACATTGTCATAGGGTGAGTAGGCGGCGATCGTTTGGTAATCTTCCGCCGACGCGATCGGGTTGCCCCATTCCGGCCACTCCGGCGGCGTCAGCGGCAAGCTTGCGTCGAGCATCGTGGTCAGCACGTCGACAAAGGGGACCTCGGCAACGATGGCGCCGAAATTTTGCGGCGCCATGTTGGCGATCGCACCCATCAGCATGCCGCCGGCCGAGCCGCCTTGCGCGACGATGCGGTCGTGTTGGGTGTAACGCTCGGCGACGAGATGCTGCGCGACGGCGATGAAATCGGTGAACGTGTTCATCTTGTGCGCCCGCTTGCCGTCGTCATACCAGCCATAGCCCTTGTCCTTGCCGCCGCGGACATGGGCGATGGCAAAGACAAAGCCACGGTCGACCAGCGAGAACCAGTTGGTGTTGAACGCCGCCGGAATGGCAATGCCGTAAGAGCCGTAGCCGTAAAGCAGGCACGGTGCGGAGCCATCGAGCGGCGTGTCGCGGTGGTGCAGCAGCGAGACCGGCACCAGTTCGCCATCGGCGGCCGGCGCCATCAGCCGGCGCGTGACATAATGATCCGGATTGTGACCGGACGGCAATTCCTGGGTCTTCAGCAGCACACGTTCGCGGCTGCGCATATTGTAGTCGAAGACCTGCGCCGGGGTCGTCATCGACGAATAGGTGAAGCGCATGATCTCGGTGTCGTATTCATAGGACCCCGACAGGCCGAGCGAGAACGCCTCTTCGTCGAACGAGATCAGATGCTCCTCGCCGCTGCGGCGATCGCGCACGACGATGCGCGGCAGCCCTTCCTTGCGCTCGAGCCTGACCATATGATCCCTGAAGCCGACCACCGACAGGATCAGCCGGCCTGGCTCGTGCGCCACCAGCTCTTCCCAATTGGCGCGAACCGGGTCATTAGCCGGCGCCGTCATGATCTTGAAGTCCTTGGCGCCGTCGGCATTGGTGAGGATAAAGAAGATGGCGCCGCCTTCTTCCAGATCATATTGCAGGCCAGTCTCGCGCTTTGCCACCAGCTTTGGCTCGGCGAAAGGCTCATCGGCGCGCATCAGGTGATATTCCGAGGTTTCGTGATCGTTGATCCCGATCATGATCCATTCGTTGGAGCGCGTGCCGCCGACATCCATGAAGAAGCCGGGATCGGTTTCCTCATAAATCAGCCGGTCATTAAGGGGGCTGCCGCCGAGCGCGTGGAACAGCACCTTGGACGGGCGATGATTGTCGTCGAGCCTTGTGTAGAAGAAGCCGTCATCGGCGGCATTCCAGACGCCGCCACCACTGGTGGCCTCGATCTGGTCGCTCAGTTCCTTGCCGCTGGTGAGATCGCGCACGCGAAGTGTGAAGAATTCAGAGCCCTTGTCGTCGAACGCCCACAACAGCTTGCGGTGATCGGCCGAATGGTCGACGCCGCCGAGGCGGAAATAGGGCTTGCCCTCGGCTTCCGCGTCGCCATCGAGCAGGATCTGCTCATCGCCGCCATCGCGCGGCATGCGGAAATAGCGGGGCTGTTCGCCGCCAAGCTTGAAGGATGAGCCGTAAGCATAGGGGCCATCCTTCATCGGCACCGTCGAATCATCTTCCTTGATGCGCCCCTTCATCTCGCCGAACAGCTGCTTCCGAAGCTCTAGCGTATCGGCCATAAGCACTGCTTGATAGGCGTTTTCGGCTTCGAGATGGGCGCGGATGCGGCCCTCAAGCAGGGAAGGGTCCCTGAACATCGCCTGCCAGTTCTCGGCCCTCAGCCAGGCATAGTCATCTGTGCGGGTAATGCCGTGATGCGTGTCGAAGACGGGGTGTTTCTCGGGGCTCGGCGGGCTGGCGGTCGGAAAAGCTGAGGTCTTGGTCATTGCGTCTCACTGAAGAAATTACTTGAATGGCAAATGAACACGCCGATCAGCGCGGGTTCAAGGGCCGGGATGTATTGGTTGCGGCGGGCTCGGGAGATGAGCCAAAAGGAGAGGATGATGAATTTCCATATCAACACCGCTGCGGCTCTCGCCGTCGTCGCTTCGACCGTTCTGGCTTTCACCGGCCAGTCTCATGCAACCGCGTTCGCCGCTTGGCAAGTGGCTGGCGTGCCGTTCGGCGACACGCTCAACGTTCGCAAATATCCGTCCGGCACCTCGCAGAAGCAGGCCGCCTATCCCAACGGGACGATCCTGCAGATGACCGGCAAGTGCACCGGCGGCTTGAATCTTCTGGAGATCGCCGGCCAGCCGCACTGGAAACAGAAACAGGCAATTCGCTATCAATGGTGTCAAGTTTGGCACGACCCGGCGCAAAATGGTGCTTTTGTTAGTGGCTGGGTCTATGGAAAATACCTCACGCCGTATTGAATCCGGTCAGACCGAAGATCTTCTTCGGCGGGTTTCGCCAACGCTTTGCAACTTGCGGTTTGGTACGAATCCGACAATCAGCTGCCCAAACCTTGAAGCATAGACCAAGCATCGCTGCCCACTTTATGAGTCCCTGCTGATTTAGCGATGGCGTGACCTTACGTCATGCTAGTCCTGGTCCGACCAGAAAATATCGCGAAGTTACAGAGTGCACGAAAGATTGAAGCTGAAGAGCGACTATTCGATGAATATCGTTGAATATAGCGCAAGATGCGAATTGACTTACTTTGTCTGTGGGCTCATTAAGATGCCCGGACGCGAATCCATGAAGCTCTTCCCGCGTGAAATTCGCGCCATGCCCGATCTTCCAAAAAGGGCGCAAACAGAAACATCCTTCGTTGGGGCCTAAACCATGGATATCGTCGAAACACCTTCCAGAAATAGCGATGCGCTGATCGAGCTGACCGCCGATGTGGTGGCAGCCTATGTCAGCAACAATCCCGTGCCGGTCGGCGAATTGCCGAACCTTATCGCTGATGTCCATGCCGCTCTCGGGCGCGTGGGCGGAGCAAGCGAACAGCCTCCGGCCGACAAGCAGAAGCCTGCGGTAAACCCGAAGCGCTCTGTTCATGACGATTACATCGTCTGCCTTGAAGATGGCAAGAAGTTCAAGTCGCTGAAGCGCCACCTGATGACCCATTACGGTCTGACGCCCGATGAATACCGCGAGAAGTGGAATCTCGACGCCAGCTATCCGATGGTTGCCCCCAACTATGCCGCTGCCCGTTCGCAGCTGGCCAAGAAGATGGGCCTCGGCCGCAAGCGCAAGGGCGGTAACACCGGCTCCAATGGACAAGATCAACGGCGCCCCTTACGGCGCCGTTTTTGTTTCTAGAACAATTCCAGGAAAACTGCCGAGCGCTTTCCCTTGGAATTGCGTCGAAAGAAGAGAAGATAGAGCAATCAAGCAGTCTGCTTGAGAGCCATCTCGGCGTCGCGCTTGATGCGCTTGACCATCGAGCGCAGGCCATTGGCCCGCTGCGGCGACAGATGTTCGTCGAGGCCAAGCGACCTCAGCGTCGCCTCGGCGTCCGTTTCAAGGATCTGGCTGGCAGTCCGTCCCGAAAACAGCGCCAGCATGATGGCGACCAGACCGCGCACGATATGAGCGTCTGAATCGCCTGTGAAGGTGATGACCGGATCGGCGCCCGGCGCTCGGCTCGTGGTCAGCCAGACCTGGCTGACGCAGCCCGGCACCTTGTTGGCGGCGTTGCGTTCGGCGTCGGGAAATGGCGGCAGCGCTTCGCCGAGCTCGATGACATAGCGATAGCGGTCTTCCCACTCGTCGAGCAGGGAGAAGTCGTCGCGGATCGTCTGGATCGTCGTGGCCATTGCTCGGGATATAGTCATCCGCGGCTGCGGCGTCACGGAAAAAGAAGAAAAGCACCGCAGGCATCGAGAGGTCCGACCGGCCTGCGGTGTCGCTGTAGATACAGCTGAAACGGTGTTTAGTTCTTCGCCACCAGCTTGGCAGGTATGTTGACTGTCGCCGGCAGCACGATGTCCTTGGCGACGCTGCCGGTGGCCAGCGATGTATCGGGCGAGGTCTCGGCGCTCTTGTCGTCCAGCATGGCGGCGGCGATCTTGGCGGTTTCCTTGGCCCGGGCGCTGATCGTATGCATCGCCGACTTGCCGGTTTCGCAGACGTCCGGCTTACGCTCGCAAATGCCGGCGATGTCGCCGACCGCTTCGCGCGCCGCAAAAAGCGCCTGGAACGGCCCGACGCTCTCGCGGCCATCCTCGTCGGGGCCGACGGTCAGCGGCAGCGCCAGCAACACCAGCGAAAACCAGAACGCCATTCTTATCAAAAAGCCCATCGATCTGCCCTCTCGTCCAATGACCGGATCATGCGTCCATGCGCAATGACCTCTTTATATCAGCGACAATGGCACATGAGGCGCAAAGGACGGCTTTCCTGCTCAGCGAAAATTTTCCTCAAATTTTAGGCAAATTCGAAGCGAGGCGTTTTGCAGTGCATTAGCCTCAAATGCCGACAATTTTCTTAACCTTGCAGTAACCATCTAAGCGATTGTTGCGCATGGATATCTTCAGAAGAGCAGGCATGCCGGCTCAGGGTTTCGCAGCCACGGGCACGCCCTTTGCACATAACGCTCCGTTTACTATGGCCACAAATGGCGGTGCATTCCGGTGCCGGCGCTCCAATTTTTGCCGCAGCGCGCTCGTTGTTCCGGTCAGCCTTATTCATTCCTTAAACGCTGGATGCGAGTTTCAAACAAGCAAAAGCGACCTGCAAAGCAGGGGCAGTCACGACCGGGTGCGAGTGCGTTGAGTTTGACAACTGCCAGATATATTGAACTGCCTGGCGCGCTGGCGGCCGGTTGCGAACGCATGGTCCATCCGGCCATCATCGGCCAGGGCGATCGCCTGCGCCAGCGCCGGTTCATCGGCATCATGCTTGCCGCTCCGTTCTTCGCCGCCGGTGCGGCGGTGACACTGGTCACCTCGGGCATGGGCGCCGCCGTCACCGTCGCAACCATTTTCGCCGCCTTCGGTCTTTGCTGGTTCGCCGCCTTGCTGGTGGCGGCGTCGGGCAAGATGACGCTGGCAGCCCAGGTTGCCCTTGCCGCCGGCGGTCTTGCCCTTGCCGGCGCCGTCGCGGCAGCAGGCGGCCTGGCGTCGCCGGTTGCGCTGCTGGCCCTGGCACTGCCATTCGAGGCCTGGTGGATCGGCGGTTCAAAGCGCGCGGCACTTTGGGGCGGCCTCTCAACCTTGGCCGCAATGCTGCTGCAGCCCTTTGTCGGCTCTGTCGTCCCGCTCGGAGGGGCGCAAGTCGCGGCGTGGCACTGGCTGCTGCCGCTCGCCTGGGGCCTGACGCTGGTTCCCCGGCTCGCAGCCCTAGGCGATGCCGCACGCGCGCAGCCCGCGCGGCTTCCAAACGACCGCCTTGAAGACATGATCGACGCCGTTGTCCTGCATGTCGCCCGGCATGGCGAGGTCCTGGATGCCTCAGCCAAGGCGCGCACCATCCTGAAGCTGCCGCCGGAACTGCTTTTCGGCGCCGGGCTGTTCGACCGCATCCACCTGTCCGATCGCGTCGCTTATCTCAGCGCGCTTGCCGACATGCGCGATGGCGCCCTGGCGCGCCGGCTCGATCTTCGGGTAAGGCTGCCGCAGGACGGCAGCGCCTCGACGGCCGACAATTACCGGCCATTTCAGCTCGAACTGATGCGTGCCGAAGAGCAGCAGGAGACCTTCACTCTGCTGCTGCGCGAGAACGACGAGACTGCCGAATTGCGCGACGAGCTTGCTGCCGCCAATGAGGCCGCAGCGTCGGCCGAGGTGGCGAAGGGCCGCTTCCTGGCGGTCGTCAGCCATGAGCTTCGGACGCCGCTCAACGCCATCATCGGTTTTTCCGACATGCTGCTGCATGAGATGTTCGGCGGCTTCAAGGACCCGCGCCAGAAGGAGTATGTCGGCCTGGTGAAGGAGTCGGGCCAGCATCTGCTTGCCGTCGTCACCTCCATCCTTGATGTCTCGAGGATCGAGGCCGGCGCCTACGCGACCGAGCCCGAACCGTTCCGCTTTATCGAAGCGGTCGAGATGTGCCAGTCGATGATGCAGCTACAGGCCAATGCCAAGAACATCGGTCTCCAGGCGCAGATTGCGCCGGATGCCGGCGAGATCAATGCCGACCGTCGTGCCGTGCAGCAGATCCTGATCAACCTGGTCTCCAATGCTGTCAAGTTCACGCCCGATGGCGGCGATGTCGTCGTCGGCGCCAAGCGGATCGGCTCGCGGCTGCATTTCTGGGTCAGGGACACCGGCATCGGCATCGCCGAGGAAGATTTTGTCAATCTCGGCAAGCCGTTCATGCAGATCCAGAACGACTATACGCGCCGCTTCGAGGGCACCGGGCTCGGCCTGTCGCTGGTCAAGGGCCTGGTGGCGCTGCACGACGGCACGATGTCGATCGAAAGCATGCCGGGCGAGGGGACGACGGTCACGATCAGCCTGCCGGTGAACGGGCCGAAGAGGAGCGCGACCGACAGGAACGGCGTGCTGCCGATGCCCGCGACCAGGACGAAAGGCGACGCGAAAGGGGACAGGAATGGCTCGCTCCGCAAAACAGCCTAAGGCGGTCAAGCGCCGCAGCGGCGCGTTCGAGGCCGGCGCGATTGCGCTCGGCGGCGCGATCTCGCGCAATCCGGTCCTGGTCGGCGGGTCGACCGCCTTCCTGGTGACGCTGTTCTACGTTTCCGCCAACGCGCTGTGGTACCAGCCGTTTCCGCATGCCGGCGCCTTCTTCGCCACCCGCAGCATCGAGGGTTTTCCGCACCCCGGCGCGGACGAACCCGAAACCACCATCAACATCCTGCGGCCCGGCCCGGCACCCGTCAAAAGCGACCCGACCGTCGAGCAGGTCCAGGGCATCCTGAAGGATCTCGATTTCTACACGGGAACGGTCGACGGCATTTCCGGGCCGAATACCCAAAAGGCGATCCAGGCCTACCAGCAGAAGGTTGGCCTGCCGGCGTCCGGCGAGATCGATGCTGTGCTGCTCGACCAGCTCGGCGCCAAGCAGACCACGGCTGGCATCCCGCATCCTGTGCCGAGGCCCGTGGATATGGCCGCTGCTCCCGTCGCCGCGCCCGAGGCCGCGCCTGCGCCCATCCCGGTTTCCGCGTCGGTATCCGCCCAGGCGCCCGATGCCCGCATCGTCAAGATCCAGGCCGGCCTGAAGGCATTCGGCAATGACGACATGCAGCTCGACGGCGTCGTCGGCGCCCGCACCAAGGCGGCGATCAAGGAATTCCAGTCGCTGTTCGGCCTGCCGGAAACGGGCGAGCCCGACGAGGTCGTCTACGTCAAGATGCGCGAGATCGGCCTGACCAATTGAGTGGTCAAGACGACCGCTCGCGGATAGACGAAAATCCGGCTAAGACGCCGCGCATGTCCTCCGGAGCCTCGTCATGCGCGTAACCACCGAGTTTTGGGTGTCGGCCCTGCTGCGCCGTGTTTTCGGCGCCGGCGGCTTTGCGGCCGTCGTCAAGCGCGGCGCAACCGAGGCCGGCGCTGTCTTCGTGCTCTCCCGCGGCAGGCTGGGCGACGTCTCCCTGTTCGGCCCGGCGCCGCAGACGAGCTACGATTCGGACAAACCGGATGATCGCTTTTTCACGCTGCTCGGCGCCGGCGACGATGCCGCCGCGCTTGACGCCAGGCTTGAGCGGGAGAAAAAATTCGATCCCGACATCTGGGTGGTCGAGATCGAGGCCGCAACGGTTTCCGTCGAGGAGCTTCTCTCCGTCAAGACGCCTTGAGGCTGGCCCCTAGGCTGGCTTTGTCGACGTCCGGCGCTTGGTCGCCATTCGCGGCGACAGGGGTGTTGCCGCGCACCGCTCGCGACAATGTTTCGGCCTTCCAGCCGCGCACCTTGTCGAGCGCCGCCTCGTGGTGCAGCAGCCGGTAGCGGTCGAGGAAGATGCGGATCGCCTGCGGGTGCGGAAACTCCCGGGGGTAAACCGCGACCACGATCAGGAATGCCCTGTCCTCACTGAGGTCGAGCGCCCGCAGCGCGGCGAGCAGCGAGACATAGCTCGAATGCTCGGTCAGCGACCGCGCCGTCGAGAAGTCGATATCGAGCGCGTCGGCAAGCGCGGTCTGGAAGAAGGCGGCGTTGCCGGTCAGCGCCGTCTCGCGCAGCTTGCTGTAAGTTGCTGAGCCGACGAAGGGATTGACCGATGTCGCCTCGCCCTCGGCGAGCATCATCGAGCGCAGGCGGCGCCTGGCCGTTTCGGCGGCGCTGCCGGGCAGTTTTGGTGCGCTGGGAGCGGCGGCAGCGGCTTCGGCGTCGGCGCCCGCCACGTCGGCGATCGGCTCGGGCTGCCGCACGCGCACCAGGGTCGGCTTTTCCAGCGCCTTGATCAACTGCGCGATGGTCGGGTTCAAATCCTTGCGGCGGGCAATGGCGCGCGCATGCGGCAGGCCGTGGCGGCCGATCAGCGCGATCAGGTCGATATCGCCCAGCGCCCGCGAACGGACCAGCAAGGGCGCGCAGACATCGACCGGCTCCTCGCAAAGCCGCCGCACCAGGGCGGCCGGCGCATATTCGCATTCGGACAGGGCGGCGGCGACATAGCGGCGCGATTCGACCGGCACGCTGTCGAACAGCGGCAGCGTCAGATCCTCGAGCTGGGCGATCTCGCGGCGCGACGGGCGGGTCAGCGAGCAGAACGCCGACACGGCGGCGCGAAACAGCCTTTCGGCTTTTCCCGATTCCGTCCGTATGGCGATTTGCCTGAAATCCGAAGCTGACACGGAAGATACGCCCGATACTCGACACAACCCGGACCATGCTCAACCGCAACTGTGTCGGTTTCGCGCAAGGCCTGGAACAAACATCAAATTAGCCGCGATCCGTTAGCGCTCCGTTAACCCTCTGCCGGCCTTAATCACATTTGGAGGCGTTGCGTTGTGCTCCGGGGCAACCGAGAGGAATACGCGAACCATGGGCATGGTACTGTCTTTCGTGCCGCGATCGGCACCAGTTAATCGAGCAGTTCAGGACACCGGTACGCCGGCGGCGGTGATCATTTTTCCCGGCGTCCGCTACGAGCATCGGCCATTGGCGGGCCAGGCGCGACCGGCGGACCAGCCGGGCACACCACGGACGCCTGTTCCGCACCACTGAATTTGCTGGTCGTCGGGCTGAGGTCAGTAGTCCTGCAGTTCGCAGGAGCTCTGGTCCAGGAACTGCGACACAACCGGCTTCCAGCTGTCGTCAGGCACGAAGGCGCGGATGACGAAGATGCCTTCCTCGATCGGCGCCTCGACGAAGATCGCCCCTTGCAGGTCTTCGGGAAGCTCCCTACGCACGTCGATCATCTGTGCCGGCGTCAGCACCACGGTGTCCAGCTTGTTGCCGGTCGCCGTGCGGTCGTTGAATGAATAGAAATTGTGGCCGTTGCGGTCATAGACCGACACCGACCAGAACGGCACGCTGCCCGGCGCCTTGATCCGCACCATGCCTTCGGCAAGGTCGAAGCGGCAGGCGGCGGCGTAAAACAGCGGATCCACCGACTTCACCACCGGCGCGCCGCCCGCCTCGGCATCCAGCCTGGTCATCTTGTAGAGGTCGGACGCCATCGCCAGCCGTGACCAGGCATCGCGCTCGGTAAATTCCGGCACCAGCAAAAGCACCACGATGTGGATGATGCCGGCGCCGACCAGGCCGAGCAGGATGGCGTGCAGCAACCTACGCATTGCAGCCAGCCTTGACGATCCGGGGCAGCGACACGTCGGAAAGGCCGGTGCTTGAGGCAATCGGCGTGTCGTAGAAGGTGAGCACGAAATACATCCGGCCAAAACCTTCGGTCAGAAGCCAATTGCCGGGGCCGGACGGTTGCCGACGGCAATGATCACCGAATTGTCGGGCTGACGCAGCACCTGGTAGGATTGCAGCGCCGCCAGCCTTGGCTTGCCGGTGTCGACCACGCCGAGCGATTGATCCGCGGCATAGAGCGTCCAGAACCGGGCGGTGGGGAAACTGCCCTCGATCCTGTAGTCGCATTGCCGCTGAAGCTCATCGCCGGCCGCATCGCGTTCGGCGATGAAGGACAAGCCCTCGGCCTTGCCGAGCGCCAGCACGCCCTCGCGCGCCACGCGCGCCTTCGAATAGGGGTCGGCATCTTGCGTGCCGATCTCGGGGAAGGCGGTCCATTGGCCGATGCTGATCGCGCCGACGCCGCTCTGCGCCTGCAGCGCATACCAGACGCTGCCGCCGCCGAGGCCGATGGCTATGGCAAGCGAAAGCAGCGTGAAAAAGGCGGTCTTGAGCATGAAGAACCGGGACGAGTGAATTATCGTTCGGGGATATAGCGGGGCAGGCCGCAGAGCAAGCAGCGCTGTGGAATCAAAGCGCCGACAGGGTCTCCGGTGTCTGCGGCGAGCCGAGCACGGGCGCGGCCTGGAACACCTTGGTCATCTCGCGCAGCGTCTGTGTCGTGCGGCTGGACAGCACCGCCGGGCGCTCGGCCGCGGCATCCGCTGCTGCCTGATCGGCATTTTTCTTCTCCGCTTCCTCGGCCTTGGCCGCGATCTCTTCGTCGACGAAGGGTTTGTCTAGGCCGGGGATCGGCTTCAGGTCGATATTCTGGTGCGCATAGACCATCAGCCGCTGCCACACCATCGCCGGCAGCGTGCCGCCGGTCATGTTGCGGGTCGGGGTGAAGTCGTCATTGCCGAGCCAGACGGCAGCCGTGTAATTGCCGGTGAAGCCGACGAACCAGGCGTCGCGGTAGGATTGCGTCGTCCCCGTCTTGCCAGCGACGACGATGTTGGGCAGCTGCGCGCGCCGCGCGGTGCCGATCGCCGGCACCGCAGCCAGCATGGTGTTCATGTATTTCAAAGCCTGTTCCGACAGAACCCGATGCGGCGCCGGCGCATCCTTGGCAAAGTCGTAGACGACATCGCCGGTGCGGGTGACGAGCTGGGTGATGCCGT
Organism: Mesorhizobium sp. C432A; assembly: GCF_030323145.1. Taxonomy (NCBI): domain Bacteria; kingdom Pseudomonadati; phylum Pseudomonadota; class Alphaproteobacteria; order Hyphomicrobiales; family Phyllobacteriaceae; genus Mesorhizobium; species Mesorhizobium sp. C432A. The sequence continues at coordinate 5,444,162 of NZ_CP100470.1, read as the reverse complement.
GCCGCGAGCCGGCGAAGCCGTTCTGCGCGAACACGCTGTAGCCCGTCGCCTGGTCCATGACCGTCATGCCCGATGTGCCGAGCACCATGGTCTTGTGCGACTCCAGCGGCGATTCCACACCGAATGATTCGGCCATCGCCTTGATCGGGCCGATGCCGAGATAGTCCTTGGCCAGCCGTACCGGCACGGTGTTGATCGATTTGGCGATCGCCGTGATCAGCGTCACATTGCCGGCCGAGCCGCCATTGTAATTGTGCGGTGACCAGCCGCCCCAGCTGATCGGCCCGCCTGAGACGACGGAGTCCGGGGTGAACCCGTGCTCCATGGCGGTGGCGTAGACGTAAGGTTTGAACGAGGAGCCGGTCTGGCGCAGCGCCTTGGTGGCGCGGTTGAACTGGCTTGCGCCATAGTCGCGGCCGCCGACAATGGCGCGCACCGCGCCATTGGTCTCGATCACTACAACGGCGCCCTCGGTGACGTTGTATTCCTTGCCGAACTGGCGGAGATGGAATTCGACGGATTCCTCCGCCGCTTTCTGGATGTTGGCGTCGAAAGTGGTGTGTGCGACCAGCGAATGCTGGCCGGGCTTGGCGATCTTCTTGACCTCATCGAAGGCCCAGTCGAGGTAATAGTCCGGGCTCTTCTGCTCGCCGCGGTCGACGATCTCGGCTGGATGCAGCCTTGCCTGCAGCACCTGGCCTTCGGTCATGAAACCGGAATCGACGAGGTTCGACAGCACCACATTGGCGCGAGCACGGGCGGCGGGCAGGTTGATGTGCGGGGCGTATTTGGTCGGCGCCTTGAACAGGCCGGCCAGCATCGCCGCCTCGGCGAGGTTCAGATCCTTGACGCTCTTGCCGAAATAGAAATCCGCCGCCGCCTCGATGCCGAACGTGCCGCCGCCCATATAGGCGCGGTCGAGATAGAGCTGCAGGATCTCCTTCTTCGACAGATTGGCCTCCAGCCACAGCGACAGGAAGGCTTCCTTGATCTTGCGCTGGAAGGTACGCTCATTCGACAGGAACAGGTTCTTGGCCAGCTGCTGGGTGATGCTGGAGCCGCCCTGGACGACGGAATTAGCCCGCACATTCTCGAAGATGGCGCGCGACAGGCCGAGCACGTCGATGCCGTAGTGCTCGAAGAAGCGTCGGTCCTCGGTCGCCAGCACCGCTTTGATGACATGGTCCGGCATCTCGTCGACAGGCACGGAATCCCGCTGGATGATGCCGCGCTGGCCAATCTCATTGCCGTAGCGGTCAAGGAAGGTGACGGCGAAATCGCCCTGACTGCGCCAGTCGCCGGTGGTGATCTGGAAGGCCGGCATCGCAAGTGCGAGCAGCACGACGACGCCGCCGGCGCCCATCGTAAAACCTTCGCTCAGCACCTCGATGATGCCGCGTCGCCAGCCGGTGACTCGGAAGCGCCGCGAAAAAATGGTCGCCGATTCCCAGAACTGGCCGGCCTTGAAGCCGATTTCGTAGAGCGAGGAATCGATCCAGGCGTCCACCGCCAGCAGTGCGGCGGCGATCGGACCTCTTCGTCTTGGACGTCGTTCTAAAGGACTGGCCATTCCCGAAACTCACCCAACCCACCTGAGAACCGCAAGCGGGCAATTTCAGGGCGGGCATACCCGGCGAAGACTATTCTTCCATTTCAGCCCGGCTCACAAGGGCAGCCAGGCCACACCGCACGGTTTGTTGAGCGCCGCCCGGATCGTGACGCTGGAGGTCGACGCCGTCGATGCCGACGCCAGTGGCTTCGAGCAGTCTGGCACAAGGGCCGGCGCGTCGGCTTCGTCGCCTCGCCGGCTATGGCTACACAATAGGCAAAAGCGTCGCGCTGACGTTGCTGGGCGACGAATTCGCCGGGGAGGGGACCGCGCTTTGGGTGCACATTGTCGGCGTCGAGCGGCCGGCGCGAATTATTCCGGCCTCGCCATACGACCCCGAGGGCAGGCGATGCGGCAATGAGGAGTTTTGGCCATGGTCGATGACATCATAAGGGAGACCAGGCGCGAGCGCCGGCATAAGGGAGACCAGGCGCGAGCGCCGGCGCGGGCACACCGGTGAGGCCGGCAGCGGGCCAAGCCGCCACCCGAACTATCGCTCGCTCAAGAACCCGTTCCTGCCGCAGCCGGTGTTTTCGGACGACCAGGTCGCGGCCATCCACGACACGGCGTTGCGCGTGCTGGAAGAGCTCGGCATCAAGGTGCTGCTGCCGGAGGCACGGGCGATCTACGCCAAAGCCGGTGCGCTGGTCGACGAGGACAGCCAGATGGTGCGCATCGGCCGCGATATTGTCACTGCGGCACTGGCCTCGGCGCCGAAATCCATCCGGGCGCTGGCGGGCAACCGTAGCCGCGATCTCATGCTGGAGCTCGGCTCGATGACGTTCCTGGCCGGAGCCGGGGCGCCCAACGTCACCGATCTCGAACGCGGACGGCGTCCGGGCACGCTCGCCGCTTTCGAAGAACTGACCAAGCTTGTTCAGAATTTCGACGTGCTGCATATGCTCGGCCCCTGGATCGAGCCGCAGGATGTCGACAACCATTTGCGCCACTATGCCGTCAACCGTGCGCAGCTGACCCTGTCGGACAAGTTCCCCTTCGTCTTCGCCCGCGGCACGCCGCAGGTCGAGGATGGGTTCGAGATGATCAGGCTGGCGCGCGGGCTCTCGCAGGACGAGTTCCTGGCCGGCGTCCATTGCTACACCGTGATCAACACCAATTCGCCGCGCCAGCTCGATATCCCGATGGCGCAAGGCATCATCGACTTCGCCAGGGCCGGCCAGGTGTCCATCATCACGCCCTTCTGCCTGGCCGGCGCCATGGCGCCGATCACCGTCGCCGGCGCATTGACGCTGCAGCATGCCGAGGCGCTGGCCGGCCTCGCGCTGGCGCAGGTGGTGCGGCCGGGCGCACCGGTGGTTTACGGATCCTTCTCCTCCAATGTGGACATGAAGTCCGGCGCACCGGCCTTCGGCACGCCCGAGCACGTCAAGGCGACGCTGGGCGCCGGTCAGCTGGCCCGCTTCACCGGCCTGCCTTGGCGGTCCGGCGGCGGCAGTGCGGCCAACATTTCCGATGTGCAGGCGGCGCACGAGACGCAGTTCGCGCTGTGGGGCTCGGTGCTTGCCGGCGCCACCGTCTGCATCCATGCCGCGGGCTGGCTGGAGGGTGGCCTCAGCGTCTCCTACGAGAAGCTGATCACCGATATCGAGGCATTGCAGACGGTTGCCGAACTCTGTGCTACGACCCCCGGCGACAAGGATTCGATCGGCTTCGAGGCGATCGCCGAAGTCCAGCCGGGCGGGCATTTCTTCTCCGCCGGCCACACCATGACGCGCTACCGCACCGCCTTCTACGAGCCGCTGGTCGCCGACTGGTCGAATTTCGGCAGCTGGACGCAGTCCGGTTCGAGGTCGGCCACCGAGCGCGCCACCGGCATCTGGAAGCGGACGCTGGCCGACTTCCAGCCGCCGGCGTCGGCCGTTGCCACATCCGATGTGCTCGACGAGTTCATTGCCCGCCGCACCGAAGAGGGCGGAGCGTTGCCGATGTCGTGAGGTTGGCAGCCGTCACATCGGCCGCTTGTCGCCGGTCTTCGACGGCTCGCGGCGAATCGGCCCGGCATCGGCCTGCCTGTGCTTGTCGGCGGCAATCCGGCGGATGCGATCGAAGCGGCTCTCCTCCGCCGGCTTGGTCGCGGATACAGCGTTTGGCTTCGGGGCAAATGTGATCATCTGTCGATCTCCCTGTCGTTGCTGACTGGTCTTGACTGACTGACGGAAATTCCTGGCTCGCCGGGGAAATGTCCCCGGCAGCCTGTTCTGATTTATGCCCGCCCAGATTCCCAGGCGGGCAATTTTCGAGCGATGGTCAGTAGCCGCCCATGCCGCCACCGCCGCCCGCAGGCGCCGCATCCTTGGCCGGAACGTCGGTGATCATCGCTTCGGCGGTGATCAGAAGCGCTGCAATCGAGCCGGCATCCTGCAAAGCGGTGCGCACCACTTTCGCCGGGTCGACGATGCCGGCCTTGATCATGTCGACATAGACCTCGTTCTGGGCATCAAAGCCCTGATTCTGGTCCTTGCTGTCGGACAGCCTGCCGACGACGATCGAGCCTTCGACGCCGGAATTCTCGGCGATCTGGCGGATCGGCGCTTCCAGCGCCCTGAGCACGATCGAAATGCCGGCGGTCACATCGTCATTGGCGCCGGTCAGGCCGGCCAGAGCCGATCTTGCGCGCAGAAGCGCCACGCCACCGCCGGGCACGATGCCTTCTTCCACCGCCGCGCGCGTCGCATTCAGCGCGTCGTCGATGCGGTCCTTCTTTTCCTTCACTTCAGACTCGGTGACGCCGCCGACGCGGATCACGGCGACGCCGCCGGCGAGCTTGGCCAGCCGCTCCTGCAGCTTCTCCTTGTCATAGTCGGACGTGGTTTCCTCGATCTGGCCCTTGATCTGCGCGATGCGCGCCTGGATGGTCGCCTTGGTGCCGGCGCCGTCGATGATCGTGGTGGTGTCCTTCTCGATCAGTACGCGCTTGGCGCGGCCAAGCATCTCGATGGTGACGTTTTCGAGCTTGATGCCGAGATCCTCGGAAATCATCTGGCCCGATGTCAGCACGGCGATGTCTTCCAGCATCGCCTTGCGGCGATCGCCGAAGCCCGGCGCCTTGACGGCCGCGACCTTGAGGCCGCCGCGCAGCTTGTTGACGACCAGCGTCGCCAGTGCTTCGCCTTCGACGTCTTCCGAGATGATCAGCAGCGGCCTGCCGCTCTGCACCACCGCCTCGAGGATCGGCAGCATCGCCTGCAGATTGCCGAGCTTCTTCTCGTGGATGAGCACGTAAGGCTCTTCCAGTTCGACGCGCATCTTGTCGGCATTGGTGACGAAATAGGGGCTGAGATAGCCGCGGTCGAACTGCATGCCTTCGACGACGTCGAGTTCGGTGTCGGCGGTCTTGGCCTCCTCGACGGTGATGACGCCGTCATTGCCGACCTTGTCCATCGCCTTGGCGATCATGGCGCCGACGCTGGCATCGCCATTGGCGGCGATGGTGCCGACCTGCGCGATCTCGGCCGACGACTTGACCTTCTTGGCCTTCGCCTTGATGTCCTTGACCACGGCGGCGACAGCCTGGTCGATGCCACGCTTGAGGTCCATCGGGTTCATGCCGGCGGCAACCAGCTTGGCGCCTTCGCGCAGGATCGATGCGGCCAGCACCGTGGCGGTGGTGGTGCCGTCACCGGCGAGGTCGTTGGTCTTCGAAGCCACTTCGCGCACCATCTGCGCGCCCATGTTCTCGAACTTGTCGGCAAGCTCGATTTCCTTGGCCACCGTCACACCGTCCTTGGTGATGCGCGGCGCGCCATAGGCCTTGTCGATGATGACGTTGCGGCCCTTGGGGCCGAGCGTGACCTTCACCGCATTGGTGAGGATCTCGACGCCGCGCAGCATGCGGTCGCGCGCGTCGGTGGCGAATTTGATTTCCTTGGCAGACATTTTTTTCAATCCCGTTGGTGTGGTGAAGCAAGCGGCTCGCCGGAGCCTGGCAAAGCCAGGCCGGTCAGGCGGCCTTCTTGGCTTTGACGCTCTTCTCGGTGACGACCGTCCCGATCTTGCCGATAGCGGCCGTCTCGCTCTTGTCGATGACGCCCATAATGTCGGCTTCCTTCATGATCAGCAGGTCCTCGCCGTCGATCTTGACCTCGGTGCCCGACCATTTGCCGAACAGGATGAAGTCGCCGGCCTTGACGTCGAGCGGAACAAGCGCGCCGTTTTCGTCGCGTGCGCCCGGCCCAACGGCGATGACTTCGCCTTCCTGCGGCTTTTCCTTGGCATTGTCGGGAATGATGATGCCGCCCTTGGATTTGACATCGCCTTCGGCGCGCCGGATGACGACGCGGTCGTGGAGTGGCCGAAACTTCATGAGAACTTCTTTCTGGGGCCGGCATAGGCGACCGCGCCGTTCTTATAGGCGTATTGGCACTCGATAGATAGGAGTGCCAAAAATTATTCGTGGCCAAAATTAAATATTAAAAAGTATTATGATGTCTGCCGGATTCGAAACGTCGCGAGGCGCCTAGATATTTCGAAAAATTGAATTTCGAGGCCAAAGCGACTATTTATATCGTAAGTTCGATTTCACCATTTCAGGCACGAGGAGATTTAGGCGATGGCCGAAGGCAATCAGAGCATCATGGAAAAAGCTGAAGCCCGCTTCGTGGACAAGCAGAAGAAGACGGCCGAGCGCAACAAGGCAACCTCCGACTACATGTCCGAAGCGAGGGCCAGGGAGATCAAGACGGCAAGGCTCAGGGAATTGCGCCTGGCCAAGGAAGAGGCCGACCGCGTCGCGGAAGCCTTGAACCCGACACCGAAGAAGAAGCGGGCGACAGTCAAGAAAGCCGCCGCCGCGCCGAAGGGGGGCACGTCATGAGCCTGACATTCCCCAATCCAAGCCGCTTCTATGACGAGGCCGGCAAGCGCGTCCGCTTTGTCGGCCATGACGGCATGTTCCAGATTTCCTTCTCGGTCGCCGCCGATGCCCTCTCGAAGGCGCCATCAGGGACGGCGACCGCGGAAGCCACCTATCTGGCGGCCTTCGACACCGCGTCCAGCTCCATCCATGACATTGCCAGCAAGGCCTACGCTCGCACCCGCAAGAGCATATATGTGCTCACAGCCGCGGATTTCGGCTAGCGCGCGTTCGTCTTGCAATCAGAGCGGCTGAGATCAGCGTGCGTCAGGACTTGCGGTCGGCTTTTGCCCGCCGCTTGACGTCCCGGCTGTTCAGGCGGTCGGCCATCGCTTCCGCATCGCGCAAATTCATGGCCACCATCACCTGTTGCTTAAGATCGACAGGCTGGCCGGTGAAGATGTCGAAGATAGTCCAGCTCTCGGGCTCGTCCATGCGCAACGCGTAGCGGTTTGCCATATCGGCATCAGGCCTTTGACATGAAAAATGCCGCCGCCAGGATCAGGATTGTCCAGGCCACCACCGACAGCTTCAAGGCCAGGCCGCCATGCATTGAAAGTATCTCGCGCATGCGCAGGGCCACGGTGCTCTTCGACAGGGCGGGTGTTGCCGCAATCGCGACCGGGGGCTTGACGCCGAGCTTTCCAAAAGCCGGCAGCAGCGGTGGCGTTCGCATGAAATGACCTCGAATTGCCGGAGAAAACAGGGCTCCTCATAACACCCCTCTTGAAACTCCCCGCATGCCAAATAGAACCCGGTCCGTGAAAGGGCCATGCCGCCCGATTCGCCGCCTTCCATCAGGCGGATCGTCATCTGGCGAAATCCGTGCAACGCGGTTAGGTTGCGCGCGAAACTGAGGTTGTTCAAAGCGTGACAGGCGAACGGAGACGACGATGACGGCGCCCGGCGATTTGCTGCAAGCCTTGTTCATGAGATTGAAGAGCGATGCCTCGCTGACGGCGCTGCTCGGCGGCGCCGGGTTGCGCGAGCAGGCGGCCGACAGTGCCGCCTTCCCTTATGTGACCTATGGCAGGACCAGCGCATTCGATCTGGACACCGGCGCCGACAATGATGACGACCAGCTCATCACGCTGCATGTCTGGTCGAAGGCGCAAGGCGAGGCCGAGACGCGTCTGATTATGGACAGCATCCGGGCGCGCCTTGACGGCGCCGCTTTCGCCACCGGCTCGCGCGACCAGACCCGCCTGTCGCTGGAGTTCGCCGAGGCCCGCTACGACGAGGACCTGGCGCTCTACCACGGGGTGCTGCGGATACGCGCTCTCACCGAGCAAAGTGATTGAAGCAACCTAGATCTGCGCCTGGATCTCGGCCTTGTCGATGACTGACCACACCTCGCGGATGCGACCCTCTCCGAATTCGTAGAAAACATTCTCAGCGAACGACACGCGCTTGCCGTTCACCGGCAGGCCGAACAGCACGCCCTTGGGATGACAGTCGAAATGCAGGCGCGCCGCCACGCGCGGCGGCTGGCAGACCAGCAGTTCGATGTTGAAGCGGAGGTCGGGAATCGCCTCGAAATCGCCTTCGAGCATACGGCGATAACCCGACAGGCCGAGCATTTCGCCATTGAGCTGCACCTCGTCGCCGACAAGGTCTCCAAGTTTCGCCCAGTCCTGGGCATTCAGGCAAGCGATATAGCCCCGGTAAAGGTCGGCAAGGTCTTTATCCGTCATGGCGCACTCCGATGATTTGGCGTTTCCCGCGCTATTTAGGGCGGCCCTTCAGAATGGTCTCGCCTTGACCTGTTCCCAATCTGGCTGCGAATTGAGAACCTTCGCGCAAACACCATAGCCGCGCAGCCGGTTTTCCGGTTATGAATCCATTGCCCGGTCTGAGGGCTGGGCGGTAGGATCGCATTCATTCGTTGCGCGCGCAGGGGGTATTGCGGGGATGGATTTTCACCCGTTCACCGTTCATTTCACGTTCAGCACAGTTGCGTTACAACGCCGACCATGAAAACGCTTCGCTCTCATGTCAGAACCGCGATACTGGCGCTCACAGCGGCCGGCCTGTTGGCGTCGCAAGCGACGCCGGCAGCCGCGGCGGATTGCTACGCGATCGGCCAGCAGGTTGCCGAGCAGAATGGCGGCACGCTGGCCAAGGCTTCGCAGACGACGCGTGGCGGCCAGGAGGTCTGCGTCATCGTCGTGCTTGTGCCGGGCAAGGACGGCCAGCGTCCGCGCCGCTCCGAGATCGTCGTCCCGGCGAACTGATCCAATCTTCCCCCTTGCAGGGCTCGTTTCCCAGACCACCGGAATCGGCCTATATCTGACACATCAACAGGCCTGACCGATCATGCGCGTACTCGTCGTCGAAGATGACAAGGATCTCAACCGGCAGCTGGCCGACGCGCTGGTCGATGCCGGCTATGTGGTCGACCGCTCCTATGACGGCGAGGAGGGGCATTTCCTCGGCGACACCGAGCCCTACGATGCCGTCGTGCTCGACATAGGCCTGCCGCAGATGGACGGCATCAGCGTCGTCGAGCGCTGGCGCCGCAACGGCCGCAAGATGCCGGTGCTGATCCTGACAGCGCGCGACCGCTGGAGCGACAAGGTGTCGGGCATCGATGCCGGCGCCGACGACTATGTCACCAAGCCGTTCCACATCGAGGAGGTACTGGCCAGGGTGAGGGCGCTGATCCGCCGCGCCGCCGGCCATGCCTCGTCCGAGCTCACTTGCGGGCCGCTGCGCCTCGACACCAAGGCCTCCAAGGCCGATGTCAACGGCGTGCCGCTGAAGCTGACCTCGCATGAGTTCCGCCTGCTGGCGTATCTGATGCACCATATGGGCGAGGTGGTGTCGCGCACCGAGCTGGTCGAGCATCTCTACGACCAGGATTTCGACCGCGATTCCAACACCATCGAGGTCTTTGTCGGCCGGCTGCGCAAGAAGATGGGCATCGACATGATCGAAACCGTGCGCGGCATGGGCTATCGCATGCGTGAGCCGGAGGCGTAAGGCGGAACCGCTCCCCATACCAGCAAGGAAGCCTTTTTCGGCGCGGCTCTGGCCGCGCTCGCTGGCCTTCCGCGTCATCGGATTTTCCACGATCTGGGCGATCCTCACCCTGATCGTCATCTTCACTCTGATCACCACGCTCTACCGCCAGGCCAGCGAGCGCGGCTTCGACAGCCTGCTGTCGGCGCATCTGTTCAATCTGATCGGCTCGGTCGGCGTTTCCGAATCCGGCCAGCTCACCGGTGCTCCCGACCTTGGCGACCTGCGCTTCTCGGAGCCGAATTCGGGCTGGTACTGGTCGGTGGAGCCGGCTTCCGAAGGCGTGCACGGCAACCTTCATTCGTCCTCGATGACCACGACGATCCCGTCGCCGACCGTTGCCGAGGTGCCTTTCAATTCCAGTTTCCAGCGCAGCTATTCCACCGACGGCATCGGTGACGAGGAACTGCAAGTGTTCGAAAGCGAATTCGTCCTCGATGCCAAGAACCGCGCCGCGCGCTTCCGCGTAATGGGCAACAAGACCGAGCTCGAGCACGAGATCGCCACCTTCCAGGGCCGCCTGTTGACCTATCTCAGCCTGTTCGGCGTCGGCATGATCGCCATCAATGCGATCGCTATCCTGCTCGGCCTCCAGCCCTTGCGCCGGGTTCGCAACGCGCTTGCCCAGGTGCGCGAAGGCACGGCGCAGCGGCTCGATGGCCGGTTTCCCGCCGAGATCGAGCCGCTCGCCAACGAGACCAATGCGCTGATCGAAAACAACAAGCGCATCGTCGAGCGCTCGCGTACGCAGGTCGGCAACCTTGCCCATTCGCTGAAGACGCCGCTCGCCGTGCTGATCAATGAGGGCCGGGCTCTAGGCGGCGCCAAGGGCCAGCTCATCGCCGACCAGGCGGCGTCGATGCAGAAACAGGTCGACCACTACCTGCAGCGGGCACGGGTCGCGGCGCAGCGCGACAGCGTCGTCTACCGCACGCCGGTGACGCCGCTGGTGCAGCGCATGGTGCGCGTGCTGCAAAAACTCAAGCCTGATGTCAGCCTGTCGCTTACGCTGCTGGCGGCCGACATCGTCTTTGCTGGCGAGCGCGAGGATTTGGAGGAACTGCTCGGCAACCTTCTCGACAATGCGATGAAATGGGCGAAGAGCACTGTTGCCGTATCCGTCACGCCGGCCGCAGCCGGCCTGTTCGAGCTATCGATCGAGGATGACGGTCCCGGCATCCCCGAGGACAAGGCCCGCGATGTCTTGAAACGCGGCCGGCGCCTCGACGAGACAAAGCCGGGAACCGGGCTCGGACTTGCCATCGTTGCCGACCTCGTCAACGAGTATGGCGGGGCGCTGGCGCTGGAACGCTCCACGATGGGCGGGCTGAAGGCGGTTGTGCGCTTGCGGAGCTTGCAATGATGTACTGCCCAGGGCCAATCGACACGGCCGAATGCCTGTGTTATGGCGGCCCCTCGATTGCACAAAAGCCGTTAAAAACGGCCAAATTTCCGACAAATATCAATAGTATGACGTCCTGACGCCCCCGATGACGCGGCCCCCAGCGCATCCCGTTCAAGAAAACCGGTTGTTGGCATGAAGATTCGCGTTGCGCTCGTTTCCGCACTGCTCGCTCTTTCCGGCTGCGGAACGCTGGGCAAGGGCAGTGGCCCGGATATCTCCATCACCAACCCGCCCGCGTCGCCTCCTTCAGGGGCCAAAGTCGCGACGACGATCATCTCGGCCATGGCCGGCGGGCTCGTCGGCGGGTCGATCGGCAGCGGCCTGAACAGCACCGAGAAGCGCAAGGCGCTCGAGGCGGAATACAAGGCGCTCGAATATACGGCGAGCGGCCAGAAGGTGACGTGGAAGAGCGACAGTTCGGCTCATTCCGGCGAAGTCGTCGCGGCCCAGCCCTACCGCGTCGGCTCGCAGGATTGCCGCCAGTACACCCATACGGTGTTTACCGGCACGGCCGGCCAGACCGCGCGGGGCACCGCATGCCGCAACGCCGACGGCAGCTGGACGCCGCTGACCTGAACATTGGGCCGGGGCCGGAATCCCGTCAAAGCGTCGCAGCACCCTCATGTTGTGAGAGCAGGGCTCTCGCTCTATTGGAAGAACCATGCTGTTCTGGGTCATAGCCGCACTCCTCACGCTGGGCGCAAGCCTTGCGGTGCTGCTGCCGCTGACCGGCGGCGGCAAGGGCGCTCCGACCAGCAGCGACCATGATCTCGAAGTCTATCGCGACCAATTGGCCGAGCTTGAGCGTGACGCCGCGCGCGGCCTGATTCAGCCGGCCGAAGCCGAGGAGGCGCGCACTGAGATCGCCCGCCGCATCCTTCGCCTGGGAGATGTTGGTCAAGCCAATGTCGGTCAAGCCGATGCACCTGGCGCGCGGCAGCCGTCGAGGGCGGCCAGGTTGATGGCAACATCAGCGGTGCTGGTGGTCCCGCTGCTCAGCTGGGGCCTGTACAGCCAGCTCGGCTCGCCGGATCTGCCGTCGCAGCCGCTCGCCGAACGGCTGGCCAAGAATCCGGCCGATAGTTCGGTCAACGAGTTGGTGGCGCGCGCCGAGGCCCATCTTGCCGCCAACCCTGGCGATGGACGCGGCTGGGACGTGCTCGCCCCGATCTATCTGCGCCTGCAGCGCTTTCCCGATGCCGTGACCGCCTATCGCAATGCCATCCGCCTCGATGGCGACACGGCCGCCCGCGAGGCCGGCCTCGGCGAAGCGATTGCCAATGCGGCCGGCGGCATCGTTTCGGCCGATGCGCAATCCGCTTTCGAACAGGCGCTAAAACTCGACCCGGCAAACGCGAAAGCCTCGTTCTATTTGGCGATGGCGCTGGCCCAGGAAGGCCGCATACCCGAGGCAACCGCGGCGTGGCAGAAAATGCTCGATTCCCTGCCGCAGGATTCACCATGGCGCGGAGCTGTCCAACAGGCGTTAGCCGAGGCTGCCAACCGCAGCGTCGCCTCAGGAGAGCCGGCGAAAGGCCCCGATGCCGCGGCCGTCGACGCCGCCTCGTCGATGGCGCCGCAGGACAGGCAGGCCATGATCGAAACCATGGTCGCCGGCCTCGACGAAAAATTGCGGCAAAAACCGCGCGACACGGAAGGATGGATGCGGCTCATTCGTTCCTATGTTGTGCTGGGCAAGGCCGACCAGGCGCGCGACGCGCTGCATCGCGGTATCGCCGTGTTTGGCGCCGACAGTGAGGAAGCGAAGAAATTCACCGCCTTTGCCGCCTCGCTCGGCCTGACGGCGACGGAGTAGGACATGACGCGCAAGCAGAAGCGATTGTCGGTGATTGTCGGAGGTCTTGCCTTCCTCGGCGCCGCCACCGGGCTGACCTTCTATGCGTTGGGCCAGAAGGCCTCCTATTTCTATATGCCCGCCGATCTGACCACCGCCAGCTTGCAGCCGGGACAGCGCATCAGGCTCGGCGGCCTCGTCGAAAAGGGCACAGTCGTGCGCGGGCAGGGCGCGACGGTTGCGTTCTCGGTCACCGACGCGCACAAATCGGTCAAGGTCAGCTATACCGGCATCCTGCCCGATCTGTTCCGCGAGGAGCAGGGCGTCATCACCGAAGGCAGCTTTGGCGCCGACGGCGTTTTCGTCGCCGACAGCGTGCTGGCCAAGCATGACGAGCGCTACATGCCCAAGGAAGTCGCTGACGGGCTGAAGGCCAAGGGCGTGTGGCAAGAGAGCAAGAGCCAGTAATGGTTGAGACCGGACACTTCGCGCTCGTCCTCGCCTTTGTGCTGTCGCTGGTGCAGACGCTGGTGCCGCTGATCGGCGCCCGTACCGGCAACCAGAGGCTGATGGCTGTCGGCGGTCCCGTCACGGTCACAGGCTTCGCGCTCACGGCGCTATCGTTCGCAGCACTCGCCGGCGCCTATGCAAGTTCCGATTTCTCGGTGGCGAGCGTGTGGGAAAACTCGCATTCGCTGCAGCCGCTGATCTACAAGATCACCGGAACCTGGGGCAATCACGAAGGCTCGATGCTGCTCTGGGTGCTGATCCTGACCTTCTTCGGTGCGCTGGTCGCTGTCTTCGGCTCCAACCTTCCGGCGACGCTGCGCGCCAATGTGCTGGCCGTGCAGGGGGCTATCGGCGCCACCTTCTTCCTGTTCATCCTGGCGACATCCAATCCGTTCACCCGGCTCAATCCGGCGCCGATCGAGGGCCGCGATCTCAACCCGGTCCTGCAGGATCTTGGCCTCGCCATCCATCCGCCGCTGCTCTATCTCGGCTATGTCGGGTTCTCTATCTGCTTTTCCTTCTCGGTCGCCGCCCTCATCGAAGGCCGCATCGATGCCTCCTGGGCGCGCTGGGTGCGGCCGTGGACGCTGGTCGCCTGGATGTTCCTCACCGGCGGCATCGCGATGGGCTCCTACTGGGCCTATTACGAGCTCGGCTGGGGCGGCTTCTGGTTCTGGGATCCGGTCGAAAACGCCTCCTTTATGCCGTGGCTGGCCGGCACGGCTCTTCTGCATTCGGCGATCGTCATGGAGAAGCGTTCGGCGCTCAAGATCTGGACGCTGCTGCTTGCCATCCTCACCTTCTCGCTGTCGCTGCTCGGCACCTTCCTGGTGCGCTCCGGCGTGCTGACCTCGGTGCATGCTTTCGCCACCGATCCGACCCGCGGCATCTTCATCCTGTGCATTTTGACGCTGTTCATCGGCGGCTCGCTGGCCCTGTTTGCGCTGCGCGCCTCGCGGCTGACGGCCGGCGGCCTGTTCCACCCGATCTCGCGCGAAGGCGCGCTTGTCCTCAACAATCTGTTCCTGACCACGGCCACCGCCACCGTGCTGGTCGGCACGCTCTATCCGCTCGCGGTCGAGGCGCTTTCGGCCGGCAAGATCTCGGTCGGCGCCCCCTTCTTCAACCTGACATTCGGCCCGCTGATGGTGCCGCTGCTGGTCGTGGTTCCGTTCGGGCCGCTGCTAGCCTGGAAGCGCGGCGACCTCTATGCCGTCGCTCAGCGCCTGATGGCGGCTTTCGGCGCCGCTCTCCTGGCGATGCTGGTCACGGGGCTGTTTATCGACGGCGCGTCGGTGTTCGCCGCCCTTGGTGTCGGCCTCGCCTGCTGGCTGGTCTGCGGCGCGCTCACCGACCTCGCCGTCAAGTCCGGCTTTGGCAATGTGTCGCCCGCCATCATGCTGCGCCGTTTCGCCGGCCTGCCGCGTTCGGTGTTCGGCACTGCACTTGCCCATCTCGGCCTCGGGCTGACGACGCTCGGCATTGTCGGCACGCTGTGCTTCGGCACCGAAAGGATACTGCCGATGCATGCCGGCGAGAGCGTCGAACTCTCCGGCCACACGCTGCGTTTCGACGGCCTCTTCCCGGCGCAGGGTCCGAATTACAGCGAGCAGCGCGGCCGCTTTTCCGTGATCGGCGCCGGTGGCGGCGTTTCAGCCGAGATCACCTCGGCCAAGCGCTTCTTTCCGGTGCGGCAGACGACGACGACCGAATCCGGCATCGAGACGATCGGCTTCAGCCAACTCTATCTGTCGCTGGGCGATGAGGGCACCGATGGGTCGGTCGTGGTGCGCCTGTGGTGGAAGCCGCTGGTGACGCTGATCTGGGGCGGAGCTCTGGTGATGATGGCGGGAGCCGCAATGTCGCTGCTCGACCGGCGCCTGCGGGTTGGCGCACCCTCGCGCCGCCGCAAGCAGGCAGCCTCCATGCCGTCGGCAGGCGCGCCGTGAGCACCAGGTTCTCGTTGGCCTCGCTCACCCTGCTTCTGGCGCTGCTGTTTGCCGGCGCGGCGCAAGCGGTGAAACCGGACGAGGTTCTCACCGATCCGGCGCTCGAGGCGAGGGCGCGGCTACTGTCGGAAGGCCTGCGCTGCATGGTCTGCCAGAACCAGTCCATCGACGAATCCGATGCAGACCTCGCCCGCGACCTGCGCATCCTGGTGCGCCAGCGCCTGGTTGCCGGCGATACCGACCAGCAGGTGATGGACTATATCGTGTCGCGCTACGGCGAGTTCGTGCTGTTGAAGCCGCGCTTCAGCCCGCGCAACGCCTTGCTTTGGGGCACGCCGGTGCTTCTGCTTCTAGTCGGCGGCATTTTCATTGTGCTGACCACACGCTCCCGCCGCTCGTTGGCAACCAAGGCGCTGAGCGCCGAGGAACAGGCGGCGCTGGACAAGATGCTGAGCGACTAGCTCGGCCATTCCTCCAAAGGCCAGTCCCGCGACGTGTGGATGGCGCGCAGGATAACAATGCTCTGACGGCCGGCGATCAGGCGCAATTCATAGGCAATGATGTAGGGCAGGCGGCCGATGGGCTTCTCATAAGTGCCTGTTACCCGGCCAGGTCGGCCCGTCGCCATATCACCAAGGCCCCGGCCCATTTCACGGATACGGTCCGCGAGGCGTCGGGCGGCGGCAGGATTGTCCTGAGCGATAAAGGCAACTTGCTGCGTGAGATCGTCCAGCGCTTCTCGCGACCAGGTGACGAACCGCTTCACGCCTTGCCTGCGCGCCTGGCTTTCGCTGCTTCGATCACCGCGTCGAGCTCCGCCATGGCGTCGTCGTGGGGCACGACACGGCCAGCCTCTGCGTCGGCCATGCCACGTTTTATGCCTTCGATGATATCCATCTCGCGATCGACATAGGCTGAGACCGCCTCGGCGGCGAGGAACGATTTACTACGCCTGGTATCGGTAGCGATCTGCTCCAGCTTCAGCTTGGTCTCGGACGAGACTCGAATGGTCATGGTGGTGCTTGCTGTCATTGTGAAAGCCTTGTGCTGAGTTGTGTACACCATAGGGCAGCAGGCGAGCGCAACCAAGCGATTTGTGCGACCGCCCAACATTACAAAACTTTCATGCACCGGAAATGGCGCCGTAATGTGCGCCTCTCTATTTCTCTTGTCCGAGGATGCTCTGCCTGAGCCGCATCCAGTGAAAAGAGGATACGAGACCCATGACTATCGCCCCCAACCCATATTCCCGCACCCGCAAACGCCTGTTGGCCGCCGCCGCTTCGCTGGCCATTGCCGGCGGCATCGGTTTCGGCGCCGTTGCCACTGGTACAGCTCCCGTTCTGGCCGACGCCGTGCGGGTCGAAGCGCCCCAGGTGCCGGGCTTTGCCGATGTCGTCGAGCGCGTTTCGCCGGCCGTGGTCAGCGTCAAGGTCAAGGCCAAGATCGAGCCTGCCGCCGATGACGGCTCCGACCAGTCCGACGATCCGGACGGCATGAACAACCTGCCCGACAATCCGCAGCTGCGCCAGTTCTTCAAGCAATTCCGCGGCTTTGGTGATCAGAACGGCCATGACGGCGGCAATCGTCGCTTCAGCCACCGCGACCATAACAACGACCAGCCGCGTCCGGTGGCGCAGGGTTCTGGCTTCTTCATCTCCGATGACGGCTATCTCGTCACCAACAACCATGTCGTCGAGGAAGGCTCCGCCTTCACAGTGGTGATGAATGACGGCAAGGAGCTTGACGCCAAGCTGATCGGCACCGATCCGCGCACCGATCTGGCGGTGCTCAAGGTCGATGGCGTCGGCAAGTTCACCTATGTCGATTTCGCCGACGATTCTAAGGTTCGCGTCGGCGACTGGGTGGTGGCCGTCGGCAATCCGTTCGGCCTCGGCGGCACCGTCACCGCCGGCATCGTCTCGGCCCGTGGCCGTGATATCGGCGCCGGTCCCTATGATGACTTCATCCAGATAGACGCTTCGGTCAACCGCGGCAATTCGGGCGGCCCGACCTTCAACCTTAACGGCCAGGTCGTCGGCATCAACACCGCGATCTTCTCGCCGTCGGGCGGAAGCGTCGGCATCGCCTTCGACATTCCGGCCTCGACCGCCAAGCAGGTGGTGCAGGATCTGATGAAGAGCGGCTCGGTGCAGCGTGGCTGGCTCGGCGTCGAAATCCAGCCGGTTACATCGGACATCGCCGAATCGCTGGGCCTGAAGTCGCAGAACGGGGCTCTGGTTTCGGGCGCCCAGGACGGTGGCCCCGGCAAGAAGGCCGGCATCACCGCCGGTGACGTGATCACCCAGGTCGAAGGCAAGGACGTCGCATCGCCGAAGGAACTGGCTCGTCTGATCGGCGCCTACCCACCCGGCAAGTCGGTCGACGTCACGGTGTGGCGCGACGGCAAGAGCCAGACCATCAAGGTCGATCTCGGCACGTTGCCATCCACTGACAAGCAGGCCTCGGCCGACCCGCAGCAGCCCGCGGCACCGGCAAAGCCCGCCGCGCTGGCCGATCTCGGCCTCACCGTCACCAAGTCGGAAAACGGCAAGGGCCTGGTGGTGACCGATGTCGATCCCGACAGCGATGCCGCCGACCGCGGCATCCAGCCCGGCGATGTCATCACCTCGGTCAACTCGACGGAGGTGAACGGCACCGACGACGTCGCCAAGGCGATGGCCGATGCGGTCAAGTCCGGCCGCAAGGCGGTGCTGATGCAGATCACCCGCGACGATTCAAACCGCTTCGTCGCGCTGCCAGTCGCCAAAGGCTGACATCACACAGTTTCCAGTGCGGCGGTTTCAACACCCCCGAGCCGCCGCACGGGAAGCAAGGGGCCGAACGCGTTAGTCAGTCATCGTGTTCTGCTCCCGGCGGCAGCGGGCCCCCATCGCCCGCTGCCGCTCTAACAGCGAAGCATGTCGCCCAAAAGTGCACTGCGGTTTGGCAAAACGACATGCTTGAACGAAAGCTTTTGCGCTCATGGCGGCCCCTCAATCTTCCGGCGAAATCGCGTATAACGGCTCTATGAAGATTCTCGTCATAGAAGACGATCGCGAGGCGGCCGACTATATGCAGAAGGCCTTTGCCGAGGCTGGGCACACCGCCCATGTCGCCGGCGACGGCGAAACCGGCTTTGCGCTGGCCGATGCCGGCGACTATGACGTGATGGTCGTCGACCGCATGATGCCACGCCGCGACGGGCTCTCCGTCATTGCCGGCCTGCGCTCGCGCGGCAACACCACGCCGGTGCTGATCCTGTCGGCGCTGGGCGAAGTCGATGACCGCGTCACCGGTCTGCGCGCCGGCGGGGACGACTATCTGACCAAGCCCTATGCCTTTTCCGAATTGCTCGCCCGCGTCGAGGTGCTGAACCGCCGCGCCAGCGCCAGGGAGGCCGAAACCGTCTACAGGGTCGGCGATCTCGAGCTTGACCGGCTGTCCCATTCGGTCAAGCGCGCGGCGCGCGAGATCACGCTGCAGCCGCGCGAATTCCGCCTGCTCGAATATCTGATGCGCCATGCCGGCCAGGTGGTGACGCGCACCATGCTGCTCGAAAATGTCTGGGACTATCATTTCGATCCGCAGACCAACGTCATCGACGTTCACGTCTCGCGCCTGCGTGGCAAGATCGAGAAGGGTTTCGACAAGCCGATCCTGCATACGGTTCGCGGCGCCGGCTATATGCTGAAGAGCGGCTAGAGCATGATCCCAAAAAGTGGGTACCGGTTTTTGGAGAAGATCATGCTCCAACAAAGGGGTAGGTCATGATGAGATTTCAGCCAAATCTCATCATGAGCTAGAACTCGATGGCCCTTTCCCTGCCGGCCATCATGAGGACGACGGCGGCGCGGCTTTCAGCGCTTTATTTCCTGCTTTTCGCGCTATGTGCCGTGTTGCTGGTCTTCTACATGACGTCGTTGTCGGCCCGCATGCTGACCGGCCAGACCCAGCAGACCATCAATGACGAGGTGCTCGGCCTCGCCCGTGCCTATCAGAGCGGCGGCCTGCCGCGGCTGGTGCGCGTCGTCGAGCAGCGCTCGCGCCAGCCCGGCGCCAACCTCTATCTCATTGCCGACGTCAACGGCCAGATCCTCACCGGCAACGTGCAGAGCCTGGCACCGGGGGTGCTCGAGACCGATGGCTGGACGACCGAACCCTTCTCCTATCGCCGTTTCGGCGAAGGTGAGCTCGAACGGCAGCGCAACCAGGCTTCTGACCCGAATGGCGCGCAGCCCGGCGAGACCGAAATTCAGTCCGAGGGCGAGAAGGGCCACAACGCCATCGCGCTGGTGCTGCGGCTGCCCAACCAGATGATCATGCTTGTCGGCCGCGATCTCGGCGAGCCCGAGCGCTTCCGCGCCGTCGTCCGCCGCGCCCTGATGCTGGCGCTGGGCATGATGGGCCTGGGCGGGCTGCTGATCTGGTTCCTTGTCGGCCGCGCCGCGCTGAAGCGCATCGACAGCGTCTCGGAGGCAAGCCGCCGCATTATGGGCGGCGATCTCACGGGACGGCTGCCGGTGACCGGCGCCGGCGATGAGTTCGACCGCCTGTCGGAAAACCTCAACACCATGCTGGCCAGGATCGCGACGCTGAACGAAGGGCTGAAGCAGGTCTCCGACAACATCGCCCATGATTTGAAGACGCCGCTGACCAGACTGCGCAACCGCGCCGAGGCCACACTTTCGGGCAAGCACAAGACCACCGACTACCGGCAGGCGCTGGAAGGCACCATCGCCGAATCCGACCAGCTGATAAAAACCTTCAACGCCATCCTGATGATCTCCAGGCTGGAGGCCGGCTATTCCTCGGAGAGCACCAGCAAGGTCGATCTCGCCGCCGCGGTGCATGACGTTGTCGAGCTTTATGAGCCGGTGGCGGAGGAGGCTGGCGTGGTGCTTGAAACTGCCGCGGACGGGAATTTTTCCGTCGATGGCAACCGCGAGCTGATCGGCCAGGCACTGTCGAACATCGTCGACAACGCCATCAAATACTCGACCGATGCGACGGAAAAGCCTGCCGTGCGCGTAGCCCTGCAGCGCGTCGGTCACGAAATCCGCCTTTCCGTTTCCGACAATGGCCATGGCATCCCCGACGATGCCGACCGCGCCAGGGCGACCGAGCGCTTCGTGCGGCTGGAGAAGAGCCGCTCGCAGCCGGGATCCGGCCTTGGCCTCAGCCTCGCCAAGGCGATCATGACTTTTCACAATGGCCGGCTTGAACTTCTGCCTGCCAATCCCGGATTGTCCGTTATCATGAGCTTCCCGGGGCGGGAGGACCATTGATGGCGGTGCGGATGGCGCAGAAACGGATCGAGACCGAATGGCGCCTGCAACTGGCGGCGCAGCTCGCGCCGCTGGATGAGACCCGCGCCCGGCGTGAACTGTCGGAGATCGCTGGCGATGCCAAGGACGAGAACCTGCCGCGGCTGGCGAAATTCCTAGGAGGCAAGGGCGCGGCCCAGGAGTTTCTCGCTGCCGTCTTCGATCTCTCGCCTTTCCTCCGCGATGTCGCGCGCCGCCGGCCGCAAATCCTCGACGCGCTGTTCGATGGCAGTGTCGAGGCTCGGCTGCTCGCCATCGCCGAAGCGATCGGCAAGGCCGCCTTTGCCGAGACCGTTTCCGAATCCAGCCTGATGATGGAACTCAGGCAGTGGAAGGGTGAAGCTCACTTCCTGATCGCACTTGCAGACCTCTCCGGTGAGGCCGATGCCGCGCTGACGGTAAGGCGCCTCAGCAATCTCGCCGATGCCTGCACCTGCGCGGCGGTCGACTTCCTGCTGCGCGAGGCGCACAGCCAAGGCAAGCTCAAATTACCCGATCCCGAAAATCCGTCACGGCAATCCGGCTGGATCGTGCTCGGCATGGGCAAGCTTGGCGCGCATGAACTGAATTTCTCCTCCGACATCGACCTCGTCGTCTTCTTCGATCCGGATGCGCCGGCAATCGTCGATCCGCTCGACGCCACAGAGCTGTTTGCGCGCCTGACCCGCAGGCTGGTCCGCATCCTGCAGGACCGCACCGGGCACGGCTATGTCTTCCGCACCGATTTGAGGCTTCGTCCCGATCCAGGCTCGACGCCGCTGGCGATCCCGGTCGAGGCAGCACTTCGCTACTATGAGGCGCGCGGCCAGAACTGGGAGCGCGCCGCCATGATCAAGGCGCGTCCCGTGGCCGGGGATCTCGATGCCGGGGATGCGTTCCTGCGGGAATTGCAGCCCTATGTCTGGCGCAAATACATGGACTATGCGGCGATCGCCGACGTTCATTCGATCAAGCGCCAGATCCATGCCCACAAGGGTCATGGCGAGATCGCGGTCAAAGGACACAACGTCAAGCTCGGCCGCGGCGGGATTCGCGAAATCGAGTTCTTCGTCCAGACCCAGCAACTGATCGCCGGCGGCCGTTTTCCGGAGCTGCGCGGCCGCGAGACGGTGCCGATGCTGGGTGCGCTGGCGGCGCGCAACTGGATCACCGCCGATGCACGCGACGCGCTCACGCAGCAATATTGGTTTCTGCGCCGCGTCGAACACGCCATCCAGATGGTCGCCGACGAGCAGACGCATATTCTGCCCGACGATGATGAAGGGCTGGAACGCATCGCCCATATGCTGGGCTTTGCCGATGCCGCCAGATTTGCCGAAACCTTTCGCGCGGCTTTGCATGAGGTCGAGCGCCATTACGCCGCGCTGTTCGAGACCGCGCCTGAATTGTCGGCCGGCGTCGGCAATCTGGTCTTCACCGGCGATGTCGACGATCCCGACACGCTGCAGACCTTGCACGGCCTTGGCTTCCAGCGGCCAAGCGACATCTGCCGCGTGATTCGAGGCTGGCATTTCGGCCGCTACCGCGTCACCCAGTCTGCGGAAGCGCGCGAGCGGCTGACCGAACTGACGCCGGCGCTGCTCAAAGCCTTCGGCCAGACGCGCCGGGCCGACGAGGCGCTGGTTCGCTTCGACGAATTCCTCGCCGGCCTGCCCGCCGGCATCCAGCTGTTTTCGCTGCTGCAGTCGAATCCCGCCCTGCTGAAACTAATGGCGACGATCATGGGCGCCGCGCCTCGGCTGGCGGCAATCATCACAAGGCGCCCGCATGTCTTCGACGGTCTGCTCGACCCGGCGCTGCTCGCCGAACTGCCCAACCGAGCCTATCTCTCAGCGCGGTTGGCCGCTTTCATCGAAGGCGACCGGGCTTATGAGGACGTGCTCGACCGTTTGCGCATCTTTGCCTCCGAGCAGAAATTCCTGATCGGTGTCAGGCTGCTCGCCGGCTCGATCGACCCGGCGCGCGCCGGCCGCGCCTTTTCCGATCTCGCCGACCTCACCATCGACGCCGCATTGCAGGCGGTGACCACCGAATTCGCGCTACGTCATGGCCGCATCGCCGGCGGCACCGTGTCGCTGCTCGGCATGGGCAAACTCGGCAGCCGCGAGCTCACCGCCGGCTCCGACGTCGACCTCATTCTGCTCTACGACCACGACGCGAATGCCGACGAGTCCGACGGCGACAAGCCGCTCGCACCATCGCACTACTATACCAGGATGACGCAGCGGCTGATCGCGGCTGTCTCGGCGCCGACCGCCGAAGGCGTTCTCTACGAGCTCGACCTGCGCTTGCGGCCATCCGGCAACAAGGGGCCGGTGGCCACCCACATCGATGCCTTCAAGAAATACCAGCGCCAGGAGGCCTGGACCTGGGAGCACATGGCGCTGGCCCGGGGGCGCGCCATCGGCGGCGACGCGGCTCTTTGCACCG
The DNA here is from genome assembly GCF_030323145.1 of Mesorhizobium sp. C432A. Lineage (NCBI taxonomy): Bacteria > Pseudomonadati > Pseudomonadota > Alphaproteobacteria > Hyphomicrobiales > Phyllobacteriaceae > Mesorhizobium > Mesorhizobium sp. C432A. The sequence continues at coordinate 5,421,243 of NZ_CP100470.1, read as the reverse complement.
AGGTCGAGGCCGAGGTCGCGGCACTTCTGGCCTTGCCGCGCGACGCCGCCAAGGTGGGGGCAGAGGCATCCGAGATGCGCGCGCTGATCGAGAAGGAAAAATCGCCGCGCGATCTCTGGGACATCAAGCTCATCTCCGGCGGCCTCATCGACCTCGAATTCATCGCGCAGGTGGCGGTTATAACCGGGCAGGTCGAAGGCGGCCGCAGGGTGACCGCGACCGGCGAAATCCTAGCGCATCTGTCGCCGGATTTCGCCGAGGCCGACGTCAGGCAGCAGCTTTGCGAAGCCTACCAACTCTATCTGGCGCTGACCCAGATGACGCGGCTTTGCCTCACCGGCGCATTCGAACGCGATGACGTTCCGCCGGGACTGTCGGATCTGCTTCTGGCGGTGACTGACCTGCCGGATTTCGGTGTGCTGGAAGCACACCTCAAGGAGACGTCGCAAAAGGTCAGAAAGGATTTCGACCTTTTGCTTCGTACGAAACGGTCGTGAGGGCGTGAAGCGCTGGCGGCTGTTTCGGATCGCATCGGGGGTGACGATGCAACAGGAGATACCCATGAGAAAAACAACCGGACTTGCCCTTGCCTTCGTCGCGCTTGCCGGCGCCGTTGGCACCACCGCCTATGCCGAGAACAATGCCAGCGCCAGAATGCGCGAGGGCGCGATGATGCGCCTCGACAAGGCGATGAAGGATTCCAACGGCACCATCAGCTTCGACCAGTTTTCCGACGCCATGAACGCGCGGCTGAAGAAGCTGGTCGCTGACAATGGCGGCAAGCTGACCGTTGCCCAGCTCGCCGACGCGCTGGAGAAGGCGCGGTTCGAGGAAATGGCAAAGCGTATCGTCGCCCGCTACGACACCAAGGGCGACGGCACGCTGACCACGGACGACATCACCGGGCGCGAGAAAAAGGTGTTCGCGATGCTCGACCGCAACAATGACGGCAAGATCGAGCGCAACGAACTGCCGAAGAACGGCCGCATGGGCCGCCACCACCAATGGGACGGCGGCGACGACAGCATGGAGTGAGTGGCGATATGTCTCCGGCGGCGAAAGCCGCCGGAGCCCTTACATGACCGCGGCTACCCAGTCCTTGAACGCGGCGGAGAGCACCGCTGGCATTGGCGGGCCGTCAGGCCGCCGCCTTCACCGCCGGCTGCGCCTTCTTCACCGGGATGCGCACCGACACGATCGTGCCGACGCCTTCGGTCGAGCGGATTTTCAGCGCTCCTCCTTGCAACTCGGCCAGCGAGCGCGAGATGGCAAGGCCGAGGCCGGAACCGGCGTGGTTCTTCGAAAACTGGTTCTGCACCTGTTCGAAGGGGCGGCCAAGCTTGCTCAGTGCCTCCTTCGGAATGCCGCAGCCATTGTCCTCGATGGTCAGCACCAGCGCGCCTGACGTGTTGCGGGCGCGCACCGAGATATGGCCGCCCTGGCCGGTGAACTTCACCGCATTCGACAGCAGATTGATGGCGATCTGCTTGATCGCCCGGCGGTCGGCGAACAGCGTCATCGTATCGGCGATGCGGGTTTCGACCGTGATCGATTTCTCCGCCGCCTGCAGCGAGATCACCCGCACCGTCTCGCGGATCAGCGGGCAGAGATCGATTTCCTCGCGGTCCACCGAGAATTGGCCGGCTTCGATCTTCGACATATCGAGTATGTCGTTGATGACGCCGAGCAGATATTTGCCGCTGCCGTTGATGTCGTTGGCATATTCCTCGTAGCGCGGCGAACCGAGTGGCCCGAACAGGCCTTGTTCCATCAGTTCGGAGAACCCGATGATGGCGTTGAGCGGCGTGCGCAGCTCGTGCGACATGTTGGCTAGGAATTCGGATTTGGCCCGATTGGCGGCCTCGGCGCGCTCGGTTTCCTTCATATATTCGCGGTTGAGCTCGACCAGTTCCTTGGCGCGCTCTTCCTCGGCCCGGCGGGCGAGGCTGAGGTCGTGGATGGTCGCCATAAGCCGGCGCTCGCTGTCGACCAGCTTTTCCTGGTGCAGCTTGATCTGGGTGATGTCGGAGCCGACGGAGACCGTGCCGCCGTCCCGGGTCCTCAGTTCGTTGACCTGCAGCCAGCGGCCGTCGGAGAGCTGCCGCTCGAAGGTTGCGCCCCCTTGCGGCCCGTTGGTGTTGGCCAGCCGCCGTTCAGAGGCGAAGGCAAGCATGCGCTCTTCAAGCACGGCGCGCGCAGCGCCCGGCATGACGTCGCGGTCCGACAGGCCGTTGTCCTTCTGGTATTTGGAATTGCACATGATCAGGCGCTGGGCGGCATCCCACAGCACGAAGGATTCGTTGATGTTTTCGATCGCGGTCCGCAGGCGCAGGTCGGCCGCCTCCGAGCGCAGCGCCAGATGCCGCTGCTCGGTGACGTCGACGGCAATGCCGATCAGCTGGATCTCAGGCGCTTCCGGGTCGATCACCTGGGCCCTGGCGCGCATCCATACCCACTGGCCGTCGGCGTGACGCATCCGGAACACCTGGTCGATATGGTCGATCTCGCGCTCGACGATTTTGTTGGCGAGCTCGAACAGGTCGCCGTCTTCGGGGTGGATGATGTCGTCGACCTCGCCGAACGACAGCATCGAGTTGCAGGGCTCGTAGCCCAGCATGTCGTACATCGAGCGCGACCAGTACATCTTGCCGCGCACCATGTCCCAGTCCCACAGGCCGCAGCGACCGCGCACCAGCGCCATGTCGATGCGCTGATGGGCTTCGAGATAGATGCGGTCGGCTGTCTGAGCGCGCGATGCCTGGCCGAAATAGGCGTAGAGGATGATGATCAGCACGCCGGCTGTCAGCACAAACAGCGTGACGTTGAGCGAGACGGTCTTTCGCCAGCTGTCGAACACCGCTTCCTGCGGCACCAGCACGGCGGCGGCGTTCTTGCGGTCCCGGGTCAGGCTCACCGCCGCGTACCAGTCCTGGCCGCCGATGCTGACATCCATGACCCCGGCGCGGTCGCCGAACATGAACAGCGGCTGGCCGTCCAGCACCAGGCTGTCCAGCGATCGCCCTTGCCAGCCGGTCGACAGCGGCGAGACGGCAATGATCTTGAAGGCGCTGTCGGTGATCACAAGCACATGGCTTCTGCCCATGGCGCCCTGGCGGCTCGTGCTTTCCAGAAGATCAATTGCACCGCTGGATGCCGCGGTCGGGTCGGCCGAGATTGCGTTCGCCATCTGGCCGGCGGCGAGACCCAGCACCGCCTTGACGTCGCGCTCGGCCTCGTCGCGCTCGTTCATCAGCGACAGCACGCGCAGTGCGGCGATGACGATCAGGAAGATGATGATGAGAGCCGGTATCGAACGGCGCAGAAGGGGTTCGGCAGCCAGGAGCCGCCGGTAGGCTGGTTCAGCGATGAGCCGCGTATTGCCGGCGAGGCCGTCGCCTCGCGCCTTGCGCCGCTCAAAAGCCGTCCCTTCGGGCGCGCCCCACGCGTCCGCCTTGGCCATAAATGGCACTCCCCGAATTTCCGTACGCTTGACGATCCGGCAACACCGCACGTCCGAATCGTCTGTAAAGAATCAAAGGTGATTCGCCTTGTCCAGAGGCGCGGCCGAAAAACATTAAAAATTGATTGAAATAACGCTGAAATCCCTCCTTGAGGCGAGAGTGGCCCGAAGGGCCGGGTGGGGTCCTCGGCGAAGCGCTCGACTCTCTCAATCACGGTCGAAGTTGGTCGAGGTCGCGCACTGCCGCAACGACCCCACCCGTCCATCCGCCTTCGGCGGCTGTCCACCGTCCCCTCAAGGGGGAGGGATCAGGCCAGCGTTCGCTCCACAATATCCCGCAAATCCGCCGACAGGTTCTCGGCACCGGCGATGGCCAGCAGCGCTTCCCTGGCCTTGGCTTGCCTGCCCGGCTCCAGCGAGCGCCACGAGCGCAGCGCTGTCGCCAGCCTGGCCGCCACTTGCGGATTGCGTTTTTCAACCTCGAGTACGGTCTGGGTAAAAAACCGGTAGCCTTCGCCATCGGCGCGGTGGAAGCCGGTCTGGTTGGCGCTGGCGAATGTGCCGACCAGCGAGCGCACCCGGTTCGGATTGGCCATCGAGAAAGCTGCGTGCCCAGTCAGCTCGCGTACCGTGTCGACTGTCCGGGGGCCTGGCACGCTGGCCTGGATCTGGAACCATTTGTCCATGACCAGCGGATCGGCGCCATAACGCGCCTCGAAATCGGCCAGCGCCTTGATCGCCTCCAGCGATCCGTCATGGCGGTGCGCAAGGACGGTCAGTGCTGCGGCGCGGTCGGTCATGTTCGTCGCGACCTCGAAATGCCGGGCGGCGAGCGCAGCGCCTTCCGGCAGCAGCGAGAGATAGTCGAGCAGGGTGTTGCGCAGCGCCCGTCGTCCCGCACTTGCCGCGTCGGGGCTGAACGGACCATCGTCGGCGAGGTGGCTGTATAGGCCGGTGAACGTTTGCTGATTGGGGCGCGCGATTGCCAGCGCCAGTGCCTGGCGGGCAGCGAAGATGGCGTCGGGGTCGATGTTCGTGCCGATGTCGCGGGCAATGTCGGCCTCGCCCGGAAGTGACAGCGCCAGCGCCCGGTAGGCAGGTTCCAGGGTCTCGTCGCCGGCGATCTTGCCGGCAAGTCCGGTCAGCCTGGCGGTGAAAGCCGGCTTCGCGCCGCCGAGGATCTGGCGGAAGGCCGCTATCAGCGCATCGGTCAAAAGCGTGTTGAACGCCTGCCAGCGCGCAAAGGCATCGCTGTCATGGCCGGCGAGAAAGAACTGGTCGTCGGCCTTCTGCTCGACCGAAAGCGTGATCGGTGCCGAAAAGCCGCGGTTGAGCGACACCGCCGGCCGCTCGGCAACGCCTGAGAAGCGCACCATGTGACGGCGCTTGCGAATATGGATGACACCGTCCTCGACGGCGGCGCCCTCGACGCCGCCATAGGCAACCGGTTCGCCGCCGGCGCCGACCAGCCCGAAGGCGAGCGGGATGTGCATCAGCCGCTTGCGGCTTTCCGACGGCGTCGGCGGCACCGACTGCTCGATCTCGAGCGTGAACTCGCGCGTGGCCGGATTGTGCGTCGAACTGACGGTCAGGTTCGGCGTGCCCGCCTGGTGGTACCAGAGCGCGAATTGCGACAGATCGCGCCCGGAGGCGTCCTCGAACACTTTGAGGAAATCCTCGATCGTCGCTGCTTCGCCGTCATGGCGCTCGAAATAGAGATCCATTCCGGCGCGGAACGTGTCAGGTCCGAGAATGGTGCGGATCATGCGCACGACTTCCGAGCCTTTTTCGTAGACGGTCGCCGTGTAGAAATTGTTGATCTCGCGGTAGCGGCGCGGCCGCACCGGATGCGCCAGCGGTCCTTGGTCCTCGGGGAACTGGTGTGCCCTGAGCGTGCGCACTTCGGCGATGCGCTTGACCGCGCGCGAGCGCTGGTCGGCGGAGAATTCGTGGTCGCGAAAAACCGTCAGCCCTTCTTTCAGGCAGAGCTGGAACCAATCGCGGCAGGTGATCCTGTTGCCGGTCCAGTTGTGGAAATACTCATGCGCGATGATCGCCTCGATATTGGCGAAATCGGCATCGGTGGCGGTTTCCCGGTCGGCCAGCACATATTTGTCGTTGAAGATATTGAGGCCCTTGTTCTCCATGGCCCCCATGTTGAAGTCGGAAACGGCGACGATGTTGAAGACGTCGAGGTCGTATTCGCGGCCGAAGGCCTGCTCGTCCCATTGCATCGAGCGCTTCAGCGCATCCATGGCGTAGCCGGCAAGCCCCTCCTTGCCTGGCTCGACATAGATGCCGAGTTCGACCTCGCGCCCGGACATGGTGACGAAACTGTCCGCAACCTTGCCGAGATTGCCGGCCACGAGCGCAAACAGATAGGACGGCTTGGGGAAGGGGTCGTCCCAGACTGCAAAGTGCCAGCCGTCGGCAAGCGCGCCGCTTTCGACCGGATTGCCGTTGGAAAGCAACAGCGGCGCTTCGTCCAGCCTCGCCTCGATACGCACGGTATAGACCGACAGGATGTCGGGGCGGTCGAGGAAATAGGTGATGCGGCGAAAGCCCTCGGCCTCGCATTGCGTGCAATAGACATTGCTGGAGCGGTAGAGGCCCATCAGCGCCTCATTGCTGGCCGGCGCGATCTCGGTCTCGAGCAGCAGCTGGAAACGGGCCGGCGGCCTCAAAATGGTCAGCTGGTCCGGCGTGGCGAGATACTCGGCCGGGGCAAGCTCGCGACCGTCGATGGCAATGCGCTTGAGCACCAGCCCGTCGCCGTCCAGCACCAGCGACGTCGAGGCGGCGGCGCCATCGCGGCGTTCGATCGTCAGCACTGCGGTGACACGCGTTGCGTCTGGCGAAAGGCGGAAGGTGAGGCCGGTTTGCGGGATGGAAAAGTCGTTGGGGCGGTAGTCTTCGAGCTTGAAGACCTGGCCGGTATCGGTTCGCATTCCCTTGGGTTTCCCTGTCGCTATCGGAGCCGCTGACGTGTCCTGGCCCATTAAATCTAAAGTTGCGCGCTCTTTACACGAAACGGTCACTCGACAAAACTGCGCCAATGCCTATTTCGGGGCGTTCCCCTTCCGCCATTATCGTGAGGCCTTGATGACCGTCGTCACATCGAAGTTCGGCATGGGCGCCTGTGTACCGCGTCGTTCGACGCGCATCTCAGCGGAGATCCGGGAAGCAACAAAACAGTGAAAGCCGGGCCTGGAGACGAAGCGGGCGGGAAACTGTCCGATCATCCCGGCGCGCATCGGCCCAAAAATCAATGTCGATTTTTGGAAAGCACGATGCGCAGATTTAAAGTGTCAGAGCGTCCTTTGCGCGTCGAAGACGACGCGCGGCGCTCTAATGTTCTCACTGGGATCATGCTCAAGGTCATGTCGGTGGCAGTCTTTGTCGGCATGCAAACCTGCATCAAGGCCGCCGGCACTTTGCCGGCCGGCCAGATCGTCTTCTTCCGCTCCTTCTTCGCCATCTTCCCGATCATCGTCTTCCTGGCCTTCAAGAGAAAACTCGGTACGGCGTTCGCCACCAAACGCCCGCTGAACCACATTGCGCGCGGTGTCGTCGGCGTTTGCGCCATGGGGCTCGGCTTCTTCGCGCTGACCCGGCTGCCGCTGCCTGAGGCGATCACGCTGAACTATGCCCAGCCTTTGCTGGTGGTGGTGTTCTCCTCGCTATTCCTCGGCGAAGCCATTCGCGTCTATCGCTGGAGCGCGGTTGCGGTCGGTCTGGTCGGCGTGCTGATCATCTCCTGGCCGGAGCTGACGCTGCTCACGTCGGGCGTCGCGCTCGGCGACCAGGAGGTGCTGGGCGTCATCGCTGCTCTTGTTTCTGCAGCAATCTCCGCCAATGCCATCCTGCTCGTGCGCAATCTTGTCCAGACTGAACGAACAGCGACCATCGTGTTGTGGTTCTCGGCGACGGCGAGTGTCATGGCGCTGCTTACGCTGCCCTTCGGCTGGCAGGCGCTGACGCCGCTGCAGGCCGGTCTGCTGGTCGCAGCAGGGTTCTGTGGCGGGCTGGCGCAGATTTTGATGACGGCGGCGTACCGCCATGCCGAAGCTTCGGTGGTGGCGCCGTTCGAATACACCTCGATGATCCTCGGCGTGGTCGTCGGCTATTTCGCCTTTGGCGATATCGCCACCATCAACACGCTCGTCGGCGGTGTGATCGTCGTTGCCGCCGGCATGTTCATCATCTGGCGCGAGCGCCAACTCGGCCTGGAACGCACCCGAACGCGCAAGGCAGCGCCACCACAGGGGTGAGGAGGTCCGCGGGGTTGGCTCAGTTAGCTTCCGCACGTTCCTTCGCCAGCCGCACCAGCACCGCTCGCGTCTGCTCGTCGGCCGGGAAGAAAGACTCGATCGCCAGTTCCGACAGCGTCACGTCAAGCGGCGTGCCGAAGACGGTGATGGTGCTGATGAAGGACAGCACCTGGTCGCCATGCGCCAGCCGCAGCGGATGGACGATGCCGTTGGGCTCGACCCGCACCGGCCGCGCACCCTTGAGCCCGGACGGATAGGTTCGCAATTCGCGCTCCAGCTCGACCAGGACGGGATCGCCGGCGGCATCGTTCTGGTGTTTCAGCCGCTCCAGCAGATGCGCCCGCCATTCCGCGAGATTGACGATGCGCGGTGCGATGCCGTTCGGGTGCAGGCTGAGGCGCAGCACATTGACCGGCGGCTGGAGCAGCGACGGCTCGGCAACATCGGCCAGAAACGGGCCGATGGCGGCATTGGCGGAAATCAGGTTCCAGTGCCGGTCGACGGCGAGGGCGGGGAACGGCTCATGCCCTTTGAGCACGCTCTCGACCGCGGCAAGCGCCGGCGCCAGCGTCGTATCTGTGAGTGGCCGCTCGCTGAAGCTCGGGGCAAAGCCGGCAGCCAGCAACAGCTGATTACGCTGCCGCAGCGGAATCTCAAGCTGCTCGGCCAGATGCAGCACCATCTCGCGCGAGGGCGCGGCGCGGCCGCTTTCGACGAAGGAGAGATGACGCTGGGAAATCTCAGCCTCCATTGCGAGATCAAGCTGGCTCATGCGCCGGCGCGTGCGCCATTCGCGGATCAGGCCGCCGGCAGAGGTCTGGGGTGTTGTCATGGGTGAAAGGATTAGGCCGGGGTGGGCGGTATTTCAATTACCTCGGAGGTCATTGGCGCGGTTCTCCCTTCTCCCCCTGTGGGAGAAGGTGGCCGAGCGAAGCTCGGTCGGATGAGGGGTGTTCCAGGGAACGCCAACGTCTCACTCCGCTGGAACACCCCTCATCCGTCTCGGCGCTGCGCGCCGATCCACCTCCCCCCGCAAGGGTGGAAGGAAGAGGCGCGCCTCACCCCACCTCCCGCAACTTCGCCTTCACCTCGAGAAAGTCCCGCCAGGCCAGCTTCTTGTGCGCAGGGGTCCGCAAGAGATAGGCCGGATGCAGGGTCGGCATCGCCGGAATGGCGACACCGGAAGCCGTGGTGTGGACGCGCCAATTGCCGCGCAGGCGCAGGATGCCCTCGGTCGTGTTGAGCAAGGTTTTGGCTGATGGGCCGCCGAGATTGACCAGCACCCTCGGATTGACCAGCTCGATCTGCCGCTCGATGAACGGACGGCAGATCTCGGTCTCGTGCGGCGTCGGCGTTCGGTTGCCGGGCGGCCGCCAGGGAATGACGTTGGCGATATAGACCGAGGTGCGATCAAGCCCGATCGCCGCCAGCATGCGGTCGAGCAGTCTGCCGGAGCGGCCGACGAAGGGAAGGCCCTCAATGTCCTCGTCGCGGCCGGGCGCCTCGCCAACCAGCATCACCGACGCTTCCGGATTGCCGTCGGCAAAGACCAGGTTCTTGGCGGTGAATTTGAGGTTGCAGCCGTCGAAGGACGCCATGTGCTGGCGCAGCGCGTCGAGCGTCGAGGCGCTTGCCGCCATTTGCCGGGCAAGAGCCGCCTGCGCCTCGTCGGGCACCGTCGCGGTGGCCGGCACGGAGCGCGCCGGCGCGTCCGGCACCCGGCTCGCATCCAGACCAGGGCTTGCCGTGGCTTGTTCCGGTGCCTTGTTTTCGCGAGACGGCGCGGCAGGCGCCGTTGTGCGCTCGGGGCGCTTCGGTGCTGCCCCGGCAAACCGGTTCACCGGCGCGTCCTCCAACGCTTCGTCGACGCCGGCAGAGGCGTAGAAGGCGAGCAACTCGGCCAGGTCGGATCGGTTGTTGGGGGAGGCGGCAGTCATGCCGGGCACATTCGTCCGCCGAGAGACGATTTGCAAGGTTGGGCGGTTAGTAATCTCCCCCCTCGAGGGGAGATGTCCCCGAAGGCGACAGAGGGGGTCGGCACGACCGGACGCGGCCTGTCGGCGACAGAGGAGGTTGGCGCTCGACGCGCAGCGACCCCCTCTGGCCTGCCGGCCATCTCCCCCTCACGGAGGGAGATTACGCGCTCGTCGGCTTTCGCCAATCACGAAGGGCATTTCGTGGCGATTTTCACGGCGTCTGCCGCTTACCCCGTAGGAATCCGCGGATCCTGAACCAGATAAAACGTCCAGCGCGGCGTGTAGTCGGTGATCAGAAACTCGAAGCGTCCCCTCTTCAGCGGGTCGATCTGTCCACTCTTGAACAAGAGCCGGTCATAGGGTTCGAAATCGCGGTCGAAATCGGCGTACGCGTTCGACAGGATGTTGTCGGGCGTCTTGTTGCGCTGGTCGAAGGACAGGCCGTCGCCGAACACGCTCGGCTGGTTGAGTATCTCCTGCAGCTCGAACTGGAATTCGACCCAGGCCTGGCCGCTGTTGTTGAGCACCTCGATACGCATGTACAGGATGCCGTTGGCGAATTCGCCGTTGGTGCTGAACGGCTGGATCGGTTTGGTGGTGCGGATGGTGAGCGTCACCGGCGTCGACGAATTCAGCTCCTCGGAGATGACCAACGGATCTTCCTTGGTGCCGGTGCCCGAGGCGCCGGTGATGTGGAAACCGCCAAGCTCGTCGGAAAAGGAATAGGCGCCGGTCGCCCATACCTTCACCGGCTCGGCCTGAGCGCGAACCGGCGTAAGCATTGAAAGGGCGAGAAGGATCGCTCGGCACGTCCGGCCGGGCGGAAGGGGGAAGCGCGTCAATGAATAGCCGGACGGCGTGCGCATGGAAATAAGTATGGCCGATAAGAGAGCCGTCGAACAATTAAAATATGGGACGCTGAGCGCGGCCGCGCGCAAAACGCTTGCGGCAGAGTTGTTATCCGCGACTTTTTGTCGAAATCGGCATTGTCACGTCAGCGCCGGTTTCCTGTCGCGGATTGATGCGCTATGCAGCGCAGGAGCCAGCAAAATGCCGGAAACGGTTGGCCAGTGCGGAGGGGTTGATGAGCGAGATCGAACGCGAGAGCATGGAATTCGACGTGGTCATCGTCGGGGCCGGCCCGGCGGGCCTTGCCGCAGCGATCCGTCTCAAGCAGGTCAATCCCGAGCTTTCCGTCGTGGTGTTGGAAAAGGGCGGCGAGGTTGGTGCACACATTCTGTCAGGCGCCGTCGTCGATCCCATAGGCATCGACCGCCTGTTGCCGGGCTGGCGCGAGGAAGATGGCCATCCCTTCAAGACGCCGGTTACGGCCGACGATTTCCTGGTGCTCGGCCCCGCCGGCTCGTTCCGTCTGCCCAATATCCTGATGCCGCCGCTGATGAACAATCACGGCAACTACATCGTCTCGCTCGGCAATGTCTGCCGCTGGCTGGCAACCAAGGCTGAAGCGCTAGGCGTGGAGATCTATCCGGGCTTTGCTGCCGCCAGCCTCGTCTACAACGATGCCGGCGCGGTCACGGGCGTCATCACCGGCGACATGGGCGTCGAAAAAGACGGCACACATGGCCCGGGCTTTGCGCCGGGCATGGCGCTGATGGGTAAATACGTGCTGATCGGCGAGGGCGCGCGCGGTTCGCTGTCCAAGCAGCTGATCGCAAAATACAAACTGTCCGACGGCCGTGAGCCCGGCAAGTACGGCATCGGCCTCAAGGAGCTGTGGCAGGTCAAGCCCGAGAACCACCGGCCGGGCCTGGTGCAGCACTCCTTCGGCTGGCCGCTCGACCTGAAGACAGGCGGCGGCTCCTTCCTCTACCACCTCGAGGATAACCAGGTCGCGGTCGGCTTCGTCCTGCATCTCAACTACAAGAACCCCTGGCTGTCGCCCTTCGAGGAATTCCAACGGTTCAAGACGCATCCGGCGATATCGCGCACCTTCGAGGGCGCCAAGCGCATCGGCTATGGCGCGCGCGCCATTACCGAAGGCGGCTGGCAGTCGGTGCCGAAACTCTCCTTCCCCGGCGGCGCGCTGATGGGGTGTGCGGCGGGCTTCGTCAACGTGCCGCGCATCAAGGGTTCGCACAATGCGGTGCTGTCCGGCATGCTGGCGGCCGAGCATGTCGCGCAAGCGATCGGCTCCGGCCGCGCCAATGACGAGCTGTCGTCTTATGAGGACGCCTGGCGCGCGACCGATATCGGCAAGGATTTGAAGAAGGTCCGCAACGTCAAGCCGCTCTGGTCGCGCTTCGGCACCATTATCGGCGTCGGCCTCGGTGGTCTCGACATGTGGCTGAACACGCTGTTCGGCTTCTCGCCCTTCGGCACGCTGAAACATGGCAAGGCCGATTATGCCACGCTTGAGCCCGCGGCCAAGCACAAGAAGATCGCCTATCCCAAAGCGGACGGCGTGCTGACCTTCGACCGCCTGTCCTCGGTGTTCCTGTCCAACACCAATCACGAGGAAAACGAGCCGGTGCATCTCATCGTCGGCGACATGGGGTTGCAGAAGCGTTCCGAGCATGATGTCTTTGCCGGGCCTTCGACCCGCTATTGCCCGGCCGGTGTTTACGAATGGGTCGACAAGGACGGCAACGCCGCCGCCGATCCGTCTGCCAAAGATGTGCGCTTCGTCATCAACGCGCAGAACTGCGTGCACTGCAAGACCTGCGACATCAAGGATCCCAACCAGAACATCAACTGGGTGCCGCCACAAGGCGGCGAAGGCCCGGTCTATCAGGGCATGTGAGCCTCACCGACCGGGGCCGTCTCAACCAGCAAAAATGGCGGCGATGGCCGGGTTTACCAAGGCATGTAAGGCGCTCGGCGCCAAAGATTGTTGAAACCGTCGTCTGCTTGTGGTCTCATTGCCGCGTCCATGGGGAAAATGGCATGCGCGTGTTGGTCTTGTTTTGCGTCGCCGTCGTAAGCGCGGCCTGCGGCGTCGTCGGGACGGCGTCGGCGGGGGTGAAAACCGTCGTCAAGACGCGAACCTATGACATCACCGGCACGACAGGTGCCGGTCTGGTTATCGCCATGAACCGCAGGGGCCCCAAGCACGGTTTCATGACCCACGCCATCGCGCAGACAAGCTACACCGCCGACTGGAGCCTGGACGTGGGTCAGGTCAACGGCGTCTGCCGCCTGCGCCAGGCCAATGGAACGCTCAACATCGCCTACACCTACCCGCGCGTCGCCTCGGCCATCACGCCGGCGCTGCGCAAACGCTGGAACCGGTTTTTCACAGGCGTTCTCGCTCATGAAGGAACCCATGGCCGTATCGCCGGGCAGATGATGCAGGCTGCCGAGCGGTCGGTTCGCGGCCTGAAATTTGCCAACGATCCGCAATGCAACAAAACGCGCGTCGAAGCCACGCGGCGCTTGCAAGCCACTTCCAAGCTCTATGAGGCAAAACAGATCGCGTTCGACGCGCGCGAGCACAGTGAAGGCGGCCATGTCGAGCGCATCATCGAGGCCTTGGTAGGCTTGTGAAACCGTAAGCCCCGTGGCGTACGATCTAGCCGCCCATGCTGGGCTGGATCAGCGACACAGTCGCGGTAGAATCCTCGTCGACCGGCTTGGTCTCGTCGCGCATCAATGAAAATTCCACCATCACCGGCAGATGATCGGAGCCGGTCTCTTCCATCTGCGTCGACGACAGGATGGTCACCCCGCCCTTCGAAAACACCTGGTCGATCGGCAGGCCCGCATAGCGCCGCAGGAAATCGGGCAGGGTCCGGTGGATCCAGGTCGGTCCGGCCGACGGCATCACGGTCAGTCCGCCGAGCGAGGCAACGCGCCGTACCGCGGCGCTCCACGGCACGGCGTTGCAGTCGCCGGCCATGATCGCCGTCTCGCCGAGCGAGGTGAGCGTCTCGGTCAACTCGCCGATCTGCCAGTATTGTTCCTTCGGCCACGGCCAGCTCAAATGGATCGCCGCGACATCGACCGGAGTGCCGCCGAAATCGATGGTGGCGGCCGCCATCGCGCCGCGCGGTTCGCAATGCGGCTCGGTGCCGGCCGCAAAAGGTCGCCGGGACAAAAGCGCCACGCCCCACACGCCGTCGGGATGGGCGCACAGGATGCGATAGGGATAGGCGTTCTGGATATAGCCGAGTTCGGTCGCCCACATGGCCGATACTTCGTCGAGCGTGATCACGTCTGGGTTGGTCCTGGCGATCAGCGAAAGAACCTTCTTGGGTGTCGGATTGTTGAAACGCAGGTTCATCTGCAGCAGCCGGTAGACCGGTTCGTTGCCGGGCGCGGCGTCATTGGCGGCCTGCACCGGCCACAGGCGCGGCAAGGCGCTCAACGTGCTGGCGAAGGCGGCCACGGCCAGCAGCAGGCCCACGCCCGCCTGCAGGCGAAACGAGGTGGCGAGCAGCGGCAGCGCAATCAGCCCCATCAGCACGGCAAAATGGATGCGGAAATGGGCGAAGGAATCGAAGGCCGGATGCAGTGCGCCAAAGAACCCGGCTACAAGCGCGGCCGAGAGGCCGAGCATTGCCAGGAACGCCATTGAAGCCATCATCTTTCGCACGCGTGCCATCAGACCGGGTTTTGCCCATAGACCGGGTAATACATTGCCGAGGTATCAGGCCTTTATCGGCTGAAATGCGGCCCAATCAAGATGACGAAACGCCTCGCGGCAAACATTTACGGCAGCCGGTCTACTGAAAGGCCGTCTCCGAAAAGCTTCTCAGCTTGCGCGAATGCAACCGTTCCATCGGCATTTCCGCCAGCTTCTCCATCGCCTTGATGCCGATGGTCAGATGCTGCGCCACTTGCCGCTTGTAGAATTCGGTCGCCATGCCGGGCAGCTTCAACTCGCCATGCAGCGGCTTGTCGGAGACGCAAAGCAGCGTGCCGTAGGGCACGCGGAAGCGGAAGCCATTGGCGGCGATCGTGGCCGATTCCATATCGAGCGCGATGGCGCGCGACTGCGACAGCCGCTGCACCGGTCCGCGCTGGTCGCGCAGTTCCCAGTTGCGGTTGTCGATGGTGGCGACGGTGCCGGTGCGCATGATGCGCTTGAGATCGTAGCCGGAAAGTCCGGTGACTTCGGCGACCGCCTCCTGCAGCGCCACCTGGATCTCGGCCAGCGGCGGTATCGGCACCCACACCGGCAGGTCATCGTCCAGCACATGGTCTTCCCGGACATAGGCATGCGCCAGCACATAGTCGCCCAGCGCCTGAGTGTTGCGCAGGCCGGCGCAATGGCCGAGCATCAGCCATGCATGTGGCCGCAGCACCGCGACATGGTCGGTGATCGTCTTGGCGTTGGACGGGCCGACGCCGATGTTGACCATGGTGATGCCGCCATGGTTCGGCTTCTTCAGATGATAGGCTGGCATCTGAGGCAGGCGCGGCGCCGCCACGCCTTCGCTGGGTGCGTTTTGCCCTGCCTTGGTGATGACATTGCCCGGTTCGACGAATTCGGTATAGCCGTGGCCGCCTTCAGCCATCTGGGCCCGCGCGCGGGCGACGAACTCGTCGATGTAGAACTGGTAGTTGGTGAACAGCACGAAGTTCTGGAAATGCTGCGGGCTCGTCGCCGTGTAGTGCGTCATGCGGTGCAGCGAATAGTCGATGCGCTGCGCCGTGAACGGCGCCAGCGGCCTTGGTTCGCCGAACGCGACCTCGAAGGTGCCGTTGGCGATCTGGTCGTCGGTGCCGTCAAGATCCGGCACGTCGAACAGGTCGCGGATCGGCCGTTTGATGCGGTCGGCGGCGGCGCCATCGACATGGGTTCCTTCAAGGAACGCGAAATGCAGCGGGATCGGCGTGGTCGATTCCGAAACCGTTACCGGCACGCCGTGATTGCGCATGATCAGGCGAAGCTGCTCTACGAGATAGCGTTCGAACAGCACCGGCTGGGTGATGGTGGTCGAGAAATGCCCGGGGGTCGGCATGTGGCCGTAAGCCTGGCGCGAGTCGATCTGGGTGAACGAATTGGTGGTGACGCCGATCTCTGGGTAGAAGGCGCGGTAGCGCTTGCTTTCGTCGCCGCCGGCGGCAAGCGTGGCAAAGGAGTCGCGCAGAAACTTGGTGTTGCGGTCGTAGAGCACCTGCAAGGCGGCCACGGCCTTTTTGGCGTCGTCGAAGCTCTGCTTGCCGAAAGGCTCCGGCATGACGACCGATTCGATAGCTTGTGGGTAGATTCGCTTTTCCATGGCTCAATATAGAGACTTGAGGCCGCACTTGGGAGGGGAGGATGGCCGCCAAGTGGTCGATTTATTCGTCCACGCCCAAGGTGTGCTGAGATTCAGGTAACGCTGAGCCGGAGTCGAGCCGGGCGCGAAGCGACCAAACTGGTTGGCTTCGAGAACCGGAGCGGAGCGTACTCGAAGCATGTGAGCACCAAGGCCGCCACTTGCAGGCCGGCATCACCTTAATACCGGCACACCTTACCCGCGCTGCAGACTGACCAGCAAGACAAAGCCGACGCCATGCTTCTTCGTCGCCGGCGCGTCGATCGTCGTGTCGGCATTGGCCCGCATCATTGGCATGGCCAGGACCGGCGCCGACAGCACGACCAGGACGAGCGCCGCCCGCGGCAGGAGCCGAAGGGTCTGGAGGGCGTTGATGGCGATGCGGTTCATGGCTTTTGCTTTTCTGTTTGGATCTATGTCTTTGTCGTCTCAGGGGCGAAAATGGTTCATGCAATCGAATTGGCAGGAACTGGCTGCATCCCAGGAACGCGCCGGACGGCCGGATTCGGCCACGAGGATGGCGAAGAGCATCCCGAACAGGCTCATCAACAGGCAGACGATGGTGAAGCGGCGAGCGAGCATTTGCGGAGTGTCTCCTTGAACACGCCATCAAAATGCCCTGATGCGACTGAACCGGCGCTGATGCCGGCGTTCATCTGCGGTTCAAAGTGATTGACGAGGTCTTAGAGAGAGCGTCGGTTCGGGTTTGCGCCGCCGCAAACGGCACGGTCGTCGCTATGGCGCGGACCGTCCTGCAAAAGAAAACGGGGCCTGTGAAGGCCCCGTTGGTCAACTCAAAGCAGCAAGATCAGAGCTTGTGCCAGGTCTGGCTCTTGCAGATCAGCCCGCCGAGCACGCAGCCGCTCATCTTGAGCGAGGTGCCCGACAGTGTTGCCTTGCCCGAATAGGTCTTGTCGTTTGCCGGATCGGTGATGTTGCCGGCATATTTGTTGGCCCCGGCCGCCTTGAGCGAACCGATGGTCTTCCCGGCATATTTGCCGGTCTTCAGGGTGATGGAGAATGAACCGCTGCCGCCGATAACTGCTGTGTCGCCGGCTTGTGTCTTCCAATTGCCTTCGATCGGATCGGCCCAGGCCGCACCAGCCATCATCACGGTGGCCGCCAGGGCCAAGCTCACTTTGCGAAACATATCTGTCCTCCCTGGTGTTAGGTGGGGCAGCCGCCTCTCTGCCCCTTACGCAAACGTAAGCTAATCCAGCTCCCGGCAAAACAAAAGCGGGTGCCGCGACGGAAGGTTTCGCAATTTTCATGCGGGGTCGGGAGAGCGCAGCCCGTGAAAATGAAACGATCGAGGCGTTGGCTTTGGTTTGCGTGGTTAGCAGAGTGTTGATCGGCGTCTTGCAAATTTTCGTCAAATCGATCGAAAAACGGCGGGATTGCTGACTTTGTATCCTTAACGAATTTCCGCGTTTACCTCTTGTTTTAGCTTTGTTTTCTCCAAATTAAGCACGCCATTTAACGACGGATTCAAGGCTCGGCCTCATTCTCGGAAGCATCGAAAGAGCGGCTCCCCGGGGAACACCGGGGGACAGAAGAGGCCCGCTCTCGGGAGCCAGACAGGGGACTAAAATGGCACGTTTTGAAATGCTTGAAGCCGGCTTCGGCGCCATGGGGGCAACTGCCCAGGCCGACATTCTTTTCGAACTGGGCATGATGTACGCGACCGGCCGCGATTGCGAGACCGATGTCGTTGCCGCCCACAAATGGTTCAACATCGCCGCCATCAAGGGCTCGGTCCGCGCCGCGGAACTGCGCTCGGAACTGTCGGCCGCAATGTCCAAGGTCGAGATCGCCAAGGCGCTGCGCGAAGCCCGCGAATGGATGACGATGCACTGAGATCGCGAGCAGATTATCGCAGGCAGATTATCGAAAACAGGGAAGCCCCGGGATCAAGACCGCAAAGACGGTCGGAACCGGTGAAACGACAAGGCCGCGACAAGACGGCCGACCATGAAAGAACAAGAACGCGGCAGGCGGGCACGGTCCAGTCGTGCACAATGGGGACGGCGGGCAGGTTTTGGTGGCGCGGGGGCGCATGGGGACTGCTACGAGCAAAAAGCCACGACCGGCCGGAACAGGCTGGCGTGGCTTTTTGCGTTGATGAGGCCCAATCGAGCGGCGCCGATGCGCCTAGACAGGCCCAATGAAGGATGAAATTGTCCCGCCTTCGGAAAGAAGCGCGGCCAGAGCGGCTGCGCGAGTGTGGGAGGAGTTCTATCACCATGAAAAAAATGGGTATTTTGAGCGCGGCCGTATTTGGCCTGATGATGAGCGCGCCGGTTGCCTTTGCCGATGACATCACCATTTCGGTGGTCGGCCCGATGACCGGACAGCTCGCCACGATCGGCGACCAGTTCAAGCAGGGCGCAACGGCAGCCGCCGACGCGATCAACGCCGCCGGCGGTGTCAACGGCTCGATGATCAAGCTCGACATCGAGGACGACCAGTGCGATCCCAAGCAGGCGGTTTCGGTGGCCAACCGGATCGTTGCCAACAGCGTCAAGTTTATCGACGGCCATGCCTGTTCAGGTTCGAGCATCCCGGCTTCCGCCGTCTACGCCGAGGCCGGCGCGCTGATGATGAGCCCGGCCTCTTCCAATCCCGAGCTGACCGATGCCGCCGCCAAGGCCGGCTGGCCGACGATCATGCGTCTCTATACGCGTGACGACGCGCAGGGCGCCTTCATTGGCCCGTGGATCGCCAAGAAATATGCCGGCAAGAATGTCGTTATCCTGCATGACAAGAGCGCCTACGGTCAGGGCGTTGCCGATGCCGTGAAGGCGACGATGAATGCCGGTGGCCTCAAGGAGATCGACTATGAAGGCATCAATGCCGGCGAGAAGGATTATTCGGCTCTCGTCACCAAGCTGAAGGACCTCAAGGCCGACGTTGTCTATTTCGGCGGCTATCACCCGGAAGCCGGGCTTATCCTGCGTCAGTCGGCCGAGCAGAGCGTCAAGTTCCAGCTGATCATGCCGGACTCGATCGCCTCGCCGGAATTCTGGCAGGTCGCCGGCCCCGCCGGTGAAGGCACCCTGTTCGTCTTCCCGTCGGACCCGCAGGCCAAGCCGGAAGCCAAGGAGGCCATCGCCAAGATCAAGGCGGGCGGCTTCGTGCCGGAAGGCTTTACGCTGTTCTCCTACGCCGTCGTTCAGGCGTTTGCAGAGGGCGTCAAGCGCGCCGGAACGGACGATCCGGTCAAGGTAGCCGAAGCGCTGAAGAACGGCACGCCTTTCAGCACCGTGGTCGGCGACGTGACCTTTGATGAGAAGGGCGATCTGAAGAACGCCAGCTACGACATCAACCAGTGGCATGACGGCAAATACGCGCCAATCGCGCAGTAATCGTCCGCGTACTCAAGGAAATGGCCGGGCTTGTCCTGGCCATTTTTCGTTCAAGCCTCCAGCCGGCTATGCAGCCTCTTCGACGAAGCGCACCAGCACCGTTCCGTCGGTGACCTGCGCGCCCTCGGTGGCGATTTCCGCGATCACGCCGTCATGGCTGGCCGCGATCGTGTGCTCCATCTTCATCGCTTCCAGGATCAGTAGCGGCTGGCCCTTGATCACCCTTTCGCCCTTTGCCGCGCGCACCAGCTTGACCACGCCTGGCATCGGCGCGCGCAGGCTGCCGGAAGCGGCGGCCGCCTCGTCGGTGCGCGCCAGCGGATCCGGGACGAAGAAACTGTAGCCGACCGCGCCTTCGAAGACGGTGACGTGGCCTGGCCAGCGGGCAAGGCGAGGGGCGGCGCGAAGATCATGCGAATTGACGCTGTCATAGGGCGCGTCCAGCGCCACCTCGAAGCGCCCGTCCGGCCGCACTGAAACACGCGCCAGTATATCGTCCTCGCCATGGCGCAGGCGCGTGCGGCGCGCAATGCTGTGGAAATGCGCATAGCCGGCAAGCGACGACCACGGATCGTTCGACGGCGGCAAGGCACCGGCGCCCGCCGCGGCAAGGGCCGCCGCGGCAACGATCTCGCTGCGCGGCGGGGCGACCGCGGTCAGCGCTTCCTGATGCCTGCCGATCAGGCCGGTATCGACGTCGCCGGCCGAAAAATCGGTGTTCGCGGCAAGTGCCGCGAGAAAGGCGGTGTTGACGGTCGAGCCGGCAATCTCGGTCTGCGACAACGCAGTCCCGAGCGCATCGAGTGCCGCCTGCCTGTCCTTGGCGTGGACGACCAGCTTGGCGATCATCGGATCGTAGAAGGGCGAGATCGCATCGCCGGCCCGCACGCCGGTCTCGATGCGCATGCTGGCGCCTTCGGGCGCGTTGTCGGGAAACGCCAGGTGATGCAGCGTGCCGGTCGCCGGCAGAAACCCTTTCGCCGCTTCCTCGGCATAGATGCGCGCCTCGAAGGCGTGGCCGGAAAGCGTGATTTCGCTCTGCGTCTTCGGCAGCTTTTCGCCGGCGGCTACCCGCAACTGCCACTCGACCAGGTCGGTGCCGGTGACCATTTCGGTGACGGGATGCTCGACCTGCAGGCGGGTGTTCATTTCCATGAACCAGAAACGGTCGGCCTTCAGCCCCTGCGAGGCGTCGACGATGAATTCGATGGTGCCGGCGCCCGAATAGCTGATCGCCTTGGCGGCCTTGACCGCCGCTTCCGTCATCGCCTTGCGCAGCGCCGGCGTCATGCCGGGCGCCGGCGCTTCCTCGATCACCTTCTGGTGGCGGCGCTGCGCCGAGCAGTCGCGCTCATAGAGATGCACGGCATTGCCAAAATTGTCGCCGAACACCTGGACCTCGATGTGGCGCGGCTTGTCGACATATTTTTCGACCAGCACGCGATCGTCGCCGAACGCGGCCTTGGCCTCGCGCCGTGCGCCTGACAGCGCTTCCGAAAAATGTTCGGGATGTTCGACGCGGCGCATGCCCTTGCCGCCTCCGCCGGCGCGCGCCTTGATCAGCACGGGATAGCCGATCTCACGCGCCTTGGACGCCAGCAGCACGATCTCCTGCGCCTCGCCATGATAGCCCGGCACCACCGGCACGCCGGCCTTTTCCATCAGCCGCTTGGCCGCGTCCTTCAGACCCATGGCGCGGACCGAGGCAGCCGACGGGCCGATGAAAATCAATCCCGCCGCCACCACCTGGTCGACGAAATCAGGGTTTTCCGAGAGAAAGCCGTAGCCGGGATGGATGGCCTCGGCGCCGGTCGCCAGCGCCGCCGCAACAATCCTGTCGCCGCGCAGATAGCTTTCGCCGACGGGCGAGGGACCGATATGCACCGCCTCGTCGGCCATCTCGACATGCAGAGCCTCGGAATCCGCGTCGGAATAGACGGCAACCGTGCGCACACCGAGCCTACGTGCGGTGCGGATCACCCGGCAGGCGATCTCGCCGCGATTGGCGATCAGGATCTTGGCGAACATGGAGCCTCCCGGGTTTGTCTCGGGCGGCGCCGGTCTGGCAGGAATGAGCCTATTTCGAAGCCGCGATTTTGCAGCCGCCGCTCGCGGTCTGAACCTTCCACTTTTTCAGGCCAACCTGACAGCTTCGCAACGCCAACTCTTCCGCGGCCTTCTGAGATGGCGCGTTCAGCCGCGCACCGCAGATGATGTAAAGATCGTCGACGCGCGAGTAGAATGTGGTCGCGTAGGCCGAGTGGCCACTCGCCGCGACATAGGCGTTGTACGACTTCGTGCAGGGCTCCTTTGGATTCAGTGACAACGGAGGCCAGAATCGGGTGTCTCCCTTGCTGCCCGCCAGCGATCCAGCCGCTCCGATACCGGGTGCCGTAAATACGAGCAGGCCGGCAAGCATCGATACAGTAATTCGTTTGATGCGTGTCGATTTCATCTTGCGCCGCCCATTTGAAAAATGCCCAAGCCGATGCTTGTCGGCCTACTTCGATGCCGCAACTTCGCAGCCCGCCCCTGTAATGACCTTGTAATGGCTGCGGGCGGACTCGCAGGATTTCATCGCCCGTTCTTCGGCAGCCTTCTGTGACGGTGCATTCAAGCCCGAGCCGCAGATGATGTACAACGAACGGATCCGGGCATAGGGCGTGGTCGCATAGGCCGAATGGCCGCCGGCGGCCACATAGGCGTTGTAAGCCATGGTGCACTGGTCTTTCGGGCTTTTCGGCAAATACGGATAGAAATGGATGTCGCCTTTGCTTCCCGCCAGCGATGCCGCGGCGCCAACGCCGGGTACCGCAAATATAAGCAAGACTGCAAGTACCGACGCAGTCGTTTTTCCCGAATATTTCGGCCTCATCTTTACCCCATCCCCGTTGCCCAATGCGGGATGAACAATAGCGTCTATTCTCCAGTGCCGCCAGCCTGCTCACCGAAAATTTCTTTTGCGTAGGTGGATGAACCATCTTATCCATGCAGACTAGCATCCTTCAATGGCAGCAACGGCTTGTCGGTATAGTTGAGCTGTTGGCTCGTCGAAGCAGCAGAAAATAACTGTTTCGGGCGTTGAGTTCTGTCCGACGAAGGTACCTGCGATGCCAACGGCAATCTGCGTCGCCTCATTTTTCGGATAACGGTAGATGCCGGGGAGATCGCCGGAAATGCCACGGTCCGGCAATCCCTGGCGGCGGCGATTTCGAGCGACCTGATATAGCAGGAGGCGAGCAGCCCGGCTTCGCCTTTTCCGCCGCCTTGCCAGACAGGTCCGACCGTGTGGATGATGTAACGTGCCGGCAGGTGATAGCCCTTGGTAAGCTTTGCTTCGCCGACCTTGCAGCCGTTCAGCATCCGGCATTCGAATTCGAGCTCCGGGCCTGCGGCGCGGTGAATGGCGCCGTCGACGCCGCCGCCGCCCAGCAGCGAGGAATTGGCGGCGTTGACGATGGCATCGACCGCAAGCCTGGTGATGTCGCCGGTGTGGACATGTATCCGTTCGCCGAACTTGCTCATCTACATCCTGAACACGCCGAACTTCGTTTCTTCGATGTCGGCGTTGAGCGCGGCCGAAAGGCTGAGCGCGAGCACTTCGCGCGTTTTCCCCGGATCGATGATGCCGTCGTCCCACAGCCGCGCCGAGGAGTAGAGCGGGTGGCCCTCATGCTCGTATTTCATCAGGATCGGCTTCTTGAATTTCGCTTCCTCGTCCGCGCTCCACTCACCGCCCTTGCGCTCGATGCCCTCGCGCTTGACCACCGCCAGCACGGTCGCCGCCTGTTCGCCGCCCATCACCGAAATGCGCGCGTTCGGCCACATCCACAGGAAGCGCGGCGAGTAGGCGCGGCCGCACATGCCGTAATTGCCGGCGCCGAACGACCCGCCGATGATCATCGTCACCTTCGGCACCTTGGCGGTGGCAACCGCCATCACCAGCTTGGCGCCGTCCTTGGCGATGCCGCCGGCCTCGTACTTTCGCCCGACCATGAAGCCGGTGATGTTCTGCAGGAAGATCAGCGGGATCTTGCGCTGGCAGCACAGTTCGATGAAATGCGCGCCCTTCACAGCACTTTCGGAAAACAGCACGCCATTGTTGGCGATGATGCCGACCGGCATGCCCTGAAGATGGGCAAAGCCGGTGACCAGCGTGGTGCCGTAATTCTGCTTGAACTCGTCGAAATCGGAGCCGTCGACGACGCGCGCGATCACCTCGCGCACATCATAGGGCTGGCGCAGATCCGTCGGCACGATGCCGTAGAGTTCCTGCGCGTCATGAAGCGGCGGCATGGGTTTCTGTAAGGTCAAGCTTACAGTCTTGCGCCGGTTGAGGTTTTTGACGATGCGCCGGCAAATCGCGAGCGCATGTTCGTCGTCCAGCGCATAGTGGTCGGCGACACCGGACAGCCTGGTGTGCACGTCGGCGCCGCCAAGCTCCTCGGCGCTGACATCTTCGCCCGTAGCCGCCTTCACCAGAGGCGGGCCGCCGAGAAAAATGGTCGCCTGGTTGCGCACCATGATCGTCTCGTCCGACATTGCCGGCACATAGGCGCCGCCCGCAGTACATGAGCCCATGACGCAGGCGATCTGCGGAATGCCGGCCGCCGACATGTTGGCCTGGTTGTAGAAGATGCGGCCGAAATGCTCGCGGTCGGGAAACACCTCGTCCTGGTTGGGCAGGTTGGCGCCGCCGCTGTCGACCAGATAGACGCAAGGCAGATTGTTTTGCAGCGCGATCTCCTGCGCGCGCAAATGCTTCTTCACCGTGAGCGGATAATAGGTGCCGCCCTTCACCGTGGCGTCGTTGACCACGACCATCACCTCGGTCCCTTCGACACGGCCGACGCCGGCGATGATGCCGGCCGAGGAAATCTCCTCGCCATACATGGACCATGCCGCGAACTGGCCGATCTCGAGGAAAGGCGAGCCGGTGTCGAGCAATTGCGCCAGCCGCTCGCGCGGCAACAGCTTGCCGCGCGAAACATGACGCTCGCGCGCCTCCTCCGAGCCACCGCGCTCGACGGTTGCCGCCTTGTCCGCAATGTCGGCAACCAGCGCCCGCATGCGCTCGGCATTGGCGAGGTAGGTTTCGGAGGAGGGCGAGATCTGGGTTTGGAGTACGGCCATGCTAAACCCCTTCCGCCATGATCTCGCGCCCGATCAGCCAGCGGCGGATCTCGCTGGTGCCGGCGCCGATCTCGTAGAGCTTGGCGTCGCGCAACAGCCGGCCGGTCGGATACTCGTTGGTATAGCCGTTGCCGCCAAGCAGCTGGATGGCGTCGAGCGCCATCAGCGTCGCCTTTTCGGCGGCAAACAGCACGCAGCCGGCAGCATCCTTGCGTGTCGTCTGGCCGCGATCGCAGGCAGCCGCGACAGCATAAACGTAAGCGCGCGCGGCGTTCATCGTCGAATACATGTCTGCAAGTTTGCCCTGCACGAGCTGGAACTCGCCGATCGGCTGGCCGAACTGCTTGCGCTCATGCACATAGGGGATCGCCACGTCGAGACAGGCCGCCATCAGCCCGAGCGGTCCGCCGGCGAGCACGGTGCGCTCGTAGTCGAGGCCCGACATCAGGACCTCGACGCCGCGGCCCTCCTCATGCAGCACATTGTCATAGGGCACCTCGACATTGTCGAACACCAGTTCGCCGGTGTTGGAGCCGCGCATGCCGAGCTTGTCGAGCTTTGGCGATGCCGAGAAGCCGGCCATCGTCTTTTCGACGATGAAGGCGGTGATGCCGCGCGATTTCCGCTCGGGATCGGTCTTGGCGTAGACCACCAGCGTTTCAGCATCGGGGCCGTTGGTGATCCACATTTTCGAGCCGTTGAGCACATAGCGGTCATTGCGCTTTTCGGCGCGCAGCTTGAGCGAGACGACGTCGGAGCCGGCGCCCGATTCCGACATGGCCAGCGCACCTGCCCTTTCGCCCGAGCACAATGCCGGCAGGAATTTCTCCTTCTGCGCCGGCGTCGCCCAGCGGTTGATCTGGTTGACGCAGAGGTTCGAATGGGCGCCGTAGGAAAGGCCGACCGAGCCCGAGGCGCGCGAAATCTCTTCCACCGCAATGACATGGGCGAGATAGCCCATGCCGCTGCCGCCGAAATCGGGATCGGCGGTGATGCCGAGAAGGCCGAGCGCGCCGAGCTCTTTCCACAGATGCGTGGGGAATTGATTGCTGCGGTCGATCTCGGCAGCAATCGGCGCTATTTTCTCCTGGGCAAAGCGGCGCACCAGATCGCGCAGCGCCTCGATGTCCTCGTCATGCCCGAAGCTGAGTGTGTTCGTGTACATGCCGTTCCCTCCTGCCGCATGACCCCGAAATCAACTTTGATTTTCGGAAAGGATCATGCGCGAAATCAAAATGCTACAGCGTCCTTTGCGCGTCCGAAGGGACGCGCGGCGCTGTAAGTCTTGCCGTCTATGTTCGCGCCAACCAGGCGCATTGTCATTGAAAGATATGTCGCCGTGACTTCAGCCATCGACAGCCGCTCGCCCGGCCGGAACCAGACGATGACGCCGGTCATCATCTGGATCAGGGCCATGGCAGTGAGCCCGGTGTCATCGACACTGAAGGCGCCGGCCTCCGCGCCGTCGCGCAGGATGGCGCGCAACTCCTTCTCATAGGCGGTGCGCATGCGAAGGATCTGCGTCAGCCGGTCATGCGACAGGCTGCGCAATTCCATGTTCGAGACATGGGTGGAGTGGCGGCGCTCGATGTGGAAAGCGATGTGGTTTTCGACATAGGCGGCAAGCCGCATTGCCGGATCGGCTGCGTCGGGGCGTGCGGCGTCCCACGCTTCGATCAGCCCTTCCATATGTTCGCGCATCAGCGTGAACAGCAGGTCTTCCTTCGTCGGAAAATAGCGGTAGAGCGCGGCCGCCTGGACGCCGACCTCGGCGGCAAGCTGTCGCATCGACGTCGCCTCATAGCCGAAGCGGGCGATCAGGCTGACCGCCGCCTCGCGGACGGCCGCTTCAGTTTTTTCGCCATCGGATCCCGTTGTGCGTGCCATGATCGCCTCCCGGTATTTAGTAATAAAACGAACGTTCGATTAATTCAAGCGGCAATAAAGTGGTTCCGTCTAGACAATGATCCGAAAGTCGATGGGCGCGTCGAGGAGTTCGAATTCTTGGATCTCGACCTTCGAAACCGAAGCACCCCGTGGCCCTTGCCGGAGCCGTTCGATCATTGTGGAAACCGCAGCATCGGCACCGGCAATCGAGGCCGTCACCGTGCCGTCTCGTTCATTGCGTACCCAACCTACGAGGCCAAGCCCTATCGCTTCGCGTCGCGCCCACATCCGATAGCCGACGCCTTGCACCTTACCATGCACGCGCGCCTGCACCGCCTTTTGCCGGTCGTTATCTCCCATGCTCAAGAACTGGCGCGGGATCGGACGAAAGCAACAGCCTTGAACGGTTGGATTGTTGTTGGATCGACGGAAGCCGGGGGCCCGGCTGGTTCTGTCTTGGCCTTTGGCGGCATTGGCAGGCCGTGTCGCGACGGCAATCGGCCGGGCTAGTTTCCCCGTGCCGCGGCGAGCGCGCCGGGCAGTTCCTCGGCAAAGATGTCGAGCTCATGATCGAGGCCGACGCTGACCCTTATGCAACGGTCGAGCCCTGGCGCCATCGGTTTGCGAATGAACACGTCGCGCGACAAAAGATTTTGCAGCACTTTCAGCGCGAAGGCGCCGTCCTTGCCGCAATCGATGGTGACGAAATTGGTCGCCGATGGCAGCGGCTTCAGCCCGTTCGTCTCGGCAATCCCGGCTATACGTGTGCGTCCGGCAGCGACTCGCGCCACCACGCTGTGCAGCCAGTCCTGGTCGGCCAGCGCCTCGACGCCGGCGATCTGCGCCATGCGGCTGACGCCGTAATGGTTGCGGATCTTCTCGAAGTCGCGGATCACCTCAGCCTCGGCCACCGCATAGCCGCAGCGAATGCCGGCCAGCCCGTATGCCTTGGAGAAGGTGCGCATGCGGATGACGTTGGGCCGCGCGACATCGATCGGCGGCAGCGCCGAGGTCGGCCCCAATTCGCCATAGGCCTCGTCGAGCACCAGCATGGTGGTTTCCGGCAAGGCTTCGATAAAGCCGATGATCTCGCTCGCTTCCCACCAGCTGCCCATCGGATTGTCCGGGTTGGAGAGATAGACCAGCGGCGCCTTTTCTCGGGTGACCGCCGCCAACAGGCCGTCAAGACTTTCCTTGTCGTTTTCGTAAGGCACCGTGACCAGCCGGCCGCCGACGCCGGCAATGTGGAAATTGAACGTCGGATAGGCGCCGAGCGAGGTGACCACCGCGTCGCCAGGCGCGACATACATGCGCGCCACCAGGCTGAGCAGCCCGTCTATGCCTTCGCCGACCACGACGTTTTCGGCGCCGATGCCGAGATGGGCGGCCGCAGCCTGCTTCAACTCGTAATTGTCGGGATCGCAATACATCCACTGGTCACGCGCGACGCTCTCCATGCGCTCGATAACGCGCGGCGAAGGCCCGAAACTGCTCTCATTGGCGCCGATGCGGGCGCGAAACGCACGTCCGCGCTCGCGCTCCTGCGCTTCCGGTCCGACAAACGGCACCGTGGAGGAAAGCGC
Organism: Mesorhizobium sp. C432A; assembly: GCF_030323145.1. Lineage (NCBI taxonomy): Bacteria > Pseudomonadati > Pseudomonadota > Alphaproteobacteria > Hyphomicrobiales > Phyllobacteriaceae > Mesorhizobium > Mesorhizobium sp. C432A. Next base: position 5,393,341 of record NZ_CP100470.1, on the reverse strand, counting down.
GCCGACAAGCGGCGTGAGGGCAGGGCGCTGGCGCATGGCAAAGGCTCACGAGAAGATGAGCCTTCTTGCTAGCGTGGAGGCATGTTGGGCGCAAGATGACAATGCCGCACTGGATTTCGCCGATCCGTTTTGCTAGCGAGATAGAATGAGCAACCGATTGCCGCCCGCTTGGGCCAAGCACCTTAAAACCCAACCAGCACCGAAGGGCGCACCGCCGAAGGTCGGGCAACCGAAACTTCAGCCCGCAATGGCGGCTCCGTCTCGCGCTCAGGCTAACGATATGATGTTGAGGCAGGCGCTCGAGTTCCAGCAACAGAATCGATTGCCTGAGGCGGAAGAACTCTGTCATCGCGTTCTGGCGAGAACGCCGGAACATCCACTGGCCCTCTACGTACTAGGGACGCTGGGCATCGGGTACGACGACGAGAAGGTCCTGCGGTATTTTGGTCGGGCGATCGCGCAGGAGCCTCTAAATCCCTACTACCACCTTAGCCTCGGTCAAGCCTATTTGAGGCTCAGCGAGTTTACGCCGGCGATCAAACACATTCAGCACGCACTGGCTTTGAAGCCGGATCTTGTGGAAGCGCTTTGCGCCTTGGGTGATGCATACAATTCGTTTGACAAGGGGGAAATGGCGCTGCCTCTCTACGAGAAGGCGCTCAGGGTCGATCGAGATCATCCCGCGGCCCGGTTAGGGTTGCCTCGCGCGCTGGCAAGTCTCGGCCGTATGGACGAAGCCGCGACTCATCTGAAAGAGGCAATAGAACGACGCATTGCGATACCTGCTGCCTACAACGCGCTTGTACGCACGCGCAAATTCGCCGAAGAGCCGCCAGAACTTGAGGCGATCCTGACGGAACTTCAAGACCCCAACCACGGATCGGAAGGGGCGCCGGCGCTTCATCACGCCGCCGGAAAACTGCTCAATGACCTCCGCCGCTACAAGGAGGCGATGGATCACTTCAAAAAAGGAAATCAGGCCGGCGGCCAGAGATTCGATCTGCAATCCTACCGTCGCTGGGTCGACGCCCTGATCGAAACCTTTACACCGGAACTGGTGGCTTCAAGGTCTGCTCGCGGTAATACCTCGGAGGTCCCTGTGTTCGTTGTCGGGATGCCCCGCTCGGGCACAACACTGACTGAGCAGATCTGCGCCAGCCACCCCGCTGTTCATGGCGCTGGAGAGTTAACCAAGCTTAGACGCATATCGAATGGAATCGATCTTGGGTATGGTTCCGACGTAAACCCCAGGGAAGCGCTCGCATTGATGACGCCTGAGTTGTCGACGATGCTGGCTGCGGAGCACGTTGCCTACCTGCGCGAGCGAGCGCCCGATGCGCTTCGAATTGTCGACAAGATGCCGCATAATTTCGAGTTGGTCGGCCTGATTGGCATTCTTTTTCCCAATGCGCGTGTCATTCATTGTCGCCGCGACGCCATCGACAACTGCATCTCTTGCTTTGTCCTGCAGTTCAGTACGGCGCATAGCTATAGCGCCGATCTCGAGACGCTGGGACTTTACTACAGGGAGTACGATCGCCTGATGCGGCATTGGGACAAGATTTTCCCGGGCCGTATCTTTGAAAACCGGTACGAGACGTTGATTGAAAATCAAGAGAAGCAGTCGCGCCGGCTCATAGATTATCTCGGACTGCCTTGGCACGATGCCTGCTTGCGCTTTTTTGACAGGGGGGGCTCTGTAAACACCTACAGCGATTGGCAGGTCCGCCAGCCTATCTATACGTCGTCCGTCAAGCGGTGGAAGAACTACGAAAGCGAGATCCAGCCGCTGATTGAGGCCCTCGGCGATTTGGCCGATATCTGATCTGAATCTGGAATCCAGGCATCATGAGCACACCGCGTCGCCTTTCCGGCAATCTGGGCAGCCGTTGAGAAGGTGGTCGACACCTGCAAGGTCTGAAAAAGGTGCGACGGACCAAAAAACCCGGCGGTTGCCCGCCGGGTTCGATTTTGAGCCAGGCTCTGCCTGGTAGAACGAGCGCTGGAAGCGGAGGAGACCGCCGATGCTGCTCTTCTTGTCGGCGTTGGTGAAGTTGGAGAAATTGGCGTCGTCGAACTTGCCTGCATTGAGGTAGTCGACTTCGGCCGTGACCGTGAAGCCGGGAACAACGTCGTAGGCGATGTTGGCGGCAACACCGAGATTCTTCCATTCGTCATACGAGACCTGGGCATTGAACGAGGTCTTCTCGTTGATGGTGTAGGTGCCACCACCCAGAAAGCCCAGTTGCCGCCCCACTGCTTGTAGAAGCCGCGGCCGCCGGCGTCGATCGCATAGCTCGAGTCCGTCAAATTGTCGTCGGTGCCGTAGCCGCCCATGATGAACAGCGACAGGTTCTGCATCGGGGTGATGTCCAAACGCACCTTGCCGGCGACTTCTTCCTAGTTGCTGTCGTACGCGACGACGCCGGTGATGGCGCCCCAGCCCTGCGTGTACTTCAAGCCGCCGACGACATGCGGAACGTAGCTGTCGATGGTGTCGAAGCCCGAGCCTTCTTCGAGAGAGACCACGGCCGAGAAGCCGTTGCCCGCATCGAAGTAGTACTGGACGACGTTGGTGTCGAAGTCGCCGTAGGGAACGAGCGTATCCTGGAGGACGTTGCCGGCGTAGCCGATGAACGTGTCGAAGGCCGATTCGTCTTTACCGACGCGCAGGCCACCGAGCTGGATCCAGGGGAAGTTCAGCGAAACGTTCTTGTTGCCGGCAGGGTTGGAGTTGAACTCGTCTGCTTCGGTAGTCGGATCGTCTGCCGAGGGGTAGCCGTTGCGGTTGCCGAAGTTGAAGCGGGTCTCGGTGTAGGTCTTCAAGGTGCCGAGCTCGGTTTCCTGGCCGGTCCAGGTCTTCAGCGTGAAACGGGCATTCTTGTAGAAGGTATCCTGCTCGTCGCCATCCTTATGGTCGAACGACCTCGCACCGTCGAACGGCCGACATCACCCACGCCGATGTCGTAACGGACATAGCCGCCGATGCGCAGGCAGGTTTCGGTGCCGGGAATGTAGAAGTAGCCGGCGCCGTAAACGTTCGCAAATCTTGACGTATTCAGCCGGTTCCGGCTCGGCGACGACGACGGCGTCGGCGGCGCGCGCACCGGAAACTGCGATCAAGGCCGCAGCGGAGCCGAGGAGAAGGCTCTTAATGTTCATTTTCTGACCTCCAGCCAGAATCGAACAAGACAGTGAAGCCGGCGACAGGCGTTTTCTCTGTAACCAATTGTTATTGTTGAAGTTTATTGAAATAATGGACCTTTGCGGCAGGTGATGCGGCCATCACCACAGGCGCTTGTTGGCGAAAGCATGCCCTGAACCGGATTTGAGATAGCGCTCGAATGAAGCTGCCTTGGCCTGGTTCGAAAAGGCCATATAGGTGACGATCCGCCACGGCAGAAACTTGGATGTATGGCTGGATTTCCCCGCATTGTGCTCGACGAGCCGTCGTTTCAGGTCCGTCGTTATGCCGATATAGCGTTCGCCTTCCGCAGCCGTACTCTCCAGAAGATACACATACCACATGAGCTGCTCTCCTTTGCCGGGGCTTCGGAGGGCATCCTCTCCGCCATCCTGCTTCGCGCTGAGGTGGGCTTGTCCTGCGAAGCTCGAAGAGCGAAGCAGGACCAATCGAATTTTGCAGGGGATTCTCTGGGCTTACGCTGTGCGGCACGTAGCACACCACACGCCCCTCCTACGCCAAGGCTTCGGAGGGCATCCTCTCCGCCATCCTGCTTCGCGCTGAGGGTTGGGCTTGTCCTGCGAAGCTCGAAGAGCGAAGCAGGATGGCGGAGAGGATGGGATTCGAACCCACGAGAAGCTTTTGACCTCTACTCCCTTAGCAGGGGAGCGCCTTCGACCACTCGGCCACCTCTCCGTTGCGCCGCTGGATAAAGAAAAGCGCCGGCACAATCAACAAGCCGACGTCATTATCTCTGAAAATTCCGGATTCGGCCGCAGCGCCGCCTTTTCATGCGGCGAATCTGCGGCGGTTCCCTGGCTGGCGAGTCGGCGACATGGCCGCAATCTCGGCCGTTCCTCGCCGGATTCGGCCGCATTCGGGCGCTGCGGCAAAGGCTTCCGGGCCCTTCGATAGTTAATGAGAGCTTTCTGACTGAGGCCAAATCGTGTCATTTGTGCAACAACGCATGGGGATAGCGCCCGCATAGCCCTTTCGCCGGTACGATCGTGGTTGAACGCCGCCGCCTCATGGGTAATGTCGATTTCGAAGGAGCGGCGCGGTGCGCATCTTTTTCGGTAGTGGGGATGGGGCAGGGAACGCTGTCCTTCAGCAAAGAATACCCAGACCCGTTTTTTAACTTTTGACTGGAGGTCAGAAAATGAACATTAAGAGCCTTCTCCTCGGCTCCGCTGCGGCCTTGATCGCAGTTTCCGGTGCGCGCGCCGCCGACGCCGTCGTCGTCGCCGAGCCGGAACCGGCTGAATACGTCAAGATTTGCGACGTTTACGGCTCGGGCTACTTCTACATCCCCGGCACCGAAACCTGCCTGCGCATCGGTGGCTATGTCCGTTATGACATCAGCGGTGGCGACGTCGGCTCGTTCGATGGCGCGGAGAGCCGTGACGTGAAGGATGGCGACGCTCAGGATACCTGGCGCAAGAAGGCCCGCTTCGCTCTGAAGACCTGGACCGGCCAGGAAACCGAACTCGGCACCTTGAAGACCTATACCGAGACCCGCTTCAACTTCCAAAATGGCAACCGCTATGCCACCGAATACGGCAATCCTGCTGGCAACACGGGCGCCTCGCTGAACTTCGCCTGGATCCAGCTCGGTGGTCTCCGTGTCGGTAAGGACGAATCGGCCTTCAACACGTTCATCGGTTACGCCGGCAACGTCATCCAGGATACGCTGGTTCCCTACGGCGATTTCGACACCAACGTCATCCAGTACTATTTCGACGCTGGCAACGGCTTCTCCGCCGTGATCTCTCTCGAAGAAGGTTCGGGCAGCGGCTCGTTCGGTGACTACGGCGTCGGTACGATCGACAGCTACGTTCCGCATGTGGTCGGCGGCGTGAAGTACACGCAGGGCTGGGGCGCCATCACCGGCGTGCTCGCTTACGACAGCAACTACGAAGAAGTCGCCGGCAAGGTTCGTTTGGACATCACCCCGATGCAGAACCTGTCGCTGTTCATCATGGGCGGCTACGGCACCGACGACAATTATTCGGATCCGACCTATACCTTGCCAGCTGGCGGCCGCGGCTTCTACAAGCAGTGGGACGGCAATTGGGCAGTCTGGGGTGGTGGCACGTACACCATCAACGAGAAGACTTCGTTCAACGTCCAGGTCTCGTATGACGAAGGTGAGAACCTCGGCGTTGCCGCGAACATCGCCTACGACGTTGTTCCTGGCTTCACGGTCACGGCCGAAGTTGACTACCTCAATGCAGGCAGCTTCGATGAGGCCGATACCGACGGCACGAACCACAACTGGACCAATGCCGACAAGAAGAGCAACTTTGGCGGCATGCTCCGCTTCCAGCGCTCGTTCTAAGGGCTGGCTTTAAACAGGTGAATACCAGCCCGGGCGCTTCAACGTCCGGGCTGTTTTTGTTTCGTGACTGGGTCAAGACAAGCAGAAGGAACAGGGGGAATCGGCAGCTGAACAGTCCGTAGGGTGAGTTCGTGGGATCCGCTGATGGGCGGATGAATTCACAACCGCGTGATTAAATCTCTTGAAAGGACGCTTCCAAGCGGGTAGGTCTGACTCTATCCACTCGGGGGTGTGGCAATTTATGACCATCGACGCGATACAAGAGGGTGACCCCTCCGAACATTTCTCAATGTTCTCTTCTCAAAATGCGAAGATAAGATACAGCTAAACAAGATCAGAGAAGTAAAGTCGCATCGGGTCGGAGAGCCTTTTTTCAGCATACCGAGACATACTGTGGGATGATGGACGGCACAAATACAATGTCAGCTCCTTCATCGGCGAAATAGACGAGATTCTCCTCGGAGAACGGTTCAGCGCCTTCGACCAGAGCACCCTTGACAACCTTATCGGCACCTTGCGCCAGCGCGGCAACAGCAACGCAACCATCAATCGAAAGATGGCTGCCCTCAGCAAACTGCTGCGCAAGGCTTACAAGATGGGGGATATCCACAGCCTGCCCGAGTTCCGCCGCCAGAAGGAGCGGGCGGGACGGATTCGTTTCCTCGAAAGGGACGAAGAAGCAAGGCTGTTCGCCGCCATCAGGACCCGCAGCGAGGATGCTTACCGTCTTTCGTGCTTTCTCGTGGACACCGGATGCCGTCTCGGCGAGGCGCTCGGGCTGATCTGGAACGACATCCAGGAACACCGCGTCTCGTTCTGGATCACCAAATCCGGCCGCAGCCGCACCATCCCGATGACCGAGCGGGTCAAAGAGGTGATCAAACTGCCGCCCTCGGAGGGCCGCCGGCCCAAGGGTCCGTTCACCAAACTCAGCCAGGCACAGTTTCGCGCCATCTGGAACGATGCCAAGGCCGAAGTCGGTCTCGGCGCCGACGATCAGGTGGTGCCGCACATCTTGCGTCACACCTGTGCCTCGCGTCTGGTCCAGGGCGGCATCGACATCCGCCGCGTACAGATGTGGCTCGGTCACCAGACGCTTTCGATGACCATGCGCTATGCGCATCTGGCCACCAACGATCTCGACGGCTGCGTTGTCGTGCTGGAAACGCCCCGCGGCGAGGGGTTATCCGGCGATGGAAAAAGCTCGGCCTTCGCATCGCCGCTGACCACGGCCTCAGTGCCAGCGCCTGCTCAAAAAAGTAAAGCGGCAGCGGCGAAGGCACCCAAGGCGCCCCGGAAAAGCTCGAAAGCCAAATAGTTACCCAAGGCTTTCATATACTGCCTCGGCAACCCCAGGATCATCTTTGATCTTGGGGTTTACTTTTTCTGGGCCGCATTTGGTACTCCATCCAGGAAAGCCGCGATAGCGCCCGGCAGATTGCCTGTCTCCAGGAAGGGCGCATGGCCCTGGCCCTCGACGGTGATCGCTTCCATGCCGGAATGACGCTTTTGCATCTCGTCGAGTGTGTCGGCCGACAGGAGTTTCGAGTTGGCGCCGCGAATGGCAAGCAAAGGTATGGCCGCCAGCGCCTCGAACTGCGGCCACAGATCCGGCAACGGCTTGCTGAGGTCGAGGCCCGCCACCGTCTCGACCAGCTGCGTGTCGAAATCCGGCAGCAGGAGGCTTTCGTCCGTCTCGCGGTAGAGGGCCGACACCATCCGCTCCCAATCCGCTGCGGTCAGAGCGGGAAAATCCGCGCCGTGAGCGACGCGTTGGGCATCGATCGCCTCAGCGCGGCTCTTCGGTTTCGGTGCCGGGTCGAGATAGGTTTGGATATAGGCGAGCCCCGCGGCCTCGATCACCGGTCCGATGTCGTTCAGCACGATGGCTTTCAGCGCGGCCGGCCGCAGCGCGCCGAGCACGTGGATGATCAGCCCGCCGCGCGAGGTGCCGATAAAGGCCGCTTCCTCGACGTTCAGAGCGGCCAGTCCGGCGAGGACATCGCCGGCTTCGATGCCGACATTGTAGTGGCAGATATCAGGATCGTAAGCGGACTGGCCGCGGCCACGGTAGTCGAAGGCGATGACCTTGCGCGGATTGTCGGTTCGCTGCGACAGATAAAGCGCCAGCTCATGGAAATCGCGCGCGTTGCGGGTCAGGCCGGGCAGGCAAACGACCTGCCAGTCTGCCGAATTGGTCTCGCCATAGACGCGGGCGTGAAGCTTGAGCCCGTCCGGCGCGGTGTAGAAAAAGTCGGAGAAGCCGTCGGTGCTCAACATATTAAAAGGACTCCCTGTCCGGATTGTCTCCGTCTGCTACAGGCGAGGGTGGGAGCGGTCAAATCGAGGGTTGTCGGCAAGCTGACACTCTTGGAAATGCCAGACATCTCCCCCACGAGGGGGGAGATTGGCGGTTCAGGCGCTACGCCCTTCCTTCGACGTTGGAGATCGGCGAAATCGGCAATGACAGCTGATCTCCCCACTCGTGGGGGAGATGGCCGGCAAGGGGGGCGCGAAGGATCGCCAACGTCTGCCCGTGGCGACAGCTCTGCGGCCTCAGCCTCTTCCGTTCACCAAATCCCCAACGATATCGTACTTCCCCGAAATGCGCATCTTGTAGACCTCGTAATTCTCCATCACGCGCTGCACGTAACTTCTTGTTTCGGTGTAGGGAATTCGCTCGATCCAGTCGACGACGGCGTCGATGCCCTTGCCGCGCGGGTCGCCGTACTTGGCTACCCATTGGCTGGCGCGGTTAGGGCCGGCATTGTAGCCGGCGAAGGTCAGCACATAGGAGCCGCCGAAGCGGTCGAGCTGCTCGCCAAGGAAGGCAGCCCCCAGCGTCGCATTGTAACCGGCATCGCTGGTCAGCCGATCCTGGGAAAAGCTCAGTCCTGCCTTCTTCGCCAATTGCTTGGCGGTGCCCGGCATCAGCTGCAGCAGGCCGCGCGCGCCGGCGCTGGAGACGGCGCCGACATTGAATTCGCTTTCCTGGCGGGCGATCGCATAGGCCAGCGCCTTGCCCGAGCCGGATATGTCGGCGGTGTCGGGAATGACGCCCAGCGGATGCGACAGCGCGCCGACATCGATGCCGCGCGCGCCGGCGATCTTGCCGATCTTCAGCGCCATGAAATGATTGCCCTGCTTTTCCGCCAGCACCGCAAGCAGCGCCAGCTCGCCGGGGCTGGTCAACTGCCCGGCGAGGTCGCGGTAAAGCGTCTCGGCATAGCGGTCGTAGCCCGCCTCCTGCAGCCGCTTGATGGCGCTGACGGCTTCGCGGCCGTCAAAGCTTTGGCGGTCGGCAGTGCTTGGCTCGGGATAGACGATGTTCAGCGTGCGCAAGCCAACCCGTTCCGCCGCCAACTGCCCGTAGAAAGTGGTGCCATAGGCTGCCGCCTTGGTGAAATAATCCTTCGCATTGCCGGGACCGCCGACTTCCGCCGCGCGGCCAAGCCAGTAATAGGCGCGTGACAGCGACATCGGTCCCTGCGCGAGATCGGCGATGCGGGCAAAATGGGTCGAGGCCGTCGCAGGATCGTTGAGGCCGCGCAACGCATACCAGCCGGCGTGGAATTCGGCCTCGGCGGCGCTGGCGGGGCTTTCGGCGGCATGCGCGGCAACGATCTTGTAGGCGGTCTTCCAGTCGCCCTGGTCGACCAGTGCGCGCGACAGCACGCGGCGCTCGACCCACCAGGCATCGGGATCGACCAGCGCGTCGCGGTTCGTTGGCGCTTTCATCATCACCGCGGCGGCGTCCGCAAACTTCCGCTGCTTGCGCAGATATTCGGCTTGCGCGAAGAAATAGCCGGCCGATTGCTGCGCGGCAGGCACCGCTTTCAACAGCTTGGCCGCGTTCTTGTCGCCACGCGAGGCGGCGGCCCAGGCATCGGCCAGCGGTTGCGCGCCGGCAAGGGCTGCGACCCGCAGTGCCGAATTCTCCCGGTCGGCATAAAACATCCGTTCCATGCGGAAACGATGGTCGGCAGCCGGAATGATGGCGCCAAACTCCTTGCTGACGGCCGCCTCGTCCCTGGCTTCCAGCTTCTCGGTGCGCCAGAATGGCGACAGCACGGAAAGCGCAGCCTTGGTGTTGCCAAGAGCTACATAAGAACGGGCAAGGATGATCACGCCTTGAAAGGTCAGCGGCTGGCTGCCGTCAAAGGCTTTCACCACGGTCTGCGGCGACGGGCTTTCGCGGTAGAGCGCGCGCTCGCTGTTCTTGCGCAAGGTCATGGTGCCCGGCCAGTTCGGCAGCATCTTTGCGGTATCGGCAATCTCGCTGCTCGGCACATGGTCGCCGCCATAGAGCGCGATTGCCCAGGCCAGGATATGGCGGTCCAGCGAATTGGCCGGCAATGTTTCGCGCACGGCTCGCGCCGCGGCGATATCGCCGGTCGCCAATGCGTCGAGACCGCTTTTCAGCACGACGATACTGGGGGAGGGCGCATCGGTCTGCGCTCTGTCTTGCATGTCGGGCATCGGGATCGATGAGGTCGTCTGCTCGTCGACGCTCTCGTTTGCCGCCGTCCCCACTATCAGCAGGGCAACGGCGCCAAGCAATATGAAGCGGAGTGGCCGACCGGCCGGCATGATCCTGATCTTTCCCTGTTGCGGCACTTTAGATGGCAAGCCCAGGTGCCCGAGAGCCTAGACTTAGGTCGTGAAGAGCCCGTAAACAAAGGGTTATCGAGGCCGTTCGAATTGCGCTTGCTGGCACCATCGGCATGCTTGCCGCGCAACAGTGTCGAGACTATGGTGCGCGGCTTCGCTTTCGGCTAGAAGGCGCCCGATGCAGTCGCCCAAAAGCGGGAACCGGTTTTGGGACGACGACATGCATAAACAAACAAGTTCCAAGGAGTTGGACGACATGCTGAGAGGCTCGCTTACTGCGCTCGTGACACCGTTCGAAAAGAGCGGGCGTTTCGACGAGAAAGCCTTTCGCGCCTTCGTCGAATGGCAACTTGGCGAGGGCACGACGGGCCTCGTCCCGGTCGGCACCACCGGCGAGTCGCCGACGCTGTCGCATGACGAGCATCGCCATGTCGTCAAGGTCTGCATCGAGGTGGCCAAGGGCCGCGCTCCGGTCGTCGCCGGCGCCGGCTCAAACAACACCGCTGAAGCGGTCGGTCTGGTGCAGTATGCCGAGCAGGCGGGCGCCGACGCCGCTCTGGTGGTCACGCCTTATTACAACAAGCCAACACAGCGCGGCTTGTACGAGCATTTCGCCGCCGTCGCCAGGGCGACCAAGCTGCCGATCATCATCTACAACATCCCGCCGCGCTCGGTGATCGACATGATGCCGGAGACGATGGGCAGGCTGGCGCACGACTTCAAGAACATCGTCGGCGTCAAGGATGCCACCGGCAAGGTCGAGCGCGTGTCCGAACAGCGCGCCACCTGCGGCAAGGATTTCATCCAGCTTTCAGGGGAGGATGCCTCGGCGCTCGGCTTCAACGCCCATGGCGGCGTCGGCTGCATCTCGGTGACGTCGAATGTCGCGCCGCGGCTGTGCGCCGAATTCCAGGAAGCCACATTGTCCGGTGACAGCGCCAAGGCGCTGGAATTGCAGGACCGTCTGCTGCCGCTGCACAAGGCGATCTTCCTCGAGCCCGGCCTGTGCGGCGTCAAATACGCGCTGTCGAAAATTGGCAAGGTCGAGAACGTGGTGCGCTCGCCGCTGGTGACCATCGAGGCGTCGACCGCCGAGAAGATCGATGCGGCGATGAAACACGCCGGCTTGATAAATTAAGGATGAGGCGCCACCTCTCCGCATCATGAACCAGGTCAGAAAAGCCGATCCCAACAACAAGACCGTTGCGGAAAACCGCAAGGCGCGGTTTTCCTATGAGGTGCTCGACACGGTCGAGGCCGGCCTTGTGCTGACCGGCACCGAGGTCAAGTCGTTGCGCCAGGGTCAGGCCAACATCCAGGACAGCTACGCCTCGGTCGAGGGCGGCGAGATCTGGCTGATCAACTCCTATCTGCCGGAATATCTGCAGGCCAACCGCTTCAACCACGAGCCCAGGCGGCGCCGCAAGCTGCTGCTCAACAAGCGCGAGATGGCAAAACTGGCGCAGAGCATCGACCGCGAAGGCATGACGCTGGTGCCGCTGAAAATCTACTTCAACGACCAGGGCCGTGCCAAGCTGCTGCTCGCCGTCGGCCGCGGCAAGAAACTGCACGACAAGCGCGAGAGCGAAAAGCAGCGCGACTGGTCGCGCGAAAAGGGCCGGCTCATGAAGGAACGCGGCTAGAATCTCAGGCAGCCCCAGAAAAGCCAGACATCGGCTTTCAAGTTTCGAACAGCTGCAACAGCAAAACATGACGGGGGAAGGCTTGAAGAACCGGATCATCCTCTGGGGTGCGGCCAGTCTGGTCTTCGCCGGCATCGTCGCCGCAGGCGGCATCTTCTATTTCCGGACGTTCTCGCCGGATCGTGACAGCTATCCGGTCAGGGGTATCGACGTTTCCCATCATCAGGGTGAGATCGACTGGCGGCGCGTTGCCGCCGACGATGTCGCCTTCGCGGTCATCAAGGCGACCGAGGGCGGCGACCATGTCGACGATGCCTTCGCCAAGAATCTGCGCGAGGCGCGCGCGGCCGGCCTCGCCGTCGGCGCCTATCACTTCTTCACCTTCTGCCGGCCGGGCGCCGACCAGGCGAAAATTTCATCGCGGTGGTGCCGCACGACCAGCCGCTGCTGCCGCCGGTCGTCGACATCGAATTCGGCGGCAACTGCCCGCAACGCCCGTCGCCGGAGCAGCTGAGCGCGGAACTCCAGGCCTTCCTCGGACCGGTTGAAGCTGCGTTCGGCAAGCCGGCGATCATCTACCTGACCGACGAGGCTGAGGACGCCTATGCCGGACAGATGGCTGTGCGGCAGCGCTGGCTGCGCTCGCTGGCGTTCAAGCCGAGCGAGGACGGCTGGATTTACTGGCAGTACCACAATATGGGCCGTGTCGACGGGATCGAGGGCGATGTCGATCTCAACGTCCTGCAGGGTGGGCAGCAAACGCTGGCCGAGCTATTTGCTGCGCCCGCATCGCTCTCTTCGCAAAAGCCTCCATCGCCTTGAACGAATCAGCTGGCCTTGAGTTTGGCATCCGCAGTCTTACGCAGGCTTGGGAACAGGCCTGGAAAGAGCCGAAAAAGCCATCCCCGCGGCCATGATCAGTACGGCGGCGAACTGGGCGCCGGTCGGCGTCTCGCCGAGCACCGTCATCGCGATCAGCACGGTTGCGATCGGCACGCATGGCATGAACAGCGATGCCGCCTGCGACCCCAGCTGCCGGACGATATAGGTGTACAGGAACATGGCGGCCGCACCTGCCAAAAACCCTTGAATGACGATCTGGCTGGCAATCTCGGCCACTGATGCCGCGCGGAGGCCGCTTGGGGCAAAGAAATAGAGCAACGGCAGCGGCACGCATGACAGCAGCACCACCGTTGCGGTCGCCGCAACCGGATCGACGCGCCAGCGCCGCACGAGAACGGCATAGGTGGCAAACATCGCGCCGGATCCGACGAACAGAAGATCGCCGAAGAGGACATCCTTCATGCCGCCGCCAGTGCGCACGGGTGCAATGAACAGGATCAGCCCGGCGATGATGGCTGCGACGCCGATGGTTCGCTGGCGCGAGGTTTTCTCCCTCGTGGCGATGCGCGACAGCACGAATGAGAAGAACACGATCGAGGCAGGGCAAAGTGCGGCACCATGCGCTGCCGGCGCATAGGTCAGTCCCCAATTGATGATGATAGGGTAGGGCAGTCCGGCCAGTGCCGCCAGCGTCAAGGCACGCCTCCAGCCCAATGCCTTGCCAGTCGCCCGGCCGTTTCTCCAGACGACCAGCAGCATGACCATGCCGGCGCCGGCAAAGCGCAACGTTGCCAAATCGGTCGCGGTCAGATGTTCCCGCAGGCTGAAGCGGGCGGCGACGAACTGCACGGCGTAGATGCCGATCATGGCCAGGCCAGCAAGGATTGCCGGCTTCGTGTTTCGGTCCTCTGTCACGCGCATTCTTGTCCCGCTCGATCCTGCCAGCGGAAGGGTACTTCCTCCAGACGGCTTTCGTTGAAAACGCAGCCTATTGTCGAAAATGGTGCGTCAAAATATGCTGTTTTCGCAATGTGGAAGTGAAAGTCACGCGATATGGGCGCTGCAAACGTGAATCATGAATCCGATCAGCTCGACGCCATCGATCGCAGCCTGCTTCGGTTGCTGCAGGAGGACGGGCGTCGCACGACGCTTGACCTAGCAGCCCGTGTCGGCCTGTCGCCGACCGGCACCAGCCAGCGCGTGAAGCGCCTTTTCCGTGAGGGTTTCATCACCGCGGTCCGGGCCGTGCTCAATCCGCAAAAGATCGGCCGCGGCACGCTCGTCTTCATCGAAGTCAGGCTCGACCAGGCGGCGCCGCATGTGTTCGACCGTTTCGCCGAAGCGGTAGCAAAGGCCCCCGAAGTGCTGGAGTGCCATATGGTCGTGGGCGGCTTCGACTATCTGGTGAAAGCGCGCATTTCGGAAATGGCCGCCTATCAGGATTTTTTGAAGCGCGTGATCCTGCCGCTGCCGGGTGTCAGGGAAACGCACACCTATGCGTCGATATCGGACGTGAAGCCGGACGCGCTGCTGCCGGTGTGAGGGCCGGACCAACGCAAGCGGTTGCCACGCCTCGGCTTCAAGCGGCCTGGGAAACCTCCGGCGCCAGCGTCACATTCGCATCGCCCCAGACCTTCAGCACGGTGATCACGGGCTCCAGGCTTCGGCCACGAGGCGTCGGGCTGTACTCGACCTTCGGCGGCATCTGCGCATAGACCTTGCGGGCGATGAGCCCAGTCTGGCTCGCTCGGCTATGCGCAGGCGGCAGCACTCCCGACGACGGCGATCACCGCCTTTGAGGCGCTGTTCGACCGCCTCGATGTGAAGAAGCTAGTCATCGGCGCCGCGAACACCATCCTGATCGTCGGCGGCGCCGGCGGCGTCGGGTCGATCGCGGTCCAGCTCGCGCGCCAGCTGACCGATCTGACGGTGATCGCCACCGCATCGCGGCCCGAAACCCGCGACTGGGTCGCAAGAGCGTTTCGGTCCACTGGGAGCCGATGTTCACCCGCTCGCTGTATGAAACGCCCGATATGGCCGCGCAGGGCGAACATCTCAACGAACTGGCGCGCCTTGTCGACGCCGGCACCATCCCCACCAGGCTGGGCGAGACGTTCGGCCCAATCAATGCCGCCAATCTGAAGCGCGCCCATGCGCTGATCGAGACCGGCAAGGCCAAGGGCAAGATCGTGCTCGAGGGATTTTGAGAGGCAGCGTCTAGTTCCGCAGGAACGACGCGATCTCGCTGAATACCTTGACGAACATCGCTTCGGTCAGCACCCCAGTGTTGGTGTTGTAGCGCGAGCAATGATAGCTGGAAAACAGCGTGACGCCGCCGGCCGGCAACCGACCGCCGTGCTTGAACGGATAGGCAGCGACGCGCTGACCGAGCGCCCTGACGGTCGACTGGTGGGCGATCGAGCCCAGCGCCAGCACGGCGCGCAATTTTGGAAAGCGCGCGATCGTCGGCACCAGAAAGCTGCGGCAAGTGGAGATCTCGGCGCCGACCGGCTTGTTCTCCGGCGGCACGCAGCGCACCGCATTGGTGATCGCGGTGCCGATCAGTTCGAGCCCGTCATCCGGCCGCGCCTTGAACTCGCCGCGGGCAAGACCGTGAGCGATCATCGTTGAGTAGAGCAGGTCGCCGGCATAGTCGCCGGTGAACGGTCGCCCGGTGCGGTTGGCGCCGCGCAGGCCGGGCGCCAGCCCGACGATCAGCAGCTCGACGGCGTCCTCGCCATCAGGCGGCAGGAAGGTCGGCACCGGCGCGTTGAACCACGACGGCTCGCGCCGTCGCCAGTCTGAGATGAAATCATGCAGGCGTGGGCAGAGGGGGCAGTCGCGGTCGGGTTCGGGAGCGGCCTCCAAGGCCGCCGCCGTCAATAGTCTTCCTCTTCGACTTCGGCCGGCTCGGGCCTGCGCACCGGCCGTTCGGAGGGATCGCGGCCGACCTCGTTCTTCAGCGAGGTCAAATCGATGAAATGGTCGGCCTGGCGGCGCAGATCGTCCGAGATCATCGGCGGTTGCGAGGCCATGGTCGAGACGATCGAGACCTTGCGGCCGCGCCGCTGCAGCGCTTCGACCAGTGTGCGGAAATCGCCGTCGCCGGAGAAGATGACATAGTGGTCGACGACATCGGCAAGTTCGAGCGCATCGACGGTCAGTTCGATGTCCATATTGCCCTTGATCTTGCGGCGGCCGGTCGAGTCGGTGAACTCCTTGGCCGGCTTGGTCACCACCTTGAAGCCATTGTAGTCGAGCCAGTCGATCAAGGGACGGATCGAAGAGTATTCCTGATCCTCGACCAGAGCGGTGTAGTAATAGGCCCGCAGCAGATAGCCGCGCTTCTGGAAGCTGGACAGCAGTTTGCGGTAGTCTATGTCGAAGCCGAGTGCGCGCGAGGTGGCGTAGAGATTGGCGCCGTCTATGAATAGAGCGATTTTTTCACGGGGGTCGAACATGGCAATATTCCTTTTTCGAAATAGGTGGCGGACTAATCGAAATGGGTCGTTATATCGCTCGGCTCGTAAATAAACCGGCTGACCTATCGTCAACCGAGATAGCGCCAGTTTTGCGGCAATCCAAGGGTGCCGGGGCGCACTGCAAGCAATTGTGATCGGAGCCGTGTCGTCGCCGGTAGGCGGGCTTTGCCGGCAAGGCATTCACCGGCGCCAGAGACTGGCATTCGCCAGCCGATGGGGCCACGGCGCCATAATGCTTGTATTTTGGCGGCGTTCGGGTTATGGACCGCGCCTGTTTTCCATCAAATCCAGGCATGAAAGGGGCAATCAATGGCCCGCGTAACCGTTGAAGACTGCATCGACAAGGTCGACAACCGCTTCGAGCTCGTGCTGCTCGCCGGCCACCGTGCCCGCCAGATCAGCCAGGGCGCGCCGATCACCGTGCCCCGCGACAACGACAAGAACCCGGTCGTAGCGCTGCGCGAGATCGCCGACGAGACGCTGTCGCCCGACGACCTCAAGGAAGATCTGATCCACTCGCTGCAGAAGCATGTCGAGGTCGACGAGCCCGAGGCCGACGGCGAGGCGATCGCCGACCAGACCGGCAACGCAGTTGCAGCTACCGATGCCGACGACGCCGAAGAAAACGTCACCTTCGATCGCATGACCGAGGAAGACCTTTTGGCCGGCATCGAGGGCCTGGTTCCCCCGGAAAAGAGCGACGACTACTAATCGCTGCCCTGGACCTGCCGGGAATATGGTTCCGGCACTTCCGTCCCGTGAGTTTCGTGGCTATCTATGAGATGCGCCGTACATCAGTGCGGCGCATCAATCATTTCAGCACCGTGAGAACCCGCCCATGATGCGTCAGTATGAGCTTGTCGAGCGCGTCGCGCGCTACAAGCCTGACGTCAACGAGGCGCTGCTCAACAAGGCCTATGTCTACGCCATGCAGAAGCATGGCCACCAGAAGCGCGCTTCCGGCGATCCCTATTTCTCGCATCCGCTCGAAGTCGCCGCCATCCTCACCGAAATGCACATGGACGAGGCGACGATCGCCGTCGCCTTGCTGCATGACACGATCGAGGACACCACCGCGACGCGGGCCGAGATCGACGATCTGTTCGGCCCCGAAATGGGCAAGCTGGTCGAAGGCCTGACCAAGCTGAAGAAGCTCGATCTCGTCTCCAAGAAGGCCGAGCAGGCGGAAAACCTGCGCAAGCTGTTGCTGGCCATCTCGGAGGATGTCCGCGTTCTGCTGGTCAAGCTCGCCGACCGTTTGCACAACATGCGCACCCTCGACCACATGCCCGAGGCCAAGCGCCTGCGCATCGCCGAGGAGACGATGGACATCTACGCGCCGCTGGCCGGGCGCATGGGCATGCAAGGCATGCGCGAGGAACTGGAAGAGATCGCCTTCCGCTTCATCAATCCGGAAGCCTACCGCGCCGTCACCGCGCGGCTTGCCGAGATATTCGAGCGCAACAAGGGTGTGCTGACCGACATCGAAAAGGCGCTGTCGGCGCTGTTCGAGAAGCATGCCATCAATGCCGGGGTGAAGAGCCGGCAGAAGAAGCCGTGGTCGGTGTTCCGCAAGATGGAGGCCAAGGCGCTGTCCTTCGAGCAGCTCTCGGACATTTTCGGCTTCCGCGTCGTCGTCGACAGCGTCGAAGACTGTTACCGCGCGCTCGGCGCCATCCACACCACATGGTCGATGGTGCCTGGCCGCTTCAAGGATTACATTTCTACGCCCAAGCAGAACGACTACCGTTCGATCCACACCACCATTGTCGGCCCGTCGCGCCAGCGCGTCGAACTGCAGATCCGCACCCGCGAGATGAACAAGATCGCCGAATATGGCGTCGCCGCCCATTCGATCTACAAGGACACCGGCGGCAAGACGAACGGCGCCGCCCATGCGATCTCGAAGGAGACCAACGCCTATGCCTGGCTGCGGCGCACCATCGAGCAACTGGCAGAAGGCGACAACCCGGAAGACTTCCTCGAAAATACCAAGCTGGAGCTGTTCCAGGACCAGGTATTCTGCTTCACGCCGAAAGGCATGCTGATTGCGCTGCCGCGCGGCGCCACGCCCATCGACTTCGCCTATGCCGTGCACACCGATGTCGGCGACACCTGCGTCGGTGCCAAGGTCAACGGCCGCATCATGCCGCTAATGACGGAACTGAAGAACGGCGACGAGGTCGAGATCATCCGCTCCAAGGCGCAAGTGCCGCCGGCGGCCTGGGAGTCGGTGGTGGTCACCGGCAAGGCGCGCTCAGCCATCCGCCGCGCCACCAAGAACGCCATTCGCAAGCAATATTCAGGTCTTGGTGCCCGCATTCTCGAGCGCGCCTTCGAACGCGCCGGCAAGACCTTCACCAAGGAAAGCCTGAAGCCGGTGCTGCACCGGCTGGCGCGCAAGGACATCGAGGATGTGCTGGCCTCGGTCGGGCGCGGCGAACTTGCCTCGACCGACGTCATGAAGGCGGTCTTCCCAGACTACAAGGACGAGCGCGTCACCGTCAGCGCCCCCAAGCAGCGCGAGGAGGGCTGGTCGAAGATCCGCAACGCCGCCGGCATGCTGTTCCAGATGCCCGGCACACGAGCCGCGCGCAAGGACAAGGACCAGCCGCGCGATGGCGCGGTGCCGATCCGCGGCGTGCGCGGCGACCTGCCGGTGCGTTTCGCGCCGGAAGGGGCCGTGCCAGGCGACCGCATCGTCGGCATTGTCCAGCCGGGCACCGGCATCACCATCTATCCCATCCAGTCGCCGGCGCTGCAGGCCTTCGACGACCAGCCGGAGCGCTGGATCGACGTGCGCTGGGACATTGACGAGCAGACCAAGGAGCGCTTTCCGGCGCGCGTCTCGGTCACCGCCATCAACGCGCCGGGCTCGCTCGCCGATATCGCCCAGGTCGTTGCCTCCAACGACGCCAACATTCATACGCTGTCGATGGTGCGCACCGCGCCCGACTTCACCGAAATGCTGATCGATCTCGAAGTCTGGGATCTGAAGCACCTCAACCGGCTGCTGTCGCAGCTCAAGGATAATTCGAGCGTCAGCGATGCGCGGCGTGTGAATGGGTGAATAGTGAATAGTGAATAGTGAATAGTGAATAGTGAATAGTGAATAGTGAAAGAAGGCGCTCTCACTACCATTCACCATTCACCATTCACCATTCACCATTCACCATTTCACCATTTCACCATTCACCATGGACATGGGGCGAGTTATGAATACCGACGAGGTGCTGGGCATTTTCCGCGAGGCGGGCGCTGTTCTGGAGGGACATTTCATCCTGACGTCGGGTCTGCGCAGCCCGGTCTTCCTGCAGAAGGCGCGCGTCTTCATGCATGCCGACAAGACCGAGCGGCTTTGCAAGGCGCTGGCCGAAAAGATCCGCAAGGCGGTGCCGAGCAAGATCGACTACGTCGTCGGCCCGGCGATCGGCGGCCTGATCCCGGCCTATGAGACGTCGCGCCATCTCGGTGTGCCTGCAATCTGGGTGGAGCGCGAAGGCGGCGAGTTCAGGCTGCGCCGCTTTGAGATCGCTGCCGGCTCGCGCGTCGTCATCGTCGAGGACATCGTCACCACTGGTCTTTCGATCCGCGAAACCATCGACTGCCTGCGCGCTATTGGCGCCGAGGTCGTGGCGGCGGCCTGCATCATCGACCGCTCGGCCGGCAAGACCAATGTCGGCGTGCCGCTGATCGCGCTTGCCGAATATGAGGTGCCGGCCTATCCCGCCGACCGCCTGCCGCCGGAACTTGCCGCCATCCCGGCGATCAAGCCGGGTAGCCGCAACATTTAGGGGACATCACCATGATCGCCGGCATCGATCATTTCGTGCTGACGGTCCGCTCGCTGGAGGACAGCTGCGCCTTCTACCAGCGGGTGCTTGGCCTCAAGCGCCTCGACGAGCCGAACCGGCCGACGGCGTTGCTGTTCGGATCGCAGAAGATCAATCTGCATCAGGCAACGCACACTTTTGAACCGAAAGCCAAGACGCCGATGCCTGGGTCCGGCGATTTCTGCCTGATCGCCGCAAGGCCGCTTGCCGAGATTTGCGCCAGTCTGGAAGCCAACGGCGTTGCCATCGAAGTCGGCCCGGTCGAGCGCACCGGCGCCCGCGGTAAGATGATGTCGGTCTATTTCCGCGATCCGGACAGCAATTTGGTCGAAGTCAGCGAATATCGGGAATAGTCTATCCGCCTCGGCGTCGTCTTCGCGCGGACATTGCCGTCGTCAGGGAGCTTTCATCGATATTGTCCTCAGTTTCGCCCCAATGGCGCTCTTGTTACCCGCCTGCGGCAGACCATCGTTACCCGCCTGCGGCAGACCATCGCGGCGGCGTTTCATTGTTCCGCCGCAAGGCAGTCGCTATATCAAAGTCGTTGTTGCCTTTCTGCGCCCTCGAAGCGCAAGATGGAGCGACCGCGCCCGGCCAGGGATGGTTGCAATTTGGGCGTGATGAACCGGGAACTGGAACAGAGTGCTTTTTCGACGCCGAAAGCCTGATGGCATTCTGGAGCGGGTGCGTACCTATCTGTGGCCGCGCCGCTCGTTTTCGCGCTCGTTGCAATATTTCTCCAAGCGCATCCTGCGGCTGAAGGCGACACCGCATGCGGTCGCGGCCGGCGTCGCGGCCGGCGTTTTCGCCTCCTTCTTTCCGCTCGGCTTCCATTTCGCCGTCGCCGCCGTGCTCTGCTGGGTGGTCGCCGGCAATCTGGTGGCCGCCGCCCTCGGCGCGGTATTCTTCGGCAATCCGCTGACTTTCCCGCTGCTGTGGGGAGCGTCCTGGGAAGTCGGCAAGCTGATCCTGCATGAGCGCCTGCCCAAGAACGGACCGCCTGCGCATCTTGGTGAGATGATGCACACGCTGTCGTTTGCAAAGCTGTGGCACCCGGTGCTCGAGCCGATGCTGATCGGCGCTGTGCCGCTCGGCCTGATCTTCGGGCTGATCTTCTACGGCATTACCCGCTGGGGGATGACAGCCTTTCGCGAGCAGCGCAGGAAGCGCATGGCAGAGCGGGCGCATAAGGCCGGGCACCGCGGACGGGAAGTTCCGGCGGAATGATCATCGGCATCGGCAGCGACCTGATCGACATCAGACGCATCGAAAAGTCGCTGGAACGGCATGGTCAGCGCTTCATCCAGCGCATCTACACCGAGGTCGAACAGGTCCGCTCCGAAGGCCGCAAGGGCCGCGCCGCCTCCTATGCCAAGCGCTTCGCCGCCAAGGAGGCCTGCGCCAAGGCGCTTGGCACCGGCCTGGCGCAGGGCGTGTTCTGGCGCGACATGGGGGTCGCCAACCTGCCCAGCGGCGCGCCGACGATGGCGCTGACCGGGGGAGCGGCGGCACGGCTGGCCAAAATCCTGCCACAGGGGCACAGAGCGGCGATCCACCTCACAATCACCGATGATTTCCCGCTTGCTCAAGCCTTTGTGATCATCGAGGCGTTGCCCGCCGAACAAGCGCCACATTGATTGCATCAGACGACCGCCATCTAACGCCGACTTGACGTTG
This sequence comes from Mesorhizobium sp. C432A, assembly GCF_030323145.1. Lineage (NCBI taxonomy): Bacteria > Pseudomonadati > Pseudomonadota > Alphaproteobacteria > Hyphomicrobiales > Phyllobacteriaceae > Mesorhizobium > Mesorhizobium sp. C432A. The sequence continues at coordinate 5,371,730 of NZ_CP100470.1, read as the reverse complement.
CCCAGCGCGCGCCGAGACTCTATACCATCCAACGCACAATCGAGGACGACATGAGCGTGGCTGAAAAATCCGAGAAGAAATCCGGCGGGCTTGGCGAAATCGTCAGCGTCATCATCCAGGCTTTGCTGCTGGCCATGGTCATCCGCACGTTGCTGTTCCAGCCCTTCTCGATCCCGTCCGGCTCTATGCGGCCGACCTTGCTCGAAGGCGACTATCTGTTCGTCACCAAATGGTCCTACGGCTTCTCGCGTTATTCGCTGCCATTCGGCCCCGACATCTTTTCCGGCCGCATCTGGGGTTCCGATCCGAAGCGCGGCGACGTGGTGGTCTTCAAGTTCCCGCCGGATCCGTCGCTCGACTACATCAAGCGCGTCGTCGGCCTGCCGGGGGACAAGATCCAGATGAAGGACGGCCAATTGTTCATCAACGGCCAGGGCGTGCCTCGTGTGAAAACCGGCCAGATCCAAAATCCTGATATCACGGAAGTGCCTGAGCCGGTCGACGTCTATCGCGAGACCCTGCCCAACGGCGTCAGCTACGACACGCTCGACCTGACACCGAATTCGATCACCGACAACACCCGCGAGTTCGTCGTGCCCCCCGGCAACTATTTCATGATGGGCGACAACCGCGACAATTCCTCCGACAGCCGCCTCAGCGTCGGCTACGTGCCGGCGGAGAACCTTGTCGGCCGCGCCAACATCGTCTTCTTCTCGATCGCCGGGAAGGCGAGCCCGCTCGAGATCTGGAAATGGCCGTCGCTGGTGCGCCTGTCGCGCCTGTTCCATTTCGTGAATTGATGGCTTTGAAGCGCCCGACGGGTGAAACTCTGGCCGATTTGGTGACAGCCAAAACCGGCCATTCCTTCCGGGATGTCCGTTTGCTCGAGACCGCGCTGACCCATTCCAGTGCGGTCAAGGCAAGCAGCAACAACCAGCGCCTCGAATTCCTTGGCGACCGCGTGCTCGGCCTGATCGTTGCCGACCTGCTTTTCGAAAAGTTTCCTGAGGCGCCGGAAGGTGAAATCGCCCCGCGCTTCAATGCCCTGGTCGATGCGCGGACATGCTCCGAGATCGGCATTGAAATGCAGCTCGAAGATCTTGTTCGGGCCGACGCTGCCTTGAAGGCGCGCTCGCGCGGCTCGGGCGGAAACTATCTGGCGGATGCGGTCGAGGCGCTGATCGCGGCGGTCTATATCGATGGCGGCCTCGATGCCGCAAGGCAATTCGTCCTGCGTTACTGGGAGCCGCGCTCGCAAAAGGTGGTGGCCAAGCCGCCCAATCCGAAATCCGACCTGCAGGAATGGATCGCCAAGACCAGCGATGTCAGGCCCGAATACGCGATCGAGAAACGCGAGGGACCTGAACATCAACCGGTTTTCACGGTGTCCGTGAAGGTCGGCGGTTTTGCGCCGGCAAGCGGCACGGGCGGCTCTCGCCGCGCAGCCGAAGAAGCGGCGGCATCGGCGTTTCTTATGCGCGAAGGCATCTGGGCCAACCAAGGGAGTGCGGCATGACCGGCAGCGAAGATCTCCCTCCGGCAGCGGAGGCCACGCATTCCGGTTTCGTTGCCCTGATCGGGGCGCCCAATGCCGGCAAGTCGACGCTGGTCAACCAGCTGGTCGGCGCCAAGGTGTCGATCGTCACCCACAAGGTGCAGACCACCCGCGCCATCGTGCGCGGCATCGCCACGCATGACAACGCGCAGATCGTCTTTGTCGACACGCCCGGCATATTCAAGCCGAAGCGCCGGCTCGACACCGCGATGGTGACCACCGCCTGGGGTGGCGCCAAGGACGCCGATATCGTGCTGCTGCTGATCGATGCCGAGCGCGGCATCAGGGGCGACGCCGACGCCATCCTCGAGCGGCTGAAGGACGTCCGCCAGCCGATGGTGCTGATCCTCAACAAGGTCGACCGGGTCAAGCACGAGGCGCTGCTGGCCCTGGCCGCGGCAGCAAACGAAAAGGTGCCGTTCAAGCGCACCTTCATGGTCTCGGCGCTGACCGGCTCCGGCTGCAAGGATTTGCTCGACTATCTCGCGCAAGCGCTGCCGGTCGGCCCCTGGTACTATCCGGAAGACCAGATCTCGGACCTGCCGATGCGCCAGCTGGCGGCCGAGATCACCCGCGAGAAACTGTATCTGCGGCTGCATCAGGAGTTGCCCTATTCCTCGCATATCGAGACCGAGAAATGGGAAGAGAAACCGGATGGCTCGGTACGCATCGACCAGACCATCTATGTCGAGCGCGACAGCCAGAAGAAGATCGTGCTCGGCCACAAGGGCGAGACGATCCGTGCCATCGGCCAGTCGGCGCGCATGGAAATAGCCGGCATTCTCGAGCAGAAAGTGCACCTGTTCTTGTTTGTCAAAGTGCGTGAAAACTGGGGCGACGACCCCGAGCGCTACCGCGAGATGGGGCTTGAGTTTCCCCATTGAGCTTCATCGTCTAGAAATGCCGCCCGGCAGTTTGAGACGATGACATGCCTGATCCAAAACCGACCATCGATACCGATCTCGTGCGCCGGTTGATCGCCGCGCAATTTCCGCAATGGCGGCATCTGCCGGTGAGGCCGGTGGCGTTTGGCGGCTGGGACAACCGAACCTTCCACCTCGGCAATGATATGACTGTGCGGCTGCCGAGTGCCGCACCATATGCCTTGCAGGTCGAAAAAGAGCACCGCTGGCTGCCCAGGCTGGCGCCGCTTCTGCCGCTGCCGATCCCGGTTCCACTGGCGATGGGCGAGCCTGGGGAGGACTACCCCTGGCAATGGTCCGTCTACCGCTGGATCGACGGCGAAACAGCCAAGACCGCCGAAATCGCCGATCGCCGACAGTTCGCGGTCGATCTGGCCAAGTTCCTCATTGCGCTCCGGCGGATCGATCCGGCGGGCGGGCCGCCCGCGGGCCAGCACAATTTCTTCCGCGGCGGATCGCTGAGCGTGTATGACAACCAGACAAGGGAAGCACTCCAGGCGCTGGAGGGGCAGATCGACACCCAGGCGGCCACCGCTGTCTGGTATGCGGCCCTTGCCGCCACCTGGCAAGGGTCGCCCGTCTGGTTCCACGGAGACGTCGCCTGGGGCAACCTTCTGGTCCAAAACGGCCGCCTGAGCGCCGTCATCGACTTCGGCACCTCCGGGATCGGCGATCCCTCTTGCGACCTGGCGATCGCCTGGACGTTCTTCCAGGGCGACAGCCGGGAGGCGTTCCGTGCCGCCATCGACGTCGATGAAGCGACCTGGGCGCGCGGCCGCGGCTGGACGCTGTGGAAGGCGCTGATCACCGTTGCCGGACACGACGCCAACCAAGTCGAAGCCGAGCGATCGCGCTGCGTCATCGACGACGTCCTGGCCGATCACCGGGGAATTCGCGTGATCAGAGCCTTTCGACGATGTGCGGGGATCCAATGTCAGCACAGATCGCACGCGGCGCGCCAAAATCTTGATTTCGCCACGCAACCGGTGACAAGCTCCTGCCATGGAATGGCGCGACGAGGGAATCATACTCGGCACCCGCAAGCATGGCGAAACCAGCGCCATTCTCGAGGTAATGACGCGTGCGCATGGCCGCCATCTCGGCCTGGTGCGCGGCGGGCGCTCGCGCAAGCAGCAGCCGGTGCTGCAGCCCGGCAACCGCGTCGACCTTTTGTGGCGGGCACGCCTCGACGAGCATCTCGGCACCTTCCAGGCCGAGGCGATCGAGATGAATGCCGCCCGGTTGATGGACAGCGCAGTCGCCGTCTACGGCCTGCAGACCATGGCCGCGCATCTCAGGCTCCTGCCGGAGCGCGACGCCCATGGCGGCCTGTATGAGACGCTTGCCGTGATGATCGCCCATCTGGACGATTCGGATGCCGCCGGGGAACTGGTGGCGCGCTTCGAACTGCTCATCCTCGACGAACTCGGCTTCGGCCTCGATCTCAGCCAGTGCGCGGCGACCGGCGCCAGGCAGGATCTGGCCTATGTCTCGCCGAAATCCGGCCGTGCCGTGTCGCGAGCCGCCGGTGCGCCGTGGCGCGACAAGATGCTGGCGCTGCCGGCCTTCCTGCAGCGCAGCTCCGGCTTGCGGGCGGACCACGCGGCACTCGAGGACGCCTTCCATCTGACCGGTTTCTTTTTCACCCGCCATGTCTACGAGCCGCGCGGCATCGAACAGCCCGATGCCCGTGCCGGCTTCCTCGCCGCCTTGCGCAAGCATCATTCGGGCGGCAAGGCCGCCCTTACGGCAGACGCTGCGCCAGAAGGGGGAGGGAGACTCGGTGGGTGCTGACCTCCGCAACCGTCCAGGTTCACAGCAAAAGCTGCATGCGGCAGCATTCCCTCCCCCTTGTGGGGAGGGTTAGGGTGGGGGTACTCATAGGGCAAGAGCCTCAGCCGGCTTTGCGATGCTCCATGAAATCATCGAGGATGGCGCGCTGACCGCCGAGGATCTTGAGGCTGGCCTCGGCGAAGGAAAACCAGCCGGCCCTGTCGATTTCGGGAAATTCCCTCGTCACGCCTGACCTGGGCGGCCATTCCATCGTGAACATGTTGCTTTTAACGGCATCGGCATCGAAATCGGCTTTGACGCTCCAGGCGATGACGATCTTGCCGCCGGCTTGCCGATAGCTGCCGACAGGTTCGAAATCGCCATCGATGCTGACTCCGAGTTCTTCCCCAGCCTCGCGCCGGGCGGCGGCCAACTCATCTTCATTGTCCTCGACGAGGCCCTTGGGGATCGACCAAGCGCCTTCATCCTTCCTTGCCCAGAACGGGCCGCCGGGATGGACGAGCAGAAATTCGAGAATGCCGGCCCTTGTCCGGTGGATCAGCAGCCCTGCACTTCGTTTCGGCATTCGATTTCCTCGTAGTTCATCCGAGGATAGCATGGCTCCTGGGCAAGTGGCGGCGGCATGCCATTCCTGGCTATCTCAGATGATGGGTGAGGATAAAGACCGTAGGCCGCTGGAATTTGCCGACGAAACATGCTCGATAACTTCTTTTCGGCCACCATTGCGGTGGCGTGACTTGAATAGCCGTCTGGGGTGGCCGTGTGGCCGCCGCAATCGTCAGTGAAAACTGGCCTGGTTTGGGGGAACCGCCATGTTTGAAAGCCTGATTGGCGCCGTCGTCGTTATCGTGCTTTTTGTCCTCGTCTTGCGCCAGCAGGGCCGCGTCAGTCTGATCGAGCGCGAACTCGGAGCGCTGCGCAGCCTGGTTCTGTCCGGAGTGCATGCGACACCGCCCCTTGCCAAACCGGTCGAGCAGGCTGCAAGCGCACCGGCGGATGCCGCTCACGCTAGCGCACCAGTTGCCGACGTAGCTTCGCCAACAACAGCCGACGCGGCACATGCCCAGGCACCGGCCGCCGAAGCCGATGCGGCCACCAGCGAGGCCGTGCCAGAACTGTCAGCCGCGGCCAAGGCGGCATTCACCGGATCCGCGCCTGCCGCCACGGCGAAGGCAGCCCGCCAGTCCGAGGTCGAAACCGCGCTCGGCACCCGTTGGGCGGTCTGGGTCGGCGGCGTCGCATTGGCTTTGGGCGGCCTGTTCCTGATCCGCTACACCATCGAGGCCGGCATTTTCGGCCCCGAAGTGCGGCTGTCCCTGGCGGCGCTGCTCGGCGTGGTGCTGATCGGCGGCGGCGAGTTCATCCGCCGCACCGGCTTCAAGGTGCCGGTGCAAGGGGCTGCAGGCGCCTATATTCCGGCGATCCTGACGGCTGCCGGCGCCTTCATCCTGTTCGGTACGGTCTATGCCGCGCACGCCATTTACGGTTTCCTCGGCCCGGCCTTCGCCTTCACCGTGCTCGGCGCCATCGGCGTAGCGACCATTGTCGCCGCTCTCGTCCACGGTCAGGCCCTGGCCGGCATCGGCCTTGTCGGCTCGATGGCGACGCCGGCGCTTGTGTCCTCGCAGGCGCCCAACCCATGGGCGCTGTTCGTCTACCTGGCGATCGTGCTTGCCGCCACAGCCGTGATCGCCCGCATTCGCGACTGGAAATTCCTGATTGCGGCCGCCTTCTTCGGCACCGGCGCCTGGACCATCGCCTACATGATGAGCACGCTCGTCGCCGACCTTGCCGTCATCCTGTTCATCGACGCGGTGACGCTGGCGGTGCTTGCCTTTGTGTGGCTGGGCACACGTGACAGCGAAGCGGAGACGGCGAAGACCGGCTTCGACTGGCCCTCGATCGTGCCAGGCGTTTTCGTTGCGTTTTCAGCGCTGGGCCTGTCCGTCGACACGACGCTGGTCGCCGCCGGCGGCGCCTTGCCGGGCGCCTTCGTCCTCGTCGCCCTTGTCGCCACCGCACTCTACCGGCCGCGCGCGCTGCCGCTGCTGCATGCCGCCGGCGTGGCGAGCGTGATGATCCATCTCGGCATCATTCCGCCCACCACCATCGGCTCCGACATAACCCAGGGGAATATCGGCTTTGACGGCATGCCGGTGGCGGCCGGAAATCCGTTGACGCTGCGCATCGGCATTGCCCTCGGCCTGGTTTTCATCGGCGCCGGCTTCTGGGCCGCACGCCGCTTCGCCGCCTCAGCACGGGTCCGCGCGGCATGCTGGGCGGCATGGGGCGTCGCTGCGCCGCTGCTTATTCTGCTGACGCTGTGGCTCGCCTACGGCAATCTCGACCGCGACCTTGTCTACGCAGCGATAGCTGCCCTTCTGGTCGTCATCTTCGCCGCCGGCGGCGAATGGATTGCGCGCGCCGAACAGCCGCCGCTCAAGGGCGACGTCGCCGTCTCCTTCGCGCTTTGCGGCTCGGCTCTGGCCGGGCTCCTGATGCTGCACATGGCCTTCGGTTCCGGCTGGACCACGTTGCTTGCCGGCGTTGCCGCCATCGTGCCGGCGCTGGCGACGCGTTGGCGTTCTTATCCCGTGCTGGGCTGGATTTCGGTCGGCGCGGTCGTCGCCGTGCTCGGCCGCGTCGCCTTCGATCCAACCATCGTCGGCGCCGAGTTCCTGACGACGACGCCGGTGTTCAACTGGCTGCTGCCGGGATACGGCGTACCGGCGCTGGCCTTCGGCTTTGCCGCCTGGCAACTCGCCCGCACCACAAATGGCCGGCCGCGCCTGGCCATGGAAGCGGGTGCAGCCCTTTTCGCGCTGCTCACCGTTGCCATGCTGGTGCGCCACGCTATGCATGGTGGCGTCATCGACACCGGCCCGGTGACGCTCGCCGAACAGGCGATCTATACGCTGATCGCCATCGGCGCCGGCGCAATACTGGTGGCCATCGACATGCGCTCGCCAAGCTCTGTGCTGCGCTACGGCTCGATGGCCGCCGGCGTGCTCTCGGTCGCCTTCATCGTCCTCCAGCATTTCCTGGTGCTCAATCCGCTGTTCACCGACGAATCGACCGGCCAGATCCCGGTGTTCAACCTCTTGTTCCTGGCTTACCTGTTGCCGGCCATCGCCGCCGGCGGGCTGGCGCTCTATGCCAGGGACAAGCGGCCGCCATGGTATGCGCAGATGCTGGCGGTGGTGGCGGCATTGCTTGTCTTCGCCTACGCCACACTGTCGGTCAGGCGCGTGTTCAAGGGCGAGTTCATCGGCCTGTGGAGCGGCCTCGGCCAGCTCGAGACCTACACCTATTCGGCGCTCTGGCTGATCATCGGCGTCGTGCTGCTCACCGCCGGCGTCTGGCTGAAGTCGCAGGTGCTGCGCATTGCCTCGGCGGCGCTGATCGCGATTGCCGTGGTAAAAGTCTTCCTGTTCGACATGTCGGAACTGGAAGGCGTGCTCAGGGCGCTGTCCTTCATCGGTCTTGGCGCCGTGCTGATCGGCATCGGCCTGTTCTACCAGCGGCTGCTGACGCGGGCGGCGAGGGAGGCCAACGCTGCAACTTGAAGTGATATACGAGGTGGAATATATGAATATCCAACGGAGGATATTCGATGCCGCTCTATATCCGCGACGACGAAGTGGATGCGCTGGCCAGCAGATTGCAACGCGAGACGAACGCTCCGAGCAAAACGGAGGCGGTGCGGGTCGCGCTCGTGCACGAACTTGAGCGCAATCGGGCGAAGGTGCCGCTGCGCGATCGGATCGCCAGTCTTCAGGACAGGGCCAGGAAGCTTGGCCTGCCCAATCCCGATTTCGATATGAAGAAGTTCACCGACGAGATGTGGCAAGACTGATGTTTGTCGACGCGTCGGTGATCGTCGCCATTCTCAACCAGGAACCTGGGTGGGAGCAATTGCTGAAGCAGCTATCCGGTTTTTCCGGGCAGGTCTGGGTTTCTCCGTTGGTTCACTTCGAAGCAACACAGGCATTGGCACGGGCCGGCGCCGGCCCGCGCAGACCCAGCGCTGAAGCCCTTCTCCATGCCCGCGATCTGATCGATGAGTTCATTGTGGAGATCATGGGAGAGAGTCTGGCCATTGACGACAACATCGGCTCTCGGGCCATTGACGCGAGTGCCCGCTACGGCAAAGCCGTTGGCCACAAGGCGGATCTGAATCTCGGGGACTGTTTTGCTTACGCCTGCGCGAAAAGCCGCGATCTTCCACTGCTGTACAAAGGCCATGATTTCGCACTGACCGATTTAGGATAATTCGGCCCTTTTGTTGATTGCGGGGAATAATTTAGCCGATCAACTCGTTATCTCACTGCTTGGGTGACCGGGGCGGCAGACCGCTTCGCGCTGGCCGCTTGCGCCGCGCCGGGAAGGCGCGTTCAATCGGGTTAAACAAGGGCGACCTCAGAACCAGCGGTCATGGACGAAAAGAAGGCAGCAATCCTTGGCGAAATACCGCGCCTGCGCCGCTACGCACGCTCGCTTCTGCGCGACCGCGAATCCGCTGACGATCTCGTCCAGGATTGCCTCGAACGAGCGCTCTTGCGGCTTGAAAGCTGGCAGACGGGAGAAAGCCCCCGGAGGTGGCTGTTCACGATCATGCATCATTTGTTCATCGATCAGATGCGCAAGGTGAACCGGCGCGGTGAGGCGGCGATCCTGCCGCTTGACGCAAACGAGGCGCAGGCAGTCCCCGCCGAGCAGGCCGAGAACGCCGCCTCGCGCGAGATCATCGACGCATTGCAGGCGATCAGCCCCGACCGCCGCGCCGCTCTCGTCATGGTCGCCATCGAAGGATTCTCCTATGCCGAAGCCGCCAACATTCTCGGCGTGCCCGCCGGCACGCTGATGTCGCGCATAGCGCGCGGACGCGAGGAGCTGCGCAGCCTGCTCGATGACACGGCGCGCCGCCGCTCGATAAGGATCGTCGAGAAATGACCCGCCGCGATTTTTCCGAACGCGATATCCACATGGCTCTCGACGGCGAGCTGCCGGGCGACGAGCGCGCCGCCTACGACGCCTGGATCGACGCCAATCCCGAAATGAAGGCGAAAAGCGCCCGCTACACCGCCGACCGCGCCGCGTTGCGCGCCGCCTTTGCCGGTGTGCTCGACGAGCCCGTGCCGGTGCTGTTCAAGCAGATCGTTAGCGGTGAAGGCGCGACCAAAGCGGCGGCGCGGCAGTCGCGCTGGTGGCTTGCGGCCGCGGCGGCCGCAGTGCTCGTCATCGGCGGTCTTGGCGGCTATTTTGCCGGCATCGACGGCATCGGCAGGGAAGATGGCGCCGATGACCAACTGGCCGAAGAGGCGATCGCCGCCCATGTCATCTATGCCGCCGAACAGCGCCATGCGGTGGAAGTGCCGGCAAGCGACAAGGATCACCTGCAGACCTGGCTGTCCAACCGCGTCGGCCTGAAACTGGTCGCGCCGGATCTGGTGGCGGAAGGCTTCCAGCTGGTTGGCGGCCGGCTGCTGCCCGCCGGCCAGGGCAAGGCAGCGATGCTGCTTTACGAGGACGCCAAGGGTCAGCGCATCTCCTTGTTCGTTACCGCTGATTCCTCAGCCAAGTCCAAGGGCACCTACATGGCGGACGCCGACGGCCCCGAGGCGGTCTACTGGCTGGACAAGGGCTATGCCTGCGCCGTCGTCGGCTCGCTGCCGCGAGAGCAGCTGGCCGCGGTCGCCAAGCGCGCCTACGGTCAGCTTCTGGCCGGTATCGCCAGTTGAGCACATTCCGTTTTGGCGTCATGCGCCGAGGCGGCGCCGCACCTGGCGGTGCCGCGGTCACCGCCCGCCACTCGCGGTGGAACTGTCACAATTCGGCCCTATTCAAGGTGCGATAGCGCTTGGCTGATATCGGCGTTTCGGCTGATGTTTGCGACGTTTTTGACCGCGGCCTTTTCCTCCACCCAATCGAGGTTTTCCAAACCCGCATGCCTGCCGAGATTCGCAAGGCCCGCGCGTCCGACGTCGATGACCTCGCCGCCATCGAGAAGGCGGTCTTTTCCAGTGACCGCATTTCCCGGCGCTCCTTCCGCTTGTTGATCGAACGCGAGACAGCCGAGATGCTGGTCGCCGAAAGCGATGGTCGTGTCGCCGGCTACGCCATCGTGCTGTTTCGCAAGGGCAGCGGCGTCGCCCGGCTCTATTCGCTTGCCACCAGCCCGTTTTTCAGCGGCCGCGGCACTGGCCGCATGCTGCTTGCAGCGGCCGAAGAAGCTGCCTTCGAGCACGACCGCATGATGTTGCGTCTCGAAGTGCGCGAGGACAATCTTCGCGCCATCGGCATCTATGAGCAGAGCGGCTACCGCAAGATCGGTCGCGAGCCCCACTATTACGAGGATGGCGCCACCGCGCTGCGCTACGAAAAGACCTTGCGCGGCGATATTCCCGTCGCCACCAAAGTCCCGTTCTACCAGCAGACCTGCGAGTTCACCTGCGGTCCATGCTGCCTGATGATGGCGATGGCCAATTTCGATTCCGGCTTCGTGCCCGATCCGGTCATGGAAATCCGCCTATGGCGCGAGGCAACGACCGTGTTCATGATGTCCGGCCCGGGCGGCTGCGAGCCCTTCGGCCTTGCGGTTTCCGGCTACGAAAGCGGGCTTGCGGCGGAAATCTTCGTGTCCTTCTATGGCGCGCTGTTCTTGCAATCGGTGCGCAGCGAAGACAAGCGCCGGGTGATGGAACTTGCCCAGGTGGACTTTCGCCGCCGCGCGGAACTTTACGGCATCCCGGTGAATTACCGTCCATTCACCATCGACGATATCCGCGGCGCCCTGGCTCAGGGAAAACTGGTGCTGGTGCTGATCAGCGGCTTCCTGATGTTCGGCAAGAAGGTGCCGCATTGGGTGCTGGCTATCGGCGACGATGGCGACCACATCCTGATCCACGATCCCTGGGTCGAGGACGAAAGACAGGAGACCATCCTCGATGCCGCCAACATTCCCGTGCCGCACGGCATCTTCATGAACATGGCGCAATTCGGCCGCGACGGACTGCGTGCTGCCATCACTCTTGGGAAACGCTGATAACAATGACCTGGGTCATCCTCACCGGCCGTCAGAACGATCTCGACCCGGCGGCGACGCCGCACAAGATCATCACCAACCGTGACTATCTTGCGCATCCGGCGCTGTTTCGCGGCCAGCAGCCGAAGGTCATCAACCTGTCGAACAATTACGCCTACCAGAGCCGCGGCTATTATGCCTCTCTGCTCGCCGGTTCGCGCGGCCACAAGGTCATCCCGACGGTCGAGACGATGATCGACCTGTCCGAGCGCAAGCTCTACGAGCACGCGCTGCCGGAACTGGAGCTGGCGCTCAACAAATGCCGCAAGGATCTCGGAGGCGTTTTCCCGCAAAAAATCTGCATCTTCTTCGGCATCGGACCGTCGAAGGTCTGGGACCGCTTCGCCAAGCTTTTGTTCGACTGGTTCCGCGCTCCGGCGCTTGAGGTTCACATCAAGGACAGCGCCGAATGGGCTTCGATCCGCAAGATCGGCTTCCTGCCGCTGGCCAGGATGGCCGAGGAGGAAGAAGCCTTATTCGTGCAGGCGCTCGAGACGTACACCAACCGCGAGTGGCGCGACACCAAGGGCCGCACCCCGGCACGCTACACCTTCGCCACGCTGGTCGATCCGCATGAGGAACTGCCGCCGTCGGAGATTTCCTCGCTGCGTTACTGGGCCAAGATCGCCGAAAAGATGGGCGTCGAAATCGAGCCGATCACCAGGAAGGACTTGGCCAAGCTCGCCAATTACGACGCGCTGTTCATCCGCGAGACCACCTCGATCTCAAACCACACCTACCGCTTCGCGCGCCGCGCCCAGCAGGAAGGCATGCCGGTGATCGACGACCCGCTGTCGATGATCCGCTGCACCAACAAGGTCTATCTCAACGAACTGATGGCCTACAACAAGGTGCCGGTGCCGCCGACGGTGATGATAGCCGGCACCTCGGACCTCGAACTGGCGGCGCAGACGCTGGGCTTTCCGCTGGTGCTGAAGATCCCGGATTCATCGTTCTCGCGCGGCGTCAAGAAATGCGGCAACTTCGAAGAACTGAAGACGCTCGCCACCGAGTGGCTGGAGGATTCCGATCTTCTGATCGCGCAGAAATTCATCCCGACCGAATATGACTGGCGCGTCGGCGTGCTCGGCGGGCAGCCGCTGTTTGCCGTGCATTATTTGATGGCGAAAAAACACTGGCAGATCGTCAACCACAAGGCCAGCGGCAAGCCCGACCAGGGCGGCATCAAGACCTTCACGCTGAAAGAGACGCCGCCGCATGTCGTCGACACCGCGGTGAAGGCGGCGCGCTGCATCGGCGACGGGCTTTACGGCGTCGATCTCAAGGAAACCAAGGATGGCGTCTTCGTCATCGAGGTCAACGACAACCCGAACCTCGACCATGGCTGGGAGGATTCCGGCGAAAAGGACGAAGTCTGGGTGCGGCTGACGCAATGGTTCCTGGAGCGGCTGGACCGTCCCGGGCGTTAGTTTGCCGTCCCGGGCGGTAATTCAACCGAGGGGGAAAAATGCAGTTCATCGTCATCGAGGATTTCACCGGCTGCGACCGCAAGGAGATCTACCGCCGTTTCGGCGAGCGCGGCCGATTGAAGCCGGACGCGCTTGTCGTGCACCACTCCTGGATCGCGGCTGATATGAGCCGCTGCTTCCTGCTGGTCGAGGCCGATGACGTCACGCTGCTGCAGCGCTGGGTCATCGAATGGTCTGACCTGGTGGAGTTCGAGATCATTCCCGTGGCGACGAACAAGGACATGGTCGCCGCACTGGCCGGCCATCTCTGAGCAGTTCGGTCCATCAGCCGAGCACCGGCGAACCCACCGACCGCCGGCATTCCTCAATCAGCCAATTGCGAAACGCCGCCACCAGGTCGCGCCTTGCACTGCGTTCCGGGATCGTCAGGCAATAGGGCTGACGCAGCGCGATCGATAGGGCATTAGCCCGGACCAAACGGCCCAATTCCAGCGCCCCGGCGCAATAAATGCCTTGCGCCAGCGCCACGCCCAGCCCTGAAATGGCAAGGTCGAGCGCTGCCCGCGACGAGTTCGCCGACAGGCCGCGCTGCACTGTGCGGCCGGGCTCTATGCCCGCCGCCTCGAACCATGTGCGCCAAGACGGAAACGACGCGCCGGTCGGTCCCCAGTCGGTGTGAATCAGTGGCAGGCCGGCGAGGCTGTCGGTTTTGGCGGTGAGTTCTGGCGCGCAGACGGGGTAGACGGCGTCCCTGACGATCTCCTCGCTCGGGTGTTCACGATAGTGCGGGCCGAAGGACAGCCGGATGTCGATCAGTTCGCGGTCGAACGGCACCGGATCGTCATCGCCGCGCAGGGATATGTCGACGGCGCCGTGGCTGGCGACAAAGCCGGCGAGGCGTTCGGAAAGCCAGCCCATCGCCATGGACGGCGGCACCGATACGACAAGCCGCGGGCGGAAGGCATCGCTGCCACGCGCGATGCTGCCGATCTCCCGAAAAGCCAGGGTCAGCCGGGGCAGCATCTCGACGCCGGCTTCCGTCAGCACCACGCGGCGGTTGACGCGATGGAACAGTTTTCGACCCATCTGCTCCTCGACGGTGCGAATGAGCTGGCTGACCGCAGCCGCCGAGATCGAGAGCTCATCCGCCGCTGCGGCGAAACTCCCCGAGCGCGCCGCCGCCTCGAAGGCTTGAAGTCCTCTCAGGGAAGGAAGCGCGGTCATTGGGTGATCCGATAGGTAAGGTCAGCTTATCTGTGTCGCAGAAATCCTCGTCTTTCGAAAGCTTTCTTATTCGAGTAGCTTGGCGCCATGACCGTATCGGCCCAGTTTGAACCCAGAGACCATCGCGACGTCGTCGCGTCTCTGACCAATGAGCAGCGCAGCCGCCTGACCGGCAAGTCGGACGGGCCGGGTCTGGTCCAACTCGCCTTCCATCTCGGCGCGATTGTGGCTATCGGCGGGCTGATTGCGGCCAAGGTGTCGTACTGGCCGCTGTTGATGTTGCCGCAAGGCATTCTTATCGTCTTCCTGTTCACGCTGCTGCATGAGACGGTGCACAGGACGGCGTTCGAGACGCAGTGGCTCAACGATGCCGCCGCAAGGGTCTGCAGCCTGGCGATCGCGCTGCCCGCCGACTGGTTTCGCTATTTCCACTTCGCCCATCACCGTTTCACCCAGGATCCAGAGACCGATCCGGAACTCGCCTTCCCGAAACCGGAGACGATGCGGCAATACATCGTCCACGTCTCGGGCCTGCCGGTGTGGTGGGGGCATTTGCAGACACTCTACACCAACGCGATTGGCGGCTGCCACGACAGCTACGTGCCGCCGAAAGGCCTGCCCAAGGTGCGCACTGAAGCCCGCGCCATGATCGCTTTCTATGTCGTGGTCGCCGCGCTAGCCCTGTGGTTCGAGGCAAGTGTACTGCTCTATGTCTGGATCGTGCCGGCGCTGCTCGGCCAGCCCTTCCTCAGGCTCTATCTGCTGGCCGAGCATGGCCGCTGCCCGCTTGTCGCCAACATGCTGGAAAACACCCGCACCACGCTGACCAACTGGCTGGTGCGCAAAGTCGCCTGGAACATGCCGTATCACGCCGAGCACCACGCCAATCCCGGCGTGCCCTTCCATCAGCTGCCGGCCTTCCACCTGCTGATCGAGCGCCATCTCAAAGTCGTCCAACCCGGCTATGTCAGCTTCCACGAGAAATACGTCGAGACTTTGCGCTGAGGCGCTCGGCCGTCAGCGTAGCGTCTGCTCAACGAGCGTGACGAAATAGCGGAGCACGGTGGGGACGATGGCGTCGTTGAAGACATAGCGATCGCCGTGC
Source organism: Mesorhizobium sp. C432A (assembly GCF_030323145.1). Classification (NCBI taxonomy): domain Bacteria; kingdom Pseudomonadati; phylum Pseudomonadota; class Alphaproteobacteria; order Hyphomicrobiales; family Phyllobacteriaceae; genus Mesorhizobium; species Mesorhizobium sp. C432A. The sequence goes on along the minus strand of NZ_CP100470.1, from coordinate 5,356,615 downwards.
AGCCCTTCGCCCAGTCTGACCGCTCCTGCGCCGACCCAGGCATAGCAGCCGCCGGCTTCGCGGACCATGTAGGCAAAATCCTCGCAGCCGAGGCTCGGGTTGAATGCGGTCTCGACCTGCTCGCGGCCGATAACCGCGGTTGCCGCCTGGACGGCCCGGTCAGTGGCAGCCGACGTGTTGACCAGCGGCGGGTAGCCTTTCTTGTAGGCGAGCTTGGCGGTGAGTGCATGCGCCGAGGCAATGCCTTGCGCGATGTCGCCGATCAGCCTTTCGCAATGGTCCGACAAAGTGGGCTCGAAGAAGCGGCAGGTTCCCTGCAGCCAGACCTTGCCCGGCACGATGTTGCCGACATTGCCGCCATGGATCTGGGTGATCGAAACGACCAGCGCCATTTGCGGGTCGACCGAACGGCTGACGATGCGCTGCACGGCTTGAACGAAGGCGCCGGCCGCGAGCACGGGATCGTCGCCTAGCTGCGGCATGGCGGCATGCGCGCCGGCCCCCTCAAAGTTCAGTTCGAAAGTGTCGACGGCCGCCATCATCGACCCGGCACGGGCCGCGATCTTTCCGAGCGGCAGCCCCGGCCAGTTGTGGACGGCGTAGACGGCTTCCACGGGGAAGCGCTCGAACAGTCCGTCCTCGATCATCCGCATGGCGCCGCCTTCATTTTCTTCCGCCGGCTGGAAGATGAAACAGACGGTGCCGTCGAAGGCTCTGTTGTCGGCGAGCAGCTTGGCGGCGCCGAGCAGCATCGCGATGTGCCCGTCGTGGCCGCAGGCATGCATCACGCCGTCTTTTTTCGACGCGTGGGGCAGTCCGGTCTTCTCCAGCACGGGCAAGGCATCGAGTTCGGCCCGAAGCCCGATGGCGCGCACGCCTGGTCGTCCTCTGAGGACGCCAACCACGCCGGTGCCGCCTATGCCTTCATGAACCTCGTCAAGCCCGAAGGTGCGCAGCTTGTCGGCGACGAAGCGCGCGGTCTCATACTCTTGGAAACCGAGTTCGGGGTTGGCGTGGATGTGATGCCGCCATTCCACCACCTGCGGGGTGAGGGCGGCGATGGGGTCGTTGTGCAGCATTGCGCTCTCCTTGCCGGCTATCGTAAATTCGGCCTTGTCGATGCCAGCACGTAAAGGATTTGCGCCGGCAGCGTCTTGAACAGGATTGACCGTGTCTGGAATTCAACAGCCTCAGGAGACGACGCAGTTCTGGCGTCATCCGCGCTTTCGCGATCTTGGCATGCTCAAGGCGCGCTTCACGCGGCATCGCTACCAGCTGCACACGCACCCGACCTATGTCGTCGCCCTGATCACGCAAGGGTGCGAGCGGGTCCGCATCGGCAACGAGACTGTCCTCGCGCCGTCGGGCACGGTTCTGCTCGTCAATCCGGAGATATGGCATGACGGCGAGGCGGGCGCCGACCAGGGCTGGGCTTACCGCACCTTCTATCCCTCGGCCTCGCTCGTGGGTGCGATCGCGGACGAACTCGGGCAGGATCGCCCGCCGTTGTTTTCACAAGCGATCGTAGATGATGCCGATCTCGTCCAGGCAGTAGGCGTCGCGCACTTGGCTTCGACATCGGGTGATGCCACGAGCGCCGAAACATCCATGCTGATCGCCTTGCGCAAGCTCATCCTGCGCCATGGCGATTGGGGCGGCCGGCGGCGCGAGGCGGTCGAAAGCTTCGGATCGAAAAGCCGGCTCCGGGTCTATGAACAGGTCATCGAAGACCATCTGAACTCGGGCCTCGATTTGCAGCGGCTCGCTGAAGCCGCAGGCGTGACGCGCTTTCAAGTTATCCGCGATTTCAGGAAAGTGCTGGGTCTCACCCCTGCTGCCTTCATCCGTGACCGCAGGCTGCGCCGTGCCGATCTGCTGATCCGGCAAGGTTCAGATCTCGCCGGTGCCGCCTTTGCGGCCGGCTTCTCCGACCAAAGCCATCTCTCGCGCACCTTCCGCGCCGCGCATGGAATGACGCCGGGGATGTTCAGGCGCGCCGGGACGCTGCCCTCGTCTTGAGAAGTCGAGCCATGTCGGCGGCCTTTGACGGCATGCCGATCAGAAAGCCCTGCACCTCGACGCAGCCAGCCTTGCGCAATATGTCGAGCTGCGCTTCGGTCTCGACGCCTTCGGCGGTGACGGTGATGCCAAGTTCGGCACCAAGCCCGATGATCGTGCGCACGATCGCCGCCGTGTCCTTGTTGTCGATATCGTGGATGAAGGAGCGGTCGATCTTGATCTTGTCGACGGGAAAACGCCTGAGATAGCCGAGCGACGAATAGCCGGTGCCGAAATCGTCGAGCGCGATGCGGATACCGAGTTCGCGCAGCTGTCTCAGCGTCTTCAGCACCGTCTCGCTCTCATCCATCAGCACGGTCTCGGTGATTTCCAGTTCGAGCCGGCTGGCCGGCACGCCGGAAACGGCCAGCGCCGAAATCACGCTGCGGGCAAAGTCGGCGCTTCTGATCTGCACTGCCGAGACATTGACGGCGATGCGCATTCCAGGCGGCCAGCCGGCGGCCACGCTGCAGGCCTGTTTCAGCGCCCATTCGCCCAGCGGAACGATCAGCCCGCTGTCTTCGGCGGCTGCGATGAAATCGTCGGGCGCCACCAGGCCGCGCGTCGGTGAATTCCACCGCATCAACGCTTCGGCGCCGACGATCTTGCCCGACGCGATGTTGGTGATCGGCTGGAACTCCAGCACGAACTCCCGCCGCTTCAGTGCCGTCTCGAGATCGGTTTCGAGCGCCAGGCGCGCCCGCACCAAGGCATCCATGCCGGGCTCGAAAAAGCGGTAGACGTTGCGGCCTTCGCTCTTACCGCTGTAAAGCGCCATGTCGGCGTTCTTCAAAAGCGTGTCGGCGTCCTTGCCGTCACCGGGATACAGCGCGATGCCAAGGCTGATGCCGACATGCATGTCGCGGCCCTTGTCGCGAAACGGCTGGCTGACGACAGCGACGATGCGTTTTGCCAGTTGTTCCGCATCGGTGGCGCCTTTGGGATTGAACTGCAGGATGGCGAACTCGTCGCCACCGAGGCGGGCGACCACATCGGTGTCGCTGCGCAGGCTGTGCCGCAACCGCTCCGCCACGCATTTCAGCAGCCAGTCACCGGCCGGGTGTCCCCAGGTGTCGTTGACGGCCTTGAAGCGATCGAGGTCGAGCGAGAAGATCGCCAACGGTGTATCGCCGGCCATCGCCTGGTCGAGCCGTTCGCGAAACATCGATCGGTTGGGCAGGTCGGTCAGCGTGTCGTAATGGGCAAGGTGGCTCATGCGCTCTTCGGCGCGCCGGCGCTCGGTGATGTCTTCGAAGGTCGCCACCCAGCCGCCACCGGCAAGCGGCCGGCGCGCAACCAGCAGCGTTCGGCCATCGGCAAGGCTGCGGTCTGTCGAACGCTCCTCACCGGCCTGCAGGCTGGCTCTGGTGTTGGCGATCTCGCCGTCGATGTCCATCGACGGATAGATGCGCAGTCGCACCATCTGTTCGAGCAGGGCGCGCTGGCTCATGCCGAGCGGGAAGTCGTCAGGCGTGACCTTGTAGAGGTCGAGGAAGCGCTGGTTGCGCACGATCAGCGTGCCTTCGGCGTCGTACATCAACAGGCCTTGCGACATGTTGGCGAGCGCCGCATCGAAGCGGCGGTGCTGCTCCTTCAGTTCCTGCTCGGCCCGCCTTTGCTCCGTAATGTCCTCATAGATCGACACCCAGCCGCCTGAGGCCAGCGGCCGGTGCGTGATGGAAACGATGCGTCCGTCCGACAGTATTTCCTCGTAGGTCGAGGCTTGCGCGCGCTCGATATAGGGCTTGCGGATGGCATACAGGTCTTCGGCGCTCTGTGAGGCGACACCGATGTCGACGCTGTGCTTTAGAATGTCCAGGAACGCGATGCCGGGCCGCACGATCTTCGCGTCGAGGGAGAAGATGCTGATATAGTTGCCGTTGCAGATGATCATCCGCTCGTCGGCGTCGAACATGCACAGCCCATGCGACATATTCTCGACGGCCGCGGAAAAGCGCTCGTTCTGGTGGCGCAGTTCGTCGGCGATCTGCCGTGGCGCGGCGACGCCTCCGGCTCCCCGTCTGCGGACGGGCGAACCACCCTTGACGTGCGCAACGGACATGAGGCGTGCCTGCTGACCGTGATCGAAACCCGGTACTGTGGTTACCGCTGGTTAATTTAGCGTATGTTCACTGCGCCGAATGCACGGCAACCGTTGCCTGGCGTTGCTTTTCAAGCGTTGCGTAGCGTTTGAGGAAGGCAGCTTGCGCCGAGGTCACCGAGTGCGGCTTAAAGTCGAAGCGGTCGGCATTGAACCCGCGCGGCCGGCCGAAGAACTCGGTTGCTTCCGCGGTCGAGAAACCGGCAAGCAGCGTCGCCTCGTAATAGGCGGCGATCTGGTCGGCGCGCTTGATCTCCTTGCGCAAGCCGACGCCGAGTTCGGGCGGCAGCGAAAAGCGCTGATGGATGGCGCGCTGGAGACGCAGCTCACACTCCTTGTAGGAGCCGCCCATTACCGATTTGAACGGCGAGATCATGTCGCCGATGACATATTCCGGCGCGTCATGCAGCAGTGCTGCCAACTGAGCGTTGGCCGAGGCGTCCGGCTGCAACTCGCTGAACAGCGCCTCGACCAGCAGCGAATGCTGGGCAACCGAAAAGGCGTGATCGCCGCGGGTCTGGCCGTTCCAGCGGGCGACGCGGGCAAGCCCGTGGGCGATGTCGGAGATTTCGATGTCGAGCGGCGAGGGGTCGAGCAGGTCGAGCCGCCGTCCCGACAGCATGCGCTGCCACGCGCGCGGTGGCGCTCCGACGCGATCGGCAGCCATCAGGCATCCTCCGCGCCGATGGCTTCCCTGGGAAAGCTGAACTGCGCCCAGGCCGGGATGGCGAGCGAGACGGTGACATCACCGGCCAGTACCGGCTGGCCAGCGTCGAGCGCCGCCTTGACCCGGTCGATGCGGGCAATGGCGAGTCCGGCCGTGCCCGCGGTCGAGCCGAGCGTGCCGACCGGCCGCCCCGCAACCGTCAGCTCCGTGCCGGGCGCGGGTAAGGCGCGGTCGGCCGAAACGATCAGCACGCGGCGCCTGGCGGTGCCGCGATGCTGCATGCGCGAGACCACTTCCTGGCCGACATAGCAGCCTTTCTTGAAGCCGACGCCGCCGGTCTCGTCGAGCAGCACGTCGTGAGGGAAGGCATCGCCGAGCTGATAATCGGAACCGCTTTCGGCAATGCCTTTGGCGATGCGGAGCGCCTTCCACGCAGCCGGGTCGCCACCTGCGGATGCGCCGCCATAGGAACGGCTCACAACCACATCGCGGAAGCGGACATCGGCAAGTGTCGTTGAATCAGAAGGTGAGGCGCTTGAATCATCGCCCCAGGCAACCGTCACAAGCACTTGATCCTGCCTAGCAATCTCGGCCTTGGCGCGCAGCTTGTAAAGCATCAGCCGGCGCAGGAAGTCGTCTGCGATATCGGCACGGCAATCCAGCCGGAATGCGTCTTCGCCGCTACGCGAGATCAGGAAATCAAACAGGATCTTGCCTTGCGGCGAAAGCAGCGCACCGGGCTTTGCCGCGTCGACGGCCAGCGTGTCGAGGTCGGTGGTGAGGATGTTCTGCAAAAAATGCTCGGCATCCGGGCCTGACACGGAAATGAGAGCGCGGTCTTTGAGCAGGGCAAAAGGCATGGGTGGCAAAGAACCTGATCTTGCAAAACGGGCGGCCTTTACGTAAGCCGACGATACTCCCCCCGCAAGAGACCGAACGCCCATGGCCACCACCTACGACCTCATCCTGACAGGCGGCACGGTGGTCAACCATGATGGCGAGGGCGCGCGCGATGTCGGCGTCAAGGGTGGTCGCATCGTCGCAATGGGCGATCTTCGCCAAGCTTCGGCCGGCGAAGCGATCGACTGTCGCGGGCTGCACGTCCTGCCCGGCGTCGTTGACAGCCAGGTGCATTTTCGCGAGCCGGGGCTGGAGCACAAGGAAGATCTCGAGAGTGGATCTCGCGCCGCTGTTCTGGGCGGGGTCACCGCCGTCTTCGAAATGCCCAACACCAATCCGCTGACCACCAGCGAGGCGGCGCTTGCCGACAAGGTGCGCCGCGCCACCAGCCGGATGCATTGCGACTTCGCCTTCTGGGTTGGCGGCACACGCGAGAATGCCAATGATGTCGGTGAGCTCGAGCGGCTGCCGGGTGCTGCCGGGATAAAGGTGTTCATGGGCTCGTCCACCGGCGACCTGCTAGTCGAGGACGACGAGGGTGTCGCATCGATCCTGCGCAACACCCGCCGCCGCGCCGCCTTTCACTCGGAGGACGAGTTCCGGCTGCGCGAGCGCCTCGGCTTGCGCGTCGAGGGCGACCCGTCCTCACACCCCGTCTGGCGCGACGAGATCGCGGCCTTGCGCTGCACCGAGCGGCTGGTGCGCATCGCGCGCAGCACCCGCGCCCGCATCCATGTCCTGCACATCTCCACTGCCGAAGAGATCGTGTTCCTCGAACAGCACAAGGATGTCGCCACCTGCGAGGCGACGCCGCACCATTTGACGCTCACCGCCGACGACTATGCGCGGCTGGGCACGCTGATCCAGATGAATCCGCCGGTTCGCGCGGCCCGCCATCGCGACGGCGTCTGGCACGGCATTGCGCAAGGCATTGTCGATGTGCTCGGCTCCGACCACGCCCCCCACACGCTGGCCGAAAAGGCAAAGCCCTATCCGGCCTCACCGTCTGGCATGACCGGGGTGCAGACGCTGGTGCCGATCATGCTCGACCACGTCAATTCAGGCCTGCTGACCCTGCAGCGCTTCGTCGACCTCTCCAGCCACGGCCCGCAGCGCATCTTCGGCATGGCCAGGAAAGGCCGCATCGCCGCCGGCTACGATGCCGATTTCACCATTGTCGACCTCCAGCGGCGCGAGACCATCACCAATGCGCAAGCCGGCTCCAGGGCCGGCTGGACGCCCTATGACGGCAAGGAAGTCACCGGCTGGCCGATCGGCACCATCGTGCGCGGTCGTCGCGTGATGTGGGAAGGCGAGATCGTCACGCCCGGGCAGGGCAGGCCGGTAGAGTTTTCCGAGGCGCTGCCGGCTTAGCGGTTTCTTGCTGCGTTGGATTTTTTAAGCGCTATCCACTACGTTAAGGGCATTATGAACGCAGATATCGCGCCCATGATTGTCCCTGCGGAGTTTCCGGAGCTCCAGGCGCTCGCCTGGAACCGCGATGCGGCACGCCCGATTCCGGCCGAAGAGGCATTTGCGCTGTATGAGCGTAATTGGCGGTTTGTCGATCAAAAGCGTCTTACTGTGCGTGAGAAGATGCTTATCCAAAGTTTGGCAGACAAATTCGGTCACGGCGTGCTCTTGACCGCCGGCTGATTTCCCTCACCTGATCGTTCCTCGCAGCCGGAATATCAACAGGACACACCGCGAGCGTCATGATGGAATTCAAGAGGCCCGAGCACCAGATCATTGCCGAAGCGCTCGGGTTGATGGATCGCCATTTCCTGACCGCAAACCAGTGCTGGTTCGGCGGTGGCACTGCGATCGTTATGAAATTCGGGGAATATCGCCGCTCACTGGATGTGGACTTCCTGTGTGCCGACAGTGATGGCTATCGCGAATTGCGGACCTCCGCAGCCGAACGTGGCGTCAGAGCATTCTTTCCTGAGCCGGTCGAGGCTGTTCGGGACTTCCAGATCGATCAATATGGCTTGCGGACGATCGTGCGGTTGAAAGGCCAAACGATCAAGTTTGAAGTCATCCGCGAAGGCCGCATAAAACTGCGAGGCCATTTCGACGACGATCTGAATGTATCCGCCCTGGTCCCGGCGGATATGTTTGCCGAGAAGTTGCTGGCGAACGCGGATCGATGTCAGGACCGTGCAATTGCATATCGCGATGCCATCGATCTTGGAGTGCTGGTTGGCATCTATAAGGAAATCCCGAGCGACGCTGTTGGCAAGGCGAAGGCGGCCTATGGCGTGGATATCGAGCGCAAGGTGGCTTGGGTGGTAAACAGGCTGCGGGACAAGGAAGAATTGCGGCATGCCGCCGAGGTGCTGCAAATGGATCCCAACGCGGCGGTCGAAGCGATTTCGGCCCTTCGAAATGAAGGTATCCGCATATGGCCTGACACAGGCCTCGAGCTTTCTAGCCCTAGCCAGTAGCCATCCCAGGGGAATCGCCGTTCAATCCCCGGCGACGAAGAATGTCCACTGCCCGGCCGGCGTGATGCCGACGCGGTAGAAGATGTAGGCGCCGAACTGCTTCATGTCGTCATAGTCGCCGGCGGTGACGATCTTGAACAGTTCGACCCGCTGTCTGGCGTTGAGCTTGTCCAGCGGCAGGGCGAAGAAATAGGGCCAGACATAGAGTTCCTGCGGTGTGCCGACGTCTACATGGACATAGCCGGCATTGAGCACCTCTTCCAGGATAGCGAGGATTTCCTGACCTTCCTTGTCGCCCGATAGCCCTTTCAGGAACGCGATCGGGTCGCCCTCGATTTCGCCCAGCGACAATTGGGTCATGGTGTCGCCCTTGCCGATCAGCGGCCGCAGCTTCTCGATGTCGCCGCTGACGCAGGCCTCGACCATCAGATCGCGCATGCGCCTGACGGGCTCCGGCAATTTGGAAAGGTCGTAGACGACTTCAGGCACCGGCCCTTCGGGATCGGCACTTGGGTTGGCCACGCCGCCATCGTTGGCGGGGGCTTCCGGTTGGCTTTGTTCGGGCTCCGTGGGCGATTTCGGCTGGCTGGCGGCCGGTGGCGCCGTGCCGGGCAGATCGGGCATTGGCACTGAATTTTCAGACGGCGCCGTCTCACCATTGGCTGGTGGCCCGGCAGGAGCTGGAAGCTCCTCGCGCTTGATCTCGCTCAGCGCATAGGCAGGGTTGCTGGTCAGGACAAGCGCCAGCGGAACCGCGGCGCAGGAAGCGGCAAGCCAGATGCTGAGGACCACGCCGCGAGGCCGGCCTGACATCGAAAAATTCACCGCTTGCCTCTCCTCGGGCCTAGGCTCTTCAGGCATGATGCCCAAACGACTCGCCGTCGTCAAAGAACCGGTAAGCTGGCAGTGCACCCTCTGAGACGCGCGACGCCTAGTGCCGAAACCGCTCCGGCTCGAAGGCGCCGGCGATCACCTTTTCACGCATGCGATCGAGCAGGGCAAGGGCCGAGGTTTCGCCATTGGCTCGCAGCATCTCGCCGAACGCGGTTTCAAGCGCTGCCTCGGCGATGATCTCAGGTTCTATGCCGGCCGACAGACCTTCCGCCCAGGCCTCGCTATGGCTTTCCACCGCGGTCAGGCGCTTTTCTTCCCTGACAAGCGCGTCGATGTCGTTGACGCCATGTTCCATTTGCGATGTCCACCTTTTCAAGCGGCGGTCCGACGGGTCGGATCCGGCTTGGGCTGCCCCTATCTCACGCAGGCTAAGTAAGTATCTGTAAATACGACATTTTTTTGATCGTCTTTACAAACTTCGTCGCCTGCGTTCGGTCCGATTCAAACTTAGCCGATTAGACCGGTGAGCGGGATGAAAACCTTCAGTTTGAGTTAATTCCGCATTCGCGCGCTAACGTTTCGTTAATACTGTTGCGCAAGTGCAACACCAAGATTGCATCAACGTGCCGTGGATACAAGGCGGGTGCTCGAAAAGGCGTTGGCTAAACGCCGTCTGGCGCTCGTCAGTTGCCGTAACGCGAGGCGATGTCGCGCGACAGCGTCTCGCCTTCCTTCATGTAGCGGCTGATGGCTTCGGTCGCTGACGGCGTGCATTGGGTATAGGTGCCGCCGAAGGAACGGTAACCGCGGTTGAAGCTGGCGATGAAGCGGGCACGCCGCTCCGGATCGGGATTTTCCGAATCGATCAGCTTTTCCATCTCGGTGCGCCACTGGTCGCCCTTTTCGCCGCACAGATTGCGCAGGAAATGCAGCGACCCCAGCACCTCGGCCAGTCGCATCAGCCCGGGCTCGAACGGCGACTCGGCGGCCAGCGCCGGCTGCACGGCAAAAGCCGTGGCGGCGGCGATGCATGCGGCAAGGAACAGCGAGGTGCGGGTCATAAGTCTATCTGACGAAACATTTTGTCGCCTGCAAGGCGATTCTCGGAGCGGGCAGATATGGGCCTGCTTCAGGCCAAAAGCTCTTCAGCCACCTCCATGACGTCACCCGCGAGCGGCAGCGTCGCCATTTCATCAAGACTATAGAAGGCGGCGGTCTCGGCATCGTCGCTGGCCGTCGCTTCGCCGCCGGCATAAACGGCGCCGAACACGGTCAGCAGATAGTCGACCGCGTGATTCTCGCCGCTGCCGTCGATGTGGATGTCGCGAAGCGGACGATAGTCCTGCGCCCGCAGCCCGGTTTCCTCCAGCAATTCGCGCGACGCTGCTTCTTGCAGCGTCTCGCCGGGCTCGACCTTGCCGCCGGGAAAGGCATAAAGCCCCTGCGACGGCGGCCGCGCCCGTTTGACCAGCAGCACCGTCCTGCCGCGCACGACGGCGACCGAGACTGCGGGAAGTGTCTTGCGCTGCTCGTTCATCGATCTCGTTTCGCCTATGTGAGGCCAAACCCTTGTGGACCGGCTGGCAGCGAGCAGCTTTAGCGGTTGCGCAGCGCCGGTTCCATCGCCACGTTCGCGATCGGATCAATTCATCGAGCTTTCCCATGTGCGGACGCTTTGCCCTGACGGCCACGCCGGACCAGACCGCCGCCTTGTTCGGCCTGGCGGAGCTGGAGGATTTTCCGGCCCGCTACAACATCGCGCCGACGCAGCCGGTGCTAATGGCGCTGTCGGGGCCGCCGCGCATGCCGGGCTCGAATTTCCCGGATCGCCAGGCGATGCTGGTGCGCTGGGGGCTGGTCCCCACCTGGGTCAAGGACACCAGGAAATTTCCGCTGCTCATCAACGCGCGTTCGGAAGGCGCTATTGAAAAAGCCTCGTTCAAAGCCGCCATGCGCCATCGCCGTGCCTTGGTGCCGGCCTCCGGCTTCTATGAGTGGCAGCAATCCGGCAGCGGCAAGAAGGGCCAGCCCTACTGGATACGGCCTAGGCATGGCGGGTTGATCGCCTTTGCCGGGCTGATCGAAACCTATGCCGAGCCGGGCGGTTCGGAAATGGACACCGGCGCTATTCTTACCGTCAACGCCAATGCCGGCATCGCCCATATCCATGACCGGATGCCGGTGGTGATCGCGCCTGAAGATTTTGCCCGGCTGGCTGGACTGCCGCACGCTCGAACCGCGCGATGTGGCCGACCTGCTCAAGCCCGCGCTGCCCGATTTCTTCGAGGCAATTCCGGTCTCCGACCTCGTCAACAAGGTCGCCAACATCGGGCCGGAGATACAGGACATGGGCATCGTCGAGCCCGGCAAGGTCAGGCGCCAGAAGCCCGGCGCGGACGACAGTCAGATGACGCTGTTTTAGAGCGCGCTCCCAAGAAGCCAGGTCCGGTCTTCGGGAAGAACCTGCTCAATAGGAAGAGCTGTTGTTTTCAGGCGCGCTATGGGCGCCTCAGCCTTCCGTTCCGGCGCACGCCTTGTCGGCGGCCGGCACGATGCCTGTTCAGGCAGCGCGGGGCGAAGTGATTTTCGGCGCCGGCTTTTTATTCTTCGCGGTATGGAGAAGGGCGGCGACGATCGCGGCCGGACCGATCGCACGGTAGTGGTTGGCGAGCGCCGGTTGCTTGGCGCGGCTCGATTCCTGCTTGGTTCGTGACATCGATCTCTTCCCTGGTAACATTTCCGTGTCTGCGTTTGCCGGCCGAATCTGACCGAATCGTGACCTATGGTGGACTAGCCGGCGAATGTTTCATGACTGTGCCGACATGTTTAATAAAATGTTTCAGCGGCTCCTGACCTATGATCCAGCGACGCTTTTGCCGGAAGTTGCGACTTGACGGCAACACCGGCCAAGGCGATAAAGCCGCCGATGAAAACGTTTTTCGCCATTTGTGGCATTTGCATTATTGGCTAGCTTCGCGCTGGTCCGGACGTTTTCGCCTCATCTTTCCCCAGAGTGGACAAACGCCCCGGCCAGCAGGCTGGAGCCCGATTTGTGCCTTGGCACAGGTAGGCTCCATCCAGAACTTAACGGACCGGAAGGGCACGCATGTCTGACGCATCGAAGGGTCTCAGCCTCTACAACACGCTAACGCGGACGAAGGACGTGTTCGTCCCGATCGACCCGTCGAATGTGCGCATGTATGTCTGCGGTCCGACCGTCTACGACTTTGCCCATATCGGCAATGCGCGTCCGGCGATCGTCTTCGACGTGCTGTTCCGTTTGCTGCGTCACCTCTACGGCGAGGCTGGTGTCACGTATGTGCGCAACATCACAGATGTCGACGACAAGATTAACGCCCGCGCGCTGCGCGATTTCGGCGCCGAGATCGCGTCGGGAAACCTGACGCTCAACGAGGCGATCCGCCGCGTCACCGAAAAGACCGCCGACCAGTACCACAAGGATGTCGCCGCACTCGGTTGCTTGCCGCCTACGGTCGAGCCGCGCGCCACCGAGTTCGTTGCGCGCCGCGCCGACGGCAAGGTTGACATGATCACCCTCATCGAACGTTTGATCGAACGCGGCCACGCCTATGTCGCCGCCGGCGAAGTGCTGTTCGACACCGCCTCGATGCCGGATTATGGCGAGCTGTCGAAGCGCAATCTCGACGAACAGCAGGCCGGTGCGCGAATTGCCGTCGACGCTCACAAGAAGAACCCGGGCGATTTCGTGCTGTGGAAATTGTCGTCACCGGAAGAGCCCGGCTGGGACAGCCCGTGGGGCAGGGGCCGTCCGGGCTGGCACATCGAATGCTCGGCCATGTCGGCCGCCTATCTCGGCGATGTCTTCGACATTCATGGCGGCGGCCTCGATTTGATCTTCCCGCACCATGAGAACGAGATCGCCCAGTCGCGTTGCGCCCACGGCACCGACGTCATGGCCAATGTCTGGATGCACAACGGCTTCCTGCAGGTCGAGGGCCAGAAAATGTCGAAGAGCCTCGGCAATTTCTACGCCATCGCCGAACTGCTGGAGACCGACACTTTCGGCGGCCGCAAATGGCCGGGCGAGGTGCTGCGGCTGGCGATGCTGATGACGCATTACCGCGAGCCGATCGACTTTTCCGTACGCAAGCTGGAAGAGGCCGAGAATACGCTGCGCAAATGGAAGCGCGCCGCCGATCTCGCCCCGTCGGCAGGGCAAGTTCCGGCGGAGGTTGTGGCGGCGCTGTCTGACGACCTCGCCACCTATGCCGCCTTCCAGCAGCTCACGCAGCTTGCCGGTGAGGCCGCGGAGGGCAACGAAGCGGCCGCATCGCTGAAGGCATCGCTGTTGTTCCTCGGCTTCGATATCGGCGCGGCCAAGGTCGACGAGGTTGCGGTCGCCAAGGCGATCGCCAAGCGCTTGGAACTGATCGCAGCGAAAAACTGGGCCGAAGCCGATCGCATCCGCGATGAGCTTCTGGCGCAGGGCGTGCAGCTGAAAGACGGCAAGGATCCTATCACTGGCGAACGCGTGACGACGTGGGAGGTAAAGCGGTGAGGGTGGCGCGAGACACCGTTGTAAGATTGGCGAAGGCCGGAGCGACAGCCAATCTCCCCCCTTGCGGGGGAGATGTCCGGCAGGACAGAGGGGGGTGTGAAGGAACGCCAGCGTTCCTTCTTGCCCACTTTCATTTCGGCCACTTTCTGAGAACGCAATGGCTGCCGGTTGAGACGCTGGCGGGACAGCACCCCCCTCTGTCCTGCCGGACATCTCCCCCGCAAGGGGGGAGATCAGCCCTCGCCTCGGTTTTCGCTAATCGCCAGCGCGGAGTGGCCTGAGCATGGGTCACGACCTCGTTCCATCGCGTCAGCGCAAGAATGCAAAGTCCATGCGTCGCGTCATGACCGATGCCGAGCTGAAACTGTGGAATGAGTTGCGGGCTCACCGGCTGATGGGGATGAGCTTTCGCCGACAGGTACCGATTAGGCCCTACATTGTCGACTTCGCCTGTTCGGCCCACCACCTCGTAGTCGAGGTTGATGGCAGTCAGCATGCCGACGTAGAAGATGCAGAACGCGACAAGGCACGCAGCGCTCAATTGAGTGCCAGTGGCTGGACCATCCTGCGCTTCTGGAACGACGACGTCATCCGCGATATCGACAATGTCTGCCAGCACATCGTGATCGAGGCCGGCTTGGCCGGCGCCGACGTGCCGGCGCCAGCAAGGGAGGAACTTGTTTCATGATCGACCATCTCGGCATCAATGTCGCCGATTTCGGCGCGTCGAAAGCCTTTTATGACCAGGCGATGGCGCCGCTTGGCGCCTCGCTGATCTACATGGTGCCACTGGAATATACCGGCGGCGCCAAGGTCGGCGGTTATGGCCGCGACCGGCCGGTGTTCTGGCTGCAGGCCAGCGATGACAAGCCGAGGACCCATCAGCACGTCGCCTTCACCGCGCGCAGCCGCGCCGAGGTCGACGCCTTCCATGCCGCGGCGCTCGCCGCCGGCGGCAAGGACAATGGCGGGCCGGGGCTGCGCCCGCATTATCACCCGGACTATTACGGCGCCTTCGTCTTGGATCCCGACGGCAACAATGTCGAGGCCGTCTGCCATGCGCCCGAATGACTATGAAACGGAGTGAAACGCCATGAGCCTCGACAACCGGCCGATCTACACCGGCGGCTGCCAGTGCGGCGCGGTGCGCTTTCGCGTCGAGGGTGCGCTGGGTGACGCCTCGATCTGCCATTGCCGCATGTGCCAGAAGGCGTTCGGCTCATTTTACGCGCCCCTGGTCTCGGTGCGTGGCGCCAAACTCGACTGGACGCGCGGCGAACCGAAATATTTCGCCTCGTCCAGCCATGTCGATCGTGGCTTTTGCGCCAATTGCGGCACGCCGCTGACCTTTACCGCGCCCGACGGCATCGGCCTCGCCATTGGCGCCTTCGACAATCCGGCTGATATCGTGCCGCTGATCCAGTGGGGCACGGAGGCAAAACTTCCCTATGTCGATACCATCCCGCAATTGCCGGCCGAGGACACTATGGCCGACATGTCGTCGGCGCCTTATCTCGCCGAGCTCGTCTCCTACCAGCATCCCGACCATGACACCGACCAATGGGACACCGAACACCGGCCGCCAGAGGGAAAATCATGACGGATGAAGTTCGAACCGGCGGCTGCCAGTGCGGTGCCGTGCGTTTCCGCATCAAGGGCAAGCTCGGCCGGGCGTCCATCTGCCATTGCCGCATGTGCCAGAAACAGTTCGGTTCGTTTTTCGGCGCGCTGGTGACAGTGCCCAAGGATGGCGTCGAATGGATGCGCGAAGAGCCCACCTATTTCCAGTCGTCGGTCAACATCGATCGCGGCTTCTGTGCCCGCTGCGGTACACCGCTGACCTATCGCCAACCTGGCGCACTGGAGATCGCCATCGGCGCCTTCGACGACCGCTCCGATCTGGCGCCGCAGATCCAGGTCAACTACGCGGTCCGATTGCCTTGGGTGGAAACGATCTTTGACCAGCCCATGCATCAGGATCCGGATTTCTACTCCCGCCAGGAGCAGATCATCTCCTTCCAGCATCCCGACCACGAAACCACGGACTGGCCCGCGCACGGCCTGAAGATATGAGCAATGAAATGAACAGTGAACTTCGTACTCTTTATCCAGAGATCGAGGCGTTCGAGTCCGGCATGCTCGATGTCGGCGACGGCCATCATATCTACTGGGAGCGCTCCGGAACCAGGGGCGCCAAGCCGGCCGTTTTCCTGCATGGCGGTCCCGGCGGCGGCTTCTCGCCAAAACATCGGCAATTGTTCGACCCGAAGCTTTACGACGTCATCCTGTTCGACCAGCGCGGCTGCGGGAAATCGACACCCAACGCCTCGCTCGAGGCCAACACCACCTGGCACCTGGTTGCCGACATCGAGCGGCTGCGTGAGATGTGCGGCTTCGAAAAATGGCTGGTGTTCGGCGGCTCGTGGGGCTCGACGCTGGCGCTGGCCTATGCCGAGACGCATCCTAATCGCGTCAGCGAGCTTGTCGTGCGCGGCATCTACACGCTGACCCGCGCCGAACTCGAATGGTACTATCAGTTCGGCGTCTCCGAGATGTTCCCCGACAAATGGGAGCGTTTCCTGGCGCCAATTCCTGAAGCCGAGCGCGGCGACATGATGGCCGCTTACCGCAGGCGGTTGGTCGGCGCCGATGGCAAGGCGCAGCTGGAAGCCGCCCTTGCCTGGAGCCTGTGGGAAGGTGAGACGATCACGCTGCTACCGGAGCCGGAGACCAGCGACAAGTTCGGCGAGGACGACTTCGCCATCGCCTTTGCCCGCATCGAGAACCACTATTTCGTCCACGCCGGCTGGCTGGAGGAGGGGCAGCTTCTGCGCGATGCCTATAAGCTCGCGGATATTCCCGGCACAATCGTCCACGGCCGCTACGACATGCCGTGCCCGGCGCGCTATGCCTGGGCCCTGCACAAGGCCTGGCCGAAGGCGGATTTCCACCTCATCGAAGGCGCCGGCCATTCCTATTCGGAGCCGGGGATTCTGGATCGGCTGATACGCGCGACGGATGGGTTTGCGGGGAAATGACAGCGCGCGGCACCCCCCTCTGTCCTGCCGGACATCTCCCTCTCAAGGGGGGAGATTGGCTGTCATCGGCGCTTTCGCAAATCTTCATCGCTGCGGGAAAAGATCCGACGCTAAAGCTGCCGATCTCCCCCCTTGAGGGGGAGATGGCCGGCAGGCCAGAGGGGGGTGCTCGCGCGCCAACAGAACAATGACCAAGCAACGCCTCTATCTCTTCGACACAACCCTCCGCGATGGCCAGCAGACGCCGGGCATCGACTTTTCCGTCGAGGACAAGATCGCGATTGCCAAGCTGCTCGACGAGTTCGGCATGGACTTTGTCGAAGGCGGCTATCCCGGCGCCAATCCGACCGACACCGCCTTCTTCCAGCAGAAGCGCACGGCGAAGGCAAAGTTCGTCGCCTTCGGCATGACCAAGCGGGCAGGCGTGTCGGCGTCCAACGACCCGGGCCTGGCAGCGCTCGTGCAGTCCAAGTCCGACGCCATCTGCTTCGTCGCCAAGAGCTGGGACTATCATGTCCGCGTCGCGCTCGGCTGCACCAATGAGGAAAACCTCGACTCCATCAAGGCTTCGGTCGAAGCAGCAATCGCCGCGGGCAAGGAAGCGATGGTCGATTGCGAGCATTTCTTCGACGGCTTCAAGGCCAATCCGGACTACGCACTGGCCTGCGCCAGGACTGCCTATGAAGCCGGCGCGCGCTGGGTGGTGTTGTGCGACACCAATGGCGGCACGCAGCCCTCGGAAGTGCGCGCCATCGTCGACAAGGTCATTGTTTCAGGCATTCCGGGCGACCATCTCGGCATCCATGCCCATGACGACACCGGCCAGGCGGTGGCCAATTCGCTCGCCGCCGTCGAGGCCGGCGTGCGCCAGATCCAAGGCACGCTGAACGGCATCGGCGAGCGCTGCGGCAACGCCAATCTGGTCTCGATCGTACCGACGCTGGCGCTGAAGCCGGCCTTCGCCGATCGGTTTGAAACCGGCATCTCGGCCGAGGCGCTGACCGGGATATCCCGGCTTTCCCGCGCCTTCGACGAATTGCTGAACCGTGCTCCGGAAGCGCAGGCGCCCTATGTTGGCGCCTCGGCCTTCGCCACCAAGGCCGGCATCCATGCCTCCGCACTGGCCAAGGAGCCGGCGACCTATGAACATGTGCCGCCCGAGGCGGTAGGCAACCGCCGCCGCGTTATGGTTTCGGACCAGGGCGGCAAGGCCAATTTCCTCGCCGAACTGAAGCGGCGCGGCATCGATGTGCCCAGAGACGACCATCGTCTCGATGCGCTGATCTCGGTGGTCAAGGAGCGCGAGGCCGAGGGCTACGCCTATGAGGGCGCCGATGCCTCCTTCGAGCTGTTGGCGCGCAAAATGCTGCACGGCCTGCCGGAGTTCTTCAACGTCACTTCGTTCCGCTGCATGGTCGAGCGCCGCTTCGATGCCAACGGCCAGTTGAAGACGGTCTCCGAAGCCATCGTCAAGGTGATGGTCGAGGGCGAGGAGAAGATGTCGGTGGCCGAAGGCCACGGCCCGGTCAACGCGCTCGACATCGCGTTGCGCAAGGACCTCGGCAAATTCCAGAGCGAGATCGCCGACATGGAGCTCGCCGATTTCAAGGTGCGTATCCTCAATGGCGGCACCGAGGCGATCACCCGCGTCCTGATCGAATCGCATGACGGCACCGGCGCACGCTGGTGGACGGTCGGCGTCTCGGAAAACATCATCGATGCGTCCTTCCAGGCGCTGATGGATTCGATCGTCTACAAGCTGATGAAGAACCGCGACATGGCGGGATTGGTGGCGGCGGAGTAAGCTTGCAGGACTTGGGTTCCTCGCCCCTCGAAGTGGGGCGAGGAACTGGCGGCGCCCCTTGAACCATCAGCGGAAGTCCATTGATCCATCATAATTTTGCGATGGTTTTGGATGGCCCACTGGGCCATAGCGTTTGCCATGGCCAGCGACACGATCCAGCCCGACGCCGACTCCAAAGCCCGCAGCGGCTTTCTCCTCGCGCTCGGCGCTTATCTGCTATGGGGCCTGTTGCCCTTCTACATGAAGGCGGTTGCGCATCTGCCGCTGATCGAGGTGATCGCCCACCGCATCGTCTGGTCGGTGCCGATTGCTGCTGCAGTGCTGGTCTGGGCCGGCCGCACAGCCGATTTCAAGGCGGCGATCCGCTCGCCGCGCAGCATCGCCATGGCGGCGCTGACGGCGACCCTGATCTCCGTCAACTGGGCCATCTATGTCTGGGCGATCTCGGTCGACCGCACCGTCGAGACCGCGCTCGGATACTACATCAACCCATTAGTTAGCATCGTCGTCGGCGCGTTGTTGCTCGGCGAGAAGCTCGACCGGCTGCAGATCGCGGCCGTGTTGCTGGCGGCGGTCGCAGTTGCCGTTCTGACCGTCGATGCCGGCAAATTGCCCTGGGTGTCGTTGGCGCTGGCGTTTTCCTTCGCTGCCTATGGGTTCTTCCGCAAGACGCTGCCGATCGGCCCGAGCCAGGGCTTTCTGCTCGAAGTGCTTTTGCTGTCGGTGCCGGCGCTTGCCTACATCGTCTTCCTGGTCGTCAACGGCCAGGACCATTTCATCTCCAGCAACGGCACCGATATGGCTTTGCTCATCGGCTGCGGCCCAGTCACCTCGGTGCCGCTGCTTCTGTTCGCCTTCGGCGCCAAGCTTCTGCGCCTCTCCACCATCGGCATCATGCAGTACATCGCACCGACCATGGTGTTCCTGATCGCCGTGCTGATTTTCGACGAGCCGTTCGGCACCACGCAAGCAATTGCCTTCGCGCTGATCTGGGCGGCATTGGCGATGTATTCCTGGTCGATGTTTCGTGGCCGTGAAATCCGCCCGGTGGCGTTGGCCCCGAAGTAGGGAGCCTTTCGATGTACGTGCTGCATATCGCCAACAAGAACTATTCGTCATGGTCGCTGCGGCCATGGGTGCTGATGCGCACCCTCGACATTCCGTTCGAGGAGCAATTGACGCCGTTTCCGACCGGGCCCAGTTTCGATCTCTACCGGGCGTTCTCGCCCAGCGGGCGTGTGCCTTGCCTGGTGGATGACGGCTGGGCTGTCTGGGATTCGCTGGCTATTGCCGAGTACCTTGCCGAGCGCCACCACGGTGTGTGGCCTGCCGAGGCCAAGGCGCGAGCCTGGGCGCGCTCGGCCGCCGCCGAAATGCATTCTGGTTTCACGGCCTTGCGCGGCGCATGCCCGATGAATTGCGGCTTGCGGGTAAAACCGTTGCCGATGTCGGACGCGCTGAAGCAGGATCTGTTCCGTTTGGGCGATCTCTGGGACGATGGCCTTGCCCGGTTCGGCGGGCCGTTCCTTGCCGGCGGCCACTTCACCGCCGTCGATGCCTTCTTCGCCCCGGTGGCGTTCCGCGTCCAGTCCTATGGATTGTCTTTCGAAGGGGCAGCTGCAGCCTATCCCGCGCAATTGCTTGGCCTGCCGGCCATGCAGGAATGGTATGCCGCGGGTCTCGCCGAGACCTGGCGGGAGCCGGACCATGAGGCGGAGGTCGCTGCCGCCGGCACCATCGTCGAGGATCTTCGCGCTACGGCGTGATGGGCAGCGGGGCCTCTCTCACTATTCACTATCACATCTTATCAATCACCGACTGCACGCCTTCCGTCGGGGCATCGACCGACGACCCCGCCACCATGATGGCGGCGACGATTGCCTCGGGGTCTTCGACCACCAGCGGCCTGACCCGCTGTGCGGTGTGGATGAAGCCTTCGCTGGCCATATGGTCGAGCAGCGCCAGCATCGGATCCCAGAACCCTTGAACGTTGGCGAAGACGATCGGCTTGCGGTGATGGCCGAGCTGGCCCCAGGTCATGATCTCGACGATTTCCTCGACCGTGCCGATGCCGCCGGGCAGCGCCACAAAGGCGTCGGATTTCTCGAACATCTTGTGCTTGCGCTCGTGCATGTTGTCGGTGATCAGCAACTCGTCGAGCCGGTCAAGCGCGGTTTCGGTCGCCTCCTTGTTGATGAGGAAGCGCGGAATGATGCCCGTTACCTTGCCGCCGGCCTTGAGCGCGCCTTCGGCGACTGCGCCCATAATGCCTTTGGTGCCGCCGCCATAGACCAGCCGCAGGCCGGCTTTGGCGAGCGAGCGGCCAAGCAGGTGCCCGGCCTTGGCATAGATTTCATCGCGGCCCGGCGACGAGCCGCAGTAGACGCAGACGGATCGAATCGTGTTCATGCGTGATTGGTGATTGGGTCTGAATGCGGGGTCAAGCCCCTGAGGCTGACAAGCCCGGGCTTTTTCTTGTCGGTCCAGATAAAACACGCTAGACCGGCTTTAGGTGGCTAAGGGGCAGGGAAATATGGCAATTAATCCTTTGAAGGCGTTTCTGTTCGCGGCGGGTGGGACCGTCGCGATCGTCGGAACCGCCTATGTATCGGGCGCACTCGACCCGTATCTCAACCCCAAGCCGCCAGCGGAGATTGCAGCGCTGACGCCGCCGGCTGAGAAGCCGGCCGATTCCGGGACCGAGGGAAGGCTGCCGCCGGCGCCTGCCGCGCCCGCCGATGTCAAGGCTCCGGCTGCACCTGCGGACGCAACCGCTCCCGCGACCGAAGCTGCGGCTCCGGCGGCACCTGCCGCGCCGGCTGCAGCCCCAGCAACTCCCGCGCCGGCCACGGCCGGGCCGGTTGCGCCGAGCTTCGACGTCGTGCGCGTCGAAAGCAACGGCTCGATCGTCGTTGCCGGCAATGCTGCGCCCAATTCGAAGATCGAGATCCTCAACGGCTCCTCGGTGCTTGGCTCGACTGTCGCCGGTCCGGACGGCGCCTTCGTCATCGTTCTCGACGATCCGCTGAAGCCCGGCGACTATACGATTGCGTTGCGCGCGACGGCCGACGATGTGGTTACCCCTTCCGTGCAGACCGCCGTCGTTTCGGTTCCCAAGGACGCCGCCGGCCAGGTGCTGGCGATGGTCGAGGAACCCGGCAAGCCGGCCGAGCTGCTTAGCGTCCCGGCGCCTGAGACCAAGCCCGCGGCACCGGCCGCCGGCGATCAGGCCGCTGCCCCAGCCGCTGAGGCGCCTGCTACGGCTGCGCCTGCCGTGGTCGCGGCAGCGCCTGCCGCTCCCGCTGAAACAGCACCTGCTGCTCCGGCTGTGGAAGCCGCAACTGCCCCTGCAGCGCCAGCAGTACCTGCAGCGCCGCCGGCGGCAGGCGTGGCTGCACCCAAGATCGTCGTCGAAGCGGTCGAGATCGACGGCAACAAGATCTTCGTCGCCGGTCTGGCTGACGCCGGCCGCAAGGTGCGCGCCTATGCCAACGATATCCTGCTTGGTGATGCGGTGACCTCGCCCGACGGTCATTTCCTGGTCGAGGCGACGCGCGACATCCCGGTCGGCAGCTACACCATCCATGTCGACGGTCTCGACGCCGACGGCGTGAAGGTCGTGGCCCGCGCCGCCGTGCCGTTCGAGCGCGAACCCGGCGAAGCGATCGCCGCCGTGGCGCCCGCGGAGGCCAAGCCCACCGAGACCAAGCCCGCCGAAGCAAAGCCTGCTGAGCCGGCCGCACCGGCTGCTGCCGAAGCACCGGCCGCTCCGAAGCCTGCGGCGCCAGCCACTATCGCGGCTGCCCCTGCGAAGCCCGCACCAGCTGCTGCCGCATCCGCACCAGCCGCACCGGCGGCTGAAGCGCCGGCTCCGGCTGACCCGGCGGTTGCCGGGGCACCTGCGGCACCGGCAGCGCCTGCCGCTGAGGTTCCAGCCGTCGTCGCGGCGGCAACGCCCGATGTGCCAGAGACGGTGGCGCCAAAGCTTGAACATGCCGACGGCGCGGTGATCATCCGCAGGCACGACACGCTGTGGCGGATCTCACGGCGCGTCTACGGTCACGGCGTGCGCTTCTCGACCATCTATCTCGCCAACCAGGACCAGATCAGCGATCCCGACCGCATCTGGCCGGGGCAGGTGTTCAAGGTTCCGGAAAAGTCCAAGGAAGGCGAAGCCGCCGACCTCAAGGCGATGGGCGAGCAGGTGACAACGGCGCCGGTGAAGACGCAGTAGCGGCCGAGCGCTTGATCTCCCCCTTGAGGGGGAGATGGCCGGCAGGCCAGAGGGGGTCGCCGCGCATAGAACGCCGACCTTCTCTTTGCTGCAAACGACGTTGCGTCAGGACGTACCGACCCCCTCTGTCGCCTTCGGCGACATCTCCCCTCGAGGGGGGAGATTAGGTCGCTCTACCCATCGGGATAGCTTGCCACGCACCCGTTCATCGTCTATCGCCGATGAACGATGGCAGACTCGCTCGCTGAACCAGACCACGCAAACTGCGCACCGCCCCAAAGCCGCGCCGTTGCCGCGAGCTTCGCCGCACTCTCGCACCCGGCGCGCATCGAGATCCTTAGACATCTGTCGGCCAGCCGCTCCTGCTGCTGCCGTGAGGTTGTCGACCATCTCGACCTCGCGCAGTCGACGGTCTCCCAGCATCTGAAAATCCTGGTCGAAGCAGGCTTGGTCCGCTTCGAGCCCGACCGCCAGCGCTCGCGCTATCAACTCGACCGCGCCGCGCTCGCCGACGTTTCCGCATCGCTGACCGCACTCGTCAATTCCTGCTGCTCCGGCCGCTGATTTCTCACCCAAAAGGCAAGACAAGTGGCAGAAAAAACCGTTTCCGATAGCTCGACCTTCAGCACCTTGCGCAATCTGTGGCCCTATATGTGGCCGGCCGACCGCCCCGATCTCAGGGCACGCGTCACTTGGGCAACGCTGCTTCTGGTCGTTGCCAAGCTGACACTGGTTGCCGGGCCGTACTTCTTCAAATGGGCGACCGATTCTCTGGCCGGTGACGCCAAATCGCCGCCGCCGCTGCCATCCTTCCTGCTGGCGCCGGTGATGCTGGTCGTCGCCTACAATGTCGTGCGGCTGGTGCAACTCGGCTTCAACCAGCTGCGCGATGCGCTGTTTGCCCGCGTCGGCCAGTATGCGGTGCGCCAGCTTGCGTTCCGCACCTTCGTTCACATGCACCAGCTGTCGCTGCGCTTTCACCTCGAGCGCCGCACCGGCGGCCTGTCGCGCATCATAGAGCGCGGCACCAAGGGCATCGAGACGATCGTGCGCTTCATCATGCTGAACACGGCGCCGACTATCCTCGAATTCGCGCTGACCACCGGCATCTTCGCCTACACTTATGGCTGGAAATATGTGGTCGTGGTGGCGGCCACGGTGTGGCTCTACGTCTGGTTCACGGTGCGCGCCAGCGACTGGCGCATCTCGATCCGCCGCGACATGAATGACAGCGACACCGACGCCAATACCAAGGCGATCGACTCGCTGCTCAACTACGAGACCGTCAAATACTTCAACAACGAGGGTATGGAGGCTGAGCGCTTCGACCGTTCGATGGCGCGCTATGAAATGGCGGCGACCAGAATATGGACCTCGCTCGGTTGGCTGAATTTCGGCCAGGGCATCATCTTCGGTCTCGGCACCGTCATCGTCATGTGCATGTCGGCGCTGGAGGTGCAGGCCGGCACGCAGACGGTCGGCGATTTCGTCTTCATCAACGCCATGCTGATGCAGCTTGCGGTGCCGCTCAATTTCATCGGCTTCATCTACCGCGAAATCCGCCAGGGGCTGACCGACATCGAGCAAATGTTCGACCTGCTCGATGTGCCGCAGGAAATCACCGACAAGCCGGATGCCAAGCCACTGGCCGTTACAGCCGGCAAGGTCGAGTTCCGCGACGTGCATTTTGCCTACGATCCCAACCGCAAGATCCTGAAAGGTGTCTCCTTCGAGGTGCCGGCCGGCAAGACGGTGGCCATTGTCGGACCGTCCGGCGCCGGCAAGTCGACGATTTCGCGGCTGCTATTCCGCTTCTACGACGTCCAGGGTGGTCAGGTGCTGATCGACGGCCAGGACGTCAGGGATGTGACCCAGCAGAGCCTGCGCGGCGCGATCGGCATGGTGCCGCAGGACACCGTGCTGTTCAACGACACCATCGCCTACAACATCCGTTACGGTCGCATCGGTGCCAGCGAAGAGGATATGCAGAAAGCCGCCGAGCTTGCCCAGATCGGCCCGTTTATCGAACGGCTGCCGGAAGGTTATCGCTCGATGGTCGGTGAGCGCGGGCTAAAGCTGTCGGGCGGCGAAAAGCAGCGCGTGGCGATTGCCCGCACGATTTTGAAGGCGCCGCCGATCCTGATGCTCGACGAGGCCACCTCGGCGCTGGACAGCCACACCGAACAGGAAATCCAGGCCGCCCTCGACCTGGTCAGCAAGGGCCGCACCACCATCGTCATTGCGCATAGGTTGTCGACGGTGATCACCGCCGACGAGATCATCGTGCTCAAGGACGGCGAGATCGCCGAGCGCGGCACCCATGCCGAGCTGATGCAAAAGCATGGCCTCTACGCGTCGATGTGGGACCGCCAGCGCGAAGCGACAGAAGCCGAAGAGAGGCTTCGAGTTGCACGCGAGAGCGATGAGCTGGGTGTGGTTGTGCGCAGGCGGACTTCGGAGGTGAGCTAGGCGGCGGAGCGCCGATCTCCCCCCTTGAGGGGGAGATGTCGCCGAAGGCGACAGAGGGGGTCGCAGCGCGTGGAGCGCTAACCTTCATCGGTCGCAAGGGGGGCGCATCCAGTCGAACCGACCCCCTCTGGCCTGCCGGCCATCTCCCCCTCAAGGGGGGTGATATGCAGCGTCGTCGCCATCATCACCACCGAAAATTTCCCCTTGACCTCAACCTAAGTTGAGATCGCAAACCCGTTCCTGAGCCACCGAACCCAAGTCGTTCAAGAACGGAGACAGATTCAAATGGATAAACTTGCCGAGGCAGCCGTGTTCAGGTCGACAAATTCGTCGTTCCTGCCGAGGCCCGTGAAGAAATCCTTCGCAAGGTCAGGGCAACGCATGAACTGCTGCGCCTGCAGCAAGGCTTCGTCCAGGATTTCGTGCTCGAGCAATTTTCGGGTCCGGGTGAGTTCAACCTGGTCACCATTGTCGAATGGGAAAACCAGGCGGCCGTCGACAATGTCGTGCCGATCGTCAAGGCGGCCCACGAGCGGGCGGGCTTCAACCCGCAGGAGACCATTGCCCGGCTGGGTGTGAAGGCCGATATCGCCAACTATCAGCGTCTGCCTGAGATGTAGGAGGGCCAGCCCGTGCCAGGTGCTGGCGCCTCGACGCTCAGCACCTGGCCGGTGCGGGCAATCCGCATACCAGGCAGTTCCTTCGGCATCGAGGCAGACGCCGTCGGGAAAGCCATCGAGATCGGCCCAGACCCGGCGGTTGGAAAGCCCGCCATCCTCCGCGATATCGAAGGCGGTCAGCCGGTTGGCATGCGACTCCGCCACGATCAGTGTCCTGTTGTCCGGCGTCACCGCCATGCCGTTGGCGAAAGCGATGTTCTCGGCCACTTGTCGAACCGAGCCGTCCGGCGTGATCAGCACGATGGTGCCGGGCCCGAAATGCTCGCCCGGTGCAGGCGCCGACCCGCCGCCATTGACATAGATGTTGCCGCGCCCGTCGACGACGATCTCGTTCCACGGGCTGTTGACAGCGACCGAAGATCGGCATGGGTGGCCAGCGTTCCATCCGCCTCCTGCCGCAGCAACAAGCCATCCCGACCCGAGACGATCAGCAATCGGCCATCCGGCAACCAGTCGATCGAATAGGGCAGGATGGCCGGCACGGTGAGCATCACCTGGTTCCCGCCGTCCTCATCCACCGCGACGATCTCTCCGGTTCCCCAGTTGCAGAGCCACAGGCGTCCGTCGTGCCAGCGGGGAGACTCTCCGAAAGCGAGGCCTTCTGTAATGACCTTGGCGTTCAGGGCGACTGATTTCGAGGATGGCATCTCTGACCCTGGTTTGTCGACTCGCCGCAATTCGGCATTGTCGCGAAGCGCTTTCCTGCCAAGGACGTATGAATCTGTGGCGCCCCGACACCGTCGACAATTTCGGCAAACCATCGTGCGGATGCCTCTGGATCAGAGTGCCTTTAATCCTTGAGGGCAGCTGATATTGTCGCGTCGGAAATAACCCATTCGCGCAAGTTTTGCGACCAAGAGAGTATTTTCGATGTTCGGTTTCTTTTCCCGCAAATCCAAGAAAACGCCCGAGAAGTCGGCATCAGATTCTGGAAAGCAGTTGGAATTCGGCCTGCCGTTGCCGGTCGTCGTACTGCGTTCGAACGTCGAGGATCCTGATGAAGAGCCGTTTTTTCTCGTCTTCGCTGTCATGCAATTCGTCACAGCGATGGTTTCCAAAGGACTCTATCGTTATCCCGAAATCGACACCAAGGCGATGCAGGTCCTTCATGCCGACTCGTACTCTTCGGAGGTAAAGAACGGCGGCCATAGTCAATTCATCCACAATGCCGGGCAGGAAATCGGCGCCATGATTGCCAACGCACGAGCTGGACTCACTGCTTGTGGCGCAAAGGGCCAGCTTGCGACTTTGGAAAAGATGTCCAGCTGGATTGCAGACCATCCCAACGAAGCCGCCCAGCAGACGGGCTTCGAGGGCGGGCGGGATGATTTTCTCGATACACTTGATCATGCGTTCTACGTTGCGGATGAGGCCGCGCCCATGGAAAACCTTTTGGCGCGCTGGATCGCGTCATGGCCTGATCTGCAAGTTGTCGATAGTGACGATTACGACGACGTCATACACCGGCTGGTGATGGCCAATCCGAAGCGCGAAGGCAGGCTTCTTCATAAGTCCGTTGGCAACTTGGCAGGCCAGATGATCTTCAGCTGGCGCGATGTCGGGGCCGGCCTTGCCTGCGCCAAGATCGCGCCGCCCGAGATCAAAATCGCGTTCGGCATGGCAAGGATGCTGAACATAGAAGGAGAGAAACAGCTGGTTTTTCAACTTCAGACCAGCGCGAAGAAGACCCGACTATGCAGTGCGACGGAGACACACGTCACGGTCTACGAGTACATCGCTCCAGAAGAGTTGCTTGTCATACCGCCAGGCGAGAGCCCGCTAGCGGCTAACGCCCCGAAAGTTGGCGCCAAGCTTGGCATTGCTGAAGAGACCGAGATCACAGCGGTCATTGAGCTGGCGGAACAATACCATGCTCCCGCCGCCGTCGACCTCCTGCTCCGCAAGGCAGGCTTCGACCCGACGGATGCCATCGTTTCTGCGAATTCGGTGGTGCAGAAGGAGGAAGGAGCAATCGTGAATTGGGTGGTGCTGGCATCAGGCCAAGTCTTCCTTTTCCAATCGTTGCGGAACGGCGGTGTGCTCTTGCGCGGCAAGGATGATGAAAGCCTCGCTGAGGCCGCTATGGCCGAGCTCAATGCCCACTTTGATTGCTCCGCTGCGGCGGGTTAGCGACAGCAAGCCTACTTTTTCTCCGTCAGGAAGAACGTGCCATCGGCATGGCCGTTGGCACCGCATGACAGGGGCTCCGATTTGCCATCCTTGCCGGCGCCGCTCTGCTCGACGACAAGCGCATCGCCGTCGCGGCGAAAGGTGAAGACGAATCCAGTCGGTTTGTCGTTGTCGTCGGTGTCCTCAAGTCGAAGCGTATTGCGCTCCTCGACCGTGCCGTCGATCTCGCATGACCCACTTCCCGAGACTGGATTGGAAACGACATCTTCCGAGATTTCGACCTTGCCTCCGCCAACAGCCTTGATGTCGACGCTGCCGCGCACGCTGCTCCATGTGCCGATCAAACCTGCATCGGGGGGCTTGCGTATGCCGGACAGGAAGGTTGCGCGGTCGCGCAGGAATTCGCCGAGATCGAAAGTCTGTTGGTTCTTGGGCGAACTTTCGTTGAAGCCGGCGATCTGGTCGCGATACGCGATGAAATCGCTTTGGTCGTCCCGCAGCGCCTTGCCGGCATGAGCATCGAGCCTCTTCAGCAGCGCGGTATAATTCTTCGCGACGTCGGCATCGGCTTGCGCCAGGACCGGATCGGCGCAAATGGCCTTTTCCGCCACGCTGGCGGCCTTGGCGCAGTCGAAGGATGGCTTGCCTTGCGCAACTGCGTGGTCGCTCGCTGCCACAAGTACGGTCAAAACGGCACCCACGGCTGACGATCGTATGGCAACAAGATACGTTTTGCCTGAATTTGGCGCCATGGCAGTCGGCCTTTTCGCCGCGCGTTCAGCCGGCGTTGGCCCGAATTCTGGCGGCAAAGCAGCCGACAGGCAAGCACGTCACCGTTCCTGCCGGCTGCGGACGATGCGGCCTTGCCCAATGTTGCGTTGCGGCAGCGGAGCCTTTCCGGTATTGAGGCCGGACCTGAAACAGGGACCGCCCCCATCCCATGAGCCCCATCCGATGAGCCTTGTCGATTCGATCAAGAATGCCTTCGTTCCGATCCATCGCGAGGGCTATCCGTTCATTGCCGCCTTTGGTGCGGGCACGCTGTTCCTCGGCTATTTCTCCTCGGTGCTGTTCTGGATCGGCCTGATCCTGACCGCCTGGTGCGTCTATTTCTTCCGTGACCCCGAGCGTGTCACCCCGGTCGATGACAGGCTGGTGGTCAGTCCCGCCGACGGCGTCATCTCGGCGGTCGGCCCGGCCGTGCCGCCGCGCGAGCTTGGCCTCGGCAACACCGAGATGACCCGCATCTCGGTGTTCATGAACGTCTTTTCCTGCCATGTGAACCGCGCTCCGGTGCGCGGCCGCATCACCAAAATCGAGCACCGGCCGGGCAAGTTCCTCAATGCCGAACTCGACAAGGCAAGCTCGGAGAACGAGCGCAACGGGCTGGTCATAGACAGTCCCAACGGCATCGTTGTCGCCGTGCAGATTGCCGGCCTGGTGGCGCGCCGCATCGTCTGCTGGGCCGAGACCGGCGGCTCCATTGCCGTCGGCGAACGCTTTGGCCTGATCCGCTTCGGCTCGCGCGTCGATGTCTTCCTGCCGTCGACCGCGGTGCCGCGCGTCGCCGTCGGCCAGACGGCGGTCGGCGGCGAAACCGTGCTCGCCGAATTCGGCGGCGTCGCCGCAACCCCGCTCGTCAGGATTTCGTAAGCGGTGGGCGCGCCGTTCAAAAAGTTCGAGGCCCATGGCAGCGGCGGCCCGCGCATCCGCGAAATTCCGATGCGCATGGTGCTGCCCAATCTGGTCACCGTGCTTGCCATCTGCGCCGGCCTGTCCGGCATCCGCTTCGGCTTCGAGGGCCGTTTCGAGCCGGCCGTGGTGATGGTGCTGCTCGCCGCCTTCCTGGACGGCATAGACGGGCGCCTGGCGCGCATGTTGAAGGCGACATCCAAATTCGGCGCGCAGATGGATTCGCTGGCCGACATCGTCAATTTCGGCGTCGCGCCGGCACTGGTGCTCTACGCCTTCCTGCTCGACCGCGCCGGCTCCTTCGGCTGGATCGCAGCTCTTCTGTTCACCATCGCCTGTGGCCTGCGGCTGGCGCGCTTCAACGTGCTCGACGAAGACCATGACCGGCCGATCTGGCAGAGCGAATACTTCGTCGGCGTGCCGGCGCCGGCCGGCGCCGTGCTGGTTATGCTGCCGCTCTATCTGTCCTTCCTGCGGCTCGGTCTCGAGCCGGACCGCCTGACGGCATTCGTCGCCACCGGCTTCACTGTGCTGGTCGCTTTCCTGCTGGTCAGCCGGCTGCCGGTCTATTCCGGCAAAAGCCTGAAAGTGCCCGGCGACAAGGTGCTGCCGATCATCCTGGCGGTCGTGCTCTACGTGCTGCTGTTGATGACCTATCCCTGGTACACGCTGACTGCCTCTGTCGCGGGCTATCTCATCTTCCTGCCTTTCAGCGTGCGGGCGTATTCGAAGCGCGCCAAGCGCGAGGGCGAAAAAGTGCCGCCTTCGGATATCGGGTAGTTGTTATCTCCCCCCGGGGGAGATGTCGCCGAAGGCGACAGAGGGGGTCGGTACGCCCCGGACGCGACCTCGTTTGAGCGAAGAGGACGTCGGCGCTTCACGCGAGGCGACCCCCTCTGGCCTGCCGGCGATCTCCCCCTCGAGGAGGGAGATACGCTAAGCCGCCAGGCCCAACCCCAGCTTCTCGATCGCCAGGTTCTGCGTCGAGACATAATCCGTCTTGCCGGAACCCAGCACCGGGATCTCCTCGACCTTGACGATGTCGTTGGGCACCATCAGCTCGGCCGCCCCTGCTTTCTTGCCGAAGGCGCGCAGTTCTTCCGGATCGGCGTCGTCGGCGGTGGTGACCAGCACGATGCGCTCGCCGCGCCTCTTGTCCGGCACCGCCACCGCGGCGTGGCGCTCTTCCGGCCACAGCGACTGCACCAGCATCTCGACGGCACCCAACGACACCATCTCGCCAGCGATCTTGGCGAAGCGTTTTGCCCGGCCGCGAATGGTGATGAAGCCTTCGCGGTCTACCGAGACGATGTCGCCGGTGTCGTGCCAGCCGTCCAGCGGCTGCAATTCGCCGGGCCGGTCAGCGGTCATGTAGCCCATCATCAAATTCGGCCCGTCGAGCCACAGGCGGCCGGCACCCTCGATACCCTGGACCGGTTCGAGCTTCATGCGCATCGCCGGCAACAACCGTCCGACCGTGCCGTCGCGACCATGGATGGCGGTGTTGACGGCGACGACCGGAGCGGCCTCCGTCAGCCCGAACCCCTCGATGATCGAGGCATCGAAGCGCTCACGATAAACGCGCCGCGTCTCCGGCTTCACCGCTTCCGCGCCGGCGACGACGAAGCGCAGGCTGGAGAAATCGCCATCCTTGGCCGTGCGGGCATAGTTGGCAAGGAAAGTGTCGGTGCCGAACATGATGGTCGGCTTCACCTTGCGGGCGATCTCCGGGATGATCTTGTAGTGCAGCGGTGACGGGTAGAGGAACAGTTTCACCCCGGTCACCAGCGGCAGGATGGTGCCGCCGGTCAGGCCGAAAGAGTGAAAAACCGGCAGTACGTTGAGCAGGATGTCGGAGGGCGAAATGGTAATGCGCGCCTCAGCCTGCATGGCGTTGGCGTGGAGATTGCGATGCGACAGCACCACGGCCTTGGGCGTGCCTTCCGAGCCTGAGGTGAACAGGATTGCGGCGGGCTTGGCCGCAGCCTGCCGCTGCAGCGGGAACCGCCAGAGCACCGCTGCTGCGAGCCTTTCCAGTGTGGTGACGCTTGCGCGCACATCCTCCAGCCACAGCATCTTGGCGCCGCCGGCCTCGACCGCGGCGATGATGTCGGCAAGCGCCGCCTTCTCGACGAACGCGCGCGAGGAAACCACTGTTCGGATGACTGCCGTGCGGACCGCGGCGGTTACGCTGGCCGGCCCTGCCGTGTAGTTGATCATCGCCGCTACCCGGCCGGCCGAGAGCAGGCCGACGAAGGACAGCACCACGCCATTGGCATTGGGCAGCAAAACCCCGACCGCTTCGCCGGGCGCCGCCACCGCCTCGAAACGGCGGCCGAGCACGCGCGCGCCGATGAACATTTTTCGATAGCTGAGCGAGCCGCTGATCACATCCTCGATGATCGGATGCGAGGCGCCGGTGCGATCCGCGGCATCGCGCATGGCCAGGAACAGGCCGCGATCGAGGTTGCTGCCATAAAGCCGCGCCTCGGCGATGCGGTCGAACAACGCATTGGTGTTGGAAGCCTGGTCGGGGTTGCGCGCCACCAGTTCGGCAATCGTCATTGGCTCCAGCACGCTGATCGAGAGTTTTGGGAACCAGTGGCGCGGCGCCCGGTTCTTTGGCGTCAAGGAAACCGGCAGGTCGCGCGAGCCGGTGACGAAGATCGGCACGATGCGGGCGTCGGCCTGCATGGCGATGCGGGTGACGGCGCGGAACAGGCGAAACGTCTTCACATCGGGCTCGACGTCATCGGGCAGGTAGACGGCAAGCCGGCCTTTACCCTTCAGCACCCTGACCAGCCGCCGGCTGACGAAGAGATGCTCGGCGTTGAAGGCGATGGTGCGGCCAAGCTCGCGCCAAGGCTCCATCCAGGGCGAGCGCGCCGAGGCCTCGTCGAGAATGTGCAGCGTGTCGTCGGGCAGCAGCGACAGCATCAGCGCCGGCTCGAAGCGTGACTGGTGCGAGACCACATAGATCACCGGCGTCGGCGCGTTGCGGGCGATGCGGATGCGCCGGTCATCGATCCGGTAGGCGAGCTTGAACGGCACATAGAGTAGCGCCTGGGTAAAGCGCAGGTCGAGACGAAACGTCTCGATAGCGCCAATCAGCAGCCAGGCCAGCACGAGGCCTGCAAGCAGCGCCAGTGTCAGGATCATGCCGCGTCTCTCCCAACGGTCCGGTATGCGGCTCTTCGTCCGCTTCGAGAGCAGAGGGTAGCGCAATGGGGAGCAAGGTCAATGCGCGGGTGCGAGGGAGCGGTGTTCCACCTGACCTCGCCAGGCAATGACCCAAACGCAGGCCTTGAAATGTTGCGACACGTGTCGTAAATAAAGCGACACGTGACGGAGAGGTAATATGGCCAGTTCCCCGCTGGGTTTTGCCGAGGCACCACATATGGAGCCGGAGTTCGAACGAATGGTCGACCTGTTTGGTGGACGGAAGGTTCTTGGATTCTCGGTAGCCAGTCCTCTTGAGGCACATGAAATGATCCTGCATGGAATTCCGGGCCAGGCGCTCGAAAGCCTCGTCAGGCATCTGATGGTCATTGATCCCGCCGATGCGTTTGAGACCGCATTCGGCATGAGCGAGCGGACATTTCAGCGGCACAAATCGGATCACTCCAAGACCCTCAGTCGGGAGCAAGGTTCCAGAACCTGGAACTTCGCCAAGCTCCTGACAAAGGCCACGTCCGTGCTCGGGACTCAGGAAGACGCGGAAAAATGGATGATCGAGTCTGTCATGGGTTTGGACAATCGCCGGCCGATCGATCTGCTGGCCACGGCGGCGGGCACTGCGCTTGTGCAGGAGTTTCTTGAGCGGCTCGACTATGGTGTCTACGCGTGACGCCTTTGCCGGGCTCCCTCGGAACAGGGCAGGTTTTGGGCTGGAGGCTTGATCATAGACGCTTCAAGGCGAGCTGGGACAGTGGCGAAGGAGCCTTCAAGCTTGGGGGAAGGTGGAACAGCAAAGGGATCAGAGCCGTATATGCGTCCATCGACCCGTCGACCGCCATCTTGGAGGTGGCGGTCCACAAGGGGTTTCGCACGCTGGATGCTGTCCCTCACGTGCTGACGGCATTCGACATCGTCGATCCATCAGAGATTTATGTGGTCCAAACCGACGATATTCCGAACGCGAACTGGCTGCGTCCCGGCATCCCAGGCGCGGGACAGCAGCAGTTCGGCGATGGTCTGCTGGCAAAGCATCCGTTCTTTCTGATCCCCAGCGCGGTATCCCAGCACAGCTGGAACCTGGTGTTCGATCCCAACCGGGCGGCAGGCCTTTATAGCTTGCATCTCCGGGAGGATTTCGCGCTTGATACAAGGCTTCATCCTCCCGCTGGGTAGCAATCAGGCCGTGGCCTTCAGCCGCCCACTGATGAACCGGAACTCCTGCGACTTGCCGCCATAACCGTATGCCGCGGCCGGGACTTCATGCACGAAGGCATAGCTTTCCTCGTGCACACCACCCAGCAACTTACCGAAGGCCTCAAAGATCGCCTTCAGATAAGCCTCCAGCTCCAGCTTGGTGTTGGTGCCGTCGACCACCTTGATGTCGAGCCAGAAGGTATTGGCGCCATGCTCTGCCAGCGATTTGCCGCCGGCGAACCAATGCTGCGGGTCGACATAGGTGACGGCGACGGCGGTAATCGTCGGGTCCTTGCGCAGATGGGTTGCCGTCAGCTCGGTGATTTCCTTGGCGATTGTGGCGGACAGCTTGGCGTCGGGCTTGCCGGTGACGCTGATGTTGATGATGGGCATTTTTCTCTCCTTCGTTTGAGCGGCGTCTGTTTGCCGTTGGAGAGACAATGCCATCATCTTTGAATCAAAAAAATCGAATTGTTTCGAACAAAAGGTTCTGTATTATCGAAGCATGCAAGCTCTCGATCCCGATCTGCTCAAAACCTTCCTTGCCTTTGTCGATGGCGGCTCGCTGGCTCAGGCTGCGTCTGCTGTCGGCCGCTCGCCCTCGGCGGTGACCGCGCAAATGCAGCGTCTGGAGGAGATCGTCGGCGAACCGCTGCTGGTGGCGCAGGGGCGCGGGCGCGGGCTGACGCCGGCCGGCGAGGATCTTGTCGGTCATGCCCGCCGCATTCTTGCCGTGCACAGCGAGGCCTGGCTGGCGCTCAAGGGCGCGCGTGCCGCTGGTCGCGTCGCCATCGGCACGACACAGGATTTCGCCGATAGCGGCCTGCCGGAGCTGCTGCGCGCCTTCGCGACCAGCCATCCGCGCGTCAGGGTCGAACTCCGCGTCGGCCGTTCGGCCGAGCTTGGCGAGGCGCTGCAGGCCGGGCAGCTCGATCTGGCCGTTGTCATGCGCAAGACGCCGGCCAATGACGAAGTCGGGCTGTTCAGTGAGCCGATGCTGTGGCTGTGCTCGCAAAAAGGGCTTGCCGTGCGGGAAGAGGAATTGCCGCTGGCGCTGCTCGACCCCTATTGCGGCTTTCGCGAAGCAGCACTCGCGGCCCTCGATGCTGCCGGCCGCCGCTACCGCATCGCCGCCGGCAGCGCCAGCCTTGCCGGCTTGCGTACGGCGGTCAATGCCGGCATCGCGCTGACCTTGCGCACCGCCCGCTTTGCCCATTCAGGCATTGCCGAAGCACCGCGCGAATTCGCCCTGCCGCCGGTGCCGACAGCGCAATTCGCGATAAAACTCGGCCAGGGCGCTGAGCGGCCGGCGCGCGATCTTGCCATCCTGCTCAGCGACAACCTCGCCTTGCCCGGCTTTGCCGGCTGATGTCCAAAGAAAAAGCCGACCTTACGGTCGGCTTTGAGGAGGACGGGTCGAGGGGTTTGGGGGGACTTGGGGGGTGACCCGTCGCACATAAAACTGCCTGATCCGCATGATGGTTCCATGACTTGGAAAATAATTATTGGGTTGCCGCACTTTTTCTCGCAGCCAGCCAGTCGCGCCCCGCATGGGCGAAAACCGCGCAGAGTACTATGGCGCCGCCGATCAGGCTGGCGGCCGGCGCGATCTCGCCGAGGAACAGGAAGGCGAACAGGATCGCAAACGGCACTTCGGCGGCACCGAGAAGGCCGGACTCAGGCGCCGGGATCAGCCGCGAGCCTTCTGTCCACAGGATCGACGCCGCTGCGAACGATCCTCCGAAGGCGACGAGCAGCACGGCGTCGCGAGCAGAAATCGCCAGGGGGTCGGTGACGAACCAGCCGAGCACGAACAGCAGAAGCGCCGAGACTGCGCCCGCCCACACCACCGGCGTGTCGCGGAAGGCGCGCACCATGATCATGTAGAGCGCACTGCCGGCGGTCATCAGCAGCGCGAGCCCATCGCCAAACAGATGACCGCTGCCGAAGCCGGAGCCGACCATGATCACTACGCCGCACAGCGAAACGGCGGCGGCGGCAAGCGTCTGCGCCCGGAACGGCTCGCGCACCAGCACGAAGGCGAGCAGCGCGGTGATGAAAGGCGCGGTGGCGTAGATGACCGCGACATTGGCGACATAGGTGAATTTGAACGCCGAGATGAAGGCGATGCTGGCCGCGGCGCCCTCGAGGGCCAGCAGCCAGCCGCGCCAGCCAAGCCGCAAGCTTTCCCGCCCGCCGGAGCGGCGCCGGCGCCACAGCACATAGAAGGTGATCAGGATCGCGCCGACAAAGCCGCGCCAGCAAGTGATGGTCAGCGGGTCGGCGTGGATCGATTTGGTCAGCACGCCGGTGAGGGCGAAGAAAGCCGCCGAAGCCGCCACCAGCATGATGCCGAGCGTACGCTCGGCAGCGGTATCTGTGGTGCCTGGGCCGTCGAGCGCTTCCGTCATCTCAGCAGCCTATCCGTCTTCTCCTGCCACCATGCTGTCAGCACGGGAGTACTCATAGCCGCTTGCGGAAATGCTCGTTGCCGATGATCAGCAGGCCGGCGCCGACGATCAACGCCGCCCCCAGAAACACCTCGCGACGCGGCACGTCGCCCCAGACCGCAAAGCCGAGCCCGAAGGCCCAGACCAATGAGGTGTATTCGAACGGCGCCACGATCGACACCGGCGCCCACTTCATGCCTTCGAACAGCATAAATTGCGCCACGCCGCCGAGCGCGCCGACGCTGATCAAAAGCAGCAACTGGCGCCAGTCCGGCATCTGCCAGACCAACAGCGCCGGCACCGCGGAAAACACCAGGAAGTAGAAATTGTTGAGCACAAGCTGGATCAGCGTGCGCTCGGCCAGCGCCGTCTTGCGCAACAGCACCACGGCAATGCCCCACAGCACTGCCGCAGCCAGTACCAAGAGCATCGGCACGGACAAGCCGAGACGAGTGGGATCACAGGCGATGAAGACGCCGACGAAGCCGATGAACACCGCCAGCCAGCGCAACAGCGGCACCTTTTCGCCAAGCATCACCACCGACAGCACGGTGACGATGATCGGGGCGGCGTAATAGATGGTGGTGAGTTCGGCCAGCTGCAGGGAGCGGGCCGCGTTGTAGTAGCAGAGCCAGGCGCCGAGCGTGAAGGCGCTGCGCACCAGCATCGGCCGCACGATGGGCGAGCGCATTGTGTCGGCAAAGATGGGCGGTCCGCCGATTGCAGCACAGCCGATAAGCACAGCGATCGAGCGGAAGAACATGATCTGCCAGACGCTGATGCCGACGACCAGAAGCTTGATCGCGGCGTCCTGCGTCGAAAACAGGAAATAGGCGCAGCCGGTGAACAGGATGCCGGCAAGCACCCTTTCGCGGGTTTCCAGAATGGCAATATCGGCCATGCGGCGTGTCCGGCGCTGTCAAGAGGACGAAGAAGAAGCCTGCGCCAATCAGGCTCCCATTGCAGGCTATACGGGCGAAAGCCTGCGGGGCGCTACGCCAGTGGCAAGCTTGCGTTGGCGCAGCCTGGCCGACAGCGTGGGCACGCCGTTCACTGTGTTGCCTGGTAGAGCTCCGAAGCGGCCTCCTTCAGGGCGCGCCGGCCGCCCGGCCTGAGATACATCATGTGGCCGCCCTCGATGACGTCGAGACGGATAGGTTTTGCCCCGCCGAGCGTCGGGATTTGGCTCACCAGATAGCGTGAGGCCAGATAGGGAGTGACCAGATCGGTGTCGCCGTTGACGATCACCACGCCGAGCCCCGGGTTGAGCGAGCGCGCCCGCTGCAGATCGTCCATCACCCCGGCATAGCCTTGCCGCGAGCCGCCATAGTCCCAGGCGTGGGTCACATCGCCATTGAGCAACCTGTAGCTGACATCGGTGCGAAAATTCAGCTCGTCGCGCGCATAACCGACAAAGGCCGAGGTCAGCGCCGGCACGCTGCGGTCGAGCACCGGATCTGGGCCGGCGCTGCGGGCGCTCTCCGGGGCGATGTCGCTGGTGGCGATGGTGCCGTCATACGGGCTGAGCACTTTGCCACTGGCGCGCTGGAATTCGCGCGCGAACAGGCCGGTCGGGATGCGGGCGGAATTGCGCTGCACGAGGTCGAGCGGCAGGCCGGTGATCTCGGCCACGCGCTGGCTGGCCAGCCGCCCGCCCTGTTCCAGCCCGCCGGTCAGAGCCGTGAGGTAGTCGCCCAGCGCATACTTTTCGACCTCGGCGACCTTTTCGCGCAGTGCTTCGCCGCTGAGGCCTTCGCTGCGCAGGCGCACCGCCGCCATCGAGGGCAGTTCCAGCGCCCAATGCAGCGGCTGGAATTCGTCGGGCAGCACCAGCGTGAACTCCAGTGCAGGCGAGATCAGCACGATGCCGTTGGGGCTCAGGCCGACATCTTCCTGCAGGGTCCTGGCGAGAAGTGCCGCGCGGAACCCGCCATAGCTTTCGCCGGCAAGGAAGAGCGGCGATCCGGTGCGGCCGTTCTGGGCGAGATAGAGCCGGATGAAAGCGCCGATCGAACTGGCGTCCTGGCTGACGCCCCAAAAATCTTTTGTGTCCTGGCCGGGGGCCTCGCGGCTGTAGCCGGTGCCGACCGGATCGACGAAGACGAGGTCGGTCATGTCGAGCCAGCTGTCGGGATTGTCGATCAGCTTTTGCGGCGGCGGCAGGAATTGGCCATCGGCGCCGGTCGCGACGACACGCGGGCCGAGTGCGCCGAGATGCAGATAGGCGGATGCCGCGCCCGGGCCGCCATTGAAGACGAAGGTGATGGGGCGAGCCTTCTCCGCGCCCGCCAGTGGCGGCAGCGTATAGGCGACATAGAAGATTTCCGCGGTGACCTCGCCCTTGCCGGATAGCAGTGACAGCGTGCCGGCCTTAGCCTGATAGTCCAGCTTGCGCCCGGCAATGGTGATTGAATGGCTGGTCGTCTGCGGTGCCGGCAGCAGCGACAGCACGCCGCCTGCCGGTGCGGAGCGCTCGGGCGTTTCGGCGAGGACTGGCTGCGCGAAGGCTGCAAGCACCAACAGGGTAAGCGAGATCAGTTTCAGCTTGAACGGCATGATGTCTCCGCGGGAATGACTCTGCTTAGGTATGGCCGGGGCGGTCGAAGTCAAAGTAACTCTTCGTGAGGTAGCATTCCTTCAGCCCCCTCTGTCCTGCCGGACATCTCCCCCCACAGGGGTGGAGATTGGATGTCGCGACCGCCTTCGCTAATCGCCGGCGTAGAAAGCGCCATCGGCGAAGCTGCAGATCTCCCCCCTGTGGGGAGGTGGCCGGGCCAGAGGGGGGCGCTGTCTCGCTGGCATATCAGTGCTATCAAAGCGCGACGGACTCGAAAAGGAATGCAACATGGACGCCACCGCACTCAAGGCCATGCAGGCGCCGATCAAGGAGGCTTATCGCGACGATTCCTCGCGAGCGCTGATCACGCTTCGCGCCAAAGGCTCCATCGACGACCAGTCGATTGCCTGCAAGGTCGAGACGGGCAGGGCGCTGGCGGTCGCCGGCCTGCATCCGGCGACCGGCGGTTCCGGGCTCGAATTGTGTTCGGGCGACATGCTGCTTGAGGCGCTGGTGGCGTGCGCCGGGGTGACGCTGAAGGCGGTGGCCACCGCACTAGAGTTCAAACTCGGCGCAGCCACCGTCGAGGCCGAAGGCGATCTCGACTTTCGCGGCACGCTGGGCGTGGCCAAGGACGCCCCCGTGGGCTTTCGCGCCATCCGGTTGAATTTCAACCTCGACACGGATGAGCCGCAGGATCGCATCGACGCGCTGATCAAGCTGACGGAACGCTATTGCGTGGTCTTCCAGACCATCAACAGCAAGCCGGAGCTGACGGTGAAGGCGCGCGCCTGATCTCCCCCCTTGAGGGGGAGATGTCGCCGAAGGCGACAGAGGGGGTCGGCCGACTGGACGCGACGCCCTTTGTGCGGAAGGAGGTTGGCACTCTACGCGAGGCGACCCCCTCTGGCCTGCCGGCCATCTCCCCCTCGAGGGGGGAGATTGCGCTACTGCGCCGCAGGCTCTTCCGCGTCGCCCTCATCGGTAAACGGGGAGGCGCTCGGCACGCAGTTGACCGCCCAGCCGGCCGGCGTCGGCTGCTTCTGATATTCGGTAATCGCGTTTGTGCACTGTTCGCGGGTGTCGAAGGTGCTGGGCAGCACCACCATGCCGCCTTGCGGGCCGGCGATCACCAGGTACCAGACCAATGCTACGCTGGGAGCAGCCATGGGAATTCCTCGCTTTGCTGGGTGTCGGAGTCGGGTCGACCCTAGCAACTCCCGGCTGATGGCGAAAGCAGGGCGATGGGGGAGGGACCTGCAGGACCATCACAGACCCGTGAACGAACCGCTCCCAGACGTCTCTCAGTTCGCGGCAAAGCAGTAGAACAGGCCGTCGCCGCCGGTGCCTTTCAGCGCCTCCTGGCTGCAGCCGCCGCGCGAGGCATGCGAGGAGTTCCAGGATTTCGCCGCCGCCGACTCATCAAGGCCGGTGCGGTCGTGATGGCCCATCATCGCCGCGCCCTCCGCCCCGCTCAAGGTCCAGTCGCCGCAGGTCTGGTCGGCGATCTTGGTGCCGTCAGGCTTCGAGCCGGTCAATATGTCGTGCCGGTTCGGCTTGTCGCCGCGGCCATTGACCACTTGGCCCTTCTCGGTCAGCGCCGTCTGCTTGTTGATGGCGTTGGCGTCGCTGTGCAGCGAGGCGACGTCATCGGCAATCTTCTCGCCCTTGGCGTTGACCCAGGGACCCTTGCCGATACGGTCGCGCGCATCGACATTGGCGCTCGAGAGATAGGCGTGCCATTCCTTGCCGGTAACCCCAGCCGCTTCCGCCAGCGAGGCGCAATGCGCGTCGGCACCCTTGAGACCGCCGAGATCGGCGCCTTTGCCGGAACCGACGCTGGTGACGAAGAAACTCATCTTTGCGTCTTGCGCCAGCGCCACGCCGGCTGTGGCGGCAATCGCGGCGGCGGCAACGAGAAGAAGTCTACGCATGTCGGTCCTCCGGTTTCGAATGTCCTACATTCGAAGAAACGTAACTGGAGGCCTGTTTAATCCCGCTACAACCCGGTTTATTCCGGCTGCCGGTAGGCGACGAAGCGGTTGTTCTTGACCTGGAAGATCAGC
Source organism: Mesorhizobium sp. C432A (assembly GCF_030323145.1). Classification (NCBI taxonomy): domain Bacteria; kingdom Pseudomonadati; phylum Pseudomonadota; class Alphaproteobacteria; order Hyphomicrobiales; family Phyllobacteriaceae; genus Mesorhizobium; species Mesorhizobium sp. C432A. Next base: position 5,315,577 of record NZ_CP100470.1, on the reverse strand, counting down.
CCCGTCTCTTTCATCTCGGGGCTCGCCAGCGGCACGATGCGTTTTGCCACCTCTGAGGGGTGCGGCAGCGTTTCCGGATCCTCGCCGGGCGCGGCCTGCGCACGCATGGCGGTGCGGGTGGCGCCGGGGTCGACCGCATTGATGCGGAGCGCCAGGCTCTGCGTCTCATGCGCCCAGGAACGCGTCATGGCTTCCACAGCCGCCTTCGACGCCGCATAGGGCGCCCAGAAGGCGCGCGCCGAATGCGCGGCCCCGGACGACATGAGAATGGCGCGGCCGGCGTCGGACAGCCTGAGCAGCGGGTCGACCGAGCGGATCAGCCGCCAGGTCGAGGTGACATTGATGGTCATAACCTTCTCGAAGGTTTTGGCCTCGACATGGCCGATCGGCGAGATGACGCCGAGCACACCGGCATTGGCCACCAGAATGTCGAGCTTGCCCCAGCGCTCGTGAATGGCGCCGCCCAGCCGGTCGATGCCGGCCATGTCTGAGAGGTCGAGAGGCACCAGCGTCGCTTCGCCCTTGCCGGTTTTCGCGCGCTCGGCCTTGATCTGGTCGTCGAGTTCTTCCAGCCCGCCGACGGTCCGGGCTACCGCAATGACATGCGCGCCGGCGGCGGCAAGTTCCTTGGCGATGAAGTAGCCGATGCCGCGCGAGGCGCCGGTAACGACCGCGACGCGGCCGGAGAGGTCGAGGGTCATGCGAGCGCTTTCAAGGATAGCAGTTGGGCTTTACGCCCCGTTGTTCGCCAGCAGCGACAGCGTGCGCACATTGTCGTGGCCTTCGAAGTCGAGCAGGCGGGTCGGGTACTGGCCGGTGAAACAGGCGTCGCAGAATTGCGGCTGCTCATTGTCGCGGCTGGCTTCGCCGACGGCGCGGTAGAGCCCGTCAATGGTGAGGAAGCCGAGCGAATCGACACGGATGAACTCGGCCATTTCCTCGATCGACATGCGCGATGCCAAAAGCTTCGACTTCTCCGGCGTGTCGACGCCGTAGAAGCACGACGCGCTGGTCGGCGGCGAGGCGATGCGCATATGCACTTCCTTGGCGCCGGCGTCGCGCACCATCTGCACGATTTTCTGGCTGGTGGTGCCGCGCACGATCGAATCGTCGACCAACACCACGCGCTTGCCCTCGATCATCCGGCGGTTGGCGTTGTGCTTGAGCTTGACGCCCATATGGCGGATCGAATCGCCGGGCTGGATGAAGGTTCGGCCGACATAGTGGTTGCGGATGATACCGAGTTCGAAGGGGATGCCTGCCGCCTGGGAGAAGCCGATTGCCGCCGGCGTGCCGGAATCCGGCACCGGCACGACGATATCGGCCTCGACCGGGCTTTCCTGCGCCAATTCGGCGCCGATACGCTTGCGCACTTCGTAGACATTGCGGCCTTCGACCGAGGAGTCCGGGCGGGCGAAATAGACATATTCGAAGATGCAGAAGCGGGTCTTCTGCGGCTCGAAGGGGAACAGGCTCTCGATGCCCTTCGAGGTCACCACGACCATTTCGCCGGGCTTCAGGTCGCGCACGAAGCGGGCGCCGATAATGTCGAGCGCGCAGGTTTCGGAGGCCAGGATCCAGGCGCCGTCCAGGTCGCCGAGCACCAGCGGGCGGATGCCGAGCGGATCGCGGCAGCCGATCATCTTCTTGGAGGTCATCGCGACCAGCGAGAAAGCGCCTTCGACCTGACGCACGGCGTCGATGAAGCGCGAATTCAAATCGCGTTCCTTACTGGTGGCAACGAGATGCAGCAGCGTCTCGGTGTCGGAGGTCGACGAGAAGATCGCGCCCTGCTTCTGCAGCGCGCGCTGCACGGTCATGGCGTTGGTGAGATTGCCGTTATGGGCGACGGCAAAGCCGCCATCGGCGAGTTCGGCGAAGAAGGGCTGGATGTTGCGCATGCCGGCGCCGCCGGTCGTGGCATAGCGCGTGTGGCCGATGGCACGGTTGCCTTGCAGGCTGTCGATGACGTGCTGCTTGGTGAAGGTGTCGCCGATCAGGCCGACATGGCGTTCGACATGGAACTGCGTGCCGTCATAGGAGACGATGCCGGCCGCTTCCTGGCCGCGATGCTGCAGCGCATGCAGGCCTAGCGTTACGATGGCCGCAGCGTCCTGCCGGCCGAAAATGCCGAACACCCCGCATTCGTCGTGGAAATGATCGTCTGCTTCGGCGGAAAGCACGTCGTCCGCGTCTGCCTTCGAAACTGCCATGGGGCTCAAGCTCCGCTAAAATGGCCATATAGTGCGATAGCGCCGCGAAAGCAACGTAGTCAGGCCGGAACTGCCGGGATGGCGCCTGTCCGGCACCATCCGTCCGTATCAGTTTGCCGGCGCGGCCGGAGCCGGAGCAGCGGGCGCGGGTGCGTTATCGGCCGGAGCGTCGGTCTCGTCGTCGGGCGCCGGCGTATCGTCACCGGTTGCCGGAGCATCCGCCGCCGGTGCATCGGCCGCCGGAGGCGTCTCGGCTGCCGGCTGATTCGGATTGAGCTTCTTCAGGATGGCGTTTTCCGGATCTTCGGGCAGCAGGCTTTCCAGCTTGGCGCCGATGGTCTCGAGCAGCGGCTTCGACTTGGCGTTGGCGATCCAGGCAGGGGCCTTGGCGCCGGCCAGCCAGTTGAAGAACAGTAGCGCCACGGCGACTACGAGGACGCCGCGCGCGGCGCCATAGAGGAAGCCCAGCGTACGGTCGAGCGCGCCGATCCTGGAATCGATGATCCAGTCGGCAAGCTTCATGGTGATGACGGAAACGACGATCAGCGCGATGAGGAAGACGATGCCGGCGGATGCCGCCATGGCGATCTTGTCGCTTTCGACATAGGGCTGAACGTAAGGCAGCACCGGCTTGTAGAAGAAGAATGCCGCCGCGGCGGCAGCCGCCCAGGACACGACGGACAGGATTTCGCGTGACAGGCCGCGAACCATGGCGAGCATCGCCGAGACCAGGGTGAAGCCGACGAGAATTCCGTCCAGCAGCGTAATCGGCATGTCTTTCGCCCCACTCAGATTGTCTTTTCACGGCTCGGGCGAGCCGCGTCAATCTTCCACGTCGACACGGCTGCGCCGTGAGCCGGCTATGCGTGCGACGAGATCGGCAAGTTCGGTCGGCTGGAAAGCGCCGGCCCCGATCCCCCCGACAACCTCCTCGCTGCCCAAGGGCAGAACCGCACTTCCAAAACCCAGCTTTTCGGCCTCTTTAAGGCGCTGCTGCGCATGCGCAACCGGCCTCACTGCGCCCGACAGGCTGATTTCGCCGAAATAGACGCAATCGGCGGGAAGGGCAAGACCGGTGAGCGACGAAACCAGTGCAGCGGCAACCGCCAGATCGGCCGCCGGCTCGGAAATCCGGTAGCCGCCGGCGACGTTGAGGTAGACATCGTGGGTGCCGAAGCGCACGCCGCAATGGGCTTCGAGTACGGCAAGGATCATCGACAGCCGTGCGCCGTCCCAGCCGACGACGGCACGGCGCGGCGTGCCCAATGTGGACGGCGCCACCAGTGCCTGGATCTCGACCAGCACCGGACGTGTCCCTTCCATGCCGGCAAATACCGCGGCACCCGGCGATTTTGCGTGGCGTTCGCCGAGGAACAGCTCCGACGGATTGGCGACCTCGCGCAAGCCCTTGTCCGACATCTCGAAGACGCCGATCTCGTCGGTCGGCCCAAAACGGTTCTTCACCGTGCGCAGGATGCGGTAGTGATGGCCGCCTTCGCCTTCGAAATAGAGAACGGCGTCGACCATGTGCTCGACGACGCGCGGACCGGCGATCTGGCCTTCCTTGGTGACATGGCCGACCAGCACGATGGCAGCACCGGTGGATTTGGCGTAGCGGATCATCGCTTGCGCCGAGGCGCGCACCTGGGTGACGGTGCCGGGCGCCGAGTCGGCCATGTCGGTCCACAGCGTCTGGATGGAATCGAGGATGACGAGGTCCGGCCTTCTGCCGTCGGCTATTGTTGCCAGGATATCCTCGACATTGGTCTCCGCGGCAAGTTCGACCGGCGTGTCGGCGACGCCAAGCCGCTGCGCCCGCAGCCGGATCTGCGCGACAGCCTCTTCGCCCGAGACATAGACGATGCGGTGGCCTTTTGACGCCAATGCTGCTGCGGCCTGGGTAAGCAGCGTCGACTTGCCGATGCCGGGATCGCCGCCGACCAGCAGCGCCGAGCCGCGCACGAAACCGCCGCCGGTGGCGCGGTCGAGTTCGCCAATGCCGGAGATGATCCGCGGCGCATCCTCGATGTCACCGGACAGGCTGGTCAGCACCACGGCGCGGCCCTTGCGCGCATTGCGCGTGTTGGCCGGTCCCGAGCCGATGCCGCCGGACGTGCCTTCCTCGACGAGTGTGTTCCACTCGCCGCAGGCATCGCATTTGCCGGCCCAGCGCTGATGCACCGACCCGCAATTCTGGCAGATGAACTGGACGCGCGATTTAGCCATGGAGTGATGCTGCCTGCAAATGACCGAAGGAGGGTGATCTTGCACACCCCCCTCTGTCCTGCCGGACATCTCCCCCGCAAGGGGGGAGATTGGCTATCGTCGCTGCTTTCGCCAATCCCCAACGTCGCAAGATGAGCGCCATTCGCAAAGCTGCTGATCTCCCCCCTTGCGGGGGAGATGGCCGGCAGGCCAGAGGGGGGTGTGACGGAGCGCTGCGGTAGGCCAAAAAGCTACTCGAACCTCTCCGCAATATGATGCTCTTCGGCGAGGTCGGAAAACCGTGTGAACTCGCCATGGAAGGCGAGGCTCACCGAACCTGTCGGGCCGTGGCGCTGCTTGGCGACGATGACTTCGGCCTTGCCGCGCATCTCGTTCATCTCGTGTTCCCACTTGATGTAATCGTCGGTGCCGGGCTTCGGTTCGCGGTTCTTCAGATAATATTCCTCGCGGTAGACGAACATCACCACGTCGGCGTCCTGCTCGATCGAGCCGGATTCGCGAAGATCGGACAGCTGCGGGCGTTTGTCTTCGCGGCTTTCGACCTGACGCGACAGCTGCGACAGCGCGATGATCGGAACGGAGAGTTCCTTGGCCAGCGCCTTGAGGCCGGTGGTGATCTCGGTGATTTCCTGCACCCGGTTCTGTGACGATTTCGCGCTCGACCCCTGCATCAGCTGGATATAGTCGATGACGATGAGGTCGAGGCCGCGCTGACGCTTCAGCCGCCGCGCCCGCGCCGACAGCTGCGCGATCGAGATACCGCCGGTCTGGTCGATGAACAGCGGGATCTTCTGCATGGTCTGCGAGCAGGCGACCAGCTTTTCGAAATCCATCTCCGAAATCTCGCCGCGGCGGATTTTTGACGACGAAATTTCCGTCTGTTCGGAAATGATGCGGGTGGCGAGCTGCTCGGACGACATTTCCAGCGAGAAGAAGCCGACGACGCCGCCATTGGCTGCCTTGAACGAGCCGTCGGCCTGCTGCGCCGGCTCATACATCTCGGCAATGTTGAAGGCGATGTTGGTGGCGAGCGACGTCTTGCCCATGCCCGGACGGCCGGCAATGATGATCAGATCCGACGCCTGCAGGCCACCCATGCGGCGGTCGAGATCGCGCATGCCGGTGGCGAGGCCCGACAAATGGCCGTCGCGCATATAGGCGGCGTTGGCCATGTCGACGGCGGTCTTGACCGCGTCGGTGAAGCTCTCGAAGCCGCCATCATAGCGGCCGGTTTCGGCCAGTTCGAACAGCCGCCGCTCGGCATCCTCGATCTGTTCGGACGGCGCCATGTCGACCGGCGCGTCATAGGCGATGTTGACCATGTCCTCGCCGACGGTAATCAGTGCCCGGCGCGTGGCCAGATCGTAGATGGCGCGGCCATAATCGGTGGCATTGACGACGGTGACGGCTTCGACCGCCAGACGAACCACATATTGCGCCACCGTCATGTCGCCGACCTTCTCGTCGGCCGGCAGGAAGGTTTTCAGCGTGATCGGCGTCGCCACCTTGCCCATGCGGATTAGCTCGGCCGCGACCTCGAAGATTTTCCGGTGCAGCGGCTCGTAGAAATGGCCGGCCTTGAGGAAGTCGGAGACGCGGTAGAAGGCATCGTTGTTGACGAGGATGGCGCCGAGCAGCGCCTGCTCGGCCTCGATGTTGTTCGGCGCTTCACGATAAAGCGGTTGCTGCTCCGCCACGCCGAATTTTCGCGCTGCCTCTGCCATGATGTCCCCGATTTTGATCCCGGCTTCTCGATATCAGAACGAGATAAATCGGTGCTGACCTTTCTGCATCACCGCACGACCAATCAACCTCGATGCCCCGTTGTTCACAGGGGCGGCAAACCGTCCACAGAAGAGTGTTTCCGCGCCCCGATTCCGGTTGACTCAGAAAGGCGCTGACTTCTATCCGAGTCGTTGGAACAGAGCAAGAACAATCTCGGTGATTACCCGCTTCTTCCGTCCAATGTATCGCCCCAGTCCAGCCGCCGCGCTGCCTTGAACAGCTCGCCCTCGCGCTTGGTGAAAAGTGTCTCGCCGGCGCCGCCATCCGGCTGGCACAGTTTGAGCAGCACCTTGCCGGAGCCCGATTTCGGCGGCGCAATCACGCGCGGCTGACGTACAGGCGCGGCTTGCCGCGACGCCGCGACGTAGATGAATTTCTCGTCCTCCCACGGCACGTCGGCGTCCTTGGCCAGGCGGTGCCGGCGCGAGCGGGCGACGCGGCGCGAAAAATGGCACCAGTCGGGCGGCTCAAGCGGGCAGGGCGCCTCATGCGGACAAGGCGCCAGCACGTGCGCCCCGGCCTCCAGCAATTGCCTGCGCACTGCCAGGATGCGCTGCCAGCCGGCCGGTGTGCCGGGCTCGACGATCAGCAGTGTGTCGCCGGTCAACTGCCAGAGCCGGCCGACAAGCTTCGGCAGCGATGCCGGCGCGATCTCGTCCAGCACATAGGCGCAGGTGACCAGATCGGCAGGCTTGAGATCGGCAAGGTCGATGGTCACGTCGCCGGCGCGCCAGTCCATCCTGGTGGCGATGGTATCAAGGGCGAGCGACTGGCCAACCTTGCGCACCGCGGCGCTTGCTTCAACCAGAACCGCCTCTTCGAGGTCGGGCCACAGGTCTGTAGTGGCCCAAAGCACCGTGCCAGGACCGGCGCCGACATCGAGCAAGCTCGTTGGCTGGAAATCGGGCCGCGCATAGGCGAGTTCGTCGAGACCGGCCCGTACCGCCGCGTAGGTCGCCGGCAGCCGCGTCGCCAGATAGGCTTTTACCGCCATCTCTTCGGCCATGTGCAGGCGGCCGTCGCGCAATTCGGCGCGGTAGCGGTCAGACAGCGTCTTCGCCGCCTGGCGCAGCACCGCCAGCGGTATCGTTTCGAGCAGGCGCTCGACGCCTTGTCGCAGCGAGGCGGGGAGTTCCACGCTCAGGCTCCGCGTGGCGCGAGCACCGAGGCGCGGGCGAACTCGACAAGGGTGGTGGCGATGGTGGGCAGGCAGGTCATTAAAAAAGGTCTCGCGAGAACGAGACCTTTTTCAGTGTCAGAGCCGTCAATGGCAAGCGGCAATCGCAATCGAGGCGTTATTCGCGATCCGCCACCTTGCGACGGCGCGCTGGCTTGGCCGCAACGGACCTGACAGCAACGGACCTGGCAGGCACAGACCTGGCGACAGCAGGCTCGGCGGCCGCCGCCTCCTGACGATGCCCCATTTCGCGCATTTCGAGCGCCTTTTCACATTTGGCCATGTAGTCGCGCGTCATCGGCAGCGTGTCGTTCTTCTTGGCGATCTGGATCTGGAAGATCACCAGATCCTGCCAGCGGAAGGCGGCTTCCGAAGCCGCCAGATAGAACTCCCACATCCTGCAGAAGCGCTCGTCATAGATGGCCTTGGCCTTGTCCCGGTTGGCGGCAAAGCGCTGGCCCCAATGCTTCAGCGTATCGGCATAGTGCAGCCGCAGAATCTCGATGTCGGTGACTACAAGGCCCGACTTCTCGATCGCCGGCATCACCTCCGACAGCGAAGGAATGTAGCCGCCCGGAAAAATGTACTTGCGGATGAAGGCGCTGGTCGCCCACGGCACGCCGGAGCGGCCGATCGTGTGCAAGAGCATGACGCCGTCCGGCTTCAACAGCGTCGCCGACTTGTCGAAGAAAGTGCGGAAGTGGTTGACGCCGACATGCTCGAACATGCCGACCGAGACGATGCGGTCGAAGCGTTCGTTGAGTTCGCGGTAGTCCTTGAGGTCGAAATGCACGCGGTCCTGCAAGCCTTGCGCATGCGCCCGGTCGGTGGCGACGCCGTGCTGCTCGGTCGACAGCGTCACGCCTTGCACGTCGACATCGAAAGCCTTGGCGAGATAGAGGCCGAGCCCACCCCAGCCGGAGCCGATATCGAGCACGGTCTGGCCGGCCTTTAGCCTGAGCTTGGCGGCGATATGGCGTTTCTTGGCCATCTGCGCCTCGTCGAGCGTCATGTCCGGCTGTTCGAAATAGGCGCAGGAATACTGCATGTCGTCGTCTAGGAAGAGCCGGTAGAGGTCACCCGACAAATCATAGTGGCGCTGCACGTTGCGGCGCGCCCGTGATGCGGTGTTGATCTGCTGCAGGCGGCGAAAGGCGTGGCGCAGACCCTCGATGGCCTTCGACCAGGTGGCGTCGATACCGCCGCTGCCCATGTTCTGGAAGGCGATGCGCATCATACCCAGTACGCCGCCCTCGATGATGTCGAGTTCGCCGTCCATATAGGCTTCCGGCACGGCCAGCATCGGATCGAAGGTAATGGCGCGCTCGGCATGCGCGGTCTTGATGTGCATATGCACCGGCTCGCCGCTGCCGTCGCCGAAAACCACTGTCGAGCCCTTCGGCCCGGTGACTTTCAGATTGCCCGTACGCACCAGGCGGTCGAGAACGCGCTTCAACAGAATATTCATCACCAAATGTCCCCTCACGGTCAGACTGGCGGACCAATTCTGCAACAATATATAGGGGTTCGAAAAGTTCCATTTGGCACAAAAATGCCCGGGCGAGAGGCCCGGGCATTGGTCCAGAAAGGCTGGATGACGAGGAAGTGATTGGAGCGCTGCTCCCCTCGCTTCCCGATCAGGCCCCGTGCGGGATCAGGCGTTGTCTTCTTCGCCGCCTTCGAACTCGGTGTTCGGGTCGAAGAAGTTCTCCGGCCGTGCGTTGTCGTTGATGTCATCGCCATAGATGGCTTCGGCGGTGGTCAGCGTCTCGCCCTTGGCCTGGCGCTCGGCTTCGTCGGCCGTGCGGGCGATGTTGAGGCTGATGGTGACCTCGACTTCCGGATGCAGCGCAATCGCCACATTGGTGACGCCGATAGTCTTGATCGGCTGGTTGAGCTGGATCTGGTTGCGGTTGACCGAGAACCCTTCGGCGGTCAGCAGGTCGGCGATGTCGCGGGTCGACACCGAACCGTAGAGCTGGCCTGTCTCGCCGGCCGAACGTACGGCGATGAAGCTCTTGCCGTCGAGCTTTTCGGCAACCTGGCTGGCTTCCGACTTGCGCTCGAGGTTGCGGGCTTCGAGCTGCGCGCGCTGCCCTTCGAACTTCTTCTTGTTGGCTTCGTTGGCGCGCAGCGCCTTGCCCTGCGGCAAGAGGAAGTTGCGGGCAAAGCCGTCCTTGACCTTGACGGTATCACCCATCTGGCCGAGGCGGGAAACGCGTTCGAGAAGAATCACTTGCATGGTCTTGTTCCTTCGTCTGGCACCGACCGCGGGATCGGCGCCGAATTGAATGGAACAGGTCAGGAAGCTCTGAGCGCCTTGGCGCCGGTGTCGCTGTCCTGCCTGTCGCGGCAGTTAGAGGCTTTTCAGCTCAACTCGGGATTTCAATGCATGTCGCCAAAAGTGGTCCCGGTTTTGGGACAACGACATGCATCATCAAATTACCCCTGCGGCGCCCGTCGCCGTGGGAGAAGGAAGCAGGCGGCGAACCGCCCGCTCGAAAGTCTTAGCGAACCACGTAGGGCAGCAGGCCGAGGAAGCGGGCGCGCTTGATCGCCTTGGCGAGTTCGCGCTGCTTCTTCTGGCTGACGGCGGTGATGCGCGACGGCACGATCTTGCCGCGCTCGGAAATGTAGCGCTGCAGAAGACGCACGTCCTTGTAGTCGATCTTGGGCGCGTTGGCGCCGGAGAACGGGCAGGTCTTGCGGCGGCGATGGAACGGGCGCCGGGTCGGGATCTGATTGATGTCGACCATTATTCTGCACCTCCTTCAACGCCTTCGCGCGGACGGCGCGGACCACGATCGCCACCGGCGTCGCCAAATGAGCGCGGCGGACGATCGCCACGGTCGCCGCGATCACGGTCGCCGAACGAGCGCGGACCACGATCACCACGGTCGCGGTCGCCGAAGCCGCCGCGTTCCGAGCGCTCTTCGCGCTTCTGCATCATGGCCGACGGGCCTTCCTCATGCGCCTCGACCTTGACGGTCAGGAAACGCAGCACGTCCTCGGACAGGCCCATCTGGCGCTCCATCTCGTTGAGCGCTGCCGGCGGGCAGTTGAGGTCCATAAGCGTGTAGTAAGCCTTCCGGTTCTTGTTGACCCGGTAGGTGAGGGACTTCAGTCCCCAGTTCTCGACCCGGCCGACGGACCCGCCATTTGCGGAGATGACGCCCTTGTACTGTTCGACAAGCGCATCGACCTGCTGCTGCGAGAGGTCCTGCCGGGCAAGGAACACATGTTCGTATAGAGCCATAGTGGTTCAGTGCCTTTCTTCGTTTCTCTCCCGGATCCTCGCGGCAAAAGCCTCTGCAACTTCTCTGACCCGCTGATCCCGAAGGGGCGGGGAAGAAAGGAGCATTTCGAGACGGTCGAGAGCGGAGACACGGGAGGCGGAAGCGCTTCTGGCTTCACACGAAGGTTTTGGGTAAAACCTCCGGCCCTCCGTTCAGCCCCCAGCAAGGACCGGCAGATTGCGGGCGTCTATATAGCAATTTGGCTGGAAGGCAAGGGTAACGCATGCTCCGGACAGCGTCCTGGCGTCGCAGGGTTGGATAAAGACCAGGCATCAACTCGTATGCGGGGGTACCACCGTTGATCGTTTCGGGGAAGAAGTCCGGAGCCGCCTTACGCTTGCCGAACATCATGTCGTATTGCAGCAAGCGGTAATCGTTGATCGCCGGATCAACGTCCTTCTGCCGCGCCCAGTCCGGCGTGGCCTCACCTGACGGTGTCAAAAGCAGATTGCGGTCGACGACGCGATAGCGTTCGCGCAGCGCGCCCAGGAAGCCGGTGTAGTAGGGGTGCGTGATCCCGGCCGTTGTCAGGATGTGGTAGGGCAGGAAGGCCGGGCTCACGGCGCCCATATCCTGCGCCGGACCGGTGCGGTTAGACCAGATGACCAGCGGCGTCTGATGATGCTCCAGTGCCGCCGCCGGCGTCGGTTCCTTGCGCGGCGCGACATTGTCCTTCAGGTAACCGGTTTCGACATAGACGGGGCCGAGCGGCGGCAGATGGTCGCCGAAGAAGGCGATGACCGTCGGCCGGTCGCGCTTCTTCGCCCATTCGATCAGCCGCTCGAGGCCGCGATCGGCATCGGCGGAGCCTTCGGCATAGCTGAGCAGCGATTCCCGCGCCCATGTGCTGATCGGCGCCGCGACCTTGTGGGTCGGATTGTAATAGCGGTACGGCTCGTAGGGACCGTGGTTCTGCAGGCTGACGGCGAAGAAGAACACCGGCCGCTCGCTGGCGTCGGCCTCTGCGATGATCTCGTCGGTCATCGAGGCATCGGAAGCCAGCGGCCCGCGCTTTTCCAGTGGCGGCAGCGTCTCTTCCGAGCGGAAATCGTTGAAGCCGAAATCGGCATAGACGGCGCCCCTGTTCCAGAACCAGTTGGTGCCCGGATGGATGGCGCGCGCCCGGTAGCCCTCGCTTTTCAGGAAGGTCGCCAGCGACGGCGTCGGCGTGCGCACATATTGCTGGTAGGGGATCGAGCCCGCCGGCAGGAAGGCATTGGAAAAGCCGGTCAGCGCCTCGAATTCGATGTTGGCGGTCATGCCGCCGAATTCCGGCGAAAACATATAGCCGGAACGCAGCGCCCTCACATTGGGGATCGGGTCAGGCGTGATTGTGACGCCGGGCAGCTTGGTCGGATCCCAGAAAGATTCGCTCATCACCACGATGATGTCGGGTTTCTCATCCGGTACCGAGGCCGCCACAGCAGGCCTGTCGATCGCGTCGATCGCCTTGTCGGAATAGCCCGCCGGCGCCGAGACATGCGCCATCGGCACGTTGAGCGCGAAGGCCAGCGCAAACCCGTTGGAGGCGTAGTTCTCCTTCTGGTCCCACATGATCGGGATGATCTGCAGCCGGTCGCGGGTCCACGAGAAGGTGGCGTAGTCCATGATTGAGACGAAGAAGGCGAGCAGCGGCACTGCCAGCGTCAGCCGCGCCAGCCGCCCTTTGCGGCTGAGGATCGGAACCTTGCGGCGCCACAACCGCCAGCCATAGATCAGCAGCGACAGGCCGGCGACGATGCCGACCGCCATGGCGAGCGCCGTCCAGGGCCGTTCGCGCACCAGGAGCGGCATCAGTGCCATGATCTGGCGCGAATAAAGAAAATCGGTTGGGTAGAGCGGATCGCCGAGATAATGCGACTTCTGATGCCCGACAAAGGCCAGCGCCAGCGTCAGCGGCGCCACGATCATCAGGCTCTGGTGACTGCGGCCAAGCACGGCGTCCAGTCCCATCAGCACCAATGCAAAGACAATGATGGTGGTCCAGCCCGGCTTGAATGGCTGCAGGAAGAAGTCGACCGTGCCGAAGAAGTCGCCGCGCACGATCCATTCGATGGCGAACACCAGGATGGCGGAGGCAAGCAGCGTGACCAGACCGTAGCGGATGACCGGCCATCTGCGCCCCGGCAGGTAGCCGGTGGACGGATCGTCTTCCAAGAACTGTGGCGCGGGTACGGTCGCGCCCTTCCTGATCCTAGCCACGTCTCTTCCCCCGGCCCAAGCAACGCGCATTTCCACTCGCGCCACCGTTCTGTCATAGAACTGTCATGCAAAAGCTAGCGCCTGTGGCGAAAATAAGAAGAGCCAGCAAACGATTCGTGAGCGGTTTTCATCAGGTGTGATCGGCAAAAAGCCTTTGGGAACAGGGACTCGAGGTCAGCTCCGGTTCAAGCGAGAGCCGAAATGCCGCCTTCGGGCTTGACTTGGCGGTCCGCCTTGCGTCACAGGCAGGAAAAATCAGCCGCTGGAGAGCGCCCAAATGGCCGTCGCATTCACCTTTCCGGGACAGGGCAGCCAGGCTGTCGGCATGGGCAAGGACCTCGCCGACGCCTTCCCCGAGGCACGCAGGGTGTTCGAGGAAGTCGATGATGCGCTGGGCGAAAAGCTGTCGAAACTGATCTGGGAAGGCCCGGAAGAGGCGCTGACCCTGACTGCCAATGCCCAGCCGGCGCTGATGGCGGTCTCGCTGGCGGGAATCCGCTCGCTGGAAGCGCGCGGCTTTTCGCTGAAGGACAAGGTTGCCTACGTTGCCGGTCATTCGCTCGGCGAATATTCCGCCCTTGCCGCGGCCGGTTTCGTTTCGGTCGCCGATGCCGCCCGGCTGCTGCGCATCCGCGGCAACGCCATGCAGGCGGCGGTGCCGGCCGGCGAGGGCGCTATGGCGGCGATCATCGGACTGGAACAGCCCGACGTCGAAGCCGCTTGCACCGAGGCCGCAACGGGATCCGGCAAGGTCTGCCAGATCGCCAACGACAATGGCGGCGGCCAGCTGGTGATCTCCGGCGCCAGGGCGGCGGTGGAACTCGCCGCGAAACTGTGCACCGAAAAGGGCGCCAAGCGGGCGCTGATGCTGCAGGTCTCCGCACCCTTCCATTCGGCGCTGATGGCGCCGGCGGCCGATGTCATGCGCGAGGCGCTGGCCGGCGTGACCAAGAATGCACCGGTGGTGCCCGTCGTCTCCAACGTCACTGTAGTCCCGACCAGCGACCCCGACGAGATCGCGCGCCGCCTGGTCGAGCAGATCACCGGCCGCGTGCGCTGGCGCGAAACGGTGGAGTGGTTCGGCGCCAATGGCGTCGCCACGCTCTTTGAGATCGGCGCCGGCAAGGTGCTTTCCGGCCTGGCGCGGCGGATCAGCCGCGACATCGCCACATCGGCCGTCGGCACGCCGGCCGATGTCGAGGCGGCGCTGGCCGCGCTTGCATAATCCACTGGCGATTCAACCCGTCCCGTGGGAAGGGTGTTCTCTTAAGATCAGGAGACGAAAATGTTCGAACTGACCGGCCGCAAGGCGCTCGTCACCGGCGCATCGGGCGGCATTGGCGAGGCGATTGCCCGGGTGCTGCATGCGCAAGGCGCCATTGTCGGCTTGCACGGCACCCGCGTCGAGAAACTGGAGACCCTGGCCGGCGAACTCGGCGACCGGGTAAAGCTGTTCCCGGCCAATCTTGCCGACCGTGACGAGGTCAAGGCGCTTGGCCAGAAGGCCGAAGCCGAACTCGAAGGCGTCGACATACTGGTCAACAATGCCGGCATCACCAAGGACGGCCTGTTCGTGCGCATGGCGGACGCGGATTGGGACAGCGTGCTGGAGGTGAACCTCACCGCCGTGTTCCGGCTGACCCGCGAGCTGACCCATCCGATGATGCGCCGCCGCCATGGCCGCATCATCAACATCACCTCGGTGGTCGGCGTCACCGGCAATCCTGGCCAGACCAATTATTGCGCCTCCAAGGCCGGCATGATCGGCTTTTCCAAGTCGCTGGCGCAGGAGATCGCCACCCGCAACATCACCGTCAACTGCGTCGCCCCGGGCTTTATCGAATCGGCCATGACCGACAAGCTCAACGACAAGCAGAAAGACGCGATAATGGCCGCGATCCCGACGCGCCGCATGGGCACGAGTGTTGAAGTGGCGTCGGCCGTCGCCTATCTCGCCTCCAACGAGGCAGCCTACGTCACCGGCCAGACCATCCATGTGAACGGTGGCATGGCCATGATCTGACAGGATATTGCCGGGTGATAAGAAGACATGGCCGGCTTGTGAAAAGAGACCATTTCGCCTTGGACCTCAGCCATTTTTCGTGTAATGCGGCCCGCAACCCGGCGGTTCGGGCAAAAACCGGTCCGGCATCGTTGCGTTTCCGGCAGGACCATCTTTCAGCTTGATTAGCGGCATTCTGCCCGCTAACGAAGACAGACAAACAAAAGACGAGGATGCCCCAAATGAGTGACACCGCAGAGCGCGTCAAGAAGATCGTCATCGAACATCTTGGCGTCGATGCCGACAAGGTGACGGAGCAGGCGAGCTTCATCGATGATCTGGGCGCGGACAGCCTCGACACGGTCGAACTCGTCATGGCCTTCGAAGAAGAGTTCGGCGTCGAGATTCCGGACGATGCGGCCGAGACCATCCTGACCGTCGGCGATGCCGTGAAGTACATCGACAAGGCTTCGGCCTGACACTATCCGCAGTCATCACCGGGGAGGACCTGCGATGAGGCGTGTCGTCGTCACGGGCCTTGGCCTGGTTTCGCCGTTCGGCATGGGCTTCGAGCACAGCTGGAAGGAACTTCTGACCGGCCGCAGCGCCGCCAAGCGCGTCACCGAGTTCGAAGTGGAAGATCTTGCCTGCAAGATCGCCCACGTCATTCCTCGCGGTGACGGCACCAACGGCACGCTCAATCCCGAAGCCGTGCTCGAGCCCAAGGAACTTCGCAAGATCGGCGACTTCATCCTTTACGGGATTGCGGCCGCCGACGAAGCGCTGAAGGATTCCGGCTGGGAGCCCAGCACCGAAGCCGAGCGCTGCGCCACCGGCGTCATGATCGGCTCCGGCATTGGCGGCCTCGAGGGCATCGCCGAGAACGCTATCATCCTGAAAGAGCGCGGACCGCGCCGTATCAGTCCATTCTTCATTCCCGGCAACATTATCAACCTGGTATCTGGCCAGGTATCGATCCGGCATGGGCTGAAAGGCCCCAACCACGCCGTCGTCACCGCCTGCTCGACCGGCGCGCACGCCATTGGCGATGCCGCCCGGCTGATCATCTTCGGCGATGCCGACGTGATGCTGGCCGGCGGCGCGGAATCGCCGGTGACCAGACTATCGCTTGCCGGCTTCGCTGCTTGCCGGGCACTGTCCACCGACCGCAACGACACGCCTGAGAAGGCCTCGCGTCCCTATGACCGCGACCGTGACGGCTTCGTCATGGGCGAGGGCGCCGGCGTCGTGGTGCTGGAAGAACTCGAACACGCCAAGGCGCGCGGCGCCAAGATCTATGCCGAGGTCACCGGCTACGGCCTGACCGGCGATGCCTATCACATCACCGCACCGGCCGAAGACGGCGACGGCGCCTTCCGCTGCATGACGGCGGCGCTGAACCGGGCCAAGCTGACGCCCGCCGACGTCGACTACATCAACGCGCACGGCACCTCGACCATGGCCGACACGATCGAACTCGGCGCCGTCGAGCGGCTGGTCGGCAACGCCGCCTCGAAAATCTCGATGTCGTCGACCAAGTCGTCGATCGGCCATCTCCTGGGTGCCGCGGGCGCCGCCGAGGCGATCTTTTCGATCCTCGCTATCAGAGACAACATCGCGCCAGCCACCATCAATCTTGACAACCCGGAACGCGAAACCGCGATCGATCTTGTTCCGAACACGCCACGGCATCGCCAGGTCGACGTGGCGCTGTCCAACTCCTTCGGCTTCGGCGGCACCAACGCTTCGCTGGTATTCCAGCGTTATACAGGCTGATTGCGGTATCGACCGGCGCGCCAGCGGTCTGTCGTCAATTTTGCCATATTCAAGCCTACTCTGCCGCTGGGGATTCGTCGCATCGGCCTGAAACCGAAGGCGCTTTTTTAAAAGCACGATGCGTAGGCTTGAAATGTTAGGGCACGCTGTGCGTCCAATCGGGCGCATGGTCGCTCTAAGAGATCAGATGGTAGGGCGCTAATGAACACCAATCCGGGCGGCAGCGGACAATTCGGACAAAACCAGCAGACCGGCCCGATCGTGCCGAAGACCGCGGCCGAAGCTTTGCGCCCGGAAGCCGGCACACCACCACCAAAGCGCTCGCGCGCCTCGCGCAGCCAAGTCGTCGTGTTCATGAACTTCGTCATCTCCGCGGTGATGTTGATGATCCTCGCCGCCGGCGTTTCGCTCTATTTCGGCAAGCAGGCATTCAACGAACCGGGCCCGTCGGTGGCCGGCGACACCTTCCTGGTCAAGCCGAGCACCGGCGTCCAGGATATTGCCGACCAGCTCGAACGGCGTGGGCTGATCAGCGATGCCCGCATCTTCCGCATCGCCGTGCGGGTCTATGGCAATGATTCAGCGCTGAAGGCAGGCGAATACGAGATAAAGCCGCGCGCCTCCATGCGCGACATCATGGAGCTTCTGAAGAGCGGCAAGTCGGTGATGTATTCGCTGACCATTCCCGAGGGCCTGACGGTCGAGCAGGCGCTGCAGCGCATCGCCGAGCAGGATGCGCTGACCGGCGACATGCCGGCCGCCAAGCCGGCTGAGGGCAGCCTCGCCACCGACACGCTGCGCTTTACCCGCGGCGCCACGCGCCAACAGATGGTCGACAAGCTGCTCGCCGACCAGAAGAAGCTGGTCGACGAGGTCTGGCAGCGGCGCGCGCCCGACCTGCCTCTGGCCAATGTCGACGACTTCGTCACCTTGGCCTCCATTGTCGAAAAGGAAACCGGCCGGGGCGACGAGCGCTCGCGCGTTGCCGCCGTCTTCCTCAACCGTCTGGCCAAGGGCATGCGGCTGCAATCCGATCCGACCATCATCTACGGCCTGTTCGGCGGCAAGGGCAAACCCGCCGACCGGCCGATTTATCAGTCTGACATCCAGAAACAGACGCCTTACAACACCTATCTGATCAACGGCCTGCCGCCGACGCCGATCGCCAATCCCGGCCGCGCCGCGCTCGAAGCCGTCGCCAACCCGTCGAAGACCGATGATCTCTATTTCGTCGCCGACGGCACCGGCGGCCACGTCTTTGCCACCACGCTTGCCGAGCACAATGAGAACGTTGCCCGCTACCGGGCACTGCAGAAGAAGGAGGCTGAAGACGCCGCCAAGGGCGCCAAGACTCCGGGCCAGACCGATGCACCGGCGGATGGCAACGACAACGGTGACGCAAGTGGCGATGCCGCCGGTGACAGCGGTGATGCCGGCGATAGGGGTGCCGCCCAATAGCAGGCCGGCGCTTTCAGACGGATCGACCTTAAGCGATGCGGACAGAGGCGGACGCGCTGCTGCTTTGAACGAGTAGCGGGGTTCGAAGCGTTTTCGGTCTTGCTCGGGTGCCTCTGCTTCTCGATTTCAGCCCTGCGAGATCGAAACGACAGCGGAAATCAACATCTTGCTGGTGTTGCGATTCTGACATTCGCGCCGCCCGTGATATCGAACGCATGCGCGATTTGTAGAATCGGACCATCAGGGAGACACGAGCCGCATCATGAATTTGCAGAGCATGACCGGATTTGCACGCACTGTTGCCGAACATGACGGCGCCTCGATCGCCTGGGAGGTCAAGTCGGTCAACGGCAAGAGCGTCGAGGTCAGGTTGCGGTTGCCGCAAGGTTTCGAGCGGCTCGAACCGACTGTGCGGCAGACGCTGCAGAAGCGCTTTTCGCGTGGCAATTTCCAGGCGACGCTGACCGTCGGCCGCGCCGCCGGCCAGCAGGCGCAGCCGGTGGTCAACGAAGCCTTCCTCAGGGATCTGGCGGGCTTGGCCAAGCGGCTGCAGGACCAGTTCGGTGTTGGTCCGGCAACTGCCGACGGTCTGCTTTCTCTGCGCGGCGTGCTCGATATCCCTGAAACCAGCGAAACCGAGGAGGTGCGGGCAGCACTCGACGCGTCAATCCTGTCGGCGCTGGAAACGGCGCTTACAGGTCTCGAGCAGGCACGCCAGAGCGAGGGCGAAGCGCTGCGTTCGCTGCTTTCCGGCCATATCGACGCCATTGAGGCGCTGACGCTTCAAGCCGAGGCCGACCCGTCGCGCGAACCGGCGGCGATCCGCGAGCGGATCGCCGAACAGGTGCGGCTGCTGATGGATGCGTCGGCCAATCTCGATGCCGGCCGGCTGCACATGGAAGCGGCGTTCCTGGCCACCAAGGCCGATATCCGTGAAGAGATCGATCGGCTGAAGACGCATGTGGCGTCGGGCAGAGCGCTGCTGGCAAATGGCGGCGCCATCGGCCGCAAGCTCGATTTTCTGGCGCAGGAATTCAACCGCGAATCGAATACGCTGTGTTCCAAGTCAAACGCCGCCACTGTCACCGCCATCGGGCTGGAACTCAAGGCGGTGGTCGACCAGTTTCGCGAACAGGTCCAGAATCTGGAGTAAACCCGAATGGGTGCCAAGGAGCCGATGGTTGCCAGGGATCTCGGATCCCGCATTCGCCGCCGCGGGCTGATGCTGGTCCTGTCGTCGCCGTCGGGCGCCGGCAAGTCGACGATCGCGCGCAACCTGCTGGAAAGCGACGGCAGCCTGGAATTATCGGTCTCGGTCACCACCAGGCCACGCCGCGGCTCGGAGATCGAGGGCGTCCACTATCACTTCCGCACCACGCGCGAGTTCGAGCGGCTGCGCGATTCCGACGCGTTGCTCGAATGGGCCGAGGTGCACGGCAATTGCTACGCGACGCCGCGCGAGCCGGCCGAACTGGCGCTGGCGCAGGGCCGTGACATGCTCTTCGACATCGACTGGCAAGGCGCCCAGCAGCTCAAGGAGAAGATGCGCGCCGACATCGTCTCGATCTTCATCCTGCCGCCGTCGATGAAGGAATTGAAGTCGCGCCTCAAGCGCCGCGCCGAGGACCAGGAGCACGTGATCGAGACCAGGCTGAAGAACGCCCGCAACGAGATCGAGCACTGGAAGGAATATGACTTTGTCATCGTCAACGACGATCTCGACCGCGCCTTCGCCGAAGTGCGTGGCATCGTGACGGCGGAAAGGCTGCGGCGCGACCGCCGGCCCGGGCTGTTCGATTTCGTCTCGGGGTTGCTGGACGAGAAGACGGAATAGCTCGTCCACCGCTGGCAATCTAAATTAGCCGCATCAGCTGCCTGGCAGATCGTCCGGCCAACGCTGCGCTCCGTGAAGCACGCGCAGGATTCGAATCGTGCTGTTGGTCAGCTGATAGGCCGCGACATATGGCGTGCCGACGATGACGCTCTCTCGTGTCCCTGCAAGCCCGCCGATCCGGCCGCTTTGGGGAAGGTCCCGAAGACGGTTGATTGCGGCGACGATCCGCTCATCGGTGGCGATCGCGGCCGCAGGATTGTCGGCCTCGATATGCGCGAAGATGCCGTCGCGATCTGAAAGCGCGAATGGCGACCAGACGATCTTCAAGATTTAGGTTCACCCGAACGCCGCGCCGCAGCGCGTCTCTCGGCAAAATGCGCCTCGACTTGATCATCAGGAATGTCTTGTCGGGTGTCGTCGAGCGCTTCGCGAACCTTGGCGCGAAACCATAAATCATACGCCTCGTTGTTTGTGACGAGATCGATGGGCAGCGCACCCTCGTTGGCGGTTCGGGTGAGCAATATCCGCACCGCATCCGAGACCGTCAGCCCCATGCTTTCGAGCACCGCCGAAGCTCGATCCCGGATGTCGGCGTCGATACGCGTCTGGACCAGTGCATTTGCTGGCATGGCAATCTCCTTCGACGTCAATGTAATGCGTTTGAATGACGATTGCTAGGCGGCGCTAGCGCCGCCGGTCAAACCGCGTTTGTCAGCCGCACGAATTCCTCGACGCTGAGCGTCTCCGCACGCCGGGTCGGATCGATGCCGGCGCGCGTCAGCAGTGCCTCGCCACCCAGGCTCTTCACGCTCTGCCGCAGCATTTTCCGGCGCTGGCCGAAAGCGGCTTCGGTGACGCGACCGAGTTTTTTCACGTCGGTTGACAAAGGGCTGGCGCGCGGCACCAGATGCACCACCGAGGACGTTACCTTGGGTGGCGGCGTGAACGCTTGCGGCGGCACCTCGAAGGCGATCCTCGCCTCGGTCCGCCAGCCCGCCAGCACGCCGAGCCGGCCATAAGCATCGCTGCCGGCACCGGCGACAATGCGCTCGGCCACCTCGCGCTGGAACATCAGCGTCATCGATTGATAGAAGGGTGGCCAGTCCGCCACGGTCAGCCAACGGATCAACAGCTCGGTGCCGATATTGTAGGGCAGGTTGGCGGCAATCCTCACCGGGCCGTCTTGTGACGCGGTCTTGGCAAGAGCGGCAAAATCCGTCTTCAGCGCATCGCCGCTGATCACCTCGAGCCGGCCCGGATAGTGGTTGGAGACCTCGGCCAAGGCCGCAAGGCAGCGTTCGTCGCGCTCGATGGCGACGACGCGGCCGGCACCGGCAGCGAGCAGCGCCCTGGTCAGCCCGCCGGGGCCGGGGCCGACCTCGATCACCGTGCTGTCGCTGAGGTCGCCGGCGACCCGCGCGATCTTGCCGGTCAAATTGAGGTCGAGCAGGAAATTCTGGCCAAGCGCCTTCTTTGCCTGCAGTCCATGGCGCTCGATCACCTCGCGCAGCGGCGGCAGCCCGTCAATGCTCATGAATTTTGGGCTCATGATTTGGGCTCATGATTTTTGGCTCATGCAGCTGCGGGCTTTGCGCCGGTATCGGCCAGCCGGCGGGCCAGCTTCAGCGCCGCGATCAGGCTGTCGGGACGTGCGATGCCCTTGCCGGCGATGTCGAAGGCTGTGCCGTGATCGGGCGAGGTGCGGATGAACGGCAGGCCAAGCGTGACGTTGACGGCCTCGTCGAAGGCCAGCGCCTTGGCCGGGATCAACGCCTGGTCATGGTACATGCAGACCGCCACGTCGTAGCCGGCGCGGGCGCGCGCATGAAACATCGTATCGGCCGGCAGCGGCCCGAAGGCATCGATGCCTTGCGCCCGCAACATGTCGACCGCAGGACGAATGATGCGCTCGTCCTCTGTCCCCATGGCGCCGCTTTCGCCGGCATGCGGATTGAGGCCGGCAAGCGCGAGCCTCGGCCTGGCGATGCCGAAACGGCGTGCAAGATCGCCGGCGGTGATGCGCGCGATGGCAACGATCAGCTCCGTCGTCAGCGTCTTCGGCACCTCGGCCAGCGCGATGTGGATGGTGACAGGAACGGTGCGCAATTCGGGGCCGGCGATCAGCATCACCGGCGTCACCGTGCCGCCGGTGTGGAGCGAGGCCAGATGCGCCAGATATTCGGTGTGACCGGGAAAGCCGAAGCCGGCATCGTAAAGCGGCTTCTTCGCGATCGGACAGGTGACGACCGCGGCCGCGTGACCGGCAAGGCAGTCGGCGACGGCGCGATCGATGGCCTCGATGATGCCGGCGGCATTGGCCGGGTCGGGCCGGCCGGGATCGTCGGTGAAGTGGGCCGCCAGCGGCACCACGGGCAAGGCGTGTTGAAAGACACCAGCTGCTTGGGCCGGCACCGTCTCGGCGATTGCCACCGCCGCGCCGAGCCGGCGCGCCCGCGCGGCAATCAGCGCCGGATCGGCGAGAAGATAGAAGGGCGCGGCACCGGAACCGCGGGCGCTCTGCCACGCGGCAATGGCGATTTCCGGACCGACGCCGGATGGATCGCCGACGCTCAGCGCCAGCGGAAGCTCTGTCTCACGCACGGCTGGGCCGGTTCAGCGCGTAACGATCTTGGCTTTCGCCTTCAGCTCTTCGACATATTTGGCCGAGAGCTCGTCGGCGTTCTTGTCGCTGCCTTCGCTCTGGAACACCATCTGGGCCGCCTTGTCGTCGGAAACCTCGCGCGACGAGCAGATGCCGATGAATTCAATGCCACGATCGGTCTCGCGCACGGCCGTGGCGCCGCCCAGCTTGGTGGCCTTGATCTGCTCGGCCCAGTCCGGCGGCAGTTGTGGCGCCAGCAATCGGGGGAGGTCGCGAACGGTGACGTCGATCAGGCCCTTGGCGAATTCACGCGTGGTGTTGCAGCCATTGAAGCGGGCTCGCATGGCTTCGGCCTCGCGCTTGCGTTTGGCGAGTGTGGCACTGCGCTCGGCCTTCGGCACCACGAAGATCACCTGCTGCAGCATGTACTCGGTGGCGCTTGGCTTGGCGCCGCCTTTTTCGAGCATGCGCTTGACCAGATCCTGTTCGCTCACCTCCCCGCCGCCGCCGCCGTAGCGTGCGCTCAGCGCCTGGTTCCACGCCATCTGGGAGCGGATGAATTCCTTGAAATGCTCCTTGGTCACGCCGGACTGCGCCATGACACCGTCGAGCTGCTTGAGCTGCATCTTGTTGCTCGAGGCAAAGCGCTGATAGGCAGCCTCTACCTGGGCGTCGGAGATGCGGATGCCGAGACGCCTGGCCTCCGCCATACGCAGCGTCTGGTCGATCATTTCCTGACCCGCGTCACCCTTCTTGCGCTGCAGTTTCAGGAAGGCAGCCCGGTGCGCGATGTCGCCGGTGGTGATCGGCATGTTGTTGACGACATACTTGATTTCACTGGCGAAGGCCGGCGGTACCATCGTGGTGACAGAGACCGAGGTCGCCGCGAACAGGAGCGCGAATCCTGCCGAAAACAGGTATTTCCTCATCGAAAGCATCCCATTCTAGCCCGGTTTTGGCCGATTCCAGCCCGATATTGGCGAAATCCGTGCCCGCTTTATGCGGCAAAACGATGTCGTCAGCCGGCTCTACTGGATGGAGTCGATCGAGCTTTGGGACGAGCCGAAATCGCCGAGCGTGCGGAACGACAGGTTGAAGCCGACATTCTGCGACACTTCCTTGGTGTTGATGTCGCGTGATTCCGAGTACGTCATCAGGTAGGTGAAGCAGGAATCATTGTAGGCAAAGCCGACGCCGTCCTTGACCAGCACGCTTTGTTGCAGGTCGTAGGTGCCGGTGCCGAAGACGCGCCAGTTTTCGGCCAGGTGTGTCGAGGCGCCGAGCGTGACTTCGTGGCGGTCGGTGGTGAAACCATAGAGCGGCTGCGCCTGGATGAAGGCGTATTTGGCGCTCAGCGAAACCGGCAGCCCGGAATAGGCGGCCTTCACCTCGGCACGGCGAACTTCGAAGGTCTGCTCGTCGAAGCGGCCGCTGAGCGAACCGGAGAAGCCGCTCGGGCTGCTGAAGCCGACAAGGCCGACATAGTCGGAGGTCGAAGTCTCCAAGCCGGAATCGGCGCCCGCATTGACCAGATCCGGTGAATCGAACGAGTTGCGCCCGCCCAACTGGTAGGATTGGCCGAAGATCGCGTTGGTGCCCCAGCCACTGTCGTAGGCGCCGGAATAGCGGAACCCGACATTGGCGCGGCTGCCGCCTTCGACGCGGTCGTAGCCGGAGAACTTGTCGCGCTCGAACAGGGTCGTGGCGTCGAAGACGAAGCTCTGTGCATCCTCGTTGGGAACGGCGAGCCCGCCGACATACTGCTCATTCGGGCGCATGAAGACCTGCGCCATCGGCTCGACGATATGGCTGGAGCCGGTCATCGAGAACAGCACCGGCCAGCGCATTTCAAGTCCGGCGGTCGCCATGTACCGGGCGAAGGAAGACCGCATGTCGTCGGCGGCACCGACATTCGTTGCCATCTGGTTTACCGCAGTCAGCGAAGCCGAAGAAGCGTTGAGATAGTCGACGTCGCCCTGCAGAGCCAGAAGGGGCGTCAACTGCAATCCGCCGTCCGTGGTGAAGGTACGCTTCCATTCGGCCTCGGCGGTGAGGCGACCGGATTCGCCCTCGATGCCGCGCACGCGCTGGACGCCTGAGCCCGGCACATAGGGGGTAAAATAGGCCTGATCGAGATCGTCGCGGCGGATGATGCGCGCATTGACGTTGAACGACAGCTGGCCGCCGGCCACCGACATGTCGGGGATGTAGGCATAGTCGAGCGACGGCAACACCCAGGGCTGCTTGTCGCTGCGCGATGCGACGTTGCCGTCCGGTGTGTTCTCCTGAACCTGGAAGCGCATGGCGCGCACATCGAAATAATTGCGGTCGTTTAGGCCGGTCAGGTAGACCGACGATTGATGCACGGCGTCGTTGTAGCCTTCGATCGTATAGGTACGCGAAAAATTCTTGTCGGTCTGAAGCAGGATATCCCAGCCGAAGTCCCAGCGCGGATTGATGGCGAACTGGCCCTTGGTGCCCATCATGCCGCGGAACTTGTTCGGATCGCCTGCTGGCCCCGAATTGACATTGTAGCCGCCGGGGAAAGCCGCGAAATCACGGAAAGCGCCAGGGTCCTGCTGGTTGATTCCGGCAAGCTTCAGCGTGTATTGGCCATTGTTGAAGCGCTGGCGCCACTCGGCCTCGCCGAGGAAACCCTGCTTGGTGTAGCCGCTGCCGGTAACGGTGAGGTCGTAGGTCGGCGACAAAGCGAAGTAGTAGGGGACTTTGACGCCGACGCCGAGACGATTGTTGTAGCCGATGCTGGGGATCAGGAAGCCGCTTTTGCGCTTGACCGTCGGGTCGGCGATCTCGAACGCCGGCAGATAAGCCAGCGGGAAACCGAAGAATTCGAAATTCGCGTTCTCGAAGCGAACCGTTTTCTTTTCGCCGTTCCAGATGATCTTCCTGGCTTTGATCCGCCAGGTCGGCGCCTTGTCCGGCTTGTCTTCGCAAGGCTCGCAGGCCGTATAGACGCCGTTGTGGAACGTTGTCAGCACGCCGCCCATGCGCTCGGCGCTTTCGGCGGCGAAATAGGCTTTTTCGGGCGTTTCGACGCGCAGCGCATTGACGAAACCGTCAGCGAAATCGTCGGTAATATCGATATGCTGCGAGTTGATCTTGGTGCCGTCGCTGTTGACGATCTCGACATTGCCGCTGGCAACCAGCCGCTTGGTGTTTCGATCATAGACGACGCGCTGGGCGACGAGCTTGTTGCCGCCATAGTCGATCTGGACGCCGCCGATGGCGGTGACCGTCTGGTTGTCGTTGTTATAGACGAGCGTGTCGGCCGCCAGCAGCATCTGGGAGCCGGAGGGAACCTTCGTTGCCACGTCGGTAACGTCCTGCGCCAGCGCAGGGCCCGTCAGCACGCCGCAGGCGAGCAGGCATGCCAAGGCGCTCGCCGAATAGAGGCGCGCCAAACCGGCCTGCCTATGGCTGCGCAAAGCCGCCTCCCTCACTAGCCGTCTTCCTTGTATAGCAGGAATGTCACCCCAAAGAACATAGCCACGACAACCGGAACCCATGCAGCCACGGCTGTGGGCACGAATCCCGCAACGCCGAATGCCTTGACCAATACCGAAACGACATAAAGCAGAAAGCCGGCGAGGACGCCACCCAGAATCATCGTTGCCGACTGCCCCATCCTCGCAAATCGCATTGAAACTGTTGCCGCAATCAGCGTCATGGCCACAAGCAGGAACGGTAACGCCACCAGCGAATCGAACTGCATGGCGAAGGCATTTGCCTTGAGGCCGAAGGAGCGGGCAACCTCAATCTTGCCGGGAAGGTCGTAAAACGGGATGGTTTCGGGGCGCGCCAGCCGTTCCTGCACGAATTCCGGCTTGAGGTTGGTCGGCAACTGGTCGGTCGTTTCGGAACGGATGTTGCCGTCCTTGAACACCTTGACGTCCTGCAATTCCCAGTAGCCGTCGCGCAGAAAGGCCCGGGCGGCGTCCTTGCGCTCGACGATATTGCCCTGCGGATCGAGGACGAAGAACACGGTGTCGGCCATTTCCAGGCCCTGGTTCAGGATGGCGCGGGCGCCGATGATGGTATCGCCGGAGTTGGTTTTCTGGCGGATCCACGGCGTGGCATCGGCCGCCACCGCGTTCGAATTGCCGGATCGCAGCTGGTTTTCCATCTGCTCCGACCATGAGAAGCCATGCGCGGCGATCGGATTGAGCACGCCGACCGACAATATGCCGAATAACAGCGCACCGATGCAGCAGGGCAACAGAAACTGCCAGGCCGACACTCCGGCCGAGCGCGCAATCACCAGCTCGTATTTTCGGTTGAGCGAGACCAGCGTCGCCATCGCCGAGAACAGGCCGACGAACGGCACCGTCTGCAGCATGATCATCGGCATCCTCAGCGCCGAGATGGCGACCGCCGTGCCGTAGGTGAAGCCCGGCAGGCCGGTGATGCGGCCGGACAGCTCGGTGAAGTCGATCAGGAACACCAGCGCCAGAAGGCCGATGAAGAACCAGATCGTGATCGACACGTAGCGAAAGAAGAAGTAGCGGCCCAGGGTCCAGCCCATCGTCAGGCTCCCTGGCCGGATGTGTAGCGCCGATTGAGGCGCAGCTTGAGCGCCGTCCAGCCATCGCTGACGCGGCCGGCGAAATTCGTCATCCAGTCGGCCCAGCTGCCGGGCAGTTCCATGCTTCGCGAGGTGACGATGAACCAGATGGCGACCGCCGAGGCGATGACCGGCACGCCATAGACCATATAGGCGTATTGCGGGATCTTGTCGGCCTTGCCGGCGGCAAAGAAGCCCAGCCAGCGCACGAACAGCGCAATGGCGATGGCTGTGATCAGCGGGTGGATGCGCGCCTCGCGGTGTGAGCGCGCATCGCCTGCCACGGCCAGCGCGATCAGCGCGAACACCAGCGAATAGGACCATTCGGAAAAGCGCTGGTCGAGCTCGGCCTTGTAGGCGCCGGGCCTGCGCTGGAAGATCTTGTCGTTCGGATCCGGGTTGAGCAGGTATTGCGTCGTTCGGTCCTTGGGCAGGAGCATGATATCGTTCGCCGCCGACATGAAGGCGGAAAGGTCGAAGGCGTAGGACGTGAAGCGAATGACCGACAGGTCGCCGGTCAGCGTCTTGCGATGAATGACGCCGTCATTCATCATCAGCACCTTCTCGTCACCCTTTTCGACGACGCTGCCGCTCTTGGCATAATAGATCAGATTGGCGCCTTCCTCGCGCGAATCGGCCACGAAGATGCCGCCGAGCCGGTTGTCCGGCAGCCGCTCGCCGATCTGCAGGAACAGCCCGTCGTCGATCTTGCGGAACGTGCCTTCCTGGATGATCAGCGACAAGAGATCGGCGCGCGAGGATGCTATCAGCTGGCGGTTCTTCTGCCTGGCATAGGGTTCGACGCCATTGTCGACCGCGAAGGAAAAGACGCTGGCCGCCAGCGCGATCAGCAGGACCGGCCGCACAATCGTCCAGCGCGAGGCGCCGGCGGCGTTGATGACGGCCAATTCCGAATCGGAGTTCATGACGCTGAGCGTCTGGGCCACCGCCACCACCAGGGCGAATGGCACCACGATCGGGATGATGGTGGGGATGATGAGGCCCGCGACCTCGAAAAAAGTGAGCGCCGATTGGCCACTGTCGGTGACCAGGTCGATGCGGGCAAGCACCTGCGTCGTCCAGACAATGGCCAGCGTCCAGATCAGCGCAGCGAGAAACACCGCCAGTGCGCGACGCATGATGTAGCGTTCAACGACCTTCATGTAAGGCTTTTCTCGATTTGCCGAACGGCATCATGCCCGCCGACAAGGTAGTCGTCCGGCTGCGGCTGTACAACTGGGTGCGTTTGGCCATTTCTTTCAGGCGGTTCGATCCGATTCTCCGTCCCACATCGCCCGTTCCGCAGGCCGGAGTGTCGGCGGCAATGAATAAGAAAGGGAGAACATCAATGGTTAACAAAAGGTTGCGGCAGGAAAGCGGAGCCGTGCCGCGACGAATCGTTATCGATTCCGCTGCGCATAT
Organism: Mesorhizobium sp. C432A; assembly: GCF_030323145.1. Classification (NCBI taxonomy): domain Bacteria; kingdom Pseudomonadati; phylum Pseudomonadota; class Alphaproteobacteria; order Hyphomicrobiales; family Phyllobacteriaceae; genus Mesorhizobium; species Mesorhizobium sp. C432A. Next base: position 5,287,002 of record NZ_CP100470.1, on the reverse strand, counting down.
GAGCCCTGATTCCGGCAAAGTCTTGCCAAATCAAGGAAAACGACCAAATGTCGCGCATCTTCCCTGAGAATGCATTTTTCCTGAAAATCTGAGCCGTTTCCCGAAAGCAGGACCTGATGACTTTGAGACCATTGATCGCCTTCGCCAAATTTGCCGCACCCAAAAAGGGCAGCATCATCGTGCTGGCGGCCGACGATGGTGGTCTTGGCGAACCGGCAAAGGCCTGCGACCCCTCAGGAACGCTGGCGCGGGCGTTTCCGGTGGCGGAGTTTTCCGGAAAATTCGCCGGTGTCGTCGAAGTGCTGGCGCCGCAGGGAACATCGCTCGACCGACTGGTGGCGGTCGGCGCCGGCAAGGTCGCCGGCCTCGATGACTTTGCCTGGCTGAAGCTTGGCGGCACCATCGCCGCGTCCCTGCGCAAGGCAGCGGAGGTGGCCGTCATCCTCGATGTGCCGGGCGCAAAGATTGGCGGCAGGCAAGCGGCGAACCTTGCCGCCGGCATCATTCTTCGCAGCTACTCCTTCGACAAATACAAGACCAGGAAAGACAAGGACGATGCCGAGCCGAAGAAACCGGTCAAGGTGACCATCCACACCGCCGATCCTGCCGCGGCGAAAAAGGCCTTCGCCGACGAGGTTGCGGTCATCGACGGCGTGCTTCTGGCGCGCGACCTTGTCAACGAACCGGCCAATACGCTCGGCCCGATCGAATTCGCCGCCCGCGCCAAGGAACTGGAAGCGCTCGGCGTCGAGGTCGAGATCCTCACCGAGAAGGAAATGAAGAAGCTCGGCATGGGCTCGCTCCTCGGTGTCGCGCAGGGTTCGCCGCGCGGCGCCCGGATGGCTGTCATGCAATGGAAGGGCGGCAAGGCCAAGGACGCACCGGTCGCCTTCGTCGGCAAGGGCGTCACCTTCGACACCGGCGGCAATTCTATGAAGCCGGCCTCCGGCATGGAAGACATGAAGGGCGACATGGGCGGTGCCGCGGCCGTCATCGGGCTCATCCAGGCGCTGGCCGCGCGAAAGGCCAAGGCCAATGTCGTCGGCATCGTCGGGCTGGTGGAAAATGCCGTCGACGGCCATGCCCAGCGCCCCGGCGACATCGTCACCTCGATGTCGGGTCAGACCATCGAGGTGCTCAACACCGATGCCGAAGGACGCCTCGTTCTGGCCGACGCGCTGTGGTATTGCAACGACCGCTTCCAGCCGAAATTCATGGTCAATCTGGCGACGCTGACCGGCGCCATCATGGTCGCGCTCGGCCAGCATTATGCCGGCCTGTTCTCCAACAATGACGAACTTTCGGACAGGTTGACGGCGGCCGGCCAGGCGAGTCAGGAGCGGCTGTGGCGCATGCCGCTTGGGCCCGAATACGACAAGCTGATCGATTCCAAGAACGCCGACATGAAGAACATCGGCGGCCGCTATGGCGGCGCCATCATCGCCGCGCAGTTCCTGCAGCGCTTCGTCAAGGAAACGCCGTGGGCGCATCTCGACATCGCCGGCACCGCGATGGGCTCTCCGCCGAGCGAGATCAACCAGTCCTGGGGCTCGGGTTTCGGCGTCAGGCTGCTCGACCGGCTGGTGCGCGACAATTACGAGGGATAAGGCAGGGAATGGCCGATGTCCTGTTCTACCACCTGACCGAATCGACGCTGGAGGATGCGCTTCCCGGCCTGCTCGAGCGCAGCGTCGATCGCGGCTGGCGCGCCGTGGTGCAGACAGGGACCGAGGAGCGGCGCGATGCGCTCGACCTGCATCTGTGGACATTCAGGGACGATTCGTTCCTCGCGCACGCGACCGACCGTGAAGCCCATCCGGCCGAACAGCCAATCCTGCTCACCACGAGCGACGCCAACCCCAACCAGGCGCAGATACGCTTCCTCGTCGATGGCGCCGCACCCGCCGATCTCGCCGGCTACGAACGCGCCGTGTTCCTGTTCGACGGCCATGACGCGGCCCAGGTCGAAGGGGCGCGGACGCATTGGAAGGTGTTGAAAGAAGCGGGCCACGCTGTCACCTACTGGCAGCAGACGCCCGACCGTCGCTGGGAGCGCAAGGCGTAAGTCGCGTTATCGGTCGCTGATCGTAACCTTGTTTATCTTCGCGCCCTGCGGGAGATCTTTCACCTGCCGATGGATTTGGCCGGCGATATGCACCTTCACAACGAAAAACGTCGTTTCCATCTCTCGCAGACTCATTTCGCCGCCAAGCACCGGCGGCTTCTTGAAATCATAGCATTGGCCGGCTGCCGGAATCAGTCCGTTCTTTCGGGCGGCAACGACAAGGCCCGCCAGCAGCAACTCGTCGCGGCGCGCTTCATTCTGCAAGTCGGCCTGAAATTCCGCCCAATGACCCGCAATTCTGGTCAATTTCCCGTCGAGCATATCGAGATGACGAACCGACCCGTCGCCGGCACGGAAAAATATGTCGCCGAAAGCTGACACCGCAGCTGGTTCAAGGCCATCCAGTCCGATCCACTTCCAGCCGTCCAACGCTTCCGCGACTTCGTTCGCAGGTGGTTCGATAAAGAGGAACTGATAGTCATGGGGCCATTCGGCTCTGATCAAGCCCCCTGTATTGGCTCTGTTGGCCTCGGCTTTTCCTTCCTGTCTGGCGTCGGACGCGCCAAAAATTGAAGAAATAAAGCGGAAAAAAGATCTGGCCATAATCGCCCCCGTACGGGTCTTTATACTTGCGAGAGATTCTAGCCGCAATCCACTGAAGGCTCCATAGTTCCCACGCATTCGTCTTGATGATGGCCATCACATTGGATCCGTTTTATGGATTGACTGGATGCAGGCTCATTGGGCGGGCTGAGAATGCGGATCAGGATCATCGGAACCGGGCGGGCCGTGCCGGCTCGATGCGTGACGTCGCGCGCCCTCGATGCGCGGCTGGGGTTTGGCGATGGACATTTCGAGGCCGCGACCGGCGTCATCGAACGCTATGTCTGCGACGCCGAATCGCAGGTCGACCTTGCTTGTGCCGCAGCCCGTCTGGCGCTTGCCGATGCCGAACTTGAGGCAGGCAGTGTCGATCTGGTCATCGGCGGTTGCGGCGTGCCTTACCAGCCGTTGCCGTCGACGGCGCCGCTGGTCATGCAGCGCCTCGGCCTTGCCGATGGGTCGGCGGCCGCTTTCGACGTCAACAGCACCTGCCTGGGCTTCCTCACAGCCTTCGAGACCGCGTCGCGCCTGATCGAGGCCGGGCAATGCCGGACGGCGCTGGTGTTCTCGTCTGAAATCGCCTCGCGCGCGCTGCCGTGGCAGGACCAGCCGGAAATTGCGGCCCTCTTCGGCGATGGCGCGGCGGCCGCCGTGCTGCAACAGGCAGCCCCTGCCGAGGGTCGAGTCGCGGCCAACCTGATGCGCACCTACCCTTCCGCCTATGAGGCCTGCAGCATCGGCTCCGGCGGCACCCGGTTCGACTTTCATCGTGAGCCTGAGGAATTCGCCCGCCACAGCCTGTTCCACATGGAGGGTAAGGAACTGTTTCGCGTCACGTCACGCCATTTCAACGGCTTTGTAGCGGAGTTGCTCGATCGCGCCGGCTGGCGGCACGACGATGTCGACCTCGTCGTGCCGCATCAGGCGAGCCCTTTGGCGCTCGCCCACATGGCGCGCCAGACCGGCTTCGCCAGGGAAAAGCTCGTCGACATCGCGGCGCGCTACGGCAATCAGATCGCCGCTTCCATCCCGTTTGCGCTCGATGTCGCACGCCGCGAACAACGCATTGGGCCGGGCGCCAAGGTGCTGTTCCTCGGCACCTCGGCCGGCGTGTCGTTCGGCGGCATGGCGCTGGAAGCATGACCGTGGGACGCGTCCTCGTCACCGGCGCCAGCGGCTTCCTCGGCGCGCATATTATGGCGCGGCTGGCGGCAGTGGGCACACCGGCGCTGGGTCTTGGCAGGGACGCCAAACGCTGCGCCGCGCTCGAAGCCGCTGGTCATCGGGTCGTTCGGCTGGATTTGTCTCAACCATTCGATGCAGCTGCCGCGCGCGCTCTCGACGGCGTCGATGCGATCATCCACTGCGCGGCACTTTCCGCGCCCTTCGGCAGGTTGGCGGGTTTCCAGACGGCAAATGTCACAGCTACCCGCAACCTCAGCGATTTCGCGCGCGGGCAAGGCGTGCGCCGCTTCGTCCATATCTCCAGCCCGACGGTCTGTTTCGCCTACCGCGATCAGCTCGATGTCAGCGAAGATGCGGCCTTGCCGCCTCCAGTCAACCACTATGCCCGCACCAAGCGGCAGGGCGAGGAGATCGTTCTGGCGGCGCCCGAAACCGGCCCGGTGGTGCTGCGGCCGCGCGGCCTCTACGGTCCCGGCGATCGCACGCTGCTGCCGCGTCTGCTGCAGGTGGCACGGCAGCGCCCGCTGCCGCTGTTTCGCGACGGCAGGGCGCGCATCGATCTCACTTATATAGAGGATGTCGTCGATGCGGTCTTTGCCGCGCTGTCCGCCGGGAGCGCTGCCGAGGGACAGATATTCAACATCTCCGGCGGCGAAGTGGTGCCGGTCCGCCGCATTGCCGAGGCGGCCTGCGCCCGCGCCCTCGTGCAGCCGCGCTGGCGCAGAATGCCGCTCTGGCCCGCCATGCTGACGGCCGGGATAGCGGAGGCGGTAGCGAACATATTGCCCGGCCGCCCGGAACCGCCGGTGACGCGCTACGGTCTTGGCCTGTTCGCCTATGCGCAGAGCCTCGATCTTTCCAAGGCAGGCCGCATCCTCGGCTGGGCGCCGAAAGTGTCGTTCGAGGAAGGGCTCGATCGCACATTCGGCAAGGCGATGGAAAGCAGGAGGGCAGCGTGAAGATCGTCTTCGCCAACAGCGCCTCTGTCAGCGCAGCTGAGCGCCTGATCCTGCGCGGCGGCAGCTGGGCGAAGGTCAGGCTACGTGTCCGCTACGGCCTGATCATGCATCCGCGAGCCGGCCCCGTCCTGATCGACACCGGCTACACGCCGCATGTGACACAAGGCAGTGGGCGCAGCACGGCGCTGCGTCTTTACAGTGCGATCCTCCGGCCTCAGCTCAACGAAGCCGAGCAGCCGCTCGCGGTACTGGCGCGCTTCGGCCTGTCTTTGCAGGATGTGCGCACCGTCATCGTCACGCATTTCCATGCCGACCACATGTCGGGCCTGTCGCTGTTTCCCAACGCTCGGCTTATCGCCAATGACACCGCCTGGGCGCGGGCGAAGGCCAAGACTTCCCTGCAGAATCTGCGCCACGGCCTTTTCAAGGAACTGTTCCCGCCCGATTTCGAGAGCCGGCTCGACGTGCTGTCGTCGAAGCGGCGGATCGAACCTCGCGGCGGCGTGCCAGGCGGCGCCGATCTGTTCGGCGACGGCAGCGTCGTCGCAGTCGATCTGCCCGGCCATGCCGATGGCCAGTTCGGCCTTTTGTTCCCCAATCTGGAGCGGCCACTGCTCTACGCCGTCGATGCGCAATGGCTGATCAGAGCATTGGTGGAAAACCGGACGCCCGGTCTGCCGGCTACTCTGCTGGCCGAGGACGCCACGGCGCTTGAGCCGACCAGCGCAACGCTGCGCCGGTTTATGGCGTCCGGCGGCGAGGTAGTGCTTTGCCATGATCCGGCGTTGACGGCGTATGATCTTGCCGGACGGGGCGCATGAACGGGCCGGCCGAAGCGATCCGCTCGTTTGCGCTGACGCAATGGGTTTCGCGCAAAAGCCGCGAGAGTTTCGAGCGCTGGCAGGCGCAAGCCTTGCGCCGCTTTCTCGACCGCGACCTGCCGCGCGCGCCGTTCTACGGCAAGGCGCCACGTCACCTCGGCGACCTCCAGGTGATCGACAAGGCGACGGTGATGGGCAATTTCGAGCGCTTCAACATTCATGGCGGCTCGGCCGCCGAGGCCTGGAAGGCGCAGGCCGGCGATGGCCGCATTGGCGAACTGACAGTCGGCGCCAGCACCGGCACGTCGGGCAATCGTGGCCTGTTCATCATTTCCGAAGCGGAAAAATACCGCTGGCTGGGCACCATCCTGGCCAAAGCCGTGCCCGATCTGCTCTGGCGCCGGCAGCGCGTTGCGGTGATCCTGCCGCAGAACACCGGGCTCTACGACAGCGCGCGCAAATCGCGGCGTATCGACCTGCGCTTCTTCGATCTGACGCGCGGTCCGGAGAGCTGGCGCGGCGCTCTCGAAGATTTCGCGCCGACGGTGATCATCGCGCCACCGAAGATACTGCGGCACTTCGCGGCCGAGGGCTTTCGGCTCAAGCCGCAGCGTGTCTTCAGCGCCGCCGAAACGCTCGACCCGGTTGACCGGCCGGTCATCGAGGCATTCTTTGGTCGTCAGCTCGACCAGATCTACATGGCGACGGAAGGGCTGTTCGCCGTCACCTGCCGCCAGGGCGGGCTGCATCTGGCCGAGGATTCGGTGTTCTTCGAGTTCGAACCGGCCGGCGACGGCCTGGTCATGCCGCTGATCACCGCCTTTCGCCGCCGGACCCAGATCATGGCGCGCTACCGGATGAACGATCTGCTGCGGCTGTCCGAAAAGCCATGCCGCTGCGGCTCGCCGCTGCGCACGCTGGACGAGATCGTCGGCCGCATGGACGACGCTTTCCGGCTCGCCTCGCCGCACGGGCAGCTCCTCGTCACGCCCGACATACTACGCAATGTGTTGCTCAAGGCCGACCGGCGCATTGACGATTTTCGCCTGGTCCAGACCGCTGAAGATGCAATCGAACTTAGCCTGGCCCCCGGGCTTGCCGACGAAGCCGCCACCGCCGCCCATCAGGCCGTGCGCAATTTGCTGGCGGCGCGCCAGGCGACAGCTTCGGTCAGCCTTGTTCGCAGGGACCTGCCGTTGGAGACCGGCCGCAAACTGCGTCGGGTCGAATGCCACCTGGGAGCGGCATCATGAACCGGCTCGCTATGTTGCCACTCGATCAGACGAACCGGGTAGAAAACAACCCGCGTGAGGTCGAAGCCTTCGTTCAGCTTTTTAACGAGGTGCCGGTGCGCGACCTCGTGCGAAATCTGACGGTCGCCGTCGAGGCCTTCGAGATCGCTGGCCGCTTCTTTCCACTGACGCTGAACGACAGAAGCGAGGCGCCGAACTGCTATATCTGCTGCCCGTCCAGCGCCTATATCGACTACGCCATCGACGAGACCCGCAATTTCGTCTCGTCGCCCATGCTGCAAAGAGCAATCCGCATGTTGATTGGCCTGTGCGCGCCGCTGGTCAGGATGAGCGGCCTCGACCATCAGGTTCAGGTCAACAACTGGCTCTATTCGACCAATCCGGTGCCGCTGCTCGATCGCAACGCGGTCGCTGCGATCCGCGACGATCTCACGGCGCGTTTTCCCGATCGCGCTGTTCTCATCCGCTCCCTGAACGAGATCGCCGATCCCTCGACAATCGCAGCGCTGAAGGCAGAGGGTTTTCGAATGCTGGCGGCGCGGCAAATCTACATCTTCGCCGGCCGCGGTTCGGCTATGACCAACGACATGAAGCGCGACCGCAAGCGGCTGCGCACGACGCCGTTCGAGTGGGTCGGCAATGGCGACTTCACCGAGGCCGACTATGCGCGCGCCGAAGCGCTCTACCGGATGCTCTATCTCGACAAATACACGCCACTCAACCCGCACTACACCGCCCGCTATATCGGCGAGACGCACCGTCGCGGCATCCTGCAACTGGCAGGCCTGCGTCGTCCCGGCGGTGAACTGGTCGCCGTCGCCGCTTTGTCTCAGAACGGCAGGACCTTGACGCAGCCAATCGTTGGCTACGACACAAGTCTTCCAGTGAGCGAAGGGCTCTACCGCATGATGATGGCGATCGCACAGGACCATGCGATGGCGCACGGCCTGTTCTTCAACATGAGCGCCGGTGCCGCCGCCTTCAAACGCTTGCGCGGCGCCGTGGCAACGGTGGAGTACAACGCCGTCTATGCCGGCCATCTTCGGCGCCGCCAGCGCGCTGCAGTGCGTATCATGGAATTTGTGCTCGCGAAGATCGGCATCCCTCTGCTCAGGAGATTTGAACTTTGAGCGAAGCCCAGCAGCAAAAAGACAAAGACTATTGGCAGGCGGTAGTGCGGTCAGTCGATATCAAAGGCAAGCCGAAGCGCATCCTGTTCGATGGCACGCCGCTGGTGCTATTCCGCTCGGCGCAGGGGATTGCAGCCCTCTTCGACCGCTGCGCTCACCGCCTGGTCGAACTCTCGACCGGCAAGGTCGTCGGTGGCGAGATCGAATGTCCCTATCATGGCTGGCGCTACAATGGGGAAGGGCGCTGCACCGCCATTCCCGGCCATGTCGGCGACGTCCCGCATTACCGTATCCGCCGCTACAGCACGATCGAGCGCGACGGCGTCGTCTTCGTCTCGGCAGGCACGCCTGAGGGCGAGCCCTATCTCCATTGCATGCAAGGCAAGGATGTCGTCGTGAAGCGGGTGCGAAGCTCGGCGCGATCGACGGTGCTCGACGCCGCCGAGAACATTCTCGACGCCACTCACACCCACTTCACCCACAAGGGTGTGCTGCGCGGCCTGACCGCAAAGCGCCATCTCGTGCGCGTCGAGGTGACCGGCGGCAAGGGTTGGGTCGAAAGCTGCTACACCGGCGAGGACCGCCAACAGGGGCTGGTCAGCCGGCTGCTGGAAGGCGAGCGCGCCAGGACCATCGGCCGCTACCGCCATCCCGGCATCGTCGAACTCGAATATTGGGGCAAGGGCGGCTTGGCGCTGGCGACCACTTTCCATTTGCGTCAGGCGGACGAACGGACCGTCGAAGGCGTCGGCTGGCTGATCGGCCCGCGACAGGGCCTGTTCGGCGAACTCAAGGCGCTTGCTTTCCGGCCGCTCTTTGCCTTTGCCCTGCAGCAGGATCGCCGTGTGCTGAAATCGGCCAGCGCCAACGCCCGTATATGGCCGCAGGTTCAGCCGGCGATCGGCCCGCTGGATTTCCTGCGCCGCGACATAGCGGCGATCATCGACGGCAAGATGCCACCGACGGCGGCAGAGCCGAGGGTGTACCAGATCGAGCTGTAGGAAAGCGCTCTATTCAGTCCTGCTCCGGCCCATTCCACTCGATATCGCGCGTCGACGCGGCCTGAAGGCTGATGCGCTGGCGCAGTGCTGTGCCGGCGATCTCGGCCAGCGTGCGCCACTGCGCCCGCTTCGGCGCGGGGTCGCCCGGCCAGTCGAGCAGCTCATCGGCATCGTGCATCGCCTGGCGAAAGCTGCCGAGACCACCGGAGCGCAGTGCCGCCGGCATCCCGTAGATCCACATCGCAAGCCTCACCGTCTGCGGCGCCGTCACGTCGGGCTTCACCTCGGCGCCATCCTCCAGGACCGCGTCGGCGAAGCGCCGCGGATCGCGAAAGAAGTGCAGGCCGCTCACGGCGCGCGGATTGCACTCCAGTGGCAGCACCCTGCCGTTGTTCTCGCGCATCAGGTCGAAGGATATCTGGCCGGTCCAGCCGGCGCCGGCGACGAAGGTTTCGACGAAGCGCCGCGCCGCGATATCCTCGACCGGCTCGAAACAGATGCCGGCGCCCTTGCCGGCGCGATAGAGCGAACGGTAGAGCGCCAGCGCTTTGAGTTCACCCTCGATCGCCACCGCATAGGCGCTGATCTCTTCACCGGCGACGTAGCGCTGCGCCACCCAAGGAGCGGCGGGCGAGGGGCGGACGGCGTCGAGTTCGTCCGGCGATGGCCGCAGCAGTACGTCACGGGCAAAACGTGACCACACAGGTTTGAACACCAATTCGCGCGATTGGCCACGAACGCCGTCGAGATCGGCCTCGCTTTGCAGCAGTATCGTTTCCGGCACGTCGAGCCCAAGGCTCTGCGCCAGCCGGATGAAGGCATGCTTGTCGTGAACGCGGGCGAGCATCGCCATCTCGGGTGCGAAGAGGCGGGCCGGCATGGCGCGGTGCTGCCAGAGACGACCGAGATAAAAGACTTCCTCGCAGGTCGGGATAACGAGTTCAATGCCTTCCGCGCGGACAAGCGCTTCCACCGCCTTGGCATAGGCGTCGGCGGCAAAGCGCGGCGGCGGCAGGCGATGGTAGGCGGCGCAGGCCGTGCTCGCTGCGGCGATCGGCCGGGCCGGGCTGTCGGCCAGGATCACCCGGCGACCGGCGCCATGCAGCAGCCGCGCCAGGTGCAGCGCCACCGGCGCGCGGGCACCGGTGATCAGCACGGTGCTATTGGGCATGAGCCACCGGCATCGGTTGGAAAAGACGAGTCGATGCTTCTGCGGAAGGCTTCATTCGCCATAAGTGCCACATGGCTTGCGTGCCGCCAACGCACTCCACAAAGGTGGCTCCGCTGCGTCAGCCATCGCTTTTTGGCCTTCGGGGCGTTATTGGCAATCTGTCGAACACCCGGATCTCCTCAATGCGCTTTCTGTTTGTCCTGATACTGCTTGCCGGCGCCGCCAGTGGCTTCGTCTATCCCTGGGCCATGAGCAATTTCTCCGGCCACGAGATCGGCACCTGGCGCGTCTACGACCAGGGACGGTTTAGGCCTGTGACGGTGACGCTGAAAGCTGGCGACGCGCCGGTCAGAGTGCTGGTCGACCTGACGGCAAAGGCCGAGCGCATTGTCTCGCAGCAGCGCACCGTGCTGACGCTGACTGCCGCCACAGCCGGGCGCACGGTGCTTGCCTCGACGCTGCAATTCAACCACGCCGACAATCCGCGCCAGGTCAGCCCGCAACTGCCCGACAAGATCTTTCGCGACGAGGCCGGCGTGATCGAAACCGTCAGTCCAGGCGCCTATCTCTTCACCGCCGGCCCGGGCGACGCCGACGATATCCCGATACGCGCAGTGGATCTGATACTGCGCTCCGGCGCCGGTGAGATCGATCAACGCGCACGGCCGGTTGGCTATGGGCTGATGGCCGTCGGCCTGATCGGCTTCCTGCTTACTCTGGCTTTCGGCGGTCGCCGGCCGGAGAACCCGAACTCGAAGCCGCCACCGCCGCGTTGGGGCAGAGGCTCCTCGACATGAGCGCAGCATGAACTACCGTCACGCCTATCACGCCGGCAATTTCGCCGACGTCGTCAAGCATGTCGTGCTCAGCCTTCTGCTCGACTATCTGAAGCAAAAGGACAAGGCGTTCCGTGTCGTCGACACTCATGCCGGCATTGGCCGCTACGATCTTTCGTCGGCGGAAGCGCAAAAGACCGGCGAATGGCAAGGCGGCATCGGCCGCCTCATCCACGCCCCGATCGAAAAATCGGCGGCTGCGCTGCTTGCCCCCTATCTTGAAGCGGTGCGTTCGCTCAATCCCGATGGCGGGGTGAAGAAATATCCGGGCTCGCCATTGATCGCCAGGTACCTCATGCGAAAGCAGGACCGGTTGTCGGCGATCGAATTGCACGACGCAGATGCTGCCAGGCTGAAGACGCTGTTTGCCGGCGATTTCCAGACAAGGGTGATCGAACTCGACGGCTGGCTGGCGCTTGGCGCGCATCTGCCGCCAAAGGAAAAGCGCGGCCTGGTGCTGATCGATCCGCCGTTCGAAGAAGCCGGCGAATTCGACCGCCTGGTCGACGGAATGCAGAAAGCGCACAGGCGCTGGCCGGGTGGCATCTACGCGCTGTGGTATCCGATCAAGGACCGCAAAGCGATCATCGCCTTCCGCAAGGCGCTCAAGCAATCCGGCGTTCCAAAACTGCTCGACATCGAGTTCGAGATCCGGCCGGCATCGCGTGAACCAAGCCTCGACGGCAGCGGCATGGTGGTGGTCAACCCGCCCTTCACGCTGGAGCGCGAACTGCGCATCGTGCTGCCGGTCCTGCACAGATTGCTGGCGGTCGAAAAGCCGGCGCACTGGTCGCTGGAATGGCTGGCCGGGGAGTAGCGACGCTTCGCAGCGGGCGACGCCCGCGGCAAAGACACAAAGTCGCTAGAAGTTTTGACGGTGGCGCCATCCGCGAATGCTCAGCTGTGTTCAACGAACCGAAACCATGGAGATGCACATCTAATCGGCTTGGCGTTGACGCTAATCCCAGAATCAGATAGATAGATGTCTAATTATTAGATTTCGAATCGAAGCCAAGATCGACAAAAAAGGAACGGGTCAACGCGATAGGCTTCGCGATGTCGCGCTGGCAGGATGCCGTTGAAACGTTCGATGGGACCGTTGCCGAAATCTATGTGCTGAGCGCTGCCGAGCGCCGCTGTCTCGGCGCGATCAGTCACGGCCCGCGGCCGGCAAACGTCGTAGCGAGGGAGACAAATCTCACGCCGGCGGCGGTTACGACGTTGATTGACCGGCTGGAAAAGCGCGGCTTCGTCAGCCGCCAGCCGGATCCCGATGACAGGCGCAAGGTCATGGTCGCGGCGGGCACCGAGGAACTCGTCCGGCGCTGCTACCATCCGATCCTCGAGGCGGGCGACGCATTGCTGGAGAAATATTCGGCGGCCGAGATGCAGTTTTTGCTCGGCTTATCAAGAGGTCGAAGCGATGCAGAAGGCGCAGACCGAGAGGGTGCGCGGCAAAGCAAAACCGGTGCGTTGAGAGAAGGCATCGGAGGATGGTCCGGCGCAACGCCGGTCCGGTTTCAACTGTGTACTGTCAAGGAGACGCTATGCCCCGTATGATCTTCGTCAACTTGCCCGTCGCCGACCTCGCTGCGTCGATGGCCTTCTACAAAGCTCTCGGTTTCGACAACAACCCGCACTTCACCGACGACACCGCAGCCTGCATGGTGCTGAGCGAAACGATCAACGTCATGCTGCTCACCCATGCCAAATGGCGTCAGTTCACCGATCGCCCCATCCCACCGGCCACCTCGAGCGAGGTCATGCTTGCCGTGTCCTGCGACAGCCGCGCGGCGGTCGATGCGATGAATGAGGCGGCGGCTAAAAATGGCGGCGCCGCCGACATCAACGCCCAGCAGGATTATGGCTTCATGTACAATCGCAGCCTGGCCGATCCTGACGGCCACGTCTGGGAAGCGATGTGGATGGACCCGGCCGCCATACCGCAGGGCGACGCCAAGCAAGGCTGAACCGGGTTTCGGCGGCCCGCCGGCCATGGGCAGGCCGCTTTTCCTAATGGGCAAGGCGAGCTTTTTCAAACGTCAGGACGTGGTTTCGCAGCTTCGCACCGGAAAAACCGGTTGCGGAGCGGGAAACCATCGGCAGCGCGACCGCTTGACCGCGCGCCGCCGAATCCGCAAAGTGGGCGCAGTCGACCTTTGAGAGGCTGCCATGACTCGCTTTGCCAAATCCGCTCTTGCTGCCCTGATTTCGCTTTGCACGCCGCTGGCCGCACCCCTCGGCCAGCCAGCGCAGGCCGCCGATCTTTCCGTCTATTCCGACGAGGACAGCGGCGTTTGCGGCGAGGCCTGGGTGCTAAGCAAGATCTCCAGCCGCTTCTCCTACCAGGTGCATCACGTGCCGCATCTGCCGGATGTTTCGATCACCGATTTCCAACGCATCCACCAGCATCGCTATCTCCCGGCCAGCGAAGAATGGCCGATCGGCCGCCGCTATTGCGGCGCCACCGTCAGCCTTTCCGATGGCCGCGCCCGCACCATCTGGTACTTGATCGAGGAAGGCCAGGGTTTTGCCTCGATCGGCGACAATGTCGAATTCTGCGTCTCGGGCTTCGACCGCTGGATGGTCTACAACGGCCGCTGCCGCGTCCTGCGCTAAGGTCGGATAAGAACCGCCGTTGAACCTGCTATCTCCCGCAAGGGGAGATCTGATGTCGCTCCGGTTTCGCCAATCTCCGAACTGCTGCCGCTGCCTCACATCGCCTTCCCACCAGATACGTAAGCGCAGATCAGCTCGACCAACTGCTTCTGCAGTTCCGGCAAGTCGAGCATGTCTCGCCGCGCGGCATTGTGGATGACGCCCTCGACCGCTGAGGACAGCACCCGGGCCACGGTCTCATTGTCCTTTCTGCGCCTGCGATATTGCGCCACCGCCGCCGTGTAGTGATCAAGATAGCGCGACTGGAACGAGGCATGGGCGGCGCGTGAGCCGCGATCGCCCGGCGCCTCGTCGAGCAGCACCTGATGCAGCGTCGGATGGATGCTGTGCGCATCGATCATGCCGCGCACCAGCTCCTGCGCGAATCGTTTGAGCGGCTTGTCGCCTTCTGTTGATTCGGCGATCACCGACAGCACCTGATCGAAATGTCGCCGGCGAATTGCTTCGACCAGCGACAGCTTGTCGGGAAAATATTGATAGAGCGAGCCGATGCTGACGCCGGCCGCATCGGCCACCTTGTTGGTGGTGAAGCCGGCCCAGCCGAGCGCGCTTAGAACATGAGCACCGGCTTCGATGATCGCCTCGACCGTCGCTCTCGAACGCGCCTGGCGCGGCTGCTTGCGCATGCGTGAGCGCGGCTTTGCAATGCGAGTAGACATGTCTGCTCCAGCAGCCAAGAATATAGATAATATACTCACATTTTTTGCAAAGGATACAGACCATGGACGCGCTGGATTTGCTCCGCAGCCTCTTCGTTTATCAAGCCTGGGCGAATGGTGAATTGCTGCAGAAGCTTGCGGGCCTCGACCAGCAGGAGCATGTCGATCAGCGCCACACGGCGACCCGTCTCATCAACCACAACCTTGTCGTATCGAAGATATTCGCCGCGCATCTTTCCGGCACGCGTCATGGCTATGCGTCCGACAACACCGAGGACACACCGGCACTCGATGAATTGAGCGCTGATGTCGCTGCGGTGGATCGTTGGTATCTCGACTATATCGAAGCCGTCTCGCCAAAGCTCATGTCAGAGCCTGTGCCTTTCACCTTCACCGACGGCGACAGGGCGATGATGTCACGCCAGGAAATGCTGACACATGTCGTCACGCATGGCGGCTATCACCGCGGCGAGATCGGGCGGATCCTGATGCAGATCGGCATTGCGCCGCCGTGGGATACGTTTGCCGTCCACCTCCACCACGCCGAGCCTTCGCGCCGGCTGCAGGTGCGCGAACGGGTTGGCGCTTAGGGGCCCGCACCCGTTGGCTTCCAAGGGACCGCGGCTTCCCGGGAGGAGGATTCCCCGATCTTTCGTTTCCCATTTCCGTTGGGCATCTCTTGCGCCGAAGCTGGCGACCTCCCTTCTCGTCTGGGAAACGTCCAACACAACAGGCTGTCCCTTCAAGTACTGTCTTTCCTGGCTTCCATCCAACCACTTTCGATATACGAGTAAAAAGCTCGCGTTTAGTTTAGTGCTGTTCCTGCAACCGTGGGGATGAAGCAAGATCAGCCTCTGCGGTGCGATGATTGTTGCCATCCAATAGGCCGCCGATGACCGCGTGAGATCGACGGCGTTGCAAGAGAATGTGAGCTTGACGAGAAGAACGTGTGAGTCGCGATATCAGAGATTTCTCTCGCAACAGTTCGCTGCGAAGCGGGAAGATTTCTTGCCGATTTCTGTGCCGATCATTGCGATCATGCTCTCAGCGTAACCGAAACTTAATCTGCGAAATTC
Source organism: Mesorhizobium sp. C432A (assembly GCF_030323145.1). Classification (NCBI taxonomy): domain Bacteria; kingdom Pseudomonadati; phylum Pseudomonadota; class Alphaproteobacteria; order Hyphomicrobiales; family Phyllobacteriaceae; genus Mesorhizobium; species Mesorhizobium sp. C432A. The sequence goes on along the minus strand of NZ_CP100470.1, from coordinate 5,271,564 downwards.
TATGTAATGCTTCGCTGGCTAGATACGCACGAGTCAGATATGCATTAGCTCGCCGGGTCACTCACGGCCATCGGCACAAACGCAAGGGGCATCGCATGGCAAAGACCACGACGAAGGCGCCGGCGGCGAAAGCGCCGGCAAAGAAAGCGGCACCGAAAGCTGCCGCGAAACCTGCAGCAGTAAAGAAGGCAGCACCGAAGGCAGCGGCAAAGCCGGCCGCCAAGGCAGCGGCAAAGCCGGCAGCTAAGGCAGTAGCAAAACCCGCCGCCAAGGCAGCAGCGAAACCCGCCGCCAAGAAGCCGGCCGCCAAGGCTGTGGCGAAGCCTGCTGCGAAGGCAGCAGCCAAGCCCGCCGCCAAGAAGCCGGCAGCCAAGGCAGCGGCAAAACCCGCCGCCAAGGCTCCGATGAAGGCCGCCGCCGCCAAGTCGACGGCAGCTGTGAAGAAGGCTGCACCGGCCAAAAAGCCAGCCGCCAAGAAGAAGTAACGACGTTCCATCTCAAAGCTCCCGGGAACTTTGCCGACTGGCAGATTCCCGGGAGCTTTTTTGTGGTGATTTAGGCCTTGTTTTGATCCATGTCGTTCTCTCGAAATTGAGGCCACTTCTGTGAGACATGCATTGGCGATTTCATTGTCGGCGGATTGGCCGCCTGGTTTTGCCCTTCTGGCAGTTGCTCCCTCAGGGAAGATCGGCCAACACTAAGGCGGTCGCATTCGATGGGGTTCAGGCGACGCGCTCTAGACCTTTGTTTTACGCGCGTCGTTCTCAAGACCGGAGCCGCATTGTTGAGCGACATGCACTGGCCGTCCGAAAACAGGGAACCGATCATGCCGAAGCTGCTCTACGCGTCCTCATCCCCCTACAGTTCCAAGGTGCGCATGGCAGCACTCCATGCCGGCATTGCCGTCGAGCTGGTGCCGGTCAAGACCGAGGACAAGCCTGCTGAACTGATGTCAGCCAATCCCCTCGGCAAGATTCCGGTGCTGGTGCTCGACGACGGCCGCTCGATCCACGACAGCCGCGCGATCACTCAGCATCTCAACCGCGCTTCCAAGAGCCTGTTGTTGCCGCGCAATGCCGACAAGCGCCTCAAGGCCGAAGTGCTGGAGGCGCTGGCCGACGGCATATGCGACTGCGCGCTGTCGATGGTCTATGAGCGGCGCACGCGTCCGGAGGAGATGGTCTATCAACCCTGGCTCGATCGCCAGTGGACCAAGATCACCGCCGCACTCGATTTCCTCAACGCCAATCCGCCGAAGCTGCCGAAGAAGATCACGCTTGGCCAGCTGGCGTTGCGTGCCTGCCTCGGCTATCTCTCTCTGCGCTTCGCCGGCAAATGGGAAAAGGGCCGCGGCCGCCTGACCCGCTGGGCAGCGCGTTTCGATGAGAAGTTTCCGGGGCTGAAGGTGGCTGTGCCGGCCTGACGGGCGAAACAAAAAAAGCCGGGCGCGAGGCCCGGCTTTCTTGTGTCGTGGCTTGAACGACAGTTAGAACTTCATACCGACGCCGAAGGTGACGCGGTTGTCGCTCTCTTTGACCTTGGTGCCGACACTGTCGAAGCTCTTGGAACCGAAGTCGGTGTAGCGGTACTCGACACGGCCGAACACATTGTCGGTGATCTTGATGTCGGTGCCGACGCCGGCCGTCCAGCCGAGCATGGTGTTGCTGTCGCTGTCGCCGGGGACCGAGACCTTCTGGTTCTTCAGGGCGCCGCCGCCGGTGCCGTAGAGCAGGATTTCCGGGGTCACGGCGTAACCCAGACGGGCGCGCAGCGAGCCTTCGAAGCCGCCCTTGGAATTGACGCCGCCGCTGTCACCCTTGACGCCATTGTAGCCGAGATCGGCTTCAGCACCGTACACGAAGTTTTCCTGCTGCCACTGGTAGCCGCCGAAAACGCCGCCGACAAAGCCCTTGGTCTTGATGTCGGGGCCGCCGTCCTGGACTTTGGCATGACCGCTGAAGCCGTAGCCGGCGCTGAGACCGGCATACGGGCCGGCCCAGGAAGCGACGGGGAGCTCGGCGATCGGGGCCGGCGCCGGGGGCTCTTCCGAGACGACATCGGCAGCAAAAGCGGTACCGCTGAGGGCGAAGAGCCCGAGCGCAACCGCGAGCGGCGCGAATTTGAGATTGGTTTGCATTGTTGTTTACTCCTTAAGCCACAAGACACGTAGGCCTGTTTGTCCTGAGCGCCATCAACCCGTCCGGGGGGTGAAACGGATCTGGCACTCAACGGTTCCGAATGTCGTGTCAAAATGCGGCGGCAGCGAACCTGAAAATGGGTCATTCCCCGGCACGAATGAGGCCGAAGCTTGACGTTGCATCTTCGCAACAGCGAAATGTCAGTACGCAGGCGATGCTGCACTGCACTCGGCTTGGTGCAACGGGTTCAGCGTCCTATATTGCGGTCCTGCCGACCCGAATCCGGGGCGGTGCCGGCGGCGAAAAAGCCGTTTCGCCACATTCCTGCCCCAGGTGGAAACGGCATTTAACCCCTGGACGCGTCACAATGTGCCGCCAGCCGAATTGAGGCGCAGATTGAGGATTGACAGATGATCGAAGCCGCCGGAACGGCGCTGGTGACGGGCGGGGGGAAGCGGATCGGCAAGGCGATCGTCGAGGATCTGGCCGCGCACGGTTTTGCCGTCGCCATCCACGCCAACCGCTCGACCGCCGAGGCCGACGCGCTGGCTGCGAACATCAGGGACGGAGGCGGCCGCGCCGGCGTGGTAGCCGCCGATCTGACCGACATGGATGCGGTTGGCGATCTCGTCGGCCGCGCCGCGGCAGCGCTCGGCCCGGTCACGCTTCTTGTCAACAATGCGTCGCTGTTCGTCGACGATAGCGTCGAGGACTTCGACTGGGCGGCATGGGACCTTCACTTCGCCATCCATGTGAAGACGCCGGCGCTGTTGGCGCAAAACTTCGCCCGCGCCTTGCCGCCAGGGCAGGAGGGGCTGATCGTCAACATCATCGACCAGCGCGTCTGGCGGCCGACGCCGCGCTATTTCTCCTATGCGCTGTCGAAGTCGGCCTTGTGGACGCAGACCGAAATGCTGGCACAGGCGCTCGGTCCGCGCATCCGCGTCAACGCCATCGGTCCCGGTCCGACGCTGAAGAATGCGCGCCAGGACGATGATGATTTCCAGAAGCAGGTCGACGGCCTGATTCTGAAGCGCGGCCCGCAATTGGCCGAATTCGGCGCCACCATCCGCTATCTCTGGGATGCGCGCTCGGTGACCGGCCAGATGATCGCGCTCGACGGCGGCCAGCATCTTGCATGGCAGACGCCGGATGTGACAGGCATGGTGGAATGAGTCCCGCAGACCAGAAACACAAGACGCGCGCCGGCGCCGCCGACGATATGCCGCCCGAGATCAACCTTGAGGATGAAGCGGTCGAGGAGATCGTCGAGCCCGAGGCCACCGGGCCCGATGTCGCCTTCACAGCGATAGACTGGGCGCCGCATGCCGGCGACGCCGACGGCATGGTCGGCGCCGAGGTCATCCAGACATTGGTCAAGCGGCTGCCCAATGCGCCCGGCGTCTACCGCATGATGAACGCTGCCGGCGACGTGCTTTATGTCGGCAAGGCGCGCAGCCTGAAGAAGCGGGTGACCAACTACGCCCAAGGCCGGTTCCACACCGCCCGCATCGGCCGCATGGTGCGCGAGACATCGACGATGGAGTTCGTCGTCACCCGCACCGAAATCGAAGCGCTGCTGCTCGAGGCCAATCTCATCAAGCGCTTGCGGCCGCGTTTCAATGTGCTGATGCGGGACGACAAGTCGTTCCCTTACATCCTGTTGACCGGCGATCACGTCTCGCCCGGCATCTACAAGCATCGCGGTGCGCGATCGCGCAAGGGCGACTATTTCGGACCTTTTGCGTCGGCCGGCGCGGTCGGGCGCACCATCAATTCGCTGCAGCGCGCCTTCCTGCTCAGGAGCTGCACCAACTCCTTTTACGAAAACCGCACCCGGCCGTGCCTGCTCTACCAGATCAAGCGCTGTGCCGGTCCATGTACCGGGGAGATCTCGCATAGCGACTATGCCGAGCTGGTCAGCGAGGCGAAGGATTTTCTGTCGGGCCGCAGCCAGAAGGTGAAGACCGAAATCTCTGCCGCCATGCAGCAGGCCTCGCAGGAGCTCGATTTCGAACGCGCCGCCATTTATCGCGACCGGTTGGCTGCACTGTCCCATGTGCAGAGCCATCAGGGCATCAACCCGGCCACGGTCGACGAGGCCGATGTCTTTGCCATCCATCAGGAGGGCGGCCAGGTCTGTATCCAGGTGTTTTTCTTCCGCACCGGCCAGAACTGGGGCAACCGCGCCTATTTCCCCAAGGCCGATCCGGCACTGGAGGGGGCGGAAGTGCTGGGCTCGTTCCTGGCGCAGTTCTATGACGACAAGCCGACGCCACGGAACATCCTTCTGTCGCGAGGCGTCCAGGATCAGGAACTGTTGGCCGAAGCGCTGTCCACCCGCGCCGGCCGTAAAGTGTCGATCTCGGTGCCGCAGCGCGGCGAGAAGAAGGATTTGACCGACAACGCGCTGCAGAATGCCCGCGAGGCGCTCGGCCGCCGCCTGGCCGAAACCTCCACGCAAGGCCGGCTGCTCGCCGGCTTTGCCGAGACCTTCGGCCTGCCGAAGCCGCCGGTGCGCATCGAGGTCTATGACAATTCGCATATTATGGGCACCAACGCCGTTGGCGCCATGGTCGTCGCCGGGCCGGAAGGGTTTGTGAAGAACCAGTACCGCAAATTCAACATCCGCTCGACCGAGATCACGCCCGGTGACGATTTCGGCATGATGCGCGAGGTGATGGAACGGCGCTTTTCGCGGCTGCTGAAGGAACATGGCGATGTCGTTCCCGACGACGCGGCAGCCGGTGGAGCAGGCGACGACATCGAAGAAGACATCTCCGGCAGCTTCCCGGCCTGGCCCGACGTCATCCTGATCGATGGCGGCCAGGGCCAGATGAGCGCGGTGCGCAAGATCCTCGCCGACCTCGGCATCGAGGATCGCGTGGCGGCCATCGGCATCGCCAAGGGCCAGGACCGCGATGCCGGCCGCGAGCGTTTCTTCGTCAGAGGCAGGGACTCGTTTTCGCTGCCCGTCCGCGATCCCGTGCTCTATTTCGTCCAGCGGCTGCGCGACGAGGTGCATCGCTTCGCCATCGGTTCGCACCGCGCGCGGCGCAAGAAGGAATTGGTCAAGAGCCCGCTCGACGAGATCGCCGGCATCGGTCCCGGCCGCAAGCGCGCGCTGCTGCTGGCCTTCGGCACTGCGAAGGCGGTCAGCCGCGCGGCAGTCGAGGATCTGGTCAAGGTCGACGGTATTTCAGAGCAGGTCGCCAAGCTCGTCTACAATCATTTCCATGAGAGCTGAGCGCCGGTGACGCCGCTGTCCCGATCAAATGGCAGCAGCCGTTCTTTTCTCGCAGGCCACTCGAATCCCGGCAATCGCGCGCTATTTTCGTCTGGCCAATCGAATCTCGCCTGTTGACCCCCTACATCCGGTTCTGATTTGAGTACGCAGGCAGAAAGAGTCCCTGAGATATGGCCAAGCGCGCGTTCAACCTGCCTAACATGCTTACCTATGCCCGCATCGTCGCGGTGCCGCTGGTGGTGCTGTGCTTTTTTCTCGAGGGGCATCTGAAATCGAGCGACTTCGCCCGCTGGTCGGCGTTGATCATCTTCCTGCTGGCTTCGATCACCGACTATCTCGACGGCTATCTGGCGCGCGCCTGGCAGCAGACGTCCAACATCGGCAAGATGCTGGATCCGATCGCCGATAAACTGCTGGTCGCCACCTGCCTGCTGCTGCTCGCCGCCGACACCGACCGCCATGCCGGCATCGCAGGCTGGTCGTTGTGGGCGGCAATCATCATCCTGTGCCGCGAAATCCTGGTTTCGGGGCTGCGCGAATATTTGGCGGCATTGAAAGTCTCGGTGCCGGTGACGCAGCTCGCCAAATGGAAGACCGCCATCCAGATGGTCGCCATCGCCTTCCTGCTGGCCGGGCCTGCCGGCGACAAGATCTTCCCGCTGACCACGCAGACCGGACTGGTGCTGCTGTGGATCGCAGCCCTCGTCACGCTCTACACCGGCTACGACTATTTCCGCGCCGGCCTCAAGCACATCATGGACGAGTGAGATGATCACCCGGCTCATTTATTTCGCCTGGGTGCGCGAACGGATCGGCAAGCCGGAAGAGGATGTCGAACTGCCCGCCGGTATCGAGACGGTGGCCGACCTCCTGCGCTGGCTGAAATCGCGTGGCGAGGAATATGAGCACGCGCTGCAATATCCTGATGTGATCCGCGTCGCCATCAACCAGGAACATGTCGAGCATCGCGAGAAGATAGCCGGCGCGCGCGAGATCGCGCTGTTTCCGCCGATGACCGGGGGCTGACACCATGTCCGGCGCGCCGACGGTGCGCATCCAGCGCGACGATTTCGACGTTGCCGCCGAGATCGCGAAACTGACCGGGGGTCGCGCCGACATCGGCGCCGTGGTGTCCTTCTCAGGACTTTGCCGCGACGAGCAGGGCCAGCTGTCGGCGCTGGAACTCGAGCACTATCCAGGCATGGCCGAGGCCGAAATCAGCCGGATCGCCGGCGAGGCGCTTCAGCGCTGGCCGTTGCAAGGCCTGACCGTCATCCATCGCCACGGCAAGATCGCATCGGGCGAAAACATCGTGCTGGTGGTGGCGGCGTCCTCGCACCGGCAGGCGGCGTTCGAAGCGGCCAATTTCCTGATGGATTTCCTGAAATCGCGTGCACCCTTCTGGAAGAAGGAGCACCGCGTGGACGGCACCGATGGCGGCTGGGTCGAGGCCAAGGACGCCGACGACCAGGCTGCGGCGCGCTGGAAGGCGCGGCCCGAATAAATCTCGGCGCAGCCATGTATTGACCGCATTCCCTTGGCCAAATCGCATCGGCAAAAAGGGAGCAAGGGCATGCTGGACAGGATCGCCGAATTCTTCGTCTTCGGTTTTGTGCCGCTGGTTATCGGCGTTCTGGCCGTTCCCGAGCCTTCCGTCGCCGCCGAGAAAACCCTGAAGGGCGAGGTGATGTATCGCGAGCGCATCGCGCTGCCGCCCAACGCCGTGCTGTCGGTTCAACTTGCCGATGTATCGCTGGCCGATGCGCCGGCCGCCATTGTCGGCGAGCGCAAGGTAGCGCCGGCCGGCCAGGTGCCGATCAAGTTCGAGATCAGCTTCGATCCAACGGTGATCCGGCCCAACATGACCTATGCGCTGCAGGCGCGCATCACCGCCGACGACAAGCTGCTGTTCGTCACGGACTCGCGCTATCAGGTCGATCCGCTCAGCGAGGCGCCGCACGCCATTGTGCTGAAAATGGTGGCGCCGAGCGACAAGCCGACCTCGGCCTCGCTGTTCGGCCAGAGCTGGCTAGTCGAATATATCGACGGTATCGGCGTGATTTCGGAGCCGCAGGCGACGTTCCGGGTCAGCGAAGCCGGCAAGGCGGGCGGCAGCGGCCCGTGCAACGCCTATTTCGCCACCGCCAAAGTCGATGGCGAGACCATCGTCATCAGCGACATCGGCTCGACCTACAAGGCCTGCGCGCCGGAGATCATGGCCGAGGAAAAGGCCATGTTCGAGGCGCTCGCCAAGGCGGCGTCATACCGTGTCGATGGCGGCAAGCTGATCATCGCCGACAAAGACGGCCGCGACATTTTGCGATTCAACGCAGCGAGTTGATCACGGGCAGCAACGAAAAAGGCCGGCAATGAGCCGGCCTTTTTATTCAAAGCTGATGGTCGGCTCAGCCGACGATCTCGGTGTCGGAGAACCAGTACTTGATCTCCTGCGCGGCGGTTTCCGGCGCGTCGGAGCCGTGCACGGAATTCTCGCCGATCGACAGCGCGTGGACCTTGCGGATGGTTCCTTCGGCGGCGTTGGCGGGGTTGGTCGCGCCCATCACTTCGCGGTTCCTGGCAATGGCGTTTTCGCCTTCCAGAACTTGCACGATGGTCGGCGCCGATGACATGAATTCCACCAGTTCGCCGAAGAACGGACGATCCTTGTGGACGGCGTAAAAGCCTTCGGCCTCGCGGCGGCTCATCCACACGCGACGTGAGGCGACGACGCGCAGGCCGGCCTCTTCCAGCATCTTGGTGATGGCGCCGGTAAGATTGCGCCGGGTCGCGTCCGGCTTGATCATGGAAAAGGTGCGTTCGAGCGCCATGGGGTCGTCCTTGTCTTGAGATGGAAAGTCTTGAGATCGGAATGTGGAGTGGCGGGCTCTATACAAGCCGCCCGGCCCATTGCCAAGGGGAGGCGCCCCGGCAGCGTTATTCGACCGCGACCGCCCGCATGGCCGTTCGCAACGCTGTGGTCAAAGGCAAGGCTTTGCGGGAAAATGGCGATTGCGCAGGCACGCACGGTTTCGAAGGGAAACCAGCGGAATGGAAAGACATCGGACCATGTTTGACGGGACGCGCTGGCCCTACCACCACCTCAGGCCGGGCGACATAAAAGGGAGCCTATTGATTATCGGCATTTTTGCTGCCGTGGGCCTTGTTATGCTGCTCTTTCCGGGACTCCGCACAGATACGAACTTCGGCTTCGGCCCCGAATGGCAATGCACGCTGATGCCGAAGGGCGACCCGATCTGCGTCAAGCTGGTCGGCAAAGAGGGCGCGAAGTGACTGTCAGTATCACTACCGCCTGATAACAACGGGCGGCCGCCGGCGCTCCCAGCCCTCGCGCTCCAGCGTCGGCATCTCATGCTCCTCGCTGGGATAGCCGAGGCAGAAATAGCCGATCAGCGTCCACTCAGGCGGGGTGTCCAGGATTGCGGCCATCTCGGCGGCGTCGAGGATCGACACCCAGCCCATGCCGATGCCTTCCGCCCGCGCCGCCAGCCACAGTGTGTGCACCGCCATGACGGCCGAATAGTCGATGGTCGCCGGCATGGTCATGCGGCCGAGCCCGTGGCCCTGTTGCGTCGTGCGGTCGGCGAAAACCGCGAACTGGCAGGGCGCTTCATTGAGACCGGCGAGCTTCAGCCGGGCATAGAGAGCGGCGCGCTCGCCCGAAAAGCATGCCAGCGCCTCGGCATTGCAGCGCTCGAAACAGTCTCTCACCGCGCCCCGCCGCTCGGCGCTCTCGACCACCACGAAGCGCCACGGCTGGCTGAGACCGACGGACGGCGCGACGCTGGCAAGCTCCAGCAGCCGCTCCAGCGTATCCTCGGGCAAAGCCGTCCGCTCGAAGCGCCGCACATCCCGGCGCCAGCGCAGCAGCGTGACCAGCCCGGCGCGAAAATCATCGGTGAAATCGGGGGGTGGTGGCATGGCGATCAGGAGACTTGTGTGGGGAATAGGCAGTAGGCAGTAGGCAGCAGGCAGTAGGCAGTAGGCAGTACAGCGCTCAGACCCTATTGCCTACTGCCTATTCCCTAAGCTGCTGCCGCCGCCTCCTTCCAGCAATGCCGGTTGAGCGGACGGGTCGCGTCGTGTCCGACGAGTTCATAGAACAGAATGGTCATTGGCGGCTGCGTCCTCGCGGTCTAATTAGGCGCCTGCGGCTGAAGCGGAACTCGTCGGCGGGAAAAAGATGAAACAGCATTTCATGATGTTCGCGGCCTACAATCAATGGGCCAATGGCCGCATCTACGATGCCGTCGCCGCACTTGACGAAGAAGAGTTCAACCGCGATGTCGGCGCATTTTTCGGCTCGATGATGGGCACGCTCAACCATCTGCTGGCCACCGACCGCATCTGGATGAAACGCTTCACCGGCGAGGGTGACGCGCCGACGAAGCTCGACGCCATCCTGCACCGCGCATTGCCTGGTCTAAAGCTGGCGCGTGAGGCCGAGGACAGGCGGATCGTCGACTGGGTCGGCGGTTTGACCGAAAAGGCTTTGTCCGGCCGCTTCTCCTACATGACCGTTTCCGACATGCGCACCGTCTCGCAGCGGCTGGCGCCGGCGCTGGGACACGTCTTCAACCACCAGACCCATCACCGCGGCCAGGCGCATACCATCCTGACCATTCTCGGCCGGCCTTCGGTGCAGCTCGACCTGGCGTTTTTCCAACGCACCGACGAAGGCCGCGCCTACGCCTGATCTCCTGACCGCGCTTCCCGTTTAAACGCACGGGAGCGTTAACCGGTGCATTTGCGCGGCCGTCGATGCCCGGCACCAGCTCTGGATCCAAGCCGGGTTTGAGGACCCTGTCGGCACAACGCTGCCCGGTGACTGGGCCAGATGGCTGGGCTGTCAGTGGCCCGCCTTTTGTGGGCCTTCGGCTCCAGGCCGCCGCAGCCACAACCCGCTCCAACTCCGGTGGAATTTCTGTCGAGAGAATTAAACAAAGTTTAAATATTGAAGCAAAAACATATTTTTTTTTAGCAGACCAGTGCACGCCTTGAGAACTACAATCCTTATTCTTGGAAAAAATAAAGAAACTATAAGGAAGACTCGTGCGTAGCTGTGAGTGCATAAGCATATGTCTGCTTTGGTTTGCTGGCATGTTGCAATGCACAAAGCAGAACGGCAACAAGGAGAGTGTCATGGTTAATATCACTCAAAAAATCGCTAGAACACTGGCGGCGGGTGCAATTATCGTCATTTTTGCCGCTCCCGCGAATGCAGGCGGCGGAATTGGCGTCGGTGTCGGCGCATCTATCGGCGGTGCTGGCGGCATCAATGCCGGTGTTGGCGCTTCGATCGGCGGCAGCGGCGGGGTCAAGGCCGGTGCCGGCGCCTCGGTTGGCGGCAGCGGCGGTATCAAGGCGGGTGCTGGCGCAACGGTCGGCGGCAATAGCGGCGTTACAGCAGGCCTCGGCGCCTCAGTCGGCGGTAGCAGCGGCATTAAGGCTGGCGCTGGCGCGACGGTCGGCGGAGCCGGTGGCATCAATGCCGGTGTTGGGGCCACGGTCGGCGGCAGCGGAGGTATCAATGCCGGTGTCGGCGTCAACGTCGGCAGCGGCATCAACGTCGGTGTCGGCGTCGGCATTGGCGGAACGCCGGGCACGCCCGGTACCCCCGGCACTCCAGGAACTCCTGGAACACCAGGCACCCCTGGGACACCCGGTATCGTCGCCAGCATGTCGAACAGCCAGCTGACACGTATGAAGAAGCGCTGCGTCGATGTGCTCGCCAGCGAGGGCACCTACGACAGCGATCTGCGGCAGCTATGCCTTATGATCTCGCGTCGCTGAGACAGGTTTCGCCGGGAGTGTCGAGCCAGCCGTGAGGCTTTACGGCACTCTCCTACCGCATGGCCCAGACTTCCCGAGGGACATGCGCTGACGAGAAGCCTCCGGCCAGTCGGAAAGCCCGCCGCGCAAGTGGCGGGCTTTTTGTCGCCACTCACAAGGCAACCGATCGCGCCTTTCGATTGCCGGAGTTTTTTATCGTTTAACGGAAACGGTGAAACGCGCTATCCCTTTGTCTTGGTAATTCTCAGGGAAAGCGCCCACGCGCTTCTCCCGGGAAAGCTGCTCACACTTTCCTGGAATTGTTCTGGTTAACCACATTCGAATTGCAGGTAAGATTTTAGGGTTTCATTTGTGTTCCCGCTGCAAAATGGCGAACACAGTGGGAGAAATGGCATGCGGGTCGATCTTTCGCCCACGAGCTTGGGCAGGGTCATAGCAGTCACGGTTGTCGGCACGGCGATCTGTATCGCGGCGGCCTTCCTTGTCGATTCCTACAATTTTCCGTCGCTGTCGCCCGAAGCGTTGCGTTGGGCGCAGCTCACCGACCTGTTGCTGCCGCTCGTGCTGGGTGGATCGTTCTTCTCTTTCCTGATGTACAAGATGCGCCAGCTGGCGATCGCCCAGAAGAATCTGAGCATCGTCGCGGCGACCGACAGCCTGACCGCGGTGTTCAACCGCGGCGCGTTTTCGATGCTGGTCGAGGCCTATCTCGAACAGGCGCGCAGCCAGGCCGTCGTCGATGCCGGCGCCCTGCTGATCGTCGACGCCGATCATTTCAAGACCATCAACGATCGATTGGGCCACGATTGCGGCGATCAGGCGCTCAAGCTGATTGCGCAGACGATCAAGGCCCAGCTGCGCGGCGCCGACATCGTCGGGCGCATCGGCGGCGAGGAGTTCGCCATCTTCCTGCCTGGCGCCGACCCGTCGCAGTCCTGGCTGGTTGCCGAGGGGATCCGGCGGCGCATCCGCGAGGTCGAGTTTGCCCCGGATGGACGGCCCTGTCCGCTCTCGGTGAGCATCGGTGGCGTCGCCTTCAGCGGACCCACCACCTATGCCGACATGTTCCTGACGGCCGACCGGCACCTCTACAAGGCCAAGTCCAACGGCCGCGACCAGGTCAGTTTCGAAACGACCGGGCCGCGCGCCCTGCTGGCCGGTGATCCGACGTTGCATTGAAATGCGGGCGCCAGGCGAGGCTCCGGTCGGGCGCAGGCGCTTTTCAAACTGATCGCGGCAATGCGACCTGGAACACGCAGCGGCGCCGTCAGCTTCCATGGTGTCGACTGCAGCAGGCCTCGTTCCTTAACGCAAGTGTTTCGGTCTAATGGTGGCGCTGCGATCCGTTGGCCTGCCGCATCGATATGATGCCTTCAGATGTACCTAAAATAGTCCTCGCTTGCTGCGTCCGCCGCTGCTTGCGGGTTGGCCGTCCATTTCTGCTTCGAGGTGTGGATCAACCCGATGGCGAAACGGTGGCTGCAGCGTCGCTCGCTATCGCGCGTGGTACCCGCCTCGGCGGCTTGTACCGTTATCCACTGCTCATAGATCGGATGAGTCAGTGATCCAGAAGTCGGCCTAAACTGTTGGAACGACAATTACTTAGAGAACAAATAATCCGTAGAGTTTCCGTTGTTCCATCCTTTCATTTTCCTGATCAGCCATAATGGATTTGTGTCTGACGTCTCAAAGGCCAGTTAATATCTCAGAAATGGGCAAGCAATGCAAAAACTCAAAGGAATTTTAACACGGCATCTAGGCCGGGGGCCTTTTTCACTCCTCGAGTTCGCCTCAAGGTATGGATGCGTGACGCGGCACCTTGTAAAGGATGAAGACATCGATCTCGTCAGTTCCGATTATCCACAAGCGATTTCTTTCCTGGCGAACGAATTCAAGGTTAAAGCCATTTAGTCGCGATCGATACCGGAGGAGGCAGTTTTTGGCCGGCTCTATGATGCAGTCTTTGCGCTTTCATTCTTTTCCACATGCCGATAACAACTGGTCGCGATGGCTGGTTCGTCTGTTCAGCTTTGTGCGGCCTGGTGGCATTCCGATTTCACAACTCACGGCTCGCGAACCCTGCCTTTTCTTCAAATGGAGACGCCACCGAGTGAATTTGGCTTTCGGTTTGCATTTGAACAGTGAACAGGCCGACATCGCGGTTGAGAAATACGGCATGGGCCATGGATCTTGGGTTCGTGATCAAACTATCTCAAGACGCTTCCAATGCCGAGTTACTCCAAGATGAAGTGGACGCTTGGTGGGATCACCAAGACGTGTTTGTCGTTCGACGTCTGCCGGCAAGTCCGAGTGATCTTTTTTGCTGGGCAGGCCTGGTCCCGGCCGTCTCAGACGGCGTAGCCGCCATAACCGTGTGCGACCGGCTTGACCGAGACGGCCGGCTGGACCGCGGGCCAGAGGATGCCTGCCGTGACCGCAAAGGTGATCAGGGCATCGCGTGCGGCCTCGGTCGAGATTTCTCCGGCGCGCGCCGCCTCGCAAGCCCTCACGGCCGCGCCATAGCTCAGGCGCCGGCGTGACGGCGGAAATTCGGTCAGGAAATCATGCATGTCGAACAGCGAGGCGAGCATGCGTTTGTGGCCGGCGCCAACGCTAACGGCAACCGGGGTGAAGAACATCGCGTCGTGCATTCTGGCCTCTCTGGATGGGCGGAAGGGCGGCGGCCGCCGCCCTCCGATCGCGGGTTGGACGCCAGAAAACGCGGCTGGCGGCCCGAGGTTCCCTGAGAGATGCCATGACAGGACGATTTGCTCTTGAGGTCGCTCCCTGCCGGCATTCACGGTTGCGGCTATTTCCACATGCCGCGCATGCGGGCGCCGAGGTCGACGCGGACTTCAGGTCTGTGGCGCGGATCGTCCTTGGCGTGGACGCTCGCCCACGAGGTCTGCTCGAAAGCGCCGAGGATCGAGGCCGGGATGAAACGGGTTCGCGAGGCGTAGACGTGGCGGTCGCCGCGCGCTGCCTGGCCGTGGGTGAAGAAGCGCTGCGGCGTCACCAGATGCAGGCCGTCCTTGGCCCGCGTCATAGCGACGTAAAGCAGCCGGCGCTCCTCCTCGATGTCTTCCTTGGTGCCGACGCCGAGATCGGCCGGGATGCAGCCATCGACGGTGTTGAGCACGAAGACGTTCTTCCATTCCTGGCCCTTGGCCGAATGAATGGTCGACAGGATCAGATAGTCCTCGTTGCGGTGCGGCGGCCCGGCCTGGTCGCTGGTCGCATCCGGTGGATCCAGCGTCAGCTCGGTCAGGAAGCGCTCGCGCGAAGCATAGCCGGAACCGATCTGCTCGAGCTGCATGAGGTCGGTCCGCCGCGTCGTCGCATCCTCGTGGATGCGCTCAAGATGCGGCTCGTACCACAGCCTGACCTGTTCGAGATCGGCCGGCCATTTCCCCGACCGGGCGCGCAGGCCGGAATAAAGCGCAACGAAGGCTGGCCAGTCCTCAGCCGCGCGTTGCGGCGGCCGGTAGCGGGCCAGCCCCATTTCCTCGTCGAGCGATGTCGCCATGGTCTCGACGATGGTGCTCGCCGCCGAAGGGCCGATGCCGGGCAGGAGCTGCAGCACGCGGAAGCCGGCGACGCGGTCGCGCGGGTTCTCGGCAAAACGCAGCACCGAAAGCACGTCCTTGACGTGGGCGGCGTCGAGGAATTTGAGCCCGCCGAACTTGACGAAGGGGATGTTGCGGCGCGTCAGTTCGATCTCCAGCGGGCCGCCGTGGTGCGAGGCGCGAAACAGCACCGCCTGCGATTTCAGCACCGTGCCGGCCTCGCGCTCGGCCAGGATGGCCTGGCAGACATAGTTCGCCTGCTCGGCCTCGTCGCGCACGCTGACCAGTTTCGGCCTTTGCGAGGATTTGCGCTCCGACCAGAGGTTCTTGGTGAAGCGCTCCGACGCCTCCGAGATGACCGCGTTGGCTGCCGCCAAAATAGTCACGGTCGAGCGGTAGTTGCGCTCCAGCATGATGACATCGGCGGCTCGCGCGAATTGTTGCGGGAAATCGAGGATGTTGCGCACTTCCGCGGCGCGAAACGAATAGATCGACTGCGCGTCGTCGCCCACCACTGTCAGTCCGGCGCCGTCCGGCTTCAGCGCCGAAAGGATCGAGGCCTGCAGCCGGTTGGTGTCCTGGTATTCGTCGACCAGCACATGGTCGAAACGCGAGCCCAGATGCGCCGCGATCTCCGGCTCGGCGGCCATTTGCGCCCAGTAGAGCAGGAGGTCGTCGTAATCGAGCACGTTCTGCGCCTGCTTGGCCTCGACATATCGGGCGAACAGAGCCTTCAGTTGTTCGGCCCAGCCGGCACACCACGGAAAGGCCGAACCCAGCACCTCGCCAAGCGGCGCCTGCGCGTTGACAGCGCGCGAATAGATCGCCAGGCAGGTGCCCTTGGTCGGAAAACGGCTTTCGGTCTTCGAGAATCCAAGTTCATGCCGGGCAAGATTCATCAGGTCGGCGGAATCCTCGCGGTCGTGAATGGTAAAGGCCGGGTCGAGGCCGATCGTCAGCGCATAGTCGCGCAATAGCCTGGCGCCGATGCCGTGAAACGTACCGGCCCAGCTCAGCGCGTCGGCGATGACGGACGCGTCTCGGCCCAGCACCTCGCCGGCGATGCGTTCGACCCGCCTGGCCATTTCGGTGGCGGCGCGGCGCGAGAATGTCATAAGCAGAATGCGTCTGGGATCAGCGCCCTTGACGATCAGATGCGCGACCCGGTGGGCGAGCGTGTTGGTCTTGCCGGAGCCGGCGCCGGCGATCACCAGCAGCGGCCCGGCGATCTGGCCGTCGCCATGTTCGACAGCGAGCCGCTGCTCGGCGTTGAGCTTCGCCAGATAGGCGGGCCGCAAGGACGAATCATTGATGGCGATGGTCATCGCCTATCAAGCATCGTTTCCGCTTTGTTCGCAACGGGCGGAAGTCGCCCTTACCGCCGTGGCGCGACACCCGTTGCCGCCGACTGGCGCCGCAAGGCGGCGCGTTCGTCGCCAGGCACCGGCAACGGATCGAAATTGTCAGGCACGTCCTTGATGATCTCCTTGGCGATGCGATAGGTCGCGTAAGCGAAAAGGCCGGTAATGAGCAGACGGATCATGGCGCGATCTCCTTTGGGCAACCAACCTCAGAGCCGCCGTTTGGTTCCAGCCGACGCGGCGTCGTTTGCGAGCGTGCAACCAAAGCCGAACCACCTCGTTGCCTTACGAAGAACCACCTCGTTGCCTTACGAAGGAGAGGGCAGACCTAGGAGGTCGCCATGAAGAGGCTTCTGATTCTGTTGGCCGCCAGCTTGGCGCTCGCCGCCTGCGACGGCGACATCCAGCCAACCAAAGCCCCGGTGCTCGATCAAACCCCGCAGACGGATTCGGCGCCAAAGCCGGCGGCCAGCGGCGATCAGCCGGCGCAATGATCGTTTTAGCGGGACGACAAGGCTGAAGGTAGCCTTCGGGAGAAGAAGGCCGGCGCCGCTTGGGAGGTGAGCTGATAGCGCCGGCCAGGCGGATATCAGGTCCGCCGCAACAACCGAAGATAGCTGAGTCTCTCGCCTGCGTCATGAGGTGGCAGTTTTCGTGCCGGTTCTGCTCGTGCCGTCTGCGCAAAACCAGCTGAAACGGCCGCAAATCCCGCAAGGCCGCGGAAAGAATCCGACCTCAGGCAATGGCCTTGCGCAGCACCGGGCCGCTGGCAATCCCGGCGTCCAGCTGGCACTGCGTCAGCGCCGCCTCGGCCATGATCCACTGTTTGAACAGTTCCACCTTGCGCGTGTAGGGCGCGGTGACCGGGCAGACGAAATACCAGCCGGCGGTGTTGGGGTGATGCACGGCAAACGGCGCCACCAGTCTCTCTGCGCGGATCTCGCTCGCCATATAGGCGCGGTTGGCGACTGCAAAGCCCATGCCGGCATTGGCCGCCTCATAGGACATCATGCAGGAATCGAAATAGATGCTCTTGGTCTCGCCGAGCACGGAACTCGCGCCGGCAAAACCCAGCCACGACTGCCAGTTCTGCGTGCAGGTGTCGGAATGCAGCAGCGTGAAATGCCTGAGGTCGTCGGGCGTCACCTTTGACGGCGGCCTATCGCCGAGAACCTCGTGGAACAGCTTCCTGCTGCACACCGGCGTCAAATCCTCCTTGAACAGCAGGTCCGCTTTGAGGTCGGGAAAGCTGCCGTCGCCATAGCGGATCTCAAGGTCGAACTCGGAGGTGGCGAACTCATTGGTGGCGTAGGAGGTCGAGACGCGCATCTCGATTTCGGGATATTGCCGCTGGAACAGCGGCAGGCGGGCAAACAGCCAGCGCGCCGCGAACGTCGGCAGCACCGAAATCTTCAGCACATGCGCCTGCGACTGTCCGGTCGCCTCCATGCTGGCCGCCACGATGCGCTCCAGCGCCTCGCGAACGCGCGACACATAGGTCTCGCCTTCGGGTGTCAGCGACACCGCATTGCCACCGCGCTGGAAGATCTTGAAGCGCAGCTGGTCCTCGAGGCTTTTAACGCGCTGGCTGACGGCGGAGGCAGTAATAAACTGCTCTTCGCCGGCGCGCGTGAAGTTACGGTGCCGGGCGGCACTTTCGACAATCTTCAGCGAATTGAGGTTGACCTGACTGAGCAGACGCACGCGTTTCGACCTTAAGCTGGGCTTACACTAGCACCAGCATTCCTAATTTTACAGGGGTGGGGAAATTAATCGACAGTTTACCAAGTGATGCCCCCATCCTGGAGAAGTAGAATGAACGCCCATACCATACCTGAACTGCGCTACGCGATGAGCCGAGAAGCCATTATCGGTCATGAGACGGCCTGGAAAGTGTCCGGTTTCGGCGTTGCGCAGTATCTGCATGGCTACGACCCGGCGCTGCTGGCGGCGATCGAAGAGGCGGCGTTGAAGCTCAAGGCCAGCCACGCCGTGCACAAGCACCTCGACCTTACCTTCATCACCGGCGCCGACCGTTTTATCCCGGAGATCAAGGAGTTGCTGCATGACAAGCTGCGCCTGGAACGTCTGTCCGACATGATGGGCACCAAGCTCGAGCCCTATCCGCTGTCGATCGTCGGCTCGACCGTCACTTTCATGAATCCCAAGGACGGCGCCGTCGATTGGCATTGCGACGGTGTCCCGGTCACCGAACTCATTCCGCTGTCGATCAGCAATCCGCTGGTCGGCGGCCATCTCGAAATCTACTGCGACGATTCCGAGACCGGCCGCGCCATCCTTGAATCCGGCCGCGAGATTCCGCGCAACCAGGTCATGCGCATCGACCACAAGATGAACTACGCCACACTCGGCCAGTTTCTCGGTGTGCTGCACCGCACCGCGCCGATCCAGCTCGGCTCGCGCGTCACGCTGGTCCTCAACCAGCGCTCTGTGGCCAAGCCCTATGTCGACGACAATCGCATGTTCTATCTCGCAGCCGATAATGATCACGATCGCGAATGGGTCAACGAACTGGCCGAAGACGTCTGGACGAACCAGCTGCCGGCCTATCGGCGCTTCGAGGAAGAACGTCCCGTTGCGGCGGCGGCCGATGCGCCGGTCCCGGGCGGGTCAAGGGAATCCTGGTAGCCAGAGCATAGAAGTGGACGCCGGTTTGGCCGTCGGTAACATCATGGTCGGCGATAAGGACAAGGCACCGTCTCGGCGATTCCGGGATGGATCGGGCTCGCCATCGGCCCTGGTCTTCGCCGCCGGCGCGGTCGCCCTGTGGTCGACCAACGCGCTGGTCGGCAAATCGCTGCTGGCCAGCCATCCGGTGTCGCTGGTGCAGTTGCTGCAATTTTGTGGAGCGGCTCTGGTGTTCGCCGTCATCCATCTGGCGAGCCGGAAGAGGGGCCTGCAAGACGCAGCCTTTTCCAAGGGTGCTGACGGCACCCTGGCGCCGGTCGCGGTCGGCTTTATTGGCCTGGTCGGCACCATGGTGCTGCAATACATCGCCTTTGCGTCCATGCCGGTGATCGAGGCCAATCTCGTCGCCTACACCTGGCCGCTGATGGTCGCGGCGGCGGTCATCGTGCTGGGCAAGCGGCAACGCCCCGTGCTGCTGGGTTTGACTGCCGTGCTCGGCTTTGTCGGCGTGGCGCTGGTGATCTCGGGTGGCCGCGGCCAGCCTTTTCTCCAGGGCAGCATCGTCGGCTATCTCGCTGCCTTCGGCTCGGCGCTGTGCATGGCCTTCTATTCGATTGCGGTCGCCCGCCTGGCCACACCGTCGGAGCGTTTGCTTTTGCCTTCGGCATTGGTCGGCGTCGGCCTGACCTTGCTGTGGTGTATTCACGACGGCGCAGCCTGGCCATCCAGCGAGCACCTCCTGCTTGGCCTCTATCTCGGCGCCGGTCCGATGGGGCTGGGATATTATTTCTGGTCGCGCGCCTTGAAGCTTGAAGGCGGCGGCAAGGTTGCGGTCATCGCCTATCTGACCCCGATCGCATCGACGCTGCTGCTGACACTTTCGGGCGAAAGGCTGACGCTGACCGCGATAGCCGGTGCGGTCCTCGTCATCGGCAGCTGTATTGCGGTGGGCATAGAACGCTCGGAGGCTGAACATGCTTGACGACGATGAACGCCTCGCCAGACAGGAAGCATTCTGGCTGCTCAAGGAGTTCGGCGCCGAGGCGCCGCTCTACGCCGCCATGAAGGCCGAAAAGGCGATAGAGCAAAAAGATTTCGGCCGGTGCGCCCGCTGGAAGCGCATTCTGGACATACTGGCCGACTCTAAACCTGCGGCGTCCGTGCAGTTGAAATCTGCTGGCGCGAAGTCGGCCGTTTCCAAGTATTAGATTTTCTAATTTGCAACGTTGCAACCTGTTGTGGAAACATCCTCCTGTTCCGATTCTTGATCGTTTATTGAGACTTTAGCGACCCGTTGGGGGGTGCAGCTAGGTCGATACATCAAGAGAAGTCTTAAAAAAAGCCGGCAACTTCATGACCGGCGGGAGAAACAGAATTGCACACCATCGACAGCAAGACCGCTATTGAACTGACTGCTGACATCGTCTCGGCCTATGTCGGCAACAATCCTCTCCCTGCGTCTGGCCTGCCGGATCTGATTGCCAGCGTCAGCGCATCGGTGCGCAAGCTGGGCAGCATTGCCGCCGTGGAAAGCCCCGCGCTGAACCCGGCTGTCAATCCGAAGCGGTCGGTGTTTCCCGACCACATCGTCTGTCTGGAAGATGGCAAGAAATTCAAGTCGCTGAAGCGCCACTTGATGACCGACCATGGTCTCAGCCCGGAGGAATATCGTGGCAAATGGGGCTTGCCGTCGGACTATCCGATGGTGGCGCCGAACTACTCCGCGACCCGTTCGGCACTGGCCAAGTCTTCGGGCCTCGGCCGCAAGCCGGCCGTTCCGGCCGCCGCGGCCAAGGTGACGAAGCGCAAACCCAAAGCCTGAACCAGGCAGCCTCTGAAAAGTCAGTCTGCTGTTTGCAATGGACGGCGCGCTTAAGGCGCGCCGTCTTCATGCCTTATGCCCCCGCCGGCGCCCAGGCCCTTGCGAAGCGCCGCCCTCCCGTGCAAAAGCCCCGGCATGCTTATCATCAACGATCTTTCGCTCCGCATGGCCGGACGCTTGCTTCTCGATCATGCCTCGCTGACCTTGCCGGCCGGCACCAAGGCCGGCCTCGTCGGCCGCAACGGCACCGGCAAGACGACGCTGTTCAAGGCCATCACCGGCGACTTTCCCTCCGAGACCGGCTCGATAAGCCTGCCCAAGAACACCCGCATCGGCCAGGTGGCGCAGGAAGCGCCCGGCACCGAGGAGCCGCTGATCGAAATCGTGCTCAAGGCCGACCTCGAGCGCACCGCATTGCTCGAGGAGGAAAAGACCGCCACCGACGCGCACCGCATTGCCGACATCCATATGCGGCTGGCGGATATCGATGCGCATTCGGCGGAATCCCGCGCGGCCACCATCCTCGCCGGCCTTGGCTTCGACGACGCCGCGCAGCGCCGCCCGGCCTCGTCCTTCTCCGGCGGCTGGCGCATGCGCGTCGCGCTTGCCGCCGTGCTGTTTGCCGAGCCCGACCTTCTGCTGCTTGACGAGCCGACCAACTATCTCGATCTCGAAGGCACGCTGTGGCTGGAAAACTATGTTTCGAAATACCCGCACACGGTGCTTCTGATTTCGCACGATCGCGACCTGCTCAACCGCGCCGTCAATTCCATCGTTCATCTCGACCAGAAGAAGCTGACCTTCTGGCGCGGCGGCTACGACCAGTTCGAGCGCCAGTACACCGAGCAGAAGGAGTTGCAGGAGAAGGGCCGTGTCAAGCAGGAAGCCGCGCGCAAACACATGGAGTCCTTCGTCGAACGCTTCCGCGCCAAGGCTTCGAAGGCGAGACAGGCGCAGTCGCGCATCAAGGCGCTGGAGAAGATGAAGCCGATCGCGGCGATCGTGAACGACACGGTGAGGCCGTTCTCTTTCCCGGAGCCGGTGAAAACGGTGGCGTCGCCGATCATTGCCTTGAACAACGTCAATGTCGGCTACACCGAGGGCCAGCCGATCCTGAAGAAGATGACGCTGCGCATCGATGCCGACGACCGCATCGCGCTGCTCGGCGCCAACGGCAACGGCAAGTCGACCTTCGCCAAGCTTCTGTCGGGCCGGTTGAAGCAGGAGAGCGGCACCATGACGGTCGCGCCGGGCCTGAAAGTGGCTATCTTCGCGCAGCATCAGCTCGACGATCTCAGGCCTGATGAAAACGCCTATGAGCATGTCCGCCGGCTGATGCCGGAGGCGCCGGAATCCAAGGTACGTGGCCGCGTCGCCCAGTTCGGTCTCACCACCGAGAAGATGAACACCGCCGCCAAGGACCTGTCCGGCGGCGAGAAGGCGCGCCTGCTGATGGGCCTGTCGGCCTTCGAAGGCCCGAACCTGTTCATCCTCGACGAGCCGACCAACCATCTCGACATCGACAGTCGCGAATCGCTGATCCATGCATTGAACGAGTTTCCCGGCGCCGTCATCCTGATCTCGCATGACCGCCATCTGCTGGAAGCGACCGCCGACCGGCTGTGGCTGGTCAAGGACGGGGCGGTCAACCCGTATGACGGCGACCTTGAGGACTACAAGACGCTGGTCACCGGCGTGTCCGGCGACCGACGCGGCAAGCGCGAGGCCGAGAAGGCATCAAAGGCCGATCGCCGCCGCGATGCAGCCGCGCGCCGCGCCGCCTTTGAGCCGCTGGCCAAGGAAATACGCGCCACCGAAGCGCTGATGGACCGCATCCGCAAGCGCATCGACCTGATCGAGGACGAGCTCGCCAACCCGGCCGTCTACGAAAAGGATCCCTCGACCGCGACCCGGCTGGCCAAGGAGCGCTCGCAACTGGCACAGCAGCTTGCCGGTCACGAGGAAAAGTGGCTGACCATGTCGGCCGAGTATGAGGAAGGCACGGCGGAGTGATTTACCCTCCCCCTTGTGGGGAGGGTCGATCCGCAAAGCCGAGCGGGGCGGGGGTCTGCGCCGCACCCCACCCCGGCGCTGCGCGCCGACCCTCCCCATCAAGGGGAGGGTAAGATCTGGCCCTACACGCCGCCTGCGAAACCCGCTAAAAACGCCGCATGAACCAGCACGCCAAGCTCAGAATCGGCCACTCCGCCTGTCCGCATGATTGCCCTTCGACCTGCGCGCTCGAGGTCGAGCTGCTCGATGGCAACCGCATCGGCCGTGTCCATGGCGCCAAGTCCAATACGTATACGGCTGGCGTCGTCTGCGCCAAGGTCGCGCGCTATGCCGATCGTGTCCATCATCCGGACCGACTGCTGAAGCCGCTGATGCGCGCCGGCGCCAAGGGCGACGGCGTCTGGAAGGAATCCAGCTGGGAAGCGGCACTCGACGTCGTCGCCGAGAACTTCATCGCGGCCGAGGAAAAATACGGCTCCGAGACCGTCTGGCCTTATTTCTATGCCGGCACGATGGGGCTGGTGCAGCGCGACGGCATCGACCGGCTGCGCCATGCGAAAAAATACTCCGGCTTCTTCGGCTCGATCTGCACCAATCTGGCCTGGACCGGCTGGATGATGGGAGCGGGCGCCTTGCGCGGTCCCGATCCGCGCGAGATGGCGAAGTCCGACTGCGTGGTGATCTGGGGCACCAATGCCGTGGTCACGCAGGTCAATGTCATGACCCACGCCATCAAGGCGCGGAAGGAGCGTGGCGCCAGGATCGTCGTCATCGATGTCTACGAGAACGCGACGATGAAGCAGGCCGATATAGGCCTTGTGCTGAAGCCCGGCACCGATGGCGCGCTGGCCTGCGCGGTCATGCATGTGCTGTTCAGGGAAGGCATGGCCGACCGCGCCTATCTCGAAAGATACACCGACGATCCGAAGGGGCTGGAAGCGCATCTGGAGACGCGCACGCCGGAATGGGCTTCCGCCATCACCGGTCTTGCCGTCACCGAGATCGAGGCTTTCGCCCGCCTCGTCGGCACGACGAGGAAAACCTATTTCCGCCTCGGCTATGGCTTTGGGCGTCAGCGCAATGGTTCGGTCAACATGCACGCGGCGTCCTGCATCGCCGCCGTCACCGGCGCCTGGCAATATGAGGGTGGCGGTGCCTTCCATTCCAATTCCGGCATCTTCAAGCTCAACCAGGATGTGCTGGAAGGCACCGCGATGCGCGATCCCAATATTCGCCATCTCGACCAGTCGCGCATCGGTCCGGTGCTGACCGGCGCAGCGGACGCGCTTTACGGTGGCCCGCCGGTGACGGCGATGCTGATCCAGAACACCAACCCGGTGAATGTCGCACCCGAGCAGCGGCTGGTGAAACATGGTTTTCTGCGTGATGACCTGTTCACCTGCGTGCACGAACAGTTCATGACCGACACGGCAAAGCTTGCCGATGTCGTTTTGCCGGCAACGATGTTTCTCGAGCATGACGACGTCTACAAGGGCGGTGGCAACCAGCACATCACGCTCGGTCCCAAGCTGATCGAACCGCCGGAAGGGCCGCGCACCAACCATTTCGTCATCGAGCAATTGGCGCAGCGTCTCGGCGTCGCCGACCGGCCGGGCTTTGGCCTGACCGAGCAGCAGCATATCGACATCATCCTCGGCAAGCGCGGGCTGGGCTCCTTCGCCAGCCTCAAGGAAGACAAATGGGTCGACCTGCAGCCGGATTTCGAGGCGGCGCATTTTATCGATGGTTTCGGCCATGCCGACAAGAAATTTCACTTCCGCGCCAACTGGAGCGGGCAGGCGGCGCCCAACCGGCCGCCGAAAAGCATGGGCCTGTTCGGGCCGGTGGCGGAACTCCCCGAATTCCCCGACCATGTCGACCTGATCGAGGTCGCGGATGCGGAGCATCCGTTCCGGCTGACGACATCACCGGCGCGCAACTTCCTCAATTCGACCTTCTCGGAAACGCCGGTGTCGAAGGCCAAGGAAGGCCGGCCGGAATTGTTGTTGCATCCGGACGACGCTGCCGCGCTTGGCTTGGGCGACGGCGACCGTATCGAGGTCGGCAACCGGCGCGGCGAGGTGGTGCTGCACGCAAAGCTGTTCGAAGGCCTCAAGCGCGGCGTGGTGATCGCCGAGGGCATCTGGCCAAACAGCGCCCATGAGCGTGGCGAAGGCATCAATGTGCTCACCGGCGCCGACGCACCAGCGCCCTATGGCGGTGCGGCCTTCCACGACAACAAGGTCTGGCTGCGGCCGGCTGGCTGAAGCAATTCCAGGAAAAGTGTGAGCGGTTTTCCGTCCGGAATTGCGTAAAAGTGACTGGCTATCCCGGCAGAGGCACCGTCAGCCCCACCCTGACACGGTCCATGGCAACGAAGGTGCGGAATTTTCGGACATTCTTGCTGTCGAAGAACAGTCTGCGCGTCAGGGCCTCATAGGCCCCCATGTCGGCCGCGGTGATGACTAGGATGAAGTCGGCCTCGCCGGTGACGTAGTAGCATTGCTGCACTTCGGGCTCTGCCGAGAATTGCCGCTTGGCCGCGTCGATCAGGTCCGAGCGTTCGCTCTCCAGTTCCACTTCGACGAAGATGGTGATGGGATGGCCGACCGCCGCCGGGTCGACCACGGCGACATTGCCCGCAATGACGCCGGACTGTTCCATGCGCTTGATGCGCCGCTGCACCGCCGGCGCCGACAGGTTGACGGCTTCGCCGATCAGCCGCTGCGGCGTCGTGTTGTCCCGCTGCAGGATGGCAAGGATGGCGAGGTCGAAACTGTCGAGCGAAGGCGATCGAGGCAAAGCGCTATCCTGGCGAAACAAACTTGCATTTCGAAGCGCCAATAACAGCGCTATTTGCGCCTCGGCTGCAATATGATTTCGTCACACCCAAAGGAGGCCACCCGTGTTCCTGCTCAACAGCAATGCCTTGCACCGTCGGCCGCTCGATCCGGTCGAGGCCGAAACGCTGGGGAATGCCGGCGCCGATACGGTCGAGCGCTTTCTGGCCCATCGCGACAATCACCTGGCAACTCCGTTGCATGCATTGCCGACGCTGGCCGGCGAACTCGGCCTCGGCGCCGTCCACATCAAGGATGAAGGCTTTCGCCTCGGTCTCGGCAGTTTCAAGGCGCTCGGCGGCGCCTATGCCGTTTTTCGACTGGTGCTGGAGGAGGCGAGCCGATCGCTTCATCGGCCCGTTGACGTGGCCGATCTCAACCGGTTCGACGTCCGGGCGGTCGCTGCCGGCATGACGGTTGCCTGCGCCACCGACGGCAATCATGGCCGCTCGGTCGCGCAAGGTGCACAGTTGGTTGGCGCGAAAGCGGCAATCTTCGTTCACGCCGGCGTCAGCGAGGCGCGCATTGCAGCAATAGCCCGCTATGGCGCCGAGATGATCCGCGTCGACGGCAATTATGACGACTCGGTCAGGCAGGCCGCCGAGGTTTCAGCGGAGCAAGGCTGGACCGTGGTGTCCGACACCTCCTGGCCGGGCTACGAGCGCATCCCCGGTCTGGTCATGCAGGGCTATACGGCGATCGTGCGCGAAGCGTTGGGCCAGTTGCCGCAGCCGCCGACCCATGTCTTCGTGCAGGCCGGTGTCGGCGGTATTGCCGCCGCCCTGGCCGGCCATCTCGCCATCGTGCTCGGTGACGCCAGGCCGACCTTCATCGTCGTCGAGCCGGCCCGCGCCGCCTGCGTTGTCGCAGCCGCCCGGGCGGGCCACGTGGTCAAGGTCGCACACGATCAGCCGACGGTGATGGCGATGCTCGAATGCTACGAGGCCTCGCAAGTTGCCTGGCGCGTTCTGGCGCGGGTTGCCGATGCCTTCATGACAGTGGATGAGGAGGAGGCGGTCGCGGTGATGCGGCGGCTGGCACGGCCGGCTGGCAATGATCCAGTGATCGTCGCCGGCGAAAGCGGCGGCGTCGGTCTGGCCGGGCTGATCCGGGCGGTGGCCGACCACAAGGCCGCGCTCGGGCTCGACGACAAATCCCGCGTGCTGCTGATCAACACCGAAGGCGCCACAGACCCGCATCGCTATACCGAGCTGGTCGGGCAGAGCCCCGCCGATGTGCTGGCCGGCAAGCTGAAGGCCGAGGCATAGCCATGATCGGGATCGATGCACAGCGTCTGCTTGGCCGCATCCGGGAACTCGGCGCCGTTGGCCGCGACAGTGAGGATAGGCTGATCCGGCTCGCCGCCTCCGACACAGACAGACAGGGCCGTGACCTCTTTGTCGGCTGGCTCAGGCAGGCCGGGCTGGAAGTCGCCATCGACCGGGTCGGTAATATCTTCGGCATCTGGCAAAGCCCCGACAATGCCGGGCAGGCGCCGCTGCTCATCGGTTCGCACATCGACACCGTTATCGATGCCGGCATCTATGATGGCTGCTACGGCGTGCTGGCCGGGCTGGAGGTGATCGAGACGCTGCAGGCTTCGGGCTTTTCGCCGTCGCGCCCGGTCGCGGTCGCCGCTTTCACCAATGAGGAAGGCGTGCGCTACACGCCTGACATGATGGGCTCGCTATGCCATGCCGGTGGCGTCAGCGCCGAGGCCGTGCTGGCCGCCATCGGCACGGATGGCAGCGTGCTCGGCCAGGAGCTCGCCCGCATCGGCTATGCCGGCGACCGCGAACCCGGCTTCCTCAAGCCGCATGCCTATCTCGAACTTCATATCGAGCAAGGGCCGGTGCTGGAGCGTGAAGGCGTGCCGATCGGCGCGGTCGAGAATTTGCAAGGCATTTCCTGGCAGCGCATCACCATCGACGGCGCCGCCAACCATGCCGGCACCACGCCGATGTCGATGCGCAGCGACGCCGGCCACGCCGCCGCCCGCATCATCACCTTCCTGCACGATCGGGCCAGGGCTTCAAATGGGCCAACCGTGGCCACGGTCGGCACGATGCGCTTCGAACCCAACGCCATCAACGTCATTCCCGCGCGCGCCGTCTTCACCATCGACCTGCGCGATCCCGACGAACAGCGCCTGCAGGCGCATGAGGCGGCCCTTGCTGCCTATCTCGAGGAGCTTGAGGTTTCGGAGAACGTATCGATCTCGGTCGAGCGGCTCGCCCGCTTCGAACCGGTGCTGTTCGACATCGGCATCGTCGAACTGATCGAGGCGGCCGCGAAGAACCGCGGTCTCGGCGTCAGGCGCATGACATCGGGCGCCGGCCATGACGCGCAGATGATGGCCCGCCTCGCGCCGGCGGCAATGATCTTCGTGCCGAGCGCCGGTGGCATCAGCCACAATTCGCGCGAACACACTGAAGATGCCGAGCTTGTCGCCGGCGCCAACATCCTGCTTGATGTCGCCAGTGAGCTTGCAAAAGAGGTCGGGGAGAAAAATGGCTGAACTCGATCGTGATGCGCTGAAGCGGGAGATGACGGGCTGGCGGCGCGATTTGCACGCGCACCCCGAGTTCGGTTTCGAGGAAAAGCGCACCGCTGGCTTTGTCGCCGCGAAGCTGCGCGAATTCGGGCTGGACGACGTTGCAGAGGGGGGTCGGCGGCACCGGCATCGTCGGCACGTTGAAGCGCGGCAGCGGCAACCGGGCGATTGCGCTCAGGGCCGACATGGATGCGCTGCGGATCACCGAGCAGTCCGCGACAGCCTATGGCTCGCAGAACCCCGGCATCATGCATGCCTGCGGCCATGACGGCCACACCACCATGCTGCTCGGCGCGGCAAAGCTGCTCGCCGCCGAGGGCGGTTTCGACGGCACCGTGCGTTTCGTTTTCCAGCCGGCCGAGGAGTGGGGCAAGGGCGCGCTGGCAATGCTCGATGACGGGCTGCTGCAGCGCTTCCCCTTCGACGAGATCTTTGGCCTGCACAACATGCCGGGCCTGCCCATTGGACATTTCGAGACCCGTGCCGGCCCGTTCATGTCGGCGGAGGACAATTTCGAGATCGTGCTCAAGGGGATCGGCGGCCATGCGGCGCGGCCACATTCCGGGAACGAGACGCTGGTCGCCGCCTGCGCGCTGGTCACCAATCTGCAGACCATCGTCTCGCGCCGGCTGAGCCCGGCCGACATTTCGGTGGTTTCGGTGACCGAACTGATCACCGACGGCACCCGCAACGCATTGCCCGGCCTCGCCCGCATCCTCGGTGACGCCCGCAGTTTTCGTCCCGAGGTCAGCGCCGAGATCGAGCGCCAGATGCGGGTCATCACAGCGGGTACCGCCGCCGCCTACAATGTCACCGCCGACGTGACCTATAGCAGGGAATTCGTGCCGCTGCAGAACGATGCCGACCTGGTGGACGCGGCCTTTGTCGCCGCAAGGCGCGTGCTGGCCTATGGCGCCGCCAGCATCGCGGCGGAGCCGATGACCGCCTCGGAGGATTTCGCCCGCTTCCTCGATCACGTACCGGGCTGCTTCGTCTTTCTCGGCAATGGCGAGACCTCGCCGCCGCTGCACAATTCCAGCTACGACTTCAACGATGACGGGCTGTTGCACGGCACGGATTTCCATATCGCGATCGTCAGGCAAAGACTGGGCGGCGCGATCGGGAAGTGACGCCTGATCGCCTTCGCAACTGGCCCAAGCGGCACTGCTATCGCCAGCCAGATGCCGGGTTTAGGGAGATTGCCTGTTGCCGGAGATCGCACGCCGATGACCAGGGTTTCGCTTCTGGGAATACCACATGACGAGAACTCGTCCTATCTCAAGGGCGCGGCTGCAGCGCCGGCCCTGATCCGGCGCGAACTCAAAAGCGACGCGCACAGCTCGTGGAGCGAAACCGGCTTCGATGTGGCGGACAGTTTCGTCGACCACGGCGACATCGACTTTTCAGGCGCCGGCGATCCGTGGGAGCGAATCGAGGCCGAGGTCGGCCGCGCGCTGGATGCCGGCCACCCGTTGATCAGCCTCGGCGGCGATCATGCCATCGCCTGGCCGGTGCTGCGTGCCGTGCGCCGCCGCCATGCCAGGCTAACGATCGTCCAGATCGACGCCCATCCCGACATCTACGATGCCTATCAGGGCAACAGGCGGTCCCACACCTCGTCCTTCGCGCGCATCCTGGAGGAGGGGCTGGCTGACCGGCTGATCCAGATCGGCTTGCGCACCCTCAATGATGAGCTTCGTGACCAGCTCAAGCGCTTCGGCGTCGAAATGATCGAGGCGCGGCATTTCAGCGAGGATCTGCAGCTCGATCTCAAGACGCCGGTCTATCTCTCGATCGATCTCGACGGCCTCGACCCGGCTTGTGCGCCCGGCGTGTCGCACCGCGAACCCGGTGGTCTTACAACCCGGCAAGTGATCAACCTGATCCAGCGGATCGACCAGCCCATCGTCGGCGCCGATGTCGTCGAATACAATGCAAGCCAGGACGTCTCCAATCTCACCGCGCTGGTTGCCGCCAAGCTGGTCAAGGAGATCGCCGGCATGATGCTCAAGACGCATGGCGCCGGCTGAATCAATCTGGCAGGGCGGCATGGTAGATCATTGTTGCGACTCGCATTTCCAGTGAAAGCCGCCATGCCGCATCCATTGAAAATAGCCATAGCCGGTGCGCTCGGCCGCATGGGCAGGGAGATGGCGCTGGCCGTCGAGACCGATCCCAGGCTGGCGCTCGTCGCCCGCTTTCACAGGCCGGGCAGCATCGGTGAGGGGCTGGTCGAGCGCGACGAAGCACTGGCGCTTGCGGATGTCGTCATCGATTTCACCACGCCTGCGGCCTCCGTCGATCTTGCACAAGCTTGCGCGGCCCGCGGCGGCCCGGCGCTGGTCATCGGCTCGACCGGCTTCGAGCCGGCCGATCTCGCCGCCATCGCTACTGCTTCGAACTCCGTCGCCATCGTTCGCTCCGGCAGCTACTCGCTCGGGCTCAGCATGCTGACCGGGCTGGTCGAGCAGGCGGCGCGAGCACTTGGTCCCGACACCGACATCGAAATCCTGGAAGCGCATCACCGCATGAAGGTCGACGCACCGTCGGGCACGGCGCTGATACTGGGCGAGGCGGCCGCTCGCGGACATGGCGTCAGGCTGGACGATGTGGCGAAACGCATCCGCGACGGCGTTACAGGTCCACGCCCTGCCGGCGAGATCGGCTTTGCCGTGCTGCGCGGCGGCAGCATCGTCGGCGAGCACAGCGTGAGCTTGCTGGCCGAGGGCGAGACGCTCACGCTTTCCCATTCGGCCGCCGACCGCTCGATGTTCGCGCGCGGCGCCATTGCGGCAGCACGCTGGGTCGCCGTCCGGCCGCCCCGCGAATACGACATGCGCGACGTACTGGGCTTCACGACCTTTTGAGATGCAAGCGTAACGCAACGAGGGGCGTTGCGAGGTCGGAGCCGTATAGAGAATAGAATATAGCAACAACTACGCCATTTCGCGCCTTCCTAGACCGAACCGAACGGTTCGGTTCGCACATTTTTGTGATTGGCAATGGCAGCAACGCACACCCATTTCGGGGTGGTCCGAGCGACGCGAATTCCTCCCAAGGCACGCCACTTGACGGACAGAACTGAAAAATCTGGATTACCTGAAATGACCAAGATCGCACTTACCGCTGCTGCCATCCTCCTTGCCACCGGCACCGCTTTCGCAGGCAGCGACCACTACGGCTCCGACAGCGTCAACCAGCCTGCTGTAACAGCGCCCGCCGGCAACATCGATCACAATTATACCGCCTCGATCCGCAAGCCGGCCAGCCTCGGCGATTTCACGATCAAGGGCGACTCGAACCAGCCGGAATCCGGCCAGGGCATCTGGGGTCGTTGATTTTCTGAGAAATCTACGACCACAAAGAGCGGTGGGCCCGGCCCACCGCTCTTGTTTTTATGCAATCGACTCGGGGCCGCAAAGATCTTGAATCAATCCGCCAGCAATTGGTCCTATCTCCTTGTTTGACCGTGGTCTTTTCAAAACACGGTTTGCGGCTGTCACCTGCGGCTAGCCCGTTAGGCAGCTTGGTCTAGCTTAGATCCTTCGGCTTGATGCAATGCGTCAACCGGGCCGCGCCGAAGCCGAGATCCGCCCAGTCGCCGTCGATGACAAAGCGGGCAAGGGCGCCGGTCGGGAATTTCTCTTCAAGTTTCCTGAGAGCAGCCACACCCGATCGCGGACCGGCGAGCCGGCGGGCAAAGTCCTCCAGGCCGGGATTATGGCCGAGCACCAGGAGACAGCTAGCCGATGCGACTGCCTGCTGCAGCTCGGCCAGAATGTCGCCAGCCGTGGCTTCGAAAAGCGCCTCGGCGAACTCCACCGTTACGCTCGCCGACAGTTCCGCCGAGACCAGCCGCCATGTCTCGCGCGTACGCAGCGCCGGCGACACCAGCGCCAGGTCAGGCAGCCAACTGCGCCGGGCCAGTTCGCGCCCCATCAGCGGCGCCGTCTTCAGCCCGCGCGGCCCGAGCGGCCGGTCGAAATCAGCAAGCGCCGGGTCGTCCCAGCTCGACTTGGCGTGGCGCAGCAGGAGCAATTGTCTCGGTGTCGCCATGTCGGCCTACGGCGTGATCCGCGCCAGATGTTCGAGATCGCGTTCTTCGCGCAGCGGGTCGGGCGCCATCACCACGGAAGTTCCGTTTTCGGCATCGTCGGCGAAATGCGCCAGCACGGTGCGGCCGCCTTCCATGTGCGCCTTGCCGTCGGCGACCAGCCCGAGTGCCAGCGCATAAAGCCGGTGCTCGGCCTTCAGCACTCTGGCGGCCAGCGTGTCTTCGTTGTCGCCGACCATCACCGGCACCGCTGCCTGCGCGATGATCGGGCCGTCATCCATCTCTGATGTGACGAAATGCACCGTGCAGCCATGAATGCGAATGCCGGCGCGCAGGGCGCGCGCATGCGTATCGAGCCCTTTGAAGGCCGGCAGCAGGGCAGGGTGGATGTTGAGCATGCGCCCTTGCCACTTCTCGACCAGGCCGCGGGAGAGAATGCGCAGATAGCCGGCCAGCGCCACGATCTCGGCATTGAACGCAATCAGCGCGGCGTCGATCGCCGCATCATGGGCTTCCTTGCTGGCATGGTCGGCGCGCACGATGACCTTGGTCGGGATACCGCGCGCGGCCGCGATGCCGAGGCCGGCGGCGTTGGCCCGGTCGGAAATGACGCCAACGATCTCGGCGGGATAGGCCGGGTCGCTCGCCGCCGCGATTAGCGCCGTCATGTTCGAGCCGCGTCCCGAGATCAAAACAACCGTGCGTTTCCTGCTCATAGGCCGATCGAGCCCCGATAGATAACGCCGGCGTCGCGGCGCGGCACGATGCGGCCGATCGGCGTCACCGTCTCGCCGGCCTCCTGCAGCACGGCTGCGACCTGTGCGGCCTGGCCGGAGGCGACGACGAGGATCATGCCGATACCGCAGTTGAAGGTGCGCATCATCTCCTCCGGCGCCACGCCGCCAGTCTTCGCCAGCCAGGAAAACACCTGCGGCACATCGATGGCATTGAGATCGAGCTCTGCGGAAAAGTCCTTTGGCAGGACGCGCGGGATGTTTTCGGGGAAACCGCCGCCGGTGATGTGGGCCAGCGCCTTGATGCCGTGCGTGCCACGGATCGCTTTGAGGACCGACTTCACATAGATGCGGGTCGGCTCGAGCAGCGCCTCTGCCAGCGTCGCCTCATCGTTGAACGGCGCCGGATCGCCCCAGGCAAGACCGCTGACGCCAACGATGCGGCGCACCAGCGAAAAGCCATTCGAATGCAGGCCCGAGGAAGCCAGGCCAAGCAGCACGTCGCCTTCGACGATATCGTCGGTCGGCAGCAACTGGCCGCGTTCGGCAGCACCGACGGCGAAACCGGCCAGGTCGTAATCCTTGTCGTGATACATGCCGGGCATTTCGGCCGTCTCGCCGCCGATCAGCGCGCAGCCGGCCTGTCGGCAGCCGATTGCTATGCCGCCGACGATTGCCGCCCCCTGGTCGGGGTCGAGCTTGCCGGTGGCGAAATAGTCGAGGAAGAACAGTGGCTCGGCGCCCTGCACGACGATGTCGTTGACGCACATGGCGACGAGGTCGATGCCGATCGTGTCGTGCTTGCCGGCATCGATGGCGATCTTCAGCTTGGTGCCGACGCCGTCATTGGCGGCAACCAGCACCGGATCCGTGAAACCCGCCGCCTTGAGGTCGAACAGGCCGCCAAAACCGCCGATCTCGCCATCGGCGCCCGGCCGGCGCGTCGCGCGCACCAGCGGCTTGATCTTCTCGACCATGAGGTTGCCGGCATCGATGTCGACGCCCGCCTCGGCATAGGTGAGCCCGTTCTTGCGCTTGGCCCGGTCGCCCTTGCTCATCGTCGGCGCATCCCTGTTTCCCTCGGCGGCTCTTCGCATGAATGGTTTCGGGGGGCAAGGATGACGACAGGATACCGGGCTTTTGCCCAAGATAAATACGTGGACAGTCGCCCCTTCACCGCTGGGTCCTTGCAGCCACAATCCATCTCCACCATCGATCTGCAGAACAAGCATGGCGGGACATGCCTTTGACCATTCCCAACCTCATCACCATCCTGCGCTTCGTGCTGGTTCCGGCCGTCGTACTGGCGATGCTGAATATGCGCTGGGACTGGGCCTTTGCCGGCTTTCTCGTCGCCGGCATTTCCGACGGCGTTGACGGCTTCATCGCCCGCCGTTTCAACCAGCATTCGAAACTCGGCGCCTATCTCGATCCAATGGCCGACAAGGTGCTTCTGGTCTCGGTGTTCGTGGTCATGGGCTTCATCGGGCAATTGCCGCTGTGGCTGGTGGTGACCATGGTGTCACGCGATGCGCTGATCATCTGCGCCGTGCTTTTGTCCACGGTCATGGCGCATCCGGTCGAGATGAAGCCGCTCTATGTGTCGAAAGGCCAACACCGCCGCCCAGATCGTGCTGGCGCCGTGGTGCTGGGCGAACTTGCCCTTGGCCTCCACCTCGACCCGCTCAGGCCTACGCTCATATTGCTGTCCGGGGTCTTGACCGTGGCTTCGGCCGCGGCCTATCTCGTGGCTTGGCTGAGGCATATGAGCGGCTATGGCGAAGGCTCCACCCCGGGTAGTTGACAAGAATGCCGCGACTGCAGCGCTGGCAGAGGCGGCTGCGTCCCTGGCGTTTCGCCGCCAGATTTTCTTCTGGCTGGGCACGGCAATCTTCCTGGCGCTGTTCCTCTACATTTTTTCCAGCATCCTGTTGCCGTTCGTTGCCGGCATGGTGCTGGCCTATTTCCTCGACCCGGTCGCCGACCGGCTGCAACGCCTCGGCCTCTCCCGGCTGATGGCGACGGTGGTCATCCTGATCGCCTTCATCGTCCTTTTGGTGCTGGCCTTCGTCATCCTGGTTCCGGTTCTGGCCACGCAGATGGCCGATTTCGCCAGCAAGCTTCCGGAATATCTGACCCGGCTGCAGTCGCTGATCACCAGCTTCGATCCGAAATGGCTGGAGCAGAAATTCGGCGTCAATGCCAATGGCCTGCGCGACGGGCTGAATTCGCTGCTCACGTCCGGTTTCGGCCTGCTGAGCACCGTCTTCACCTCGATCTGGAGTTCCGGCGTTGCTCTGGTGTCGGTGGTCAGCCTGTTCGTGGTCACACCGGTCGTCGCTTTCTACATGCTGCTCGACTGGGATCGCATGGTGGCGGTCGTCGACAGCTGGGTGCCGCGCGATTATGTCGGGACGGTCAGGGCGATCTCCAGGGACATCAACACCGCGACGGCCGGCTTCGTGCGCGGCCAGGGCACGCTGTGCCTGGTGCTCGGCGGCATGTATGCCACTGGCCTGACGCTGACCGGGCTGAATTTCGCCATCCTGATCGGGCTCTTCGCCGGGCTGATCTCCTTCATTCCCTATGTCGGCTCGCTGACCGGGCTGGTGCTGGCCGTCGGCGTCGCCTTCGTCCAGTTCTGGCCGGACTGGACCATGATCGTTGCTGTCGCGGTGGTCTTCTTCATCGGTCAGTTCATCGAAGGCAACATCCTGCAGCCCCGGCTGGTCGGAAAAAGCGTCGGCCTGCACCCGGTCTGGCTGATGTTTGCGCTGTTCGCTTTCGGCGCCTTGTTCGGCTTCGTCGGCCTGCTGATTGCCGTTCCTGCTTCGGCGGCGGTTGCCGTGCTGGTGCGCTTTGCCATTGCCCGCTATCTCGAATCGCCGCTCTACAAGGGACACTCCACCGAGCCCGTCCCGCCGCTGCCCGCCGCTCGCGGCGGCGGCCACCGGTCGCCGCGCGGCTGAACGTGACGGATCATAAGACCGAACCGCCGCGCCAACTGCCGCTCGACCTTGGCCACGGCACCGGCTACTCGCGCGACGAACTGGTGGTGTCGGCCACCAACCGCGAGGCGGCAGCCCTTGTCGATCGCTGGCCGGACTGGCCGTCGCCGGTGATCGTGCTCGCTGGCCCGGCCGGTTCCGGCAAGACACATCTGGGCTCGATCTGGCAGGCGCGGGCCAACGCTGTGGCGGTCGATGCCCAGCGCATCGGCAATGCCATCACCGGGCTTGGCGGCAGGCCCGCGCTGATCGACGATGTCGACAAGACAGCCATCGACGAGGCGGGCCTGTTCCATCTCATCAATGAAGTGCGCGGCGCCGGGGCCACCTTGCTGTTGACGGCGCGGCGCTTCCCCGCCGCCTGGAGGGTGAGGTTGCCCGATCTTGCCTCGCGGCTGAAGGCGGCGGCAACCGTCGAGATCCATGAGCCGGACGATTTGCTTCTGGCCGGTGTCATCACCAAACTCTTCGCCGACCGCCAGGTCGAGGTCGAGCCGCATGTCGTGCAATATCTGGTGCGCCGCATCGAGCGCTCGCTGGCCACCGCCATGCGCGTGGTCGAGCGCCTCGACCGCACCGCGCTCGAGCGCAAGACGCCGATCACCAGGGCGCTCGCCGCCGAAACCGTCAGCGCAATGGACGAAGGGCAGGGCGAGTTCGACGTGTAGGCAGTGGAAGGAGAAGACTCCGCTCCTGTCCCATTTCGAGAAGAAACCTCTGGCATCCATCTTGCAACACTGCGTTTGCCGGCTGACCCCGGTCCTGATCGCGTTCCTGATCGGGTTGTAGGCTCGCCGGGAGTGATGATTGGGGTTCTCGCCCGGCGAGCTTACCTTCAGATAGAATCGCCGCAAGGCCTACGATTGCGCGCCAGCTGTCATTCAGACTTCACCAAGCCGCAAGATCTCATCGTCCTGCATTGAAATGGACCATTAGATGGTCTACTTTTTGAATATGGACCAGAGCATGGTCCATAAAGGAGTGGTCAATGCAGGTATCCGTTACAGACGCCAAGGGGCAGCTCACCGAACTGGTGCGTCGTGCCGAGGCTGGGGATGAAATTATCCTGACCCGCCATGGTCATGCAGCCGTGCGCCTTGTTCCCGTGAAGGCTGCCCCTGACAGGAAAGGCCGCCGGGCATTGCTGGAGGCAATGCGAGCATCCGGCGCTGCCAAGGCGAAGGCCGGGCCGGATGCAGCGCGCAGTCAGGATTTCCTCTATGGCGCTGATGGCCTGCCCGAATGATCGTGGTCGATACCTCGGCCCTGATGGCGATCGTTCTTGCCGAACCTCAATCCAGTGCCTGCATTGCGGCGCTGGAAGCCGAAGACGATATTCTGATCTCGGCTGGCACAGTGGCCGAGGCGCTGATCGTGGCGGATAGGCGCAATGTCGGTGAGGAAATGGCCGGCCTGATCGACGGGCTCGGCTTCGAGGTCCCGGCGGTGACACCAGCCTCTGGCCGGCGCATAGCCGAGGCGTATGGGCGATGGGGCAAGGGTATTCATCCGGCCGGGCTCAATTTCGGCGATTGCTTTGCCTATGAAGTGGCAAAGGATCGAGCCTGCCGCTTGCTCTATGTTGGCGACGATTTTTCGAAGACCGATATCGAGAGCGCTCTATAGAGCTACGTTTATGCCCACAACGCCGCAAAATACCGGACCAGCAGATAGACCACCGTATGCGCTGCCACGTAGCACGCGGCGACGACGAGAAAGAACAGCACGCTGGCGGGCCACGAGCGGGGAGGGCCTTGCCTCTTGCTCGGCCGGTTGTTCCAGATCCACAGGGCTGCACAGATAATGGCCCAGACGACGACGAACGGAACCGTGATGCCGATGTAAGCGAAGTAGGCAGGGCCAATCAGCGAAAGCCATGCCTCGAGACCAAGCATCCAGAATCTCCCCTTTGCCCGGAGTTTAATGCATGTCGCTCAAAAGTGGTCCCGGTTTGAGAGAACGACATGCATCAAAACAAAAATCAAAGCGCGTCGCCTGAATCCGTTTCAGCGCGACGCGCTTTTAGACCGGCGATAGAGGTGGAAGCGGGAGGATTATCCCTGCGTCGGATTTTCAGCCAAACCCGCAGAAGGGATGCTGTCGATGATACCGGCGCCTAATGCATGTCGCAAAAAAAGTGGCCCCGGTTTTTGAGAGAAC
Organism: Mesorhizobium sp. C432A; assembly: GCF_030323145.1. NCBI lineage: Bacteria > Pseudomonadati > Pseudomonadota > Alphaproteobacteria > Hyphomicrobiales > Phyllobacteriaceae > Mesorhizobium > Mesorhizobium sp. C432A. Next base: position 5,233,607 of record NZ_CP100470.1, on the reverse strand, counting down.
GAAATGCATCAAACAAGCACCTTAAGCGCGTCGCGTGAGTCCGTTCAAAGCGACGCGCTTTAGGTCAGATTGGTGCTCCGGCCGCCAACCCGGCCGGAGCAGGTCCAAAGCGATCGGATCAGCCGCAGACCCTGACCTCTTCGACGACCCTGTGGTGATGGCGCCAGTGCCTGACCAGTTCGATATGGCAGCGGTGATGGCGATGGTGGCGCCGCCATTGGCCATCCTGGTTGTCGCTGTAGTCGTCGCCATAGTCGTCGCTATAGTCTTTGTGGCGCTGGTGATGGCGAAGAATCTGTATATCGCCACCGTCGGACGAATATTGATCGTCGTCATCGGACTGGATAGTCAGACTGGCGGCTTGCGCCGGTGCGATCAAAGCCGCCGTTCCGGCGAACGCGATCATCGAGGCGATGAGAAGGGTTTTCATTGTTGGCTCCTTGGTTGAACATACACAACTCTCGGAGCGAACCGGTGTTCCAATGTAGGGTCCGATCGGCGAGCGGCTGCTGCTTGGGCAATGCGTGCCGCCATGCGCTACCGGCGAGGCAGCCATTGGCGATCTTGGGGGGTGACCTTGGGCAAGGACGGGCTTTGTGTGAAAAAATGGTCGGAGTGGAGAGATTCGAACTCCCGACCCTCTGGTCCCAAACCAGATGCGCTACCAGGCTGCGCTACACTCCGAGGCCCTGCGGCGTATAAGGTTCCGAACCCTGTCGCGCAACCCCTAAAACATCAAACGGGGCTTGGCGGTCTGCGCTCCCGCGCAATCCTGGCTGCGATCGCCTTGGCCTGGATGCGGGCATTGGCGAAGCAGCCACGGACGCTTGGCCGCATGCCGGTGAACCACAGGCCCGGCAGTTTCGGGTCGCTGTCGGCGCCGTTGAACAGCGGCACGCCCTTTTCGTCGAGCACGCCGAGCTTGCCCAGCATGGCCTCGAGCCCGGTGCGGTAGCCGGTCGCGGCGATGACGATATCGGGCTGGATCGTCGCACCATCCTCGAAAACGACCGTGTCGCCGGTAAATTCCCGCACGGTTGGCAGCACGATGATCCTGCCGTCCTTGATGGCATCGACGGCGCCGTCATCGGTGGCGATGGCGGTATAATCCGACGCCAGCCGGCTTGCGCCGCCCGAAGGCGTCGGCGGCAGGCCGTAGGCCGTGAGGTCGCCGAAGGCCCATCGCTGCGTCGCCGCCATCACCGCATCGGCGAGCTTGAACGGCAGCCGCGCCAGGATCGGCGAAAACCGGTGGACGGCGATCTGGCCGAGGCGCTTGGGCAGCAGTGCCGGACCGTTGCGCGCCGACAGCCAGATCTGTCCCGTGCCGGCTGCCGCCAGGTGATTGAGCACGTCGAAGCCGGAATTGCCGGCGCCGACGACCAGCACTTTCTTGCCCGCATAGGCCTTGGCGTCGCCGAATGCGGCCGAATGGATGATGCGTCCGGCAAAGGCCTTCATGCCTTTCCAGGCCGGAATGAAGGACTGCCGGTCGCGCCCGGTGGCGATGACGACATGGCGCGCCTGCCGCGGCCCGGCACTGGTCCGCACAAGCCAGTGGTCGCCCTCGAAGCCAATCTCCTCGACCGCGATGCCGAACTCGACCGGCAGCCGGTGCATGGCGTGGAATTCGTTCAAATGGCCGATGATGGTGTTTCGGTGCGGAAAGGCAGGGGTGCCGGCAGGAAAGGAAACGCCCGGCAGCGCCGAAAGGTCGCGATGCGTATTGAGATGCAGTCGCTCGTGCCGCCCGTGCCATGGCTCGGCCAGCCGGGCTTCCTTTTCCAACACCATCACAGGCACGCCGGTCTTGAGCAGCGCATGGGCTGCGGTCAAGCCGGCTGCCCCGGCGCCGATCACGATCGCGCCGTCGAAAATCGCTTGGCTGTCGGCCTCGGCGTGCAAAATCCCTGCGTCCATGCCTCTTTGTGTCGCCATCATGACCATGACTTTTGATGCTACGCCAGTGTATCCAGTCGATGCCGCTGCCGAAGCGGCCTGGTTGCAGGCCGCTTCGGCCTTGCCGTCGGCAGTGTTGCACAGTATTGACTGAAATAAGGCGGCGCTACCGCCAACGCAGCTACGAGGTGCCCATGTCCGCGCGTATTTTCAGCCCAGCCAAAACCGCGATGCAGTCCGGCAAGGCCAAAACCGGCCATTGGGTGCTGGAATTCGATCCCGCCCAGCGCAAGAAGATCGACCCGCTGATGGGCTACACCACATCGGGCGACATGCTGAGCCAGATCAGGCTGACCTTCGACACCAGGGAAGAAGCGGTGGCCTATGCCGAAAAGCAGGGGCTGGCCTTCCGTGTCGAGGAGCCGAAAGAGACCAAGCGCCGGCAGATTTCCTATGCGGAAAATTTCCGCTATGACCGCAGGATACCCTGGACGCATTGACCGGCGGTCAGCGCCTGGCACATAGACATCAGCCGGCCAAGATATCAAATGCCGGCCAGCGGTCCCGTAGCTCAGCTGGATAGAGCACCGGCCTTCTAAGCCGATGGTCACAGGTTCGAATCCTGTCGGGATCGCCAACAACTTCAAAGAGATAGTGTGGAGGCCTGAGTGGGAATTGAACCCACTACGTCGGTTTTGCAGACCGATGCGTCACCGTCCCGCCCTCAGACCATGGCTCCTTGTGCATTGACCGCGACAGCTAGTCAACTTGGCCGGCCTCTGCTCGCAGGTTCGGACCGCGATCCGGCTGCCACCAGTCGAGATGTTCGGAACGCGGCTCGCGTTCAGGCGTTTGTCGCAGATGGCACCGAAAACCCCGACCATTGCGCGCATCTGGCGCGGCAGGACCTCGCCCGACAGGGCCGACGCCTATGAGCGCTACAATTACGAGGCTGGTATCAAGCCGCTGATCGAGAAAGCGCTTGGCGTGCAGACTTTTCGCGAGGACACGCCGACGCATTCGGAATTCATCACCATCTCCTATTGGGAGAGCGTCGAAGCAATGGCCGCCTTTACCGGCGGCGATCCGCAAAGCATCCACCATCTCGACCGCGACAAGGAGTTCCTGATCGAATTGCCGAAGGGTGTCCAGGTGTTGCGCATCCTTTCCAGCCACGGAATGGTAGGCGGCAGCTGATGTTTGCGGGCTTTGACGCCAGGACCGTTCAAATGAAGAAGACATCGATCTTCGTCAGGGCCGGTGGCTCAGGGCCGCCGCTGCTGCTCCTGCATGGCTTTCCCGAAACGCATGTTATGTGGCGGGACATCGCCGTGGCATTGGCGCCGCACTTCAGCGTGGTTGCCGCCGATCTGAGAGGCTACGGACAAAGCGGCTGTCCGGCTTCCGGAGCCAATCATGCCGCCTATTCCAAACGAGCGATGGCGCGCGACATGGTGCAGGTTATGGACGTTCTCGGTTTCGACCGTTTCATGGTTGCCGGCCACGACCGTGGCGGCCGCGTCGCCTACCGCATGGCGCTCGACCACCGTGAAATCGTATCGAAGGTCGCCGTTCTCGACATCGTCCCCACGGCCTCCGCCTGGGATCGGGTCGATGCCAGGTTGGCGCTGGCCTTCTGGCCGTGGAGCCTGCTCGCCCAGCCGGAACCGCTGCCTGAGCGCCTGTTGTCCGCAGCACCCGACGCAGTTGTCGACAATGCGATCGCCGGCTGGGGCTCGGCTCCAGATGCTTTTCCCGCTGAGGTCAGGGCCGCCTATATCGAGGCGCTGCGTGATCCCGCCCATGCCCACGCCATCTGCGAGGAATATCGCGCCGCCGCAGGCATCGACCGCGAGCACGACGCGCAGGACCAGGCTGACGGCCGTCGCATCAGATGCCCGCTGCTTGCGCTCTGGAGCGGCGAGGGCGGGTTGGAAAACTGGTATGCGGAGGAAGGTGGCCCGTTGGCGATCTGGCGGCAATGGGCTGATAACGTCGGAGGCGGCTCGGTCAAGGGTGGGCATTTCTTCCCGGAAGAGCACCCCGAAGACACGGCTGCAAGGCTGTCGAGATTCTTCGCAAGCTGACTACGGGCCGATTGCTAAATCCGGCCCTGTGTAGTCCTGTGTCGACTATCTCAGATGCCCGAGGGATTGCAGGATCAAAGTGCTCGAAAGACCAAGCAGGGCGATACCGTACAACCGGTCGATCCACACGGCGTTTGGCCCAGCCAGAAGCCTTGCAGCCCGCGCGCCAAGGGCTGCGTAAAACGTCAGCACAAACACATCGGCAAGCGCGGCGATAATGGCCAGGATGCCATACTGGATCGCGATCGGCTCATCCACGCGGACAAAATGCGGCAGGATCGCGGGGAAAAGCAGCCAGGCCGCCGGATTTGTGACCGCCACCAGGAAGCAGCGCCCAATGAGTGCCTTGGCTGAATGGCGTGTTTCGGGAAGGTTAGGGTTGAACGAAGGTCGGGACGCGGTGCGCAGGGTACCGATGGCGACGAAAAGCAGATAGCCCGCGCCGAACATCCTGAGAGCCGAGAGATAGAATTCCGAAGCCAGCAGAAGAGCGCCGAAGCCCAGCGCGACGATGCTGATAAGAACGAAATCAGACAGTACGACGCCGGCCATGCCGAGAAACGCGCGTCGAAAACCGTAGCGGGAGCCGTTGGTGATGGCGAGCACGACGTCCGGTCCCGGAACCGCCATTCCGAGCACCGACACGAAGGCAAATGTCACCAGCGGCAGGTTTCCCATGACGCCGCGTAATGTACCCGGCGCTCACCGTCCGTAACGCCCTTCACACAGCGGCTTGGCTATCGCCGATTGTTGTTGGCCACCTTGGCTCAGTGCCCGCCGCGCATCTTCACCACCACAGTCCGCACCGCCAGCACCAGCACGGTGATGATGATCAGGATCACCGAGAGCGCGGCGATCGCCGGGTCGATGTTGTCGCGCAGGCCCATCCACATCAGCCGCGGCAGCGTGATGGCGTTGACCGAGGTGATGAACAGGGTGACGCCTATCTCTTCCCAGGACAGCACGAAGGACAGCAGCGCGGCGGTGACGATGCCGAACTTGATGTTGGGCATGATGATGCGCGTGGCGCGTTCCCACACGCCGGCGCCAAGGCCGCGCGCGGCAAGGTCGATGCGGCGGTCGAGCTGGCTGAGCGAGACCAGGATCAGCACCGTGGCGAAAGGCACCGTCATCACCGAATGCGCCATGGCGACGCCGAGCCAGGTGTCGTAGCCGAAGAACGAACTCATGCCCGAGATCGACGTCAGCAGGAAGTAGAGCGTGATCGCCGAGACCACCGGCGGCACCACCATCGGCAACAGCACGAAGCCGACAAGGGCGGCGGTAAATCGCGGCTGGAACATCCAGGCGCCAAGGCTGAAGCACAGCGCCAGCACGGTGGAGATGACGCTGCTGACGATGCCGATGCGGATCGACAGCAGGACGGCGTCGAGCCAGCGCGGATCCTCGATCAGTGCGCGGTAGTGGCGCAGCGACAGTTCGCCCGTCGGCATAGCCAGCATGCGGCTTGGCGTCAGCGACACCGGGATGACCGCCAACAGCGGCAGCAGCAGGAACAGCGCCACTAGCACGGCGAGGATCAGGGAGACGGGACCGGGGCGATAGGTCGGCATCAGATCAGTTGCTTCGGTCTGACATAGCGGAACAGCAGCGCCATGAGCGCGCCGACGAACAGCACCAGCACGACGCTGATCGCCGCACCCAGTCCCCAGTCGGGGCTTTGGAATATCCTGAGGTAGATCAGCTCGGCGATCATCACGCTGCGGCCGCCGCCGAGGATCGCCGGCGTGACGAAGAAGCCGAGCGAGAAGACGAACACGATCATCGCCGAACCGATGATGCCGGAGCGCGTCATCGGCACGAACACGGTCCAGAAGGTGCGCATACGGCTGGAGCCGAGCCCGCGCGCCGCGAGCAGCACGCGCTCGTCGAGGCTGCGCATGGTGGAGGCCAGCGGGAACACCGCGAAGGGAATGAGGAAATGCGTCATGCCGACGATGACGCCGAACTCGTTGCGCACCAGCGCCAGCGGCTCGGAGATGAAGCCGATCGATTGCAGCCAGGTGTTGATCAGGCCGCGGTTGGACAAAAGCGCCACCCAGCCGAAGGCGCGGGTAAGCACCGAGATCCAGAAGGGGACGAGAATGCAGAATTCAGCGATTATGCGCTGTGCCGGGCTGCCGCGCACCCACACCATGGTGATGGCGTATGCCGCCGCCACGGAAACCACGGTGACGATCAGCGCGATGCGCAGCGTGCGGATGAACACAGACTGCACCAGAGCATCGGTGGCGAGCGCGCCATACTGGCCGAGCCCCGGTGTCGGCAAGGTGACGCTCCACTTGACGACGCCGAGGAACGGCCAGGCGTAGGCCAGCACAAGGAACAGGAGCAGCGGCGCCATCAGCACCGCCGCGCCCATCCTGTCGGAGAGGGTGCCTCTCATCGAAGCTCGTGCCCGGCCTGGTCAGGCCGAGATGATCTTGGTGTATTCGTCGAGTGCTGCCCCGTAATTCTTGGCGTACCAGTCCATGTCGAGCGCGATCTGCTTCTTCATGTTTTCGGGATCGACCGGGTTGATGCGCTTCTTGTCGGCGGGGATCAGCGCATCGGCGGCCGGATTGGCCGGACCCTGTCCGAGCTTGTCGAACATCACCAGTTGCTTTTGCGGATCCTGGGCGCTGGCGATGAACTTCATCGCTGCGTCCTTGCCGCCGGGGTTGCCCTTGAGCACGGCCAGCGCGCCGGGCGAAATCAGGCCCTGATCCCAGATGAACTTGATCTTGCCGCCCGAGTCCTGCTCGATCAGCGAGGCGCGGGTCGACCACACGATCGCCATCGAGGCTTCGCCGTTGAGCAGCACGCTCTGGCTCTCGGCGCCGCCGCCCCAGTAAGCCACGACGTTTTCCTTGAAAGCGGCGATCTTGTCATGCGCTCGCTTCAGGTCGAGCGGGTAGAGCGAGGCCGGCGCGATGCCGTCTGCAAGCAGCGCTGCTTCCCAGCTCGACACGCCCCATTTGTAGAGCGAGCGCTTGCCCGGAAACTTCTTCACGTCGAAGAAGTCGGCCATGCCGGTCGGCGCGTCCTTGCCGTATTTCTCCGAGTCATAGGCGATGACGTAGGAGAAGAAATAGGTCGAGGCCGCGTATTCCCAGCCGAAGCCTTCTCGCATCTTCTTCTTGTCGACGACGGCGTAGTCGATCGGCTCGAGCGCACCCTGGGCGCCGAGCGTGATGGCCGAGAACGGGTCGACATCGACGAGATCCCAGGTCGGCGCGCCGCTCTTGAACTGTGCGGCAATCGCGCCTTCGGTCGGGCCCGAACCGTCCATCTTGACGGCGATGCCGGTCTCCTTGGTGAAGGCCTGGCCATAGGCGGCGTCATAAGCGGTGAGGGCATCGCCACCCCAGTTGACCAGCACCAGTTCCTTGGCCTGCGCAAACGCGCCGGTCGAGCGCAGCAGCATCGGCGTGCCGGCCAGCACGAAGGCTGCAAGCTGGGTGAATTGCCGGCGCGAAATCTCGCCGCGCACAGCCCGGGCGGATAGCGCGTCCATGGCTTGTTTTTTGCTTTGGTCTGTCATTTTAGTTCCCCTTTTTCGTTATTGGTTCCGGTGGTTATGGCGCGCTCCAGATTCTTTGCTGGAAGACTTCGCCGTTCTCGTCGTCATCCTCCGTCCGGAAGGAGGAAACCCTTTTCCGCCGGCCAGGTCAGCCAGACGGAATTGCCTTTGCTCAGCGCCGCCGCCGCGACCTCGTTCGGCACCGAGACGGTCACCTTGGCGCCCTGGCGCGTCGTCAGATCGAGTTTGGTCGCCGCACCCAGATAGGTCGAGCCGATGGCGGTGGCGGCGATGCCATTCTCGCCGGCGGCGGCTTCGCGCGCGATCGACATATGCTCGGGCCGGATCGCCAGGATCGCATCGCCACGGACTTTCTCGGCCTTGCAGAGCATGTTGACCGCGCGCTCCTCGCAGAGGCCCGTCGAGCCATTGTCGGCGGGCTTGACCCCCTTCAACGGCAGCATGTTGATCTCGCCCAGGAACTCGGCGACGAAGCGGTTGGCCGGCCGGTCATACACCTCGTCCGGTGCACCGACCTGCAGCAATTTGCCATGGTTGAAGATGGCGACGCGCGACGACAGCGCCAGCGCCTCGCTCTGGTCGTGGGTGACGAAGACGAAGGTGGTGCCGGTCTCCTGATGCAGCCGCTTCATCTCGGCCTGCATCTGGCCGCGCAGGCTCTTGTCGAGCGCCGAGAACGGCTCGTCGAGGAGCAGCACGCCGGGTTCGAACACCAAAGCGCGGGCCAACGCCACGCGCTGCTGCTGGCCGCCGGAAAGCTGCGCCGGCAGTTTCGTCTCATGGCCCTTGAGGCCGACGCGCTCGATCATCTCGGCAACGCGGCGCTTGATCTCGGAAGCCGATTTCTTGCGCACCTTGAGCGGGAAGGCGATGTTGGCCTCGACCGACATATGCGGAAACAGCGCATAGCCTTGGAACACCATGCCGGCGGCGCGCTGCTCTGCCGGCCGATCGGTGATGTCGAAACCGTCGCTGAAAAGCTTGCCGGCGGTCGGTTGCACGAAGCCTGCCAGGATCATCAGGAAGGTGGTCTTGCCCGAGCCGGAGGGGCCGAGCAGCGTCAAAAACTCGCCACGGCCGATATTGAGCGTCAGGTCGTCCAGCGCCCGGAACGAGCCGAAGCTCTTGCCGATCCCGATTGCCTTGATCTCTGCGGCCCGGCCGGGTTGCTGCATCCTGCCTCTTCCTTGGTCGTGGCTTGAGCGTAGGGCAGGGCCCCGGCTCACCGCAACCGAATAGTTTTCGCCTGATCGGCAAATTTGATTCACGGATGGGAGGCTAGTACGGGCTGATCCGGTTCTCCGACAGCTTCGACCTCAACCACCCATTGAACGCTTCCAGCACCGGGTGGCTGGCCTTGGCATGTTCCGACACCAGGAAATACGAGCGCGGCGAGGGGATCGCGATATCGAAGGGGCGCACCAGACGGCCTTCGCTGAGCGCGCGGCGGCTGGTCAGTTCGTCGCCCATTGCGATGCCTTGTCCGGCGATCGCCGCGGAGAAGACGAGGTTCATGTCCGAGAAGAAGATACCGCTTTCGGTGTCGGGGTTTTCCACCTTGGACAGCGCCAGCCAGCGCGCCCAGTCCTCGGTGTCGCCGAGATGCAGGAGATTGGCGCGCAGCACGTCGGCCGGTTTTGAAAAGCCGCCGACCTTGTTGAGCAGTGTCGGGCTGCAAAGTGGCGTGAACGAGATTTCGCACAGCAACTCCACCGAGCGGTTCGGCCAGTTGCCGACGCCAAAGGCAATGAAGGCATCGGCGTCTGGATTGCTGACATCGTCCAGCCGCCGCGGCGTCAGGATCGACAGCGCCACGTCCGGATACATCTGCCGGAACTCGCCGATGTGCGTGCATAAAAACAGAGAGGCGAAGCCCGGCGTGCAGGAAACGGCGAACGAACCGCCGACGCCCGTGCCGGCCTGGCGCGTCACCGCATCGCCGAGCACCGTCAGCGCCTTTCTCACATCGGCGGCATAGCGCTGGCCGCGCGGTGTCAGCGCCACGCCCTTGCCGATGCGCTCCAGCAGGTCGAAGCCGAGGTCGCGTTCGAGCAGCCGCAACTGATGGCTGACGGCGCTGCGGGTCAAATGCAGTTCATCGGCTGCGCGCCAGACACTGCCGTGACGGGCAAAACTGTCGAGGGCGCGCAGCGCCTGTGTGGAAGGTATTCGCAAGAGGCCTCAGGTGAACCGAATTTGCATGAACCGGAAAAACATATCACTTTTTGCAATGCCGCTTCACTGCTTTCTTGGGCCGCATGGAGAAACCGGTGACGACCTCGGCGCAAGCCACCGCGCTTGCCTGTCTCGATAGCATCCAGCCGTCGCTGTCGGCGTGGACGCGCACCATTTTCGATTTCGGCGAAACAGCCTGGCGCGAATACCAGTCGGCGGCCTGGTATGTCGCGCGGCTGAAGCATGAGGGCTTTTCGGTCGAGGAAGGGTCGGCCGGCATGCCGACCGCCTTTTGCGCCCACTGGACGAATGGCCCGGGGCCGACCATCGGCATGTACGGCGAATACGACGCCGTGCCTGGCAACTGCCAGGACGCGGCAACGGTGAAGCGATCGCGGCCGGGCCTCGGCAGCGAGGCCGGCGGCCACACCGATCCGCATTCCGGGCTTGGCATTGCCGGCCTCGGCGGACTTCTCGCCACCAAGGCGGCAATGCAACGCCACGGCATCAAGGGGACGCTGCGCTTCACCGGCGAGCCGGCCGAGAAGGTCAGGGGCTCGAAGCCGATCCATGCGGCCAAGGGCTACTATGACGGCCTTGCCGGCATGATCTCCTTCCACCCCTTCTATATGCTGCCGCTCTGCAACACGGCGCGCTGGGACACGCATTGCGGCGCCGCCTATGCGATGATCTACCGTTTTGTCTGCGACGAACCCGAAAACTGGGTTCGCGCAAGCGATGGCGCGCCGATCCCGCAGGCGCATTCGGCGGTGCGGGCGCCCGGCGCCAATGACGCGCTGATGACGATGTACATGACCTCCAAGGCGCTGCGCGATTCCATGCTGCCTCACCAGGGCGGCTGGTCGATCAGCGAGGCGATCCTCACCGCCGGGCAGGCGACCGCCGACAATCTGCCGGCGGGGCTGGCCGAGATCCAGTACATGATCCGCGTGCCGACCATTGCCATGGCAGAGCAGGTCACCGCGGTGCTCGACCGTAATGCGGCCGCGGCCGCGGCGATCAGCGGTTGTCGCTATGAGCGCCATTGGGTGTCGAAGTCGAGGCCGGGCCTCGCCAATCACGCCATGGCGGGGATTGCCTATGAGGCGCTGTCCACCGTTGGCGCTCCGAGCTGGGACGAGGCGGCGAAAGCGATCGGTCGCGAGGTCCAGGTCAATGCCGGCGGCACCGCGACCGACAACCCTTTCATCGACGAGATGGAGCGGCTGGTTGCGCCGCAAGAGGCCGAGGCAATCCTGCGCCGCGATTTGCCTCCGTCGCAGATCAACTCGACCTCCGACGACTACACCGACATGTCGTGGCACACGCCGACCGCACGCTTCTATGTCGCTCGCCCGGCGCTGCGCTCGGCGAATGGCCATGCCTATCCATCCTGGGCGATGAACGCGCTGGGCGGTATCTCGGCCACCATTGACCCGATGGTCATTTGCGCCGCCAAGACGGTTGCGCTTGCAGCCCTCCGCCTGCTCGAGGACAAGTCCGCGCGTGATGCAGCCATGGACGAATTCGTCACCCGCACCGGCGGCGGCATTGGTGGCTCCAACTGGATCGCGCCGCTTTGCGACTATGACCCGCCGATCAATTTCCGCTGGCCGGAATATGTCACCACCGCGCGGGGGCGCGATTGGTGGATTCCGAGCAGCCAACCCAATCAAGCTGCATAATCGAGGAGAACCTTATGACCGTCCATGACCGCATCGTCGCCGAGCCGTTCTCGCTGCAACGCCGCAACCCCGCCGGCGGCACCAAGCCGCTGACATCATGGGGTTTCGCCAACGAGACCGACGTCTTGACCGACGTTCTGCTCGGCTCGCCGAATTTCCTGCGCCACCTCTCGACCAGTTCGCTGTCGCGCAAGCATCTGCGCGAGGCGCCCTGCAACGTCCAGATCGCGCAGGCGCAGCACAAGGACCTCGTCGCCGCCTATGAACATTTCGGCGTCAACATCCACTGGCACGAGCCGACGCCGGAGCTGCCGATGCAGGTTTATTCCAGAGACTCCAGCGTCATGACGCCCTACGGCGCCTTCATCACCGCCATGGCCAATTGGTGGCGGCGCGGCGAGAACTATGCCGCCATCCGCACCTATGAAAAGCTCGGCATCCCCATCTACGACATGGTCACGGCTGGCACCTTCGAAGGCGGCGACTTCAACGTCATCGAGGAGGGCGTGGTGCTGATCGGCTGCGGCGGCGCCCGCACGCAGGAAGAGGGCGCCCGCCAGGTGCAGGACTGGTTCGAAAAGGAAGGCTGGGAAACGCGCCTCGCCTTCATCGACGAATACTATGTCCATATCGACCTGATGGTGGTGCCGATCGCTGAAAAGCTCACCGCGGTGTGCCTCGCCTGCACCGAGCCCGGCATTGTCGACTGGCTGAAGGGCAAGGGCCACGAGATCATCGACGTGCCCTTCCAGGACACGATGGCGCTCGGCTGCAACTTCATGTCGCTCGGCAAGGACAGGGTGATCGCGCCGACGTCGAGCCAGTCGCTGATCGGCCAACTCAAAGCGCGCGGCTTCGAGGTTGCTGCCGTCGACATGAGCGAGATTTCCAAGACCGGCGGCGGCATTCACTGCATGGCGCAGGCGCTGAAGCGCGAGCCGGCGTAACGGCACGAATTGCCGCCGGGACCTGTGACGGACTGCTGCCAGATTTGACAAAACAGGCCTGGCAGAGGAAATTGATGCCATTAGAGGAGGGATTCTGTGAAGAAAACTTACGAAAAGCCGAGTCTGGCCAAAGCCGGCAAACTCGGATCGCTGGTCGCTTCAAACCCGTCGAAGCCCGCCCCCTGAGCGCAACCAGCCGCTGAAGGCCGAAATTCGGTCGTCCTGGTTACCGACGACCGGATCGCGCTGTATGATTGAAGGCAGCCCGCCGGCGCGCATCGCCTGGCCGGCTGCTCCGGCTCGTGGCGCTCGATCGCCTCGAACACCGCCTGGTGGCCGGCAAAACTCCTGCGGGTTTCGATCTCCGTATGGCCACGTGGATGCGCTGATTGATCAGCCATTCGACCTAGCCGATGGTTTTAAAACCAAGCCAGCTTCCCCAAAAGATAATGCCCAACAAAGCCATAGCGCCGAAGACCGCATCCGCGCCGTTCCCGCCCGCCCGGCGATCAGGGAGTGTGGCGTGAGATGGCCGCGCTGACGACGGAACGAGATCGCCTCGTCTGGCCGGCCGGACTCGCGACGGCGTGGTCCGGCCGGAATTCCATCTGCTATGCGGGTATCAATATGGCGATGCGATGCACGCCGACCTCCTTGCTTGTATTCGTCGCTTCATCGGTCTTGCCCTTGGAGCAGGTGTACATATCACCCGTCTTGAGCTTGAATTCCTTGTCCGCTTTCTTGATCGTGAATGCACCTGAGGTAATGGTGCACACCATGTCGTTGTCCATCACGGTTTGAGGAGCATGTGCTCCGGGCTGAAACACAACGTCGATGATTGCGATGCTCTTGTAGGCGGGAATGTCTGCATTGCCGGTGCCGACCTCCACCACCCTGACACCGGGCGCAATCTCCTTGCCCTCTTTCGGGCCGTATTTCTTGATTTTTGCCGATGCCGCCAAGGTGAACAAAGGCGCTACCGCGGCGGTCGTCAGACCGAGGGCAATTGCAGACCTGCGATTCATGGTTTTCATTGCATCCTCCCGATGCTCGTCATGCATGGATATGCACGACCGGCGATATATTAGCACAAACGAATTTACTTGTATGCAAAGTGACTGTGGCGCAGGCCAGCAAGAAATGCTCCGCCGGATAATGTCGCTTCACTGTACCTTTTGCCGGAATTTCGAATGACAGGTCGAGCAATCCTGCAGGATGAGATGCAGGATATGCTCCGCCGGCAGTTTGGTAGGATCGACTTCAACGGCGCTCGGCCGCTTGCCGAGCAGGCTGCCGCCGCCCATCGCCAGGCCGGTGCCCATGCGCATGTCATCGGTGATGACGGCCGGCGCGCTTTCGGCCTTGGCGGCCAGAGCGTCGGCCAGCGTTCCGATATGATTTGCCAGGGCCTCGAATTCGGCCCGTGACTGATCGATCTCCAGCCTGGCCTGCGAAGGCGGTCCAAGCGAGCCGCTCGGAAATTCGGCAATCAGGGCAGGGCCGGTGCGCGCGCGCAGCGTGTCCGCTGCCGCCTTGAAGGCTGCCGCGTCATAGGCTTGCCTGCGGTCGAACATGCCGGCAATGGTTTTCGCAGCCGCCGCCATCTCCTTCATCGACGCCTGGCGGGCCGTGACGATCGGTCCGCTGCCGACGGAGGCGCCCATCGTAAGGGCACAGACCAGCCACAGCAGCGCCGCTTTCACAGTCCATCTCACGGCGCGATGTCCTTGCCCCATCCATCCGTGCTCAGCCAGCCGCAGCAGGGGTTCGACCTGCAGTCGGATTCTTCGGTCGTGATGCCGGTTCTCATCGGTAAATTTCCGTCGCCGGAGGTCTCCGTCTCTGAGCAGATAGACCTTCCAGCCACCGGAAGGTCAACTGATTGAGAAGGCCGATCAGCGGGCAATCAGCACAGGCTTGCAGCAAGCTGACGCAGCGTTCCTTGACTTGGATCGCAAAAACGGGCAGCAAGGCGGGGGTGAGGGAGAGCATTCTACCGTGGCGCAGACCATGGAGTGCTCTTTTTTTCGTATCAGGCGCCGCATAATCGGTGGCTGATGGAGGGATTGGTTAACCAACTTTGTCCATCTTTTGATTCAATCGGCAACAGACGCGAAAGGTGCAGGGGGCACCAGCGAACTGTGGATGTCACGGATGCGAGGGTCGCAAGCCTGCATGCCGATTGAGAGTGGTTGTATGGCGTTTTTGCGTTTGAAAGACCGGGGCGATACTCCTGAACGGGGTTTGACTTCGAAGAGATCCGGCCAGCGCTGGGTGGTGGTGCCGGTTGTCGGCGCGGCCTTGGCGCTGTGGTCGGTGGCAACCATGGCCGGCCTCTATTCGCTCGGTACCTCCCTCACCGCAGCCTCCAACAGCCTTCCGCACAGTCTGCTTCTGCCGAACGCAGCACTTGCCGATTCGCGCCGCAGCCTCGCCAATTCGTGGGCGCCGCGGCTTTCGGCGCAAAAATCACAGGCCTCGCTGCTCAGCCAATGCGACGCCGGCTGCGCGCATGCCGCCGCGAACTTCGCGAATGACGGCAAGATGGCGCGGCTGAAGCCGGCCACGCACGCTGTGGCCCCGAGCAGTGTCGCCTCAAACATTGCGCCAAACACCAGCGTCGCTCTCGCCACTTCGCGCGGCATGCGCTTCGACGGCGTGGTGGCCAAGGCAGAGCTGTCGCCGCAAAAGCTGGCTGCCGCCTTCGCCAAGGCCTCGAATGCGCCCTTCATGCTTGCCAGCCTTCCGGTCGCTGCCCGTTTCGCCGAAGTCCGGCTGCCCGATCAGCATGGCCCGGCCTCGGAACGCTTTGGGCCGGAAGTGGCTGAGATCGAACGCTCATCGCGCCTGGCGCTGGCGCTGGCCAACAGCTTGCCGGAAGACGCTGACATGCTGGCCCCGCCGCCGGCCGTTGAAGCAATCGCCGGAGGGCAGGATCCTGAGCAGGCCGAGGTTCAGGTCGCTTCGCTGCCGCCGCAGGACGATCTGCCCGACAACATTGCGTTGCCCGGTTGGCGTCCACGCGCCGAAACCGCTCAGCCTGCCGAGGCTCGGCAAGCCAGCAAGCCCAGGGCAGCCAAGCCACAGACCGACAGGACGCCCGAGAGCCCCGCACCCCAGTCGCCGGGCAATTCGTCGCCGCGCTCGCCACGCAGTACTTCGGAGGTCGCCGCACTGCCTGGCGTGCCAGACAGCCAGAGCATCCAATCAAGCCGGATCAAGCCTGGCAAACGGTCGAAGACACAGGCCGGCGAGATGCTGGCCTATGCCAAGCCGGACGTCCCGGCGGGCGGTGTCGGTCGCGCCTTCAAGGATCTGTTCGCCACGCCCGGAATGGGCGGCGGCGTCGCCGTCTACGATATCTCGGCCAAGACCGTCTATATGCCGGACGGCTCGCGGCTGGAGGCCCATTCGGGGCTGGGTTCAATGGTCGACCAGCCGCGCTTCGTGCACAAGAAGAATGTCGGCCCGACGCCGCCCAACACCTATGATCTGCGACTGCGCGAATCCCGCTTCCATGGCGTCGAGGCGCTCCGTCTCACTCCCGTCAGCGGCGGCAATAAATACGGCCGCGACGGCCTGCTCGCCCACACCTACATGCTGCGCGGCGGCCGTGCGGAATCCAATGGCTGCGTCGTCTTCAAGGACTACGCCCGCTTCCTTGCCGCCTACAAGAAGGGCAAGATCAAGCGCCTCGTCGTCGTGCCGCGCCTGACCAAGCCGCTGACGCGGGTCGCTCAGGAAGGCCGGGGAGCGTAAGGCAGTAGGCAGTAGGCATAGGGCCCAGGAGCGTCCATCGCCTGTTCCTTGTTTTTCTGCCCCTATTGCCTATTCCCCACTGCCTATTCCCCTTTGACCCCAAGGCAGACTATGAGTGACCGCTGCGGGTCGGCTTCACCACGAGGACATCATGACAATACGCGCTGTCGTTTGGGGCGAGAACATCCATGAGCGGACCAATGAGGTGGTCGCAGCCCTCTATCCCGAGGGCATGCACACGACCATCGCCAAGGCGCTGAATGCCGACGAGGCGATCTCCGCCTCGACCGCCACGCTCGAACAGCCCGAGCATGGCCTGCCCGAGGCGCGCTTGGCCGAGACCGACGTGCTGGTCTGGTGGGGCCACAAGGACCATGGCGCCGTTGCCGACGAGATCGTCGAGCGCGTCGCCCGCCGGGTCTTTGAAGGCATGGGGCTGATCGTTCTCCATTCCGGCCATTTCTCGAAAATCTTCAAGCGGCTGATGGGCACGCCCTGCACGCTGAAATGGCGCGAGGCGGGTGAGCGCGAGCGGCTCTGGGCGACCAGTCCCAGCCATCCGATCGCCGAAGGCGTCGGCGAATATTTCGAGCTCGAGAATGAAGAAATGTATGGCGAGCAGTTCGCCGTGCCCGAACCGCTGGAGACCGTCTTCATCTCCTGGTTCCAGGGCGGCGAGGTGTTCCGTTCTGGGCTGACCTATCGCCGCGGCGCCGGCAATGTCTTCTACTTCCGCCCGGGCCACGAGACCTATCCGACCTATCACGACGCCAATGTGCACAAGGTGCTGCGCAATGCGGTTAAGTGGGCGCACAATCCGCAGGGCACCAAGTCGGCGATCCTTGAGGCGCCGAACGTGCCGGTCGAAAAGGCGCTGGAGCCGATCGTCGAGCGCGGCGGCAAGCTGCACGCTTCGGGCGAGGCCGGCTTCCGCTAAAGCAAAATCCAGGAAAAAAGGCGTAGCGGCTTTCCGCATGGGTTTCCTAGACCGTATCTGCGCCATATGATTGAATCGAACCAATTCGCTCGGAGTGCAGAGAATGCGGCTTTTGATACTGGGTACCGGCTGGATGGCGCAGGAGCATGCCCGCCGTTTCGGCGGCATCGACGGCGTCGAGATCGTCGGTGCTGTCGACGTCGATGAAAAGCGCGTGGGCGAATTCGCCGACGGGTTCAAGATACCGAAGCGATTCACATCGCTGGAAGACGCGCTGGCGTGGGGCGAGTTCGATGCGGTCGCCAACGTCACGCCCGACCGCATTCACCACCCGACCACCATGGCGCTGATCGCGGCCGGCAAGCCGGTACTGTGCGAAAAGCCGCTGGCCGAAGACTTCGGCAAGGCAAGCGAGATGGCCAAAGCGGCTGAGGCCGCCGGCATCGTCAACATGGTCAACCTCACCTATCGCAATGTCGCTGCCTTGCAGAAGGCGCGACAGATGGTGCTGGCCGGCGAGATCGGCACCGTCCGCCACGTCGAGTCCTCCTATCTGCAGAGCTGGCTGGTGTCGAAATTCTGGGGCGACTGGCGCACCGACCCGAAATGGCTGTGGCGGCTGTCGCGTGACCACGGCTCCAACGGCGTGCTCGGCGATGTCGGCATCCACATCCTCGATTTCGCCAGCTATGGGGCCGCACTCGACATCGACCACGTGTTTTGCCGGCTGCGCACCTTCGACAAGGCGCCAGGCAACCGCATCGGCGAATACGACCTCGACGCCAATGACAGCTTCGCCATGACGCTGGATTTCTCCAACAGCGCCTTTGGCGTCGTTCACGCCAGCCGCTGGGCGACCGGCCACATCAACGAATTGCGCCTGCGCATCTATGGCGACAAGGGCGGCATCGAAGTCGTGCACAATCTCGAGGGTTCGGAACTGAAGGCGTGTATCGGCGAGGATATCGAGAACGCCAAATGGCAGGTGCTCGACGCCGGCACGGTGCCGACCAATTACCAGCGCTTCGTCGATGCGGT
Organism: Mesorhizobium sp. C432A; assembly: GCF_030323145.1. Lineage (NCBI taxonomy): Bacteria > Pseudomonadati > Pseudomonadota > Alphaproteobacteria > Hyphomicrobiales > Phyllobacteriaceae > Mesorhizobium > Mesorhizobium sp. C432A. The sequence continues at coordinate 5,215,536 of NZ_CP100470.1, read as the reverse complement.
TCGCAGCGGCGTGCAGGCCGAGCCTTCATTCCACCATGCCGCCGAACTGCAGAAGGTGCTGGATCTAGCCATGGTTTCGGAACAGAAGCGGACGGAACTGAGGGCCAGCGCCGATACGCAGTGATGTGAAGGGAGGAAGAAACAATGGTCACGCGCCGCGCGCAATGTCTCTGCGGCCAGCTTTCAGCCGTCTGTTCGGGCGAGCCGGTGCGCATCTCGGTCTGTCATTGCCTCGACTGCAAGCGCCGCACCGGCAGCGTCTTCAGCTACAATGTCCGGTTTGCGCAAGCTGATGTATCGATCGAGGGGCGGGCGAAGCAGTTCACGCGCACCGGCGACGAGGGCGGCCGCGTCATCTACAATTTCTGCCCGGAGTGCGGCGCCGCCGTCCACTATCGCATCGACACGCAGCCCGGTGTGATCGCCATTCCCGTCGGCGCCTTCGCCGACCCGTCGTTCCCGCCGCCCTTCCAGTCTTTTTACCACGAAAGCCGTCGCTGTGAGTGGGTCGAGATCAACGCCGAGCCGCTGGCGACGTTCGACTGAAGGCCGCTTTTTGGATACCCGGAACCGTCCGCACGCTCCGCGCCTTCAAGAGGGCATCGCCCCTGATTGCCATTGCCGGGCCGTTAGCCATCGCGCTCGGCTGCCCCATGAATAGGCATAAGTCAAGACGAATCCGGCTTGCGGCCCGATTGCTGACATGCTTACCTGACGGCATGTGTTCAATGGGGGTATATGGATGGCTAAGGAATCTTCGAATTCCGCTTCTTCAGAAAAGAAGGCGGACGTAAATCTGATAGGTAACACAGAAGGAAACGGGCTGAACTTCATGGGAGTTCAGGCCCGCGAAAACGGAACCGCCGGCGACGCCGTCGGTGTCGACAAGATCCGTGACCTGCTGTTCGGCAACCAGATGCAGGACTATGACCGCCGTTTTTCCAAGCTTGAAGAACGGGTGTTGCAGCGCTTCAAGGATGTCGAGTCCGAGGCCAAGCGCAATCTCGAAATGTACGAGTCGAATGCAAAGAAGCAGATCGATTCGCTTGCAGGGCAATTGCGGAGCGAAAAAGATTCACGAGCCGATGCCGACAAGGAGATCGACCGGAATCTTCGCGAGCAAAACCAGGCTCTTGAAAAGCAGGTGCGCACGTTGTCGGATCAGTTGAGCGCGCTCGAGCGCGACGTTTCGGACCGGATAAATCGAAACGATCATTTGCTGCGTGAGGAAATCAAGCAGAAGAATGAAGGCGTTCAGATGCTGATCGAGAAGATGTTTGCCGACCTCAGCAACGTCAAGACCGACCGAAATCTTTTGGCTGGCCTGTTTGTCGAGGTTGCAAAATGTCTCAATCAGGATCCCGTCGGGAGCAAGAGCAACTCGGACCGCAGCTGGAAAGTGAGTTGATGGGACCTTGACGTCCACCGTCGACCCATTCAACCTTCCGCAAAGAACAGCCTCGAACGATACAGAGATTGATCGCGAGGCTCTGGCTCGTCTTTTGATCGAAATTGCCCGGAACGTTGATCCGGACTACCGTGCGCAGTTCGAGGCGGTTCCCACCGCCGATCCGCGCATGGAAACGCTGCGGCAGTTGCTGGTCAGCCGCGAAATCTCGGAGCTTTCACGCGTTACGCATCTGCTCGACGAACCCGAGCAGCTTGCGGCGGCCGTGGGCGACGTTCTTCCCAGTGCTGCCGGACGAGCGCCTTACGCGCAACTCGGCGAGGCGCTTGCGCCAGCTGTCGAACGGGCTGTGCAACGGTCGATCCAGAAGAGCCCGCGCACGCTGACGGACATATTGTACCCGGTGTTTCTGCCGGCAATTCGCAAGTCGATCGGCGAAAAGATCGACCAGACCTTTCAGTCGCTGAATGAAACTCTAAGGCACATATTCACCTGGCACGGGCTCAAGTGGAGACTTGAAGCCTGGAGAACAGGGGCAAGCTTCTCGGCAGTTGTTCTGAAGCATTCCCTTGTATACCGTGTGGAACATGCGTTTCTCATTCATCGGAATTCCGGCCTTTTGATAGCGCATGTAACGGCCGACAATGCAACGAGCGAAGATCCTCAGCTCATTTCTTCGATGCTCAGTGCGATTCAGGATTTTGTAAAAGACTCATTTAACGAGAAAGAGCAGAGCGGCCTGGACACAATCCGTTTCGGCGAGCTTCGTCTCTGGTCGGAAGTTGGACCGTTTGCGACCCTGGTTTCGGTGATCCGGGGAAATCCGCCGGAGGAATTGCATGAAATCGTTCGCGATGTGTTGCTTCGCATCCATGAGGAAAGCTCCCAGGCCTTAGAGCAGTTTGACGGCGACGGTTCGCAGCTGGCCAGCGTAGAGGCGCAGTTGCAGACCTGCGTCGAGCTGAAGCAGGAGGAATCAAACGACGGATTTCCGTGGCTGGTGGCAGCCGTTGCCCTGTTGCTCTTGAGTCTGGCAGGCGGTTGGTACTTTCTTTCCTGGCAATCAGCGCAGCGCTGGCAGGCTTACGTGTCGCGCTGGCAGGCTTACGTGTCGCGAGTGGAGGCCCAGCCGGGCATCATCGTTGCCGAACAGCAGGTACGCGATGGCCAGTTCTATATTGCCGGCCTGAGGGACCCGCTTGCCGTCGACCCGCAGTCGCTGTTGTCAGGCACGGGAGTCGATCCGGCCGGGGTTCATTCGCAATGGCAATTTTATCAGAGCCTTGAGCCGGAGTTCGTGCTGAAGCGGCTGACGGCGTCGCTGGCTCCGCCGGATTCAGTGCGACTTTCGATTGTCGATGGCCGCATCGTCGCCGAGGGTGAGGCTCCCGACACCTGGATCAGCCGGGCGCGCGCGGCGGCCCAGCAGCTTTCGGCAGGCGGGCCGGTCTTCGATATCTCGGGGGTTCGTGACGTAAGTCCCCAAGTGCGCGAGGCGGAGCGCTGGCACGCCTATGTGTCGCGACTGGAGACCCAGCCGGGCATCATCGTTGCAGACCAAAAGATACGCGACGGCCAATTCTATATCGCCGGCCTGCGAGACCCGCTTGGCGCCGATCCGCAATCGCTGTTGTCGGGAACAGAGGTCGATCCCGCCCGGGTTCATGCGCAGTGGCAATTCTATCAGAGTCTTGAGCCGGAGTTCGTGTTGAAGCGGCTGACGGCGTCGCTGTATCCGCCGGATACAGTACGACTTTCGATTGTCGATGATCGCATCGTTGCCGAGGGCGAGGCTCCCGACACCTGGATCGATCGCGCGCGCGCGGCGGCCCGGCAGCTTTCGGCAGGCGGACCCGAATTCGACATCTCCAAGGTTCGTGACGTGAGCCCCGAAGCGCGCGCGGCGGAGCACTGGCAGTATTATGTGTCGCGACTTGAGGCCCAACCGGGAATCATCGTCGCCCAACAAAGCGCGAGGGGCGGACATTTCTACATTTCCGGCTTGAGAGACCCGCTTGCCGCCGACCCGCAAGCCCTGCTGTCCGGAACGGACGTTGATCCTGCCCGCGTTCATGCACAGTGGCAATTCTATCAGAGCCTTGATCCGAAGTTTGTGGTGAAGCGGCTGACCGCGGCGCTGTCCCCGCCGAAAACCGTTCAGCTCTCGATCATCCAGGGTCGCATCGTGGCCGTGGGTGAGGCTCCTGCCGGCTGGATCAACCGGGCACGGGCCGCCGCTGAACAACTTTCGGCGGACGGCGTGGTTCTGGATGTCTCGCAGCTGCGTGAACTGAACCTTGCAGAACTTAATCATTTGAGGCAGGCCATCCAGACGACCGATATTTTCTTCTCTTCCGGCAAGGTTGTGCCGGGACCGGAGCAGACGCCGGTTCTCGACAGGTTGGCGGATCAAATAAAGGAATTCGCCCAGAGTGCCCGCAATTCCGGCGTAACGGCGCGGTTCATGTTGACCGGGCATTCGGACACCACAGGCCGTGAGACGGCCAACGCGTCGATCAGCGCCGCCCGCGCCGAGACAGTTCGTGCGCTTCTCAACAAGCGGGGCGTCGCTCCCGAATTGCTGCTGGTTCGGGGCGCGGGCACTTTTGAGCCGGCTGTACCTGAAAACAGTCTAACCGGTAGCTCCACCAATCGCCGGGTTTCGATTACCGTAAACCTGGACTAGCGGAGCCCAACATGTTGCAAAAAAAGATCTGCATGCTGGGCGGTTTCGCTGTCGGAAAGACGAGTCTGGTCCGCAGGTTTGTGCAGAGCATCTTCTCAGAAACCTACTTGACCACCGTTGGAGTGAAAATCGACAAGAAGAGCGTCGCGCTCCCGGACAAAACCGTGGATCTGATTTTGTGGGATTTGGCCGGCGAAGACGATATCGGCTCATTCCGCGTCAGCTATGTTCGCGGTGCAACCGGGCTCGTGCTTGTCGTCGATGGAACCCGCGCCGCTACTCTTGCCGTGGCACTCACGCTGCGCGAACGGGTCGAGGCCGAATTCGGCGCCATGCCGTTCGTATTGCTGTTCAACAAGTCCGATCTGGCCGATCGGTGGGCGATATCGGATGGTGAGATCAACGAGTTGAGGCAACGTGGATGGCAAATCTATCTAACAAGTGCGCTTTCGGGCGAGCAGGTAGATGACGCCTTTCGTCAACTTGCCTTGATGGTCACCAAATAGACCATGCATGAATTGCCAAAAGAAGTCAGAAATTGGTTTTTCAATTTCTTCTTCGACGGGCACGCTGTCGCTTATCTGAAAATCGACCCTGAGCTTTGCATAGCTGCCAAGGGCGGTAATGTTGAACATTACGGGCTGTCATCACTTCGCATCGGCAAGCCTGTTGCCGAGCAGCTTGAATTCATGGAGGGTTTGCTGCCTTGCCCGGAGCTTCCGTTTCGCATGGACATGGTTGAACTGCCCGGCGGGCGTGTCGCCGACCTCCATTTTTTTGCTGACAATGCGTTCGTGTGGCTGCTTTTTCTGGACGCCACTGCCGAACGAGACAACAGGCAGCGGCTTCAACAGAAGGCCTATGAAATGACGCTCCTGCAAGAGAGGGAGCGTCAACTCAACGAAAAATTGCAATCGACGAACGAGGCGTTGAGGAAGAGCCAGGAGGGATTGGCGCGTGAATATCAGCGCGCCGAAAACCTGCTCCTCAACATTCTCCCGGCCTCGATCGCGGAGCGATTGAAAGCGCAAAAGAAAATTGCCGACAACCACGCAGAGGTGAGTGTGCTTTTTGCCGACATCGTCGGTTTTACGGAACGAGCGCGCAGCGTCGGAGCGGTGACGACGCTCGCTATATTAAACTACTTCTTCAAGGCGGCGGATCGGCTCTCTGAGCGATACGGCTGCGAAAAGATCAAAACAATTGGCGATTGTGTGATGGTGGTCGCCGGCCTGCCCACGGCGCGATCCGATCATGCAAAGGCCCTCACGCGCTATGCGATTGAGCTGCGCAAGGCGGTCAAGCGGGAACGCTTCGCAGGAGAGCCGATAAGGCTGAGAATTGGAATTCATTCAGGACCGATCGTCGCCGGCGTCATAGGCAAGAGGCGGTTCGCCTATGACCTGTGGGGTGAGACCGTTAATCTCGCCTCACGTATTCAAACGTCCGCGGAGCCCGATGAAATCCGTATTTCCGATGCAACTTGCCAACTGCTTGGACCGAAATTTGCTTGCGACCCACTCGAGGAAACGGAATTGCGCGGTGCGGGTCGCGTGCGAATGTGGCGGCTCCCGAGCTGATCCGTCGCCTGCGGTGCGACCGTGGAGCGCCGATAGCGGCGCCCGAAAGCCATTGGCGTGACCTGATCTTGCGATCGCAAAGCACCCTTTGCGCTTGCCCGGAAGGCCTCTATTCTGGAGCACAGTGGCCGCTGGTGGGATAGAATGTCGGTACTGCCTTTTCTGAGAATCTACGCACCGCTAAATGCGGTGCTCGCTGCGCCTGGGCTTCTGGCGGTGGCTGCGCTCACGATGCCGAACATGTCCGGACGAAGCAGACTGGCTCTGGCTGCCGTGCTTGCTGTCATTTGGGCCGCCTATCTTCTGCAGATGGCCGAGACCCTGCTCAAGCGCTGGGCGGGAGACCTCAGGGACAGGACGCCGGCAATCGCGATCGATGTGCTCGCGGTTTTGGTTCCAGTCGCCGCATTTCTGCTCGACGGCACGCCCGACCGGAGCCTCTACTGTGCTGTCTGGCTGCTGAAGCCGCTGCGCGACTCGACCTTCTTCCCGCTGCTTGGCAGGGTTCTGGCCAACGAAGCGCGCAACCTGGTCGGCGTCACCACGGTCTTCGGCCTGGTTCTGTTCGGTGTCGCACTCGCGGCCTATGTCATCGAGCGCGACGTCCAACCGGAAAAGTTCGGCAGCATCCCCGAGACAATGTGGTGGGCGGTGGTCACGCTGTCCACTACCGGCTATGGCGACGACATTCCGCAAAGCTTCGCCGGCCGCGTCCTTGCCGGGGCTGTCATGATGTGTGGCATCGGCATCTTCGGGCTCTGGGCCGGCATTCTTGCCTCCGGCTTTTATCAAGAAGTCCGTCGCGAGGATTTCGTCCGCAATTGGCAATTGATTGCCGGCGTTCCGTTGTTTCAGAAGCTTGGCCCGGCCACGCTGGTCGAGATCGTGCGCGCGTTAAGGCCTCGCACGGTGCCGGCGGGCGCCGTGATCTGCCGCAGTGGCGAGACCGGTGATCGGATGTTCTTCGTCGTGGAGGGCCGCGTCAGCGTCGCGACGCCCAACCCGGTGGAGCTTGGCCCTGGCGCCTTCTTCGGCGAGATGGCGCTGATCAGCGGCGAACCGCGTATGGCGACCGTCACTGCCGCGACTTCTGTCTCACTCCTGTCGCTGCACGCGGCGGATTTCCAGATGCTGTGCAGCAGCAGCCCGGAAATCGCGGAAATCATCCGCAGGACCGCGCTCGAGCGGCGCGGCGCGGCGCCGGTGGCTTGACCGTACAGCCGATGGTGGCCCGGCTGGAACTGGATGGTACGGCTCTATCGACCACGCGCGGAGGTTATGGACGGCACGTGGAAGTTCCCAGAGGCGTAGCGGAGACCTAAACGTAGCCGATCCACTCTACCGGCGGCTCGTTGTTTGGCGCTGTGCGTCGACAGTTCCTGCCCCGCGGCCTTTCGGACGACCGGCTTTGGCTAAACTCTAATGCCTTAGAATCTTGCTTAGAAAAGCCCGGCTGCGGTCGGTCTTCGGGTCGGAGAAAAACGCCTCCGGCGTGCCGCTTTCGACGATGGCGCCGGCGTCCATGAACACCACGCGCTGCGCCACCTTGCGGGCAAAGCCCATTTCGTGCGTTACCACCATCATGGTCATGCCTTCCTCGGCCACCGCGACCATGACGTCGAGCACTTCGGAAATCATCTCGGGATCGAGCGCCGAGGTCGGTTCGTCAAACAGCATGATCTTGGGGCGCATGCCGAGGCAGCGCGCGATGGCCACACGCTGCTGCTGGCCGCCGGACAGCTGTGACGGGTAGGCGTTGACCTTGTCGGCGAGGCCGACCTTGGCCAGCAAGTCGCGCCCGGCCTGCTCGGCCTCGGCGCGGGGGATCTTGCGCACATGGATCGGCGCCAGCGTGACGTTTTCCAGCGCCGTCTTGTGCGGGTAGAGGTTGAACGACTGGAAGACGAAGCCGATCTCGGTGCGCAGCTTCGTCATGTTGGTGGCGGGGTCGCCGAGGCGCTGGCCGTCGACGACGAGGTCGCCATCCTTGATCGCTTCCAGGCCGTTGATGCAGCGGATCAGCGTCGACTTGCCCGAACCACTTGGGCCGCAGACGACGACCACTTCGCGCGGCTCGACGCTGAGCGTGATGTCCTTCAGCACATTGAGCGAGCCGAACCATTTGTTGACGCCGCGAAAGTCGATCATGCCCGTTTCGGTCAGGTTTGTCTTGGTCGGGCTTGGATTGGTCATGGCGGTCAGCCCTTTGGGTTCGATGTCACAGCTGCACCTCGCCATGCGCCGCGCCCATGCGTCGCTCCAACCGGCGGGCGAGCATGATCAGCGGATAGCAGACGACGAAATAGCCGACGCCGACCAGGAAGAAGACCAGCAGGCCGTTGGGCACACGCTGCACCACAAGCCAGCCGACGCGGGTGAGGTCGGTCAGCCCGATCGCCGAGACGACGGAGGAATCCTTGATCAAGAGTACATATTGCCCGACCAGCGGCGGCAGCACGATGCGCATCGCCTGCGGCAGCACCACCTGGCGCATGCGTTGCCAGCGCGACAGGCCAGACGCCAGAGCTGCCTCAACCTGGCCGGTCGGCACCGAGCGGATGCCGGCGGCGACGATCTCGCAGATGAAGCACGCGGCGAGGTTGGTGAGCGCGATGATGCCGGCGGTGAAGGCATCGAGCTCGATGCCGAATTCCGGCAGGATGAAGAAGATCAGAAAGATCTGCACCAGGAACGGCGTGCCGCGGATCAGGTCGACCCAGGCCCCGATCACGCTCGAGATCAGCCGGTTGCCGCCGGTGCGCAATATGCCGAGGCCGAAGCCAAGCAGCGTGCCCAGCACCAGGCTGATCGCCGACAGCATCACGGTCATGCCAAGGCCGCGCAAGGCGAGGGGGTAGCTGCCGGCCAGGCTTTGCAGCTGTTGCCAGATCATGTGCTGCTCCTTGCCGGTTGCAGACCGAGCCAGCGACTGGACAGCCCCGCCAGTCCTTTGAGGCAGTAATAGAGCAGCAGATAGAAAGCGGCGATGGTGAGAAAGCCTTCCGCCGGCATGAAGCGGTCGGACGCCAGCAACTGGCCGGCGCGCGTCAGTTCGGAAACCGAGATCAGCGACAAAAGCGCGGAATCCTTGACCAGCACGATCGCCTGGCCGAGCAGCGGCGGGATCGTCACCTTGAAGGCTTGCGGCAGGATGACCAGGCGCATGCGCTGGACATAGGTCATTCCCGAGGCAACCCCGGCCTCGACCTGGCCGCGCGGGATCGACAGGATGCCGGCGCGGATGATTTCCGCGACATAGGCGCCGCTGTTCAGCGACAAAGCGATGATGCCGACGACGAGCTCGGGCAGGACGAAGCCGAGACGCGGCAGGCCGAAATAGAGGAAGTAGAGCTGCGCCAGCAACGGCGTGGCGCGCACGGCATCGATATAGCCCTTGGCCAGCACGCGAAACAGCTGGCCGCGCTGCAGGTTCATGGCGGCGAGCACGATGCCGACGGCCAGCGCGCCCGCAAAAGACAGCGCCGACAGCCACACGGTCGTGATCAGACCCTGCCCGAACAGCGGCAGATATTCGACGATGGTGCGGAAGCTGAAATTTTCGAGCATGGCGGTGAATTGTGAATGGTGAATGGGCAGTAGTGAGTAGTGAGTGGTGAGCAGTGAAGGGCGTCCGGAATGGCCATTCACCATTCACCATTCACTACTTCCTACTCACTACTCCCTGCTTACCTCTGCTTAGTGATCCTTCTTCCAGGCGTCGGAATTGACCCAGTAGTCGAGGTTCTTCTGCAGGCGGCCGTCGATGCTGACCTGGTTGAGGAACAGGTTCATCCAGATCAACAGGTCCGGCTCGTCGTAGCGGGTGGCGAAGGCAAGCGGCTCCTTCGACAACAGGTCCGGCATGATGGTGAAGGTGCCGGCGGGATAGGCTGTCGACTGACCCTTGACCGCCGAGACGTCGTTGACGCCGCAATCGGCCTGGCCGTTGTTGACTGCGTCGAGCAGCAGCGGGCCGCCGCCCTTGTAGCTCTTGATGTCGGCATCCGGGAAGGCGTTCTTGGCTTCCTTTTCGCCGGTGGCGCCTAACAGCACGGCGATCTTGGTGCCCTTGGCCTTGCAGTCCTCGGTTGTCTTGAACTTGCTGTCGGCCTTGGTGAAGACGGTGCTGCCCGTATACATGTAAGGTGTGGTGAAGGCGACCTTCATGCCGCGCGCCAGCGTCGGCGTCATGTCGGCGACGAGCAGGTCGGCCTTGCCCGAAAGCAGCGCCGGGATCAGCCCGTCCCAATCATAGTCGAGGAAGGTGATCTTGACGCCCATTTCCTTGGCCATCAGTTCGGCGAGTTCGACCGAACTGCCGGTGCGCTCGCCGGCCGCGCCGACCAGCGAGAAGGGAGGTCCTTGCGTCTGTACCGCGACGCGCAGTTCGCCGCGCTTGGTGATCTCGTCGAGCGTTCCGGCACTGGCAGCAGCGGTCAGGCCCGCAAGCGCAAGTCCGGCGATGAAAAGTCTGGCAATCTTCATTTGGCATTCCTCCTGTTATCGTTGTTGTTCCACTTTGTTATTCCACCCTTTTGGGTGTTTTTTGAGCGGCGGCACCGTTTTCCGGCGGCAGCCACCGTTCGAAAATCCTCAGTCCCAGGCCACCGTCTCGGCAACCTTGATGCCACGCCTGGCCAGCTCGTCGAAGAACGGCCCGTCCGGCACATGCAGCAGCGGGTTCAAAAGCCCTGGTGTGGCGATCTCGCGCCGCGCCAGCATCTGCGCCACGATGCTGGCGGGATAGCCGACGCCAAGGCTCATGCCGAACAGGCCTGATGCCAGGTCGCGTTCGATGATCAGGTCCGACGTCACCGTTTTGGCGCGGCCGCCTTCGAGACCGGAAAAGACATTGCGCATCACGCAAAGGTCCTTCTCGTCGGCGCCATATTGCAGTTGCGGGCCGAGCAGACGGCCGAGAAATTCGCGTGGGCTGGCGCCGGTGCCGGGCACCTTGTCTTCGGAGAGGAAGCCGAGTTCCTTCAGCGGCGCCCAGAACGCCGACCATCCCGGCCAGCGCAGCGTATAGCGGCCCGAGCGTTGCAATCCCTTGGCGGCTGCCAGCATCTCGACATAGTGCAGAGCGTCGCCATTGGGGAAAGCTTCCAGCCGGCCGAGGCCCGCGACCTCGATCTCGTGGATGAAGGCATTGTCGTGCTGTCGGCCGGCCGGCACTTCGACGCGCTTGCCATACTCGATCATCACGCTGTCGCGGTTCTGGCTGACCAGAACCATGTCGAAATTCCAGCTTACCTTGTAGCAGAGCGGCTTGGCCATCGCCTTCGGTTCGGGGATGCCGCCGCAATAGGAATCGATCGAAGAAATCGTAGAGAACTGCTTTGCGGCGCGCGCATAGAGCACGAGGTCGATGCCGGGGTCGAGCCCGCATTCGGTCATGATCGAAACGCCGGCCTGTGCAGCCTCCGGCGCCAGATCGGCAATCGCCTTGCCGTAGTTGGTGGTGACCAGCGGCGTGCGCGTTGCGATCGCGGCCTGCACCGCCTCGCGCATCAATGGCTGCGGCAGCAGATCGATGGCGGCGTCGACATCCGCCAGCACGGTGGCAAGCGCCGGACCGATCGCGCCCTCGGGCATGACGAAACGCACGCGGGAAAGGTCGGTCAGCCCGGCAAGCCGGGCAGGGCCGTCAGCCGACGTATCGACGCAGACGACTTCCTCGACACCGGCGCTGGCGACGAGATCGGCGATGGCCGCCCGTCCCTGCAGGCCGAGGCCGCCGAGAACAGCTATTCTCATGCCGGCTCCTTGCGTGACGGTGTTTCTTCCGACCAGCAGCCTTCGGGAAGGCTGACCCATTTGTTGCATGAAGCCATGACGACGAAGGTTTCGCTGCGCACGACTTCCCCGGGAATGCCGGCGCCCGGAATCAGCTCGCTGGTGATGCGGTAGAGGTCGGCGACATCGCCGGCGACGGTCACGTCGACGATGATGTCGAAGCGCCCGGTAACCACCGAGGCCGAGTTGACGAAAGGCAGTTCGGCAATGCGCTGCGCCAGTTCCCGGGCGCGGCCACGTCCCTGAGCGTTGATGCCGACAATGGCCGAGATCAACTCGGGGCGTTCGGTCAGATTGAGCAGCCCGACGATCTTCAAGAGGTTGCGGTCGAGCAGATTGCGCAACCTTGAGCGCACCGTCGGCACCGAGATCGCCATCGTCTCGGCGAGCCGGTTGATGCCGGGCTGGGCATCCTGCGACAACAGCTTTACCAGCCGTCGATCGGTTTGATCGAGATGCTCACGCAAAAGGCAAGGCTTTCATAAAGGAGAAAAATGTGGTGGAATTTCTTCCTGATATGAAAATAGCCTACGAGATATTTATAATAACAGCAAGAGGTCAGTTTGTTGCTACGCTGATCGAATGGACTGGAACATCGCCACGGCTGCCGCCGTCAGCGCGGCATTGCCGGCCGCAACCGTGCCATCCGGCAGATGCTTCCCATCCTCCAGCCCGACGCGCGTCGACCAGTCGCGATCCGCGGCACGGCGCACGAACGGCCACACCGTCGCGTTCTCGCCATGCAGCAGGATGGCACGGCGAATGCCGGCGCGCTCCAGGACCTGTTCGATGCCGCCGGCGACCGCAAAAGCCTCGTCTAGCGTCTGCTCGGAAATCTCGATCAGCACGCGCAGCACGCGCCCGCCATGGTCGAGGCCGACCAGCCGCTCGGCGTCGGCGACCGACGCCAGACCCGCCTCGATGCCGATGCCGCGCTGCCGCAGGCTCTCCATGACGATAGGCGCGGCCGCCTCGCTGAGATTGACCGAGGCATAGTCCGGCAATTCGCGCCAGCCGGCGATGGCGACCAGCGTGCTTGTATCGTCATTCTCGATCCAGGCGCCGGTGGAGACGCCGATCAGCGTACCGGGGCAGGCACGGCGCAGCCCTGCGATGGTCGGATCCATCGCTGCCGGCGCAAGGCTCTCGCGGCGGTCCGCGCTGCGGGCATGGACATGCAGCTCAGCTGCGCCCGCGGCAATCGAAGCCGCCCCGTCGCGCGCCATAGCGTCGGAGTCGAGCGGCAGTGTGGGGTGAAAATCGGCGGCGCGCGCGCCATTGATGCAGGCCTGGACGATCATGGCTCTCGCGATCCTGTTGCGGATCGCGCGAGCCTACCGCAGGGCAGGGCGGAGAGGGAACGGGCGTGGTGAAGATTGCTGACAGGGTGCCGCTTCTGCGGAGGTTGCGGTATCGGCCCAGGACATACCATATAGCGGGACAGGACACGCCACGGGCGATCCTTACCCCTTTGCCGGACTGCCGGCCAGAAGGATTTGCGATGGCTGAGTTGAAGGTCAGGACCCGCGTCACCGGCGCGACGGCGACGCTGCAGCCCGGCGGCTTGCCTTCCATCACCACTCCGACCGGCGGTGCAGTCGATGTCGTCACCGGCGTCAGCGCGCCGGGCTTCAATCCGCTCGACCTGCTCTACGCCTCGCTCGCCGCCTGCATGGTGCTGAGCGCGCGCATCGCCGCCTCCCGCCTCGGGGTTGCCGCCGCGCTTGGCGAGGTGCGCGCCGAGGTCAGCGGCGAGAAGGCCAAGGACGAGCCGTCGCGCGTCGAAAGGCTCAATATCAGGCTCGACATCTCAGGCGATCTCGACGCTGCGACCAAGCAGCGGATCGTCGAGGACGCCGAAGCGACCTGCACGGTGTCCAACACGCTGCGCGCCGTGCCGCAATTGCATACGACGCTTGGGTGAGGGTGTCGCAGAATGCCTCGCTGCCACCAACCAAGGACCGTTCCATGGCCATGATCCCGCCGATCGACTACGCCTCGACATCGCAAGACATCCGCGCCGAGCACGACAGGGAACTTGGCCTGCGCGGGCGCATGACCAACATGAAGCGCATCCTGCTGCATTCACCGGCAGCCCACCGCATCTATGCCGAATGGTTCACCCTGCGCGATCTCTTGAAGCCCACGCTCGACGACCGCGCCATCTGGCTGTTGTCGCTGGCGGTCTCCGAGAGATGCCGCGCCGAGATTCCGCTTACCTTCTTCCGCCGCGCGCTGATCGACAGCGGTCTTGATCCCGAGGCGATCGAGCCCAGCGCCGACGAGACACTGCTGATCGAATTCGGCAAGGCAGTCGCTGCCGATACCAACGCCGTTCCCGACGATGTCTGGGCGGCAATCAAGGCTCGCTACGACGACACACTGCTGGTCAACCTCGTCGCCTTCGCCGGCGTCATGGTGGCGACCTGCTTGTTCACGAATGCGGTGCGCGTTGATCTCGACCCGGAGCTGGAGGTGTATCGCAAGCGGTGAAGCGCGTTTTCCCTTCTACCACAGGGGGCGAAGGGGAAGATCGCGCTTCACCTCCGCAGGAATCGGGTGGTTCACGCCCGCCGTTCGCCCCACTTTGATCACATCAAAGGAGGCATCGATGACCATCCATTCGATAAGCACCAAACGCGCAGCCCATTCGGCCGAAGCGCGCGTCGCAGCGCAGGACTGGAGTGCTCTGATCGGCGAACTGAACAGCCACGGCAGCGCCGTCATGCCGGCGCTGCTTGCACCCGAGGAGTGCGCCGAGATCGCCGGTCTCTATCCGCATGAGGACCATTTCCGCAGCCATGTGGTGATGGCCCGCCATGGCTTCGGCAAGGGCGAGTACCGCTATTTCCGCTATCCGCTGCCGGATCTGGTCGGTGGCCTGCGCACCGCGCTCTATCCCAGGCTGGCCGGCGTCGCGAACGACTGGAACGATCGCATGGGCGCGGCACGGCGCTATCCCGATGACCACGCCGCCTTCCTCCAGCTTTGCCACGAAGGCGGCCAAACGCGGCCGACGCCGCTTCTCCTCCAATATGGCCCCGGCGACTTCAACTGCCTCCACCAGGATCTCTATGGCGACCTCGCTTTTCCCCTGCAGGTCGCGATCCTGTTGTCGCAGCCGGGCGAGGATTTCACCGGCGGCGAATTCGTGCTGACCGAGCAGCGCCCGCGCATGCAAAGCCGTGCCGAAGTGGTGCCGCTGACCCGGGGCGATGCAGTGATCTTTGCTGTCCACAATCGCCCGGTGCAAGGTACGAAAGGGCACTACCGCGTCAATCTCCGGCACGGCGTCAGCCGCCTGCGCTCGGGACGGCGGCATACGGTGGGAATCATCTTCCACGACGCGAAGTAACGTCGTCCGCTTCGGCGCGGCTCCTTCGTTCCACTCCGAGATCGGCTAAGATTCACACTTGGTCGACGTCGAACAGGAGCATCGTCAAGTCATCGTCTCCTGGGGCGAGTATACGCCGGTCAGCGGCGCAGGCAATGCCGATTTCGGTGGCAAATGCGCTCTGCATATCGGCGAGGCTGTCGAAATAGAGTGTCCCGACCAGATACGGAATCTCGCCCGCCGAGCGCTTGATGATGGGCCGCCTGCTGATGTCGTAGCGCCGCAGTCCGGGAAGCTTCTTGGCCAGCGGCACATGAACCTCGAAATAGTGCCGGTCGAACGCCTCCGGATCAGCCGGGGTTTTGTAGATCACGAGCATCTTGGCCATCGTCATATTCCTGCCTGTTGGTGTCGCTGTTTGGGGGCCATGCAGGCCGCCGTGCCAATGTCGTTCCGCGAGGGCGGTTTTCGACAATCGCTGGATTTTTGTTTCGGGCGCGATGACGGGTCCTCGCCACCATCTGTGGCGCTTCTGCCTCTTTCCTCCTTGCGCTCATTCGCGTATGGCCCCGGGCAAATCCCTCAACTTTGCACCAACTCCCCCGGACCGCCTCATGATCCGTCTTGAAAGCATCAGCAAGCAGAACGGCCGCCAGCTTGTCTTCATCGAGGCCTCGGCCTCGCTACAGAAGGGCGAGAAGGTCGGCCTTGTCGGGCCGAACGGCGCCGGCAAGACGACGCTGTTTCGCATGATCACCGGCCAGGAGCAGCCCGACGAGGGCCAGGTGCAGGTCGATCGCGGCGTCACCATCGGCTATTTCAGCCAGGATGTCGGCGACATGGCGGGCCATAGTGCTGTGGCCGAAGTGATGAACGGCGCCGGGCCGGTCAGCGACGTGGCGGCCGAAATGGCCGAACTCGAGGCGGCCATGGCCGACCCCGAACAGGCCGACCGGATGGAGGAGGTCATCGAGAAGTACGGTGAGGCGCAGCATCGTTTCGAAGAGCTCGACGGCTATGCGCTCGATGGCCGCGCCCGCGAAGTGCTGGACGGCCTGGGCTTCAGCCAGGAAATGATGGATGGCGATGTCGGCAAGCTGTCCGGCGGCTGGAAGATGCGCGTGGCGCTGGCCCGCATCCTGTTGATGCGGCCCGACGTCATGCTGCTCGACGAACCGTCCAACCATCTCGATCTCGAAAGCCTGATCTGGCTGGAGCAGTTCCTGAAAGGTTATGAGGGCGCGCTGCTGATGACCTCGCACGACCGCGAGTTCATGAACCGCATCGTCAACAAGGTGGTCGAGATCGACGCCGGTTCGCTCACCGCCTATTCCGGCAATTACGAATTCTACCAGCAGCAGCGGGCGATCGCCGACAAGCAGCAGCAGGCGCAGTTCGAGCGCCAGCAGGCCATGCTGGCCAAGGAGATCGCTTTCATCGAGCGCTTCAAGGCGCGGGCGTCACACGCCGCCCAGGTGCAGAGCCGGGTGAAGAAGCTCGACAAGATCGATCGTGTCGAGCCGCCCAAGCGCCGTCAGATCGTGAATTTCGATTTTCAGCCGGCGCCGCGCTGCGGCGAGGATGTCGTGACGCTGAAGAACGTCCACAAGGGCTATGGCAGCCGCTCGATCTATGAGGGGCTGGACTTCCAGGTCCGCCGCCGCGAGCGCTGGTGCATCATGGGCGTCAACGGCGCCGGCAAGTCGACACTGCTGAAGCTGGTGGCCGGCGCGTCTGACCCGGATGCCGGCACAGTTGCTCGGGGGCCGAGTGTGAAAATGGGCTATTTCGCCCAGCACGCCATGGAGGTGTTGGAGGGCGAACGCACCGTGTTCCAGACGCTGGAGGACGCGTTTCCGCAAGCCGGCCAGGCGCCGCTCAGGGCACTCGCCGGCTGCTTCGGCTTTTCCGGCGACGAGATCGAGAAGAAATGCCGGGTTCTGTCAGGCGGCGAAAAGGCGCGCCTGGTGATGGCGCTGATGCTGTTCGATCCGCCCAATCTTCTGGTGCTCGACGAGCCGACCAACCACCTCGACATCGCGACCAAGGAGATGCTGATCACGGCGCTGTCGCAATACGAAGGCACCATGCTGTTCGTCTCGCACGACCGCCATTTCCTGGCCGCACTCTCCAACCGCGTGCTGGAACTGACGCCAGAAGGCATCCACACCTATGGCGGCGGCTATACCGAATATGTGGAGAGGACCGGGCACGAGGCGCCGGGGCTGCGGACCTGACGCAGGTCCTGCGTCCGCATTTGCGTCCAGCAAAGCCAGGATTTGTCAGCTCGCCGCCAGCCATTTGCGCGACTGCGCGAAGGCCTTGAAGGCTTTGGCATCCATCGGGTAGCCGAACAGGAAGCCTTGCAGGATGTCGCAGCCAAGCTCTTTCAGGATGCGCGCGTGCTCCATCGTCTCGACGCCCTCGGCGATCACTTCGATCCCGAGCGACTTGCCGATGTCGATGATGGACGACACAAGCTGCCGCTGTGCGGTTGAGCTGGTGATGGGGGTGACCAGCTGGCGGTCGATCTTGAGGCGACGGGGCCGCAACTTCAACAGCGAGACGATCGAGGCATGCCCGGTGCCGAAATCGTCGATCTCGACGTCGATGCCGAGCCCCTTGATGTGTTCGATGTTCCAGCTGACCAGCTCGTCGTTTTCGTCGAGGAAAATCGACTCCACCAGTTCGAACGACACGGTCCCTTCCTTGATCGGAAGCTTGCGCAAACCCTTGATCAGGTCCCTGTCTTCCAGGCGCCGTGCGGAAACGTTGACCGAGACGCGCGGGATGTTGAGGTGGCTGCGCGACCAACGCTCAAAATTATCGAGCGCCTGCTCCAGGACGGTGCGGTCGATAAGCGCCACGACATTAAGTTCTTCAGCCACCTTGATGTAGGCGTCGGGGGTCAGCATGCCGCGTTGCGGATGATCCCAACGCGACAGCGCCTCGACGCCGACGATCTCCAGCGTCTTGGCGTCGAACTGCGGCTGATAGTAGACGATGAATTCGTTCCGCTCGAGCCCGCCCAGAATCTCGTCGGCGGTCTGCTTGGTCCGCACGATCTCGCTCTGCAGCTCTTCGTTGAAAAACTCGTAGCGGTTGCGGCCGCGGCCTTTCGCCCGGTACAGCGCCAGATCGGCATTGACAAGCAACTGCCTTGCATCGACGCCGCTATTGGCCGCAATGCCGATGCTGACGCCGAACCGGCACTGGTGACCCAGATAGTCGACCGGCTGGCGCATCGCATCGATAATGTGGTCGGCCAGCGCGGCGAGTTCCTTGTCGTCGCGTCCATGGCTCAGCACTACAAACTCGTCGCCGCCGATGCGCGCAACGAAATCGGCACTGCCGACGCTGGCCTTGATGACTTTCGAAGCATGCACCAGCAATGCATCGCCCGCTGCATGGCCGAGCGTGTCGTTGATCTGCTTGAACCGGTCAAGGTCGAGATGCAGCAACGCCGCACGGCCGTCGGCTTCGCGGTTTTCGGCAAGCATCTCGTCCAGATACCGACGGTTGGGCAGACCGGTCAGCGAATCATGCATCGCGACATGCTCGATGCGGGCTTTGGCCAGGTTCAGTTCGGCATTTTTCGATTCTGAAAGGCGACGTTCACGCACGAGATTCTCGTTGAGCAGCACGTCGCCTGTCACATCCCATTCGGCGCCGATCATTTTTGGCGTGCCGTCGATGTCCCGGAAGAAACTGGCGCGGGTGCGCACATGGCGAATGGTGCCGTCCGGCCGCAGGAGCCGATACTGCGAAGAGTAGGGGCCTTGTGTTGCAACAGCCGAATCGAAATCTGCTTTAGCCCGTTCGAAGTCTTGGGGATGGATCGCCAGCGCCCAGTCGTCATAGCTACGGGTCTTGCCGCCGCCGGGTTTGCCATAGATTTCGTTGATGCGGTCGTCCCATACGAGTTCGTTGCTGACGGTATCGTGCTCCCACACGCCTATAGCAGAGGCTTCCAACGCCAGCTCCAGCCGCCGGGACAGGCGCCTCAACTCGGCGTCACTTTTCTGCCGCTCACCGAAAAGACGTCCTGCCACGAGGATCGGCAGCACCACCAGCGCGCCGGCAAGCGCCATGAGCAGACGCAACAGCCACTCATTTTTCGGAGCGGTCGGCCAGCCGCCCTTCGGTATGGCTGAAATTTGCCAGGAGCCTGAAGGCAATTGCACCTCTGCCATCACCGGATTGCCGGACACGACATTATCGCCGCCGAAGAACAGTTCCCCGCCGCCGCCGAGCGCATCCTTGCCGATAAGCGCCACATCGATATCCAGATCAGGGTCGGTCAGTCCGCTGGCAGCGTAGAGCCGATCGACATCGATCACGGCCGAGACGATACCCCAGAAACGGTCGCTGCCACCCGCCGTCGGCACGAAGACTGGGATACGGCCGATGAAGCCACGTCCGCCTTGCGCCAGTTTGACCGGCCCGGCGAGCACCAGCGCGCGCTGGTCACGGGCGCGAAGCGCGGCCATGCGTTGCGTATCGCTCTTGCGGTAGTCCAGCCCGATGGCTTTTTCATTGCCTTCCAGCGGATACATCAGCGCGATGACGAGGTCGGGGGCGCCGGCAATATCGCGCAACTGCGATTTTTGCTCGAACAGATTACGGGCGAGTGCCGCAAATCTTTGCTGGCCCATATAGGGCTCGGTAACGATTGTCGAAACGAGACCCTGAACCAGCTGGAGATTGCCGCCTATGTTGCCTTCGAGCTTGGCGCGTATGATGTTGACCTTGGCCAGGACGTCGGCGCGCGCCAGCTGATCGGAGACCTCTCTGTTCCTCTGGTCGGCAACCAGGGCGCAGACGAGAAGCACGACAAAGGCAATCGCCGCCGGCAAGTTGGCGGAAGAAAAAACGGCCCGTTTCAACCGGCCGGAATTGAGCATTGCACCTGCCAACTCGATCCGAAGACCTTTCCAGGACAGTAGTCCTTCGGTCGACCATAGTAGCTAAAGCTTAAGTTTGAGCTTCGAGACGAATCCGAGAACAAACGGTAAGCTTTTGGCTGCCAGGGTCCAGCCGAAATCTGAATGAGTGTCCGAAAGTAGGACGCCAGGTTGCAGCGTTCTGCAACCCAGCGGCGAAGTCATATTCGCCTCAGATTGCAACAAGCCGCCTGATCTTGCCGCGCGGGCCCCTGCGGGAGGCTTACTTCCCAGCCATTTGATCGGCCAGCGCCTGCGCCTGGGCGAGCAGCGCCGGGAAAGCCGGGTCAGCCGGCAGGCGCTGCGCCATGCAGGCCCGGTAGTCGCTGTCGCCCTTGTCCCAGGCGGCGTTGGAGGACTCGAACGCTTTTTCGTCCTTCAGGTCCGATGCCTGGTAGGCCTCCTGGAATTTCTGCGCGGCGGCGTCCGCAGCAGCCCACACGGCGTCGCAGGCGGCGATCTTCGGAACGGCAGGGGCTGCCGGCGCTGCGATAATTCTCACGCTGTTGCCTTTGACGAGCGTAACGATGACTTCCTGCTCATAGATCGGCCCGACGTCCTGCGTCCAGCCGCCGAGCCGTGCGAAGGCGATGTCGGCGCCTTCGGGTTTCTTCAATGGAAAGTCGAGCGTTCCCTCGAAGGCGGCGTCGCTGTTGATCGCCTGGGTATAGAAGGCATCCAGCTTAAGCGCCTCATCGATGCCGGCGGGCAGTTTGAAACTTTCGTCGGTCTCGGCGGTTCTGGACTGGAGCCAGCGCTCCAGCAGCCCTCGCGTCGTTGCCACCAGGCTGGGGCCGTCGTCGCCCTTGGTGTATCGCAGCCCATCGAGCATGCCATAGCCGATATCGGAGTCGCTGAGGCTTTCGATATTGATTGTGCCGGTTGGCGGAAAGTCCTTGACCGCCAGCGGCCCGATAATGCCGGCAAGACGCTGCTGGAGGTCGCCCAGCGCCTTCTCGTTCTCAGCGTCGATGGTCTCGATTGCCGCGTTCGCACTGTTCAGCGCCGCGATATCAGCAATCGCCTTGTCACGCGCGGCCACATAGTCGTCCTCCGGCGAGGCCGTGAAAGCCACGCTGCTCACCAGCGCAAACAGAAACGTCCAGACCCACCGCATGATATAAACCCTGCTCTACGTTCGATTCCAAGGATACATGACAACATTGGGCTGAAAAAAGACGGCGTTGGAGCTGCCCCCTTGAGGAAGGAGATGGCCGGCAGGCCAGAGGCGTCGTTGCGCTTGAAGCGCTGACTCCTTTTGCAGCGCGAGACGACGTTAGCGCTTCACGCGCAACGACCCCCTCTGTCGCCTTCGGCGACATCTCCCCCTCGAGGGGGGAGATTGGCGCCTAATCACGCCTTGCGCTTCTCCACCTCCGCCTTCCTCAGCAGGAAGCGCTGGATCTTGCCGCTCGGGGTCTTCGGCAGTTCCGTGATGAACTCGACCTCGCGCGGGTAGGCGTGCGCCGACAGCCGTTTCTTGACGTGCTGGGCCAGCTCTTCGGCGAGCTCCGAATTGCCCTTGTAAGCCGGCGCCAGGACGACGAAGGCCTTGACGATCTCGGTGCGCTGCGGATCGGGCACGCCGACGACAGCCGCCTCGTTGACCGCCGGATGCTCGATCAGCGCGCTTTCGACGTCGAACGGGCCGATGCGATAGCCGGCCGAAGTGATGACATCGTCGGCGCGGCCGATGAAGGAGACCGAACCGTCCGGCTCGTACTCCACCGTGTCGCCGGTGCGGTAGTAGCCGCCCGTGATCGCCGGCGTTTGCGCCTGGTGATAGCCGTCAAACCAGCGCAGCGGCGACTTCGCGATATCTACGGCGAGGATGCCGGGCTGGTTGGGGCCGAGCTCGTTGCCGGCCTCGTCCAGTACCACCATGCGATATCCGGGCATGGCGAAGCCGGCCGAGCCCGCGCGAACGACATGCGAGAGCCCATGATGGTTGTTGACCATCATGCCGTTCTCGGTCTGGCCGTAATGGTCGTGAATGGGCGCGGCGAGATTTGCGTCGAACCAGCGGATGACTTCCGGGTTGAGCGGCTCGCCGGCGCTGCTCACCACGCGCAGTCTGCCTTTGACGCGGGCCGCAGCTTCCGCGCCTTCCGCCATCAGCAGGCGATAGGCGGTCGGCGAGCCGGCAAGGCTGGTGACGCCGAGCCGCTCGATGATGTCGTAAGTGCTCTTGGCGTTGAAGGCGCCTTCATGGAAGGTCGTGGCGATGCCGAGCTGCAACGGGCCGGTGATGGCGTAATAGAGGCCGTAGGCCCAGCCGGGATCGGCGATATTCCAGAAGATGTCGTCGGGCAGCAAGCCGATCGCGTCGCGCATATAGGCGCCGAAGGCGAGCAGGGCGCGGAGCGGCACCGGGACGCCCTTGGGCAGGCCGGTCGTTCCCGACGTCGACATCATCATGAACAAGTCGTCGCCCTTGCGCATCACCGGCTGGCACTCGGGCGAGGCGGCGGCAAGCGCGGCGCGGAAATCGATGTCGCCTGCAGGCAGCACACCGCCATTGCCAAGAATGGTGGCGATTTGCGCTGATGTCTCGACCTCGTCGAGCTTGCCGCGATTGGCCGGGTTGGTCACCACGATCCTGGCGCCGCTATAGCCGAGGCGGTGCTCGATGGCTTTCGGACCGAAGGCGGTGAACAGCGGCTGGTAGACCGCGCCGATCCGCCACGTCCCGAGGATCAGCGCCACCAGTTCGGGGACGCGCGGCAGCATGCCGGCGACGACATCGCCGGCACCGACGCCGGCGGCCTTGAGCACATTGGCGGCGCGCCCCGACATGTCGGCGAGATCGTCGAAGCTGAATTCGCGAAGCTCGCCGCCGGCCGAGATCGCGCGCAGCGCCAGCCGGTCTTCTCCGGTGTAGCGGCCGCAGCATTCGACATAGGCATTGATGCCGGTTCCAGGGTTGCCATACAACCGCGCGATCTCATCTTCGATGCGAAAGCGCTGAACGGCATCCTCATAGCGCGGCATTTTGCTCATGGCAGTCCTCCTTAGGCGGCGCCCATCTCCCCTTGGAGCGCCTTATCGGTCAGATTGCCTGAAATTGCTGCGCTGGTCGATTACGGCGATAGTCGGGGTATGCGAAGGATCGCAGCACAGCGACAATCCGCGCCGAGCCACTGCTGTTGACCGAACCGTCCATCCGGCCGATAGCACCGCCAGAATTGCCCCGAGGCCCCAATGATCCCAGACTCAATTTTCGATGACTCGGCCACAGCCGACGAAGGACGCGACGCCGACACCGCCTGGCAAAACGACATCCGCGCGGGCGTGCGCCACGTCCGCGATCTCGCCTCGCTGCCGCTGTCACCCGCCGAGCGCGCGGCGGCGCAGGAGGCGGCCGTACACCACAAGGTGCGTGCCCCCAAAACCTATCTCGACCTGATCGACTGGAACGATCCCGCCGATCCGATCCGCGCCCAGGTCATTCCATCGCCGGATGAGCTGACGGAAATGGAAGGCGAGCTCGACGATCCGATCGCCGACCATGCCTTCAGTCCGGTGCCGCGACTGACGCACCGCCACGCCGACCGCGTGCTGTTGTTTGCGACCTACCAATGCGCGGTCTATTGCCGCTTCTGCTTCCGCAAGGAGTCTCTGACCTCGATCGGCCGCGGCTACACGCGCGAGGCGCTCGAAGACGCCTTTGCCTATATCGAAGCCCATACCGAAATCCGCGAAGTGATCCTGACCGGCGGCGATCCGCTGTCGCTGCCGGACAAGGCGCTGGCCGAAATCCGCGCCCGTATCGAGACGATCGCGCATGTCAGGCTGCTGCGTATCCACACACGCGTGCCTGTCGTGCTGCCCGCGCGCATCACGCCGGGGCTGGTTGGCGCGTTGCAGGGCCGGCTGATGGTCACAATCGTCACCCATTTCAACCATGCGCGGGAGATCACGCCGGCCACCGAATTGGCCTGCCGCGTCATGCGCCAGGCAGGCTTCGTGCTGCTCAACCAGAGTGTCCTGCTCAAGGGCGTCAACGACACGGTCGAGGTGCTGGAGGAACTCTGCCGCGAACTGATGTACCGGCTCGGCGTCAAACCCTATTACCTGCACCATGGCGACCTCGCGCGCGGCATGGCGCACAGGCGCACCACGATTGCGCAGGGACAGGCGCTGGCCGGCGCGCTGCGCGCCCGCCTGTCGGGCATCTGCAATCCGATCTATGTGCTGGACCTGCCGGAAGGCGGCGGCAAGGTGCCGCTCGGGCCATGCCATGTCGAGGGACGGGACGGGCAGGATTGGCGCATCCGCGGCCAGGATGGCGAGGTGAGGGTATATCGGGACGTGGTGGTGTAGGCACGGCGCAGCGGCGACGATGAGCGCCGCCGTCACATTGTCGATCGGGATGACCATCGCACCAAACTCTCGCCACTACGCGTTCGCCTGCATTCCGTATGTTGACATAAAGATATCCTTATGTGATGGTTGTCGCCTCAAGGATAAAAAATGTCGCAGAATTCTGCATCGCTGGACGCATTGTTCGGCCCCGTCGCGGCAAAGCCCGATGGGTCCGAAGTGCTTGCGGCGCTGACGGCAGCGGCACGCGAGCGCATCCTCATCCTCGACGGCGCCATGGGCACGCAGATCCAGGGTCTCGGCTTCGACGAAGAGCATTTCCGCGGCGAGGCTTTCGCGGGCTGCGCCTGCCATCAGCAGGGCAACAACGACCTCTTGATCCTGACGCAGCCGAAGGCGATCGAGGAAATACATTATCAATACGCCATCTCTGGCGCCGATATCCTCGAGACCAACAACTTCTCCTCGACCTCGATCGCCCAGGCCGATTACGGCATGGAGGATGCCGTCTACGCGCTGAACCGCGACGGTGCGCGGCTGGTGCGTCGGGCAGCGGTGAGAGCACAGCAGGAGGACGGCAAACGCCGTTTCGTCGCCGGCACGGTCGGGCCGACCAACCGCACCGCCTCGATGTCGCCCGACGTCAACAATCCAGGCTACCGCGCCGTCACCTTCGACGATCTGCGCCTGGCCTATGGCGAGCAGCTGCGCGGCCTGATCGACGGCGGCGCCGACATCATTCTCATTGAAACCATCTTCGACACGCTGAACGCCAAGGCGGCGATCTTCGCCTGCAACGAGATTTTTCTCGAAAAGGGCGTGCGCCTGCCGGTGATGATTTCCGGCACCATCACCGATCTCTCCGGCCGCACGCTGTCGGGCCAGACGCCGACCGCCTTCTGGCATTCGGTGCGCCATGCCAACCCGTTCACCATCGGCCTCAACTGCGCGCTCGGCGCCAATGCGATGCGCGCGCATCTGGCCGAAATTTCAGGCGCCGCCGACACCTTCGTCTGCGCCTATCCGAATGCCGGCCTGCCCAATGAATTCGGCCGCTATGACGAGAGCCCGGACTTCATGGCCGCGCAGATCGAGGATTTTGCGCGGGAAGGGCTCGTCAACGTCGTCGGCGGCTGCTGTGGCTCGACGCCGGACCACATCCGCGCCATCGCCGAGGCTGTCAAGAAATATCCGCCACGCGCCATCCCCGAGATCGAGCGCAAGATGCGCCTGTCCGGGCTGGAGCCGTTCACGCTGACCGATGAGATTCCCTTCGTCAATGTCGGCGAACGCACCAACGTCACCGGCTCGGCCAAGTTCCGAAAGCTGATCACGGCGGGCGACTATGTCCCGGCGCTCGACGTGGCGCGCGACCAGGTCGCCAATGGCGCACAGATCATCGACATCAACATGGATGAAGGCCTGATCGATTCGAAAAAGGCGATGGTCGAGTACCTCAATTTGATCGCCGCCGAACCCGACATCGCCCGTGTTCCGGTGATGGTCGACTCCTCGAAATGGGAGATCATCGAGGCCGGGCTGAAATGCGTGCAGGGCAAGCCGCTGGTCAACTCCATCTCGATGAAGGAAGGCGAGGAAGCCTTTCTGCATAATGCGAAGCTGGTGCGCGCCTACGGCGCGGCGGTGGTCGTCATGGCCTTCGACGAGACCGGCCAGGCCGACACCAGGGCGCGCAAAGTCGAGATCTGCACCCGCGCCTACAAGCTGCTCACCGAACAGGCCGGTTTCCCGCCCGAAGACATCGTCTTCGACCCCAACGTCTTCGCGGTCGCCACCGGCATCGAGGAGCACGACAATTACGGCGTCGACTTCATCGAGGCCACCGGCGAGATCACCGCCACGCTGCCGCATGTGCATATCTCGGGCGGCGTGTCGAACCTGTCCTTCTCCTTCCGCGGCAACGAGCCGGTGCGCGAGGCGATGCACGCGGTGTTCCTCTACCATGCCATCCAGCGCGGCATGGATATGGGCATCGTCAATGCTGGCCAGCTGGCCGTCTACGACACGATCGAGCCGGAGTTGCGCGAAGCGTGCGAGGACGTCGTGCTCAACCGCGTGCCCAGGGCCGGCGGCACCGCCACCGAGCGCATGCTGGAGATCGCCGAACGCTTCAAGGGCACCGCCGGCAAGGAAGCCAGGGAGCGTGATCTCGCCTGGCGCGACTGGACGGTCGAGCAGCGCATTTCCCATGCGCTGGTCAACGGCATCACCGAATTCATCGACGCCGACACCGAGGAAGCGCGCCTCGCATCCGAGCGCCCGCTGCATGTCATCGAAGGCCCGCTGATGGCCGGCATGAATGTCGTCGGCGATCTGTTCGGCGCGGGAAAGATGTTCCTGCCGCAAGTGGTGAAGTCGGCGCGCGTGATGAAGCAGGCGGTGGCCGGATTGCTGCCGCACATGGAGGCCGAAAAACTGGCCAACGCCGCCAATGGCATCGACAATGGCGAGCGCCAGACAGCCGGCAAAATCCTGATGGCGACTGTAAAGGGCGATGTCCACGACATCGGCAAGAACATCGTCGGCGTCGTTCTGGCCTGCAACAATTACGAGATCATCGATCTCGGCGTCATGGTGCCGGCGGCGAAGATCCTGCAGACGGCTCGCGAGCAAAATGTCGACATCATCGGCCTGTCCGGCCTGATCACCCCGTCGCTGGACGAGATGGTGCACATGGCCGCCGAGATGGAGCGTGAAGGGTTTGACATTCCGCTGCTGATCGGCGGCGCCACGACCAGCCGCGTGCACACGGCGGTGAAGATCCACCCGCGCTATTCCAAGGGACAGACGGTCTATGTCAATGACGCCAGCCGGGCGGTCGGCGTCGTCTCGTCCTTGCTGTCGAACGAGACCAAGGGCGGCTACGTCGACACAGTGCGGGCCGAGTACAAAAAGGTCGCCGACGCGCATGCCCGCTCCGAGGCCGACAAGCAGCGGCTGCCGCTGGCCAAGGCCAGGGCCAATGCGCACAAGGTCGACTGGTCGACCTATGAGCCGCCGAAGCCGTCCTTCACCGGCGTCAAGGTTTTCGGCAACTGGGACCTGACGGAGCTCGCGCGCTACATCGACTGGACGCCGTTCTTCCAGACCTGGGAGCTGAAAGGGCGTTACCCCAAGATCCTCGACGACGAGAAGCAGGGACCGGCGGCACGCCAGCTTTTCGAGGATGCGCAGGCGATGCTGACAAAAATCATCGCGGAAAAATGGTTCGCGCCGCGCGCCGTCATCGGCTTCTGGCCGGCGAACGCCGTCGGCGACGACATCAGGCTGTTCACGGATGAGGCACGCTCGCAGGAACTGGCAACCTTCTTCACGCTGCGCCAGCAACTGACCAGGCGCGACGGCAAGGCTAATGTCGCGCTGTCGGATTTCGTCGCGCCTCAGGACATAGGCAAGCCGGATTATATCGGCGGCTTCATCGTCACCGCGGGGATCGAGGAGGTGGCGATATCAGAGCGCTTCGAGCGCGCCAATGACGATTATTCCTCGATCATGGTCAAGGCGCTGGCCGATCGTTTCGCCGAAGCTTTTGCCGAGCGCATGCACGAGAAGGTGCGCAAGGAATTCTGGGGTTATGCATCAGACGAGAAGCTGGCGCCCGACGAACTGATCGGCGAGCCTTATCGCGGCATCCGCCCCGCGCCCGGCTATCCCGCGCAGCCCGATCATACCGAGAAGGCGACCTTGTTCCGGCTGCTCGACGGCGAGCGCAATGCCGGCGTCAGCCTGACCGAGAGCTATGCGATGTGGCCGGGCTCCTCGGTCTCCGGCATCTATCTCGCCCATCCCGAAAGCTATTATTTCGGCGTCGCCAAAGTCGAGCGCGACCAGGTCGAGGACTATGCCCGCCGCAAAGCCATGCCGCTGGCCGATGTCGAGCGCTGGCTCGGCCCGATCCTCAACTATGTCCCTCAGCACTATGCCGAGGCGGCGGAATAGCGGCTGCGACGTGGCCCAATGGCTGCTCGACCGCTCCCTTGATTTTCACCGTCGAAAAAAATCGCGCCGCACCCGGTTCTCGGCGAGCTGCCGGTTGTGGGTCGGTCAGACTTAGGTCCCTCGCGCCTGCTTTTCTGGAACAAGCCGTGATGTCCCGCATTTTATTGGCAGGGACACAAGGAGTGTCGAGTGAAAGCGATTTTGGGACTGGTCGGCGGCTTCGTGCTGACCCTTGCGGTGTTCGGCAGCGGGCTGGTTTTCGCAGCCTGGCTGCTTGCCGCCAAGCCTGTGCGGGAAGCAAGGCCCACCGTCAGCGTGGCGGAACTGTGGACCCGGAAAGCGCGGCCGGTGGACAACACGGCGCAGGACTTCGAACGTGTGCCGCCCGAGCAGTCCGCGCCTGCCGACATCGCCGCCAGGGAGCCAGCCCAGGACCCGGCCAGGCAGCAGCCCGATCCCACAGTCACCGGCGCCATCGCGCCGGCCGAACTGCCGCCGCCGCATCTCGCCTGGTGCGCCAGCCGATACCGCTCCTACGATCCCGACGACAACAGCTACATGTCCTATAGCGGACAGCAGCGCACCTGCGTATCGCCCTATCTCGCCGCCGACCGCGTCGCGCCGCGAGAGGCAAGCTATGTCGAGGGCGCGGGCGCCTACGCGGCTGCCGGCGGCGAACCGGACCATGTCGCCTCCTGCTTCAGCCGCTATCGCTCCTACCGTCCGGAAGACAACAGCTACCAGCCATATTCCGGCGGGCCGAGACGGCAATGCGAGTAGCCAGCGCGAAGGGCGCCGCGAACGATTGCGACCGCGCGATTTCTGGGATCGTTCGGATCGTCCTCAAAGCCCAGGGGAGGAACCACTATGAACGACGACAGGCATCATAAGATACAGCAGCGCGCCTACCAGATCTGGGAGCGCGAAGGCACTGGCGACCCCGAGCACCACTGGCACCGGGCCGAGGCCGAAATCGACCGCGAAGCAGCCCTGCCGCTGACGGCCGACGACGCCCTGCCGCGCGAGATCGCCAGCACCGACGTCCTGACCGTCGAGGAACTCGCCGTGCGCACCGGCATATCGGGCGACGAGGCGCAGGAGCTGATCGACAGGCTGGGCACGGACCGGGCGGTGGTTGAGCAGGCTGCGCGGGGGATTGAGGGGAAGAGGCGGGCGACGTCCTGATCAGAGGCCCAGGACGATCTTTCAGAGTGGTCTTGTTGACACTTATCACTTTGGCAGTCGCGACAGAGGCCGTCATTCTCTGACAGCTTTGCGCCTAAATTGATCCGTGCTGGCCATAGCAACATCCGTAAGCGGACGGTGCCGATGCCGGCGAAGCAGCCCAGATGCTGCGATACGAAGTGCCAACCACTTCGCGGCACCAGCGTGCCTGTAGACACTCTCGCCACTTTCTCTATACGACGTCGAGACGGGGTGGCGAGCAACGATGATCACAGTGTTGGTGCACGAGTTGAATCAGACGCCGATGCGGCGGCTGATTTCGTCGGCAGGGCACTTGTTGCCGCTTTTGCGCATGGAAACCTATCAGTCAGTCTTCCGCCGACTGAACTTTCCCGCGGGTACCTTGGTTTTTACTGATTTTGAGTATCTGAATGGCATGGAAATGATGGCGGCGGCGGATATTGCCGAAGCCGCAAAGCGCGCCGACCCTGATGCTCGAATTCTAAACCATCCCGCGACTGTCCTGGAGCGGTTCGCCCTGCTCCGCCGGCTTCGTATTAGAGGAATCAACCCGGTCGAAGTATCGCGTCTGGAGCAGGATGAGCGACCAACCCGTTACCCTGTTTTTATCCGGATGGAAGATGGCTTCTGGGGGCCGGAAACCAAGCTTCTGGAAAACCCACGCCAACTTGAAGAGGCGATCGCCGTTCTCCAGGGCAACGCCAAGCCGATGAAGCGGCGCATCGCCGTCTCCTTTGAAGCCGATCGCGATTCGAACGGCTACTATCGAAAGTATGGCGCATTCCGCATTGGGGACGCGATTGTGTCCCAGCACATACTTAGGTCCGTCGACTGGAACGTTAAGTCATCGGCAAGCAGCACCGACCCGGATTTCGTGCGCGAGGAACTCGCCTTCGTAAAGGACAATCCGCACGCTGAGGACCTGCTTCGCGCCTGCAATACGGGCCATATCCAGTTCGGCCGCGTGGACTACACGTTGCGAGACGGCGCATTGGTGATATTCGAGGTCAACCCCAATCCGACTTTTCCGAAGTTCAAAGGTGGCGCAGCCGCCCGTGAGGAACGACGTGGCCACATTATCGCGGCGTTGAAAGTTGCATTCGAGGCAATCGACAGTTCCGGCACCGGGAGAATCGACTTCCTGCCTTCAGCCGGATCTTACCAATTCATTCAGTCGGGCCGCTGGATATGGCCGGTGAGATGGCTTTGGAGAACAAGAATGGCCCGGCGAAGGAAGATGCAATCGCAATGAACGGCCCGCGAGAAAGCCCACCGGCAGGACAACGGCTCTCGATTTACACCGACGAACCACTCACGCAACTTGCCCGTTTTTCGTTTGATTGGGCTGAGGTGCTGTGTGACCCGAGCCATGGGTGTATGCCCTACCATCGCACGTGGAGCATGATCCGCCTGCTGGAATCGAAAGGTGCCAAGCCGGCCGGCGGGGGTTCTTTGGACGTGAATTGGCTGCCGTGGCCCAGGAGGGCCGCTGTCGCATTCTCCTGTCGGGCGCGGCCGACACCGGCCTGGCGGCAATGGTTCTGGGCCAAACGAGGCCGGTCGGCATCGAGCCCGAATTTGTGCTGATCGATCGCTGTGAAACGACGGTCGAACAGAACAGGCTGTTTGCCCGCTCCGCCGGTTTTGCGCTCGAGACCCACCGCGCCGACATTCGCGGTTGCGACTGTGCGCCGGTGCAGGCAGTTGTCGCGCATAGCGTTCTTAATTTCTTCGACCGCAGCGCACGCCAGCAGGTGGTCGACAGTTGGGCGCGTAGTCTCAAGCCTGGCGGACGCCTGCTTCTCTCCCAGAGGTTGCTATCGGAAAAAGACCAGCCGAGGGGGCCTCGCGGCATCGCTGAAATCGGCCGAAGGCTTTCGACCATCGAGAAGGCCGCCGTCGCGGCGCATTTTCCTGCCGCTGCCGTGGCGGAGCTGAAGACGGCCGTCGAAGCGCTCTGGGGTGAACCGCTGCATGAAGATCGCACTACATATTCAGACCTTGCGGATATGCTGAAGCAATCCAACCTGACGATTGTCGGCTCGGAGCAGCATCATACCGGGAAAAGCGTTTCCCCGCTTGCCGCTGCCGACAGCGTCCAGACAATTCCAAGATACGAAATCGTCGCCGTCAGGATGTAGCCCGACCACTAGAACAAGTGCGACATCGCAGAAGCGGGAAGGTCGATAGCCGCTATCCGATCTAGATAAAACCAGGTCGCCACTGCGACCGCAACCGAGGTGCAAGATGCCAGTGCCGCCGACTTCAAGGTCAGCTTCTGACCGGCTGCAATCCATATCAGGGTAAACAGGGATAGCGCCGCCGGGAGGCCCGCCAGCCAGACAGCGGCCGGCAACAGGAGCATCATCATCAACGGCACACGATGGCTTTCCGGGATCGTATGGGTCCGTCCGCCTCCCTGTTTCTCGTGGCCAACAAGCGAGATCGTTTGCACAAGGGCGACCGCGAGCATCGCAAACAGACAACACCAGGCCACGGCCTGCGCGAAGATCGAATAGCCTGGCTGCCCTTGGAGCGATATCGCTGCCATCACAGCGCATCCACCGGTCAACAGCCATGCGACTGCGGCATCGGCACGCTTTGGCTTGACACGTCGCGGCGGCAAAACACCACCGCGCACGATCCATGCGAGGGAAAGCGCGATTATGACCATGATCGTCAACGACGCCGGCCGTTGTAGAGGGTTCAGCCTGCCGACACGGGCCAACTCCACACTGAGCGCCAGGTTTCGCTCGATGAAGCCGCCCAGGACGAATGATATGACAAAAGGAATTTGCGGCCAGGCGAGGCGCTTCAGCATGTAGCCGGCCAGCCCGAAAGCGACGGCTACGTACAGATCGATCAGCAGCCCGTTTAGCTGCACGATCGTCACGAAGCTGACGACAATGATCGGGAGCGCGATGCGGTCGATCCTGAGAGCAGTCAGGCGCGCAAAATATGGTGTCAACGCCAATCCCACTGCGGACGTCAGCAGGTTCGACAGCAGCAGCGCGGTAATCAACGTGAACGTCAGGGGCAAGCCGGTCGTCAGCATCGGTATGCCCGGAACGATGCCGTGTACCGTCAGGACTGTCAGCAGGATCAAGCCGCCCTCGCTGCCGGGAAGGCCGAAGGCAACGGTCGGCAGAAGCGAGCCTCCGTCCTTCGAATCGACGGCCGCTTCCGGCGCAATGATGCCCCTGATGTCACCAGATCCGAACCTTGAGCGCTGGTCCCTGGGGGTTGTCTGGATCGCCTGCCCGTAGGCAACGAAGCTGGCGACCGTTCCTCCAACACCTGGAATGATGCCGACCAACACGCCGATGGCCGACGATCGCATTGTTAGTCCCCAATGACGAAAGACAGCAAGCATACCGGTCCAGATCGAGTCGTTCGGGTTTTCCAGGCCAGCCGCTTTTTCAAGCTGCAATCTTTTTCGCCACGAGATGATTTCAGAAACGGTGAAAAAGCCAAGCAGCAGCGCGACCATGTCGACGCCGTCGAAGAGAGCGATGCTCCCAAACGTCCAGCGTGGTTGGCCATAGGTCGGATCAGTTCCGACAAGACCGACCAAAAGCCCCAGCAGCGCCATCGCCAGCGCTTTCAGACGGGACGCGCTTGGAACCGCAATGATCGTCGACAGGCCCCACACGCCGAGCAGCACGTATTCAAACGGTCCGAATTGCAGGATGAACGGCCGAATGATCGGCATGAGCGCTATGAGGACGAGGACGCCAAAAACCGATCCGACGGCCGAGGCCGTTGCCGCGGCGGCTATCGCGGTGCGAGGCAGGCCGGCCCTGGACATCGGATGGCCGTCGAGCAGGGTTGCCGCGCTTGGCGCGTTGCCCGGTATGTTGAAGAGGATAGCCGTTATAGATCCCATGAAGGTCGCGCCGCCGGTCAGGGCGCCAAACAGCAACAACACCGATACCGGATCCCAATGCACGGTTGCGACCAGCAGAAGGGTTGCAAGGCTGGCGCCGCCAATCCCTGGAAGAAAGGACGTAGCCATGGCAACCAAGGTGCCAAGCACCGGGATCAGTATGTTCGGCCAGGAGAATACATTGCCCAGTCCAGTGCCGAGGGCAGCCCAATATCCGGTCATCAGCGCGTTGCTCGCGCATCCCGCTCGAGTTCCGGGTGTTTTTTCAGATACGCTTCC
This sequence comes from Mesorhizobium sp. C432A, assembly GCF_030323145.1. Lineage (NCBI taxonomy): Bacteria > Pseudomonadati > Pseudomonadota > Alphaproteobacteria > Hyphomicrobiales > Phyllobacteriaceae > Mesorhizobium > Mesorhizobium sp. C432A. The sequence continues at coordinate 5,182,135 of NZ_CP100470.1, read as the reverse complement.
GCCTCATGGAAGGCACTGAGCATATCGTTGATCACGATGACGGTCTGGTCAGCGTCGCGCGGCTCGATTGGACGTTTCTGAGCTTCAAGCGCCACCTTGAACCCATCGCTCTTGACCGCGGCGGAGACGGCGTCACGAAGACAACCTAGCGATTTCTGCTCCATGTCGGCAGGGGCAAAAAATCCCCGCGCTGTCGCCGAAGCTTTCGCGACGGCGATGGCCAACCGCAATCGTTCTTCCTGCTTCTCCTTGGAAAGGCCTTGGCTGCGCTGCCACACCAACCCTCCTTCACCCGCCAGGAAAGCCACGCCTGGCGCGTTCGGGTCAGGTCCCTCCGTGAGAACCAGACCGACTTTGGCTTCGCCTGCGGCGGTCGAGCGCAAGCCTGTCGTCAATGAATTGGATGTCATATCGCCTTCGCCACGCAGGAGCGCGGACATGAGTGCGCCGCTGCCTTCATAGCCCGAGACCACGTCGACCTTGATATCGAGGAGGTGCGCGGTGAGCACTATCGGCAGGATGCCGGCTTCAAGCGATGAAACCGACGCGACCAGATGTTTGGCGCTTTGCAAATCGACATCGTTCCGAACAATCCACGCTTCGGGATCGATGTGAATCAGTCCTATCGGATTTAGCCGATTCATCCAGTTGTCGACGCCAGCCGGAATGTCACCTTGCGAAATTATGTCTGAGACGCTTTCAATCATAAGGACCAGTTCGTCGGACGGGGCATTCGTTACACGCTTTAGCGCCGCAAATCCGCCTGCCGCAGGCATATTGACGACCCTGACATTGAGCTCGGTCGTGCTGGCAAGGGCCGGCGCAAATGCACGGGCATAGGTATCATAGCCGCCGCCGGCAGCGTTGGGGACAACGAGGGTGATTCGCCGGCCGGCGTAGGTGGTTGCGCAAGCGATCTCGCCGCCGCTTGCCGCGGACGGCAGGTAGATTGCCGCGGCGGTGATTGCCGCCAACGCCACACGAAAGAACTTCATCTCGCCAAGCCCCAGATTTCACCCAGTGGTGATACTTTAGAAAGCCCTTGCAACGCCAGCGTTGTTCCTTAGCAATCGCGCTTAGGTTCGTGAATGTCGCGGTCTGTGTGGCCAATTGGCGTCCGCAACCGGCGTCTACCCCGATCTTCAAATTTCTTGCGATCTGCCATGCGGTTATTCAGTCCATTAACCTTTCATTAACCATACCACCGCTAGCGTTTACCTCTCAGTAAGGAATCGCCCGCCGTGACCTTTGCCGCTCCCCTCGAGGCCAAATCCATTCGCTTTCGCGCCCGCTCCTTCGTGGCTTTCACGCTGACGCCCGAGGCGCCTTTGGACGTTTGGCTGGAGAGCCTCGATCGCTGGGTCGGCAATTCGCCGGGATATTTTGCGGGGCGCCCGGTGGTGCTCGACCTGAACGTGCTCAAGCCCGATGTCGTGGCCATCGAAGCGCTGGTCGATCTGCTCGGCCAGCGCGGAATCCGCATCTATGCCATGGAACTCGATGGTGGCGCCGAGCTTGGCACGCATCTGCCGCCGGTGCTGGTCGGCGCCAAGGAGGCGACCACCGACGGGCTGCTGCAGCCGAGCCGCAAGGCGGGCAGGGCGGAGGAGGACACTGCGGTAAGCGACATGAAGGCGGCCGGTGACATCAAGGCAGAGGCCGGCGATTTGAAGGCGGGCGATTTGAAACCGGCGAGCGATGCCAAGGCACAGCCGAAAGACGCCAAAATTGCCGCACCCGACGCTGGCACGCTGATGATCCGCTCGCCGATCCGTTCAGGGCAGCTGATCTTCCATCCGCATGGCGATGTCATCGTGCTGGGCTCCGTCGCGTCCGGCTCCGAGATCGTCGCCACTGGTTCCATCCACGTCTATGGCACGCTGCGCGGCCGCGCTTCGGCAGGCGCTCAAGGGAACACGGCGGCGCGTGTCTTCTGCCGCAGGAACGAAGCCGAACTTCTCTCGGTCGATGGCTGGTATTGCACGGCCGAGGAGATGGACCCGTCAGTCCGGGGCAAGCCTGTGCAGGCATTTCTCGAAAACGGCATGCTGCGCATCGCCCCTTTCAGCTAATGCGTCTCGCCCGACAACGACATAACGAACAACAACGGAGGCTTTATTGATGGGCAAGGTAGTGGTGGTCACCTCGGGCAAGGGGGGCGTCGGCAAGACGACCTCTACCGCGGCTCTGGGGGCGGCGGTCGCCAAGACCGGCAAGAAGGTGGCGCTGGTGGATTTCGATGTCGGCCTGCGCAACCTCGATTTGATCATGGGCGCCGAACGCCGCGTGGTGTTCGACCTCGTCAACGTCATCCAGGGCTCGGCAAAGCTGTCGCAGGCGCTGATCCGCGACAAGCGGGTCGAGACGCTGTTCCTGCTGCCGGCCTCGCAGACGCGCGACAAGGATGCGCTGACCGAGGAGGGCGTCGCCGAGGTCATCGGCAAGCTGCGCTCGGTGTTCGACTATGTCTTCTGCGACAGCCCAGCCGGCATCGAGCGCGGCGCGCAGCTCGCCATGCGCTTTGCCGACGAGGCGGTCATCGTCACCAATCCGGAAGTGTCGTCGGTGCGCGATTCCGACCGCATCATCGGCCTGCTCGATTCCCGCACCTTGCGCGCCGAGGAGGGCGAGCAGATCGCCAAGCATGTGCTGGTCACGCGCTACGATGCGGGACGCGCCGCGCGCGGTGAAATGCTGTCGATCGACGATGTGCTGGAGATCCTGTCGGTGCCGCTGCTCGGCATCATTCCGGAAAGCCAGGATGTGCTGCGCGCCTCCAACCTCGGTTCGCCGGTGACGCTGTCGGAGCCGCTGAACGCCGCTGCCAAGGCTTACATCGACGCGGCCAAGCGCCTCGAGGGCGAACAGCTGCCGGTCATCGTGCCCTTCGAACGCAAGGGCTTCCTCGATCGTCTTTTGGGAAGGAGGGCGGCATGAACCTGCTCGACATCTTCAAGCGGCGCACCAGCGCGCCGGTGGCGCGCGAACGGCTGCAAGTGCTGCTTGCCTATGAGCGCCGCAACCGCAGCCAGCCCGATCTCGTCTCCATCCTGCGCGAAGAGATCATGGCGGTGATCGCCAAGCATGTGCAGATCGACCAGGATTATCTGCAAGTTTCGATGGACCGCGGCGAGACCATGTCGACGCTGGAGATCGACATCCAGATCCCCAACAAGAGCGCGGTGCCGCTGGCCATGGCCGGGTGAGATTGAAGCTGCTGATCTCCCCCCTTGTGGGGGAGATGGCCGGCAGGCCAGAGGGGGGCGCTGTCCCGCCGGCCTGTCGATTACATGTAGCAACGGCTTTGCCGAAGATCTGGATTCGCTGAGATGTAGCGATCCTTCGCGCCCCCCTCTGTCCTGCCGGACATCTCCCCCACGAGGGGGGAGATTGCGCTCCTCGCGCTCGCCTGCGCCAACCACCCCCACCCGGACCTGCGGTCCGACCTCCCCACAAGGGGGAGGTAGGGCGTTTGCGCTAATCCCCAAAAAACATTCAACCAACTAGTTGACTATCTAAAATCTCGCCTCTATATTCAACTACATGGTTGAATTAGAGGCGCCCCAGATGGACCAGGTTTTTCACGCCCTCGGCGACGCCACGCGCCGGAACATGCTTAACCACCTCGCCGGCGGCGAGCGTACGGTGAGCGAGTTGGCTCAACCCTTTGCCATGTCGCTGGCCGCCGCCTCCAAGCACATCAAGGCGCTGGAGCATGCCGGGCTGATCCGGCGCGAAGTGCGCGGGCGCACCCATGTCTGCCGCCTCGAGGCCCGCCCGCTGGCCACCGCCTATCAGTGGCTCGGCCAATACGCGCGTTTCTGGAACAGCCGCCTCGATGTCCTCGAACAGCTTTTGCGCGAGGAGGCGGGGCGCAAAACGTCGACAACGCCGTCAACGCCGGCACCGGCAAATCCAGAACCATCGAAGCCGGAATCACCCAGGCCAACACCTTCCAAGGGAGACGACCGATGAACCAGATGAACAGCTTCGACGGCTACGCCCAGCTGATCCAGCCGGCCACGTTGAGGGTCGAACGGCTTTTGCCCGGAACCAGGGAGCGCGTCTGGGAATATCTGACGCAGAGCGATCTGCGCCGCAAATGGCTGGCGGCCGGCGACATGGAGATGGAGGAAGGCTCTTCCTTCGAGCTGGTCTGGCGCAATGACGAACTGACCGACCCGCCCGGCGACAGGCCGGCCAGCTTCAGTGGCGGCGAGCAGCGGATGCACAACCAGATCGTCGAGTGCGATCCGCCGCGCAAGCTCACCATCACCTGGAACGGCAGCGGCAATGTCACCTTCGAATTGGCGCAGCGCGGCGACGACGTCCTGCTCACCCTGGTCCACCGCCGCCTGCCGGACCGCTCGAGCCTGATGATGCATGCCGCCGGCTGGCACGTGCATCTCGACCTCCTGGTTGCCCGCGTGGCGGCCGAGAAGCCCGAACCGTTCTGGGACAGCTTTAGCCGTATCGTGGCGGAATACGACCGGCGCCTGCCGGCCTGACCTGACCTGACGCATCGCCCGGTCCAACCGGGCACCATCGATCCCTTGCGCCGGATGCCGGCGCAGGGGCCGGCGAAACACGCGCCTTCGCCAGACACCGCGGCGCGCCAGCGGAAATGAAACCAGGCAACGTGCTTGCATCCCGCAAGCCCGAAGGAGGAAGTCATGCGTAAATTGATCACCGGAATGAAGATCTCCATCGACGGCAAGATCGAAGGCCCCGAAGGCTTTGCCGACTGGGTCGACAACTGGTCGGAGGAATACGGCCTGATGCCTGAGATCGACGCCTGCCTGCTCGGCGGCGTGATGTATGCCGGTTATGAGCGCTACTGGAGCGCGATCCTTGAGAACGAGCCGGACCAGCCATTGCCGATGACCGGCAGACTGGTCGACCCGGCCGAACTCGAATGGGCGCGCTTTGCCGCCAAGACACCGCACTATGTGTTGTCGAACACCATGACTTCGGCCGCCTGGGCATCGACGCGCTTCCTGCGCAGCCTCGACGACATCGCGGCGCTGAAGCGCGAGCCCGGCAAGGACATCTACCTCATGGGCGGCGCCCGCATCACCGCCAGCCTGATCGAGGCGGGGCTAGTGGATGAAATGCGGCTCATTGTCTATCCGCTGCTCGCCGGCGACGGCAAGGCGCTGTTCGGCACGGTGCACGCCCGGCACGGACTGGAACTGCGCAAGGCCGAGGCGCTTTCGGATGGACGTGTGAGCCTGGTGTATGGGCTGGCGAGCTAGCCTTGTCCAGCCGATAGATGGGTAACACTTTGAACCGGATACATAGGTGACACTTCTCTCCCCCTATGCGTCCGCCGCAGCGCCAAGCGGATTGGTTGGCGCGGCGCTGCGGCGGGCAAGCTTCATGTGCCGTGTGTCGATGATGCCGAGCGGGTGGGCATGGAATGAGAGTGTCCATTGTCCGTCTTCGGTCTCCAACGCAGCGACCGGTTCGCCCGCCAGCGCTTGCGAGACATATATGAAGCCGCCATTCCATCGGATCTCGCCATTGTGGCGCACGCGGCGGACCGAGGCCTCGGCCGGATAGACGGGCTCGGGTGGTGTCCTGGGCATGGCGCGCTGTGAGGACCGGTAGTGCTGGGCGGGCGTATCCATGCCCAGCGCCTCATGGGGACGTTCCTCATTGTAGCTTTGGCGGAAGGTCTCGAAGGCCTGGCCCTGTGCCGTTCGGTCGGCTTCCGGTGCCTCGGCCATCGGCAGCATGGTCAGGTGAAAGCGCTCGTGACGTCCGTTCTGCTGTGGCCTGCCGGGTGCGATCCGCTCCAAGGTGATGCCGAGCTTGATGAAGCGCACGACAAGCGGCGTCAGCCCGGTGACGCCGGCCGATGCGAAGGGCGGGCCATTGTCGCTTCTGAAGCGATCCGGCAGGCCATGCTCTTCAAACAGCCGTTCGAACACCGGCCAGGCTTCGCTATCGGCCGTCGATCCCGTCGCTTCGAGCGCCAGGAGGTAGCGGCTCGACGCATCCATCACCGTCAAGGGTTCGCAACGCCAGCCGTCGCGGGTCCGGAACCAGCCCTTGTGATCGCCAGTCCACACCGCGTTCGGTTCTTGCGGCTGTGGCCAGGGTCCATTGCCGCAGGCCCGCAGGCGGGGTCGCTTGCGGGCGCGGACAAGCCCATGCCGCGCAAGGATCGCGCCGACCGTCGAGGCTGAAGGCCACATGAACTCGGGAGCCGTGCGCCTGAGCCGTGCCACGATCTTCTTTGGACCCCAAAGCGGATGCAGCTCCTTGGCCGCCACAATCCGCTCAACCAGATCCTGAGCTGTCGCCCGGCCATGATTGAGCGGGGCTCGCGGCAGGTCGTGCAAACCCTCAGGCCCAAACGTCCGATAGCGTCCTAGCCATTTGTAGCCGTTCTTGCGTGAGATCCCGTAGGCCGCACAAAGCGCAACCATCGTCTCATCCCCAGAAAGACACTCCACAACAAACCGTAGCCGCTCGTCCATGATGCCAGTCTCTCGCCAAACCATCGCCGGTCCTCCGGCGGACAAGAAAACTGTCACCCATGCTATCGGTCCATTCTGTTACCTATCTATCCGGTTCGGACAGCCTCTTTTCCTCTCCCTCCGGAGGGGGAGAGGTGGCGCCGCGAAGCGGCGACGGAGTGGGGGAAGGCGCTCATGAAACCCACGGTCGCCGCCTCCGGCAAGCAGGCAATCGGGCGGATGTGATGGACGGTCGACCCCCACTCCGTCGAGCTTCGCTCGACACCTCTCCCCCGATCGACGGAGGAGAGGAAATGCGTCGGCGTTCGCCTTCCACGTCTTGCCCCATCAACAGTCTGCCCGTGCCACACGACAGCCAGGCCTATTATCCATATCTCGGGCCAACGCTGCGGCGCACCGCGCGGAGGGACTGGAATTGACGTCGACGCAGATTGCCGCAGCTGAAGCGAAGGGCTTGCCGATCGGCGCGTTGCTTGGCGCCATGGTGTCGATCCAGATCGGCGCCACCTTCGCCAAGGGCCTGTTTCCACTGATCGGCGCCAATGGCACCACGGCGCTGCGGCTGGTCGTGGGGGCGCTGATGCTGGCGGCGGTGCTGAGGCCGTGGCGGGTGCGGCCGTCGCGCGCCGTGCTGCCCTGGCTCATCGCCTACGGCGTCAACCTCGCGGCGCTGAACCTGCTGTTTTATGCAGCGCTCGCCAGAATTCCGCTCGGCGTCGCGGTGGCGCTCGAATTCTGCGGCCCGCTGCTCGTGGCGACGCTGTCGTCGCGGCGCGCCACCGACTTCGTCTGGGTGGTGCTGGCCGTTGCCGGCATATTGCTGTTGTCGCCCTTCATCCACTCCGGCAGTGCACTCGACCCGATCGGCGTGATGCTGGCGCTGGCCGCCGGCGGCTGCTGGGCGCTCTACATCGTCTTTGCGCAAAAGGCGGGCGCCGAGCTTGGCAGCCAGACCACGGCTTACGGGCTGGTCATTGCCGCTGCTCTCGCCCTGCCGTTCGGCCTAGCCGAGGCGGGTACCGGCCTGATCGCACCCGCGATCCTGGTCAGCGCGCTGCTGGTCGGGCTGTTCTCCAGCGCCTTGCCGTTCTGGCTGGAGATGGTGGCGCTGACCCGGATGCCGGCCAGGCTCTACGGCACGCTGACTTGTCTGGAGCCGGCGCTGGGCGCGCTGGCCGGCTTCCTGTTCCTGCACGAGACCCTGAGCCCGCTGCAATGCGCGGGCGTCGCCGCCGTGGTCGTCGCCGCCTTCGGCGCCGCGCTGACCACGAAGCCGCCGGTGCCATCGCCGGAATAGGTGCCTGAAATGGGTATGTGACGCCGATGCCGTGGTCCGCCGGTCCCGTGTCCGGTTGCTCAAGCGCCTGCAGCATCGATATATGGATCGATGTATGTGCAGGAGATCCAGATGAGCAGGGCCGACAGCATTGCTTGAGCCGTCCGTGATCAAGGCAATACTCCTTGTCGGGTTCGCCGCTGTCGTTGCGGCTCTCGCCTGGCGGCTGGCGCGGTCTCGTCTCAGAGCCCGGCTTCGTGAAGATCCGGCCAACGACTACGCCGTGCGCCGGGACTGGTCGGGCAACCACGGCAAGCTCAATCATTCGTCCTTTGTCTATTTCGATGCCGATCGCGACGGCCGCTACGGGCTCGGCGACCGCCCGATGGCCGGCATCATGGTCAGACTGCATGATGGCGACGGCCGCTTCGTCGCCGCGGCGCGGAGCAACCGCGGCGGCTTTGCCAATTTCCTGGCGTCGGCGAAACGTCGGGCCGCGCCCATCCATGTGCCGGGCAGCTACCGCTTCACCGTGTCGGTTCCGCCCGGCTGGCGCTCCAGCAGCGCCAACGAGGTCCAGTCGCAGCACCTCCGGCCGCTGCCGGGCTCGCCCACCGGGCTGGCCTCGGAAGCAATGCTGCAGCCGGTCGGCCTGTTTGCGATACGCCGGCTCAGCGGCCGCGTAGCGGACGGTGCTTCGGCGAGCATCTCGGTGATGGCGAAAGGGCAAGAGGTGGCGGTGCATCCGCTAAGTGCTGGGGCTGGCTTCCGTCTCGATCTGCCCGATGACGCCGACGCGATCGAAGTCACCGGCGATGGCATGGAACGACGACTGGCCTTGTCCGCCTACCCGACCGAGCTCGGCCTGCTGTCGCCCGAGAACGCGGCTGTCGACAGCGCCGCGTCCTTGCAGGCCATCGGTTTCGACGATGTCACGACGCGCGGCCTACGCAAGGTGCCGTCCGGTTATGCCGGGTTGACCTGGTTCAACCTGAACGCACTGGCGCGCGATCATACCGAAGGCAGCGAAGGCTACGTCAACGGCAATATCTCGGGAGACCATGTCTGCTATACGAGCAGCGGACACCCGGCCGAATTCTCGAGCGACAAACCGTTCGGGTTCCATTCCGTGATGCTGACAGCGGCATGGTTGAAGTCCGAAGGCGAAACCGCACTGGTCGAGAGCTGGCTTGGCGACCGGCTGATCGCCAGCGACACGATCGTCCTGTCGGCACTGGCGCCCGTCCACTATGCGCCGATGCTGGCGGCGGTGACGCGCGTGCGCCTCTCCACGAGCCACTATTGGCAGCTCGTGCTCGACGATCTGGTGGTTGTGCGCTGAAGCGTGTCGCGATTAATCGGGGTGAAAGGGTTTATCGCGGATTGGAAGCACCGTTCGCGGTGACCTGCGAGAGCTTGCCTTTTTTGACCAGCACCGGTTTCAGATAGGTTTTCTTCATTTTCCACTCTCCACGTCGGGCACCCAAAGCCCTGTTCCCGGCCAGACGGCACGAGGCGTCGGATAATCGGCTGCTAGACTGCGACTGGCCCGGAGCCGTTACCATTGTCGGCTGTAACCTGCGAGAGCTTGCCCTTCTTGACCAGCACCGGCTTCGAATAGGTCTTCTTCATGCCGCATCTCCAGTGTAAGGCGGGCCGCCAGATCAGGCGAAAGTCCGACTCAACGACCTCACTCGATCGGGCCGGAACCCGCTCCATTGGCGAGCGCCGTAACCTGCGAAAGCTTGCCTTTTTTGACCAGAACAGGCTTCGAATAGGTTTTCTTCATAGTGAATCCTCCAAGCTTACGCGATAATGCCAGACGGATCGGCACTGTCAACCTTCGCGGCGCCGTCGTCCCGTCCCGGGTTTTCTTGGTCCCGATGCACTAACTGCAAGTCCACCTTCATCGACAAAGCGTTGTTCTTGGGCGTGCATGGCGTGGCCGGGTTGCGGTGCGAAAAATGTCCGAAACTGCGGCGGGTCTGGCCTGGTTGGTCGGCCTGCTCAAACAGAGCGGCAATGCAGCGCGGACTGGCCCAGCCTAAACATTGGCCTCGCCGTCGCGCCGCACTCACAGTTCCTTTTCCGCCAGTTCGCGGAAGGCATCGGGAACCGAGCGCCGGGCTTCCAGCGCCACGGCGCCGTAGCCGACAGCCTCTCTGCCAAAGCGCTGGCGGATCTTGTCGATGGCGCGGTCGGCGCCAAAGCGCGCCAGGCCTTGCCTGCTGCCGGGTCGCTGCTTTTCATCGGCAAGCCCGAGCGGCAGCTCCAGCTGCAGCTCGGCACTTTCTTCCATCTGCGACACCGAAATCGCCAGCAGCGAGATGGTCTTCTCTCGAGGGTTGGCGGCCAGCACGCCGCGCACCAGCTCCCCGGCGATTTCGGCCAGCATCGCGGTTGCCGAAATCGGCTGCTCGAGCGTCAGCGAGCGTGTGACAGCGTGCAGATCGGCAAAACGCACGCGCACCGTCACCGTGCGCCCGGGCCGTGATTTCGCCCTGAGCCGGCTGGCGACCCGGTCTGCCAGATGCAGCAGGACGGGTCCGAAGATACGCGCCTCGGCCGGCCGTCTGCCAAGCGCCGACTGCGCGCCGGCGGAATGCGACCGCCTGTGGGTTTCGAGCTTTCGCGGGTCGCGGTTCCATGCCAGCGACGCCAGCTTTTCGCCGGCGGCGGGCCCGAGCAATCTTCGCAGCGCCCCACCATGCGTCTTTGCCAACTGGCCGATGGTCTCGATGCCGATCTCGGCCAGCCGCGCTCTGGTCGCCGGGCCGACGCCCCACATCAGCCCGACCGGCAGATCATGCAGGAAGGCAAGTTCGGTGTCCGGATCGACCACCACCAGCCCGTCGGGCTTGGCCACCTGCGAGGCGATCTTGGCCAGATGCTTGGTGCGCGCCACGCCGATCGAGATCGGCAGGCCGAGCTCTGCCCGGACGCGCCGACGCACCGTGGCGGCGATCTCGGCCGGCGACCCGAACAGATGCGTGCAGCCGGCGACGTCGGCAAAGGCTTCATCGATGGAAATCCGCTCGACCAGCGGCGTGAAATCGTCGAGCACCTTGATGGCGGCGTCGCCCAGCCGCTGATAGTCGGCGAAATGGCCGCCGACGAAGATCAGTCCGGGGCAAAGCTCGCGCGCGCGTCGTCCGGGCATGCCGCCGCGCACGCCGAAAGCCCTGGCTTCGTAGGAAGCGGCAAGCACGACGCCGCCGCCGACGGCGATCGGCTTGCCCCTGAGCGCCGGTCGAGCAGCTGCTCGACGAGGCGTAGAAGGCGTCGAGATCCGCATGCAGGATGGTGGGCTCCATCCCGACCGTTCCCTTTGCGGCGTTGCAGCATTAGCCGCGTCTGTTGTGAGAGGCGTTTTTGCCGAACAAATAGAGAACAAACAGGGCCTATTGTCAAGCGAAGCGGTTGTCGCCGGCCGGCCCGTTCCAGGTCGGGCTGTCGAGTGCTCCGCCTGGGCATCGGACCTGCGGAACATTGTCTCTCGCCTCGGCGTTCATATCCGCGACGGGACGCTGTTTTTGTGGAGGCCGGTATGGGCAAGTTCGAGATGATCGACCTCGTCAGCGTCATTGACGCCTGCACGAGCGATCGCGTTGCCGGGCACTGCGTGTCAATGGCCAGGGCGGTGGAGGAGTTGCGAGTGCTGACCGGTGATTTCGTATCGCCGGACGAGACGGTGGCCAACGCGCTGTCGGCAGTGGCGCTGGGGCGCGGCTGCGCGGTGGTGTTCGACGAGCGAGCGGGCGCCGACATCTTGCTGACGCCGTAGCGGGGCGGCGCCGGGTTGTGGCAGCCAGAAAAGTCGAACAGCGTGCAAAAAGCTGTGCAGGCATGGCCCATAAGCGCGGCGTGGAAAATTTCTGCGCGTGGGTGTATTCTCCAGGACGCAAGCGGTCGCAGACCGCATAGGGGGAGAAATGACATGCCGAGGATTTCGGAACTCTTTTTCAAAACTGCCATCTTGTTCCTGATGTTGGGGATTGCGGCCGGCCTGCAGATGGCGATCTCGGGCGACCACGCCGCTTTTCCGGCGCACGCGCATATCAATCTGCTCGGTTGGGTGACGAGCGCCATCTTCGGCGGCTACTACGCGCTCAATCCGCAAAAGGCGGCGCGTCGCGTCGCCATGATCCACTACGGGCTCTACACTCTCGGCTTGGTGATCATGCTGCCGGCGCTGTACGTGATGCTGCAGGGAAACCCGGCGCTTGAACCGATCGTCGCCGGCGGCTCGCTCATTATCGCCGCTGCCGTTCTGGTTTTTGCTTTCGTGGTGTTTTCGCCCGAAACGCGCTCGGTGTCCGGCGTGGTTCCGGCCTCTCGCTGACTGTTCGCGCGCGGCGATCAAAGTCCGACCCGCGTTCGCGACCCGCGACACGGGTTGGCCAGGCCGATTGCCGCAGCCGCTTGCTGCGGTGTCTATCTCCGCGTCGGCGCTTAACATACCCGAGTCCCACCACGTATTATTTCGTGACTATTTGGCGCCGGAACCTTCCCAGATATCGCGCGTTGCGGCGACTGTATTCGCGCTGCCTTATATATAGGCAGCCTTGAGTACGTCCACAGCATGGGTTGGGGGAGGAGCAGGACACCATGTCGAACAGAGAAATCGGAACGTCGGCCTCCCTGGGCCGACGCATCGCCGATCTGAAAGCCAGGATGCGAGACGCCAGCGTTACTGAACACGAGATGCAGACCTTCCAGAAGGTCGCAGCCATCATGGGAGGTGTCGAAGGCTCCCTACGCCTCGACGCCGACGACCTGATCGCGGCGTCCTTCGTCACCGAGGCGCTCGGCGATCCCGGGTCGAATTGAAGGTCAGAGCCCGTCGGCACCCAAGTGCCGGCGGTCGATGGCCCGGTTCGCAGCGCCGCGATGCCGGAGCGTGTCTGCACCGCCCGCGGCGGGGATTTCTTGCGCACTTTGAAGATTTCAGGCGAGCGGCCTCGACGGCGCTTGAAATATTGGGCTTCGCGTTCGTGCTTCTCGGCTGCTTCTCGGCTGTCGAAGGTGCCGAGATTGTCGCCGTCCAGCCCTTGACCACAAGGGCTAAGCCAAACCGCCAAGGCGGCTTAAACGAAGGATCCGGCCAGCCGGATCCTTCGAAAAATCGCGATGCTCCGGCATCGCCTTCAGCTCATCCTTGGTCCAACTGGTGACGGCGTGGACGTCCCGGGAAACCTCTCGAAAGTCCGCGGTCGCTGCCTTACACGTCGTCGAACGGGCCGCCGCGCCTCGCCAGGTCGTGACCAATGGCGGCTTCCTCGGCGTCGTCGGGCAAGGCATCGTCACTGTCCTGGTAGGGGTTGTCGTCATCCTCCTCGGGCAATTCGCCTTCCTTCTCGACACCGGTGGTGTCCGGCAGGCTTTCCTCATCTGCTCCGTCGGGCAGGACCGTTGCGCCACGCAGCGCATCCTAATCCTGCCGGCGCGGCGTCGGCGCTTCCACCTCGTCATTGGCGATCCTGTCGCGGGCATCGTTTTGCTCGGTGGCGCCTCGACCTCGTCATTGGGTTTTCTGTTTCGTTCTTCCATGATTGCCTCCTCCGGGCGGCTTTGCGTCGAGAAGGTGGAACTCACTTCCGGCTGTCAGGTTCCGGCAACCACTCCATCTCCGTGGAACCAATTGCCGCCAGTCTGCTTTGCCAAGGACTAGTCTGCTTTGCCAAGGAGATGAATCCAGAGGAGCTGGACCATGAAGACTTTCCCCCTCATCCCATGCGTGCTGCTCCTGGCGCTGGCCGACCCGGCGGCTGCGCAGGACAATGGCGACCAGCACGGCCCTGCCGCGCCTTGCCAGGCGCAGCCTCAGGACGATGGTCAGAAGCCGCCGGTCGCCAATGGCGGCGGCGAATCGACCAGCACGCTCGGTCCCTGCGGCGGCGTGCTGCAGCCGCCGCCCAGTGGTGACCAGGGTATGACGCAGCCGCCGCCGGATCAGGGCAAGACGCCGGTGATCAAGCCTGGCGAGGTGCCTGCGCAGCCGCCGAAGCAATGACCTTTGCTTGAAACTTCACGGCGTGGCACGAAGGCGGTCGGTTCCGGTCTTGGCCGGGCGACGCGGTCACCGGATCAATGCCGGCGCCGGCCGCAATCGCCACCGGAATTGGAGCCGTGCATCATCCATGTCGAAGGTCTCCTGAGGGATTGTGCTTCAATGCGAATCTTGCGGGTGCGGGTTCTGCTGGCATGACCGGAAGCCGATCAATTTAGTCTCCGCTTGCGGAACAAGACCGTACCGGCTGCGTTTGCCTCCAGGAGCCCGCCACCTCGATCTGCGCTGTTTTCGCCTTATGCGGGAACACGGCGGAGCTCGCCAACAACGACAGGAGACGAAGATGAAAACCATCCTTATTCCCGCCGTCGCCGGGCTCGCCATGATCGCTGGTATCGGCATTGCCGCCGCCGACGAGGTCATCGTCACGCAGCCGGCACAGCAGCAGGTGATCATCACCCCGGAACAGCGCACGGTCGTGCACCAATACGTAAAGAAACATCCGCTTGCCTCGGTCAATCTGCTCGGCGTCGAATTGAATGTCGGCACTGCCTTGCCTGACACTGTCGAGCTGCAGGAGGTTCCCGACGTTCAGTACAGATACGCCGTCGTCGACAACCATACCGTGTTGGTCGACCCCAGCACGCGCAGGATTGTCGAGGTGGTCGAGTAACGCTCGACAACCTAACCATTCATCGGTGATACGGCCCTGTCGTTCTTCCTAAAAGGGCGGCAGGGCCGAATGATGAACATGATGAAGGAGAATTGCCATGTTGCCGCATGTCGAGACCCCGAACTCCGCCAATGTTGCGGCGTGTTGCGACAAGTTGCTGGCCGAGCGCAACACGGCGCTGTTATCGATGAAGGAAGCGATCGCGCTCCTGCGGGAGCGCACCGGCACCGATCGTTCGGATGCCGACCTCGCGGGGCTGATCGTCAAGAAGGCGGCGCTGCTCGGCGTTGCGGTGATTTCCGACCCGCGCTGAGATGTCTCGTCACTCAAGACGCCGGCCGAATTTTCGGCTAATGTTTTCGTGGAATCTGGACCAACCGACCGGACCCAACCACGGAGGCTTAAGTGACGGACGACAAACAGGACCGCATTCGCCAGCGCGCGCACGAGATCTGGGAAAAGGCCGGCCGGCCTGAAGGCGCGCATCAGGAACACTGGGAGCAGGCCACGGCTGAATTTGATGGCGCGGTCGCCAAGCCCAAAAAGGCGGCGAAGAAAGCTGACGCCAAGCCCGCCAAGGCAGCCGCCAAGCCAAAGGCCGCGAAGCCTGCCGCCGCAAAGTCCGGCAAAGCCAAATCGAAATAAGGCCAGAAATAAGGCCAGTCGAAATAAAGCAAGGCCGGAATTCGCTGGCCGGGCCATCCTTGGCGCCCGCCGTTCAGGCGCGCCCGAGCCTCTCAACCTGACGAATTGCGCCTGCGACGGGCAGCGCAATTCCTTGTGTTTGGCGACAGCCGCCCCTCATGCCTCCCAGGCATAACTCGACAGCGCAAAGCGAATCCCGGCAGCTGTCATAGCCAGTTCGCATTCGGTGATCTGGCGCAGGTGGCGCAGATAGCGCGTTACAGTCTGTGGCAGCCAGCCGGCGCAGGCCTCGACATAGGCGCGGCTGTGAACAAGGGTGCCGGTCGACAGCCTCTCGTCCTTCTCGGCAACGACTTTCAGATATTGGCGGATGAAGCGGATGTCGTCGGCGATGTCCTGGCTGGCCATTCGCCAGGCCCCGGCGAGGCGTTGGCACTGATCGAATGACAAGGGCAACAAAGGGGGCGGCAATAAAGGCGGCGGCAACGACGGAGATGACTGCAAAGGACGAGAGAGATCGGCGAAGGCAACATGGTTCGCTGTGCTCAAGGACATTCCTCTCTGAGAAAAGAGATATCGTACTTTATGTACGAATAAGCGTCAAGCCAATTCGTACAGTTGGGACGATGGAAATGAATATAGCAGCGGTCGCTTCAGCTAATCCCGCATCGTGAATCCTTCAGGAGTCGCACCAATTTCGCGGAGGGATTTCCCCAGGATGGTGTTGACTGTTTCCCTCGTGGCGGCGTCGAACAGGTTCAAGCCGCCCCGGATCGTCTCGCGCCAGTTTTCGCCCCTCTCCCACGCTTCCATGAAGGCGAAGGCAAGGTCGTCCTGGCGACGCGTGGCTTCGAGCACTTGGGTCAGCAGGCGCGCTTGATGGAGATCCTTCTCCCGCTTGGCGCCAGCGCTCGGCCCGCGTCGCGAGGCGACGATCAGCTTGTGGATGGCGTGGCGCTGGGGCGAGGGGACCAGCACAGGCAAGCCCGAGCGATGCAGGAGCACAGTCCGGATGGGGTCGCGGATAAGGAGATCCAGAAACCGTAAGGGCTGCGCGGAGTCTCTGCCGTTTTCTTATAATTACGTTTATCAGCTTGAATTCCAACGCAGTTATAAGAAGTTCGTGGAAACCTTATAACGCAACGAACTGACGAGTCGTCTGTTAACGCCCAGGCGCCCGGCACGTCTGGCCTAAAACACTTTGCCGCAGTGCCTCAACAAACGGCTTCCCCAATGTCTCGAACAATGCTTTAACCCGCCCATCCACAGGGGTGCTCCGTATCGTCGGGGCTGAGATGAGGGCGGCAAGCCTTCGGACCCTAAAGCTGATCTGGATAATACCAGCGGAGCGAGGCGGGCGATGTTTTCAGGCGCACAGATTTCCCTTTATCCCATGACCGACGATTTCGTCGGCGTCATCCTCGGCGCGCTCGGCGCGCTCGATCCGTGGCGCGACCGGCTGCGGATCGAAACCGATGACATCTCGACCCTTACGGTCGGGCCGCCCGAGGTGCTGTTTCCCGCTATGCGCGACCTGTTCGTGGCGGCGGCCAAAAGCGGCAAGCACTGCGTGCTTTCGGCGGCGGTCTCGCGCGGCTGTCCGGGTGAGCCCGACGATCCGATCTGCCGCTCCGACGAGACCGGCGGCCCCGCCATTCCGCTGGACGAGCGCAAGATCGCCGCGATCCGCGCTGTCCAGGCCACGCCGTCGACCGGCCAGCCGGTGGCGGCGCAGTTCTCGCTCTACGTTATGGGCACGGGCGACCATATGGACGAGATCTACGGCTGCATCGATTTCCTGAAACAGTCCGGCGTCTTTGAGCGCTCAAAGAACTTCTGCACCAAATTGCGTGGCGATGCCGGTGCCGTGTTTGCCACGCTCAACGAGGCCTTCTGCCGCTTCGGCCCCGGCGCCGGCCACGTCACCCTCGACATCACGATCTCGGCGAACAGCCCGAGCGCCGTCTGAGCCGCGGCTCAAGCGTCGTTCCTTGAGGATATTGCCGTGGCTGGTTTATCTGACCCATTGCGTGGAGGAGATGCCTCTGACCCCTCAGCACAAAGAGGAGGGGAGCCATTGGCGATTGGCGAAGACCGCGATGCCCACGAATCTCCCCCCTCGAGCGGGAGATGGCTGGCAGGCCAGAGGGGGTCCCAGCGCGTGGAGCGCCGACGTCCTTTTCGCATCGGCAAGGCGTGGGCGCTCTATGCGAGACGACCCCCTCTGTCGCCTTCGGCGACATCTCCCCCTCGAGGGGGGAGATTAGCCGCCGGCATCGCCAAGACCATCCCCGCCGCCTTCGCCTTCGCCCTGCTCCTCGCGGCCTGGGAGCTCTACGCCCGCTACGGCGGTGTCGCCCCCACCGTGCTGCCGGCGCCGTCGCGCGTGCTGCAGCAGGCCTGGGAGCATCGCGCCGCCCTGGCCGACAACACGCTGCCTACCATCCGCGCCACATCAGCCGGCTTCGCCTGCTCGTTGGTCGCTGCCTTCGTGCTTTCGGCGCTGGTCGATTTCTTGGCCCCGCTGCGCCGCGCGCTGTTTCCGCTGCTGATCGTCAGCCAGACCTTGCCGCTGGTCGCGATCGCGCCGCTCATCGTGCTGTGGTTCGGCTTCGGGCTGATGCCAAAAATCCTGCTTGTGGCGCTCGTTACCTTCTTCCCGATGATGGTGGCGCTGGTCGAGGGTTTTGCCGCGACCAGCAAGGCGATTTCGCAGATGCTCGCCACCATGGGGGCAGGGCGCTGGCGCATCTTCTGGCTGGCGCGCCTGCCTTCGGCGCTGCCCTATTTCTTCGCCGGGCTGCGCATCTCCATCACCTACGCCGTCGTCGGCGCGATCTTCGCCGAATATGCGGGGGCGGCGAAGGGGCTGGGCATCTACATGCTCAATGCCAAGAACAACTTTCGGCCCGATCTGGTGCTCGCCGCGGTCGCCGTCAGCGCCGCGCTCACGCTTGTCTTGTTCGCCATTGCGGTGCTCGTCCAGCGCTTCGCCATGCCTTGGGAGAATGCAGGGAGCGAAAGCCGCGACGGCAAGGTTGAAGCTGCAGAAGAGAACCGTCAATGACGCGGCTCGAACTCCGGGACATCAGGAAGAACTTCGGCGCGCTTGAGGTGCTCGCCGGCATTTCGCTTCATGTCGCGGCCGGCGAGTTCGTCTCCATCCTCGGCCCTTCCGGCGCCGGCAAGTCGACGCTGTTCCAGTTGCTGACCGGCGCGCTGAAAGGTGAGGGCGACATGCGCTTCGACGGCGCGCCATTGCAGGGCAGCCCCTTCGCCTTCATGCCGCAGCGCGACGCGCTGATGCCGTGGCGACGCGTCATCGACAATGTGACGCTGGGGCTGGAGGTGCAGGGCATGAAGCGCCGCGAGGCGCGCGCGTCCGTTGCGCCATTGTTCGCTGAGTTCGGCCTTGCCGGTTTCGAGCGCGCCTGGCCGGCCGAGCTTTCCGGCGGCATGCGCCAGCGCGCCGCCCTTTTGCGCACCGTGGTGCAGCAGCGCGACATGCTGCTGCTCGACGAGCCCTTTGGCGCGCTGGATGCACTGACCCGCGCGGGTATGCAGCGCTGGCTGGAAGGCATGTGGCAGCGCCACCGCTGGACCGCGCTGCTGATCACCCATGACGTGCGCGAAGCCGTCTACCTCTCCGATCGAATCTATCTGATGTCGGCGCGGCCGGCCCGCATCATCGGCGAGATTGCCGTGCCGCTGCCGCGCCCGCGCACCACCGGCAGCGATGCCGCGCGCCAGGCCGCCGCGCTCGAAGCCGACATCCTCGACACGCTGCTCAATCCCGGGACTGACCGGGGCTTGTTTCCGCAGACCGCTCAAAGGAGTTTTTCATGACCGAATTCACACGCCGGCAGGCTTTGCTGCTGACGCTGGCCGCCGGATTGCCGCTGGCCTCGCGCGCTCATGCGGCTGCGCAAAAAATCACCGTCGCGCTCGACTGGACGGTCAACACCAACCATGTCGGCCTGTTCGTTGCCCGCGACAAAGGGTTCTACCACGAGGCCGGGCTCGATGTTGAGATCCTGCCCTATGGCGATACTGGCGCCGGCACGCTGGTCGCCAACCGCATCGCCGATTTCGGCATTGCCGGCGTCGGCCTGTTCACCCAGCGGGCTGCCGGCGCCGATCTCAAGGCGGTCTACGCCGTGGTCCAGCAGGAGACCGGCCGGTTGGTCTTCAACGCGGATCGCGGCGAGATCAAGAGTCCCAGGAATCTCGACGGTCTGACCTATGGCGGCTTCGGCAGCGCCTGGGAAAACACGCTGATCTCGACCATCATCCGCCACGATGGCGGCAAGGGCGTTTTCGAGACGGTGACATTAGGCACCTCGGCCTATGAGGCGCTGGCCAACGGCTCGGTCGACTTCACGCTGGAGGTCTCGACCTGGGAAGGCGTCGCTGCCGAGTTGAAAGGCGTCAGGCAGCGCGGCTTCCGCTACGCCGACTACGGCGTGCCCGACGAGCACACCACCTTGATCGCCTCCAGTGATGCCTATCTCCAGGCAAATCCAAAGGCGGCGTCATCCTTTCTCGAGGCGACGCGCCGTGGCTATCAGTTTGCGGTCGATCATGCGCAAGAGGCTGGCGACCTGCTGATCGCGTCCAACAAGGACGCGCTGACCGACCCGGCGCTGATCCACGCTTCGCTGAAGATGCTCGTCGACGGGCACTTCCTCAGAAGCCAGGCCGGCGTCATCGGCACCATCGACAAGGCCAAGATCGAGGCGATCGGAACCTACCTCTTCAGGGCCGGCATTCTGCTTGACGCCGATGGCAAGGGGCTGAAAGAGCGGCCGGATTTCGGGGGGTATTTTACGAACGAGTTTTTGGGCGCGTAATCTCCCCCCTCGGGAGATGTCGCCGAAGGCGACAGAGGGGGTCGGTACGTCCTGACGCGACTTCCTATCGCGGACAGAGGACGTCAGCGCCTTACGCGTGCGACCCCCTCTGGCCTGCCGGCCATCTCCCCCTCGAGGGGGGAGATTGCGCCTCACCGCCTTCTCCCTCACATATCGATCATCGAGCGCTTCACCCGGCCGATGATGGTGATGGCGCCTTCGAGCGCCGGCGGCGGGATGTCCATGTAGGAGGCCGGCTGGAAGGGCGGGTTCTCGTTGGGGCGGTAACGCTTGTAGGTGGCCTGGCCGGATTCGTCCGAAATGACGTAGCAGCCATTGGTCACCAGCCGCTTGTCCCTGAGGTTGACGAAGATGATCGAATCCGGTGGCGAGATCTTGTTCATCGACGGGCCGTCGACGCGTAGCGCAATCCATTGGCCCTGCTCCAGATCGGTGGTGGGGATGGTCGGATAGTCGCTGAGATTGACCACCATGTCCTGGCTGCCGAGTTCGCCGGCGCTGATCCATGAGACGATGGGCACGTCGACGGTGGCCAGCGACGGCATCGGGATCTGCCGGCCCGACTCGTCAAAGCCGAAATGGCCACCCGAAAGGCTGCCGCCGTCGCCGTTGAACAAGAGCCAGCCGGGATCGACGCCGAACAGGCGGCCGTATTTCTCCGCCGCCTTGCGCGACAGCGGCCGGTTACCGTTCTCGTGACTGATCAGCGTGTTCTTGTTGATGTCGCGCAATGCCCGCGCAGCGTCGCTCGGCGAGGCATAGCCCGCCTCCGCCCGCGCCTGCTGCAATCTGTGCCTCGGTTCCTGCATCGTACAAATTGCCTGAAATTTATCGTCCAATATGTACGATTTCGCTTGCGTACGTTTCGTACATATCGTACGCTTAGCGCATGATCGAACAAATCGCAAGCGTTTCCGCAGACATCCTCAGCTTTCTCCCATCGTCCGGGCTGTCCTCCTCCCCGGTCCGGACGCAAACCGGGGCTTCTGCCCCGGATCCGGTCGAACCGTCGTCCCCCCGATCGACCGGAACGGCCGGAGCCGCTCCTCTCCCGGCTCCGGCCACCTCTTCAGCCCATGGCGCCGCCGGTGCGCCAAGGGCTGTCTCCGGCGGGCAGGGTATTTCCTGCATCCGCACGGAAGATGGCACCGTCATCCTGTTCGACCGGCTGACGGGCAGGGCGGTTTCCGCCCTCACCAAAGCGGCCGCCGAAGCCGCCTTGCGGCATCTCGCCGGCTCGCTGCCGGCCGCCAGTATCGGCTGACCGCACCGACCATCCGCTCTGATTTTTTCCCGTGGGCCCTCGGGGCCGGCGCTCGGCCTTTGCGCGCGCAATCAATGGATACCGACATGACTGCCTATACCGACACCGAATTGCAGGAGATCGCCGTCTGGCTGAGGGATGGCCTGTCGGCCACAGGGATCGCCGTCCGCTTCACGGCGCTGCGCGGCAGTCCGGTCTCGCGCAATTCCATCATCGGCATCGTCCACCGCAACAGCGCGTTGAAGACCATCGGCTTCGCCAACCCCAGAGGCGGCAGGTCCGGCGGCCGACCGAGGAAGAATGCGACGGGGAAGACTGCGGCAAACGAGAATACCGCCAAGAGGAATCCGCCGGCGCAGCCAAGCAAGCCCGTAAGGGAAGTAGGAGTTTCGAAGCAGGCCGCGCCGGTCAAACCGGCCGCCAAACCGACCCGTCAGCCATCGGCCAGGCCTCTGTTGCCAGCCCGTCCGGCGCCCTCGATCCCGGGTGAAGGACGGCTGGTGGTGGACGGCGAAATCTACCGCTTCAATGTGCCGGCGCCGCGCCCTGCCTCGCTCGGGCGTCAGCCGCATGTCGCCGCCATGCGCTTCATCGACTGCCTGTTCGACCGCTGCCGCGCGCCGCTCGACCTGACGCTGGAGGAAGACCCCGACAACGATGCTCCCGGCAGCCGGCCGGGGCTCGAGATGCTGTGCTGCGGCCTGCGCACAAGGGCGCTGAAAAGCTACTGCGAATACCACCAGGCGCGCTTCCACCGGCCTGTGGCGGAGGTGGTGTGAGCGGCTGGGCTCCGTTCCTCGCCTCCGGACGACCCCACCAATGATCGAAAGCCGGCGGGACAGCGCCCCCCTCTGTCCTGCCGGCCATCTCCCCCTCAAGGGGGGAGATTGGATGTCACCACCGCATTTGCCAATCGCCGGCGTTGCAAGTCAGCGACGTGACCGAAGCTGCCAATCTCCCCCTTGAGGGGGAGATGCCCGGCAGGGCAGAGGGGGGCGCGAAGGATCTCAACCTTCCGGCTCAACAACCCAATCCCACAAGGATCCCCCGATGAGCAAAAAAACCGCGCAGAAAGCCAAACCGCCGAAATTGCCTGCGGGCGAAGCCGAGCAGGTGCGCATCCGCCGCGAGATCGGCCATGATTTCGCGCTGAAGGACGATCGCTTCGGCCGCAAGCGGCTGAGCGTCGGCACCGAAGAGGCGCGGCGCGTCTACGAGGTCTCCAATGACGGCTACACCGCGACCGGCGGCATCGTGCGGGTGCGCAATGTCGATCCGCTGGTCGGCATCACCTCGCTGACCCGCCAGCAGCGTGAGGCCGGCCAGCGGTTTCGCGACGATTTCGAGCGCGCCTCGCGTGACGGGCTGCGGCCGATGCCGTGGGAAGAGCGCATTGACGGCGGCCGCATCAATGGCGGCATCCCCGACCGCGTGCTCAACGCCGGCCGCGCCCACACCCATGCCATCGCCGCCATGGCCCACTGGGAAGTGGCGGAGGTGGTTCGCAAAATCTGCCTCGAAGGCCAGTCGGTGAAGGCGCTCGCCGAACGCACCGGCGAGGGACGAGATGTGGTGGTGAAGCTGTTGAAGGTCGGGCTCGACCTTTTGGCCGTGGATTATGGGATGATGCTGATGCGGAAGCCGCGATAAGGCCGGCAGCCGCGTAGTGAAGCGGCCGGCCGGCAGATGCCGGCCGAACCGGTTTCACCCTATCGGATCACCGTTCGCAAACGCGAATTTCCTCGACGATCCTGTGATGATGGCGCCAATGCTTGACCAACTCTATACGGCAATGGCGATGGTGCCTGTGATACCTGTGGTACCTGAAGCCGTTGTCGTAGGCATCATACTGGTAGTAGGGGCGAGGAGCGTAGCGATCGTAATAGTCGCCATAGCTGTCATTGTACTCATCGTCATAGTAGCCGTTGCCGATGCCGATCACGACGCGCCCGCCGGCATTCGCCGGGGCGATCATCGCCGCCGCCGCAGTGATAGCGATAGCCGAAGCAAGCAGGAGCTTTCTCATAGCTGCCTCCTATTCAAGGTTGCGCTAATATAACTCGCTGGGCACGACCTCGTTCCATAATTTTGCAAGATGCGAACGACCCCTGCGCCGTGCATTGCGAGGAAAGTCAGCGTCACCTCCTGTCAGCATCGTCCCCCGATTTTTGAACCCTTCGCCGCCCCAGCCATTAATCCGGCATGAATCAGCAAGGGAAGGACGAGACCATGCATGTCATTCTTGGAGGTACCGGCCATGTCGGCTCGGCGGCGGCAATGGCGCTGTTGCGGCAGGGCGAGGATGTCACGGTGGTGACGCGCGACGAGGCGAAGGCCGCATGGTTGGTTGAACAGGGCGCGGAGGCCGCGGTTGCCGATGTGCTCGATGTCGAGGCACTGCGTGAAATCTTGCGGCGCGGCAAGCGGGCGTTTCTGCTCAACCCGCCGGCCGATCCATCGACCGACACCGACGCCGAGGAGCGCAAGACGGTTGCCGCGATTGCGACGGCACTGGAGGGGTCCGGCCTCGAAAAAGTGGTAGCGGAATCGACCTATGGCGCGCAAGCCGGCGAGGGTGTCGGCGATCTCACCGTCCTTTACGGCCTCGAGCAGAAGCTGAAGGCCCAGGCCATTCCGGCAAGCATCAACCGCGCCGCCTATTACATGAGCAACTGGGATCAGGCCCTGGAGACGGCGCGGCGCGACGGCGTCATCACCTCCTTCTTCCCGGCGGATTTCGAGCTGCCGATGGTGGCGCCGCAGGATCTCGGCGAGGCTGCGGCGAGACGTCTGCTGGAGCCGGCGGACAAGACCGGCACGCACTATATCGAGGGTCCTCGGCGCTACTCCGCCGCCGATGTCGCCGCAGCCTTCAGTGCGGCGTTGCGCAAAAACGTGCGCGTGGTCACGGTGCCGCGGGAGCGCTGGACAGAAACCTACGAAAAACTAGGCTTCTCCAAAGCGGCGGCCGAGTCCTATGCCCGCATGACCGGGGCCACGCTGGACAAGCCGATGCAGCCGGAAAACCCGGAGCGCGGCACGACCAGCCTGGAAAGCTATATTGCTGCGCTCATCGAGGGCCGGCCGGAAGACCTGTTGAAGGGCGCAGCGTAAAGTGAAGGGTTGCTGTTGAGAAACAGGCGCTTCGACGACCTACGTGGCCCGCTATTCCTATTGCCTGACCGTTCGGCAGTTGCCCGCCGGCGGCGTGGTCTTGCAGATATCGATGGAGGTGCGCGTGTCGCCGTGACCGGTTTCGGTTACCAGATTCAGGTCCAAAAGTTCGTATGTCACGAGGTATCGTATGCTGTCGTCGGGTATTTTTTGCATGGCCGATACGATCCACGAACCTGCTTTCATCTCGGTGAAATAGCTGTCGACCTTGCGTTCATACCATTTGGGTATCGGAACGAGGACGATGGTCTTCTTGCCGTGGATTTTCTTGGCGGTCGGCAGCATGATCCGGTGAATGCCGACAAAGGCGCGGCTGTCTGCCAGGCGCCGTACGCCGCCCGCAAGAACCATCGTACAAGCTGACGAACAGACTGCGCCGACGGGGTTGGCGACGCCGAAGCGGAGGTCGCCCGGCCCGCAGGCTTTTGTGTCTGGCGCGCATTCGGAGAACTCCGTCTTGCCAACCATCGTGTCGAGCCCGCTGGCGCGGATCATATGGCCAAGCGCCATCGCCGCATCGGTCTCGCCGCCCGGGGAATTCAACGCCAAAGGCAATTTGCGGGGGCCGAGTTTTTTCAGCAAGGCCTTCAGCAAAGCTGGCGTGCCGGCCACGATGTGACCTTCCGCCGAAATCCATTCCGGGCATGTCGGCTCGCATCCTGGCGTGCTGTTGCGTACAACGACGAAGTGCATCGGCGGTGTATATGCCAGTATGGCAGGCTCAGGCGTCGTTTGGGCGATCGCGCCGCCAATCGCCAGCAGCACGAAAACCAACGTCCATGCGAATGTCTTCATGCCGAGCCTCGCCTGGCAGAGCATCACTTGAGAAATGGGTCTTTGCAAGCATTATCAAAACAAGCCGAGCACGTGTTTCTATCGGCCGCGCACTATCTCTGCATGATGGACAGGCCGCTACTGGCGGCCCCTGTCTGAACCGTCGTCGCTTTCCGCCGCCCCCTCCCACCCAAACACACTGCGCCCGCCAAGCAGATGCGACTGGTCGAACTCGCCGGCGACGATCTCCTTAAGGCTTGGCCCGGTGACGTAGCGCTCCAGCCGACGCGACTCGCCATCCAGCCGCTTCAGCGCGCCGAGCTCTTCCTCGCGGCCGAGCTTGGCCTTGCCGACGGCCGATTTCAGCACCGCGATCGTCTCGTCATAGACTTTCAGCGGCACCGGGAAGGGGTGGCGGTCCTTGCCGCCATGGGCGAGCGAGAAGCGCGCCGGATCGGAGAAGCGGCAGGGCGCGCCGTGCACAACTTCCGCCACCATGGCCAGCGCTCGCACGGTGCGCGCGCCGACGCCGGGCACCAACAGCAGTTCGGGAAAATCGGCCGGCCCGCTTTCGATGGCGGCCGAAATGTTGCCGTGCAGCCGGTGCATGACGATGTCGCTCTCGCGCACGTCATGATGCGCCGGCATCACCAGATTGGGCAGCATCGGCTGCGCCGGCGGTTTCGCGGGCGCCGCTTTCGGCGGCGGCTCCAGCACGGCAAGCTCGTCAAGGATCCGCTCCGGGCTCATGGTCTTCAACAGGTCGAGCTGTCCGGTCCGCGACGGCTCGGCGCGATGGTCGGTGAGGTTGACGATCTCGCCCTGCCGCTCACCCTCGATCGCCGCGTGCG
Source organism: Mesorhizobium sp. C432A (assembly GCF_030323145.1). NCBI lineage: Bacteria > Pseudomonadati > Pseudomonadota > Alphaproteobacteria > Hyphomicrobiales > Phyllobacteriaceae > Mesorhizobium > Mesorhizobium sp. C432A. Next base: position 5,156,112 of record NZ_CP100470.1, on the reverse strand, counting down.
GCTGGTCGACGAAGCTGGTCAGCCCTTCGGACAGCCAGTGATAGCGCCGCGCCTGGCGGCTGTCGCCGTTCATCCCTTGCTGCACCACCACCCAGCGGCTGTCGTCGGTGACGATGAAGCCGTGCAGATAGAGGTCGAAACCGTCCTGCACGGCCGCGCTGTCGACCTTGGCGACCAGGCGGCTGGCCGTGGCGAGCGCCGCGCCATCGATGCCGACGCGCTCACCGATTGCCGCCAGCTCCTGCGGCGTCTTGCGCGAATGCGCGCCGCGCCCGCCGCAGACATGGATGCCGAGCTCGCGCGACATCGGGTTCAGTCCGCGCTTCAGCGCGCCGACGACCGAGGTGGTGATGCCCGAGGAGTGCCAGTCCATGCCCATGACGGCGCCGAAGGACTGGAACCAGAACGGATGCGCCAGCCGCCGCAACAGCTCGTCGCGGCCATAATGATGGATGATCGCCTCGCACAGCACCGCGCCCAGCCGCGTCATGCGATCGCCCAGCCATTTCGGCACCCGCCCGCCATGCAGCGGCAAGTCCGCACTGCCGCTTCGCTGCGTCAAGGGTTGTCTCCGTGGCTGCCGGCACACCGGCGGTGCGTCTGTGATGTAGATGGCATTTGGGGGGAGATTTGCAAGCGGTGCGAGCGGAGCGCGCGAGGGGAATGCCGGACTTGCCCGTCACCCCCCTCCAATCTCAATGACTTCTGAGCCGCCGCCTATCAGCCAGCCAATCAATGTGGTGACCACGGGATCAAGATCTTTCCGCTGCAATGCACATTCCCAAACCGTGGCAACCCTCCAGCCGATGGCCATCAGCTCGTCTCGGTTTCGATGATCGCGGGCCACATTCGAAGCGAACTTTGTCTGCCAGAATTCAGGGCGCGTTGCGGGCGTGGTTGCAAACCGGCAACCAGGATGCCTGTGCCAGAAACAGCCATGAACGAAGCAGACGGACTTGAACCTGGGGAACACGATATCCGGGCGGCCCGGCAGTTTGGCGTAATGCAAGCGATAGCGGATGCCTTTTGCATGCAGCGCCTTGCGGAGCATCAATTCGGGGATGGTATTCTTCCCCTGTATACCCGCCATCATTCTCGATCGGGTTGCCTTGTCGACCACGTCCGTCATCAGGCAAGGCCCTTTACATGGGAGGCAGAACCTGGGAAGACATTAGCCAATGAGTTTCCCAATGATTTCTCGCGAGTCCAGTCCGGTTGCTGTGGTCGATCTCTTCTCAGGGCCAGGCGGCCTGGGAGAAGGTTTTTCGGCTTGCCGGACGCCGACAGGCGAGCGGCAGTACCAGATCGACGTGTCGATCGAAAAGGAAGCTTCCGCTCATCAGACACTTAGACTGCGAGCTTTCCTGCGCCAGTTCGATGAATTTCCGTCCGAGTATCATGCATGGCTCAATGGCGAAAGCGAGCAACCCGACTGGAGATCGATCTTTCCACGTGAATGGGCAGCGGCCGAAGACGAAGCACGCTGTCTCGAACTAGGGCGGCCGGAGACATCTCGCTTTCTTGACAGCCGGATTCGGGCAATTCGCTCGCGACACGGTGGTCGAACGATTCTGATCGGGGGGCCACCTTGCCAAGCGTATTCCCTCGTTGGACGCGCAAGGAACGTCGGAAAGGCGAATTATCAACCAGAACTGGATAGTCGGAACTTCCTGTACGACGAATACGTCAAGGTGCTGGAGGCATTGGCACCCACTGCATTCGTTATGGAGAACGTCAAGGGGATGCTGTCCGCCGCGGTCGAGGGCAGCGCCATATTCCAGAAGGTCATGCAAGATCTAAGGCACGCAGGCGGCACCGACAACTATCGGCTCCTTGCCCTTGCGCCGTCGGGTCAACTGCAGTTCGGCGACGAACCACGGCCGCAGGATTTCATCGTCCGAGCCGAGGACCATGGGGTTCCGCAGGCCCGCCATCGGGTAATTATTATAGGCCTGCGGCGAGACGTAATTGGGGGGCTGCCTGAATATCTTTTGCCGCGTCTCAATCGCAGGGAGCAACCGGTGACCCTTTCGATGGTTCTGGGCGCCATGCCGAGAATGCGAAGTGGTCTCAGTCGAGCCGACAACGCATCGGCGTGGGCCGGCGCCATGGCAGAGGCGATCGGGATCGTGAAGGGTGAGCTGTACCGGCTCCCGTCACCAAGCCGGGAAGCGTTCGTGCATGAGCTTCGCAGGGTCGAAGATGAGCACCGGTCCATTGTTTCGCGCGGGCATGAAGTCATCGGCGGGATTGCACTGCCCAATGACTGTCCGCCCGACCTGCGCGCCTGGCTTTCCGATACGCAACTGAACCGACTCCCCCAAAACGAAACACGCGGACATATGCCTTCGGACCTCGGAAGATATTTGTTCGCAGCCTGCTACGGCCGTGTCTTTGGGAACAGTCCCAAGGCGGCAGATTTTCCTGCTGCGCTCGCACCCAATCACCGCAATTGGGAGACTGGCAAATTCAACGATCGTTTCCGGGTGCAACTGGCGAGCCGTCCTTCTTCCACGGTCACCAGTCACATTTCAAAGGATGGCCACTATTTTATCCATCCCGATTCCGCGCAGTGCCGCAGTCTGACGGTGCGCGAAGCCGCCCGTTTGCAGACCTTTCCGGACAACTACACTTTTCTCGGAAACCGAACCGAGCAGTATGTCCAGGTCGGAAATGCTGTTCCTCCGTTCTTGGCATATCAGATCGCAAAAACACTGCTACCGGTCTTCGATAGCGGTGCGGAAGCCAAGCTCTCGCGGCCGGTCATAGAACCTGCCCTGAGCCTTTAGCACTCCTTTCACGCCCATGTGGCTAAGTGCGGCAAGGAGTCGCCAATTCTTATGCATTTTGCATACCAGAATCACGTACCTGTTAAAAGTTTGACCGCACAAATACGAAATGTTATGTACAAATCCAATTTGTACAAAAGGATGCCGATTGTGAGAGACAAGAGAAAGAAATTTGTGCAGCTGGCTGAGGCCCGTGTTACGCGGGCAATGAATGACATACGGCTGATCGGAAATCTGTCAAACAGAAGCGCATATGCGTACGGAGACGACGACATTCGTAAGATGTTTAAAGCGCTGCACCGTGAACTCGAAGCTGCGAAATCCAAGTTTGGGGACGACGCCAGCGATCGGACAGAGGGTTTCAGGTTGGAATAGATTTTGCTGCAGGCTCGATCTGGGTTAGAGAAGTATGGGGGGAAGTATTATGTGGAAGTGGATTTGGCCTCGCGTAGGGGCAACACCGATCTCGCAGGGACTCGATAGCGAGATGTTTGACCGGGCGGACTATCCTTACTCGGATACGTTTGTTCGGGAGGCAATCCAAAACAGTCTAGATGCCCGGCACGATCTGACGCTCCCTGTTACAATCAGTTTCACCTTCCATCAGAAAGACCTCGGCGAACAAAGGGTTTTTCTTGCAGAAGCCATTGATCTGAGAAATCAGGCGGGACTAGCAGTGCCTGAGGAATGGGCTCGAGGCGAAGTATCGTGGATCGCGATCGAGGATTTCAATGCAAGGGGACTTGATGGTGACCTTGGTAGCCGAATCAGCAATTTTTGGAATTACTGGCTCAATTTCGGGCAATCGAACAAGGATGGAGCGGGCCGAGGCGGACGAGGAATCGGTCGTGTAACGTTTCTGATTGCATCGCGGGTTCATTCTGTTGTCGGGTTCACGAGAAGGGTGCAGGACGGCAGGACTGTAGCCTGTGGAATGACTGTCCTCCGAGCTATGCAGACGCCCAAAGGGTTCAGATCTACTCATGCGTATCTGGCTGCGGAGGAGGATGACGAAGCCTCTATCTACCGGCTTCACGATAGCACAGAATTTCACGACAGCCTCGTGTCTGCTTTTGGACTGACGGGGTACAGAGACGCCAGCGCCCAGAGCGGGCTTGCACTGATTATCCCTTATCCTCACCAAGAACTCACGCGCGAAGGAATTCTGGCTTCGTCTATCGAACATTTCGCCCCTGCAATCATATCCGGGACACTTGTAGTCCGAACTAATGACACCGTTCTTGATGCCAGCACCATTGACGAAATAGCGGAAGGGGTTGTTTCGGAATTCCGGGTGGAGGCCATTCAAAAAGACGTGGCGCGATATCTCGAACTCATTCGTGAGGCCCTAAGGGCCGAGCCCATCGCGATTTCGATTTCGGACGTAAATTCGGGATTGCAGGGCCTAAGAAACGAGCAATGGGCCATAGTTCTCCAGAACGCGGTGCGGGAAGGAAAGGCCGTCTGTCTTGAAATTGGTTTCCCTCTCCAGAAGGGTGCAAAAACCCACGACGTCTCACTGAAGGCCATTGTCAGGAAGACGCCGGAAAACAGCAGGCCCATTGACAGGTTCTATCGCGAAGGCATGAGTTTGCCTGACGTTCGAGCGAAAACTCCAGGTGAACTTGATGTTATCTTGCTGGTTGAGGAACTCGAGCTGGCAACCTACCTCAACTGCTGTGAAGGGAAGGCTCACCTAGATCTGCTGGAATCTAAGGAGATCAGGACTAAGCTTGAGGATCGAGGTTATCGTCAGCCTTTTAAGGTGAAGAGGTTAGTGAAGGGATTGCAAGCAGAGCTCAGAAACTTCCTGACGCCCGACATAACCGAACCAGACGAAAATGTGTTCGATACGTTCTTCGCCATAGCCGATCCAGACCCAGGCAAGAAGTCGGGGAAGGTAAAGAAGCCGGACAAACCGCCTGAGCCGCCACCTCCGCCGCCACCGCCGAGGATCCCGCCCTTTGCGCTCGAGACTGTAGGCGATGGCTTTCGATTCAAGGCAAACCCAGCTTACACAGAGTGGCCAGTGAACGTTTCGATCACAATGGCCTATGCGGATGGTTCCCGCAGCCCAGCTTGGAGTGAGTTCGACTTTCGTTCTAGCGACCTGACAACGGTCGCCAGCAACTGTGAATATCAATACATAAAGAACAAACTCCGGGCGGTGAACTGTGGCCCTAATTCGGTCATTGAAGTTTCGGGCTTTGACATAAAGCGAGAGTTGGATGCTCGAATAAAGGTATGGAAAAATGCACAGGACGATTAGACTGACCGGCAGGCGGCAGCTTGCAAAGTCATCCGTCGCGGTGCGGGTTACCGAGGTTGGCGAAAAGAGACTTCTCACTATTGCCATCACCGATCCAAAAGTATTTCGAGGTTTTCCTGAAGACGCGCGAATAAGCGTGCGCTTGACAGAAAACAAGCAAATGGAATCAGTCCAATTCGGAGCGGTGGGCTCGCCTAGGCATGCTACTGAGATCAACAATACTTCGTTCGGTGATCCCAGCTGCCAGTTGCGTGTGGCTTCTGCCAGCACTGATCAGCTTGGCCTGCTATTGGGCAGCAGCGACTCTTGGCGCCTGAACTCTGAGAAAGAACACCAAGAGGGCGGCAGCAAGGGCATTCTTCGCTTCCTCCCTAAGGATATTGCGCCACGAGTCTGGAAGCTCGATATCCAAGAAAATGCCCATCCAGTCGTTCAGATCGATAAGCGCATCCCGGATGCGCGTACGTGGGTTAGAACCGACCCGGTCTTCATTAGCGCGGTGCTACCTGCGATACTGTATCAGGTGTTTGACGACGTGTTGTCGCAGGATTCTCCGCAAGACACGCCTTGGATGAAGGACTGGATCATGTGGGCCGATTCCGTCATGCCTGGTAAACCGCCGCCGGCCTCATCGGATGAAGTTGGAGACAGACGGAGGTGGATCGAGGACTTGATCGATTCATTCTGCCAGCGACATCATCTGTCGGATAGAATTGTGGATATGCTGACCGCTAGTCAGGTGGACAAATGAAATACGCTGCACTCTACGAGTTCACCGAGCACGGCATGCTCGCATTTCAAGCGGCAATGATCGGACAGATTCCCGACGAGGCAGTTGATCTCCAAGACCAGACGATCGCGAGGAGGTTGTCGGGCACTGCGTCCTTCACCGTCGGCGCTTGGAAAACGTCAAAGAGTATGGCCGAAGAAATAGTCGCTGCGATGGGGGCACGAGACGTCCCGGAACTGCTCGCAAATAACGGGCTTTGGGCATGGCTCGCTTTTGTTTCTCGGGATGAATTATTTCCTGAGAACAAGGATGGGGTGCGAAAACTTGGCGAGGTTCATCGCTGGTATCCTAGCAATCTAAATGATTGGCAGAAAGGACAGCGCCACTTAATCCGAATGCCGGTTCTGCTTTTTTCAACACTAGGAGATAATGCGGACCATCTGCTTTGTGGATCGCCTTCGGTCCCTGGGGAACTGAGAGAGCAGCTGACAAGCCAGCAAGACATGTTTCACCAAACCTTTCAGGGGGCAGCGCGCAACCTCTACTATGATGAGGCTCAGAGAGGGTTGCGGAGGGGGGCCGGAGGCAAGAGAGGGGGGTCTGCCCGTCGTCTTGCAAAGGTGCGCCAGCAGCTGGATGTGACGTGGGATCTGTTTGCCATGTCATCAGCCCAGCTGCTGAGTAAGCTGCCGCCAGAGTTCGATCGTTTCAGAAGGAACGAAAGGTGACAAGCATCACTCAACCTTACCTCATGGCGCAGTCGGCTATGGCACAACTGAAGGCGGCCATTCATATGCTTCTAAGTCAAGCGCCACAACAGGGGCTTAGGAATTCCGAGATTGGCCGCCAGTTGGGCATTTATATGGGCCATGTTGAGCATCAGGGGCACATACCAAGGACACTGCTCTCAATCATGGAATCCGAGGGGGCGGTCGAGCAGGATAAGGCAACCAAGTGTTGGAGGCTGGCTATCAAAAAGTGGCGCTCCGACAGGTCGAGACGATTGAAGACGGCGCCTTCCTCGTTGCTCCAAGCTGCTTTCAAGCGAACCGTCATGTTACCTACGCCGATGATCTCGGCGATTTCGGAGTGTCGCATCTTTACCTCTACCTCGCCCCACCGGCCCTAAAACAGCGCCTTCTCCACCGCCGGCTCCAGCGTCTCCGCAAATGGTGTCGCCAAATGATGCTGGTCGCGGTAGGCGATCTTGCCGTTGATGAAGACGTGGCAGGTCTTGGCGTCGCAGAACTGGTTGGTCATGTCGATGTAGCTGGCGCCGGGCACGGCGCGCACGATGTTGCGCTCCGCCGCCGCGTTGGCGTCGTTGGCGGCTTCGGTGCGCTTCTGGTCGCACAGCGACGGCTTTTCGCCGCGCCACAGCGCGCGCGCCACGCAGGTGTCGACATGATCGTCGCTGAACGGCACGTCGCGGATGACGGCAACCTTTAAGCCCGCCTGGCTGAACGCGGTGAGCGTCGCGTGCAGGCCGGCGCGCCCGTCGGCATCCTGGCTGACGGGCGCCTGCGTGCCGGCTGACATCTTGTCCAGGCTGTCCAGCGCGATCTCCGAGATCACCACCAGGTTCGGCCGCGCGGCGATGATCTGCCGGATCGATTGCGCGCGCCATTGATCGCATTCGGTGTAGTTCCGCTTCAGCTTGGTCGCCCATACCGTCAGCCGCGAGGCGCGGCAGCCGGATTTGAGCCAGGTGACGACCTTGGTGTCGTTCTTCTCGGCGGCCTCGATCAGCGGCGTCGACCAGTGGTCGGCATGCGAATCGCCGAACAGCGCAATCGAGCGCGGGGCGTCCTTGTTGCCGAACACGCAGGCCTTCGGCGTCACCGTCTCAAAGGAGAGAATACAGCCGGCCGCGCGCGCCGTGGAAGGCTGCGCGGCGCTGGCGGCAATGCAGGCAGGCGCTCCACGCGCGGCCACCGCCTCCTTCGCCAAATCTCCGACATCCGGGGTCGGCCCTTGCGTTGCCCCTGTCACACGCATCGGCTATCCAACCGGCAGCCATGCAATTCAAACGGAGCCTCCCATGACCAACACCACCATTTTCAAATTCGGCGCTGTCGAGCATGCCGAGGGCGGCGACTTGCCGGGCTGGATCGTTGTGGCGGGCCGGCCGACCATGCAGACCGCCGTGCAGCACACCACCGCCGATGGCAAGGTGCTGTCGGGCACCTGGCGGGCCTCGCCCGGCACTTATCACGCCACCTACACCGACTATGAGTTCGTGCACATGATCGCCGGCCGCATCATCATCACGCCCGATGGCGGCACGCCTGTCGAGGTCGGTCCGGGCGATGCGTTCGTGGTCGAAGCCGATTTCAAGGGCACCTGGCAGATCCTCGAGCCGGTAACCAAGCACTTCGTCGTCAAGCTTGCTTGATCGACGTCGTCAGGCTTGCCTGATCGGTGCCGATACACCTCGGCCGGCGCGGTTCATCGCCAGCGTCCCCCTCGCCCAGCAGGGGAGGGGGACGTAGCGAAGCGAATATCGGTTAAGAGGGCGTCACCTCGTTCGCTTCGAACCGATGCGGATCGAAAAGCTGAGACGATGGCGTTCTGCGGAGCCTGGTCGAGAGAACGCAGGCCAGGACTGCTGCCGGGTCGCCGGCGCGTCAGCCAAGAGCGAGCGGCGCACTTCGAGAGTGCATGCCGCCCGTCCGGCGCCGGGCCGTCAATGCTGTTGTTACGAAACCCCCCAGCCCCGTCTCAACCGCCACGGCCATGGCGTGACCCATGGCTTGCTATACGCATGCAGCACCGCGGTCTGTCAACGCCGCCCGCAATGGCCGCGGGAGGTCCCTTTTGCGTCTCCCGGCCAGCTTTCCAGCCGGCCTCGCGCAAGCCATTCGCCGCTGCAAAATGCGCTTGAAATGGCGGTTTTCCGGGTGTTCCGGCCGCTCCGGAGCGGCCCTTTGGCGCGACAGAGGTCGCGATCTAGGCGATTGGATGAATTTGTCTTTCTCGGCTGAAACGTTTCAGGAGCCGGTTTGTAGACCTGACTTTTTTTGGGTGTATTTCCCTCACGTCAGTTTTGCACCTCAGCCGGCCCGATCGACCTGCCGGAGGGCAAGCCTCAGGGGCCGGCGTCGGCGCTCTGAGACTCTCGGACGGACGGGCGCCGGACCATGCCGCTGACGACATAGGCCGCCGCGCCCAGCGCCGTGATCCAGAAGCTCGTCGGCCAGTCGGTCAGGAAGGCGAGCGTCAGGCTGATCCAGGCGATGATCACGGCAAGCGCGATGGAGGTCAGCACGCCGGCTCCGACGCCGCTGGTAAGCCTGAGGGCGGTGGCTGCAGGCGCCACCATCAGCGCGAAGACGAGCAACACGCCGACGATCTGCACCGCCTCGGACGTGGCGACGGCGACCAGCACCATGAACAGGGTCGAGACAAGAGTGAGCGGCACGCCGCGCGCTTCGGCGAGTTCCGGCTGCAGGCTGGCGAACAGCAGCGGCCGCGCTATCAGCAAAAGCGCGACAAGGATCGCCACCGCCAGCACCGCAAGCACGATCACGGTGCGCAGGCTGATGCCCAGCACATTGCCGAACAGCACGTTGGTCGCCTGCGAGGCGAAGGCGGTGTAGAAATGCAGAAACAGCAAGCCCAGGCCGAGCGACAGCGTCAAAACGATGCCGATGGCGACGTCGCGATGCGCGCGTTCGCCGAGCAGGCCGATGCCGATGCCGGCGGCGACGGTAAACACGGTGAGGCCGAGAAACGGCGACAGCCCGATCAGGCCGGCGCCGGTGGCGCCGGGAAAGCCGACATGGGAGAGCGCATGGCCGGCGAAGGTCTGGCCCCGGAGCACGAGGAAATAGCCGACCGCGCCCGAAACGATGCCGACGATGGTGCAGGCATAAAAGGCGTTGCGCATGAATTCATAGTCAAAGATCGTGGACATGCGCCCCGCTCTCCAGTTCGACATCGTCGGCCATGACGAAGATGCGGCCGGCAACCCGCACCACATTGATATGCGTGCCGTAGAGTTTCGACAGCACCGGCCCGCTGATGACCTCGTCGACGGAGCCGATCGCCGCCTTGCGGTTGCCGAGATAGAGCACGCGGTCGACGGCGCGCAGCAGCGGGTTGATCTCGTGCGAGCAGAACAGCACCGCAATGCCGAGCCGTTCGCCGATCTGATGCACCAGGTCGATGATCGCGCGCTGATGGCCTGCATCGAGGCTGATCAGCGGCTCGTCGAGCAAAAGCAGTTGCGGATTGCCGATCAAGGATTGCGCGATCAGGATGCGCTGGCGCTCGCCACCGGAAAGCTCGCCCAGCGGCCGCCGCGCAAGGTCGCCGGCGCCCACCTCTTCAAGAGCCTTCCACGCCGCCTCCTTCTCGGCAGCCGATGCGACGGGCCAGCCCCAGCGATGCCCGCCGGCGGCACTCAGCACGAAGTCGAGGCCGCTGACGCCGACATCGCCAAGCGCGCGCCGCGCCTGCGGCATATAGCCGATGTCGGCGTTGCCGCGCGTCGGCGATTTGCCAAGGACCGAAATGGCGCCGCCGGCCGGTTTGATCAGGCCGAGAATGGCGCGCAGCATCGTCGTCTTGCCGGCGCCATTGGCGCCGAGCAGGCCGACAAAGGCGCCTTGCGGTAGAGAAAAGGAGACGTCGGATAAAACCCGGCGTCCCCATAGGTCAGCGTGACCTTGTCGAATTCGATTGCGTTCATTTAGTCACATTCATTCGCAGTCACATTCATTGTGTGCGGGCGGCGAGCGCCTTCTGGACCGCGTCGATCTGGCCGCCGAACCAAGTCTGGATCGTCTGACCCGCCGGTTCCGTCTCGGTGACGCCGATGACCGTGACCTTGTTCTGCTTGGCGATGTCGAGCAGCCTTGTCGTTGCCTCGTCGGTCACCTGCGAATTGTAGAACAGGATCTTGGCCGAGCCGTCCTTCAGGCTGTTTTCGAACGCCGCCACCTGCGTGGCGCTCGGCTCCGCATCGTTCATCAAGGCCACCTGGAAATCGTAGTTCAGCATCTTGAGACCGAGCGCTTCCGCCATGTAGCCGAAGACCGGCTCGGTAGCCGTCACTTCGGTGCCGGCATAGGTGTTCTTGACGTCGGTGATTTCCTTGTCAATGGCCTCGAGCGAGGTCTGGAATGCCTTCAGGTTCGCCTCATAATACACGGCATTGGCCGGATCGCGCTTGGCAAGGTCGGCGCTCAGCGCCTTGGCGATGGCCGGCAGCGTCGCCGGGTCGTACCACAGATGCGGGTTGTCGCCCGACTTCTTGCCGATCAGGTCGGCGGCGACGATGGTCGTGCGATCCTTGGCTGTCGAGGCCGACAGCAGCTTGTCCATCCACGGATCGTAATCGGCGCCGTTATAGATGACGATCTTGGCATCGGCGATGGTGCGCGCCGTCGACGGGCTGGTCTCGAACAGATGCGGATCGTCGTCGGGATTGGCCAGGATGCTGGTGACGGTGACGTTGCTGCCGCCGATCTGGCGGGCAAGGTCGCCATAGAAATTCTCGGCCGCCACGATGGTCAGCTTGTCTTCGGCGCGGGCAGCCGTGCCGGTCAAAAGCGGCACCGCGACGAGCAGCGCGGCGAGAAAGGGAATGCGACGCATCCGTGGTCTCCTTGCAGTCTGAAATGTATGTCGCCGGAGAGGCGGGCTGTGTAACTGTATAACAGTAACAATATAACGTTTGCGTCGAAAATACGGCTGATGTCAATGGGCTTTTCGAGCCGCGCAGTTTTTCACGCGCACAAAACCGTGAGCGGCCTGCGCCGATCAGGCGGAGCCACTCATGGCGGTATCCTGATGAATTCGCGGCGGGTAAGTTCCTTGCTTGTTGACGTCAGTTTTGCGGACGCCTTCCCTCCCACGCGTCCTGCAACAGGGCGCGGATTGCGGCGCGGTCGAAAGGCCGCGGATTCCAGTATGGGTTCCTGGTCGCAATCTCGGCGGCGCGGTCGAGATCGGCCTGCTTGAGGCCGAGTTCTTTCAATGTAAGGGGCGCGCCGACCGCCTTGGCGAAATCGTGGAGACCGCTACCGGCGCTGCCGTCAAACAAGTCGGCGACCGGCTTCAACAAGTCGGGCACCGCGACGGCGTTGAAACCGATCGTGTGCGGCAACATCACCGCATGCGTCTCGGCATGCGGCATGTCGAAAGAGCCGCCGAGCGTGTGACAGATCTTGTGATGCAGCGCCATGCCGACGGCGCCGAGCACCGTACCGCACAGCCAGGCGCCGTAAAGCGCATCGCCGCGTGCATCGATATTTCCAGGCTCCTTGGTCAACACCGGCAGCGCCGCCTTCATGGCGCGCAATCCTTCTTTCGCCATCAGGGTGGAAATCGGATTGCGATCCTGCGCGTAAAGCGCTTCGGCCGCGTGCGCCATGGCGTTGAGTCCTGACGCGACGCTCATCGCTATCGGCAGGCCGACGGTCAGCTCTGGATCGTAGATCACCACTTCCGGCAGGATCCTTGCGTCACGCATTGTGGTTTTTTCGCCGTTCTCGGTCTGACCGAGGATCGGCGTCACCTCCGAGCCGGCATAGGTGGTCGGGATGACGATCTGCGGCAGGTCGGTGCGCCAGGCGATCGCCTTGCCGAGACCGGTGGTAGAGCCGCCGCCAAGCGCGACAACGCAGTCAGCCTTGACCTCGGTTGCCTTGGCCATTGCCGTTTGGGTTACCTCGACCGGCGTGTGCATGGCGGCGCCCGAAAAGATGCCGGCCGCCAGCGCGCCGAGGGACTTGGCAAGCGCCTCGCCGTCGGCAGCCCGATGCGGCGTCGACAGCACCAGCGCGCGCTTGCAGCCGAGCTTTTCGATCCAGGTGCCCACCTCGGACGACGCGCCATTGCCGAAGACAATATGCGCAGGGCTGCCGGAGTAGGTGAACGTCCTTGTCATGCCGATCCGCTCCTTTTGCATACTATCACTGTGACGGAGCCGAAATCGAACGACCAGCTCTCGTCGCCGGCGACACGTTTGCGTCGTTACCGTCTCGCAAGCGGGGCCTGATCTCTCCCGCGTACTCGCAAACGTATCGCCTTGACCACAAAAACGTCAAAAAAGTATCAGTGAGGTGGACACACCGTGGTGGCGGCTGCATGAATTGCCGCCTAAGCTTCGATCACTGCAGAGAGCGGCAAACGCGGCCTGCGGGAGATGGCACTGCAACTGGTCGCATGACCGGACCGGCGCCGGGAGGAACTGACATGAATCCGGACTTGGAAGTCGTCCAGATCAGACGCGGCGAGTCGTTCAAGGCCTGGGCCCACGGCTACCCCTTCCACACGGTGCGCTGGCACTTCCACCCCGAATACGAAATCCATCACGTCGTCGCCACCACGGGCCATTATTTCGTCGGTGACTTCATCGGCGAGTTCGAGCCCGGCAATCTCGTGCTCACCGGCCCGAACCTGCCGCACAACTGGGTCAGCGACGTGCCGGCAGGCGCCAGCGTGCCGCTGCGCGGCCGCGTCGTGCAATTCTCGCAAGAGTTCATCGCAGACGCCACCGCCGCGTTGCCGGAACTTGCCGGTTGTGAAAACATTCTCGAGCTCAGCCGCCGCGGCGCGCTGTTCTCCACCGCTACCGCCAAGCTCGCCGCACCTGTGCTGGCCGAACTGGTCGAGGCGCAAGGCGTTCGCCGCATCGCGCTGTTCATGGAGCTGATCGATATTCTGAGCCGCGCCGCCGATGTACGGACGCTGACCAGCGCCAGCTATCTGCCGGATCCCTCAGGCTTCATGTCGGCCGGCGTCAACAAGGCGCTTGCCTTTATCAACGCCAACCTGACCGAGCCGTTCAGCGAAAGCGATCTGGCGGCGATTGCCGGGCGCAGCCCGAGCGCGTTTTCGCGCAGCTTCCGCCGTCATACCGGCATGGCGCTGGTTCAGTACGTCAACCGGCTGCGCATCAACCTTGCCTGCCAGTTGCTGATGAGCGAGGCCGACATGCCGATCACCGAGATCTGCTACGCCGCCGGCTACAACAACATCTCGAATTTCAACCGCCAGTTCCTGACCCAGAAAGGCATGTCGCCTTCGCGCTTCAGGGCCCTGCTGGCGGAAAACGTCAGCGCGGAGATTGCCGCCTAACAGGGAGGACCGGGAGGAGCCTAGACATTTACTGAGGTAAGAACGCGGGGTGCGTTGGAGGCGCCCCGTGCTGGAGATCGCTTGTCCCGAAATCCAGAGATATCAAGAGGATGCGCAGCACGGATCAAGTGCTCCGTTGTTCCTCGCAACAGCCGACTGCAGTCAAGGCCCGGCGCCATGTGGTGTCCAAGGCTTCATGAAACCATTCCTTGAAACGGAGCTATCGAAATGACCAGATTTGCCTGGAAATCGACGGGAGCCATCGCGCTCACTCTTTCTCTTCTTGGCGGCACCGCTGCCTTTGCCGCCCCGGTTACCGACGCCACGGTCGCCTTCTTGATGCCCGACCAGGCCTCGACGCGCTACGAGCAGCACGACTATCCCGGCTTCGTCGCCGAGATGAAAAAACTCTGCCCCGGCTGCAAGGTGATCTATCAGAACGCCGATGCCGACGCCTCGCGCCAGCAGCAGCAGTTCAACTCGGTGATCTCGCAAGGCGCCAAGGCGATCGTGCTTGACCCCGTCGACTCGACCGCCGCCGCCTCGCTGGTCAAGCTGGCGCAGAGCCAGGGCGTCAAGGTCATCGCCTATGATCGCCCGATCCCGACCGCACCTGCCGACTTCTACGTCTCGTTCAACAATGAAGGCATCGGCAAGGCCATTGCCGACTCGCTCGTCGAACACCTCAAGGCGCTGAAGGTCGACCCCGCCAGCGGCGGCCTGCTGCAGATCAACGGATCGCCGACCGACGCGGCCGCCGGGCTGATCAAGAAGGGCATCCATTCCAGCCTCGACAACAGCGGCTACAAGATCCTTGCCGAATACGACACGCCGGAATGGGCGCCGCCGAAGGCGCAGCAATGGGCAAGCGGCCAGATCACCCGCTTCTCCACGCAGATCGTCGGCGTCGTTGCGGCCAATGACGGCACCGGTGGTGGCGCCATCGCCGCCTTCAAGGCCGCCGGTGTCGATCCGGTACCGCCGGTGACCGGCAACGACGCGACGATCGCCGCACTGCAGCTGATCATCGCCGGCGATCAGTACAACACCATCTCCAAGCCGAGCGAGATCGTTGCGGCGGCTGCCGCCAACGTCGCCGTCCAGCTTCTGTCGGGCGAGACGCCGAAGGCCGAAATGACCCTCTACGACACCCCATCGCAGCTGTTCACGCCGGCGGTGGTGACGCAGGAAAACCTCAAGGCCGAGATCATCGACAAGAAGATCAACACCGCCGAAGAGCTCTGCGTCGACCGCTATGCCGAAGGCTGCAAGAAGCTCGGCATCACAAAGTGACAATGCAGGTCGCCCAAAATCGCGCAGCGGTTTTGGGATAAGACATGCATAAAAGGATGACCTAGAATCCTGATCCTGCTTTCCGGCCGCCCTTGCGGCGGCCGGAAGTTCGCAGTCACTCTTGACCGTCCATCCGGAAAGGTTTGCCACCATGTCTGACATCTCTGACGGACCGGTTTCGGCAGGCGAGCTGGTGCTCAGCCTGCGCGGCATCTCGAAGAATTTCGGCGCCGTTTCGGCGCTCACCGATATCGATCTCGATGTCCATGCCGGCGAGGTGGTGGCGCTGGTCGGCGACAATGGCGCCGGCAAGTCGACGCTGGTCAAGATTCTGGCCGGCGTCCACCAGCCGAGCTCGGGCACCATCAATTTCCGCGGCAGGCAAGTGACGATGCCCGACCCGAGCGCCGCGCTGACGCTCGGCATCGCCACCGTTTTCCAGGATCTGGCGCTGTGCGAAAACCTGGACGTCGTAGCCAACATCTTTCTCGGCAAGGAGCTCAACCCGCTGCGGCTGGACGAGGTGGCGATGGAAATTCGCGCCTGGACGCTGCTCAACGAATTGTCGGCGCGTATTCCAAGCGTCCGCGAGGCGGTCGCCTCGCTGTCCGGCGGCCAGCGCCAGACGGTGGCGATCGCCCGCTCGCTGCTGCTCGACCCCAAGGTCATCCTGCTCGACGAGCCGACCGCCGCGCTTGGCGTCGCCCAGACGGCGGAAGTGCTGAACCTCATCGACCGGGTGCGCGAACGTGGGCTCGGCGTGCTGATGATCAGTCACAATATGGAGGACGTGCGCGCCGTCGCCGATCGCATCGTGGTGCTCAGGCTCGGCCGCAACAACGGCGTCTTCGAACCCGACGCCTCGAACCAGGAACTGGTCAGCGCCATCACCGGCGCCGCCAACAATGCAGTGTCGCGCCGCGCCGAACGGCGCAAGGCCGCCGAACAAGCGAACAATCAGGAGCAGCGGCCATGAGCGCGGAGCCCAAGCAGGACACCTCCTCGTCGACGGCGCTCGACCGCAGCGACGTCCGCGTCAAGCACCAGGCCGGCGTTGGTGGCGCCATCAGCGCCTTCTTCGACCGCGTCCGCTCCGGCGACCTCGGCTCGCTGCCGGTGATTGTCGGACTGGTCATCATCTGGAGCGTGTTCACTGCCCTCAATCCGGTCTTCGTCTCGTCGAGCAATCTGGTCAATCTCCTGTTCGACTGCTCGACCGTCGGCGTCATCGCGCTCGGTATCGTCTGTGTGCTGATGGTCGGTGAGATCGACCTGTCGGTCGGCTCGATCAGCGGCTTTGCTTCGGCCATGGTCGGCACGCTGTGGGTCAACCAGGGCTGGCCGGTGGCGCTCGCCATCCTCGCCGCGATCGCCGTCGGCGGCTTCATCGGCGCGCTCTATGCCTTGCTGTTCAACCGGCTCGGCATGCCGAGTTTCGTCTCGACGCTGGCCGGCTTGCTCGCCGTGCTGGGCCTGCAGCTGTATATTCTGGGCTCCACCGGCTCGATCAATCTGCCCTATGGCTCGAACCTGGTGAATTTCGGCCAGTTGCTGGTCATGCCGGACTGGCTGTCCTATGCACTGGCGGCATTGCCCGGCATTGTCATGCTGATCGCCGGCCTGCGCACCGTCAGCCGCCGCCGGGCCGTCAATTTGTCGGCGCCGTCTGTCGGCGGCCTCATCGTGCGCGTCGCCGCCCTGACCATCCTGCTCGAACTGATCGTCGGCTATCTCAACCAGGCGCGCGGCATACCGTGGATGTTCGGCCTGTTCGTCGGCCTGGTGGTGGCGATGAACTATGCGCTGACCCGCACCCAATGGGGCCGCTCGATGACCGCCGTCGGCGGCAACCGCGAAGCGGCGCGCCGCGCCGGCATCAAGGTGCGCTCGATCTACCTCAGCGCCTTCGTCATGTGCTCGATGTTCGCCGCCCTTGGCGGCGTGCTGTCGGCGGCGCGGCTGGCCTCTGCCAGCCAGCAGGCCGGCACCGGCGACGTCAACCTCAACGCCATTGCGGCGGCGGTCATAGGCGGCACCAGCCTGTTTGGCGGCCGTGGCAGCGCCTATTCCGCGCTGCTCGGCATCATCGTCATCCAGTCGATCGCCAGCGGGCTGACCTTGCTCGATCTGTCATCGTCGCTTCGCTACATGATCACCGGCGCCGTTCTGGCAATTGCGGTCATCGTCGACTCCCTGGCACGCCGCTCGCGGGTTTCCCACGGCCGCGCCTGAACGCAACCGCAATCGATACGAGGATAGAATGGCTCAGGATTTGAGTGGAAAGGTCGCGGCGATCACCGGCGCCGCGTCGGGCATAGGCCTGGAATGCGCGAGAGCGCTGATTGCCGCCGGCGTTCGCGTTGTGCTCGTCGACCGCGCCGAAGACGCGCTGAAAAGCGTCTGCACCGAACTCGGTCCCGACGCGATCCCGCTGGTGATCGATCTGATGAAGCCGGCCAGCGTCGCGACGATGATGCCGCAAATCCTGGACAAGGCCGGCCCGCTCGATATCTTCCACGCCAATGCCGGCGCCTATGTCGGCGGCCCGGTGCTCGAAGGCGACCCCGATGTGTGGGACCGCATGCTGAACCTCAACATCAATGCGGTCTTTCGTTCCATCCACGCCGTGCTGCCGCATATGGTCGAACGCAAGACCGGCGACATCATCGTCACGTCTTCGATCGCCGGACTGGTGCCCGTGGTCTGGGAGCCGATCTACACAGCGTCGAAACACGCCGTGCAGGCCTTCGTCCATACGGTGCGCCGCCAGGTCGCCCCGCACGGCCTGCGCGTCGGCGCGGTGCAGCCGGGGCCGGTGGTGACAGCGCTGATCAGCGACTGGCCGAAGGACAAGCTTGAGGATGAACTGGCCAAGGGCGGCCTGATTCAACCGGTCGAGGTCGCCGAAGCCGTGCTGTTCATGCTGACTAGGCCACGGAACGTCACCATCCGGGACCTGGTGATCCTGCCGCAGAGCAATGATTTGTGAGGCAGTAGGCATTAGGCAGTAGGGAATGGGGAGAGGCTCTTGCAACTGGCCGTTCACTGCTGACCATCTCGCCTACTGCCTACTGCCTACTGCCTAACTTCTGAGGTTCCCCATGTCCCACTTCCTCGGCATCGACGTCGGCACTGGCAGTGCCAGGGCGGGGGTGTTCGACAGCAAGGGCGCCATGCTTGCCTCGGCGAAGCGCGACATCGCTCTGTTCATCGAGCCCGGCGAAATCGCCGAACAGTCGAGCGAGGACATCTGGCGTGCGGTTTGCGCCAGCGTGCGCGAGGCGGTGACCAAGTCGGGGCTCGCTGGGCGCGACATTGCCGGCATCGGCTTCGACGCCACCTGTTCGCTGGTCGTGGTCGGCAAGGACGGCGCGCCGTTGCCGGTCGGCCATTCCGGCGATGCCCAGCGCAACATCATCGTCTGGATGGACCATCGTGCGCTCGATCAGGCGCAGCGCATCAATGCCGGCAAGCACGCCGTGCTCGATTATGTCGGCGGCACCATATCGCCGGAGATGGAAACGCCGAAGCTGTTGTGGCTGTGCGAAAACCTGCCCGCCACCTTCGATGCCGCCGAGCATTTCTTCGACCTCACCGACTATCTGACCTGGCGCTCGACCGGCAGCCTGGGGCGTTCGATCTGCACGCTGACCTGCAAATGGACCTATCTCGGCCACGAGCGGCGCTGGGACGAAGCCTATTTCCGCGCCATCGGCCTCGGCGCGCTCGCCGATGAAGGCTTTGCCCGCATCGGCACCGAGATCGTCGAGGGCGGCACCGCGCTTGCCCAAGGCCTGACTGAGGCCGCCGCGGCCGATCTCGGCCTGCTGCCGGGAACGCCGGTTGCGGCCGGCCTGATCGATGCCCATGCCGGGGGAGTCGGCACGGTTGGCGGGCAGGGCTCGGTCGGCACCTTGCAGTCGCGCATGGCCTATGTGTTCGGCACTTCGGCCTGCACCATGGCCAGCACCAGCGAGCCGGCCTTCGTGCCCGGCGTCTGGGGTCCGTATTTTTCCTCGATGGTGCCGGGGCTTTGGCTCAATGAAGGCGGGCAATCGGCGGCGGGTGCTGCAATCGACCACCTCGTCGCTTTCCATCCGGCCACGGCTGAGGCATCCGCAAAAGCCAAGGCGGAAGGTCTCGGCCTGACCGCTTGGCTTGGTCAGCAGGCGGCGAAACAGTCCGCCGACCTGTCCGCAGTAGCGCACCTAGCCGATGGACTGCATGTCGTGCCGGAATTCCTCGGCAACCGCTCGCCCTTCGCCGATCCTGAGTCCAAGGCCCTGATCGCCGGGCTTGGCATGGACACGTCCCTCGACAGTCTGGTCGCGCTCTATGTCGCCGGCCTGCTGGGCATCGGCTACGGCGTTCGCCAGATCCTGGCGGCGATGGCCAAAAAAGGCATTGCCATCGACACTATCGTCGTCAGCGGCGGTGCGGCGCAAAGCGAGCTGGTACGTCAGCTTTTGGCCGACACCACAGGCCTGACCGTCGCCGGTTCGACCTCGCCCGAACCGGTGCTGCTCGGCTCAGCCATATTGGCTGCGGTGGCGGCGCAAAAATTTCCCGATGTGATCGCGGCGATGACCGGCATGTCGCGCATCGGCGACATCTATCGCCCGGCCGGTGGCGACCTCGTGCCCTGGCACGACAAGCGCTTCGCCGCCTTCGAATTGCTGCAGCAGGCAGGCCGGGCCATCCGCGATTGAACGGCTTCGCTCACGTCCAGAAATAGCGGACGATGTGGAAGAACACCGGTGCGGCGAAGACCAGGCTGTCGGCGCGGTCCATCATGCCGCCGTGACCCTCGATCAGGTGACCCCAGTCCTTGACGCCCTGGTCGCGCTTGATCGCCGACGCCACCAGCCCGCCGAGGAACCCCATCAGGCAGGCGATGAAGGCGACGCCTGCCGCCGCCAGCGGCGAGAACGGCGTCAGGAACGACAGCAGCGCGCCGAGAAGGCTCGATGCCACCAGCCCGCCGCCCAGCCCTTCCCAGGTCTTCGAGGGCGAGACGGAGGGCGACAGAAGATGCCTGCCGAACAGCTTGCCGAAAATGTATTGCAGCACGTCGCTGCCTTGCACGGTGATGATCAGGAAGGCGATGAGCAGGAGGTTGCGGCCCTCGAAACCGGGCACGTTGAGGGTCAGCAGCGCCGGCACATGGCTGACGCAGTAGACCGAGATCATGACCGCCCATTGCTGCGCGGACACGCGCTCGAGGAAGCGCTCGGTGTCGCCGTTGAGCGCGGTGACCGCCGGCATCAAGAGGAAGCAGTAGACAGGGATGAAAATGGTGAAGAGCCCGTACCAGGCGGTCCACACCAGCCAGTACTGGAAGGGAATGATGATGCCGAACATGCCGAGCAGCACCCAGTGGTCGCTGCGCCGGCTGTGCGTCAGCGTCACGAACTCGCGCAGCGCGGCAAACGAGATCAGCGCAAACAGGATGGTCATGCCGGTGCGGCCGAAGAAGAAGGCGACGGTGATCGCCAGCACCATCACCCACCAGGCGTTGATGCGCTGGTTCAAGTTGACGAGCGTCGAGGGCAGCGGCTTCGGCGCCCGCCATGAGAGGATACCGGCAACGATGCTCGCCATGGTCAGCACGCAGATCAGGCCGGCCAGCAGGATGACGGTTTCATGCATTGGCGGCAGTGTCATACGAAGTCTCTTTGCCTGGTCATGCTAGTGGTCCCGATCGGGACGCGGGTTGAGCGACAGCAGCGTCTGGCGCGCGCGCTCGAGGAAGGTGCGGCGTTCTTCGCCGGGCGCGATCGCCACCGGCGGACCGAAGACGACGCGGCACAGAAGCGGCACCGGCAGGAACTGGCCCTTGGGCAGCACGCGCGACATGTTCTCGATCCAGCACGGGATGAGTTCGACATCGGGCCGCGCCATCGACAGATTGTAGAGGCCGGAGCGGAACGGCAGCAGATCCGCCTCCGTCGTGTTGCGAGTGCCTTCGGGAAACAGGATCAGCGAGTGGCCGTCGTCGAGCACCGACAGCATGATCGAGATCGGGTGTTGCGTTTCGTCGGTCCACTGCCGGTGGATGAGCACGGACGACAGCATGTCCTGCGCGATGAAGCGGCGCAGCCGCGACTTGCCCCAATATTCGGCCGCCGCGATCGCATGGGTCCGGGCGCGCACCTTCTCACTCAGACAGGCCGACAGCAGGATGAAATCACCATGGCTGGCATGGTTGGCGAAGTAGATGCGCTGCCGCTCCGACGGCTGGCTGCCGTTCCAGATTGGTCTGACGCCGGTTACCACCCAGGCCGCCGCCGACAGGCCGACCGACGTCACCGTCTGCAGCAAGGTGAAGGTGTTGGCGCGCAGGTGAAGTTTTGTCATGGCTCAAACAAATGCTGCGAAAAGGGATGCCGCAGCAAACATGGCGAGCGCCATGCGCTGCCTTGTCAGCAGGCGGCGCGTGCCTGCCATGCGATGGTCGAGCGAGCGGCCGCCGGCAGTGGTGGATTTCAGGCGCATGCGCGCCAGCACATCGTCGACCGCGGCACCCCCGGCGGCCTCGCTGGCGTGGCTTGCCATCAGCCGGAACAGCAGCGCATCGAACAAAAGCAAGGCCGAAAGAGCCAGCGTGGCCACGGCGCTCGCCGCCGCGACCAGCCAGGCCGCCGCGGACAGCGCTGTCGTCTGCGGTTCGGCCACCAGGCCGATGACCGGCGCTGCCATCACAGCCGCGACCACCAGCAGGATCGGCCACACCGCCTGCACCATCAGCCCGGCGGCGAATATTTCGGCCTTCTCGGGAAAATTGTCGCCACTCATGCCGGCCAACTCATGTCGGTTCTTCCAGCCCCGGTTCTTCCAGCCCCGGTTCATCCAGCCCGATCTGAAGGTGCACGGGCCTGCCCGACGCGGCGAGTTTCTTGCGCGCCTGTGCAGCTGTGTACGAGCGCCCCGTCACCACCAGCCAGTCGGCGACGACGGCTGCACTGCGCTGGAAGCCGAGCGCGCAGCAGACCAGGACGGTGCCGCGCCGGCGCGCCAGCTCGATCGCCGCCACCGCTCGCTCCAGCCTGTCGTGAGGCGGCGCCACGAGGTCGAGCATCGCGTAGCTGATCCAGCGGCAGGTCACGCCGCGCGGCCGTTCCATCTCGCCGGCAAGGTCGATCACTGTGCCGAAGCGGTTGGCCTCGTCGGCACTCGGAAACCGGCCGAGGAAAACACCGTCGGTGATCTCCGCTTGCGGCGCCAGTTGGCGGGTCCATACCCACACATTGATCCGGGCGCCAAGCCGGTAGGGCAGGAGCAGGATGCGGCTGGCCAGTGAGACACTGGCATCGGCCGCCTTCTGGAACACTTTGGCGCCGGCCCCGGCATAGGCGAAGGCGACGATGGCCAGCGCCAATGCCGGCCACAACAGGATGAGAAAATCGGCGGAGACAAACGCTCCGCCGGCAGCGCCGGCCAAGGCAAGGGCGGCGCCCAGCGCGTAGTAGCCCGCCAGCCGCCGCGCCTTGGGGTCGGCGGTCAGACGAAAACCCCAGAAAGGCAATTCGCCCTTGAACGGAAACAGCCATAGCGCAAACAGGCCGAGCAGCGCGCCGGTCGGAATGTCGATGAAATGATGCTGCCACGTCGTCAGCACCGAGGCGCCGATGAGAAAACACCAGACGTGCCAGACGGGGCGGAGAATGCCGCCGAGACGGTGACGTGCCAGAACGTGACGCCAATGGTCCCAGATGATCACCAGGAGTGCGATGTGCAGGGATGGCGCCTGGTTGAACGGCTTGTCGAAACCACCGAGCACTGCAAACAGGAAACCCGGCAGGCCGGTGGTTTCCGGCCGCACGAATGTCGCCGTCAGCGGGAACGCGATGAAGCAGGCGACGGCAATGATCTGCGCCGAGAGATAACGGCCGGCGAGCCGGTCGACACCGCGCCTGGTCGTGTTGAGCAGCAACGATAGGCCGTAGAACAGATTGATCGACCAATAGGGCACGATCGTCCAGGCGACGAAAGGGATGGCGTGTTCCCAGGCAAACACGATGCTGCCGACATGGTCGCGCCGCGACGCCAGCCAGTTGGCAAAGCCATAGGTCGAATAGAAGAACGGCGCCAGCAGCGCCAGCCAAAGGGCGGCCCTCAGCACGATGCCCAAATAGGGTTCCCGCGCCGGGGCAGGGTCAGTGACAGGCAGGGCCATGGTCTCAGACGCGCCGTGCGACCGAGACGGTGAAGATGCCCCATTGGTCGATGCGCTGGTCGATCTTTTCGAAACCGGCAGCCGTCACCAACTGGTCCATCTCGCCCTGCGTGCGCCGCCGCATCACCCAGGCCTGGCCGCCGCGATGCGAGGTCAGGCTGCGCGCGATCATCTCCAGCTGCGGATGCCATGGCTGGTTGGTGTAGACGAGCAGGCTGCCGGACTGCATGGCGCTGGCCAGCCCGCCGAGCGAGCGGGAAATCATCGTGTTGTCGGCGAACAATTCGTAAAGCCCGGAGACGATGGCGAGGTCCGGCGCCGGCTTTTGCCCGGCCAGCATGTCGGCATCGAAGGCGTCGGCCTGGTGGAAGCTGACGCTGGTCGGCAGACGCCGCTCGGCGATCAGCTTCGAACCCAACCCGACATTGAGCTCGGAATAATCCTGCAGCCGCACGCTTGCTGGTGGTTCAGTGCATTTGGCGACGGCATCGAGCACATAGCGGCCGTGACCGGCGGCGATGTCGAGCATGTGGACGGGACGGCCGGCTGCCTTCAGGCTGGCGGCGGCGTTGCCGATCAGCTCTTCCAGATGCAGCTTGCGCTGGCGGATGCCGCGCCAGCCGATGGCGTCGAGGAAGGTGCGGTCGACCATGCGGCCGATGAAGCCGGTGCCGCGCGCATCGTTCTCGTAGACATAGTCGAGCGTCGAGCCGGAATCGAAGCCGGTGGCGATGCCGATCTTCATGCCCGAAGACAGCCAGGCGCCCATGCGGATCGAGGCGCGACTCATCGCCCAGAAAATACCCTTGGGCGACAGCAGCGTCAGCGGCGAGGCGAGCCTCTCGGCCTCGTCGCGGGTGTAGCCGGCGCGGTCGGCCTGAAGCAAGTCGATGGTTCTCCCCGGCGTGGCAAATTGCTTTTCGAG
Organism: Mesorhizobium sp. C432A; assembly: GCF_030323145.1. NCBI lineage: Bacteria > Pseudomonadati > Pseudomonadota > Alphaproteobacteria > Hyphomicrobiales > Phyllobacteriaceae > Mesorhizobium > Mesorhizobium sp. C432A. The sequence goes on along the minus strand of NZ_CP100470.1, from coordinate 5,131,842 downwards.
GAATGGCCGGATCAGGTCCAGCGCCTGCTGGCGATCGCGCTCGCCCAGCGTGTCGTGGAAGAAGCCGGGCAGCACATGCCGCTCCTTGGCGCTGCTGCCGAGATTGACGAAGAACTCGTGCTGCGGTCCATGCCGCACCACCCAATCGCTGCCGGAGATCAAGAGCTGCGTCGGCGCGGTGATGGCGCGCGCGTCCGAGACGATGCGGGCAGCGTGGTCGTAAAGCTCGACCAGGATGTTGGAGGCGATCGGTCGCGTGATCAGCGGATCGGCGTCGAAGGAAGCGATGCGCTCGGCATCATGCGTCAGGAACTTCGCCTTGACGTAGGAATTGATGAAGAAGCGGCCCTTGAGCTTCTGCCACAGCGCAATGCCCTCTTTGGCGAAGGGCACGTAGAGCTTGACCGAAAAGGCCGGTGAAGCCACCACCAGCGCGCGGATGTCGGGCGCATAGTCATGCACCCAGGCAGCAGCCAGCACGGCGCCGAACGACTGCGCGATCAGCGCGATGTCGCGCTGGCCAAAACCATCCCGGCCGATCTCACGCACCAGGCAGTCGATGTCACGAACCAGGGCGGCAAAGGATGGCGCATAGCCGCGCTCGCCGGCCGAGCGGCCATTGCCGCGCACGTCCCAGGCGTAGAAGGCATGGTCGGGCATGGCGAGTTCGTCGACCAGATGCGCCATGCGGCCGCCATGCTCGTGGCCGCGATGGAACAGAAGGATCGCACCCTTTGGCGTCGACCCGGCGGCCGGCCAGTAGCGGTAGAAGATCTCGGTGCCGTCATGGCTCTTGAACGTGCGCTCCAGCGCGATGCGCTCGAGGCTTGCCGGTGCTCCGGCTGCAATGGTCTGGTGGATCATGGTTTCCCTCTGGCGGTCGGGCGCCTGACGCTTTGGCATCATGCGCCGCCCGCTCTAAGGCCGCCGCGTATCCGGTTGATGGCGGTTACGACTGACAGTGTAGCCATGACCGGAAACACAAAGGGCACAATCGCTTGGAACCACAGGCCGCAGGCGATGAGGAAGGCGATGACGCCGAGCGCCAGGGCCCGGTCGCTCTTGCCGAACGGCCCGGCATAGTTGCGCCCGCTGCCTGCGGCAACGCCAAGCACGCCGGCGAACTCGACCAGCATGGCGGTAATAGCGAAGGCGACGACACCCCAGGCCGGGAACAAGGTGGCAAAGGCCAGGATCAGCGCTAGGTCCGAGACGACGTCGCAGAGTTCGTTGAGATACATGCCGAGTTTTGATGCTTGTCCATGTTCCCTGGCCAGCATCCCGTCAATGGCGTTGAGCGCCATGCGCACAAACAGCACCACCGGCATCAACAGGAACACCAGGGGACGGAAGGCAAAGGCAGTGACCACCAGGCCTGTGGCGATGGACAGTGCTGCGGCGAGAAGCGTGATCTGGTTGGCGGTGACGCCGGCATCGGCCAGCCGGTCGGCCAACGGCCGCAGCCTGGCCTGAAAGGCCGGTTTCAGTTGATAAAGCGTTGGCATGTGCGATCCCCCAACCGCGGCTCATGACAGTGTCGGCCAGATTGGTCAATCGGCAGGCAGGGCGCAAGGGCTCGCACCAGCATCCGCACCGTTGCGGGACTCGAAACTCCCGGCATGGATGCAGAGGCGCAGCCGAAGATCTCGGCCAAGCAGGATGTTGCGCGCTACAAACCGCCTCGCAAATGATAACTTTACAAATACTCGTATTTATGTGAAGTAAATCACTGAAAGGTCGATCATGACAAACAGTCGCTTCGCCACCCGCCTGAATTCCTTCGCCTCGCGGCCGCAAGCCGAATGGCCTGATCTCACCGGCAAGCCGTCCATGCTGCAGATGGCCACTCGCGCGGCCAAGGTCGACGGGTTGACCGATCTTGATCTTAATTTCCCCGATCATGTCAGTGAAAAGCCGGCTGAAATCGCCCGAAAGCTCGGCGATTTCGGGCTTTCCATCAATGGCTTTGCCATGCGTTACTACTCCAATCCGGCCTTCAAGCTCGGCGCCTTCACCAATCCGGACCCGGCGGTGCGCCGCGAAGCCATCGACTTGACCAAGGCCGGTATCGATGCGGTGCGCGCGGCCGGCGCCAGTCTGATGACGCTGTGGCTGGGCCAGGATGGCTTCGACTATGCATTTCAAACTGACTATGCGACGCTCTGGCAGCACGAAATCGAGGGGATTCGTGAAGTTGCCGCGCATGATCCCGGCTGCCAGATCAGCCTGGAGTACAAGCCTAACGAACCGCGCTCCTACTCGCTGATGCCGGATGCGGCGACCACCTTGCTGGCGATCCGCGAGGTCGGCCTACCCAATCTCGGCGTCACGCTCGATTTCGCCCATGTGCTCTATGCCGACGAACAGCCGGCCTTCGCCGCGGCGCTGATCGCTCGCCACAGCAAGCTGCTCGGCGTCCATCTCAACGATGGCTATGCCAAGCGCGACGACGGCCTGATGGTCGGCGCGGTGCACACGCTGCAGACCATCGAACTGCTGTGCCAGATCCGTCGCGACGGCTACGCCGGCGCCATCTACTTCGACACTTTCCCCGACATGACCGGGCTCGATCCGGTGCGCGAATGCGAAGTCAACATCGCCACCGTCAAGCGCCTGCTGCGCGTTGTCGACCGGCTGGAGAAGGATAACCGCCTGTCCGCCGCGATGGCCAGCCAGGACGCCGTGACGTCGCAGGCTATCGTCCAGGAAGCCATGCTCGGGCCGGAGACGAGGGGACGTGGATGACGTTGAGCAATCTCGATCTGAAAGCCGTGGGGCCGCGCATCCGCATGATGATGCCGCATCTCACCCCGCTTGAGGCCAAGGTGGTGGAAACCGTCTTCGGCCGGCGCGGTTTCGACGAGACCATTCCGCTCAAGCAGATCGCCGAGGAGGCCGGCGTGTCGGAGGCGATGGTGGTCAAGATCGCCAAGAAACTCGGCTTCTCCGGCTACCGCGACTTCCGCACCGCCGTCTATGAATACAGCCGCCTCCCGACCGCCGAGATGCACCAGGAACTGTCGGTCGACGACAGCTCGGCCGAGATCGTGCAGAAAGTGTTCCGCACCTCGATCCAGGCGCTGGAGGAGACGCTCGCGATCCTCGACATGGACGATTTCGACCGTGCCGCCGATCTGCTCTACCGCGCCAGGAACCGCGATTTCTATGGCGTCGGCGGCTCCGCCCAGATCGCCCGCGATGTCTCGCACAAATTCCTGCGCATCGGCATCCGCGCATCGGTCTATGACGACTCGCACATGATGCTGATGTCGGCCTCGCTGCTCGGCGCCGACGACATCGCCGTCGGCTTCTCGCATTCCGGCAACACGTCGGCCGTCATCGACGCCATCCATCTTGCCCGCAAGAGCGGCGCCCGCACGCTGGCCATCACCAACTACGACAACTCGCCGCTGGCGCAGATTGCCGACATCGTGCTGTGCTCGACGGCGCAAGGCTCGCCGCTGATGGGCGAGAACGCGGCGGCGCGTATCGCCCAGCTCAACATCCTCGACGCTTTGTTCGTGGCGGTGGCGCAGCGCGACTATCAGGCGGCGGAGCGCAATCTCGGCCGCACCATGTCGGCGGTCACCTCGAAACGAAAAGACCGCGGCACATGACGGTTCCGCTGGTCACCGTCTTCGGCAGCCTGCATTACGACATCATGGTGGACGCGCCCGACCGTCCGCGTAAGGGCGAGACGGTGACCGGCCGTGCCTGGCAGCCGAAATGCGGCGGCAAGGGCGGCAACCAGGCGGTCTCGGCGGCACGCGCCGGCGTGCGCGCGGCGATGATCGGCGCCGTCGGCGACGACGATTTCGGCACGGCGCTGCTGGCCAATCTAGATCGCGCCGGCGTCGATCGCCGCTTCGTGCGCGTGGCGGCAGGCGCAGGCTCCGGCATGAGCGTGGCGATCTTCGACAGCGATGGCGACTATGGTGCGGTGATCGTCTCCGGCAGCAATCTCACGCTGGACGATGATGACGTCGTGGCAGCAAGGGAGGTGGTGGTACAGACGGCAGTGCTGTTGCTGCAAAACGAAGTGCCCGACGCCGCAAACATCGCTGCCGCGCGCGCGGTGAAGGCATCCGGCGGCCGCGTCGTGCTCAACGCCGCACCGGCGCGAACACTGTCGGCCGAATTGACCGCGCTGATAGACATCGTCATCGTCAACGCCATCGAAGCGGAATTTTTGGCCGGCATTCCGGTCGTCGATACGCTCGCCGGCGCAACCGAAGCCGCGCGGCGGCTGATCGATGCCTACCCCTCGGCGATCGTCACCGCCGGCGGCGAAGGCGTCGCCTATTGCGACCGGACCGGCGCGGCCTTCGCGCTGGCGGCCGTCCCCGTCAAGGTCGTCAGCACCCATGGCGCCGGCGACGAATTCGTCGGCGCCTTCGCGGCAGGCCTTGCGCGTGGCCATCAGATGGAAGCAGCGATTGCCGCAGCCAATGCCACCGCCGCCTTGCTGGTGGCGACACCGGAGGGAGAGCGCAGCTCGCGTTGAAAACTCAGGCCGCATGTTGCCGCCTCCAAACCCGTGCCCCCGTCGATGAGCGAAACGGCAAACCGGGGCGCGGCTAGAACCCGCTTGGCTTTGCCCTGACGGAGGCGCGGGACCAAGCTGCGTGGTCGAAGTAGGGAGCTTCAGTCCGCTTCGCCGGCCGAACCTTTGCCGCACTGCGCCAGCACCTTGCCGATCGCAGCGCTCGAGCCCGTCAGCGGAAAGCTGTTCTCGCCATATTTGTCGGCCGTAACCGTGACGTCGCCCTTGCCGCGCAACAAGCCGAGCAGTGGATCGTCTTTGCTCAGCTCAGCCGTGAAGTAATTGTACATGGCCTCGAGGTCGAGCTTTTTGGTCATGCTTTTGTCACCGCCCTTGAAGGTGAAGGAAGCGCTGATGCCGGGCTCCAGCTGCTGGCCGGCCGCGCCCAGATCGTAGCTCAGCAACGGCTTGTCGAAACAGACCAGCATCAGATGCGCCTCGGCCTTCGGTCCGCCGCACACCGAAGCCGTCAGCACGCTGCCGCCTTCGTCTTCTTCCATCTTGGCGCTCCAGTTGCAGGACGCGGCAAAAGCCGGCTGCGCGGCTTGCAGCGCGGCCAGAACGGAACTTGCCATGATGAACTTCGCCAATGCACTTTGCATGATCCCCTCCGAGCTACATTCAACGAGATCATACAGGACAAAAGGCCTCGCGACAGCGGCATGCCGTCTTAGCCCCGGCCCGCCCCATTGATCAAGCCTTTGAGACCGGCCTCGACGTCCAGGGCGGCTCCGGCGCGAAGCGCTTACCGATCCAGTCGGCGAAGGCGCGTGTCTTGGCGGCTTGTCCCCTGGCCGAGGGCATGACGACATAGACAGCGCCTTCGTCGGCCAGCGTCCAGTCCTCCAGCAACGGCACCAGCCGTCCGTCGGCGAGTTCGCGCCCGACCAGCCAATCGGTGCTCATCATCAGGCCGAGGCCTTGCACCGCGGCTTCGACCAGCACTTCGGCATCGTCGCAAACCATCGGCCCCGAGACTTCGACGTTAACGCGGCGGCCCGAACTGTCGGTCATCTCCCAGGTGGGAAAGGTCTGGAAGCCGGAGAAGCCGAGGCAGGCGTGTTCGGTCAGCGCTTCCGGCGCTTCCGGCGCGCCCCTGCGGGCGAGGTAGGAGGGAGCAGCGCACAGCAACCGCCGCCGTGTCGCGATCTTGCGCGCCACCAGGCGCGAGTCCTCCAGCGCGCCGAGACGGACGGCGACATCGAAGTTCTCTGCAACGAGATCGACGAACCGGTTGGAGAACTCGGCCTCGATGCGGACATCCGGGAACGTCGCTAGAAAGTGCGGCAACAGCGGCCCGATCCACATACGCCCAAAGGTTCCCGGCAGCGCCAGCCGCAGCAAGCCGCGCGGCGTCCCGCTGGCATGCGCGGAAGCAGCAGCCTCGGCTTCGTCTACCGAGGCCAGGATGGCGCGGACGCGTACCAGGAACTCCGCTCCCGCCTCCGTCAACGATACGCTTCGGGTGGTCCGGTGCAGCAGCCGCACGCCGAGCCGCTGCTCCAGCGATTGCAGGCGGCGTGACAGAACCGTCGAGTCGCGCCCGACGCGCAACGCTGCCTTGGTGAAGGAGCGCGCTTCGGTGATGGCCGCAAAGGCGGCCATTTCGGCAAGGCTGGCGGGGTCGTGTGATTGCTGCATAAAGCACAGGACTCAAATGTAAAAATTTCGGATTATCTGCTTGTAGCGCAGCAGATAGCTTCACTCAATCCTGACGATTGACCCCTTAAACAGGAATGCGTGAGCCATGAAAGCCATCGAACTGACCGCCGCCAAACTGGACGCCTTTCGCGCCACCACCATTGCCACGCCTGAACCGCAGCGCGGCGAAGTGCTGATCCGCCAGCGCGCCGCGAGCCTGAATTTCGTCGATGTGGCGGTGGCCAGCGGCAATTATCGCGTGCCCGGCTTTCCGCTCATTCCCGTCGCCGACGGCGCCGGCGAGATCGTCGCGCTGGGGGAGGGCGTTACGGATTTCGCCGTCGGCGATCGCGTCGTTGCCCATGCCAAGCCGCGCTGGATCGGCGGTCCGCCCCGGCCTAACGAGATGACACAGATGCGCGGAATTTCGCTGCCGGGGTCGCTCGCCGAATATGTCGCGCTGCCGGCCAACTCGCTCGTGCCGGTACCGGCCCGTCTCTCTTTCGAGGCGGCGTCGACCCTGCCGATCGCCGCGACCACCGCCTGGAACGCCGTCCGCGCCGCCGATGTCGGGCCGGGCTCGGTCGTCGTGCTGCTCGGCACCGGCGGCGTCTCCATCTTCACCCTTCAGCTGGCGAAAGCCGCCGGCGCAACCGTCATCATCACTTCTTCGTCGGACGAGAAGCTGGAGCGGGCGAAGGCACTCGGCGCCGATCATCTCATCAACTACCGCGCGACGCCCGACTGGGACGGCAAGGTGCTGGAACTGACCGGCGGCCTCGGCGCCGACCTCGTCGTCGAGACCGCCGGCACCGCCACCTTCGCCCGCGCCGTCAACGCCACCGCGCCTGGCGGCACGCTGTTCACCATCGGTTTCGTCACCGGCGCCGAGGCCACGGTCGACCTGCTGCCGATCATCATCAAGGCGCTGAAGGTGGTCGGCAACAACACCGGGTCGGTATCTGACCTTCGCGCCGCCGTCCGCGCCATCGCCGCCGCCCGCATCGGCCCGGTCGTCGACAAGGTGTTCAGCCAGGAGCAGGCGGCCGAAGCCTACGCGCACATGTCGGCAGGCGGGCAGCATTTCGGCAAGCTTGCCTTTTCGTTGGAGTGGTAGCCCACGGCTGGTGCGACGTTTTGGGTTGGCGAAAGCGGTTGAGCGCGTAATCTCCCCACTCGAGGGGGAGATGGCCGCGAAGCGGTCAGAGGGGGTCGGTCCGACCGGGCTCGACCTACTGCGGCGGAAGGAGGTTGGCGCTCTACGAGAGGCGACCCCCTCTGTCGCCTTCGGCGACATCTCCCCCTCGTCAAGGGGGAGATTACGCACGCCGCTTCCTAGATCAACTTCTCCAGCGTGATCGGGAGGTCGCGTATCCTTTTTCCAGCTGCGTGGAACACCGCGTTGGCGATCGCCGGCGCTACGCCGACGATGGCCAGTTCGCCCACACCCTTGCCGCCGAGCACAGAGGAGTGCAGGTCGGGAATGCCGACCGAGATGACCTCGATATCGGGGATGTCGGCATTGGTCGGCACCAGATAGTCGCCGAGATTGTTGTTGACGATGCGGCCATGCCTCCGGTCGACAATGCCTTCTTCAAGCAGCGCCTGGCCGATGCCCATGATGATGCCGCCCTTCCACTGGCTTTCGGCCAGCTTGGGGTTGTAGAGCCGGCCCGAATCCAGCGCCGATACCACGCGCGACACGCGCACCGTGCCGAAATCCTCGTCGACGCGCACCTCGATGAAATGCGCGCACCAGGAGTGGCGCGAATAGTCGCCCTCGGTGTGCGGCAGCGCCGCCGCGATGGTGGTGTAGTTCTTGTAGCGATCCTCGGCGGTCGAGTTCGCCGGCATGGTGTCGCCGGTGGCTTCGATGCGGTCGCGGCCGACGCTGGCCAGCAGCTCGGCAATCGAGACATCGGGACCATCGCCGCGCGGCGACCTGATGCGGCCGTTGGCGACGACCAGCGTGTTGGCCTGCAGCGCGTGGAAGGGCGAGCGCGAATCGCTGATCGCCAGACCAACCAGCTGGTCGAGCGCCGATGTCGCCGCCTTGTAGACCGCGCCCGTCATCACGCCGGCCAGCCGCGACCCGCCGGCTACGCCGGCGCGGGGATACCGGGAATCACCGAGCTTCACCACGACATGGTCGGCCGCCACGCCTACCGTTTCGGCCGCCGTCTGCGCCAGGATCGTGTAGGTGCCCTGGCCCATGTCGATCGAGGAGCTTTCGACCTCGACCGAGCCGTTGGCAAGGATACGCACGATGGCCTCGCCGTAAGCGCGCCGCACCGGATAGGAGCCGGCGGCGACGCCCCAGCCGATCAGCTGGTTGCCATCGCGCATCGAACGCGGTTTGGGCGTGCGCTGGGCCCAGCCGAAGCGTTCGGCGCCAGCGGCGAAAGCCTCGCGCAACTGCCGCGTCGACCAGGCCTTTTTTGCGTGCGGATCCTGCTCGGCGTAATTCCTCAGCCGGATCTCCAGCGGATCGATGCCGACCTCGTAGGCGAGCTCGTCAATGGCGCTTTCGATGCCGAAGGCGCTAGGGTTTTCGCCCGGCGCGCGCATGGCGCCGGGCACCACCGAATTCACCCGCACGACATTCTGCTTCGAGGAGAAGTTGGGCGTCGCATACATGATCGAGGTGACCACGCCCAACGGCTCGACCCACATGCCGTCGATCGACGTTTCATTGACGCCGCGATGCACGATCGACTGGATTTTTCCGTCACGGTCGGCGCCGATCGTCACCGTCTGGCGGGTCGCGGCACGGCCGCCATAGCCGGTAAAAGTCTGTGGCCGAGTCATGACCACCCTCACGGGCCGTCCCAGCATCTCGGCTGCGGCAGCCGCTACCGCGCCGTGGCCGAGCGCCAGCGCCTTGGAGCCGAAGCCGCCACCGATATAGGGCGAGACCAGCCGCACATTCTCGAAAGGCAGGCCGAACCATTCGGCATAGGTGCGGGCCATACCGTCGACCCACTGGCTTGGTTCCCACACGGTGAGCTTGTCGCCCTCCCAGCGGGCGATGAGGCCATGCGGCTCCATCGGCGCCTGATATTCGCGCGGCGTGTTGTAGGCGCCGCAGACGCGCACCGGGGCAACGGCGAAAGCGGCCTGCGCATCGCCCCATTCCTTGGTCATGGCGGCGATCGGAATGCCGTCACCGGCCTTGGCGTCGCTGAGGTCTACGATGGCCGGCGTCTCGTCATAGCTGACCTTGACCATCGCCGCTGCCGCGACGGCCTGCTCGAAAGTCTCCGCGATGACCGCGGCGACATGCTGGCCCGAAAAGGTGATGTCGCGCGCCAGCGGGCAGTAGGGTTTGTCGGGCGGCGGCGTGCCGAACCAGTCCGATGCGGTCCGCAGGCTCATGATGGTATCGGGCGTCAGCACCTTGAGCACGCCAGGGGCCGCCTCGGCAGCTGACGTGTCGATCGAACGTACCTTGCCGGCGGCGACAGTGCTTTCCACCAGCACGCCATAGGCAAGCCCGTCGAGCTGCTGTTCGACGGCGTATTTTGCCGCACCGGTAATCTTGGCCGGGCCGTCGACGCGCGACAGCCGCCCGCCAACCTGATCGGCAGTGCCGTCCGAAGCGTCGCCGTGCCGAGTTCTTGGGTCGTGAATGGTCATGCCATGGCTCCCGTCTTGAGGATGGCGCGGGCAACGACGCGCGGCGCCAGTTCGATCTTGTAGTGGTTGGCGCCGTGGTCGACGGCGCCTTCCACGGCGAGCAAGCTGGCGGCCCGCACCCTGTCTTCGCTGGGCACCTTGCCCTTCAACGCCGCTTCCACGGCGTGCGCCCGCCACGGCTTCGTCGCGACGCCGCCCAGCGCGACGCGCAGGTCGCGAATGGTGCGGCCATCGGCTTCGAAGTCGATGCCGACCGCGGCGCTTGCAGCCGCGAACTCATAGGACTGCCGGTCGCGAACCTTGAGATAGGTCGACCGCCGGGCGGCGGCTGAAGCCGGGATGCTGATGGCCGTGATCATCTCGCCCGGTTGGATGGCATGTTCCCTGTCGGGCGTGGCGCCGGGCAGGAGAAAGAAGTCGTCGACGGCAACCTGGCGTTCGCCAAGATGAACCACGGCGTCGAAGGCGACCAGCGCGGTGGCGAGATCGCCGGGATACATGGCGATGCAGGCGTCGCTGGTGCCGAGCACGGCATGGCCGCGGGTGACGCCGCCGATCGCCGAGCAGCCGCTGCCGGCCGAGCGCTTGTTGCAGGCGGAAAAATTCGCGGGATCGCGGAAATAGGGGCAGCGCGTGCGCTGCATCAGATTGCCGCCGATGGTCGCCATGTTGCGCAGTTGCGCGGAAGCCGCCTGCCACAGCGCTTCGGAGACCGCGGGAAAGCGGCTCTTGATCTCGGCATGGTCGGCGACGTGGCTCATCTTGGCCAGCGCGCCGATCATGGCACTGTCAGCGTCGACCTTGATGGCGTCGAGCCCTTTGAGATGGGTGATGTCGACCAGGCTCTCGGGTTCGGCAACGCCGCATTTGGCGAGATCGACCAGCGTCGTGCCGCCGGCAAGCAGCATGGCGCCGGGCAGGGCGGCAGCTTGGCGTGCGGCGTCGATGCTATGGGCGCGAACGTAGGAAAAATCCCTCATGACGCGACCTCCAGTGCCGCCTGGCGCACGGCGGCAACGATGTGCGGATAGGCTCCGCAGCGGCACAGATTGCCGGCCATGTATTCGCGGATCTCGTCATCCGAGCCGGCATGGCCCTCGCGGATGCAGGCCACCGCCGACATGATCTGTCCGGGCGTGCAGTAGCCGCACTGGAAAGCATCCTGGTCGAGGAAAGCAGCCTGAACCGCGTTGAGCGTGCCGTCATCGCCGGCCAATCCTTCGATGGTGGTGATCTCGCGGCCTTCGGCTTGTGCTGCAAGCGTCAGGCAGGACAGCACGCGCTGTCCCTCGACATGCACCGTGCAGGCGCCGCACTGGCCCTGGTCGCAACCCTTCTTGGTGCCGGTCAGGTCGAGGCGATCACGCAATGCATCGAGCAGCGTGACGCGCGGCTCGACCTGCAGTTCGTGACTGTGTCCGTTGATGGTGAGACGGATTGGGATAGTGGTGGATTTGGTTTGGTCGGTCATGAGGCGTCTGGCTCCAGTTGCTTGACGCTAGGGGATTGAAATGGGCTCGAGTGGGAGAGGACAAGGGAAGAGGCGACGGTGCGCCTAATCTCCCCCTTGTGGGGGAGATGCCCGGCAGGGCAGAGGGGGCGCGAAGGAATGCGACGTTCCCGATTTACATGCGTCGACACGAATCTTGTCCGAGGAGGCGCTAGTCAGGCCTTGATAGGCTGGCGGGACAGCGCCCCCCTCTGTCCTGCCGGACATCTCCCCCACGAGGGGGAAGATTGGCAGCTCTGCCGCCCCGACTCTCCAGCCGGCAGGGGATGCTTCAGTCTTCACAATCTCAACACGTGACATATCGGCTCCCCTGATTATATGATAAGACTGCTCCACTAAAACGGAGGCGCCTCCGTTTATCTAGTTGGGGGCTTACCCCTTTGGGTTCAAGCCCCCATATATCAACAGTGGAGAAAAAATTGACCGAGCAGTCGCAAGCAATTGCCGACGAGAAGCGCGAAGCCGCAGCGCCAAGGCCGCTGCGCGCCGATGCGCAGCGCAACCGCGACCGGCTGGTCGAGGTTGCGGCAGCGGCCTTTGCCGAGCACGGTGTCGATGCCTCGCTGGAGGAGATCGCGCGCCAGGCCGGCGTCGGCATCGGCACGCTCTACCGGCATTTCCCAACCCGCGAGCATCTGGTCGAAGTGGTCTACCGGCGTGAAGTCGAGGCGCTCTGTGCGGCGGCCGATGACCTCGCCAGCCACCATTCGGCCGACATGGCGCTGGAACAGTGGATGCAGCGCTTCGTCGACTACATCGCCACCAAGCGCGGCCTGGCGGCCAGCCTGCGCATCCTGTTCAACACGAATTCCGCCGTGTTCTCCGACATGTCGGGCCGGGTGTCGCTGGCCTTGCGGCAACTGGTCGAGGCGGCGGTGGCCGAAGGCTCGATCCGCAGCGACGTCGATGCCTCCGATGTGCTGCACGCACTCGGCGGCATCTACTCGGCCCCCGACACCAAGGACTGGCGCGACCGCTCGCGCCGGCTGGTCAAGCTGCTGATGGACGGGCTGCGGTTCGGGGCAGGGAAGAGGTGACCTAGCGGCTCAAGCCGAACCATCGACCGCATAGAACGGAAACGCGCCGGGCAGCCCGCTTGCCGCCATTTCGCCACGCTTCTCGAACCGCAGGCCGGAGCCGACCACGAGATCGCGCACCGTCCTTGATGCGATGATTTCGCCCGGCCGCGCATGGTCAAGCAGACGCGATGACAGTTCGATCGCCGCGCCTGAAAATTGATGGCCCCGCTGCTCGCACTCGCCGATATGCACCGCCGAGCGGACCTCGACACCGGATTGCCGCAAGCGATCGCGGATGGCGATCGCGCACTGGATCGACCGCGTTGGCCGCTGGAACACCGCGAGCACCTTGCCGTCCGATCGCCTGATCTCTCTGCCTTCGGCCGCGAGGAGTTCGCCACGGAGCGCTTCGGCGTGCCGCTCGGCCGGGTCGATGCCGAAAGGCGAGCCCGTCATATCGAGGGACAGCACCGACACAAGCAGCCGTTCGCCTGGGGCCGCCGGCAAGGCGCCGGTGACGAAAGCCTGGATCTCGTCGACGATCCGATCGGAATTCTCGCCCCAGATGACGTGGTCGCGGCCGGCGAACTCAATGTATCGGGCGCCCTCGATGTGCGTCGCCAGGTAACGTCCTTCTTCCCGCTTCACCCAGCCGTCGCCAGTCGTCTGCATGATCAGTGTCGGAACATGGACAGCAGGCAGAATGTCGCGAACATCGATTTCGGCTCCCCAGCGCCACAGGGCGATCGCGTCGGCGGGCGAGGCAGAATTCCTGAGATAGGCGGCGAACCATTCTGTCTCGAACGTGTCGCTCATCAGACTGGGCGCCGCGTTGCTCATATCCGCCGCCGCTCCCCATTCTTTCTCGACGATCGCCAGATCCTCTTCCACCTGCTCGCTTGTCTTCGCCCACGGATAGTCTTGTGACCACCTGCCGCGGGCGTAGGCCCCATTGAGCACGAGTGCCGCTGTGCGCTCGGGATAGGTCGCCGCGAACAGCATGCACATCGGGCCGCCCTCGGAGCTGCCGAAAAGCACCGTGCGCTTTGAGCCAACCGCATCCAGCACTGCCCGCACATCTTCCATCCGCTCTTCCAGGGTCGGCAGACCGACATTGCGGTCCGAGAGCCCGGTGCCGCGCTTGTCCATGCGGATTAGGCGCGAGAAAGTGCCGAGCCGCCGGTGCACATGCGAAAGCCGCGGCGAGCCCCAGGCGTGGTCGAGGTTGGAGACCCATCCCGGCACATGGATCAGGTCGACCGGACCGTCGCCGGTCACCTGATACGCGATGTTGATCCCGGCCGATTTGACATAGTGGGTCGGGGGGGCTGCGAGTTCGTGGCTGAAGCCGGTAGCGTCATCCGCATCAGTCGTGGGTGGCCGTGCCGGCGCCATTGTGCGGCGTGTGCGCAGCGTCTCGAACAATTGCCGCGTCTCCGGCTCCGGCTGCAGCTTGAGATCGCGTAGAAGCGCGGTGCGGCAGTGCTCATATTGCTTCAGCGCGAGATTGGTCCTGCCTTGCGCCGCATAGGCGCGCATCAGGGCACGGTGGACATCCTCCCTCAACGGGTCCATGGCCAGCAGGCGCGCCGCCGCGCGCACGCATGCGGCAGGATCGTTCGTCGCTGCATAATGCGCGACGAGCCTGTCGAGCGCCGCGACGGCCAGTGCCCGCAGCCGCTCGCGTTCGATCCTCAGCCAGTCCTCGAATGGCTCCTCCTTCAGGCCGAAGCCGTCGAGCAGGTCGCCGCGGTAGACATTGAGCGCCAGTTCGAGGTCTTCGGGTGCCGGGCTGGCGACCAGCGCCTCGAACCGCGCGACGTCGAAATCAAGGCCGTCGAGATGCAGAGCGACGCTGTTGCCATCGGTGAGGAAGCGGCCGCCGCCGCACGTCTGCATGGCCTTCCTGACAGACGATACCGCTTGCCGCAGGCTCATTCGCGCCTGCGCCTCGCTGTTGATGCCCCAGAGCAGGGTCGCCAGCTTCTCGCGCGACTGCGAATGCCCCGACTGCAGCGCGAGATAGGCGACCATCGCACGCGCCTTGCGGCTGATGGCTGGAACCGTGGCCCCGACGCCGGCAAAGTCGAAACCACCCAGCAGGTGAAGATAAGGTCCGGTCATCGGATCCGCCACGGTCACAGCGCGACGACGATCCGCTCAAGCTCACTCCATTTCAACACTTATTCCGCCGCCGAGGCGCTTTTCACGATTCCATCACGCAGGTTCCCACGCGTTGCTCACGGCGCTTGAGGAGATTGTTCGCACTGGATCTCTTTTCGCAGGAGGATACCGTGCATCACCCTGGCCCGACCGAGTGGCCCATCTGGCATGACGACCCCGGGCGCGACCGGCAGGAGCTTGGCGCACCATCGCGTCACGATATTGCGCTGGCCCGCTATCTCGAAACACAACAGGCCCATCGGGCATTGGCGGCTCGCAGACTCGATCCGGCGGCGGTCGTGGCCTCTGCACTGGCAGCGTTCGTCCGCTGCCTTTTCCGTGCAGCGCTGCGCCGAATTGTCCGCTGGCCAACCGATGCCGCGACAGGGATGGACGATTTCGGCTTGACGTTGTCCAAGGCTCATGCGGAATTTAGCAAGACCCTTTGGGGCCGCTGAGTGCAGCGCCCTTGGTCGACGATCTCATCCCCAACCGCCGCCGCCGCCGCCAGCCCCACCGCCGCCTCCGCTGCCGCCGAGAGAAGGAATCACGGGCGGCTTTTGCGGGATCTCCTCGGCCGGCTTGACCACTTTGCCGGTGGCCGCCTTCTTGTATCTGACCACCTTTGGCTGAGGTGCTACGCGAACCACCTTGCGATGGTTCACCGGCGGCGCCGGCTCAAACATCGGCGACACCGAGGTGCAGCCCATGAGCCCGGCCAGAACGCCGGATAGAATTATCCCGATGAATGCCTGCCCGAATGTCTGCTTGAATGCCTTGCCCACCATGGCCTCCTTATTGTTCAGAACAAATCCCGACGCGGATTGGCTTCTTCCCAGACCCCCCGGGCCGCATTGACCAGTTGCGTGTCCAGCGAACCGGACGCGGGAATCTTCGACTTGAGCTCTCGACGCAGGGCGTCCAAAGCTGCCGTTTTCGGCTTGGTGCCGAACTGCGCCAGGCCCTTTTTGGCGTCCGGCAGCTCCTTGCGCAGATCGAGCGCGACGGCGAATGCCAGGAAGCGCACCGCGACAGCCTGATCGGCCTTGTCGCCTTTCGCCATTTCAAGCGCCGCGCGATCATAGGCGCTCGACGGATCGCCGCGCGTGGTCGCCAGTTCGAACAGCCTTTGCGCTTCCGCCGGGTCCTGGCGCACACCGGCGCCATCCCTGTACATGCGGGCGAGGCTGCCGGGCGCGTAGGGCTGGCCAAGATCGGTGGCCTGCTGGAACAGGGCCTGCGCCGTCTTCGGATCCTTGTCGATGCCCTGGCCGGCGAGGTAATTGCGGCCGAGCAGGTTCATCGAATACATGTCCTGGCGCTGCACCCCCGCTTGCAGGAAGGCGACGGCGCGGGCCGGATCGGCAGGCACGCCATTGCGGCCCTCGGTGAAGATGGCGGCAAGATCGTTCATGGCATAGGTGTGCCCCATGGCCGCCGCCTTGAGCAGCAGGTCGAGGCCCTTGGCCGTATCGCGGTTGACGCCATAGCCATTGAACAGCGCGCGTCCCCACGAGGTCATACCGTAAGGATCACCCTTGTCGGCGGCAGCCTTGTAGAGAGCGTTGGCCTGGGTGCGGTCTATGGTCGTTCCGGTTCCGGTTGCGTTGAGATAGCCGAGTTCGAAGACGGCGCGCACATGGCCTTTCTTGGCGGCGTCCTCGATGGCTGACCTGGCCTCGCCGACCCTGCCTGCCGCAAGCAGGGCGCGGCCGAGCTCGTAGTGGAAGCGGGCGACGTCTGGATAGGTTTTCACGGCCGCCTCGCAGGCTGCCACCGCACCGGCGCCGATCTCGTTCGGCAGCAGGCCGGGCACCACCCCTTGCAGGTCGAGAGGCTCGCCGGCGGCGGTATCGCAGGCATCGACCGTCGGCGACAGCTTCATTGTCGCGGGCTTAGCCGAGCTGCTGTCGGCCCGGATTTCGAAGCCGACCTCGACCGGCGCGCCGGCGCCGATCTGCGGCTCGTAACGGAGATGGTCGACTTCACCGGCCAGAAGGCTGGATTGCGGCGACAAGGTTCGATCAGGCAATGACAGCGTTCCCGTTGCCGGATACCCCGTGACCTTCAGGCTGACCGCCGGATCGTCGGTGGGGAAATCCAGATTGAGCGCGACCGGGCCGACGCCGACGGGAATATCAAGCTTGCGGTTCTCGATCGCTTCGGCAGCGCCGGTGATGTGGATGCCGCGATCCAGCACCTGCTGCTTCTGCTCGGCCTCGAGCGAAGCCATGATCTGCTGACCCGCCGCACCTTCGCCGCTCTTGACGCGGAACACGAGTATGCCCTGGCTCCCGCCGCCCCAATTGTCATGCGTGGCATAGGCCAGCATATCCACCTCGTCCTGCGTGGCGGCGCCTTTGGGGACATCCATTTGCAGGCGCGGCAGGTCCTTGCCGGCGATCGGTTCGCCCACCGCGACGTCTTTGCCGTCCAGCACCAGACGGCCCATTGCCGGCGGACGTTCGATGCTGACGCTGATAGCGCCGCCATCGACATCGACCGGCTCCGGCAGGCCGAGAGCGACAGGACCGACCCCCGAGAGCACTACCTTCTCCAGCACTGGCGGCAGCGAAGGCCGGTTGTTGCGGCGCACCAGCACCACGTCATCGATCAGCGAGGAATTTTCCCAGGGCACCTGCATGCCGTTGGTGGCCTGCACGACATCGCGGCGCACCGCCGACATGACCGTGCGGATCTCCTGGTTCGGCGCCAGCGCGCGCCGCGAAAAGGCCGATGAAAACGGGCTGAGGTCGCCGCTGCCGTCATAGGCGACCGCGCCTGGTTCGGTGGCGAAGGCAATCAGCGTGTTGAGCGAGCTTCGCACCTGCGCCAGCCCGGTATTGCCGGCGGTGACAAGCTGGTCGCGCAGCCAGTAATTGTTGCGCGGGAAGGGGTTGTTGCGGCAGGCATCGAGGATGATCACCTGGATCTTCGACTTCGAGCGCAGCTGCTCCAGCACGTCGTTGAGCTTGATGGCCTGGACCTCGATGTCGGCCGCCTTCTTCAACGAGGCGTCGACGGGTATCAGGAAATTCTCGCCGCCGATCTGAAAGCCGTGCCCGGAATAGTAGACGACGGCGAGATCGGCGCCGTCGGCGGCGGCCAGATAGTCCCGGAACTGGCCTTCGAACTGCTGCTTGGTGAGGTTCTCGGCGACGAAAACCTCGAAGCCGGCCAGCCGGAACGTGGCCGATACGTCCTGGGCATCCTTGGCCGGGTTCTTCAGCGCCGGGATGTCGCGATAATCGGAATTGCCGATGACGAGCGCGACCCTTCGATCGGCGCAGGCCTCGAAGCTTGTGAAGCCGGCAAGGATGAAGGCCGCGATGAATCCGCAAAGTCGGAGCATGACAAAACTCCTGGTCGCGGCCTGACGCCGACGAGAACACCGCTTGCGGCATCAAGGTCCGTTGAGAGTATGCAACCTGCCACAGCATAAAGTGAAAGGCCCGTCACCGCCAGACCATGGCAGGCGATTTCTTTCGGCGTCGACCGACCGCAGGGTGCAAGTAGCACGCGCTTCACGAGCAGGTATGTGACAAGTCTCACAGTTCGCTGTTTGGGGAATGCCTGGTGCCGGCGGCTGCGCGCCTATTCCTTGAAGAGCAGTTCCTTGTCGTTCGAATATTTCACCAGCAACGGAATGCTGGCGCCGCCGATAACGGGGCCGAGATGGCCAAACGTCCCCTCGATGACGGAGAACGGCTCGGGGCGATCGACAAGGATCCGTGCCAGCTTTCTGCGCATGGCCTTGGCGATCTCCTTGCGCACGCCATTCGGTATGGCGCCGTCGATCACCACATTGTCGATGTCGAGCAAGGCAACGGCACTGCGGGCGGCATAGGCAAGCCCGTCCGAAACCTCATCGATCCACGCGGTGAGCGGCTCTCCAAGGTCGCCCCAGTCGTCGGGCGACGACCAGATGCGGCCGGCGCCCTCGTCCCCATTGTCCTGGTCGTTGAGCTTGCCGGCCAGCGAATGCAGCGAAGCGACGCGCAGCAACGGGGTCATCCGGTCGCCCTTGCGCCCCGGCGCGGGCACCGGCATGTCGCCCAGCGCCCCGGCCAGCTTGTTGCGGCCGGGGAACAAGTGATGATCGAGCACCAGGCCGCCGCCGATGAAGTGCCCGACATAGGCATAGAGAAAGTCGGCGCGCGATCCGCCGGCGCCAAACATCAGTTCGGCCGCGGCCGACACCGTGGCGTCGTTGTAGAGGAACACCGGCCAGTCGAACGCCCGGTCCAGTTCGGCGCGAATGTCGATTTCCCTCCAGGCATCCAGCCTGCTCGCCGGCACCGCGCCCTCTTCGCTCAGGTTCCACTGATGGAATGGCGAGGCGATGCCAAGACCCGCGATGCGGTCTTGCTCTATCGATCTGTGCTTGCGGCACATGCGCGCGATGGCGCCCTTGGCGAATTTCATCACCTCGACGGGCGTCGGATAGTGGAACAGCGTGCGTTCGAACGCCATCACGTCGCCGACGAAATTGACCAGGGCGACATCGGCGCTGCGATGGTCGACCTTGAGGCCGAAGGCGTACGCGGCTTTCGGGTTCAACGCATAGGGAACCGAGGGTTGCCCCAGCCGTCCGCGCAAAGGCTCCAGGCGCAGCAGCAGCTTGTTGTCGGCGGCGCGGTTGACGATGGTGGTGATGGTTTGCGCGGCCAGCCCGGTCAGCCGCGTCAAATCGGTCTTGGCCAGCTGGCCGTGCCGGCGGATCAGCGAGACGATCAGGCGTTCGTTGTAGACGCGGCTCTCGGCCTGCGTGGTTCCGCCGCTGCGGCCCTCGGCGATCTTTTCGAGACTGAAGAAGCTGGTGCCGGTCACGCTTTCCCCTGCGCAAGGAGGTTGGCCGCAAGGCGAGCCGATCAAAGCGCTGACGTAGCAATGCGGGAACGGCAAGGCAACACTTAAATCCACCCGATGGAAAAATGTAGTTGACGCCGGCCGGCCTGCTGTCGTTCAAAGTATGCAAGCCTGGAGGAGCAATGCCGTGACGCAGACCCGGACAATCATGTGCTTTGGCGATTCCAATACCTATGGCGCCATTCCCACCCTGGCCCGCGTCGGACGGCGCCGCTTCACGCCCGACCGGCGCTGGCCGGGCATCATGCGCCGCCAGCTCGGCAGCGGATGGGATGTGATCGAAGAAGGGCAGGGCGGGCGCACCACCGTGCACGACGATCCGATCGAAGGTCTCCACAAGAACGGGCTCAAATCGCTCCCGGTGTGCCTGGAAACGCATATGCCGCTCGACCTCGTCATCCTTATGCTCGGCACCAACGATCTCAAGCATAGGTTCTCGGTAACGCCGAATGATGTCGCTGATTCTATTGAGATCTTGGCCAGAATTGTGCTGCGCAGCGAAGCTGGCCCCGCAGGCGTGGCGCCCGCGGTCCTGATTGTTGCGCCGCCGCCGATGCTGGAGGTCGACTGGTTCGGCCAGATGTTCCTGGGCGGCGCTTCAAAGTCGATGCACTTTGCCGGCTTGTTCCGTGATGCCGCCCGGCGCGCCGGCGCCGCGTTCTTCAACGCCGGCGATGTCGTCGAGTCGAGCGCGGTAGACGGCATTCACCTCGACAGCGACGCGCATCGCGTGCTCGGCACGGAATTGGCCAAAGTCGTCCAGTCGCTGATCGGCAAGGCGTGATCGCGTGGGCGAGTCACCCGACTATCTCTGATTAATTAATTCCACTGGAAAAAGTTTTGACTTGCGAGCGGGAAGGTGGGTATCTGGGGAGACTGGGAAGAGTAGCGACCGCGAGGCTTGCGATGCGCGGCAACAATCAACGACAGGGAGGAAGTGAAATGCGATCTGACAGGAACATGATGCTGGCGACGCTGCTCGGCGTTGCCGGTGTGCTCGCGGGCGGTACCATTCTGGCAGGCGCGCAGGACGGCCCGGCCGGGCTCACCAAGCCGGCGGTATTTGCGCCGTTCGATCCGAAGGCGCCGGCCTGCAGCCCACCGCCCGGCCTGAACAAGGTGCTGGCCTTCGCGCAGGATAACGAGCGTGAATTCATGCAGGGCGTCGACCGCGGCCTGGCCGCCGCCGCCAAGGATCGCGGGCTGGGATATCGCCGCGCGCTTGCCAACAATGACGCCGCCAAGGGGGTCGAGCAGGTGCAATTGTTTCTCGCCTCCAAGATCGGCGGTCTGGTGGCGGCGCCTGTGGACCCGGCCTCCATGAGCCGCAGCCTGCAGGAGCTTATCTGGTCGGGCGCCTATGTCGGCACCATCGTGCCGCCGCCAGCCACGTCGCTGCTCAATGCGCCGCAATACGAGACCGGCAAGGTGCTGGCCGAAGCGGCCGCAGCCTACATAAAGGACAAGCTCGGCGGCAAGGCCAATGTCGTCATCCTGTCCCATGACAGCATGGAATTCCTGGCGCCGCGCTTTGCCGCCATGCGCGACATCTTCAAGGCCATGCCTGATGTCACCATCGTCGCCGACATCTCACCCAATCCCGTCAACAAGGAAGGCGGCTTTGCCACGATGAGCACCATTCTCCAGGCCCATCCCGACGTCGATGTCGTGCTCGGCGCCGACACGGTCGTGCTCGGCGCGCTGGCTGCCCTGGAAGCGGCGGGCAAGGCGCGGCCGGACCAGTTCCTTGGCGGCATCGACGGCGAACCGGAGGCAGTCGCCGCGATCAAGAAAGGCGGCGGTCCCTACAAGGCAAGCATCAGCCTGGCGTCGCCGGTCTTCGCTTATGCCATGGGCCAGCACGCGGCCGACTGGCTGGAGGGCAAGAGCATCCCGCAGGCGATGGATATCCTGCCCGTGGCGCTGACCAGCGACTACATGGCCCAGTACGAGGCCGATGTCGCCGACCCGGCCGCGGTCTACAAGGACCCGAAGCGCCGCGATATCTATCTCAGGATGTACGGCAACATCTGCTACGATACGCGCGACCAGTATGTGAATTTCCCCTGGTCATCCGAGGCAAAGTAGCGCCTGTTTTTCCCGCGCGATACGGGCGGTTCAGCCTGACCTGAAACCGCCCGCTTCAGTGAGAGGCAAGCATGAGCACAGACAGCCTTCGAACGGGGACGACACCGCTGCAAACGGGCCGGTTTTCATCCTTGCTGCCGGGCGTCAAGGCGCCGGGCGAAGCGTCTGGCCGCATCGGGCTGGCGCTGGTCGCGCTGGGCTTGATCATCGCCTTCTCGCTGTTGAACAAATCGTTCTTCAGCCTCGACAATTTCGTCGTCATCGGCGTCAACTCGACCTCGATCCTGATCGCCGTGCTCGGCACCTCCGCGCTGCTGATCGCCGGCTATGTCGACCTCTCCATCGGCAGCATGGTCGCCTTGATCGGCATCATCACTGCCAAGGTTGCGGTGGCGACGCAGAGCGCGCCGCTGGCAATCTGCGTCGGCCTGGGTCTCGGCCTTTTGCTCGGTCTGCTCAACGGTCTGCTGGTGCGCAGGCTGAGCATCTCGCCGTTGATCGTCACGCTGGCGATGCTGGCGCTCTATGGCGGCCTTGCCTTCGTCGTCTCCAGCACCGCGGTCTATGGTTTTCCCGAGGCTCTGCTCGAATTGGGGCGGGGCAAGATCTTCGGCATCCAGTACACCGTGATCATCGCCGCATCTGTCTTTGTCATCGGAGCCTTTATCTTGACCAGCACGGTCACCGGCTTGAGGCTCTACGCCATAGGCGGCGACCCGCGCGCAGCCGAACTCTGCGGCATTCCGGTGGGGCGCACGGTGGTTGGCCTCTACGCCGCCAATGGCTTGCTGATCGGCCTGGTCTCGGTTCTGATCGCCGGTCGTCTCGGCAGCATCACGCCGACCATCGGCGTTCGCTTCGAGCTCGACGTGCTCACCGCCGCGATCCTTGGCGGCGTCGCTTTTTCCGGCGGCTCCGGCCGGCCGCTCGGCATCGCCATCGGCGTTGCCACCATCGGCATCCTCAATGCAGGACTGATCTTCGTCGGCCTGCAATCATGGTGGCAATCCATTTCGGTGGGAAGCATGCTGTTGCTGGCGTTGGTGGCCGACCAGGCTGCGATCGGTTTTCGCGGCCGGCGCGCTCGGGCCGCCGCGACCAACTTCACGGTGGCGGACAATGGTGCCGTCGCCTCGGCCGGCCCTGCCGTGACGGAGGGCAATGGAGAGGCCCCGCAAGGTCCGGCATTCTCGATTGCCGGCGCCCGCAAATCCTACGGCGCGCTGACGGCATTGGAAGAGGCGAGTTTCACGGTCGGCAAAGGCGAGATCGTCTGTCTGCTCGGCGACAATGGCGCCGGCAAGTCGACGCTGGTGAAGATTATTTCGGGCGCCATCCAGCCCGATGCCGGCGCGATGACCCTCGAGGGCCAGCCGATTTCCTTCAGGAGCCCGCAGGATGCACGCGGCGCCGGCCTGGAGACCGTCTATCAGGATTTGGCGCTCTGCCCGAACCTCAGCGTCGCCCACAATATGATCCTCGGGCGTGAGGAAACGCGGCGTTGGCTCGGTGTCTTCCCGGTTCGCGACGACCGAAAGGCCGCCGAGCAGTGTCGTGCCCGGCTTGCCGCGCTGGGCGTCACGCTTCGCGACGAAAACGTTCTGGTGCGCTCGCTGTCGGGCGGCCAGCGGCAGTCCATCGCCATTGCCCGCGCGCTTGCCGATCACGTCAAGCTGATCTGCCTCGACGAGCCTACCGCCGCGCTCGGCGTCAAGCAGACCGCGCAGGTCGTCAAGCTGATCCGTTCGATCGCCGCCAGCGGCACCGGCGTCATCCTGGTCACGCACGACCTGTCGACGGTCAGGGCGCTGGCCGACAGGATCGTCGTGCTCAGCCTCGGCAGGGTGGCTTACGACGGCTCGGCCAAACAGCTGACCGCCGATCAGCTCTGGGGCCTGATGGCAAGCGGGACGCTGGCGCCGGCCGCTGGGTAGGAATGCCGATCGCAGGATCTAAAGCTCGAGGCAGACCTTGCCGAAATGCCTTTGCGCTTCGTAGTGCCTGAAGGCGGCGGCGATATCCTGCAGTGGAAAGCTGCTGTCGATGACAGGCTTCAGGCGGTTGACCTCTATCGCACGGATCATGTCCTGCTGGTCGGCTTTGCTGCCGATGGAAATTCCGCTGATGCGGATCTGGTTTGAAAACAGCGCCGGGATTGAAACTTCTGCTGCAAAGCCGGTCAGGACGCCGATGAGTGCGATATGCCCGCCTGTCCGGCAGGCCGCTATCGACTGCGCCAGCGTCGCCGGTCCGCCGACCTCGATCACATGATCGACGCCGCGTCCGTCCGTCAGTTCCCTGGCCCTGCCGCCCCACTGCGGCACCGCCTTGTAGTTGATGACGCTGTCGGCCCCGAGTCGTCTGAGCTTCTCCAGCTTCCCTTCATCGGACGAGGTGGCGATGACCCTTGCGCCGGCGGCCTTGGCAAATTGCAGCGCAAACAATGACACGCTGCCGGTGCCAAGGATCAGCACCGTGTCGCCGGGCTTTACCTTGCCGCATGTCACCAGCCCGCGCCAGGCGGTGACGCCCGTGCAGGTCAGCGTTGCCGCCTCGAGATGCGTATAGCCCGCCGGCGCCCTGGTGAATGCGTGCGCCGGCATGCACACATACTCGCTGGCGAAGCCGTCGAAACTGTCTCCGGGAATGTCGCGGCTTGTATCGGATCTCATGTCGCCGGCCAGCCACCAGGGGTAGAAAACACTGACGACGCTGTCGCCCGGCTTGAACGTGTCGACGCCGTCGCCGATGGCGATCACCTCGCCGGCGCCATCCGACAGCGGCACGCGGCCGTCGGCGAGCGGCACCTTGCCTTGTACGGCGAAATCGTCGCGCATGTTCAGCGCGCAGGCGCGAATCCTGACCAGCATTTCGCCCGGCCCAGGCCGGGGCTGATCCTCCTCGACCAGGTCGAGCTTGTCCAACCCGCCCGGCGCTCTCAGCCTGACCAGCTTCATTGTCTCTCTCCGACGTAAAGAGCGATAGAATGGCGGCGGCGGTCCAGCCTATCGCCGGACCGGCCGGCCGGAAATCACGCGCAGCCAGGGCGCCAGATGGACGGCGCTCATCAAGAGATACATCACCGGCATGCCGGTGAGCGGGGAGGCATCGGCCCCCAGGCACGACATGACGCCGTCGCCAGCGTGAATGCAGGTGAGCAGCGCCATCACGGCGAAAACAGGGGCCGCGGCGAGGCATAGCCACTCGGCGGTGCGGAGAGAAACTGCATCGGAGCGTTGAGGGACCTCACTGCCGGTGCCTGTGCCGATATCGCTCATGGTCATAATCCCTTGATGATCAATGCCCGGCTTTCCTGTCCCGTGAGGGACAGGAAACCAAGCTGGATGGGCGCCGCTCCAGGTCCTTACTTGCCGTCCTTGTTGCGGAACGCGGCTTCGCCGGCCGCCGACACTTCCTCCCACGTCTTGTCGGGTGCGGCGTCGTAATTGTCGTGCCAGTTCCACCAGCTGTAGAGCTCGGTCTGCGGATAGCCTTCGGGCGAATCCTCCCAGATTTCCTGGCGGCCGAGCGGCGTTGCGTCGAGGTAGCTCCAGACCGTGCCCATCTGCTCGTCGCCGCGGTTGTTGATGAAGTAGGTGCGATACACTTTCTTGCCGTCCTGGATGAACACGTTGTGGCCGTGCCATTCGTCGACGCCGAAATCCTTGTCAAAACTGTCGGTGATTGTGTACCAGGGCATCTCCCAACCCATCCGCTGCTTCAAGCTGGCAATGTCGGCCTGCGGCGCGCGGGAGGCATAGGCAAGCGTGGTGTTGCGGGCGTTGAGATGGGCGAGATGGCCGACCTGGTCGGCGCCGAGCGAACAGCCGCGGCAGGCATGTTCGGGCCAGCCGTGGACGCCGGGTTCGTAGAAGGCGCGGTAGACGATCAACTGGCGCCGGCCCTCGAACAAATCGAGCAGGCTCGCTTTGCCGTTGGGACCTTCAAACACATAGGCCTTGTCTACTTCCATCCATGGCATGCGCCGGCGCTCGGCCGACAGCGCGTCCCTGGCGCGCATCGTTGCCTTTTCCTTCACCAGCATCTTTTCGCGCTCGGCTTCCCATTCTTGCCTTGAAACGACCGGTGGGGTCTTCATTGCCACGTGCTTGGTCATTGCTTGTTTCCTTTGCCAGTTGTTGAGCCGTTGTGGCTTGTCGTTGCCTGTTGATCGTGAGGCAGGCTAGGGCCGCGAGGCGGCGAGGGCGGAGTTACAAATGTGACGGCATTTGCAGGCGGGCCACCGCAGCAGGGGTGGCGAGGCCGCACGGTGGGCTCGAAGTCCTCGGAAGCAGGCATGGTCGGTTTTTCCTTATTGAGAAGCTTAACACGACTGTCTGAGATGCTCAGGCTAGCGAATGCGAATATTGCCGTCAACGCAGGCCTGGGCGTCTTCAACCAGTCCAGATGGCTAGGTCGCCGTCCGCGGCTTGCTGCTTGGCGGTGGTGACTTAAGTTAGGGCCGATAAGGGGAGCGGTGGGAGTTACAAATGTGACGGGATTTGCATGGACTCGCTGATCACCGCGGCAGGGCTGGCGCTGGCGGCGGGCAATCCGCTGGCGGCACTCGACCGCGTCGCCTTGCGCGAGGATGCCCCGGCGCTGGCGTTGCGCGGCATTGCCATGGCGCAGCTCGGCGATTTCGATCGCGCCAAAGTACTGTTGCGTAGGGCCGGCCGTGCCTTCGGTCCAAAGGAGGCGGTGGCGCGCGCCAGGTGCGTTGTCGCCGAAGCCGAGATCGCACTTGTTTCGCGTGATCTCGGCTGGCCGTCCAAGGCGCTCGACGCGGCGCGGTCGACATTGGAAAAGCATGGCGACCGGCTGAACGCGGCGCATGCCGGGCATCTCAAAGTGCGCCGCCTGCTGCTGATCGGCCGCCTCGACGAGGCTGAAGACGTGCTGGCTGGGCTCGATCCGTCGCCGCTTCCGCCGGCCTCACGCGCCGCGCATGAACTCGCGGTTGCCGGCATCGCCATGCGGCGCCTGAAGACGAAGGCCGCGCGCGCAGCCCTTGAGTGGGCGCGCCATGCCGCCCGCCGGGCCGGCATTCCGGGTCTCATGGCGGAGGTCGACAGCGCCTTCCTGGCGCTGGAGACGCCGGCGGCGCGGCTGATCGCAGGCGGCGAGGAGCATCCGCTGTTGCTCGAAGAGGTCGAGGCGCTGCAGGCGTCGCGCGCGCTGGTCGTCGATACGTTCCGCTATATCGTGCACAAGCAGGAAACAACGATCTCGCTGGCAACGCGGCCGGTGCTGTTTGCGCTGGCGCGCGCGCTTGCCGAAGCCTGGCCGGCGGATGTGCCGAGGGCGACGCTGATTGCCCGCGCCTTTGGCGGCCGGCATGCCGATGAATCGCATCGCGCCAGGCTGCGGGTCGAGATCGGCCGGCTGCGCGCCGAATTGCGGCCGCTGGCGGGCATCGGCGCGACCAGCCAGGGCTTTGCGCTAAAGCCGCGCGAAGCAGGCTCCGTGGCGGTGCTGGCGCGGCCGATCGAGGAGCGGCACGCCGCGGTGCTGGCCTTCCTGGCCGATGGTGAATCCTGGGCCAGCTCGGCGTTGGCGCTGGCGCTGGGCGCCGGACAGCGCAGCGTACAGCGGGCGCTCGAGCAGTTGGCCGAGACCGGCAAAGTGCAGTCCTTCGGCCACGGCCGGGCGCGGCGCTGGATGACGCCCCCGGTCGCTGGTTTCACGACCACCTTGTTACTCCCGTCGCCGCTGCCGAACGGCTAGGAAAGGTGACCATGATCGAGGACCAGGACATGAAACATTCAGCAGCGGAAATCCTGCGCGAATACGGGCCCTTTCCTGATGTCGACACCGTGCACGGCGTGAGCTTCGACGGACAGAATGTCTGGTTTGCGACGGGCGAGCGGCTGACCGCCTTCGATCCGGCAAGCGGCGAGACGCTGCGCTCGATCGATGTCGCGGCACATGCCGGCACCGCCTATGACGGCCGGCATCTGTTCCAGCTCGCCGGGGACCGCATCCAGAAGATCGACCCCGATACCGGCAAGGTGCTCTCCACCATCCCGGCGCCCGGCGGCGGCCGCGATTCCGGCATGACCTGGGCCGAGGGCACGCTCTGGGTGGGGCAGAACCGGGAGCGCAAGATCCACCAGATCGATCCCGAGACCGGGAAAATCCTGCGCACCATCGACTCAAACCGCTTCGTCACCGGAGTCACCTGGGTCGATGGCGAGCTCTGGCACGGCACCTGGGAAGGCGACCAGAGCGATGTCCGGCGCGTCGATCCGCAAACTGGCAAGGTGCTGGAACGGCTCGACATGCCGGCGGGGGCGGGCGTTTCCGGGCTCGAATCCGACGGCGGCGACCGCTTCTTTTGCGGCAGCGGCCCCGGCGGCATGGTGCGATCGGTGCGTCGGCCGAAGTAAGGCCGTCAAGTATTGGGCCGGCAGCGTATTTCCTACGGTCATCCCGCCGAGATCATATCCCGGAGCCGTCGAGCAGCGGGACGTCTTCGCCTTGCCACGGACTTGGCATTGAAGCCCGGCTCAGATTGGCCGTCGGCAGCGGCATCCAGCATTTCAACTCCGGTTCGGGGTATTCGATCACCCGTCCTGGCGACGAATCGGAAGAGCGCCAGCCCTCCGTGCCGAACTGGTCGGCGCGCGACCAGTAAGCGAGGTCGACCTCGGCCGGCCCCTGCTCCGATGGCCTGACCGTGACCAGGATGCGGCTGCCGTCCTTGGGCGCGCTCGCCATGTGCCGCCAGCGATCGGGTTCGTCCATTCTCATGTCCTCCTGCACGTTGCAGGGATAGTCGCCGCGCTCTTGGCAGCGGTCAACCCGAACTTTGCCCAAGCACGAGATCTGTTTAGTACTCCCGCGCCGTCGGCCGAAACTGGATCTGGTTCATGTCGACCTCGTCGGGCTGGCTCACGGCGAACGCCCACATGGCGAAAGAATCCGGGTGCCGGGCCGCAACAAGAAAATCGAAGCCGGCATGTGAACGGGCTCACATGCCGCCACTGCAAGGAACGCTATGGGACGTCCGGCCATGACAGGGGTTTCGGATGACACTTGCTGATCTGTCTTTTTATCTCTTCACTATTTTCAATGGCTTGCGCGTGGTGTCCTACCTGCCGCAGATCGTGCGGGTGGCCCGGGACAGGCACGGGGCGTCGGCGATTTCCTACGCGACCTGGCTGTTGTGGACAGGCGCCAACGCCACGACGGGACTCTACGCCCACATCAATCTGAACGATCCCGCGCTGGCGGCGATCAACTGGCTGAACGCCGTATGCTGCGTGCTGGTCATCGCGCTCACCGCCTACAAGCGCCATCGCGCACGGCTTCCGGTTGAGGAAGCCGCAAGCCGGTCGGAAGCGACCGCTCTGATGGTCGACAATGTCTGCTGAAGATCACCGCGGCAGATTGCGCTTTTCGAGGCCGCTCTCAGACATGCACGGTGCCATGCGAAAGCTCGCCCTCGTCGCTTGAGATGAGGAAAGCGGCTGCGAGTAGGCCGACATAGAACAGCCCGACCATGCACACGACATAGATGCCTGGAACCGGGCCGAGCTGCGCCACGCGCGCGGCGTCGAGAAATGACGCGCCCAAGCCTATCGGCGACCCTTCGCGCTGCAGACTGGGCGTCGTGATCTTCAGCACCCACGCCAGCATCAGGATCGTGTACATGAAAATGTAGTTGCGGCGCAGCCGGCGCACCAACGCCGCGTTGCGAGATCAGGAAGCGCGGCGAACGCAGGCCTTCGCCGACGATGGCCAGCCAGTTGGAGGCGTAGTCGGGCTGCGGCGAGAAGATCTGCGCGAAATAATAGCGCTCGAACTGGCGCACCCTGGCCCGGTAGACATCGAAGAAACGATAGCGCCGCGCCTCGATCCATAGCAGCAGCGTGGTCAGCAGCATGGCAAAGAGCAGCACCCCGTGATGGGCGCTGGGCGTCGAGAGTGAGACTGAGAGCATGGCGGCGACGACAGTAATCGCCCAGTTGCTGGTACGGTCCAGCCGGTCGCGCCAGCCGGCCATGCGGGCGATTTCGGCGCGGTGGAAATGCGACATGGTGGCCACGAATTCCGATGAGGTGAGCTTCAGCGCGAACGCATCAGAGGCCCGCGGCGCTGCAGCCGCTTCGTCGGTTTTCACGGTCTTGACCTGGGACATCCCTTGCCACGCGCCTCCCAACGCCATGGCCGGCCGAAACGACGCCGGTCATCCCCATCTGCGCAACGCGCAATCGGTTGAAAATGTTCCGTCGCCGGCCCGGGTCTCGGCGGTTTATCCGCAGTCAGATAGGCCCGTTATGCGATTCAGGTAAGGAGGAACCTGCGGCGCGCCAAGGGAGCGTGGCGTGCAACCGATCTCGCCCGCAAACGTTATACCGGGCACAATGAGGGGGTGCATGTCCTTCGTGGTCAACCGGCGCCGGTCGGTCGCGCTTGCCGTGGCAGCTTTGGCATTCATGCCGGCCGCATCGTTGGCAGCCGAAAAGACCGGCATGTCCAGCGAGGGCATTTTCGTTCTCGAAATCCTCCTTCTGCTTCTCGTCGGCCGCGGCATCGGCGAGTTGCTGGAGCGTCTCGGCCAGCCGGCGGTGATGGGTCAGCTCATCGGCGGCATCCTGCTCGGGCCATCGCTGCTCGGCTGGCTATTGCCGGAAGCAGAACGCGTGATCTTTTCAGGCGACGCCACCCAAAAGAGCATGATCAGCGCCATCGCCCAGCTCGGCGTGTTGATGCTTCTGTTGCTCACCGGGATGGAGACGGATCTGCGGCTGGTGCGCAGGGTCGGCCGTGCGTGCTTTTCCATCTCCGCCGCGGGCGTCGCCGTGCCTTTCGCGCTCGGCTTCACCGCCGCGCAGTTCATGCCGGCCTCGCTGCTGGCCGACGGAACCGAGCGCATTGTCGCCGGTCTCTTCCTCGGCACGGCGCTGTCGATCTCCTCGGTCAAGATCGTCGCCATGGTGGTGCGCGAGATGAACTTCATGCGCCGCGATCTCGGTCAGACCATCGTCTCGTCGGCCATCATCGAGGACACGATCGGCTGGGTGATCATCGCCATCACCATCGGCATCGCCACCAAGGGGCGCATCGAGCTCGGCAGCCTTGCCTTCACCATTGTCGGCGTCGCCGCCTTCATGGGGTTTTCCTTCACGATTGGCCGCCGCATCGTCTTCGACGCCATCCGCTGGACCAACGATACGTTCCGCAGCGAATACGCCGTCGTCACCGTCATTCTCGCCATCATGGGCGCAATGGCGCTGATCACCGATCTGATCGGCGTCCACACCGTGCTCGGCGCCTTCGTCGCCGGCATACTGGTTGGGGAATCGCCGATCCTGTCGCGTCATATCGAAGGGCAATTGCGCGGCGTCATCATGGCGCTGTTCATGCCGGTTTTCTTCGGCGTCGCCGGCCTTTCGGCGGATCTCACAGTGCTTGTCGACCACGAGCTTGCGCTACTCACGGCCGCTTTGGTGCTGATCGCCAGCTTCGGCAAATTCGCCGGCGCCTTCATCGGCGCCGAGCTTGCCGGCATGAGCCGCAAGGAAGGCATCGCCGTCGGTTGCGGCATGAACGCGCGCGGCTCGACCGAAGTCATCGTCGCCTCTATTGGCCTGTCGATCGGCGTTCTGTCGCACAATCTTTTCACCATGATCGTGACCATGGCCGTCATCACCACGCTCGCCATGCCGCCGACCTTGCGTTGGGCACTCGGCCGCTTGCCGATGGGCGAGAACGAGAAGAAGCGTCTGGAGCGCGAGGAGATCGACCAACGCGGCTTCATCGCCAATCTGGAACGACTGCTGGTGGTGACCGATGAGGGCGTTGTCGGCCGCTTTGCTGCTTACCTCGCAGGAGTCGTGGGCGCCGGCAGGCCGACGACGGTGCTGCATGCCCGAGGCGAGGGGGAGGAGGCCGAGCCCGGCACGGATGCGAAGCTCGAGCCGATCGAAAAGGGTGCCGAGGACAGCCGCGAGGCCGCCAGGAGTTCGGACGAGGAGCTGGCCGGCGCGGCGCCTGTCACGCGGCGCCACGAGGCCGAGCTTTCGGCCGAAACGGTTGCCAAGGAGGCGCGCAAAGGCTATGGGCTGCTGCTGATCGGGCTCGGCCGCGCGGTCACGTCGAAAGGTGGGTTTGCCCGCCGCATCAACGAGATCGCCGGCGCCTTCGAGGGCCCGCTATGCCTGGTGCTGAAGGCGACCGGCGCCGGCCGCCAGATGCCAAGGCTAGGACCTGAAGGCGGGAAGATTCTGGTTCCGGTCAACGGCACCGCGATCGCCCGCCGGGGTGCCGAAATGGCGCTGGCGATTGCAGCGGTCACGGGTGCGCGGGTCAAGATACTTTATGTCGCGCGCGTCGGCCGCGACGAACCGCGCGACACTGTCTCGCATCGCCGCAGGGAGGCGGTGCTGAAGGATACCGTCGCACTAGCCGACCGCTATGGCGTCGAGATCGAGACGGCCATCCGCAGCCGGGCCGCCGCCGCCGATGCCATTGCCCGCCAGGCCGGCAGGGGGGCGGCGCTGATCGTCATGGGCGTGGCGCGGCGCCCTGGCGAGGAACTCTTCTTCGGCGAGACGACCACCGGCGTGCTGCAGCGCTGCCAATGCCCGGTGGTGCTGATCTCGGACGCCAGGCTCAGCCGCGACGACGAGGGCAGGGAAGAGCTGCGCTCGGGAACGGGGACAGGGTGATGAGTATTTCCCCTCGAGGGGAAATTTCGCTCATGCCGCCTGCAGCCTCTCTCGGCCGGGCTGCGGCGGGAAGGCGATGGCGATGCCGGCAGCACCGAGGCCGATCAGCGCCGAGCCGATGAACAGCCAGGAATAGCTGGCATAGGCGTCGAAGATCATGCCGCCGGCGAGCGGGCCGAACGACATGCCGAGGCTGGACAACAGGGTCGCGGCGCCAAGTATCGTGCCGATGATGCGTGGCCCGAAATAGTCGCGCGCCAGAACCGCATAGAGCGGCATGACGCCGCCATATGTGGCGCCGAAGATGATCGCCAGGAGATAGAACTGCTCGAGATTGCCGACGGCGAGATAGGCGGCGATCACCACCGCCTGGATGGCGAGGCCCACGATCAGCACCGGCTTGGCGCCCAACCTGTCGCCGAGCACGCCGTAGAGCACGCGCCCGCCAAGGCCGGCAAGGCCCTCGACGCTGTAGATCGACACGGCTGCCATCGGCGCCACGCCGCACGACATGGCATAGCTCACCATGTGGAAGATCGGCCCCGAATGCGCCGCGCAACAGGCGAAGAAGGTCATGCCCAGCACCAGGAATTGCGGCGAGCGCAGCGCCTGGCCGACTGACATGCCGGGGGCCGCGGCAGGCGCGGGCGCGCTGCCATCCGCTGCCGCGACCGCCGCCGACGGCTGGCGCACCAGGAAGACGGCCGGCAGCAACAGCACCCAGGCCATGATCCCGATGTCGAACATGGCGGTACGCCAGTCATAGGCCGTGATCAGCCAGCGCGCGAAGGGCGAAATGGTCATCGGCGCCACGCCCATGCCGGCCGAGACCAGCGACACGGCCAGGCTGCGATGGGTCTCGAACCAGGCGGTGGTCAGCGCGATCATCGGCGCGAAGAAGGCGCTGGCCGCCAGCCCGACGATGACGCCATAGCTCAGCTGGAAGACCAGCAGCGATTGGGCTCGGCTCGCCACCACCAGCGACAGGCCGAGCAGCACCGCGCCGGCAAAAACCACCGGGCGGGCGCCGACACGGTCATAGATGGCGCCCCAGGCGAAACCGCCTGCACCCATCACCAAGAAATTCAGCGTCATGGCGCTGGAAATGCCGGTTCGCGACCAGTTGGTGTCGAGCGCCATCGGCTCGAGAAAGATCGCCAGCGAAAACATCGCGCCGAGCGCCACACAGGTCATCAGCGCGCCGCACGCGACGATCACCCAACGGTAGGAACTGTTCATGCTCTTCTCCCGAGATCGGTTTCGATGCGGCGCCACTCGCTCCAGCTCCGTTGCGCCGCTTGCGTCCGAAGGACGTTGGCGGGATTTCGAATCCGACAATCCGGTTGCATTTTTTATCCGGTCTGCGTGGAAGTCCATCCGGATATGACAAAAGCAGGGGTGTAAGGCTGCCAAGCGCGCCGACAAGATAGACTGCCGAATTGACGAGCCGCTCCGCGGCACTAGCTTTGTGGTCTCGCGACGGGAGATATCGCTCATGGAACTGCATCGCGGCCGCCTCATCGACCACGTCCAGCTGGTGGTCAGGGACCTCAAGGCGAGCCGGCGCTTCTATGAAGCCGTCTTCAAGGTGCTCGGCATTCCGATCGGCGGCGAGGCCGAGGACTATTTCTGGGCCGACGAGCTGTTCATCTCAAGCCTCGACAGCCGGGCGGCGAGGGGACAGCTGACCGGGCGCCATCATCTGGCCCTCCAGGCCAGGGACAAGGCCATGGTCGATGCGTTCTACAAGGCCGGCCTCGATGCCGGCGGCGCCGACAATGGCGCGCCGGGTGAGCGGCCCTACCACCCCGGCTACTACGCCGCCTTCCTGCTCGACGCCGACGGCAACAACATCGAGGCGGTGTTTCACGGGCCGGCAAAGCGAAGTGCCGCTTCGGTCGAGATCAATTTCTAGCGCAGGTTCACGAGGAGCGGGTTGCGGTGATCCGTCCGGAGTTCTCGTAAAAACAAAGAGTTGAAGCGGTCCACGGATTCAATCGCTGAACTACTTCACATTGCCGGCGCGTAGCGGTTCACCACCATTCCGCAGGCATAGGCTTTAGAGCCGAGCAGGCGCAATTTCAGGAAGCCGCCACAGTCGAAAATCCGCTCGCCGTCGCCCAGCGCGGCCGGATTGATGAACAGCTGGAACTCATCGACCAGTCCCGCTGCAATCAGGGCCGAGGCAAAGCCGGCGCCGCCGAATACCGCCATGTCGCCTTCACCTTCAGCTTTCAGCGCCTTGACCTCGCGCGGCAGGTCGCCGCTGGCAAGCGTCGTGCGCTCCCACCGCGATGCCGCGAGCTTGTCGCTCAGCACCACCTTGCGCGCCTCGACGATGCGCTGCGCAAAGGCGTAGAAGGGATCGCGCGGATAGTTTTTTGCCGCATTGCCCCAATGGGTTAGATAGCCTTCTTCGGCCATCTTGCGGCTGAGCAGAATGGTATCGATGCCGGCGAACACCGCGTTGAAATCCTGCTTCAAGTCGTCGTCCCACGGGCAGTTGGCGCCCCATTCCCAGAGCTGCCAGTGCTCATCGCCGGCCGCGCCGACAAAACCGTCGACCGACATCTGCATCTGCAGGATCAGTTTTCTCATCGTCGTTCTCCTGATTGAGCTCTGGTGTCACCAGCGCCAGGTCAGGCGGCGTTGGTGATCGCTTTACTTTCGGAACCATTGACATGAGAGAAAAATGATGTCAATAGTAAAGTGATTTAGAAATGGAAGCATTGAGAATGTCGACCAGGGAAAGATCCGGCTGCCCCATCAGCCTGTCGCTCGAATTGCTCGGTGACCGCTGGACGCTGCTGATCATCCGCGACATGATTTTCGCGGGAAAAAGGCACTTCCGGGAGTTTCTGCTATCAGGCGAAGGCATCTCGTCGCGCACGCTGGCCGAGCGGCTGCAGACCTTGCAGGATGAGGGCATTGTCACCAGAAGCGACGACCCCACGCACAAGCTCAAGGCGATCTATAAGCTGACCGAGGCGGGCATCGACCTGTTGCCGGTGCTGGCGACGCTCGGCGCCTGGGGCAGCAAATACCGCACCGCCGATGACAAGCTGGCAAGGATCGCCGATGAATTGGCGACGGGCGGCGAGGCAGGCCTGGAGCAGATAAAGAAGAAGCTGCGCGCCGAGCATATCGGCTAGGGAGCAACGCCAGCCCTCCCTTCGGGCCGATGGCGGGCTACATCGACACGACGTCGCGCAGCCTCACCCTTCCCATCCCGCAAATCGCTGTGGCCGGAGCCATGTCTGCTTCGGATTGCCATCGCCCGAACCACGGCCTCTTCCAGCCAGCGCGCGATGGCGGGGGCGGCATGCATGCCGATTGGCCCATGCCGCCATGCACGTAGAGCTCTTCGACCGCGGTGCGGCCGGCGACAGGCAGCCCGTCCGACAGCATGGGCGATTGCCGGGATAGACATTCGTCACCGGGGGTGAGCCGAGACCGGACAGGATGCGCAGCGTGCGCGCCGCGATGCGAAGGCGTCTCGGCGCTAGCGCGCCGATCCACCTTCTCCAACAAGGGGAGAAGGTGAGGCGCGCCTTGTCCCGCCTGCGCTTCTACGCGTAGCCTAAGGAGCTAGCGGGAGGAGAATCGCTTGGACACCACTGTCGTTATTGTCGGCGCCGGGCCCGCCGGCCTTGCGGTCGGTGCCTGCCTGAAGCGGGCAGGAGTGGATTTCATCCTGCTCGAAAAATCGCAGGAGATCGCGCCCGCCTGGCGGCGGCACTATCGGCGGCTGCATCTGCATACGGTCAAGTCGTTCTCGTCGCTGCCGTTCCTGCCCTTTCCCAAAAATTATCCGCGCTACGTGCCGCGCGAAATGGTGGTCCGCTATCTCGACGACTACGCGGAAAAATTCGATCTGCGCCCGCGCTTCGGCGTGACGGTGAAAGCCATTCGCCTCGGGGACGGCGGTTTTCTGGTCGAGACAGGATCGGACAACATCAAGGCGCGCCATGTCGTCATCGCCAGCGGTAACAATGCCGAGCCGATCGTCCCCCGGCTCCCTGCTATCGAGGCTTTCAAGGGCGAGGTGCTGCACAGCGCCGACTATACGCAAGCGGCGCCCTTTGCCGGCCGCTCCGTGCTGATCGTCGGCATGGGCAACACCGGCGCCGAGATCGCGCTCGACTTGGCGGAAAGTGGCGCGCGTCCGACCATTTCGGTGCGCAAGGGCGTCCACATCGTGCCGCGCCAGCTGTTCGGCGTGCCGATCCAGATGGTCGGCATCGCCAGCCGGCCGATGCCGCAGGCGCTGAACGACTGGATGTTCCCGATCATCCTCGATTTCGCGCTGGGCAAGCTCGAGAAATACGGCATCGTCAGGCCGAAGCAGGGCATCCTGCAGCAGATCGACGAAGTCGGCCGCATCCCGGTCATCGACGTCGGCACGGTCGACGCCATCACCAAAGGCGCCATCAAGATCGCACCCGACATAGCGGGCTTCACCGAGCGCGGCGCTGCGTTCACCGACGGCAGGCAGGAAAATTTCGACGCCGTCATCCTCGCCACCGGCTATCGCCCGGGCTACGAAAAGTTTCTGCCCGTGGAATTGCAGCCGGAGCGCAGTGGCGTCAACGCCCGCGCCTCTCAACTCGGCCTCTACCTCGTCGGCTTCTACAATCCGGTCACCGGTCTGCTACGAGAAATCGGCAGGGAGGCGAAGGCGGTGGCGGCCGACATTGCGCGGCGGCGGTAAAAGGGGAGATCGGCTATCCATGACAGCCGCGCCGCATCGCCCTCATCCAGCAGCCATCGCCGCACGGCTTGCGTCGGTTCTGGGTGCCGTTGCTTGCGCGGCATCACGACATAGAAATCGTGCGTCCCACGCATCTCCGCGTTGATCGGCTGCACCAGCCGGCCGGCGGCAATGTCGGCGGATACGAGAAACCGGCTGGCCAGCGCGATGCCCTGGCCGGCAATGGCGGCGTCGATCGCGAGGCCTGTCTGGTTGAAGCGCATGCGTTTGGCCTCGGTGGCCATCCTCAGGCCGAGTACTCTCTCCATGAATTCCGGCCACAGATTGTGCGCGTCGTGCAGCAGGACGTGATGCTGGATATCGGCCGCCGCGATCTCGTTCGCGCCGGTCGGCAGCAGGGCAGGGCTGCAGATGGCGATGATCTGCTGTGGAAACAAAAGATCCACCATCAGGCCGGCGCCGGAGGGCAGGCGGCCTTGCCTGACCGCAATGTCGACGCCATCGGCCTGAAAACTCGACAGGCTTTCGCTGGCCAGGATTCGCAAATCGACCAGCGGGTTGTGCGCGACGAACTCCGGCAGTTTGGGGATCAGCCATTTGGTGGCAAAGCTCGGCGTGACGCTGATCGTCAGCCGCGCCGGTTCGGGCCGCAGCAGCAAGGTGGCCTCCGAGATCAGCTCGAAGGCGCGGCGGATGTTGGGCATATAGGCGCGGCCCTCATCGGTCAGCGCCAGGCCGCGCGGCAGCCGGTCGAAGAGTTTTGTGCCGAGATCGGCCTCCAGCCCGCGTATATGCTGCGCCACCGCCCCTTGCGTCACGTTCAGCTCTTCGGCGGCGATGCGGAAGTTGAGATGACGCGCGGCGGCTTCGAAGGCACGCAGCGCATTCAATGGTGGCAGGCTCAGGAAGGCTTCAGGCATGCAGGAGTTTTTCTACAGCTTGATTTCAGGCTTTCTGGTTCGAACCAGATGGCAAAACCGTTTATAGCATTGCTCGAAGGTCGGAAACATGTGCTTCAGAGTCCCGCCAGCCCGTGCGAAGGAAAATCGAGATGAGTGTAGAAAAAGTAGCAGTCGTCGTCGCGGGTGGCAGCGGTATGGGCGCGGCGGCGGCCAAGCGGCTGGCGGCGGACGGGTTCAAGGTCGCGATCCTGTCGTCCTCCGGTAAGGGCGAGGCTCTGGCCAAGGAGCTTGGCGGCCTCGGCGTCACCGGCTCCAACCAGTCGAATGACGATCTGCAGCGGCTCGCCGATCTGACGCTCGAGCGCTTCGGCCGCATCGACGTGCTGGTCAACAGCGGCGGCCACGGGCCACGCGCGCCGATCCTCGAAATCACCGACGAGCAGTGGCACACCGGTCTCGACGTCTATCTGATGAACGTCATCCGGCCGGTGCGCATCGTGGCGCCGCAGATGGTCAAGCAGAGGGCTGGCGCCATCATCAACATCTCGACCGCCTGGGTGGTCGAGCCGAGCCCGATGTTCCCGACATCCGCCGTGTTCCGCGCCGGGCTTGCCGCCTACACCAAGATCTTCGCCAACACCTACGCCGCCGACAATGTGCGCATGAACAATGTGCTGCCCGGCTGGATCGACAGCCTGCCGGCCACCGAGGAGCGCCGCGACAGCGTGCCGATGCAGCGCTACGGCACGTCGGAGGAGATCGCCGCGACCATCGCCTTCCTCGCTTCCGAAGGTGCGGGCTACATCACCGGCCAGAACATCCGCGTCGACGGCGGCATCATCGGCGCGATCTGACCGCGCCGGTCGCCTTGCGTGAGCCGGCGCGTCACTCCTTCACCGCGCCGGTCATCGACGAGACATAGTGCTCGACGAAGAACGAATAGAGCACCACCACCGGAAGCGAGCCGATCAGCGCTCCCGCCATCAGCGCCCCCCATTCGTAGACGTCGGAGCGCACCAACTCGGTCAGCACACCCACCGGCACGGTCTTGTTTTCCGAGGACTGGATGAATGTCAGCGCGTAGATGAACTCGTTCCATGACAGGGTGAAGGCGAATATGCCGGCGGAGATCAGGCCCGGCACCGAGAGCGGCAGCACGATTTTGGTGAGGATCTGCCACCGGCTCGCTCCGTCTATCAGCGCGCATTCTTCCAGTTCGAACGGGATGGAGCGGAAGTAACCCATCAACAGCCACGTGCAGAACGGCACCAGGAAGGTTGGATAGGTAAGGATGAGCGCGAAGGGCGTGTCGTAGAGCCCGAGGTTGAACACCATTACCGACAGCGGAATGAACAGGATCGAGGGCGGCACCAGATAGGCGAGGAAGATGCCGAGGCCGACCTGCCGCGCCCCGGAAAACCGCAGCCGCTCGATCGCATAGGCGGCGAACACAGACGCCAGCAGCGACAGGAAAGTAGCGGCGGTCGAGATGATGATCGTGTTGAGCAGCCAGCCCGGATAGGAGGTCTCGAACAGGAGATAGCGGATATGCTCCAATGTCGGATGCACCACCCAGAACGGATTGAACTGCGCATAGTCGGTCATCTCGAAATTGGGCTTAACCGCCGTGATCGTCATCCAGTAAAACGGAAACAACAGCACGAAGACGAACACCAGCAGCGGCAGATAGACCGTCACCACGCGGCGCGGCAGGCTCTGCAGGTAGCCCATGCCGCCTTCGTCGATATCCCCACGTTTCGCCTTCCTTGTCGCGGCCGTCTTGACCATGTCAGTCTCCGCCGCCTTGTTGCCATTTGCGGCGTTGCAGGCCGAAATAGCTGAACAGGATCGCCGCCAGCAGGAACGGGATCATGGCCACCGCGATGGCCGCGCCCTCGCCAAGCTGGCCGCCGGAAATGCCGCGCTGGAAAGACAATGTCGCCATCAGATGCGTGGCATTCACCGGTCCGCCCCGGGTCAGCACGTAGATCAGCTGGAAATCGGTGAAAGTGAACAGCACCGAGAAGGTCATGGTGATGGCGATGATCGGCGTCAGCAGCGGCAGAGTCACATAACGAAACAACTGCCAGCGACTGGCGCCGTCGAGCGTGGCCGCCTCGTAGAGCGACTGCGGAATGGTCTGCAGGCCGGCGAGCAGCGTGATGGCGACGAAAGGAATGCCGCGCCAGACGTTGGCGGCGATAACCGAAGCGCGCGCATTCTCCGGATCGCCGAGGAAATTGATGCGGTGGTCGATCAGGCCCATTTGCTGCAGCGCCCAGGACAGGATGGAGAACTGCGAATCGTAGATCCACCAGAAGGCGATGGCTGACAGTACAGTGGGCACCACCCAGGGCAGCAGGACTATCGCGCGGAAGAACGATTTGAACGGCAGGTTTTCATTGAGGATGAGCGCCAGCCACAGGCCGAGCACGAACTTCAGGATCGAGGCGCTGACCGTGTAGAGCAGCGTGTTGAAGACGGAGAGCCAGAAGACGTTGTCATTCCAAAGGTACTGATAATTCTCGACGCCGATGAAGATGCCGGGGCGGCCGATCCGGGCATCGGTGAAACCGAGCCAGACGCCCAGCCCGAGCGGATAGGTCAGGAAGACCAGCAGCAGCGCCGCCGCCGGCAGCATGAAGCCGAAGCCCAGCGCGTTGCGGCTTTCGGAGATCCGCGAAAGCATCGACGGACGCGGCTGGGCGGCAACGGACGGCACGGCCATGGAGGGCTCCTCATCGGGGAATCAGGTCACGGCGTCAACGGCCGCCATGGGATTGTGCGACGGGCCGGGCAGCGCACTAGACGCGCCCGGCGGTGCCGTGATCAAACGCGGTAGTAGCGGTTGGCGCGCTTCTCCGCCTCCTCCATCGCCTCCTGCGGCGTCGCCTGGCCGGTCACCGCCTTGGCAAACATGTCGACCAGGACATAGTCGGCCATGGTC
This sequence comes from Mesorhizobium sp. C432A, assembly GCF_030323145.1. Classification (NCBI taxonomy): domain Bacteria; kingdom Pseudomonadati; phylum Pseudomonadota; class Alphaproteobacteria; order Hyphomicrobiales; family Phyllobacteriaceae; genus Mesorhizobium; species Mesorhizobium sp. C432A. Next base: position 5,091,137 of record NZ_CP100470.1, on the reverse strand, counting down.
GCCGCCGAGGCATAGCCGAGCGGCCCGGCATAGCCGTTGGGGCGCAGCGTCGCCGAGGCCTTGGCATAGGCGGCATTGTTCGGGTCGGCCGTCCACACCGGATTGTTGTCGAAGGCCTTCAGCGTCTGGCAGCAATAGCCCGCCGAGGAGGTGATCCAGTCGGTCATCTGCGGATCCTCGAACATGAACTGCAGATAGGCCTTGGCCGCATTGGGGTGGGGCGTGTAGTTGAAGATGACGGCGGTGGTCACCTGGAACAGTTCGACCGATTTCCCGACGGGACCGATCGGCAGGTTGGTGGTGCGGATGTCCTTGGCGATCTCAGCCAGCTTCGGATCGTTGTCCTTGTTGATCTTGGCCGTATTGTAGGCGGAAATGCCGTTGGCGATGACGCCGAGTTCGCCGGCCAGGAAGGCGCGGTTGTTATTGACGTCGAGCCAGCTTTCGGTCCCGGGAATGAAGGTCTTGTAGAGTTCCTGCGCGTATCCGATCGCCTTTAGCGTCTCGGGGCTGTTGATCGCCACCTTGCCGCTCTCGTCGACCATCTGGCCGCCATGGCTCCACAGCAGCCAGTGCGCGTAATTGTTGCCGTCGCCGACGCCGTGGCCGTGCGTGAAGCCGGCCGGATGTCCCTTCGCCTGCAACGCCTTGCAAAGCTCGAGGAAGCCTGCCGTATCCTTCGGAAATTCGGAGAAGCCGGCCTCCTTCACCCAGCTTTCGCGATAGACGATGGCATTGCCGATCGTGGCCAGCGGCAGGCCGACGAACTTGCCGTCCCGCGTCGCATATTGCTTTGGTCCGTCGTGCCAGCCGCCATATTTCGAGCCCAGATACTCGCCGAGCTCGGTCACGTCGTGCAGCTTGTCGGGATATTGATGCGGGTCGTCGAACCAGACGAACATCAGGTCCGGGCCGGAACCGACATTGGCGGCGACCGCTGCCTTGGGGCGAATGTCCTCCCAGCTTTCCTTGTCGACACGAACCTCGACACCTGTCGCCTCGGTGAAGCGCTTGGTGTTGGCCAGCCATTGATCCTCATCGCCCTTGACGAAGGGCGACCAGCGCAGCAGCCGCAGCTTTGCGCCTTCCTCGGGCTTGTATTTCAAGCCCTCCTGGGCAAAAGCCGGCGAGCCGACGAACCGGCTTCCCAGAGCTCCCGCCGCGGCACCTGCGGTCGTGCGGATTACATCGCGTCTCGTGAATTTCATGGTCGTCTCCTCCGGTTTATCTTCCTTGCTATGCGGTCCTTACCATCCGTTACGCGTTTCAAATCGTGTTCCGGTCTTGCCGTCAAAGAGATGAATCAGGCCAGGCGCGGCAGTGAGCCGTATGGTTTCGCCCGGTGTGAAGGCATGGCGTTCGCGGAAATTGGCGACGATCTCGTCGCCGCCGGCGGTGCGGCCGATGATCTGCACTTCCGACCCGGTCGGCTCGACCACCGCGACGGTGACTGGAATGCCTTGGTCTGACGATAGCCGCAAATGCTCGGGCCGTATTCCCAGCACCACCGGATGACCGTTGCCAACGGCCGGCGCGCCGGCCAGCGGCACGGAAATTCCCCCGGCGCCGCGAAAGGACGGAGACCCGTCGGTGACGATCTCGCCCTTGATCAGGTTCATGGCGGGCGAGCCGATGAAACTGGCGACGAAGAGATTGTTTGGCCTGTCGTAGAGCTCCAGCGGCGGTCCGATCTGTTCGACGATGCCGTCATGCATGACGACGATCTTGTCCGCCATGGTCATGGCCTCGATCTGGTCGTGGGTGACATAGACTGTGGTCGTCTTGAGCCGCTGGTGCAGTTCCTTGATCTCGGCGCGCATCTGCACCCTGAGCTTGGCGTCGAGATTGGAGAGCGGTTCGTCGAACAGGAAAACCTGTGGATCGCGCACGATCGCCCGGCCCATGGCGACGCGCTGGCGCTGGCCGCCGGAAAGCTGGCGCGGATATCGCGTCAGCAATGGCACCAGCCCGAGGATTTCGGCGGCGCGCTGAATGCTGGTAGCGCAATCGGCCTTCGAAACACCTTTGAGCATGAGCGAGAACGCCATGTTCTCCGCGACCGTCATGTGCGGGTAGAGCGCGTAGTTCTGGAACACCATGGCAACGTCGCGCTCTTTCGGCGCAACGTTGTTAACGACCCGATCCCCGATCGCGATCTCGCCCCGAGAAATCTTTTCCAGGCCGGCGATCATCCTGAGAAGGGTCGATTTTCCGCAACCCGACGGGCCGACCAGCGTGACGAATTCGCCGTCGTCGATATCCACACTGACGCCGTGCAGGACCTCGACGGTCCCGAACGATTTGTAAACGTCGCCGATCGCGACAGACGCCATCGATCTCCTCCCGAATGCTTCTTGCGACGCCCCGAAGGAAACCGCTCCTCTCCCGCCTCGCGACCGTCTCCCATTCCCCCAACAGGTCGCGCGACGATCAGACGGTAGCGCTACCAAGCCTGCCTGTAAAGCGGCCATGCGGACGGTTTTCTTGTCGTTCGAAACACCCGGCGCAATGACCGGTTCGCCGGCAAACTACCCCCCATTCACAAAAGCCAGCACCAGCTTCTGCAGGTTTCCGCCGGGGCCGAATTCGACCCGGTCGAAGTCGCGGCTCGCCTGCCGCTGAGCCAGCGAGATCTGGGCGAGTTGCCTCGTCAGCTCGGTTCTGATCTTGCTGCAGGCGGGGTCATCAGTAACGGTCAGGCCGACGCTCACCGCCTCGATCTTGCGCACCATCTCGGCGATGGCTGCGCCATGCACTCTCTCGTGGGCGGCGAGCCCGGCGATGAACACCGTCCAGTTCTTCTGGACGGAAGCCGGCAACGGTTCGGCCGGCTTCGGCAAGGTGTAGGTGATGATCAGTTTCGGGCGCGCCGATTTGAGCACGCAGGCGTCGCCTTTCGGCCTGTAGTCCCTGGTCCAGGTCAGCTTGAAATTGGTGTGCGCAATGACCCGACCCTTGCCGAGCAAGGGGCCGGCTTCGCCGATCGCGGCATAGAGTTCCGGGCCGGTCCGCCCTGCGATGGCGTAGGTCTCGACCTTTTCGACCGGCTTCCAGTCGGCGCGTGCCGGCGACGCCAGCAGGGAGGCCGCGAACAGGAGAAAGAACATGGCTGGTTTCATGGAAACGTCAGAGACACTGGGCTGAGGCAAAGATCAACCCGGCGCAATGCACTCAGGTCCCACGGCAGGCCGCGTCATAGTCGGCCAGCACCTGATCGACAGCTTCGAGAAGGATAGCCTCGGGATTGCCCGCCGGCCCGAGTTCGGCCGGCAGCGCCGGCAGGCATTGCCGCATCAGCGTTTCGGGAATGGCAACGTCGTCCAGCGCCTTGCGCAGGCGCTCGACGGCCGCGACAGCGGTGGGGTTGCTCCAATAATAGCGGATGCGGTCGCTGTAGCTGTAATGCCGCTGCACATAGAGCTCTGCTTCATTGCCATGATAGTGGCTGTGCCAATGGCCGGGGGCTGCCAGCATCGCGCTTTCCATGGTCCGGGCGAGCGACCGGTCGCCATAGTCCCTGGCCATTTCGGAGGCGATCAGGTCGAGCCCGTAAAGCGCCTCGCGCAAGGCGAAGGTCAGGCCGGGGCCGACCTTGAGGATAGGAAAGCCGTTTGCGACCAGCGCGGTCAAAGCCGCACGGCTCTGGTAGTCGGTCGAATGCGCCTCGTAGACGAGCGACGGCTGCTCATCGAGCAAGCCGGTCAGGCCCTTGGATTTCTCGGGCGCGTAGGCGACGACGTTCTGGCTGCCGAATTCCACGCCCGGCTGCACGACCACGGCGATGACGCGGCCGAAGGCCTCGGACAGGCCTTCGCGGGCAAAGATCTCCCGGTGAACCTCGATCGTGCGCCGCGCCGCCGCCGCCTCAGTCGGCTTCAACTCGCTGATCGCATGGTCGACTCCGCCGGGGGCGGGGACTTCGGTGCCGATGATGTAGACCGGCAAGGTGCTGCCTGCGGCGTGCGCGCCCGTTTCGGCCGCCTTTGCCAGCCGCGCCGCCCGGGTGGCGATGGTCTCGTCGTCAAGCGCCGCCGGCTCGCCGGCGCAGCCCATCGATGCGTCGAGATGGATCTTGGTGAAGCCGGCCGCGATATAGGCGCCGACCATGGCCTCGGCCTTGTCCATCGCCTGCGCCGCCGGCTCTGCGCGCCACGGGTTCGGTCCCAGATGGTCGCCGCCGAAGATGATGCGCGAGGCTTCCAGCCCCTCGCGGCAGGCGATCTCCAGCACGAAGGCGACGAACAGCGCCGGGGTCATTCCGGTATAGCCGCCGAACTGGTTGACCTGATTGCAGGTTGCCTCAATCAGCAGGTTTTTCTCCCTGTCGGCAACGGCGCGCCTGATCGCCGTCTGGATCACCAGCGGATGCGCGGAGCAGATCGAGGTGATGCCGTAGGGCGAGGCGTTTTTGCGCGCGCTGGCGAGGCCTGCAAGCGGGTTGGCGCTCATGTCCGTCTCGCTGTTCCCTTGATGAATTGGTCAAGCGCATCGAAGCCGGCGGTGCCTTCCATCGGGCCGCGCCGGGTGATGTTGCGGGCGCCGGCGGCATTGGCATAAAGCAGCGCCTTGCCGGGCTCCATCCCCTGGCGGCGGCAAGTCAGGTAGGTGGCGCCAAAGCAGTCGCCGGCGCCCGTCGGGTCGACTTCCTCGACTTGAAAACCGGCGCAGTCGATCCTGGCGCCGTCGGCGCCGAACCAGGAAGAGCCGTCAGCACCGCGCTTCAGCACGATCTCGCCGACGCCCCTGGCAAACAGCGCCGCCACCGCCTGATGCTCGTCATCGACGCCCGCCGTAGCGAGCAATTCGTCGCCGGACGGCAGCAGCAGGTCGGCATCGTCGATGAGGGCGGAAAACAGTGCGCCGTCGGAGCCGTCGATCAGCTCCTTGCGCACATTCGGGTCGAATGAGGTCGAGCCGCCGCGGGCACGAACCGCCTGCACTGCGTAGCTGACGATCTCCTTCAGCCCTGCCACCGACAGCGTCGATCCCATGATATGCAGATGGCCGGCCCTGTCCGCCAGCAGGCGCGCAGCAGTGGTCAGGTGGATCTGCCCGGCGGCGGATTCGGCGATGTTGTAGACGAAGTCCCTGATACCATCGGGCCGGTAGCGCACGAAGGCGCATCCCGTCGGGAAGCGGTCGCTGATATCGACGGCGGAGACGTCGACGCCGTCGCGCTCCAGCCGGTTCAGGTTGAGCGTGCCGAAATCGTCGCGACCGACGCAGCCGATGATGCCGGCGCCGCCTCCCAGCCGGGCGACCTGGTCGATGAAGATCGCCGGCGCACCGCTGGGGAATGGCCCGACAAGCGATTGCGGCTCGAGGAAGCCGAAACCCAGTTCCGTCGCCATGATCTCGACCAGGATTTCGCCGGCGACAATCGTTGGCCCCACGGCCTCGGCGGCGATCTCGCTTCGGCGCGAAAGGCTCATGCTTGCGATTCCTCTCACACGCAAACTGATTGCTTGCCCGCGCAGTTATCCGACGCAAGTGTTTATCGGGTAAATCGCACATACAGCGAAGTCAATAAAGCTCTCATGCGTATAGTTTATCTGTTTCCGCGCGTACACATTGCAGGATTCGGGTGGCTGGTATCGTGGCACCGTGCAAATCAGGCGTCGACCGCAGCGAAAGGACAGCCATGCTCACGCTTCATGATTATTTGCCGTCGCAAAACGGTTGGAAGGCGAGGGTCGTGCTCGGCCTGCTCAACATTCCCTATGAAAGCCGCCTGGTGTCGATTTTCGAGGGCGCGAGCCACACCGACGCTTTCCTGAAGCTCAACCCGGCCGGCGCCGTTCCTGTGCTCGAACTCGAGGATGGCCGTGCGATCGCCGAATCGAATGCGATCCTCATTTATCTCGCCGAAGGCACGCCCTTGCTGCCGGCGGATCGCTATGTCAGCGCCAAAATTATGCAATGGCTGTTCTTCGAACAGTACCATGTCGAGCCGGTCATCGGCTCCCTGCGCTTCTGGACGCTGGCCGGAAGGCTGGAGCGCCACCAGGCGATTGTTCCGGCCAAGCGCGAAGCCGGCGCCCGCACGCTGGCAGCGCTGGAGCGCAGCCTGAACGACACGCCCTTCCTTGTCGGCGACACGCTCACCATCGCCGACATTGCTGTCTATGCCTACGGCCACCGTGCCGAAGACTGTGGCTTTGCGCTGTCGGGTTATCCGGCGCTCCTCGCCTGGACGGACCGGGTGCGCGACGCCATCGGTCCCGGCTATCCCGTGCATCTCTACAGCATCGATCCGCACTCGGCTGCTTGACGGCAAAAGGCGCGCGCGTTCACCTTGCTTAGTCGAAAAGAAGACCCAGATTCTGCTTTGTCGGCGGTTTTTTCTCGCAATCCGTTGGCTGGATGGCCGGGTCTCGGCGTCATCTCGACGACCGGCCGGCACTTAGCATGGAGGTGACCATGACACGCAACGACATCATTTCGGTGTTGGGGCCGGTAGACGAGGCGGTCATAGCCGACATCGCGCTGACCGGCGCCACCCTTGAAGAACTGCGCGAGGCGTTCGCTTGGCTCGGTGCCGACGAGGCGCTGGTCAACGAGGGTCGCCCCTTGCCGGGAACGAAGGTGGCGCGGCTGATCGAAATTCTCGATATGCCGGACGACGAGGACGGCCGGCAAGCGGCGTCGCAGTAGGCCGTAGGCGTAGGGTATCGGTCTGCGCCACCTTATTCCCTATTCCCTACGGCCTATTCCCTTCCCTTACGCCCTCGACAGCAGCCGGCGCATGATCAGCGAGGCGTGGCCGCCAACGCCGTGCGCGGCCGTGTGGCGCTCGACCACTTCGAAACCGTGCTTGCGATAGAAGGCGATCGCCCGGTCGTTGCCCTCGATCACTTCCAGCGCAATGCTGGGGATGCCGGCATGCGCGACAAGCACCGCGTGCAGCAGGTCGGTGGCGAGCCCGCTGCCGAACTCTGTCTTGTCGATGTGCAGCCGGTCGAGCAGGACATCGCCACGGTCGTCCATCGCCGCCATCGCGTAGCCGGCGATCGAACCGTCCGGCCGTTCGGCCACGAACGACATCTTGTTGTCGTCCCCAAGTTCCTCGGCCAGCCGCTCGGGCGCATGCTTGTCGTCCGAGAGGCGTGCAGTGGTCTCGGGTCCGAGGATCGCCGAATAGGTGCGCCGCCAAGACTCTCCCAGCAGCCGCGATACCGACGCTACATCGTTCTCTGTCATCGCCCTGATCTGAACCATGGCCGATCCCTTACCGCCTTACCCGCGACTTCAGCCAACGATCGAAGGCCACGGCCAGGATCAGGATCAGGCCGATGACGATGCTTTGTGTGTAGGACGAGACATTGTTGAACTGCAGCCCGTTTTGCAGCACGCCGATCAGCGCTGCGCCCACCACCGTGCCGCCGACCGAGCCGATGCCGCCGAATAGCGAGGTACCGCCGATGACCACGGCGGAAATCACCGTAAGTTCGTAGCCGATGCCGGCTACGGCTTCGGAGGAGTTGAGCCGTGCTGACAAAACGAAGGCCGCCAGCCCGGCGAAGAAGCCGACGATGACATAGACCGAGATCAGAATGCGGTCGACGCGCAGGCCCGACAGGCGTGCGGCCTCGGCATTGCCGCCGACGGCATAGACGGCACGGCCATAGCGCGTATAGCGCAGCACGATGTGGCACAGGATGGCGGCCGCCGCGAAGATGATCGCGGGCACCGGCACCGGTCCGATGAGCCCGGTGCCGAACCAGCGCATCGAGGCGTCGAAACCGGAGATCGGTCCGCCATTGGAGATGGTCAGCGTCAGGCCGCGAAACACTGTGAGACCACCCAGCGTGACGACGAAGGGCGGCACTTTCAGCCTGGTGATGGCAAAGCCCTGGACGCCGCCGGCCAGCGCCCCGACGATGACGGCGGCAAGCAAGGCGGCGAACCAGCCATATCCTTGCGTGCCCGTGGTCGACAGCGACAGCGTGTTGGCGGTGCCGCCCTTGGCCACCACCGCCGCCACCATGCCGCAGAAGGCGAGCAGCGAGCCGACCGACAGGTCGATGCCGGCAGTGAGGATGACGAAGGTCATGCCAAGCGCGATCAGCCCGGTGATCGAGATCTGCCTCAAAATGTTGAACAGGTTGATTGGATCGATGAAGCTCGGCTTCAGCACGGTGAAGATGACGATCAACACCGCCAGGAACATCAGCGGCCCAAAACTCATCAGAAGCCGCGCGATGTTGATGCCGCTGCGCTGGGTCTGTTCGGTGGTGCTGGTCATTGGATTGCGTCCTGCTTGCGGTCGAGCGCCATCAGTTCCATCAGTTTTTCCTCGGTCGCTTCGATGCCCGGCATTTCGCCGGTGATACGGCCGCGCCGCATGGTGACGATGCGATCCGACACCGCCAGCACTTCCGGCAGTTCCGACGAGATCATCATGATGGCGATGCCGCGCGCAGCCAACTGGACCAGGATCTGGTGCACTTCGGCCTTGGCGCCGACATCGACGCCGCGCGTCGGCTCGTCGACGATCAGTACTTTCGGGTCGCGCGCCAGCCAGCGGGCCAGGATCACCTTTTGCTGATTGCCGCCGGACAGGCCCTCGATCGCCTGGTCGGGCGAGGCCATGCGGATCGACAGTGCTTTGCGATAGCCGGCCAGCGCCTCGCGCTCGCGCCGTTCGGCCATGAAGCCGGCGCCATTGCTGTAGCGGCCGAGCGAGGCGATCGAGAAATTGTTGAGAATGCCCAGTGCTGCAAAGATCGCCTGGTGCTTGCGGTCTTCCGGCACCAGCCCGATGCCGAGTTTGATGGCGTCTGCGGGGGAGGCCGGGGCGATCGGCTTGCCGTCCAGCGTGATGTTACCCGCCGCGATGCGGTCGGCGCCGAAAATGGCGCGGGCAAGCTCGGTGCGGCCGGAACCGACGAGACCGGCAACGCCGAGGATTTCGCCGGCCTTCAGATCGAGGTCGACGCCTTCGAGCACGATGGCGTGCGGCGCCAGCGGATCGCGCACCGTTCGCAAGCCTCGCACCGAGAGCCGGACCTCGCCGGCGACGTCGCGCTGCGTCGGCCGCGCGTAGAGTTCGGAGGCGGCGCGGCCGACCATCTTCTCGATGATCTTCGGGATCTGGATCGGCTGGCCGTCACGGTCGAGATGACCGGCCAGCCTGCCGTCGCGCAACACCGTCATCCGGTCGCAGATCGCCGACGCTTCTTCCAGCCGATGGGTGACGAACATGATGGCGACACCGTCCTTGCGCAGCCTGTCCATGATCGACATCAGTTTCTGCACCTCGGTCTCGGTTAGCGCCGAGGTCGGCTCGTCCATGATGATCAGGCGGCTTTCCAGCGACAGAGCGCGGGCGATTTCGACCAGCTGCTGTTCGGCTACCGACAGCGAGGACACCGGCGTCGCCGGATCGATGTCGAGACCGACGCGGGCGATGATCGCGCGCGAGGCGTCCTCCATCCTGCGCCAGCTGACCAGCCCGAGCGGCCCGAGCGGCGCGCGGCCGATGAAAATGTTTTCCGCAACCGTCAGCGTCGGGATCAGGCTCAGTTCCTGATAGATGGTGACGATCCCATGCCGCTTCGCATCCTGCGGACTGGACGGCGCGTAGTCGGCGCGGTCGAAGACGATGCGGCCGCTTGACGGCGGCATCACGCCGGACAGGATTTTCAACAGCGTCGACTTGCCGGCGCCGTTCTCGCCGAGCAGGCCAAGGATCTCACTGGGCCGCACCTCGAGCGAAACGTCGCTGAGCGCGGTGACGCCGGAAAAATGCTTGGTCACGCCTTCGACGGAAAGGAGCGGGGGCGATGATGCGGTGGGCTCAACGGCGGACAAGCATTGCTCCCGGATTGCGATAGGCAGGGGGACAGCGCCCCCTCTGTTCTGCCGGACATCTCCCCCACACGGGGGGAGATCAGCAGTTTTGCCGGCAGCACTTTTTTTACAACGTTGGCGATTGGCGAAAACAGACGTGACGGCCAATCTCCCCCCAAGTGGGGGAGATGTCCGGCAGGACAGAGGGGGGCGCGACAGAGCGCGACCTCCACCCGTCATGGGCCTTACTCTCACTTCGTCTCGTTCAACCTCTCCGCCTTGTCGAGATTATCCTTGCCGATGACGATCGGCGTCAACAGCACCAGCTTCTCCTTCGGCTCGGTCTTGTCCCTGGCAAAGGCGACCGCGATCTGCACCGCCTTGCGCGACTGTTCGCCGGGGAACTGCTCGACCGTGCCGGCGAGCTTGCCGTCGCGCACGGCGACCAGCGCTTCCGGCAGCGCGTCGAAGCCGTAGATCTTGACGTCGGTGAAGTTGCGCGCGGCACAGGCTTCGAGCGCGCCGAGCGCCATGTCGTCATTGGCGCAGATGATGGCGTCCGGCTTGCCGTTGGCGGCAAGCCCGGCCTCGGTCACCGACAGCGCTTCGGCGCGGGCGAAATTAGCGGTCTGCTCGAAGATGATCTGGTACTTGTCCTTGAGCGGATCGAGCACATTGTGGACGCCTTTGTTGCGGTCGATCGCGGGCCCGGCACCCGGCTGGCCCTGCAAATGGAACAGCTTGGCGCCGTTGGGGAACGCCGCCACCATGGCCTGCGCCTCGGCCTCGCCGCCCTTGACATTGTCGGCGCCGACATGGGCCAGAATGCCCTCGACGCCGTCAACGCGGCGGTCGATAGTGACCACGGGAACCCCGGCCTTGACCGCTTCCTCGATCGCCGGCGCCAGCGCGTTGACGTCAAGCGGCGAAATCACGATGGCGTTGACCTTCTGCACAAGTGCGGCCTCGATGTCGGCGGTCTGCTTCGGCGCCGAGTTCTGGCCGTCGCTCTCGGTCAGATTGACGCCTTGCGCCTGCGCCTCCGCCTTGATCTCGTTCAGCATGTGCACAAAGAACGGAAAGCCGAGATTGGGCACCGAGCCCAATATGGTCAATTTGTCGGCGGCAAAGGCCATGGGCGCGGCCAGCGCCATGGCGCCGGTCGCCACGGTCGACAACAGGAATTCGCGTCTGTTCATCAGATATCCTCCACATGAACGCAGGAGCCCGAAACCGGGAGCGGCTCGGGACGGTCCTTGCGTCAATTCAAAAATGGAGTGTCCTGTGAACGCCCCGAGGGGACGCGAGGCGCTCCAGCCGGTCCGCCGCAACGTTCTCCTCCGCACGGCGCCGACCCGAGGATGCTAGCCAAGGAAAATCGATTACGCAAGGTGAGGCGAGGGGCTGAAACTGCTAATCTCCCCCCTTGTGGGGGAGATGTCCGGCAGGACAGAGGGGGGCGCTGTCCCGCCGACATTGGCCAATTTCACTTACATCTTTGAGCTAACCTCTACGCAGAATACTTGATGCGGGCGATCCTTCGCGCCCCCCTCTGCCTTGCCAGGCATCTCCCCCACGAGGGGGGAGATTGGCAGCTTAGACGCCTCTACCGATCGATCGTCGTCATCACCCGCTCATTGTAGCGCGGCCCTGAGACCTTGCCCGGCGCAAGGGCTGCATCGAGCGCAGCTATCTCGGCCGCTCGAGCGTGATCGCGGCCGCAGCAACATTTTCTTCGAGATACTTGCGCCGCTTTGTCCCCGGGATCGGCACGATGTCAATGCCGAAACCGTCGCCCTTGCCGAGCACCCAGGCCAGCGCGATCTGTGCGGGCTTTGCCCCTTTGGCCGCGGCCACCTCCTGCACCGCAGCCGCAGCCGCGACATTAGCGTCGTAGTTGGCGCCCTGGTAGCGGGGGTCGCCGCGGCGGAAATCGCCTTCCGGATAATCCTCGGCGCGCTTGACGTCGCCGGCGAGGAAACCGCGGCCGAGCGGCGCGAACGGCACCAGGCCGATGCCGAGCTTTTTGAGCAGCGGGATGATCTCCGGCTCCAGATTGCGCTCCCAAAGCGAATACTCGCTCTGCAGCGCCGAGACAGGGTGCACGGCATGCGCACGGCCGATATTCGCCGCGCCCGCTTCCGACAGGCCGAAGAAGCGCACCTTGCCCTCGGCAACCAGCCGGCCGACCGTGCCGGCGACGTCTTCCATCGGCACCGCCGGATCGACGCGATGCTGGTAGTAAAGGTCGATATGGTCGGTGCCGAGCCGCTTCAGCGAGCCCTCCAGCGCCTCGCGGATATGGTCGGGCCGGCTGTCACGCTCCGTGCCGACCTGTCTGCCGTTTTCGATGCGGAAGCCGAATTTGGTGGCAAGGGTCACCTCATCGCGCCGGCCCTTCAGCGCCCGCCCGAGCAGTTCTTCATTGGCATAGGCGCCGTAGACTTCCGCCGTGTCGAGGAAGGTACAGCCGAGTTCGATGGCTCGGTGCAGGGTGGCGATCGATTCCGCCTCGTCGGCAGGGCCGTAGGACTGGCTCATGCCCATGCAGCCGAGGCCGATCACCGAGACCTGCAGCCCCTGGCTGCCAAGTTTGCGGGTGCTGAGGGTCATTGCCGTTCTCCTTGGGGCTGAGGAAAACTATAGCGGCCGCTCCTCCAGTTTCCATAGCTGTTCGGCGGAAGAACAGCGCTTCCCTTGACAAAACCCAGCCGCAAGCGCCTTTGCCGGCGGTCATTGGGGGCCATGGGATACCAATGAAGAAGATCTACGAGAAGCCGACGCTGAACCGGCGTCAGCAGCTCTCGCGCGTCACCGCGCTCATAATTCCTTCGGACCACTAACCGAATATTGTCGTCGCCATTGCAAAGTCCGCTGCCGAGGCGCAGCGGTTTTTTGCTGCCGTCGGATCGTAGCGCTGCCAGAAGCAGGCGGTCAAAATTGACAGAGCGGCCGATCTCCAGCATCCTTATGCCGCCGCCATGTCTTGCGGTCTTGTGTATGAGTGAGCCATGGCCAGTTCCGTCACCAGCCAGAATTCCAAGCGCGCCGCGGTGCGCAAGGCGCTCGACCGCCACAAGGTCTACGTCACCGCGCAAAGCTTTTCCGGCGGCGTCTACTCGGCCCGCGTGCTGGTCGACGGCGAGGCCTACTGGGTCGACGAGTTCCGGCTGAGCCAGCTCCAGCAAGGGCTGTCCCCGGCCGAGCTAGACCTGACGCCCGCCTCAGACGATTGAGCGTGATCTCCACATTCTTCGCACCGCGCTGGGAAATTTGAAATGTTGGCGGGACAGCACTGTGCAGGAACGCGGCGCCGGGAAGGTTCGTCCGCCGCCGCCGCTCCCGCCTGACCCATGCCAACCCCGCCAACACTCAAGGCCTATCGCGCCAAGCGCGAATTTACGAAGACGCCGGAACCGGCGGGCGGGCTCATTTCAGGCGACGGCAACCGCTTCGTCGTCCACAAGCATCACGCCACCGCCGACCATTACGATTTGCGCCTGCAGGTCGGCGGCGTGCTGAAAAGCTGGGCGGTGCCGCGCGGGCCCTCGCTCAACCCGGCCGACAAGCGGCTCGCAGTCGAGACCGAGGACCATCCGCTCGAATATATCGACTTCGAGGGCGTCATTCCCGAAGGCGAATATGGCGGCGGGCCGATGATCGTCTGGGACACCGGCACCTGGGCGCCGATGGACGATGTCGACAAGAGCCTGCGCACCGGCGCCTTCAAGTTCCGGCTGGCCGGCGACAAGTTGAATGGCGGCTGGATGCTGACCCGTCTGAAGCCCAAGCCCGGCGAAGACAGCGAGAAGAAAAACTGGCTGCTGTTCAAGGAGCGCGATCTCGCCGCCGATACCGGCCTCGACATCCTGGAAGCGCGGCCGGAAAGCGTGAAGTCCGGCAAGCGGATCGAGGAGCTGGTGGCGCCGCCGAGGAAGCCGGCCCGCCTGCCGCCCAAGCCCGGCGCGCTGAAACCCGGCGCGTTGTCCGGTGCGGTCAGGGGCGATCCGCCGTCGCGCATCGAGCCGCAGCTCGCCACGCAGGTGCCGAAACCGCCGGGCGGGCCGGTGGAAGACACAGGTGAACTCTGGCTCCATGAAATAAAATTCGACGGCTATCGTACCATGGCGCATGTCGGAGATGGCGAGGTCAGGTTGATCACCCGCGGCGGCATCGACTGGACGAAGCGTTACGGCGACCTGCCGCAAGCCTTTTCCCGGCTACCGCTCAGCCAGGCGATCATCGACGGCGAGATCATGGTGCTGGACGAGAAGGGCATCTCGCGTTTCGCGCTGCTGCAGGATGCGCTGTCGGCGGGTGCGGGCAGCAAGCTCCATTTCTATGCCTTCGACCTGCTGCATCTCGACGGCTGGGACCTCCGCAAGGCGCCGCTCGCAAACCGCAAGGCCCTGCTCGCCGAACTGCTAGCCGGGCAGGGCGCTACCTCCGCCATCCAGCTGAGCGACCATGTCGAAGGCGACGGACAGGGGCTGTACGATCAGGCCTCGATCCTTGGGCTGGAAGGCGTCGTCTCCAAGCGCGCCAACGCCATCTACCAGAGCGGCCGCACCAAGAGCTGGACCAAGGTCAAGGCGCTGGAGACCGGCGATTTCATCATCGCCGGCTACACCGTCTCCGACGCGGCCGAAGGACTGGCGGCACTCGGCATGGCTGAATTCGCGGATGGCGAACTGCACTATCGCGGCAAGGTTGGCACCGGCTTCGATGCCGCTACGGCGGGCGACTTGCTGGCCCGGCTGCAGCCGCTGCGCGACGGCGCGACAGCACCCGAGGGTGTGCCGCGCGAGATCATGCGCGAGATGAAATGGGTGCGGCCGATGCTGTCGGCCCGCATCCACTACGCCAACCGCACGGCGGACAATTCGCTGCGCCACGGTGTATTTCGCGGCCTCAGGGATGTCGGCCTGTCGACGCCGGTGTTGCCGAAGCGCAAGCGGCTGATCGCCGAAGCCGATCTCGCCACCATCTGGGTGACCAATCCGGAGCGGCGGCTGTTCGGCAAGACCGGGCCGACCAAACTCGACATCGCCGTCTATTACGCGCTGGTCGGCGATTTCATGCTGCCGCACATTATGGGCCGCCCGGTGTCGCTGGTGCGCTGCCCGACGGGCCTGCCGAAGGACTGTTTCTTCCAGCGCCACGCCTTCACCGGCATGCCGCCGTCGGTGGTCACTTTTGACGCCACCAACTCCGAAGGTGAAACCACATCCTATCTGTCGGTCGAGGGAGCAAAAGGCTATCTGGCGCTGGCGCAGTTCGGCGTCGTCGAGTTCCACACCTGGGGCACGCATCGCTTGAGCCTCGACAAGCCCGACCAGATCGTTTTCGATCTCGATCCGGGTGAGGGCATCGCCTGGCGCGAGGTGGTCGAGGCCGCCGTCCACATCAAGGGCGAATTGGAACGGCTCGGCCTGGTGCCGTTCGCCAAGACATCCGGCGGCGGCGGCATCCACATAACCGTGCCGGTGACGCAAAAGCAGAACTGGAAGAAGCTGCACCAGGCTACCAGCGCCATCTCCACGCATCTGGCGGCCACGGCGCCCGACACTTTCACCACCACAATGGGCAAGGAAAACCGGAAGCGCCGCATCTTCATCGACTACCACCGCAACGCGCGCGGCCACACCTCCGCGGCGCCTTATTCGCTGCGCGCCCGCACCAACCTGCCGGCGTCGACGCCGGTGAGCTGGAGCGACCTTGAGACGATCGATGCGCCGCAGGATCTGAACTATTCCTCGCTGCCGGGGTTGTTGGCGACCTCGGGCGACCCCTGGGCGGACATGGAGGATTTCGCGAGGGATTTGCCGGCCTTCAAATAAGGTTTTTCTCCCCATTTCATGGGGGCGAGGAACCCAAGTCCATCGACGCTTCGGACAATTTGAATTATTCTCGGCCTTGGACCTTCAGGGCACTGGAAGATTTCGCTAGGGATTTGCCTGTAGCGTGCCCGGTCGGTGTAGGATTTCCGCAGCACCATTCGTCCTTTGGACGAAGCGCTGCAGTAAGCATGATCCCGAAAAGTGGCAACCGGTTTTCGGTAAGATCATGCTCAGTCTGAAATGTCAGTGCGTGGCCGCGTAGGAGAGTATCATGGCGCCCAGGGCAAGTTGGAAAGGTTACCTCAAGCTCAGCCTCGTCAGCTGTCCGGTCCGGCTCTATCCGGCAACGACGACCAGCGAGCGCATATCGTTCAACCAATTGCACAAGAAGACCCACAACCGCATCAACATGAAGCCGGTCGACCCTGAACTCGGCCTCGTCGAGCGCGCGGACTTGGTCAAGGGTTACGAATACGAGGACAAGCAGTACATCATCATCGATGAGGCCGACCTCGAAGCAGTGCGCATCGAATCCAATCACACGATGAACATCGAGGCCTTCGTCGACGAAGAC
Source organism: Mesorhizobium sp. C432A (assembly GCF_030323145.1). Classification (NCBI taxonomy): domain Bacteria; kingdom Pseudomonadati; phylum Pseudomonadota; class Alphaproteobacteria; order Hyphomicrobiales; family Phyllobacteriaceae; genus Mesorhizobium; species Mesorhizobium sp. C432A. The sequence continues at coordinate 5,074,931 of NZ_CP100470.1, read as the reverse complement.
GAGGTCGACGTCATTTATCAGGATGCGCCGTACTACATGGCGCCGGATGGCGCCATGGCGGAGGAAACCTTCGCCGTGCTGCGCGAGGCCATGCGCAAATCCGGCAAGCTGGCCATTGCCCGCCTTGTCCTGTCCAGCCGCGAGCGCGTGGTGACGATCGGCGCGCGCGAGAACGGCATGTTCGTGTGTACGTTGAGGAACCCGAACGAAGTGCGCGGCACGGCTGAATATTTCGGCAACATCCCGGCCGGCAAGCCGGATCCCGAAATGCTGCAATTGGCCGAAGCGCTGATCAAGCAGAAGGAAACCACCTTCGATCCGAAGAATTATGAGGACCGCTACGAGATCGCGCTGATGACGATGATCCGCGAGAAACTGAAGGGCCATAAGCCGATCATTGCGGCGGCGCCCGAGCGTGGCAATGTCATCAACCTCATGGACGCGTTGAAGGCGAGCCTGTCGCAATCAGCCAAGCCGCCGGCCAAGTCGAAGAGCAAGGCCGACGACGCTGAAAAACCTGCCGCCAAGGGTAAGGCGGGTGCGGCCAAGGAAAACCCGTTGAAGGCCAATCTGCTCAAGGCCGTCGGCAAGAGCAAGGGGTGACGGCGCCGACCGGTATAATTCCGGGCGCCGTCTTCGGCACCATCGGCGCGCTGGCGGCATTTCCGCTGCGGCTCGCGGCCCGCGAGGTGGAGCGTCAGCACGGCCAGTTGCGGCGCGGCGTCACCAGGCGCACCAGCCATGTTGTGTTCGGCCGAACGCTGATCGCCAAGGCCGGCACGGCGAAGGGCGGCGATGCCGAGATCGAATGCCGTGTCGCGGCCGTGCGAGCCGCCGGCCGCACGCTCCTTAGCGAAAATGGCTTCCTGCGCCTGCTTGGTCTGATGAAGGCGCCGGAGGCGTCTTCGCTGTCCAGGCAGTCTCTCGTCGACCAGTCCAGACTGTCCGGTGCCGACCTCGACCTGCTCAGCCTGTTCGACGCCTTCGAGCACGATTGTGAGCCCTACTCGTTCCGCGATCTGATCCTTGCCCGCAAATATGCCGGGCTGGTCGCCGGCGGTGCATCCTGGGGCGCGATCGCGCGCTCCGTGCATCGCTCCGGTCCGGTCGCTTCGCTCACCGCCAAATCGCTCAATGTCGGCTCGCAGCATGGCCGGCCCGATCAGATCTATCTCGAGGATGGCCAGAGCGAACTCGACGGCCAGCTGCTGTTCGATCTCGGCAGCGCAAGCGCAGCCGGCGACGACACGCTGGAAGAATTGTTCGCCGAGGCTGAAAGCGCGGAAGAGGAGGGCCGGCACGACGATGCCGCGGCGCTCTACCAACGCTGCCTCAGCATCGATCCGAGCGACGCCATCGCCGCGTTCAACCGCGCCAATTGCTTGCGTGGCGCCGGTCGCGTGGCCGACGCGGCGCATGACTATGCAAGAGCGATCAAGCTCGATCCGGCGTTCGTCGAGGCCTGGTTCAACCTCGCCGGGCTGATGAGCGACGAAGGCAAGATCGCCTCGGCGCGCCGGCATCTGGTCAAGGCCATCGCGCTCGACAAGAGCTACGCCGATCCGGTGTTCAACCTTGCCCGGCTGGAGTTCGACGCCGGCAATCTGACCGAAGCCCGCCGCCACTGGGTGCGCTATCTCGAACTCGATGCTGACAGCGAATGGGCGCGCACTGCGCAAAAGGGGATACAGTTCGTCGATCTGCAGCTGGCGCGGACGGCGGGGTGAGGCTGCCGTGGATAATCTTGTTCAGATTTCGAGTATGGGATTAACCGCGTGCTTCATCGTTTTGGCGGTGCAGGAGGCCGCGAGCTGCTCTTCTACTGGAGCAATGGCTGGAATTTTTTCGAAGACAGCAAAATCAATTGGGCCACATATTACAACCGCAGAACTTGGCCATTTCCCCAGCGCCCCGAGGACCGTATGTCGAACAAGCAGCGCGTTTGCTTCGGCCGGCCATTCTTCATCGTGCTCGTAGGGTTTTTTGCAGCCATTTTCACCCATGTTACCCTGCATCCGGAGCAGTGGCGTAAGGAAGTTCACGGTTCCAAAACCACCTACCACTATATCGGGGTCCCGCAGCCTGATGCCCACTAGCTTCCTCTTCGACGGCTTTGACACAGCCCCGGTCACCATCGTGCTGGCCCACGGCGCCGGCGCATCGATGGATTCGCCTTCGATGACCGCCACCGCCAAGGCGCTCGCCACCGCCGGCTTCCAGGTCGCGCGCTTCGAATTTCACTATATGGCGGCCCGCCGCTATGGCCAGCGCAAGCCGCCACCGCGCGCCGAGACGGTCAACCCGGAATACATCAAGGCCATCGCCGATCTGAGGGCGAGGGGCGTCGCTGGTCCGCTCATCATCGGCGGCAAGTCGATGGGCGGGCGCGTCGCCTCGATGGTCGCCGACGAGATGTTCGCCAAGGGCGAGATTTCGGGCCTCATCTGCCTCGGCTATCCCTTTCATCCGCCAGCCAAGCCCGAGCAACTCAGGACAAAACATCTCGCCGACCTCAAGACGCCGACGCTGATCTTCCAGGGCACCCGCGACGAGTTCGGCACGAAAGAAGAGGTCGCGACCTACGGCCTTTCCAAAGCCATCGAGGTGATCTGGCTGGAGGATGGCGACCACGACCTGAAGCCGCGCAAGAGCGTGTCGGGGTTTTCGACCGCCGATCATTTGAAGACGCTGGCCGGGACGGTGAAGGCGTGGACAGGGCGGATCGTTTCCTGATCGCCAAATGAAAATCGCCACCTTCAATATCAACAACATCAACAGCCGGCTGCAAAACCTGCTGGCGTGGCTGGCGGCAGCCAAGCCCGATGTCGTCTGCCTGCAGGAGCTGAAGGCCCGCGATACGCAGTTTCCGCGCACGACGCTTGCGGCGGCCGGCTATGGCGCGGTGTGGAAGGGCGAACCGACCTGGAATGGCGTCGCCATACTCGCGCGCGGGTCCAAGCCGGTGCTGACCCGTGACGTCCTGCCCGGCGATACCGCCGACAAGCAGAGCCGCTACATCGAGGCGGCCGTGAACGGCATCGTCATCGCCTGTGTCTACGCGCCCAACGGCAACCCGCAGCCGGGGCCGAAATTCCAGTACAAGCTGGCCTGGCATGAAAGGCTGGAGGCGCATGCCGCAGAACTCTTCGACACTGGCCTGCCGGTGGCGCTGGTCGGCGACTACAATATCGTGCCCGAGCCGCGCGACATCTACGCCACCCGCTCCTATGACGACAACGCGCTGGTGCAGCCGGAAAGCCGGGCGTCGTTCCAGCGTCTGCTCGAGCAGGGCTGGACCGATGCGCTCCGCAAGAAGCATCCGAAGGAAACGCTCTACACATTCTGGGATTATCGCCGCAACCGCTGGCTGCGCGATGCCGGGCTGCGGCTCGACCACATCTTGCTGTCGAAGAAACTGGCGCGCCGCCTCACCGCTGCCGGCATCGACCGCGGTGTCAGAGGTGAGGACGGCGCCAGCGACCACGCGCCGGTATGGGCCGAATTGAAGTGAATTTGGCTGCGTGATCGCGCCCACTTTCGTGGGCGCAGTTTTGCACTATTTGTTTCGTGCGGCGGCCGCATGAGGAGCAAGGTGCGGCACCGGAGGGGAAGTCCGATGGACAGGTTGGCCGAAAGGCTGTTTGCGCTTCCGCTGCTGGCGGCCGCTTTGGCTTGTCTGGTGCGGGCGTATCTGCTGCTCGGCGACAGAGATTTCAGCTGGAGCGGGATCGATCACATGCTGCACGGCCCAGCCACGCTGCGACCGGTGGTGTTCCTGACCGTCGGCGGGCTTTGCCTGCTTGGCGCCCTGTTGTTCTGGGCCAGACTGCTGCCGGGTCGGCGAAGCCAGCCTGCTGGAACGCCGCTTTTTGGCCGCGACGCCGAGATCGACCCAAAGGGCCGCCCCGGTCTGCGGCGCGCCTTCCTCATGTTGCCGGTGCTCGCCGTGTTGGCGCTGCTGGCCGACCACTTCCCTTGGGCGCGTGACGCCGGCCCGGGCGCTGAGGTGGCCGCCCCGAACGAACCCAAAGCCGAGCCGAAGGACCAGGGCATCGACGGTGTCCCGCCGGACCTGGCGACGCCACCGGCCCCGCCGAGTTCGCCGCAGGTCACCATGCCGCCCGAGCCAACTCCGCCGGTGCAGGCAGCCAAACCGCCCGAGCCGGCGCAGCCTACGCCTCTGGCTGCTCCCCCTCAGCCGCCACAAGTCGCACTCGCTCCGGCGACACCGCCACCGGAGACTGCTCCACCGCCGGCTCCGGCCACGCCACCGCAAACCGTCGCGCCGTTGCCGCCGCCTCCGCCGGCGCTGCCGACCGAGCCCGACGGCCACCGCGACGCCGTCGTCTGGCTCGCCGTCTCGGCCGATGGCCGCGACGTCATGAGCGCCAGCACCGACCACATGATCAAGCTCTGGGACGTCGCCGGCAAGCGGCTGATCCGCAACCTTGGTGAACACAAGGACATGGCGCGCACGGCGCTGTTCATGCCCGACGGCGCCACCGCGCTGACCGCCGGCGACGATGGCGAGATCGTGCTGCGAAAGCTTGCCGACGGCGCGGTGCTGCATGTCTTCTCGTCGGGCGCGAATGGCGGCGTGCGCAAGCTGGCGATCAGCCCGGACGGCAAGCGCGCCGTCAGTGGCCACGACACCGGCAACGTCATCGTCTGGGATCTCGTCAACAAATCGGTGCTGCATGTGATGACCGGACATGACTGGCCGATCAGCACGGTCGCAATCTCGCCCGACGGCACGCGCGCGCTGAGCGGCTCCATCGACGGCACGCTGAAATTCTGGGACGTCGAAAGCGGCAAGCAATTGCGAAGCTGGCACGGCCACGAGCAGGGCACCTACGGCGCCGTCTTCACCGCCGACGGCCATCATGTCGTCACCGGCAGCGGCGACTACACGATCAAGCTCTGGGACCTCGACACGTTTCGGGAATTGCGCCGCTTCGAGGGCCACGAAGGCACCGTCTATACGCTGGCGCTGTCGGCCGACGGCAAGCGCCTGGCCTCCGGCTCGCTCGACGGCACGGCGCGGCTGTGGGATCTCGGCACTGGAGACCAGATCGCCATGTTCGACAGCCGCACCGGCCCGATCTACGCCGTTGCCTTCGCCACCGACGGCACACTGGTCACCGGCGGCGACGATCGCACCATCAGGGATTGGCCGGCGGCTGGCGGCGATGGCGAAATCCTGTTCGCCGGCGCACCGCAGTAGCGACATCAAATGCTTTGGATATTCCAGAACAGCCTGGCTTGCGCTATGGATTACTGGTGGCTGCAAATGGATTGGGGACGGTGAGCAACAACGAGTGGGCGCCCAAAGTGGATACACCTGTCTACAGCCCGCCCAAGTCGCGTCGCCGAGGGGTCCTTATCGTCGTTCTGGTGTTGCTGGCGGCTTTTGTGCTGCTCGGTCCTGGCCGAAATTACTATGTGCAGTGGTCAGCGGCACAAAAGGGTGCAGCGGCTCTCCAGGCAAAGGATTATGCCGAGGTATTCCGTCAAATGAAGATCATGGCGGACGCTGGCAATGTTGACGCAAAAGGGCAGCTTGGTGCGCTGTACTGGCGCGGGGAGGGCGTGGCTCAGAACGACAGCCAGGCGGTGTATTGGTGGAAGAAATCCGCCGATGGCGGCAATGCGGAAGCCATAGCAGCACTGGGTCAGGCCTACCTTATGGGCAGGGGCGTTGAAAAGGACAGTCGGCTTGCCGAGAGTTTCTCACGAAAGGCCGCCGATAAAGACAACATGAATGGGCAGTACCAGCTCGGCGTGTTGTACTGGCAGGGCCAAGGGGTCGCGCAAAATTATGAGCAGGCGCTCTATTGGTGGCGCAAGGCGGCCGATCAGGGGAGCGGCGAGGCTGAATATTCTCTCGGCCAAGTCTATTTAAATGGCCAAGGGGTCGAAAGAAACGATCAACTGGCGTTGAAGTTTTCCAGGCAGTCAGCCGACAAGGGCAATACGAACGCTCAGTACGCCCTCGGCGTCCTGTATGCGCAGGGTCGGGGTGTTGCGCAAAGCTTCGAGCAGGCTGCCTCATGGTGGCGCAAGGCGGCTGACCAAGGAAGCCTGGAGGCCGCTTTCTGTCTCGGACGCGCCTACTATCTTAACCAAGGCGTCAAGAAGGATGATCAAGCCGCCATAGTGTGGGTGAAAAAGGGCAGCCGATCTGGGTGAGCCGAATGCCCAGGCTTTGCTGGGCACTTTGTACTCGCGGGGCCACGGCGTTGAGCAGGATGACCGCCTTGCGTTCGGGTGGTGGATGAAGGCCGCAACCACCGGTCTGACAGAAGCGCAATACGCGGTGGCGGCCGCTTATGGCCAGGGAAAAGGTACCCCTGGGACGACGGCCAGGCGTTTGCGTGGATGAGCAAAGCCGCCAATCAGGCCTTTGTGTTCGCCCAGTCGAATCTGGGCGGATACTATTCGATGGGCCAAGGCGTCGAGAAGAGCGCCGAGCAGGCGGTCTATTGGTGGCGCAAGGCCGCGGAAGCGGGGAATGCCGAAGCCGGTGCCAATCTGGCCCGGGCGTATTCGCTCGGCGAAGGCGTGGGACGGGACGATGCGTTGGCCGCGACTTGGGCGCAAAAGGCGTCCGACGGGCGAAACGCCGACGCTCAATATCTGCTTGGTATCCTCTACAGCCAGGGCCGCGGCGTTGCGCAAGACAATGATCTGGCCTTCCGATGGTGGATGAAGGCTGCTGTCCAAGGCCATGTGGTAGCGCAGTATAATGTCGGGGTCGTGTATCGGGACGGGCAGGGCGTCGGGAAGGATGAAAGGCAGGCGTTCGAGTGGCTGAGCAAGGCTGCCGACAAGGACAATGACCTTGCGCAGTTCGCTCTCGGTGGACTGTATTGGGATGGTCTAGGAGTAACGAAGGACCCCGTTCAGGCGGCAAGGCTCTGGCGCAAAGCCGCCGACCAGCGCAATGCATTCGCGCAGAAAGCGCTCGGCACGGCCTATTGCGAGGGTGTTGGCGTTGCGCAAAGCAGTGCGGATGCGGCGGGCTGGTGGCTCAAGGCGGCGCGGCAGGGAAATGTGGATGCCCAGCTCGCCTCAGCGTATGCCTCGGCCAACGGCGTGGGCATTGCCAGAGACGACAAGGCTGCCGAGTCCTGGTGGCTGGAAGCCGCAAAGGCCGGCAGCGTCGATGCCGAGTTCAGTCTGGGCTCGCTCTACTACCGCGGCGTCGATGGGAAACCAAACTACAAGGAAGCCGCCAAATGGTTCTTCAAGGCGGCAGGCCACGGCAGGTCCGGCGCCAAGACCTATCTCGACCTGATGAAGGAAAACGGCCAGCTCGACAGCAAGATGCTATGAGCCGAGTGCATAAGCGTCGCCGTCACGCCTTCCGTTTGAGGCGTGACACTCGCATCGCACGATGCGAAGATTCATTTGCCGCTGCATCTCGAGAATCCCATGCCCCTCCACATCGTCGAAGCCTCGATTGCCGACCTGCGCCGGGCGCTGGAGGCCGGCACCGTCACCAGCGTCGAGCTGGTGGGCGCTTATCTCAGGCGCATCGCGCACTACGACCGCCATGGCATCGCGCTCAATGCCGTGCCGGTGCTTAACCCGGCAATGTTCGAGGAGGCGGCGGCGTCCGACCTGCGGCGGCGCAATGGCGCCACCCTCGGGCCCCTCGACGGCATCCCCTACACCGCCAAGGACAGCTATAAGGTGAAGGGCCTGACGGTGGCTGCTGGCTCGCCCGCCTTCGAGCATCTCGTCGCCAATGAGGACGCTTTCACCATTGCCAGGCTGAGGGCCGGTGGTGCTGTGCTGATCGGGCTGACCAACATGCCGCCAATGGCGAATGGCGGCATGCAGCGCGGCGTCTATGGCCGCGCCGAGAGCCCCTGCAATGCCGACTATTTGACCGCGGCCTTCGCTTCCGGCTCGTCCAACGGCTCAGGCACGGCCACCGCCGCCAGCTTCGCCGCTTTCGGCCTCGGCGAGGAAACATGGTCTTCCGGCCGCGCGCCGGCGTCCAACAATGCACTTGTCGCCTACACGCCGTCGCGCGGCGTCATTTCGGTCAGGGGCAACTGGCCGCTGGTGCCGACCATGGATGTGGTGGTGCCGCACACGCGCGGCATTGCCGACATGCTGGAGCTGCTCGATGTGATCGTCGCCGACGATGCCGAGACGCGCGGCGATTTCTGGCGCGCGCAGCCCTGGGTGTCGATCGCGAAAAGCGCTGATCTCAGGCCGCCAAGCTACACTACACTAGCCTTGGAGGGCTCGTTGAAAGGCAAACGCCTCGGCGTGCCGAAAATGTATATCGGCCGCGACGGCGGCGCGCCCAAACCCATCGAGACCCGCGCCTCGGTGCTCGACCTCTGGCGGCAGGCGGCGCGTGACCTGGAAAAGCTCGGCGCGGAGGTGGTCGAGGTCGATTTCCCCGTCGTCTCGAACTATGAGCGCGACCGTCCGGGCACAAAAACCATGGTCGAACGCGGGCTGGTGCCGGAAGCCTTTGCAGAGCGCGAAATCTGGGATCTCTGCATCTGGGGCTGGGACGATTTCCTGCGCGCAAATGCCGATCCGGCGATCCCCGATCTGGCTGCGGTCGACGGCCCAAAGATTTTCCCGCAGCCGCCGGGCGCGCTGCCGGACCGCTATGGCGACGACGGTTTCGATCTGGCCGACTACGTCACGAGCGCCAAGCAGGGCGTGATGCCATTGTTGGATATCCCAACGCTGGCGGAAGGTCTCAAGGGATTGGAGGCGACGCGGCGCATCGACTTCGAGGACTGGCTGGACGCGAACCGGCTCGACGCCGTCGTGCTGCCGGCGGTCGCCGATGTCGGCCCGGCCGATGCCGACGTCAACCAGACCTCTGCAGAAATCGCCTGGCGCAACGGCACCTGGGTCGCCAATGGCAATCTGGTGTGGCGTCATCTCGGCATTCCGACCGTCACCGTGCCTATGGGAACGATGGCCGATATCGGCATGCCGGTCGGGCTGACCTTTGCGGGCAAGGCCTATGATGATGCGGAGTTGCTGCGGCTCGCCGGCGATTACGAGCGCGCCACCCAACGCCGCACCAGCCCGCCGCGCACGCCGGAATTGCCGGACGATGTGTTTGCGGGGCGGCCTGGTGGATTGCGGGCCAGCGATGCGCCGACGCCGAGGCTTACGCTTGTTGCCGAGACGACGCGGCGAGGAGACCAGGCCGAGATCGCCGTGACGGTTGAACTCGATGCGGAGACCGCTGGCGTCAAGGTTCACGTCAATGGCGAACCGGTCGCTCTGCGGCGCAGCGGGACAAGCTTTCACGGTCGCATCCTGGTGCCCGCCGGCGAGCACGAAAGAATGCACAGTGTGTGGCGAGGCGCTTACGGCTCGATCGTTGCGGCCGTCATGCGGCTGGAGGATGGACGCACGGCTGGTGCTTACGTGGTGACCGGCGGAATCGGATGAGGGTACAGGTAATCTCCCCAAGGGGGAGATCAGCAGCTTCGCCGTCTTGACCCTCCCATCGCCCGCGTTATCTTCGCGCCATGCCAAACCTCGCTCCCCTCATCGTCATCGATCTCCAGACCAACATGTTCGACGGGCGCGTCGAGCCGCCGATCCATGATGCGCCGGGTATCGCCGAGCGTACCCGCTCGCTGATCGACTGGGCGCGGCGCGAGGGGCGCAAGGTTGCTTTCGTCAGGCATGACGGGCCGGCCGGCGATCCGCTGGCGCCCGGCGAGCCGGGTTGGCCGGTATGGCCGGAACTCGGCCAGGCCAAGGACGAGCCGACATTCTCCAAGACCGTCCGCAACGCCTTCTCGAATGCCGAGCTTGGCGCCTGGGTGGCCGGGCAGGGGGCCGGCGAAGTCGTGCTCGCCGGAGCGCAAACCGATTTCTGCATCGCCGGCACCGTCAAGGGCGCCCTGGCCGAGGGCCTCGGCGTTACCGTCGTTTCCGATGCCCATTCCACGCTGGACACTGAAGGCGAAACCGCGACCGAGATCATCGCCCGGTACAATGCTGATTTCACCGATGCCGGCGTCACGCTGGTGACGACGAAGGCGCTGACCGGCGACTGAAGCGCCGGCGCTTCGAATACTGGGAGACTGCCGTGCCAACCCTGAAATTGCCGGCCGAAGGCGGGTGCCGCTGCGGACGTGTGCGGCTCAAGATTTCCGCAAAACCGCTTTTGACCATGGCTTGCCATTGCATCGGCTGCCAGCGCATGTCGGCCAGCGCCTATTCGCTAAACGCCGCCATTCCCTCCGACGGCTTCGAGATCACGCTAGGCGAGCCGGTGATCGGCGGGCTGCACGGCGCCTCGAAACATTTCTTCTGCCCACATTGCATGAGCTGGATGTTCACGCGCCCCGAAGGGCTCGACTGGTTCGTCAATCTGCGTCCGACCATGCTCGACGAGCCCGGCTGGTTCACGCCGTTCATCGAGACATGGACCAGCGAGAAGCTGCCTTGGGCAACCACGCCTGCGGTGCACAGTTACGAGGCACTGCCGGCCTTCGAGGCGTATGAGGGGCTGGTGGCCGAGTTCGGTGAAACCGCGAATCTCCCCCTTGAGGGGGAGATGGCCGGCAGGCCAGAGGGGGTCGGTGCGACTGGGCTCGACGTCCTTGCTGCAGATGGAAGGTTGGCGCTTCACGCGCGGCGACCCCCTCTGTCGCCTTCGGCGACATCTCCCCCTCGAGGGGGGAGATAAGCCCGCTAAAAATTTCGATCGAATCGATTGCGCAAACGTTTCGATCACCCTAAGCTCCCTTGAAATCCGCCATCAGAGCGGACGGGAAACGCATAAGGGAGGAGCGCTTGCAGGCGCTGATATGTCTTGCCGACAATGGCTGAAGTGGCGCGGCGCGCCGGTGTGTCGGTGTCGACCGTCTCGCATGTCGTCAACAACACGCGCTTCGTTTCGCTGGAAAAGGCGAGGCTGATCAACGACGCCATTGCCGCCATGGGCTACCAGCCCAACGAGCTGGCGCGCTCGCTGAAGGCCTCGACCACCAACAGCGTCGGCCTGGCGATCTCGGCGATCTCCAACCCTTATTTCACCGACATCATCTGCGCGGTCGAGGCCGAATGCGCGCGGCTCGGGCTGATGGTCTTCCTGTCGGACACCCAGGAGGATCCCGACCGCGAACTGCAGGTGGTGCGCGCTTTTCATCAGCGCCGCGTCGACGGCGTCATCCTGGCGCCGTCGGGCTCGCCGCAGCGGGCCATCGACTATCTCGCCGACAAGAAGATGCCATGCGTTCTGATCGACCGTTTCGCCGACCAGCGCTTCGACCAGATCGGCGTCGAGAACGAAACGTCGATGCGCGCGCTGATCGACCATGTCGCCTCCTTCGGCCACAAGCGCATCGGCTATATCGCCGGACAGCCGGGCCTGACGACGACGCGCGAGCGCATCGAGGCGTTCCAGGCTTCGCTCGCCGCCAATGGACTTGAGTGCGTGCCGCACTATCTCTCGGCCGAGAATGTCGACACGGCGGCGGCGACCGCATCCACCCACGCCATCCTGTCGCTGCCGTCGCCACCAACCGCACTGGTCACCGGCAACAACATGACGACGATCGGAGCCGTCCGCGCCATCCGCGAAAAAGGCCTCAGCATTCCGGGCGATCTGTCGCTGGCCGGCTTCGACGATTTCGAATGGGCCGATTGTTTCGAGCCGCGGCTGACGCTGGTGGCGCAGCCCTGCACCGAGATCGGCAGGCAGGCGGCGGCGCTACTCAGCGCCCGCATCGCGGCGACCGGTTCAGAGCCACGTTCGGTGCGGCTGCAGGCGACTCTGCGGGCGCGCGCCTCCTGCGGAAGGCCGACCCACACGAGGCTAACATGACCGCGCCGCTGCTGGTAATGACCGGCGCCGTCAAACGCTTCGGCGGCGTGCAGGCGCTGCGCGGCGTCGACTTCGACCTCAAGGCCGGCGAAATCCATGCGCTGCTCGGCGAGAACGGCGCCGGCAAGTCGACGCTGATGAACCTTTTGTCGGGCGTCTACACGCCGGACGAAGGCATGATCGAGATCGACGGCAAACCCGTGCGCTTCAACAACCCGCGCGAGGCGCAAGCGGCAGGCATCGCCACCATCTTCCAGGAGCTCGACCTGGTGCCGTCGCTCGACGTCGCCGCCAATCTGTTCCTCGGCCGCGAACTGATGCGTCCCGGCGGCTTCCTCGACGTGCCGGCAATGCGCCGCGAGGCCAAGAAGCGGCTGGAGGCGATCGAGATCGCCATCGATCCGGCTGCCATGGTCGCCGATCTGTCGATCGGCCAGCGCCAGGTGGTGGCGATCGTCAAGGCGCTGTCCTATGCCTCCCGCGTGCTGATCATGGACGAGCCGACGGCAGCACTTACCGTCGGCGAAGTCGAGCGGCTGTTCGACATCATGAGAAAACTCGCAGCCACCGGCGTCGGCATCGTCTATATCTCGCATCGGCTGGAGGAAGTGCCCGGCATTGCCGACCGGGTGACGGTGATGCGCGACGGTCGCGTCGCCGGCATCACCGAGCCGCACGCGCCGCAAGCCGAGCTGGTGCGCCTGCTGGTCGGACGTCCGCTGGATGAGCTTTATCCGCAACGCGCCAAAGCGGCGGGCAAGCCGCTGCTCAGCCTGAGGAACGCCAGCTTCAAGCTCGCCCGCGATAGCGCCGGCTGGCAGGCGCCGCAAGGTGTTTCGCTCGATGTCCATGAAGGCGAGATCGTCGGCCTGGCCGGCATTATGGGGGCAGGGCGAACCGAACTGTTGTCCGCGCTCTACGGCACCGGCCTGTCCGGCCGCTGGGAGGGCGAGGTTGCTGTCGGCGGCAAGCCGGTGAAACTGGATTCGATCAGTGCTGCCCGCCACGCCGGCATCGCCTTCGTCACCGACGACCGCCGGGGCTCGGGCCTGATGCTGCGCATGGCGGTCGGCCTCAACCTGGTGATGTCGGTCATATCCAGAATCTCGCCGAACTGGCTGGTCTCGCCGCGCCGCCAGGCCGAGGCGGTGAAGGAATCCTTCGGCCAGTTCGACATCCGGCCGAAGAACCCTGATATCGCCGTCGGCGCGCTGTCCGGCGGCAACCAGCAGAAGGTGGTGCTGGCAAAAGAAATCCTCGGCAATCCGCGCCTGTTGCTGCTCGACGAGCCGACGCGCGGCGTCGATGTCGGCGCCAAGGGCGAGATCTACCAGCGGCTCAGGGCACTCGCGGCGCAAGGGCTGGGCATTCTGGTGGCGTCCAGCGAGATGCCGGAGCTGATCGGTCTGTGCGACCGCATCGTGGTGCTGCGCCAGGGGCGCAATGTGGCGGAATTTTTGGGCGGCGTCGACGAGCACACGGTGCTGGCCGCGGCTAACGGCAGGGAGGCCTGATGTCTCAGGACAACAATCCAGTGGCAGCGAGCCCGGTGATGGCGGCGCCTCAAAAGCATCGCGACCCGCTGGCGCTCATCGTGCGCTTCCAGAGCCTGATCGGCCTGGTGCTGGTGGCGATCGGCGGCATCATCTTCTCGCCGCGCCGCCACGGCGAGATCCTGTTCCTCAACCCAGACAACATCGCCAACATCGTGCGCGCCGTGTCGGAGACCGGCATCATCGCCATCGGCATGACCTTCGTCATCATCACTGCCGGCATCGACCTGTCGGTCGGCGCGGTGCTTGGCCTGTCCAGCGTCGTCACCGCCTCGATGATGATCTCCGGCGGCTTCGGCCTGATCCCCACCATCCTCGCCGTGCTCGCTTTGGGCATCGTCTTCGGCGCCATCCAGGGCACCATCTCGACGCGTTTCAGGCTGGAACCGTTCATCGTCACGCTGGCTGGCCTGCAGGCCGCGCGCGGCTTGGCGCTGGTCGTCTCCGGCAACCAGTACATCAACATTTCCTATGGCGAAGGGCCGGGCCTGGCGCCGCCGGTGTTCGCCGTGCTGGGCGAGCGGCTGTTCAACAACACCGTGCCGGTGGCGACGCTTGTGTTCGTCGTCTTTGCCGCGATCGCCACCATCGTCCTCAACACCACGCGCTTCGGCCGCTATGTCTTTGCCGTCGGCGGCAATGAGCGCGCCGCGCGCATATCCGGCGTGCCGGTCTCGATGGTGAAAATCTCCGTCTACGCCATCACCGGCTTTGCCGCCGCCCTTGCCGGCATCGTGCATGCCGGCCAGTTCAATTTCGGCAGCGCCAATGACGGCATGGGCTATGAGCTGACGGCCATCGCCGCCGTGGTCATCGGCGGCACCAGCCTGTTCGGCGGCGCCGGCTCCATGGTCGGCACCGTTGCCGGCACCATCATGCTGGGCGCGCTCGCCAACATCCTGCAGCTCAACAACATCACGCCCGCCATGCAGCTGCTCGCGACCGCCGCGATCATCGTCCTGGCGGCAGTGCTTCAATCCCTCGTTCGCCGCCGCGAGGGGTTGGGTCGTTAGTGCATGTCGCGCAAAAGGTTTTGCGATGACGACATGCACAAACAAACAAGGAGGAGACGGCAACACGTGAACGTCAAACCAAGGTCTGGCCCCCCGGCCGGACGAGGAGGAGAGTGAGTTATGAAAACGACACTAAGAGGATCGACCCTCAAGGCCGTGCTGCTGGCAGGCGCCGGCCTGTGCATTGCAGGCTCCGCTTACGCCGCCGAGCCGCTGGTGAAAGCCTGCGCCAAGGACGGCCAGTTCGTCATCGGTTTTTCGCAGGCCAACAATGCCGAGCCCTACCGCCAGCACGTCAATGACGAGCTGGAGGCGGCGGCCAAGGAAGTGCCTGGCTTCACGCTGCAGATCGCCGACGGCGCCGGCAACGTCAACACGCAGACCTCGCAGGTCGACAATTTCATCACCCAGAAGGTCGATATCCTTTTGATCTCGCCCTTCGAGGCCGCACCGCTGACGCCGGCGGTGAAGCGCGCCATGGATGCCGGCATCCCGGTCATCGAGCTTGACCGCAAGACGGTCGGCGACCCGGGCAAGGACTACACCGCCTTCATCGGCGGCGACAATTTCAAGATCGCCGAGGAAGCCGGAAAGTACACCGCCAAGACCCTGCTGCCCGATGGCGGCGAGGCGGCCGTGCTGCAAGGCCTGCCGAGCTCGACGCCGGCGGTGGAGCGCCTCAACGGCTTCAAGGAAGGCGTGAAAGGCAACCCGAAGGTCCAGATCGTCGCCGAGCAGGCCGCCGACTGGGTGCCGGACAAGGCGCAGGTCGCCTTCGCCGCCATGCTGCAGGCACACCCCGACATCAAGGTGCTCTACGCCTCCAACGACATGATGGCCGCCGGCGCGCTGCTCGCCGCCAAGGGAGCGGGCAAGGACGTCAAGATCATCGGCACCGACGGCCTGCCAGGCCCGGCCGGCGGCATCGAAGCGGTGGCCAAGGGCGACTGGGTCGCAACCTTCACCTACCCGACGGGCGCCAAGGAAGCGATCGAGATGTCGAAAAAGATCCTGCTCGACTGCGCGACCGAGGTGGACAAGACGGTGACGGTGGAGACCACCGCGATCACGGCCGAGAATGCCAAGCAGCTGATGGGGAAGTGAGGGGGCGGAGCCCGGCACTGAGGTGATGCGCAAGGCCCCGGTAGGGGCCTTGTTTGTCTTGGGGGAAGGCTGATCCTGCGAAGGCTGGCTGCTCTTAAAGGCGACTTTGTCTCCTGCGTCCGTGAATGGCCGCTTCGCGCCTCAACCGAAAAGACTAGAGCAGTTCAAGTTGTTCCTCTGACCTGATCTTATTAACTATGACATCTGCAGGATTGGTAGAGACACCCCAACGCGGTGGGAACCTTGGTTGAGGCAGCTTCAAAGCTGTGCGACGATAGCTCTGCTTTATTCTTTTGCGATCGGCGATACCCTGTACATCCGGGTGTGCCACTCTGGAGTATTTCGAGATTTCACAAAAAAGGTTCTGACAATCTATAGGCTGCAGCCGTCGTCCGAATAGACCTGCGAAATCTATGCCTCGACTTGCAAACTCGTCAGATTGCCGTTCGGTGACCCAGTTGATGATTTCCTCCGCTGACTGGCCATCGGTCGACTTGAAACACTTAGATATGCCGTCAAGCGCGCCAGGCCCAGCGACAACGAATTCGCTTTCATCGAAATCGAGCAAAGTGGAGTAATTCAGGTCGATCGCATACTGGAATGCCAGAAAGCGGCCAAGGCCCGGATAGCCTAGAATTGTTTCATAAACGGTTTGAAGGTCGGGTGCCTGTCGCAGCCTGTCTGGCAATCGGTCAGTCATCATCAAGTTTAGTAGCGCCAGATGATTGCTGTGTTTCCGGGTTTTGCCAAATGGGGGGGGCGGCATGATGTAGGCAGCGGAGTAGATTTTCCTGCCTTTCGCATGGAGACGACTCAGCAACTGATCGGCTCTTTCGAAATCGAAATCTTTCCAAGTCAGCAGCCCAAATTCTCGTTCCAGTGCTTCCCAAGTGTCGACCTTGTTGAAGATTTTAAAGAGAATTGTGCGGAAAAAAACCTCTTTCGGCTCCTGCGAGCGCTCTGACCTGTACTGCACTTCGCTAATCAAATATTGGCTAACACGATCGGCCGCGCGATAGGTGTTAGTGAACCTAAATTCGCGGAGGATCGGATCGTTTGTCCAAGGGCCCCATGGATCAGCCAATCTGCGATAAAACATTGAGAGCCGCTCGGCAGCGAATCTCCAGTAGGTATCGAAAACGACGGTGGTGTTCATGTGCGCGCGAAAGTCGCAGTTAACGAGACGGGCATTGTTCAGCTCCCAAGGCCAAATCGATTCTCTTGGGCGCATCCTAGGATGTCTGGGCTTGCCAGTCAGCACAATCAGCAGATGGAGTGTGGAAAGATGACGGCCGCAAACGATGCCTCCATGTCTGTCGCACAATTCGAAGACCATGCGGCAAGAACCGATCAACTGGAGTTCGGGGAAATCGGGACCTCAATCCTGGGTCTGGTTGGTGAAGTGGGGAGTTTGGTCAGCGCGGTCAAGAAAAAGCGTCGTGACACCGATGGGTTCTTTGGCTACCGGGACGCCGTAGTCGAAGAATTGGGCGATGTCCTTTGGTACCTTTCTGCTGTCGCACGGCGAGGTGGGTCATCTCTCGTCAATTTGACCAGAGGATTGCACCACGGGCCTAATTTCGCGACATTTGACAACGCGGTAGCAACGCAGCGAACCGAGACACTTGAGTCCGCCCTCCTTGGGCTTGCCGGCGGGACGGGCCATCTGGCGAAGCGGAAGGGCGCGGAAACCAAAGATACTGATGTAGCAGCCCTGCACAATGATCTCAGCTACATCCTTGGGCTTTTGGGTGAAGTCGCTCGAGCTGCGGAAGTTACACTAACCGAGGCCGCCATCCGGAACGTTGTAAAGACCGAAGATCGTTGGCCAACACAACGGGTGTTTCCGCCACTTCTCGATGAAGGCCTACACATTGACGAACAGCTTCCGCGGCAGATGCGAGTGCTGATTTACGAGCGCGAGGTCAATGGGACGCGATTTGTGTTTCAGAAAGCGGGCGGTTTCCTACTAGGCGATCGCCTGACCGACAATCACCTCCCAGAAGATGACTTCCGCTTCCACGATGTATTCCATCTTGCTTATGCGGCAGTCCTTGGGTGGTCACCGACGACAAGGGCGCTGCTAAAAATCAAACGAAAGAGCCAAAAGGCCCTGGACGAGAACGAGGACGGTGCACGAGCAAATTTGATCGAAGAAGGTTTGACGACGTGGATTTTCGAGACCGCTAAGCAGCATCGCTTTTTCGCCAATACGCCCAAGCTTGGGCTGGATATCTTGAAGGACGTGAAGCGCTTTGTTCGGGGCTATGAAGCCGAGAAGCTGCCAATGTGGCTCTGGGAGTCGGCGATCCTTCAGGGTTACGCCGTGTTCCGTCAACTCCAGACGGCGCGAATAGGTGTTGTCCTAACCGATTTGAACCGGCGTGAAATTTGGTTTGAAGATATGACTTCGGAAGACAGAGAGTCATGCGGGATGAAGGATTAGCCCATTAAACTTCGACACTCTTCGAGCAAAGCAATAGCTTCTGCGCGCGACCAGCCTTGACCCTGATCGCCCTTGCTAGATTTTCCGTGGTCGATCATCGCATGGGTGGAGATACAGGTAAGCGAGCCCATTTGCGCGCCGGCTTGGCCGGCCACAAACGCTTGGAGCCGACCAAGTCCGATGAAATTGCCAAGCCCACGAGCGATGTAGGCATGGTTGCGATACATTACCGTGAGCAAAAGTCGATTGTCGTTCGTCAGTTTGAAACTCAGGAAGCTTAGGCACTGCCGATTGGATCCTTTCCCGGCGTCTCGACCAGGATCGTAAACGGTCATCTCGTAGGCATTTCGATATGTCTTTTTGTCTGAACTGATCTGCCCGCGCATAAACGTTACGAGATCGTCCAGCGGATTGATCACTTCTACCTTATTGTTGACGAGCTTCTTCCAGCTGGTCAGTCGCTCGAAATATCGTCCCCAGTCGCGGGTGATGGTTTTCATTCGAGGAAAAACGCGGTCATGGTAGGCGCGGTAGAATTGATCCGGGCCATGCTGATCGAATAGGCTTTGTGGAAAAATGGTGTTGGCGACCCCATTCAGAGCGTTGCAGTGATGGGTCCGAAGGAAGCTGTCGACGACACGAATAATTTGTGCGTCGGTCTCGTCCTCGAGCAAAGGATCAGCAATGTCGATGACCACGTTGTTAGCCTCGCCACCTAGGTTCTCCACGGCCGTTGCCGCAGCAAGCCAAGCTTTAACATTCGTAGGTTGCGGCTCAATCGGAAGATACATTTCAAATTTCTCCTGCCATAACGGCCGCACCCACCAGGCGCGGCGAGAGGTAAGACGTGTCGATCCAGGCGTATCCAGCAAGACCCCATGCCTCGCCCCAAGAGTTGCGAACAAGCAAATAGCTTTTGCTGCCAACAGTTCCGTGACCCACCGCAACCAAGGCATGAACACGCTTCGGTTCCATGGCCTCTGTCGAAGAAATTATCCCGTGTGGGGCTGGCTGATAAAAGGCGTGAGAAATACTCATTGTAAACAGGACGGGTCGGCCTTGGTCTATTTGCGCAATGAGGTTTCTAACCGTTGCCGTAATCCTCTGACCTTGTTGCCGAAAGATTGGATTGGCACCCGCTGGCGGCCGCCAATTTGTAAAGTCCACGAACTCTGAAGCGTCATAAGGCCATTGTGCCTCAACGGGCTGCCCATCGCCGCGTAGAGTTTCCAGCATGGTTTCGAAGTATACGCCCACGTGCGGCCTGGTGCCTTCTCTCTTCAATGCGTGGAAGTATGCCCATTCCACGGACAATGGCACCCAGGCTCCGCGCGACACCGCGTGTGCGTCGCTCGCGGCAAATGCCATGCATGTAGGGCGCGGGTCCTGATCCCTCGCTGGCCCAAATTTGGAGCGAAGATCCTTGATAATCGTGATCACGTCAGGCCGCCTCGAGGACGCGTCGCAGGTCAGGCTCCCACATGCCGGGCGCTTCCGGTCCTCTTAGATCGTATTGCAAGTGAAGCTCGTTGAGGGGCTTGCCTGGAAGCCACGGCCTGCGCTCTTGCAGGGTCACTTCGCCTTGGTTGCGATCGTTGGACCGGGTCGTCACTTTCCGGGTGAGGAGGCCGCCCACGAGGTCTGGATCGATTGCTTCTTGATCGTCGGCCACAACTGCGAAGCCCGCTGACTTTAACGCATCAAAATCCCATAGATAACCAGCGCCACTGTTTTCGCGAAGACGCACAACGAAAAGGTCATTGCGTCCTCCTTCGATCAGGCTGCCTTCATCATGGTTCGTAAGCAGCCATACGTCAGATCTCCAGTCCGGTGGCTCATAGCCGGTCAGCAGGCTACGCTTTATGTCCTTTGGCTGATGCGAAAGAAGCCTCTCGCGCTCATCTCGCCGAATGACTTTATGCCTTTCCAAGACATAGCAGGTGGCGCTGTAGCTTGTGCCCAGACGGAGAGATAGCTGGTAAACGGTGGCAGGATCGGACAGGGCTTGAGGCAACCATTTCTGTTTCGCAACAATCATGGCAAGTAGCCAGGACGGGGCCAAAAATATGGCGGCGAACGCGTCTGCCTGCTGTTCTTGTGCATCCGCAGGCGAGCTTACGGCGAACGGAGCACGACGTAGAATTTTTTCGTCGTCGAAGCTCGGCTCATGCTGCATATAAAGATGCCCAAGCTCATGCGCTCCGGTGAAACGCTGGACGGGCAACGGCCGTTTTGTCGTGATCAGCACACCCGGTTCATCTGCTGGTACGTATGCACCAAGCAGCTTGTCCAACGGTTGAAACATCAAGGTCGCGCCGAGGTGGCCGATCGCGCCAAAAACGTCAATTCTCCCGCCACCGCTACGCTCCAAACGTTTGCGAATCCCGAGGTCACGGTGAAGCTCGCTGGCAGCCTTCGTTCCGGTCAAGATCGAGTTACGCGCATCGACCATCACTGCCCGCCCTTTGTTTTGGCGCGCGACCTTAGGAAGTCCGCGAACCGCGCCAATTCCTGACGATCTTGCGTGGACAGCGCTGCAGCTGCCCTGGCGACATGAGCGACTTCCTCAGGAACTTCGACAGCATCCTCCCCGGTAAACCAGCTAACTGGTCGCTGATAGAGTTTCGCCATTCTCGACAACTCAAGTGCGTCAACTTTTCGCTGACCTGCCTCAATATGGGAGAGTGCGCTGCGGGGGATCGCCAGATGTTTGGCCACGTCGTCCTGCTTAAGACCCACATACTCCCGAGCTGAACGCAGACGTTCGCCGAGAGCCATGCGATCTGGCTCTGAAGGAGGCAAGGCAAATCCGGCGCGGTCATCGGTCATGGTGTTCTTCTTCCCTAACTGAGGCGTTCCAGACGGCGCGCGTTTCAGCCACAAGGTCACCGACACAAGCTTCAACGCTATCGTAGCCACCTTTCGGTGCGAAGGTGGTCGGCAGTTTGATGCCCAGAACCTCTTCGATCGAGCAAATGATTTCGATCACGACGAGCGAATCGATCTCAGGCTCACATGCACTACGTGTTCTCGGTCGCAGAACCGACTGAATACCCATCTGGTCGCGAACTGCTTCACGAATACGGTCTTCAACATCTTCATCGGGAAAGCCGACGTCCGGCTTGAAACGCGTGCGCACGTCCATTTGAGTGCTCCGTCTTATAATCGAACATCATATGTAGCGCATGTTCGATTTTCAGACAAGCGTATTTTGCTACTTCTAGTCGAATGCTATCGACGGTTCCCGAACAGGGCGTGCCTTCAGGTGCCCAACTTACATTGATAGCGTGGAGACAAAGCGAAGCAGAGGAGCAGCCAAGTCACTGCTTGCATTTAACGGATGCCCATGTGGCATCCGAGTCGTCTAGTGATAAAAAGGATTTGAATATCCCTAACGATTCGTGACGGGGAGGAGCAACGGGAATGGCATTTTGGAGCAGTCAACGGCTCGAATCTGGGTTAATGAAGCTCGTCGACCATGATCATCGCGATGTGGTTGACTGTAATGCCATCACAATGCGCGTCGGTAGCGAAATCTATATCACGCCTGGATTGGAACAACCGGCGCCCAATTCGCACACCAAGCAGATTTTATCGGAAAACGCTCCGATCGCCATTCCGCCCGGCCAGTTTGCATTCTTGCTGACCGAGGAGACGGTCACGATCCCTGTTGACGTGATGGGGTTCATCTCCATCAAAGCAACATACAAGTCCAAGGGACTCGTAAATGTATCGGGATTCCACGTCGATCCCGGCTGGTCGGGCCCATTAATCTTTGCGGTTTTCAACGCAGGTCCGGCCACAATTCATCTGCAGCGCGGAATGCCCCTATTCCTCCTTTGGATCGCCGACCTTGATGCGCCATCGGTTAAACACAAGGACAAGCTAGGCCCGATCGGTATTCCCCCCGGCATGATCAACAACATCACTGGCGTCGTAGACTCCCTCTACGCACTCGAAAAGCGAATGAAAGATGAGTTGAAAGCGTTGAGCGACAAGAACGAGGGGGTGCGAACACAGGTGGCCGACATCAAGGAGCGACAGTCACGCGTTCTCACTTATTTCGCAATTGTGGCTGTCATCGGCGGCGCAATCGTCGGCGCGGCCGTCAAGGCAATCGGTGATGGCCTGTTGCCAGCTGTGAGCACCACGGCAGTGCCCGCGCCAGCTGTTGCACCCCCCACCGCAAATCCCATTGCGCCTCAAGGAAAGCCGTGACGATCGCGGCTCAGACGACCTCCTTTTGCGGAAGAGCGCCAACGCCAGTTGAACTCAGACGGTTTGGCGGTGATCCTCTAGGTCCGCCAGCCCACGCGCCCCTCACGGCGTAGTGGTAAACCCGCACTGCTTCTGTTCCATCTCGATCTGCTTCGTGATGCGGATGGCGTTCTGGGCGTAGGCTTCGGTCACCGAGCCGCTGTTGACGGTCTTGTCCTTCAGCGGGCTGACGGCTGCGCAGAGGTGGAAGACATGCTCGGTGTCGGACTTGGCGGCGCCGTTTTCCGGCGCGATCCAGTAGACGACATCCTGGCCATTGGGGTGTGCCGCGTCCTTCGTCGCCGCGGCCACCGTGGTGGAGTCGGTGGCGATCGCCTGCGCCTGGGCGGCGACTTCGGGCGAACAGGCCGTGGTCGGCTGCCCCGCCTTGATCTGTTCCGCGCAGGTGTTCATGTCCTGCGTGTACTGCTCGACCGATGGCGGCTGGTAGCTGACCCCGATCAGCGTCGCCAGCACGGCCAGCACGGCGCCGATACCGCCGGCCACCTTCTTGCTCTTCGGGTCCATGTTCTTGTCGTTGAGGATCAAGAGAACCAGCGGCAGGAAGGCAATCAGGGTGATGATCGCGCCGAGCTGGTTCTGGACAAAGAACCGGAACGTGTCGGATTCGCGGGCCGGGTCCTTCCGGTTGGCCGCCTTCCAGAGCAGGCTGCCGGCGATGGCGAATATCGCGATCCCGACCAGGATGCCGATCAGCAGCGGCAGGTTTCCCTGGTCGAACTTGTGCTTGTAGAGCAGTACGATCCCGGCGATCTCGCCGCCAATGGCGATGACCCACGACAGCACGGCGAACAGGCGCAGCCGCGTGGCCCCGGACTTCTGGCCCTGCGTTGCCTGCCAGTCCTTGGTAACGTCTACGGTCGGCTTGTTGTCGGTCATGACCAGATCCCCCGGTATCGACACTTTTGCTGGGCGGCGTAAAAGGCGCCCGGCGCAGCGTCATTGATCGAACGTCGCCTGCCTCGGCGCGAAAGCGCCACGGCAGACCCCATCCTTATTGCGCATGATGGGATTCGTCCATAGCCGAGGCGGCGGACGAGGATGCCGGCGATGGCGCGGAGGAGGGCAGGGCAATCGCATAAGGCGGCGCCAGCCCCACTCCGTCCGCCGCGGCCACCTCCCCCATGTCCATGGGGAGAGGAAACCCAGGCCCATCAAGGCCGCGACCTCGGTGATTGGCATTTCCTCTCCGTCCGCGGAGCGGGGCAATCGAATATGACAGGTTTGCGCTCTACGAATACCCCCACCCTTAATCCCTCCCCACAAGGGGGAGGGAGACTTGGTAGGCGCTGATCGCCGCAAATCGCCTGGGTTCCACGCCAGAAAGGGTGGCTTGCGGCAGCGTTCCCTCCCCCTTGTGGGGAGGGTTAGGGTGGGGGTCCTCTTCGTAAGAACTCATATGTGATCGCCTTGCGCCGACGAAGGGAAGGTGGGTCGCCGAACCCGAGGGAGCGCCATATGCGATCGCCCTGCCATAGGTCGGATCACGCCACCGCGGGAACGCAACTAATTTGTATACAAATGTTTCTGGGCGGCATCGGTTTGTGAAGCGCTTCACCGTTGCCGCGCAATCGATCGGTTACAGAGGCGGCGCAAGAGCGGGCCTAAGGCAGCGCTCTGCTGCTGCATGGAGGTAACCGATGTTTGAAAGTCTCAGCAGAATTCGTGCTGCCCTGGCGCGCGCCAGCAAGCACAGGAAGACCGTGCGCGCACTGAACGCGCTGCCGACGGAGATCCAGAAGGACATTGGCTGGACGGAGTCGAGGTCGATCGATGAGATAAGGCTGCCGTTCTAGGGCCGCATCCAGCGTCGCTAATATATCGCTCGCCATCGATTGTTCGGAAGCGTACAGTGCAGCATCGTCGGCCACATCAATGGGCGCTGACGCTTGGGAGCGACCATCGCACTCCTGCCCCGACAGGAGGCATTGGAGCCATGGCGGAGCAACCGAGACAGTCCGGTCTGAGCGCCGAGGCGCTCGCGGCCTTGGCGCGGGAAACCGGGGCCTCCGAGCAGCAGATACAAGAGATCGCATCGCTGATCGGCAACGATCGCTCGTCCATCGTGCGCGAAGCGCGCATGGTTGCGGCTGACCGCCCGAAGCGCTGATCCAGGAAAGCTGCTGGATTGATCCATGGGGCGTCGCCCCTGATTTGTCGGTTTTGTACGAAGTACAATGGCTGAATCCGAGTCAGCTATCGTCCAATGACCGTTTGCATTTGGGCAGGGCGCCGACGGCTGGGAGATGACATGTGCTCTTGCCCTTGGGGAGAGAGCGATGGACCAGTCGGTCAGCAAGGAGAAAAGCGGCCTTTTGCGCCGCATGAACCCGGCCGACTTCGCACTGCTTGCGCCGCATTTGCACCATCGTGTGCTCGATCTCAAAGCCCCGCTCGAAATGGCGGGCGAGCCGGTCGCCTCGGTATGCTTCCTGGAAAGCGGCCTGGCCTCGGTGGTGGCGAGGAACCGGCCGGGCCTGGACACCGAGGTCGGCATCATCGGCCACGAAGGCATGTCGGGCTCCGCTCTGGTGATGGGCGCCGACTGGGCGCCCCATGATTGCTACATGCAAATGCCGGGCGAGGCGGTGTGCATCGATTCCGAGCCGTTCAAGGCAGCGTTGCAGAAAAGCCCGACGCTTCGCGCCTTCCTGCTGCGCTATGCCCATTATCTGCACGGCCAGACCAAATCCACTGCGCTGAGCAATGCCCGCGCCAAGCTCGAGGATCGGCTGGCCCGATGGCTCCTGATGTGTGACGACAGGGTGGTCGGCCATCAGATCCAGATCACGCATGAGTTCCTGTCCGTCATGCTCGGCGTCAGGCGTCCGGGCGTCACCATCGGCCTGCAGATCCTGGAAGGGCGCGGCCTGATCCGGTCGCGGCGCGGCGAGATCGTCATTCGCGACCGGGATGGCCTGATCGCCGTCGCCGATGGTTTCTACGGCCAGGCCGAGGCCGAATACGAACGGCTGCTGGGCTGAGCCTGGCACGGGCTGGAAATGGCCGACGCGAATGCCGGTGAAAGCATGTTGCCAGAGCCGCGCCGGCCATTTGCGGCCATCTGGGGAGAGGCCGCCCGGCAAATCTAGCATCGGCGCAAAAGCGGGCAACGAACCGCAATCGCTTGGTAAAAACCGTACAATCGAATTGTGTTGAACCTTGGTTCGGCAAGAGTATGAATCCGCTGTCGTCGACCATTGTATGGGGCGCTGGCGCCTGAGACTTCGACAGGCTCGCGCGCCCGATGTGAACGGGGAAAACCGAAATGGCAGAACTGCTTTTCGATGTATCCGCCTTCGATTGCGCCATCCTGCGCGCCGCCTTCATCAAATCGGTGATGGAAGACAATGTCCCGGAAAAGCGGTGGCGCGCGCTCGCCGCCTCCCTGGTTCGCGACCTGACCGACCACGAAGACGTCGAGCCGGATCTGCTCGGCTGGATCACGCGCAAGTAGCAATATTCTGACGGTCCGGCGGCTACCCCAGCCACCACCACAGCGCCGCGACCGCCGCAAGCACCGCCGCCACCGACAGCCCCAGCATGATGTAGCTGCCCTTGATGATGTCGCGGATGATCTTCTTCACGCTTTCGCGGTCGTTGAGGTTGGGGAAAGGCTCGTTGGGCAGCGCCACGCCGAGGAAGCCGCAGAGCGGCGCCCAGCCATCGCTGACCTTGAACACCAGAAGCTTCTCCGGCGGCACGGCCGCTATCACCTCCTCGGTATAGGCGTTGTAGCGCGCCACCGCCTTGGCGCGGTCGTCCATCACGCCGGCAAGCGTGCGGCCCCAGATCAGCCTGTGCGACATGTCGCCGAATTTGCGGCCGAACGGCGTCAGCCATTCCAGCACCTTGAACTGCCACAATGTCTCGGTGAAGTGGATGGTGTCGATGGTGCTGTCGTACCAGGCCTCGGCGCCGCGCGGATGCAGGGTGAGCAGCACCTTGGCGTCGGGATAGGCGGCCATCAATTCGCGCCACACGCAGCATCCCGGATTGTCGACCGTCGCCTTGTAATTGGCAAAGACTCTGGTCCAGTCGTGCTGGCTGCCGGGCGGGCTGTTGGCCACCTTGCGCCAGAAGTCGAGATGGCCCTTGTTGGCCTTGTTGAGGATGACTTCCTGCATGTGATAGCTGGGAAGGCCCAGCCTGTTCAGCGCGGCAAAGGTCGACCATGTGCCGGTGCGGCCGAATCCGGCCCCGATGAGCTCAAGCGTCATTTTAACCCCCCCTTGTTGAGACCGCTTTTCTTTTTATGCCGGTCCGCTCGGAATGAGGTTGCATCCGCGCCCCTCGGCGCGCAACAATTTTCCCTGTCCAGGGCAGAAATGTGTTTGCTTTTTCGTCTGGGCCACGCGGAATGAGGGTTTGGCTATTCCAGCGGGTGAGGGAGCCTGATAATAGGTCAGTCAGATTGACCTAAATCGCATGGCCAGAACGGTCATGCTGGACCAGATGCCGTATCCCGGGAGGTGGGCTCGTGAGTTTGATGGACCTGTTGGCGTCGCGCGCCTCGCGCATGAAGGCGTCGGAAATCCGCGAGCTGCTCAAACTGCTCGACCAGCCCGACATCATCTCCTTTGCCGGCGGCATCCCCGATCCGGCCTTGTTTCCGGCCCAGGCGATCGCCGATGCCTATGCCTCGGTGCTGGGCGGTGCGGAGGCGAGCGCAGCACTTCAGTATCAGGTCTCCGAAGGCTATCTGCCGCTCAGAAAATGGCTGGCCGGCCAGATGGGCAAGCTCGGCATTGCCTGCGACGAGCACAACATCTTCATCACCTCCGGCTCGCAGCAGGCGCTGGATTATCTCGGCAAGCTTTTCCTGTCGCCCGGCGACACAGCACTGGTAACATGGCCGACCTATCTCGGCG
Organism: Mesorhizobium sp. C432A; assembly: GCF_030323145.1. Lineage (NCBI taxonomy): Bacteria > Pseudomonadati > Pseudomonadota > Alphaproteobacteria > Hyphomicrobiales > Phyllobacteriaceae > Mesorhizobium > Mesorhizobium sp. C432A. The sequence continues at coordinate 5,047,833 of NZ_CP100470.1, read as the reverse complement.
CGCTGCAGGCCTTCAACGCCTACGAACCGCGCTACGACCGGCTGACGCCGGACGGCGGCAACATGACGCCTGCCGCCTACCAGGCCGCTGCTGCCGCTGCAGGCGGCAAGGTGAAATTCGCCTATCTGGTGCCCGATTTCGCCAACCCGACCGGCGAGACGCTGAACCGCCAGCAGCGCGAGGCGGTGCTTGACCTCGCCGACGAGCTCGACATTGCTATCATCGAGGACGCCGCCTATCGCGCGCTGCGCTATGACGGCGAGGGCCAGCCGCCGATCCTGGCGCTCGACTGCGAACGCTCCGGCGGCATCGAAAACGCCCGCACGCTCTATTGCGGCTCGTTCTCGAAAATCCTGTCACCGGGCATGCGCGTCGGCTGGGTCTGCGCGCCGCGCCGCGTCGTCGAGCGGCTGGTGCTGATGAAGCAGGCGTCGGACCTGCACAGCCCGTCGATCAACCAGCTGGTCATGCACCGCGTCTCCGAGGCCGTGTATGACGGCCAGGTGGAAAAGCTGATCGGCGCCTATCGCCAGCGCCGCGACGGCTTGCTTGCGGCACTCGAAGCGGAAATGCCGGATGGCGTCAGCTGGAGCCGACCGGAAGGCGGCATGTTCGTCTGGCTGACGTTGCCTGAGGGTTCGGATGCCACCGCGCTGCTCGCCCGCTCGGTCAAGGAAGCCCGCGTGGCGTTCGTGCCGGGCAACGCATTCTACGCCGACGGTTCGGGCCGCAACACGATGCGGATGAGCTTTACGCTCGCAGATGAACGCGCCGTGGGTGAAGGCGTGCCGAGGCTGGCGAAATTGATGGGCTAATCTCCCCCCTCGAGGGGGAGATGTCGCCGAAGGCGACAGAGGGGGTCGCCGCGCGTGGAGCGCTAACCTTCATCAGTCGCAGGAGGTCGCGCCCAGTCGAGCCGACCCCCTCTGGCCTGCCGGCCATCTCCCCCTCAAGGGGGGAGATTAGCTCACTCCGCCACCACCAATTTATCCTGCGTCTTCGTCTCGAAATCGCTGGCGTCGTGGCGCTCGTGCAGTTGCATGGCCGGGTCGCCGAAGGCGCGGTTGACCATGCGGCCGCGCTGCACCGTCGGGCGGGCGTCGATCGCCTTGGCCCAGCGTTGTACGTGCTCGTAGTCCTGCACCGACAGGAATTCGGCGGAATCATTGTACATGCGGCCGAGCGCAAGGCCGCCATACCAGGGCCATACCGCCATGTCGGCGATCGAATAGAAGGCGCCGCCGAGATATTCAGTCTCCGCCAGCCGCCGGTCGAGCACGTCGAGCTGGCGCTTGGTCTCCATGGCGAAGCGGTCGATGGCGTATTCGATTTTTTCGGGCGCATAGGCGTAGAAATGGCCGAAGCCGCCGCCGAGATAGGGCGCCGAACCCATCTGCCAGAACAGCCAGGACAAGGTTTCCGCGCGCGCCGGCTGTTCGGTCGGCAGGAACTCGCCGAACTTTTCCGCGAGATAAAGCAGGATCGAGCCGGACTCGAAGACGCGGACAGGCGTCTTGCCGCTGCGGTCGAGCAGCGCCGGGATCTTGGAGTTGGGGTTGACCTCGACAAAGCCCGAGCCGAACTGGTCGCCATCGTTGATGCGGATCAGCCAGGCGTCGTATTCGGCGCCCTTGTGGCCGAGCGCCAGAAGCTCCTCCAGCATGACAGTCACTTTGACCCCATTCGGCGTCGCCAGCGAATAGAGCTGCAGCGGATGCTTGCCGACCGGCAGCACCTTGTCATGCGTCGGACCGGCAATAGGCCGGTTGATGCTGGCGAACGTACCGCCATTGGCTTTCTTCCAGCTCCAGACTTTCGGCGGGGTGTATTCGGTCATGCGGGAAATTCCTTGGTTTGGCGGGCGAAACGACTTGCGCGACGGCGCGAGACTGATGGCGGAAAAGTCGGCGGAACCTAGATACGGGAACACATAGGTGCAATTCAGAAAGGTTCAACTTGTGTTGAACTATTATCGATGTCGGCGCCGCCCCTCATCGCCCTGCCGGTGTCCAGCCGATAGATGGGTAACACTTTGAACCGGATACATAGGTGACACTTCTCTCCCCCTATGCGTCCGCCGCAGCGCCAAGCGGATTGGTTGGCGCGGCGCTGCGGCGGGCAAGCTTCATGTGCCGTGTGTCGATGATGCCGAGCGGGTGGGCATGGAATGAGAGTGTCCATTGTCCGTCTTCGGTCTCCAACGCAGCGACCGGTTCGCCCGCCAGCGCTTGCGAGACATATATGAAGCCGCCATTCCATCGGATCTCGCCATTGTGGCGCACGCGGCGGACCGAGGCCTCGGCCGGATAGACGGGCTCGGGTGGTGTCCTGGGCATGGCGCGCTGTGAGGACCGGTAGTGCTGGGCGGGCGTATCCATGCCCAGCGCCTCATGGGGACGTTCCTCATTGTAGCTTTGGCGGAAGGTCTCGAAGGCCTGGCCCTGTGCCGTTCGGTCGGCTTCCGGTGCCTCGGCCATCGGCAGCATGGTCAGGTGAAAGCGCTCGTGACGTCCGTTCTGCTGTGGCCTGCCGGGTGCGATCCGCTCCAAGGTGATGCCGAGCTTGATGAAGCGCACGACAAGCGGCGTCAGCCCGGTGACGCCGGCCGATGCGAAGGGCGGGCCATTGTCGCTTCTGAAGCGATCCGGCAGGCCATGCTCTTCAAACAGCCGTTCGAACACCGGCCAGGCTTCGCTATCGGCCGTCGATCCCGTCGCTTCGAGCGCCAGGAGGTAGCGGCTCGACGCATCCATCACCGTCAAGGGTTCGCAACGCCAGCCGTCGCGGGTCCGGAACCAGCCCTTGTGATCGCCAGTCCACACCGCGTTCGGTTCTTGCGGCTGTGGCCAGGGTCCATTGCCGCAGGCCCGCAGGCGGGGTCGCTTGCGGGCGCGGACAAGCCCATGCCGCGCAAGGATCGCGCCGACCGTCGAGGCTGAAGGCCACATGAACTCGGGAGCCGTGCGCCTGAGCCGTGCCACGATCTTCTTTGGACCCCAAAGCGGATGCAGCTCCTTGGCCGCCACAATCCGCTCAACCAGATCCTGAGCTGTCGCCCGGCCATGATTGAGCGGGGCTCGCGGCAGGTCGTGCAAACCCTCAGGCCCAAACGTCCGATAGCGTCCTAGCCATTTGTAGCCGTTCTTGCGTGAGATCCCGTAGGCCGCACAAAGCGCAACCATCGTCTCATCCCCAGAAAGACACTCCACAACAAACCGTAGCCGCTCGTCCATGATGCCAGTCTCTCGCCAAACCATCGCCGGTCCTCCGGCGGACAAGAAAACTGTCACCCATGCTATCGGTCCATTCTGTTACCTATCTATCCGGTTCGGACACCGGGCACTTCTCCCCGTATAGTGACGGGGAGAAGGACGCTGTCGCCTACTGATTTCCCCAATTGCCAGCGTTGCCAAGAGCGCCGATGTTGCGGCCATCTCCCTTCTCCCCGTCGCTATACGGGGAGAAGGTGCCGGCAGGCGGATGAGGAGCAGCGCCAGCCTCTGAAATGATTGCCTTGTTGCCTAAGCCCTTGCGCCCTGTGCAGCGCGGCATACCTATAGAGGATACTGCCCACGAATATCTGCCAGGGTGAAAGCATGCCGATCGATCCCGTTTCCCCGCTCTTGCGCTCCGTCGTTGGCGTGCGCGCCATGGTTCCTGACGATGCCTTCACGGCCAATGCCTTGGGCACGCGCCGCGAAGGCAGCGGCGTCGTTATCCGCGGCGACGGGCTGGTGCTCACCATAGGCTATCTCATCACCGAGGCCGAGGAGGTCTGGCTGACCGACCAGGACGGCCGCGTCGTGCCGGCACATGCGCTGGCCTATGACCAGGAGACAGGCTTCGGCCTGGTGCAGGCGCTGGCGCCGCTCGGCCTGCCGGCGGTGGCGCTGGGCGACGCGTCAAAGGCCAATATCGGCGACCCCGTGGTCTTTGCCGACGGCACCGGCCGCTCGGTCAAGGCGCACATCGTCACCAAGCAGGAATTCGCCGGCTATTGGGAATATCTGCTTGACGAGGCGATCTTCATTGCCCCGGCGCACCCGTCCTGGGGCGGCGCGGCACTCATCGGCCAGGATGGCAGGCTGCTCGGCATCGGTTCGCTGCTTTTGCAGATGAGCCGCAACGGCGAGGTCGCTGACATCAACATGGTCGTGCCGATCAACCTTCTGACCCCGATCCTCGACGATCTGCTGACGCGCGGCCAGGTGGCGAAGCCGCCACGCCCATGGCTCGGCGCCTTCTCGGCCGAGTCGAACGGTGCGGTCGTGGTGATGAGCGTCGCCGAAGGCGGCCCCGCCGCCAAGGCCGGCCTGCGCCAGGGCGACATCATCTCCGACGTGCGCGATGGCGAGGTCGACGGTCTCGCCGATTTCTACCGCAAGCTATGGCAGAATCCGGCGGGTTCGGAGATTCCTCTCAGGGTCGTGCGTGACGGTCGTGAGACTTGGCTGCGAGTGAAATCCGCCGACCGAAACAGCTTTTTGAAGAAACCGCATCTGCAGTGAAGGCCAATCTCCCCCCAAGTGGGGGAGATGCCCGGCAGGGCAGAGGGGGGCGCGAAGGATCGCGGCCTCTCGATCTGTTTTCTGACAAGAATCGCGGGATAAACGTGGCTGACACTGGCCGGTGCGTTGGCGGGACAGCGGCCCCCCTGCCGGCCATCTCCCCCACGAGGGGGGAGATTGGCTGCCCCCTCAATCGGTAGTGTGCTGAGAGTTCTGCAAATTCGCTGAGAGAGGGCGGTCATGGCAGGCTGGTGATGTTCAACGTCACCGATTCCTGGAAGGAACGCCACCATGACCAAGACAGAAGGTAAATCGACCAGCGCTGCCGTCAAAGACATTCTGCTTTCGAACCCGGAGGGGCTGCACGAAGTGATCCGTGCGGTAATGCAGGAGGTTCTCGAGGCCGAGATGGAGGAGGCGCTGGGTGCTTCGAAGGGCGAACGCACGCCTGAGCGCCTTGGGTATCGCTCGGGTTACTACGGCCGCACCCTGGTCACCCGGGTGGGCAAGCTTGAGCTGCGGGTTCCACAGGACCGGGCGGGTCACTTCTCCACCGAGCTGTTCGAGCGCTACCAGCGTTCCGAGCGGGCCTTGGTGGCGACGCTTGCGGAGATGTATGTGCAGGGCGTGTCGACCCGCAAGGTCAAGGCGATCACGGAAGAGCTGTGCGGTCATGCGTTCTCGGCTTCGTCGATCTCGGCCATCAACAAGCGCTTGGACGAGAGCCTGAAGGCGTTTGCCGAACGACCGCTTCAGGAGCCATTCCCCTACCTCATTCTCGATGCCCGCTACGAGAAAGTGCGCGAAGCCGGCATCGTGATGAGCCAGGCGGTGCTGATCGCGGTCGGCATCGACTGGGACGGGCGCCGGCAGATCCTGGCCGTGGAGATGGCCAATCGCGAGAGCCGCTCGGCCTGGAAGGACTTCCTCGTCGGCTTGAAACGACGCGGTCTCAAGGGCGTCGAACTGGCCGTGTCCGACGACCATGCCGGCCTGGTCGCGGCGATCGGCGAGGTGATCCCGGAAGCAGCATGGCAGCGCTGCTACGTCCACTTCCTCAGGAACGCGCTCGATCACCTGCCCAGGAAGCACGGCGACGATTGTCTGCAGGAACTGCGCTGGCTCTACGACCGGCGCGATCTCGCCGAGGCCAAGGCCGATCTCGCCGCGTGGCTGTCCAAATGGTCCGCCCGCTACCCGCGGCTGACCACCTGGGCGGAAGAAGCCATAGAACAGACGCTGACTTTCTTCCGGCTGCCGCGTCAGCATCACAAGCACCTCAAGTCCACCAACATGCTTGAACGGCTCAACGAGGAAATCCGCCGGCGCACCTATGTCGTGCGCATCTTCCCGAACGCCGAAAGCTGCCTGCGCCTGGTCAGGGCGCTGGCCGTCGAAACCAACGAAAACTGGATGGAGGCCAACCGCTATATCAACATGGATGATCTGCGCGAGCACAAGAAGCTCGCTCTACGCCAAGCCGCATGACCAGTTTCATGATCGCCCATTTTGCAGAACTTGACGCACACAACCCCTCAATCCCCGCATACCCTAAAAGGCGTCCCCGTGTCCCACTCCGCGAAGGGCACGACCTGGCCTTCGACAGACACGATACTGTTCACCTTGCTGTCATCATCCTGCGTCTGCATACTTTTGCCCTTGCCGGTTAGCACGTCGTAGTCGCAGCTGCTGTAGACGACAACGGACTGGTATTTGTAATGGTCATAGGCAACGCCGGCGACGACGAAGGCCTCGTTGCGCCAGGCGATGGTCAGCGTCATGTCGGTCCGCTCGCCGGGGCCGATCAGCCCCGGCAGATAGATCTTGATCGAGCCGTTGGGCAGCAAGGTCAACTCCGGTTCGATGCCGGAGCCCTCATAATGCGGCTGGTCGTAGTCGTTCCATTCGCCGTAGACCTGCTCATGCACGACGCCGGCGGGTTTCAGAAAATTGTACTTTTTGTCCCTCAGGAAGAAATGCATGTCCATGGTATCGTCTTCGGGCTCGCTCTCGACGATCATCGCCAGATCGGCGGCGCCGTCCCCATTGAAGTCGCCGGTCAGCGCGGTGATGATCTTCTGGGTTTCGATGGGTTCGGCGAGCGCAGAGGCCGGCAGCAGAAGGATGAGGCCGAGTAACATCGATCGCATGGCATTTCCCCCGAATTGCAGTCTGCCTTGCCCGGCTCGACCAGCCGGAAAACTGCCATGAGCGCCGGCTTGGGCGCAAGCCGGCTCGCAATAGGCTAGGGGGTATCGACGCCGCTGACGGAAACTGGCATCGACAGCCGATACAGCCGGCCCGGCAACAACGAGGTGATGATGGCGCCGTTCAAGGTCGATCCCGACAAGGTTCATGAATTCCCCGATCCCGACAGTTTTTACGCCTGGCTGCGCGAAAATCATGCCGGCGAGAGCGAGGTCTGGATCAAGGTCCACAAGGTCGGCTCGGGCCTCGCCTCGATCACGCCGAAGCAGGCCATCGACGTGGCGCTGTGCTTCGGCTGGATCGACGCCATACGCAAGCCGCTCGACGACAAGAGCTTTCTGCAGCGCTACACGCCGCGCGGCAAGAAGAGCATCTGGAGCAAGATCAACATCGACAATGTCGCCCGCCTGGTCGAGGAGGGCCGCATGACCGATCACGGGCTGAAACAGGTCGAGGCGGCCAAGGCCGACGGCCGCTGGGACCGCGCCTATGCCTCAGGCAAGGACATGAAGATCCCTGACGATCTGCAGGCCGCCATCGACGCCGAGCCGAAGGCGAAGGAGATGCTGGCAAAGCTTTCCGCCCAGAACCGGTTCGCGCTGGCGTTTCGAACGCACAACATGAAGACGGAGGCGGGGCGCAGGAAGAAGATCGAGGCTTTTGTCGAGATGCTGAAGCGCGGCGAGACGATCTATCCGCAGAAGCGGTGAGGCGACGGCAAGCGGCTGCCATGGTGCGCGCAGCTAAAAACCCGCGTGTGAGGTTCTGGCCTCCCTTTCTCGGATATAACTTATTGTTTTTACAGTATTTTCCACTTGGCGTGCAGATGATAGCTGCGATAGTGGAAAAAACATAGCAACATATTGTTAATCAAGAGTTTTCCACTATGTTGACTTGGTCCTGGCTTAAGAGTGGAAAACGATGCTGAGAGAGTTGACCGGCGAGCAGCGGCGCCAACTCATAGATACGCAACAGGTCTACGAGGCCTGGCAGCATGCTGATGACCAGCGCCAAAGGCGCTTTGCAGGCAGCATGCGCTGGGTTGAGCGCAGCGGTGCTGAATACCTGCTGCGGAAGGTCCGGCAGGTCGAGAATTCACTCGGGCCGAAAAGCAGCCAGACGGAGAAGGCGTTCGCTGCGTTTTCCGAGGGCAGGGTGCAGAACAAGGATCTGCTGGCAGGTCTGGCCGATCGCCTGAACGGCCTGGCGAAAGTCAATGTGGCAATGGGGTTGGGCAGGGTACCGGCGATCGCCGCACGGATATTGCGGCGGTGCGCCGCAACAGACCTGCTGGGCAAGCAGTTGCTGGTCGTCGGCACGAATGCGCTGTTCGCTTACGAGGCTCTGGCGGGCGTCCAGATCACCAGCGGTCTCACGGCAACCGGCGACATCGACCTGCTCTTCGATTCCCGACGTCGCATCAGCTTCGTGACCGGCGAGAGGGTAAGCCAGTCCGGCCTGATAGGCGTGTTGCGTAAAGTGGACAGGTCCTTCAAGCCGCTCCAGCCCCGGGCCTTCAGGGCAGCGAACCGTGATGGCTATCTGGTCGACCTGATCCGTCCGCAGGCAAGACATGTCCTCAAGGACAACGCCACTACCTCGATTACACAGCTTGCCGACGACCTCGACAGCGCACCCATGAAGGGGCTGCAATGGCTCATCAACGCCCCGAAGGTGGAGGCTGTGGCGATCGATGAGCGTGGCTATCCCGTAAGCATGCCGACGGTCGACCCTCGAATGTTCGCTCTGCACAAGGCTTGGCTGGCCACGCGGCCTGATCGGTCTGCGGTCAAGGCAATGAGAGATCGTGAACAGGCGGAAGCGGCTGCACGCATTGCCACGGGCTATCTTGCGCTTCCGCTGGACAGCGAGCATCTCAAAGGGCTTCCGGGGGCACTGCTGGACGCTGCGGCCGCAACGCTCTCTCTGCCTGGCCCGAGCGGCTTTTCCGAAGACTCTCCAATTGAGCCCGACTGGTAGCGGCCGCGCTAGCACGCCTGCTACGAAAATAGCATTCTCGCCTCGCGAAATGTGATGCTACGGTTCCCGGCGCACCCAGGGCGGAGGGGTTGCCAAGAGGAGAAGTGACGGGCGCTGGCCCGGATTTCAGCGAGAACCGGACGGAACTGTTGAACCATTGCAAGGCCGCCGCGTTTCCCGGCGTCGGCCACAAGGGAGGAACCACCTGTGAAAGCATCCTATCTCGTCTCAGCCGCGCTGCTTGCGGCGACTGCGATGCCGGCGGCGGCCGGCGAAATTTCCGACGGCAAGGTCAAGATCGGCATCCTCAACGACCAGTCGGGCGTCTATGCCGATTTCGGCGGCGAATGGTCGGTCGAGGCCGCCAGGATGGCGGTCGAGGATTTTGGCGGCAAGGTGCAGGGCGCGCCGATCGAGATCGTCAACGCCGATCACCAGAACAAGCCCGACATTGCCTCCAACATTGCGCGCCAGTGGTACGACACCGAGCAGGTCGACGCGATCATGGAACTGACGACATCCTCAGTGGCGCTCGCCGTCCAGGGGTTGTCCAAGGAAAAGAAGAAGATCGACATCGTCACCGGAGCGGCATCGGCCGACCTGACCGGCAAGCAATGCTCGCCCTACGGTTTCCACTGGGCTTACGATACCCACTCGCAGGCGGTCGGCACCGGCGGCGCGCTGGTGCAGCAGGGCGGAGACAGCTGGTATTTCATCACCGTCGACTATGCCTTCGGCTATTCGCTGAAGGAGCAGACCTCAAAGGTTGTTGAGGCAAGCGGCGGCAAAGTGCTGGGCGAGGTGCGTTACCCCTTGGGATCGACGGATTATTCCTCCTTCCTGCTGCAGGCGCAGTCCTCCGGCGCCAAGGTTATCGGCCTTGCCAATGCCGGCCTCGACACCTCCAATACCATCAAGCAGGCGGCCGAGTTCGGCATCGTCGCCGGCGGCCAGCGGCTGGCAGCACTTCTGTTCACGCTTGCCGAGGTGCACGGCCTCGGACTGCAGGCGGCGCAGGGCGTGGTGCTCACCGAAGGGTTTTACTGGGACCGCGACGACAAGAGCCGCGACTTCGCCGGGCGCTTCTTCAAGCGCACCAACCGCATGCCCAACATGATCCAGGCCGGCACCTATTCGGCGGTGCTGCAATATCTCAAGGCCATCGACAAGGCCGGCACCGACGAGACCGAGGCGGTCGCCAAGCAACTCCATGAAATGCCCGTCGACGACATCATCAACGCCAACGGCAAGGTACAGGCCGACGGCTCGATGGTGCACGACATGTATCTCTACCAGGTCAAGAAGCCCGAGGAGAGCAAGAAGGACTGGGATTACTACACCTACCTTGCGACCATTCCGGGCGACAAGGCCTTCATCAAGGCTGAAGACAGCGGCTGCCCGCTCGTCACTAAGTGACGCTGGTGCAAGCCGTGGCCGTCCAGCCGGACGGTGCCGAAATCAAGCCGCGGGTGGTGCTCTCCGTCCGCGGCCTGCGGCGCGACTTTGCCGGTTTCGTCGCCGTCAACAATGTCGACCTCGACGTCCATCACGGCCAGATCCATGCGCTGATCGGGCCGAACGGCGCCGGCAAGACGACGATCTTCAACCTCTTGACCAAGTTCCTGCAGCCGAGCAGCGGCAGGATCGAACTGTTGGGCAACGACATCACCCGCACCGCGCCGGCCAGGGTGGCGCGCATGGGTCTCGTCCGCTCGTTCCAGATATCGGCGATCTTTCCGCATCTGAGTGTGCTCGACAATGTCCGCGTCGCCTTGCAGCGGCCGAGCGGGCTCGGCTTCCAGTTCTGGCGCTCGCTGGCCGCGCTTGACCAACTGACTCCACGGGCGCGCGAACTGCTTGCCGTCGTCGGTCTCGACGATGTCGCGCATCGTCCGGCCGGCGATCTCTCCTATGGCAGGAAGCGCGTGCTCGAGATCGCCACCACGCTGGCGCTCGACCCGAAAGTGCTGCTGCTCGACGAGCCGATGGCCGGCATGGGGCACGAGGATGTCGGCGTCATTTCCGGCATCATCCGCTCGCTGGCAACGGACCGCGCCGTGCTGATGGTCGAGCACAATCTCACCGTCGTCGCCGACCTCTGCGACTGGATCACCGTCATGCAGCGCGGCCAGGTGCTCGCCGCCGGCGACTACGCGACGGTGAGCAACGATGAGCGCGTCAGGGTCGCCTACATGGGGACCGAGCAGGGGGACCGAGCATGAGTGAGCCGCTGCTTGCCGTGCGCGATCTCCACGCCTGGTATGGCGAGGGCCATGCGCTGCATGGCGTCAACCTCGACGTTTTTCGCGGTGAGACCGTGACGCTGCTCGGCCGCAACGGTGTCGGCAAGACCACAACGCTGCGCGCCATCATGGGGGTGGTCCGCAAGCGCAGCGGCAGCGTCGCCTTCGACGGCAGCGACCTGATGCGCCTGCCGCTGCATCGTGTTGCCCATCGCGGCATCGGCTTCGTGCCGGAGGAACGCGGCATCTTCGCCACGCTCACCGTCGACGAGAACCTGATCCTGCCGCCGGTGGTGGCCAAGGGCGGCATGAGCGTCCACGAGATCTTCGATCTCTTTCCCAACCTCAAGGAGCGGCGCAACAGCCCCGGCACCAAACTGTCCGGCGGCGAACAGCAGATGCTGGCCATCGCCCGCATCCTGCGGACGGGCGTGCAGATGCTGCTGCTCGACGAACCGACCGAAGGCCTGGCGCCGGTCATCGTCCAGCGCATCGGCGAACTGCTGGCAACCTTGAAGAAGCGCGGCATGACCATCCTGCTCGTCGAGCAGAATTTCCGCTTCGCCGCGCGCATCGCCGACCGCTTCTATCTGATGGAGCATGGCAAGGTGGTGGAGGGTTTTGCCGTAAGCGAGCTTGCCGCTCACACGCAACAGCTGCACGAGGTGTTGGGGGTATGATGACGACAGCCCACGGCAGTACCCCCACCCCGCTGCTGCGCAGCGACCCTCCCCACAAGGGGGAGGGTGGAGGGCCACCGCCCTACCTCCCCCTTGTGGGGAGGTCGGACCGAAGGTCCGGGTGGGGGTACGTGCCGCACAGACGCATCCCGCTTGCAACACCCTCGGTGACGGCGCCATGACCATGATCTTCGGCATCCCCGTCCAGGCCTTGCTCGGCCAGATGCTGGTCGGGCTGATCAACGGCTCCTTCTACGCCATGCTGAGCCTCGGCCTGGCCGTCATCTTCGGCCTGCTGCGGATCATCAATTTCGCCCATGGCGCACTCTATATGCTCGGCGCCTTCATCGGTTACCTGCTGCTCGTCCATCTCGGCATCGGCTACTGGCCGGCGCTGCTCCTGGTTCCGCTCATCGTCGGCGTCTTCGGCATGGCGGTCGAGCGCGTGGCGCTGTCGCGGCTCTACCGCCTGGATCCGCTCTACGGGCTGCTGTTCACCTTCGGACTGGCGCTGGTCATCGAAGGCGTGTTCCGTTTCTACTACGGCGTGTCGGGCAACCCTTATGCCGTTCCGGCGCAGCTTGCCGGCGGCACCAATCTCGGCTTCATGTTCCTGCCCAACTATCGCGGCTGGGTGGTGGTGGCCTCGCTCATTATCTGCATCGGCACCTGGCTCCTGATCGAAAAGACCAGGCTCGGCTCCTATCTGCGCGCCGCGACCGAAAATCCCGAGCTGGTGCAGGCCTTCGGCGTCAACGTGCCGCTGCTGCTGACGCTCACCTATGGGCTCGGCGCGGCGCTCGCCGGCCTTGCCGGTATTCTCGCCGCGCCCGTCTACCAAGTCAGTCCGCTGATGGGCTCCGATATCATCATCGTCGTCTTTGCCGTCGTCGTGGTCGGCGGCATGGGTTCGATCCTCGGGGCCATCGTCACCGGCTATATGCTTGGCCTCGCCGAGGGCCTGACCAAGGTGTTCTATCCCGAGGCGTCGAACCTCGTCGTCTTCGTCATCATGGCGGTCGTGCTGCTCCTGCGCCCCGCCGGCCTGTTCGGAAGGGACGCCTGAGATGAGCGAGGCAACCCTTCACCAACAGCGCACCGCCGCCTCCGTGCGGCTGGAGCGGGTATTGCTGGCATTGGCCATACTGGCGCTGATAGCCGCGCCCTTCTTCGTCTATCCGATCTTCCTGATGAAGATGCTGTGCTTCGCGCTGTTTGCCTGCGCCTTCAACCTGCTGCTCGGCTACACCGGGCTGTTGTCGTTCGGCCACGCCACCTTCTACGGCGCCGCCGCCTATTTCTGCGCCTACGCCGTCAAGGCATGGGGCTGGCCGCCCGAGGCCGGCATCCTGCTCGGCACCGCCGGAGCGGCCGTGCTCGGCCTGGTCATGGGCTTCCTCGCCATCCGCCGGCAAGGCATCTATTTCTCGATGATCACGCTGGCGCTGGCGCAGATGTTTTATTTCTTCTGTGTCCAGGCGCCGTTCACCGAAGGCGAGGACGGCATACAGGGCGTGCCGCGCGGGCATCTGTTCGGCATCGTCGATCTCAACGTCACGCTCAACATGTATTTCGTCGTGCTTGCCGTCTTCCTCATCGGCGTCTTCGCCGTCTGGCGCATCGTCAACTCGCCCTTCGGCATGATCCTGCGTTCGATCCGCGAGAACGAGAACCGCGCCATCTCGCTGGGCTATTCGGTCGGCCGCTACAAGCTCGCCGCCTTCGTCATGTCGGCAGCCCTTGCTGGGCTTGCCGGCGCCACCAAGGCGATCGTCTTCCAGTTCGCGACGCTGACCGATGTCACCTGGCAGATGTCGGGCGAGGTGATCCTGATGACACTGCTCGGCGGCATCGGCACCATGGTCGGTCCTGTAGTCGGCGCCGGCCTGGTAGTCGGGCTGGAAAACACCCTCGCCACCTCCGGCTTCCCGGTGACCATCGCCACCGGCCTGATCTTCATGATCTGCGTGCTGGTCTTTCGCCGCGGCATCGTCGGCGAGATTTACGCGCGCTGGCTGGCGCCGGCCAACGGCGAGGAGGCCCGCGATCAATAGGTGATGGTCACCACCACCGTGTCGGTGTAGACGCCGGCCGAGGGCGTCGTCTGCGGCGGCACGCGGCCATAGACGGTGAGCGCCTGGGCCGTACCGGTTCCGGTGCCGGCCACCGTGCTTCCCGGCGTTCCGGCATCACCCCAGGGCTGCGCGCGCGCAATGTCCTTGTAGAGGCCGTAGGTGACCCGCTCGGCCCCCTTCGACATCTTGCGGTTGGTCGGCGTGCCGCCTGTCGTGCCGCCATCCAGGGAAACCGTATAGGCGGTCGACGGCGTGCAGGTCACCGAGACCTGGCCGGTGGCATCGGCATTAGCGGTGAGCACGCCCTTTGAGCCAAAATCGATGTTCTGGGTGGTGACCAGGCAGTTTGCCTGGACCGTGGCGTTGATGGTGAAGGTCGGATCGGGCGCCGTCAGACCGAAGCCGGTGTTGCAGCTGTTGCCGAGCAGGTCGTTCTGGTAGCGAAACTCGACGTGGATGCCCGAAAATATCGACTGATAGGTGCCCGGCGGAACCGCTGACTGGCCGCCGGTCACCCGAGCGTAGATCGTGGCGCTGCCGGATGCATTGCCGATGAGAATGGGCACCAGCACCTGCGGCGGCGGGCGCGATGCATAGGCCCAGGCATAGGAACCCCACACGACGCTCATTCCGGGGTCCGAATAGAGCTGGTAGTTAAGGCTGTTGGCGCCGCTCGCCATCTGCCTGGCTGCCGCCGAGGTAGCACCCCCACTGCCGGCGCCGATATGCGGACAGAACAGGATGCGCACCACGCCGCCGGTGCAATTCATGTTGAGTGTCGCCGTCGCGGTGGCTGCGGTGGCCGACAGCGTGTCGATGAGACCGAAATTCATGTCGGTGACGGTACCGGTGCAGCTCTGCGCCCGGGCCAGCGACGGCAGCAGTACGAGGATTATAACGACTGCAGCGCGCATCATTTGGCCTGGGATTTTCATTGGCACACCACATCCTTGATCGTCACTTGCCGGCCTCGCACCGCTTCGAACGGGAAATCCGCTCGGCACGAGCTGCCGTCCGCCAGACCGACCACCACCGCATTCTGCTTGCCGAGGCCCTTGATGTAGGCCTGCCCATCATAGCCGACGACGAAATCTTCCGTGCCGCCGTCGACGCGGCCGGCAAGCCCGGCTTCGAGCGGCGTGCCGCTCGGGTCGACCAGCGTCACCAGCGCGGCCTGCGCCGCCTCCGACACGCCGAACTTCAGCACGACGCCGTTGCGGTCGGCCGGAACGACAGTCTCCTTGGTGGTCGGAATATCGGCGTCGACGGGCAGGTTCTTCGGGTCTATCGACACCGTGTTCGGCTCATAGGAATTCAGCCCGGTGACCAGGATGCGGCCTTTGCTGTCGGTCTTCCCGACCGGCCGGTTCTGATGCAACACCTCCACGTCCGGCGTGCCGACATCGACGACGGCAAAGGCGTCGTCGATGCGATTGGTGGCGAACACGCCGCCGCCTGCGACCGCAATGGCGCCGTCCATCTGGCCGGTCACGCGAAAGTCCTTGTCGAATTGCTGGGCGCCGGCCTCGAAACGCGCAAACGGCGCGCGGTAGCTGACCGCTGCCGAACGATTGGGGACCTCGCCCTCCGAGGTGCGCAGCCGCCAGCCGATGCTGCCGTCCTCGGCCCGCTCCGATTTGGCGAGGTCGGCCACGACATTGAGGCCGTCAGGCCCATGCTCGACACCCGTCGACGCCATGACGTCGTCATTGAACGGGATCGAAATCCCCGCAAAGATGCCATAACTGTCGCCGTCGTCGAGATCGGCGAAGGCCGTGGCATAGAGCGTGCTGCGCTTGAAGATCGCCTGACTATAGGAGAGGCCGACGATCTGGCTGGTCTCGCCTTCGGCATCCTTGAGGTGGGTATAGGAGAAGTTGAGGCTGGAGAAATCGATCGGCATCGGCACGCTGAGCGTCACCTGGTCGACCGCCCGCGGCACACCGGCGCTGAAACGGGTGAAATCATCGGGATCGAGTATGACCGGCTGTGCCGTCACCGAAGCGATGTCATCATAGCCGCCGAACGCCCGCTGCATGCGGGCATTGACCGCCCAGCCATCATAACCGAACTCGACCCTGGCATCGACCAGCGAGCCGGTGCGCCCGTCATGATGGCTGCCGGCGACTGCCAGCGAAGCCGCGCCATATGCCCCGAGCGGGAAGGCAGCGCCTATGCCGCCATTGATCAGATCCGCGCCGCCCTCGGCATGGGCTTCCAATGTCAGCCGGTCGGTCACGCCGTAACGCGCCGTGGCGACCCCCATGACGCGGCCGTCGTAATCGTCGGAGGAGATGCCGAAATTGCGCCGCGCCATCCCTGCCTCCACGGAAAAGTCGAGCAGTCCCTGGCGCAGCAGCATGCTGGAGGCATAGAACGGCAAGGTGGCCGTTGTCTCGCGGCCGAGGCTGTCGCGCAACACCACCTGCGCCTGTCCGGCGCCGGTGAACACCGGCAAATTGGTGACCTGGAACGGTCCGGGCTGGATGTCGCCGGAATAGGTGCGCACGTTCTGCGTATAGACCTCGAGCGTCGACGGCACCGCCGCCGTGCCGCCGAAGGAGGGCAGGGGTAGCGTCACCAGGTCCGATCGCAGGTGGAAGTTGCGTTGCGCCTGGATGCCGCCGAGATAGACCGGACGCGTCCACGACAATCCACCGGAGATGAAGTCGCCGGCGCGGTAGGTCATCAGCCGGTCGGGGTCGGAATAGCTCCATGTCGTGTTGAGCCGCGTGAAGCCGCCCAGCCTGCCCTCGGAATAGCCGGCGATGAAGGATTGGCTGAGCGTTCCATAGGGGCTGAACACGCGCGCATCGAAGCCGCCGGAAACGCCTTGGAACAGCTCGACGTCCTTGTCGAACAATGTGTTGGAGCTGGCAAACAGCGAATAGTTGAGAACCGCGCCCAAGCCCGATTGCGGCGCCGGCCGGTCCTGCAAGCGCAAGCCGAGATCCACCATGCGCGCCTCGCGGCTGTCATTGGCGGCGGTGACGTAGAGGCTCTGGGCTACCTCATCGATCCGAAACGAAACGTCGGCCAACTGGTCGAGCCTGACCAGGCCGCCGGCGTCGGCTATGGCCTCCGGCGGTTTCAGGCCGACCTCCTTCAGCTCTTGGGGCGCCGCCGCCAGCCCACCATCCGGCATCTCGATAAAATTGCCGACCAGCTTGGTCGAAACGTCGTTGATGAACACCTCGAGATAGAGGCTGCGGCCCGCTGGCAAAACGGAAGCCGGCTGTTCGAGGTTCGTCACGGCCGGAAATTCCTGCGAACGCACCGCCAAGCAAGGTGTGAAAGTCGCAACCGCGACGATGACAGCGACGCTACTTGCCCTTGACGGCAACGTTGGCATCGAAGGGTCCAAGATCGCTCTGTGCCTTCAAAAGCACGGAGCCCGCGGACAGTGATTTGCCGCTGCCGATCGGCCACTGCATGGTCGCGCCGCCCAGCACATAACCGACGAGCCCGTTTCGGTTGCCGAGCTTTTTGCCGTTCTGGGTCAGGGATAGGTTGGACAAGCGGAGACGACTTTCACCGGTATTGCTGGCTGTTAGCACAAGACTGCCGCCCTTGCGCGAAACACTCCAGGCGACTGCCGGCGCAGCGGCATCGGCGTCGCGGAAAAACACCGGGACCGAATAGCGCAGCGCGAGCGCGATCGTACCGGCCTTCTTGCGCGACGGGTCGGGTAACTCGTCGACGATGACGCGGTAGCTTTCCTCGGCCCGCACCGGCGCCTTGCTGACGCGCACGACGCGAACCACGTATTGGGCATTGGGTCCGAGTTTGGTCGATGGCGGGCTGGCGACGACGTCGGTAGTCGGCGTCAGCGTCTCGATCCCGCCAGCCTGGCTCCAGGCGAAGACGCGTATCTGCACATTGATCGGCCGCTTGGGGTCATCGTTGCTGAGGTTGAGAACCGCCGAGGCGTCGGGCGAGATCAGCTCGAGACCTGTCGGCGCCACCCTGAGCGAAGCGGCTTGTGAGAGACCGGCGCACAGCAACAGAACAGCCGTGGCTCCGATGCATGAAAGCATGGATCGCATGATCGTCCTCGTGTTGGTATCGATTGTCAGTACGTTATGGTGATCGCAACGGTGTCGGTGTAGAGGCCCGCCGCCGGTGTCGTCTGCGGTGGAACACGCCCGTAGACCGTCAGCGGCTGAATGGCGCCGTTGCCGGTTCCGCCGACCGTGTCGGTGGGGATCGTGGTGCCCCAAAGCTGCGTCCGGGTGCTTTCCCTGTAGATGGTGTAGTCGATCGTCGCCGACGCCGGCCCGGTCATCTTGCGAACAGCAACCGTTGCGCCCGCGCCCGCTCCGGCGCTCAGACCAACATTGTAGGACTTGCCGGTCGTGCATTGCACGTTGATGGTGCTGGTCTGGTCGACATTCGCATCAATGACACCGTGCGAGCCGAAATCGAGATCGCTCGCCGTCTGCACCTTGCATTCGTCGGTAATCGTGATGCGGACATTCATGCTGCCCGTCGCGGTCGCGGCGATCGCGGGCAGGATGGGAAGCAGCGACGCTCCCGCCAGCAGCGCATATTTCAGCAATCTCATGCGTGTTTCCTCCGTCGGGCAGACCGTTCCTCGCAACACAGTCTTGACCGGATTTCACTCCTACAGCTCCTCCGTTGCATGCTTCGCAAGACATCAACGATACAGTAATGTCAGAAGCGAACTGTGCAATGATTATTACAACTTAGATTCGGATTACGACAGCGAATAACTTCGGTATGTATCGGATAATTTTGGTTAATATTTGGTTAACAGAGATGAAATGGACATTTTTCCGAAGTGAAAGTTCGTCTGTCGAAAATTTATTTTGCTTCTCGTGCCGAAAAGGCGAAAATATCTGGCAAATCATCTTGATTTTGTAGAGTCTCACCTGTCGTCCTTTATTATCGATATTTCGCGGCGTGCACCGGCGCCAAGCAGCCATCGCCATAGCCGCGCCGGTAGCTGTTCGCGCCTGTCCAAGCCTTGCGGTCGTGCTGACAGGGCCGCATTCGCCAAAACCGTGTTCCGCCCGGCCCAAGCATGGCCGTCCCGGCTGAGATAAATCCACCGCCGTCGGATCGCGGCGAAACACATGCGAATCGTTCTTGCCACGCTGGCCCGGATTTCTTCGGCGGCGCATCGGCCGGACGGGAGATGCGCCTGTTGTCCCTTGGAGCCATGATCCACGGCCGGCAGCCGCGCGGACCGGCTGCCAGACGTCAGAAAAGGAAGAACGATGAAGAAGACCTATGAAAAGCCACAGCTCGAAAAGCGCCAGAAGCTGTCGCGTGTGACGGCTGTCGCCAGCCCATCAGTGTCCAGTGAGAGCTGACGCCGTCGACCGGCATCGAACCACCAGCGGACAAGGAGAGCAGTCATGGATCAGCATGCGAACCCGTCACCCGGCTTCAGGCGCAATCCGGGCAAGGTGATCACCGTCGAGCCCTTCAACGGGCGTGTCGTCGTGTTTGCAAGCGGCAACATCATCGCTTCCTCGGCAAAAGCCAAAATGGTGACCGAGCCGCCCCATCCCTTCTCCTTCTACATCCCATTCGAGGACATCGACTTCCGCAAGCTCAGGAAGACGGAGCGGTCGACGCTGTGCCCCTACAAGGGCGACTCCAGCTACTGGAACGTGCTGCCGGCGGGTGAAACCGGCAACGACGCGATGTGGGCCTATGAGCAGCCCTTCGACGAGATGACTGAAATTCGCGACCACGGCGCCTTCTACCCACACCGGGTCACCATCGACGCCGCGCCCGCGCTGAGCGCGTCATGCCTGTCGCCCAAAAGTGCCCAGCGTTTTTGGAGCCGACGACAGGCATGAACAGAGGAATTTTTCAGATCAGCCAAAGCTGTCCTCACCCGGGGGCGCAGCGGTTTTGCGGCAACGGCATGCCGAAACGAAGACAAAAGGTCATGGACGAAAAGCAGAGAGCAATTCTCGACGAAATCCCGCGCCTGCGCCGCTATGCGCGCTCGCTGCTGCGCGACCGCGATTCCGCCGACGATCTCGTCCAGGACTGCCTGGAGCGGGCGCTGCTGCGGCTGGACAACTGGCAGACGGGAGAGAGCCCGCGAAAATGGCTGTTCACGATCATGCATCATCTGTTCATCGACCAGATGCGCAAGGTGAACCGGCGAGGCGAGGCCTCGATGCTGCCGCTGGAGGCCGGCGAGGTGCAGGCCTCTCCCGCCGACCAGCTGGAGAATGTCGCGGCCCGCGAGATCATCGACGCGCTGCAGGCGATCAGCCCCGACCGCCGTGCCGCGCTGACCATGGTCGCCATCGAGGGCTTCTCCTATGCCGAGGCCGCCGAGATGCTCGGCGTGCCGGCCGGCACGCTGATGTCGCGCATCGCGCGCGGCCGTGAGGAACTGCGCGGCCTGCTTGAGGACAATGCGCGCCGCCGCGCGATAAGGATCGTCGAGCCAGGCCCGGGCAGGGCGGTTCCAATCAGGGCGCCAATGGCATGACGAGCCCCAATCGCATGATGACGCCTTACGGCATGGTCCGGCACGATTGCAGGCCTTGTCCGCACTGTGGGCGCGGCGCACCCGGTAACGCTTTCTTCTCTGCTTGCGTGCATAGTGGCGGCGACGGAGTGAGCGAAACCAGGGCATGGCTGAAGAGAAAATACGCAACGGCGAATTCTGGGCGCTTGCGCTCGAACGCGCTCATCTCGGCGTATGGGACTGGGATATTTTGAGCGGCGACTGTTTCTATTCGCCAACCTGGTCGCACATGCTGGGTTATGAGGATGGCGAGCTTGCCAACAGCGACGACCTCTGGCTGAAGCTGACGCATCCCGACGACCGCCAGCGGGCGCTGGCCAGCGGAGAGCGGCACATTTCCGGCCTGACCGCCTCGATCGAGACCGAGCTACGCCTCAAGCACAAGGACGGCCACTGGATCTGGGTGCTGGACCGCGGCGGCATTGTCGAGCGTGACGAGACGGGCAGGCCGGTCAGGCTGATGGGCGTGCAGACCGACATCAGCCGGCAGAAAGAGGCGGAAGCCGAACTGGAGCGGGTCAATGTGCGCTTTCGCCTGGCGCTGGCGGCCAGCGGCACCGGCATCTGGCATCACGATATCGACGCCAACAAGAGCTATTGGGACGCCCGCACCAGGGAGATATTCGGCCTGGTCGCCGACACCGACGAGGTGGCCGCCGACCTCTGGCATTCCTATCTGCACCCCGACGACAAGGATGCCGCAGAGCGCGCCCATCTGGCGCCGCTTTCGACCGACGGCGTCGTCGCCGCGCAATACCGCATCGTCAGGCGCGACGGCGAAATCCGCCATGTCGAATCGCTGGTGCGCTTCATCGCGGCGCCCGAGACGGCGGGCCAGATTCTCGGCACCGTGCGCGACATCACCGAGGACAAGAAACGCGAGCGGGAACTCGCCTACGCCGCTCACCACGATGCGCTGACGGGCCTCTTGAACCGTGCCGCCTTCGACCGGCTGCTGGCCGTGCACATCGCCACCGAGCGGGCTTTGCCGCTGGCGGTGTTCTATGTCGATCTCGACTACTTCAAGGCGCTCAACGACTTCGCCGGCCACGCCGCCGGCGACCTGGCGCTGAAGGGTGTGGCCGCCGGTATTCTGGGCTGCCTGCCGGCATCGGCGCGTGCCGCGCGCCTCGGTGGCGACGAGTTCGCGCTGCTGGTGCCCAATTGCCAACCGGCCAAGGCCGAGGCGCTGGCCGGCGCCATCCTTGCGGCGGTCCGTGACGCCGACCTCGGACTGCCGGTGACCTCGCGAAAACTCGCGGCCAGCATCGGCATCGCCTTCGTCGAGGACACCACCACCACGGTTGCCGATGCGTTGGCCTGCGCCGACGACGCCTGCTATGCGGCCAAGGCGGCCGGGCGCAATCGCTTCGCGGTGTTTTCGGCCGATGCGGCGTCGGGCTCCGGCGGCCTCAACGCTGCGCGTGTCGCCGCCGACACTGTCGACGCCATGGATGACGGGCGGCTGAAACTGTTCGGCCAGGAAATCCATCTGCTCGGCCAGCCCTGGCAGGAGAGCCGCCATGTCGAGGTGCTGGCGCGGCTTGCCGGGCGCAATGGCAAGCTGATCCCGCCCAACGAATTCATTCCGGTCGCCGAGCGCTTCGGCATTGCCTCGCGGCTGGACCGCTGGATCATCAGGACAGCGCTTTCGCAGCATGGCAAGGCGATGCGGTCAGGCGCCATCATGCTCGGCTTCAATCTGTCGGCGCAGACGCTGAGCGATCCGCTGCTGTGGGATTTCGTCGACGCCGTCATCGCCGAGACCGGGGCGCCGCATTCCGGCATCGGCTTCGAGATCACCGAGACCGCGGCCGTCACCAATTTCGACGCCGCCGAGCAGTTCGTGCGCAAGGCGCGCGAGCGGCAATGCCGTGTCAGCCTCGACGATTTCGGCGCCGGCATGAGCTCGTTCGAATATTTGCGGCGCTTTCCGGTTGATCAGATCAAGATCGACGGCTCGTTCATCGAGAACATCGCGGAAAGCCGTTTCGACCGCGAGATCGTCTCGGCCATAGCGGGCATCGCCAAAAGTCTCGGCTGCGCGGTGGTGGCCGAAAAGATCGAACAGCAGGAAGCGCTCGACATTCTGCGCGGCATGGGCGTGGCCTATGGCCAGGGTTTTCTGCTGCACCGGCCGGAGCCGCTCGAGGCGATCGTCGCGCGGGCCGGCGAACAGTCACCATCCAGCGGACAGTCACCGGAAAAGCGCTTCGGCTGACGGCTTCTCATCGCCCGAGCTGGCGCGACTTGTCCGGCTAACCGGCGTCGGCCTTCTCCTGCTTTCGCTGCGCCGCCTCCTTCTTGCGGCGCAACACCTCGTCGGTGCCGACAAGGTCCTTCGAGCCGCCGGAAATGGCGGTCGAGAGGACGGCGGGCGGATCGCTGGCCGGAAAACTGTCTTCGAGGCCTGATTGCAACTGCTCCTCGAGCGTCTGCGGGTTCTCGGAGCGGCCTTCGGCGCGGCGCTCGCCAACGGCTTCGACATCGCTCTTGGTGTCGGGGTGAGCGCGGGCTTCCGATATCGTCGACACCACCAGCTCGATGGCGAACTCTTTCATCGCCTCGGCTTGCGGCCCATCGACATCAGAGTCTTCGATCAGGCGGATGAGCGACTTTTCCAGGGCGCCCAGTTCCTTGACGCCCTGACACCGCGCCAGACGCTTGGTGAGCGAACCGATCAGCGCCGGGGCAAAGGTCGAATAGGCAAGCCTGCGTGTGTCGTCGACCTGCTCGGGATGAAGCTTTTGCAAGGACATAGATGCCTCCAGTCAATCAGCCGTGCAGCTTCTGCCGCTGGCCCCTCCTTAGGAAACAGAGGGGAGGGCAAGAGGTTCCATACAGTCCTCGACAGGGTCGACGAGTTCAACTCCACAGCGACGCCATGGTCAGCGACGCTTCGAATATCTGCTCCCTGTTCTCGTTCAGCATCTTGACGGTGATCCGCCGGTGGTCGCCCTCCGGTATCTCGTCGCGCGCCACATCGTGCAATATGCGCAGCGCTTCGGCTCCCGCACGCTCCCGGCTGGGAAAAAGCTGCCCCTCTTCATCAATCTGGGTCTCGGCGTTGTACAAGTCGAAGTAGAACCGTTCCATGTGTGCAAGGATCCCTGCGTGAGAACGCTAAGGCGCATCGCGGTTGAAGGACGCAGGCGACGCGCTTCAGGTCTGTGTTTTTATGCATGTCGTTGTCTCAAAATCGGGGCCATTTTTGAGCGACATGGATTAAATCCCAACCCGCACCCATGGTTCCATGCGACTGTGCCCTGAGCAGATTTCCTGCCAGGAGCCGTCGCCGTGCCGGCCGATTGCAACCGCACCCGATCTCCGGCGTTTGGCTAGGCCACGAATGTCCACGAAATCTCGAACTGGATCCTCGATGCTAGAACCGCTTTATCTCAACCTTGGCCAGCATGACGCTTTGTCCGAGCAGGAAAAGGGGCTGCTGGCCGCCGCCATGACCATCGAGATGGATTTTGCCACCGGTCAGGACATCGTTTCAGAGGGATCGAGGCCAGGCTACAGCACGCTCATCATCGAGGGTCTGGCGGCGCGCTACAAGGTGCTGGAGGATGGCGG
Organism: Mesorhizobium sp. C432A; assembly: GCF_030323145.1. NCBI lineage: Bacteria > Pseudomonadati > Pseudomonadota > Alphaproteobacteria > Hyphomicrobiales > Phyllobacteriaceae > Mesorhizobium > Mesorhizobium sp. C432A. The sequence continues at coordinate 5,024,040 of NZ_CP100470.1, read as the reverse complement.
CCGCCAGTTCACCTCGTTGCAGGTGCCAGGCGATTTTGTCGATTTGCACGCCTTCCTGCTCAAGACAATGGACCATGGCATTATAGCTTTGTCGCCATGCCGGGTGATCGCCGCCGACCACAGTCGGCTAAGGACGATCACCGAACAGGCGCCTCATCTCAGCCGCTTGCTTTGGCTGGACACGCTCGTCGATGGCGCCATCCATCGGGAATGGATCGTGGCCATGGGCCGGCGGTCCAAGACTTCGCATCTGGCGCATCTTGTGTGCGAGCTGTTCGTGCGGCTCCAGGTCGTCAAGCAGACCAACGGCATGAGTTTCCGGCTTCCCCTGTCGCAGGCGGAACTGGCCGATGTGCTTGGGCTTTCGGTCGTCCACATGAACCGGGTCATCGGCGCGCTGCGCAAGATCGGTGTGATCGGCTGGGCAAATTACATGGTGACCATTCTGGACTGGCAGCAGCTGGTGGAAATCGCCGAGTTCGACCCGACTTATCTCAGCATGAACCGCGAGCCGAGATAGGCTATCCGGCGTTCGCCATGACATCGCAGGCAATCCGTCAGCCGGTCTTTCAACGATGCCCATCCAGCGACGCCAATTCGTCGAGCATGGCAAGGGCGGCACTTGGCTTCGCCGGCTTCAGCAAGCCCTGTTGGGCGGCGGCATTCTGGAAAGCGGCAAAGGCGATGTCCGGGCGGCAAATGCCGTTCAACGCGTCATCCACCAGCCTGTCGGCCGCCTTGTAGGCCGCCGTCTGCTTGTTCTTCCATGTTCCGCCTAGCGCCCTCCTGGCGTCGGCGATCGACGACACCGTCATCGCGCTGCCGTCCACGAATCTGATCGTCAGGGGCAGAAAACGGCTCATGCGCTCACCATCCAAACCATTCGCGCCTCGCCCGGATCGATCTCATCACTTGCCTCCTTGAAAACGGGATCGCCATAAACGAGGAAATCACAAACTGGTTGCAGCCCGGCGAGCTACATGTTGCTTGCCGGCCAGATCGGCCGATGCGGACGATAAGGCGGCCGCGGCGCCGGCTTCAACGGGATGTCGGCGAGCGAGTTGCGGATCGGCCTGAACAGTATCGGCGAAGACGCGGCGCGGCGGTGCAATACCGCGGCTGACAATTTGGCAATCAGATTTCGAACGTCCATGGGACACCTCGAGCGCGTTGAGAGTCCCCCCATCGCGATCACCTACCACCTCACGCCCAGCATCCGCATTTAACTTTGATATAGGCCGGACGAATACGCGCCGCGCGCAATGTCTGCCGCCGAGATTCTGCCGATCCTCGGCGGCGGCTATTGAGGGCGGTGCCAGGCTGGCGGTCACGCATCCCAGCAGCGACGTCGCGGACGCTGCTGCAACCGGATGAATTTTCGTGCATTCTTGTGCATGGCCACAATGCTTCGAACCGACACGCCGGCAAAATGCTGCTCCTATTGCGGTTCGCGAGAGCATGACTACGAGGATTGTCCGAAGCGTAAAGCAGAGGCGGAGCGGCAGTGGGAAGGCCAGGCAAAGCCCGGCGCCGAATCCGAGGCGACGGCCGAAGTCTAGCTGGGCTCGAACAGCTCGATCACGTTGCCGGACGGGTCTTCACAAAGAATCTGTCGCCCGCCCGGACCTTCGACGATCTGGTTGCGGAACCGCACGCCGGCCTCGACCATCTTAGTCACGATTGACGGCAATTGCTCGACCTCGAGCACGAAGCGGTTCCATCCGCCCGGCTCGGGTGTCCGGCCGTCCGGCATCGGCCTGGCTGCCGACGCCAAGGGACCGGCGAGCCAGAGCGAGAGGTCGCCGCGCGTCAGGATGGCCATCGCCGGACCGAATTGCTGCTTCAGCGCGAATCCCAGATAGCTCGTATAAAACGCGATGGACAGATCGACATCGCGGACCAGATATCGGACGGACACCATTCGCAGGCTCCCTCACAAACGCCCCTCCCGAGAGATAGCTGGCGGGACAAGTCGGGGCAAGCCCGCGCGCACGCTTCGGGCGCCTACGGTGCGATTGCGTGGTCGGCCTGTCTCTCTCTCACGAAGGCCGTCAGCAGCTCCATTCCCGCCGGCCAGTCGCCCAGCCCGCTATTGCTGTTGATGTGACCAAGCGGCCCGGCGATGTGCAGTTCGCTGCCCCATTGTGTGGCTTTCTCACCGGCATAGCCGTTCGGATCATAGGGATCGTCGGTGCTGGCCACGATCAGCGAGGGGAAGCGAAGCGGCCCGCGCGGCGTATCGGCGAAGGGAATTCCGTAAGCGGGATAGACCGGCGAGGCCGGGTCGGGAACCGCAACCAGAAACGCCCCGCCGATCCGACGGCTCGACACCGCCTGCCAATGCGCGACCAGCAGGCAGCTGAGACTGTGGGCGACGAGCACCGGCGGGGTCTGTGCCTGTGACACCGCGACGTCCAGCGCCGCCACCCAGTCGTCGAAATCCGGCAGCTCCCAGCTTGCCGGGCTGAAGCGGCGCATCGCCGGGTCGGCCTGTTGCCAGCGTGTCTGCCAGTGGGCCTCGCCCGATCCGCCGCTGCCCGGCAGAATGATGAAGTCGGTCATGGAAAATCCTGTTTCTTCGCCGCAGATGATGTCCCAATCCTAGGGCTTCTCCTTGTTCGCGGAATGAGAGATCATCGGAAAGCGATGAAGAATTCCGATGGATTGAAGGTGTTCATGGCAAACGGCGATTACCGGCCACGGCTCGACCCCACCGACATGGCAATCATCGAGATCATGCAGGAGGATGGCCGCATCGGCATTTCCGAACTCGGCCGCCGCGTCGGCCTGTCCCAGCCCGCGACGTCGGAGCGGGTGAAGCGGCTGGAGGAGCGCGGCATCATCGCCGGCTACCGGGCCGCGATCGATCCCACCGCCCTCGGTCTCGGCACCATGGCCATGATCCGCCTGCGCACCACGCATGAGCACATCCAGACCTGCCTGAAGAAATTCGCGGCCATGCCGGAAGTGGTCGAGGTGCTGCGGGTGACCGGCGAGGATTGTTTTCTGGTCAAGGTGGTCGTGCCGTCGCCGCCCGACCTCGAAAGCATCGTCGATGCCATCGGCCGCTACGGCGCGGTGACGACCAATGTGGTGCTGCGCGCCGAGCCGCCGAAACGGTTGGGGCGGGAGCTGATGGCGAAGCTCTGAGCGGCCACGCGCGGCAAGAGGATTGCAAGCGCCTCCTTTTGCGAGGTCCGGCTTTGCCGCGAAAGAATTTCGCGGGCTGGTGTAGGATCGGCGGCGTGGCGCCCGTCCTTGGGGCGAAACCCGTTGCAAACCTTTGGAGCACATCATGGAAGCCGTTCAATCGCCGTGGCAGACCGCGGCCATTCTCATCGCCCGCCTGACCTTGGCCGCCATGTTCGCGATGGGAGCAGCCTTCAAGTTCATGGATATGAACATGACCGCCGGCTACATCGCCGCCGCCGGCTTCCCGTTCCCGCTGTTTCTGGCCTGGTGCGCCGCGATCCTCGAAACGCTGCTGGTGATCGCCTTGCTGACCGGAGCGTTCTTCACGCCGGCCGCCCTGGTCGCCGCCGTCTACGTGGTCTTCCTCGGCTTTGCCTTCCACGGTCCGTCGCACTGGACCGGCAACCAGGCCGAGTTCGGCGCCTTCATGTCCCATTTCCCGTTCGCCGCCGGCCTGCTGTTTGCCGCCGTGCATGGACCGGGCAGCGTGCTGGCCTCGAAGATTGGCCGAGGGTGAGGCCCCGCGTCGGCAGACCGCCTCACATCTGGTCGTTGTAGGGTTCCTTCATCTGACCGACCATGCGGGCCAGTTTCGAGAAGGACGGCATGTCCGCCTCCGGCTGGCATTGATTGGCCAGTTCCAGCAGTCGGATCGGAAAGTTGACGGCGTCGCGGTTGGACTCCGACATGCCGTCGGACCGCTCCTCGCCGGTTTCGATGGCCTCGGCCTTGCGCAGCGCAATGTCGATATCCTCCACCGTGAGCAGGCCCTTGCGCACCAGCACCTGATTGATCGAGGCGACGGCCATCAGCAGGCCTTCGAGTTGCAGATTGGCGACGTTCATGGCTGTTGCTCCCATTTGGCTCACGCTCAACGCATGAGCCGCTGTTACGATCCGGACGGGGATGCAAGCGATAGGCGTCGGCCGATGGCCTGCGCTACTCTTCCATCCAGCGGCGGCCATATTCGGCCCACAGCGCCTTGACCTCCCGGCTGCCGAGGCGCGGGGCCGAGCCGTCGCCATAGGCGATCGAAACGCAGCTGATGTCGTAATGGGGATGGGCGTCGATGACGAAGCGGATCGCCTCGCCGAGCGGCCTTCTGCCGATGACCGGATCGGCCTGGCCTTGGCCGACGCTGCGAACGCCCGAAACAGTGGCTGGCGCTTGCCGCATCCTGAACACGGATGCCATGGCTGGTTTGTCCATCCCGCTCTCCCCCGAGTTGGAGTGGAATGATTCCATAAGAGCCAGCTAATGACCAGTCGCTAGACGGCCTGTCGAAGGCTGCGTCTTGTATCCTGCAGCCCGTTGAAGGACTGTTCAGGCCAGCGGATCCGCCGCCGGCGGCCTGGCGGGAAGGCCGAGCCTTGTCCGCTCGCCGTCGGCAAACTCCTCGGCCGCTTCCTGGGCCATGAACAGATGCTGGGTCACCGTGCCATTCTCGGCAACCAGCACCGCCCATTGGCGGCGGTCCACACGTTCCACGCGAACGTCATTGGGCTCTCCGGCCACCACGATCGTCCTCCAGCAGGCGTACGGCACGGAGGGGGCGTGCCTTTACGCCTTGGTCTTGCTCTTGGCCGGCGCCTTGGCGGCCGGGGCCTCGGGTGTCCTGATGCCGAGCCCGAACTCCTTTGCCAGCTCCGAGCGCTTGGCGGCGTAGCTGGGCGCCGTCATCGGATAGTCGCCGGGCAGGTCCCATTTGGCGCGATAGGCTTCCGGCGTCATGCCATGGGCGGAGCCGAGATGACGCCGCAGCGACCTGAACTTCTTGCCATCCTCGAGGCAGTAAATGAAATTCGGCGTTACCGAGCGCTTGCGGTTGACCGCGGGCTCAGGCGCAGGTTGCGGCGGAGCAACGGGATTGTCCACGGCCGCGAGCGCTGCATTGACGCTCTCGATCAACGCCGGCAGGCTATCCGGAGGCACTGAATTGTTGCGCACGAATGCCGCGACGATGTCGGCGGTCAGATTTATATTTCGGATTTTGTCCTCAGACATGGCTTCTTTTGCCCCCTTGATGCCAAAGGACAAATTATCAGACAACATCCGCCGACGGCATGGCACTTTAGAACATATGCATATGACTTGACGCCGGATGTGGTAGCGCTAGCATCGCCGAGTCTCCGATCGATGTCGATGTAGGAATTCTTTCCTGACATATCTTGACCGGTGAGGGCAGCTATGCTATGATTTGTCGATGTTGCTGATTTGCGCCACCAACCCGCCGCCGAGGCGGGTTTTGTTTTTCAGGCCGGCTTGGAAGCGATGATGGCCAGTGACGCGAGTTTTCCCTCGCTCAGGCTGCTTATGTAGTTTTTTCGCCGATGCACGAACTCGGCGCCGAGCACGATCTCATTGGCCTGCTGCTGGGCGGGCGACGGAACCATGCCGGAATTTGCCCGTTTCAACGCCAGCTCGACGTGATCGCCGGTTTCGTCGATGACGTCGTCGACCTGGAATCCGGCTGAAGCAAACAGAGCCTTCAGGGTTTCGCGGTCGACGAGATGGCTGGCCACAGCCGACACCGCCCAAGGCAAGGGATAGTGAGGCTCGCCGTCCGCCAGCACCGCCTCGGTCCAGACAAGCCTGGCCTTCGGCTTCAGTACGCGCCACGCTTGCCCGATGACCGCCGCCTTGTCGGCGATATTCATGCCGACATAGAAGCAGATCGCCGCGTCGAATGTGTCGTCCGCAAAAGGCAGCCTTGTCGCATCGGCCCCATGGAAACGCACTTTGTCGCCGAGGCCGCAGAGCTCGGTCAATCGGCGGGATGCCTCGACGAACGCCTGCGTCAGGTCGACGCCGTCGACGCTGCACCCATAGGTCTCGGCAAGGAACCGGGCCGGGCCGCCAATGCCGCTGCCGATGTCCAGAACCCGATCGCCGGCGGAGGGCGCAAGACGCGCAGCATGGTCCTGCGTGGCGATCAGCTCGCGGCCATGAAGCTGATCGAACGGATAGAGTTGTTTGGCTGCGAGGCTGCCGGCCTTTGCGTCCGGCACAGCCGACAGGATGCGCTCGACAATGCCGCCGCTGCCATAGTGACTGGTCACATCGCTCATTTCGCTCTCCGACGAGACCCAGCATCCCATCGATGCGGCCCTCGCGCAATGCGCGCCGCCGCCAAGGACGAGGCTTTGACCGGAGTAGGAATTATTTCTTATCTGCATTGACGGGTGAGGGCAGCTTTGCTATGATTTGTCCATGGTGCTGATTTGCGCCACCGACCCGCCCACGAGGCGGGTTTTGTTTTCCTGATGCCCACAACGTGCGGATATCGGATGTCGGCGGGACAGCCCCCCTCTGGCCTGCCGGACGTTCGTCGTTCGGAAAGCCAAGCAATTGGCTTTCCGTCCGCTGCGCGGACCACTCCTCAACCCCCACACGGGGGGGAGATCGGACTGCCGCCTTGCTTTCGCCAATCGTCAGCGCTGCAAATTGGTCGCGACCCTGGAGCTGCCAATCTCCCCCCTTGAGGGGGAGATGTCCGGCAGGACAGAGGGGGGCGTGAAGGAACGCTATCCTCGGTTCATTCTGCCTTATCCGCGAGGCCTCCCTTGTCCAACCGCTATGCCACCATCATCACCGACGATGACGGCCGCGAGGTCGTCAGCGCCATTGGCGTGTTCGAGGGCGCTGCCCCGCAGGCGCGCATCGGCCGTATCGAGCCGGTCGTGCCGGGCGTGCTGATCGGCATGGTTCGCGGTGGTCCTGTCGATGCCATCGGCGGCTTCGGCTTTCCGCGCGGCGCGCACGACGCAAGGGCGATCGCCAGGGCAAGCCTGAAAGCCGCGTCTGCCGGAAAGCGCCACGCGCCGGCCGCTGATGCAGCCCGCAAGGCCGCCCCAACACGGTCAGGGCCAAAATCGGCACGGCGCAAGTCCGGCAAGATCAAGTCCGGCAAGATCAAGCGGCCAGCGAAACAGGCACCTACCGCCGAGCCCGCCGGGATCTCGGATCATGGCTGACCGGACGGCGCCGCGTGCGCGCCCTGGCCGCAAGGCGACTGCCGCCGCTGCCAAGCCGAAGCGGACGAAGAAGACGCTTGGCGATGATTTCCTCGACGCGGTTCGCGCCGATTTCAGCGCCCATGGCGCCGGCGTCATTGCCGCGGTCCGGGCCGACAAGCCCGACCAGTATCTGAAGATCGTGCAATCGGTGCTACCCAAGGATCTGGCCAAGGATTTGCATGTTTCATCTGACAATCTGGAAGCCCTGAGCGATGACGAGATCCGCCGCCGCATCCGTGGCCTCGAAGCCGTCCTCGGGCCGTTTGGCGACCAGCCTGAAGACGCGCCGCCACTATCTGGCGCTGCTGCAGGAGCTGGACCGCAGGCGCAGGACTAACCAGCTTGCCGCCTACCGGCCTTATCCCAGGCAGGCGCAGTTTCACGCCGCCGGCGCGCAGAACCGGGAACGTCTGTTCATGGCCGGCAACCAGTTGGGCAAGACCAGGGCCGGCGGCGCCGAATGGGCCATGCATCTCACCGGCCGCTATCCCGCGTGGTGGCAGGGCAAGACCTTCGACGCCGCCGTCAGGCTATGGGCTGCCGGCGTGACCGGCGAGGGCACGCGAGACAACCCGCAGCGCGTGCTGGTCGGCCCGCCGCAGCAGCAGGCGGCATGGGGCACCGGCATGATCCCCGCCGATGCCATCCGCCAGACCACGATGGGCCGCGGCGCGCCGGGCGCGCTCGACAGCATCGTGGTGCGCTGGGGCGGCGGCGGCGACGTGCAGGCCGATGAATCGGTGCTGTCGTTCAAGAGCTATGAGAAGGGCCGCGAAAAGTGGCAGGGCGAAACCCTGCACGGCGTCTGGTTCGACGAGGAGCCGCCGCTCGATATCTATTCCGAAGGCCTGACCCGCACCAACGCGACGGGCGGCATCACCATGGTGACGTTTACGCCGCTGCTTGGCATGAGCGACGTGGTGCTGCGGTTCTTGACGGCGCAGGAGGTTCTCCCTTCCCCCTTGTGGGGTGAGCAGCTGGTTCGCGAAGCGAATTCGTCGTGCCAGTGGCACGACGAAAGGCCGGCGAACGCCGGGACGCTGCGGAGCGGCGGGGACCCGGCAGGTTGGATCGGCCACCACCCGGCCCTTCGCAGGCTCAGGGCGTTCGAAGCTCGAAAAGCCAAGCAATTGGCTTTTCGTCCGCCACGCGGACCGCTTCTCACCCCACAAGGGGAGAAGGTAAGAACCGCCACGCCCGGCGCAAATATCGTGCGCGGACAACATCATACGACATTACTTTGAATCAGTTCGGCAGGCTCTACGTCCTGTCACGTCGCTATCTTGACCCCGAGATCAGCGGTGCCTCAGGCGATTGCCGGCAATGATGATTGCCATACGGCGTGGTGCGATATCTGGTTGTGCTCGATGCAATCGGTTGCCAGTTTGCTGATTTCAGGATCGGCGGACGCCTGCGCCCATTCGACGAACGCGTCAACAACGACCAACCTCGCCCGGCTGGCCAGCCCCAAGCCGTAACGGCGCACTACCGGCTCTGAATGGTCGAGCATAGCACGGATCATGCCTGATGCATCACCTCGCCATTGCCCGGAGATATCGGCGATCGCCGAAAACGGCGTTTGCGGCCTGAGCAACGCGGCGTGCTGACGCGCAAGCTTTAACTGCCAGTCTTTTGCAAAGCGCACAAATTTGACGGCTCCCATGCGTACACCATCGTGATAATCATCAAGGGCAAACAACGCCTGCGCGAGATGCTGACCATCGTTCCGCGTACTGCATCGCAAGATAGACTCCACGGCATCGAAGCGCGTGCGCGGGTTGCTGTCCCCAAGCAGCGCGGCCAGCTCACCCACCATCGAAGTTATGTTCTGGTTTTGAAAGGTGGCAATAAACGCACCCGCCGCTCGCGTCTCAGCATTGGCAGATGTCAGCAGGAGACGAAGGCTTTCCAACGGCACCGTCTTGCCGAGCTCGCCGAGAAGGTCGTTGGCAAGCGCGCCATCGTCATCATGCGGGGACGACAGCAGCCGCTCCAGCATCTCCTGACCTGTCATGGCATTTGTCGATTTGCCGAGTGGCAGCAGGATCTTACCGCCTTCGCTGAAAAAAAGATGAGCAACCTCGCTGTCCTCGGCGGACAGGCGCATCGCCTCGAATAGATCTGTCATGGCAAAGAGTGGCTGTCCCACCCGCGTAGAGTACAGGCCGCGCAGAATGCACCAGCCCAGACGCATCGATGTCGCCGATGCACGGCAAGACCTACCGCATAAAGCGATAAAGGAAAAGATGAGAGCGAAGCTTTCCCGTTTCGGCGCGTTGCGGAATCGCGAACCGCGACTAGACTGGTGGCCAGGTTGTCGAGGAACCAAGTCCATGAACAGGCGGCAGGTATTGACAGGCGGTTTGTCGTCGCTTGTCGTGTCGCCGGCGGGTGGTGCTGAGGTATCAAAGCCCCAGGTGCCCAAATGGCGACCCTCGTTTTCACAACCCATCGATCGCATCGAGGAACGGTTCGGCTATTACTTCGACAGAGGCCGTGACTTTGCCATCCTTGAAAACGGCACCTGCGTGCTGACGGAAGCCGGCCTGTCCGATGAGGCGGCAGCCATGGCCGCCATCCAGACGCTTGCCATGATTTACAACTATCACCCGGACATGAAGCCGTCCGACATGGATGATGGCAACGTGCTGGTCAGCTACAATCATCCAGCCTTCAATGTCGTGCTTTCCAACGTTGCGAATGCGCATTGGCAAGAGATCGAGGCCCGCCACCAGGATGGGCTGGCTACGGGCGAGGTGCTGATCACGCCGCTGGGGCAGAATGTGTTCGATGAGCTCGGCAAAGAGGCGCTGCTTGGCAGGTGCTACATGTTCATGGATGCGCAGGCGCCAAAGGTGATCCGCATCAAACCCAGTTGATAAGTCGAATCAGGGGTATTTGGTGCCGGCAAGTTGCCTGGCACGACCTTCGGCGGTTGGCGATTTGCGCGTTAATGGGCCGCACAATATTTTCTCTCGACCGGTATACTGATATATATAGAGCATACAGGATTGATTGGGAGTGTCGGGGACGCAGACCTCGCGTTTGAACCCTGTTCCTGGATCGGTACGGGTTCTGCAGATTTTTTTACTCGTATCGTAAGGAACATTCGCCTGGCTGGTGCATGCCGATGCACTGGCGGCAATGCCGACAACGATTGCAATCCGAATCATGTGTTCCCCCAAGTCTTGGGTCAGCTTCGCATTGATGAGCGCTGGTATCAATGGCCACACTCTATTGGAGCATGCTTGCATGACCCGTCACGTCACCTTCATGACCATAGACGACGTCGAACACTATTCGCCTGACGAGCGCGCCGCGATCGTCGCCGCCTATCCCGAACATGAGCGCGAGGCGCGGGCGCGCGGCGTTCCGGTGCTGGGCTCCGGCCGCATCTTTCCGATTGCCGAGGAGCTGATCGCCTGCGAGCCGTTCCGGCTGCCGCGCTACTGGCCGCGGATCGGCGCGCTCGATTTCGGCTGGGACCATCCGTCGGCCGCGGTCGAGCTGGCCTGGGATACGGAGGCCGATGTCGTCTATATCTCCAAGGCGGCGCGGGCCTCGCAGCAGACGCCGGCCATGCAGGTGCTGGCGCTGAAGCCATGGGGCGAATGGCTGCCCTGGGCCTGGCCGCGCGACGGCCGCCGCGAGACGCTGGAAGGGGCGGGCACGGCGCTCGCCAGGCAATATGCCGCCCACGGCTTGAACATGCTCACCGGCCACGCCCGCTTTGCCGACGGCTCGGTCTCGGTCGAGGCGGGGCTGATGGAAATGCTCGACCGCATGCAGTCCGGCCGCTTCAAGGTGTTTTCGACCTTGCTGCCCTGGTTCGAGGAGTTTCGCCTCTACCACCGCAAGGACGGCCATGTGGTCAAGCTGCGCGACGATTTGATGGCGGCGACGCGCTACCGCAAGCTGACGCTCGCCTATGTCAGTGGCGCCGGCACTTTGCCGACGACGGCCAACGGCATCTGGCTGATGTTCGACCGGGCCGGCGACAGAGGCGCCGACGGGACGGGAGTAGGAGATTTTTTGGGGCCTGCGTCTTCGGCAACCGACAATATTGTCACTTTCGCGGGCACGACGGGCAAGGTGGGGAAGGATAGTGGGATCGCGGTGTCCAGCCTGGCGCCGAAGGCCAGCCCGACATTTACCGGAACGCCAACGGGGCCGACCGCAGCGCCTGGAACGAATACCACGCAATTGGCTACAACGGGGTTCGTCAAGGCTGGGTTTGATCTGAAACTTGATAGCCGACCCAACCTTGGTGTCGTCGCGCAGACGATCACCGATTGGAACAACGCCCTGGACAATGGCTGGTATGTGGCCTCGGCGGCGGCTAATGCGCCAGACGGCGTAAACTGGTTCCTGGGGTTTGTGGAAGCGCACGGAAGCACTGGCTACCGGACGCAGACGGTGCATGATTTCGTCAACGACACTACGGCGGCAGACCAAAAGCTATGGCGGCGCAGGCAGGCTGGCGGTGCCTGGGGAGGATGGATCAAGCTGCAATGGTCGCAGGCCGAACAGGATGCACGCTATGTCCAGTCGTCCGCGGCGTTGCTTCAGAAGTGTTATGAAAGCCCGCAACAGACCATCACGAATGCCGGATCACTGACGCTAGCGCATGGACTCGGCGTCAAGCCAAAAAACTACTTTGCCGTGCTGCAATGCACTACGGCAGATGCCGGGTATTCCATTGGAGACGAAGTACTGGCTAATCCGGGCGGCGGTACAGGCAACAAAGGTCTATCGCTGGTCCCGGACGCCACCAACATCAATGTGCGGTTTTCGTCCACCGCTGTTGATATCACCGCCAAAGGCACCGGCGCAGGCACCACAATTACCAACAGTAGCTGGAGGCTCGTCGTGAGAGCGTGGGCCTAATTATTAGCGGCTTCTCTCCTGGCCTGCAGCAGATCCTGCTGAGCGCAGTATTTCTCGTAAGGCGACCCCGTATACCGCGAAATGTATATGTCTACGCTTACCGATACGGGCAAACAGCCAAAAAGAAGCCGCCTGTCGATAGCAGCCATCCGGCACCGCAACATAGGCGCCAAGAGCGACAAGGGTCGTGTCCCATCAGGTGGTGTAGCTCGGCGGTAGCGAAGTCGCTCACGAGCGCGCCGTTAGTAGCGCTGTAGCGAGCGAGCGGCGTGTGGGTGGTCATCGGCGCTTTCCGGTAGGGTTTGGTTGTTGGAGAAGTCCCCGGATGCCGATCTGCTGCGGGAGATGATCGGCTTTGCCGCCGAGCGACTGATGCAAATGGAGGTGGGCGCGGCCACCGGCGCCAGCTATGGCGAGAAGAACCCGCTGCGGCTCGCCCAGCGCAATGGCTACCGCGACCGGGACTGGGATACGCGGGCCGGCACGGTCGAGCTGCGCATCCCGAAGCTCAGGAAGGGTAGCTACTTCCCAGGTTTCCTCGAACCGCGCCGCATGGCCGAGAAGGCGCTAACCGCCGTCATCCAGGAAGCTTATGTGCAAGGCATCTCGACCCGGTCGGTTGACGACCTGGTCAAGGCCATGGGTATGAGCGGCATATCCAAGAGCCAAGTCTCGCGGCTGTGCGAGGAGATCGACGGGGAGGTGAAGGCCTTCCTCGATCGGCCGATCGAGGGCGATTGGCCATACCTGTGGATCGACGCCACTTACCTGAAGGTCCGCCGCGGTGGGCGGATCGTCTCGGTCGCCGTTATCATCGCCGTCGGCGTCAACGCGGACGGCCGGCGCGAGGTACTGGGCATGGAGATTGGCACCTCGGAGGCCGAGCCGATCTGGACAGAGTTCCTGCGCAAGCTGACACGTCGCGGCATGCGCGGCGTCAATCTCGTCGTCTCCGATGCTCACGAAGGCCTCAAGGCGGCCGTCACCAAGGTGCTGCGCGCGCACATGACAGAGGTGCCGCGTCCACTTCATGAGGAACGTGCTGGCCCATGCCGGCAAGAGCGGCCGCAGGGTCGTCTCAGCCTTCATCCCCACCGCTTTCGCCCAGGAAACGCCCGAGGCCGCGTCCGTACAATGGCGCGCCGTCGCCGACCAGATCCGGCCGAAGGTGCCGAAGCTGGCGACAATCATGGACGACGCCGAGCCCGACGTGCTGGCCTACATGACCTTCCCCAAGGAACATCGCGCCAAGCTCCACTCGACGAATCCGATCGAAACTCTCAACGGCGAGATCAAGCGGCGCACCGAGGTCGTCGGTATCTTACCGAACGACGATGCGATCGTGCGCCTCGTCGGCGCAATCCTGCTCGAACAGAACGATGAATGGGCAGTGCAGCGGGCCAGATATATGACTCTGGAAACGATCAGCCAGATGAGCGATGATCCCCTGATCAGCCTTGCCAGCCGTGGCGCGCTGATCAGCCCGGCCCCATGCCGGAGAGCACGGCGACTAATGCCGCCAGCTACACCACGCCGCGGGACACGATCGCGACAAGTGCCGCCAGTCCAATTTGCAGGGACTGATACCGGTACAAAAGCCACATCTAAAAAGCCCTTTCCAATTTTGAGGCGACACCATGACAAAATACTTCGTTGATGGCAATGGCGCCTATCTCGGCGGCTTTGATGGTGAAGACCTCGAGCTTCCTGAAAATGGCATCGAAGTGCCTGAAGCCCCAGAAGATGCGCGTCAAATATGGGATGGCTAGGCTTGGAGTGCTGCCCCGGCAGTCCGCCGCATTGTGCTGAAATTCGTAGTGCAAGCGCATCATCGACGGCGGCAAGACGCCGCAGGCCTATGGCATGTTCACCGGCAACCCGATCTATTTCGCCCGCTGGTTCGCTCCGGACCATCCCTCTCTCTACAGCGACGATCCTGATGCTGTGAACTTGGTCCGAGCGCTCGGGATCGATCCGGCGGTAATCCTCGCCCCCTAACCCACAACCCCAAAAGAGGCAAAATGAACCGCAACTTCGCGCGGGCGCTTGCGCTCGTCCTCAAATCGGAAGGCGGCTGGTCCGACAATCCGGCCGATCCGGGCGGCGCTACCATGAAGGGCGTGACGCTGGCCAATTTCCGCCGCTACGTGAAGGCGGATGCGACGAAGGACGACCTTCGCCATATCACGGATGCTCAGGTGGCGACGGTCTATCGCCGCTTCTATTGGGATGCCGCTGCGGGCGCCGAGCTTCCCGGCGGTGTCGACTATGCCGTCTTCGACTTCGCCGTGAACAGTGGGCCGGGCAGGGCGGCTAAATATCTGCAGGCGGCAGTTGGCACCGCACAGGACGGCAGGATCGGCCCGGCCACGCTCAAAGCTGTCGGCGCCAGGCCACCGGGCGCAGTCATCGACGATCTTTGCGATGCCCGCCTGGCATTCCTGCGGCGGCTGCCGACCTGGCCGGTTTTCGGCAAGGGTTGGAGCGATCGCATCCGGTCGGTCCGTTCCCAGGCGCTGTTGATGTCGGCACTACAGCCCGCTCCGGCACCTTTGCCGGGCTCCCCGACCCAGCCATCAGCGCTCTCGCCGAAGCCCGGCAGTGCGATGCCGCCGGTGTCTACCGGCGGGCGCGTCAGCCCCGTCGAACGCCTGCCGTTCTGGCGTGCGCTGCTTCAAATCCTGAAATCGATTTTCGCAAGGAGTTCGACATGATCGCCGTCTTCATCCGCATCGGCTTGCGTTACGGCGCCGGTGTTCTGGTCGCGCGTGGCCTGCTCGGCGCCGACGACGCGGCGGCATTTTCTTCCGACCCCGACACTCAAGCTGGTCTGGAGATCGCCGCCGGTCTCGCCATCGCCTCGGTCACCGAGACCTGGCACTGGCTGGCCCGCAAATCCGGCTGGGAGCACTGACATGGAAGGGTTTCAACAACTGATCATCGCCTATCTCGAAGCCGCGCAACCCTATGCTATCGGCTTTGCCGCCGGGCTTGTCGCCGGGTGGCTGCTGTGAGCGCGCTCCTCGCCGTCCTGCTTGGCAACAAAGTGCTGCTGGGCTTCCTGGCATCGGCCATCGCCGCCCTTTGCTGGGGCGCTCACCAGCGGCTGGCCGGCGCCTGGGCCGAGCGCGGCAAACTGGCGGCCGCTGAGGCCGCGGCGCGCGCGGTCGCTGAGCAGGTGCAGAACGACGTCGGCGCACTGCCGGCGGACGCTGTTCGAAAGGAGCTGAAATCATGGGCAAGGGACTGATGCTTGCGCTGCTTGTGGCGCTTGCCGGGTGCACGACTGCTTCGGGCGGCTTCTGCGCGATTTCGAGCCCGCTGCGCCTGTCGGCCGAAGCCGTCGACGTCCTGTCGGACGCCGAGGCGAGAGCGCTCTTGGCGCACAACCGCAAGGGACAAAAGCTCTGCGGATGGAGGCCTTAGCCGATGCACGACCTCTTCGACATGCTCGGCATCAAGGGGCCGGTCGTCGCCGCCGGGCTAGCTGGCGGCGTGCTGCGAGCACTGTCGCGCCATCGCTACAAGCTGCGCGAGATGATTGCCTCGCCGATCTGCGGGGCGCTGGCGGCTGCGTATCTGACGCTGCCTGCCGTCGCCTGGTTCAGGGCAACCGGCATGCCTATCCCCGATCCGGCCGACGACACTACGACGCTCGCCGCCGCCTTTTTGATCGGCGTCTCGGCCATGTGGATTTCCGACATCGTCTTCGAGGTCATCGTGCGGCGGTTCGGCTCGGCCGGCAACGAGTGATGCACTTGAGATGCTGGAAGAAGCCAGCGACAATGCCTACCTAAGGAGCAATCCAATGGAGGTATGATATGGCGACGTCCACCGAACGTGCAGTCCTTGCCGGCGGCTGTTTCTGGGGCATGCAGGATTTGATCCGGCGCTATCCCGGCGTGATCTCTACCCGCGTCGGCTATAGCGGTGGCGATGTGCCCAACGCCACGTATCGCAACCACGGCAGCCATGCCGAAGCCATCGAGATCGTTTTCGATCCGGCCAGGATTAGCTTTCGCACATTGCTCGAATCCTTTTTCCAGATCCACGATCCGACCACCAGGAACCGCCAGGGCAACGATGTCGGAATGAGCTATCGCTCTGCGATCTTCTACACCAGCGACGAGCAGAAGCGCGTCGCCGAAGACACCATCGCCGATGTCGATGCCTCTGGACTGTGGCCGGGCAAGGTCGTCACCGAGCTTGCGCCGGTGGGCGATTTCTGGGAGGCGGAGCCAGAGCATCAGGACTATCTCGAGAAATACCCCAACGGCTATACCTGCCACTTTGTCAGGCCGGGCTGGAAGCTTCCGGTCCGCGAAAAGGCTGTTTCGTAACGCAGCCGCTATCGTCTGCTTATCTGGCGGTCGAACTATTCTTCCGCTGGATCGGTATGCCGGCCGCCTTGTTGAGGTGGCCGTGCTCGGGCTGCCCATAGATGAACGCGCCGTGGACGGGTTTGCCGTCGACCTCAGAGCCTGAGAACGCGACGGCCTCGATCTTCTTTGTTCCGGTCAGGCTCTGGTTTCGAAGATAGGCGAAGGTTCGCACCGCTTCTCCGACAATTCGATCGAGAAACGGTTTTGGCCGCCTCCCGGGCCGTCGCACGAGGCTTGGAAAGCGCTCTCGTCCCGAAACAAAATGGTGCTGTGCGCAAAGCGCCGGCATGATCTGATAGATTCGGTTGAGCGAGCAGGTCATGAATCCTGGGTGAAAAAGAACGAAGTCGACCTCTCCTCTCAGATGCATGGTCCTGCGCAGCAATCTTTGCGCTGCCGATCTGGAGATGACATAGCCTGCGGCGCCCGCGTGCAGGCCATAAAGTCTGGCAAGCGAAAACCCATCATCGAGAGCGACTTCCTTGCGTCCGACCCTCACTTTGGCAAAATGCGTTTCCAGCTTGATCACATCGGCATCGCGCGGCACCCATCGATCGGAAGCAAGCAGCGAGCCGGCGCCCGCGCCGAAAACGACGTCGTCCTCGAAAACCGCGCCATATTGATCCGCGCCGTTCGCAACGATCTCCCAACACGAGCGGTGGCTCAGGAACAGCAAACCTCAGCAGCGCTTAGCGGGCTTTTGGCGACAGAGCAGCAATCGGGGCAATCGATGGCGGAGACACGCTCAAATGGTACTCCGATCCGGCCGAACTCGGACGCGACATGCGCCAGCCGATCGCGAGAACGATCAAGATTGATCACCAGACACCTCATCAGCGCCCCCTTGTCTGGTGATCAGTGAATATCACGTTCCCGTGATTGCACAAAATTTGCTTACGTGCGGGGCAGTGGGTAGCGGCGTACGGTGCCGCCGGTTGGTTTTGGAGGTTGGGTGGACATTGACGGCGTCCCCCGCGTGGCGCGAGCCTTTACCGTGCGCGCCTAGACGAGTCGCCCTAGAAG
This sequence comes from Mesorhizobium sp. C432A, assembly GCF_030323145.1. Lineage (NCBI taxonomy): Bacteria > Pseudomonadati > Pseudomonadota > Alphaproteobacteria > Hyphomicrobiales > Phyllobacteriaceae > Mesorhizobium > Mesorhizobium sp. C432A. The sequence goes on along the minus strand of NZ_CP100470.1, from coordinate 5,006,540 downwards.
CCGAAGAATTGCCGACCGATCATGTATCCGAGCGCGACGACCACAAGGGGAAACAGGGCGGGCGTCAGCCCACCAAGAGCGGAGGTCTTTGGCTGTTGCCTGGAGATGGTCCTGGGTGCATTGCCGAGATTCTTGGTCATCCGGTATAGTAGCAAGCGCTGATTAACGATTCCGTAACCCGATCGAGGCCGCCGCGGCTTTTTGCGTTTCTGGCGCGACCTTGACAATGCCCAGCCCGTGACGCAACTGGGCCGTCTTTGAGAGCATTGTGAGGCAAGGTCAATGCGGGTGACGCTCGTTTTGAAGGGCGTAATACCCTGCCGAGGTTACGGTGGGATTCAGCGTCAGGTCGAATGGCTGGCCACGGAGATGGTTCGTCTCGGACACGAAGTCGTGGTGATCGCTGGCCCTGGCTCCAGCCACCCGCTCTTCGAAGTCCGGCACGCTTCGACCGATGCCGAATGCCGGGCAGCCATTCCGCGGGACACGCAAATCGTCCACACCCATAGTTGGCCCGTCGAGGTGCCATTTCCAACGCTGAATACGCAGCGCGGCTTTATGCCGGACCAGCCCATGCCAGTTGCGAACTGGAGCTTTATCAGCGCCAATCATGCCCGCCAGCATGGGCGCGAGACATTCGTCTACAATGGCTTTCCGGTGGACGCCTATCGTTTGTCGGCTGCAAAGGGCGACCGCCTGCTATTTCTCGCCGGCATTGCACGATCAAGCAAAGGCCTCAACCGCGCCGTCGATCTCGCCAAAAAATTCGATTTCGGTCTCGATATCGCCGGTGGCTCGCGTTGGAAACTGCTGGGCCGAAGTCAGACCCGCCGCGAAGGGTTGTTTTTCAAGAGCCTTGGCAGGCGATACCGTTTCCACGGAATCGTTGACGGCGAGCCGAAGCTTCGCCTTCTCGGCGAAGCGCGAGCCTTCCTCAACCCCATCGCCTGGGAGGAGCCGTTCGGCAACGCACCGGTCGAAGCCATGTTGTGCGGCACTCCGGTGCTGACGACGACGCGAGGCGCATTGCCCGAGACGGTCGATGCCGACAGCGGGCGCTTCTTTGAGACCGATGAAGAATTTGCGGCCGCTTTCGAGGCCGTCGCCGACCTTACGCCTCAGCAATGCCGCGAATCGGCCGCGACGAGATTTCCCATCCAAAAAGCGGCGCGCGGCTATCTGGATCTCTATGCCCGCATCCTTGACGGCGAAGCGCTTCCTTGACGACCGGCGATCCAATCCTCTTCGTCGGCTTCCCCGCGGTCGGCGACTTCGTCCGTTGCCATTCCGCCATCCAGATCATTGCCGCGCGATTTCCTGATCGCCCCATAGATGTCGTCACCTCGCCCGTTGCAGCGCCGCTGGCGCGCCTGATGCCGCATGTCAGGAAGGGCTGGGCGCTTGCCAAGCGTCATCAGCGCCCCGGTTTTGGCGAGCGCAGCCGCCTGGTTGGCGAGTTGCGCAAGGAAAATTACCGTACGGCCTATCTGATGACCAGCAGCACCAAGGCGGCGCTGATGGCGTTCATGGCCGGAATAGAGGAGCGCATCGGCTATCCGCAGGAGTTGCAATTCGGCCTCCTCAATCGCTTCCCCGCCGGCTGGTTGGCCCATCTATGGGCCTTCGGACCCCGCAAGACGCGGCTGTTCGAGGAAGTCTGCTCGATTGCCTCGCTTGGCGAAAAGCCGGCTGCGGGCGCAGAGTGGCCGGCGCCCCGGCTTGTGGTCGATCCGGCCGAACTGGACGAATGGCGCCAGCACAAGAAGATCGATGCCGACCGACCGGCACTGGCGCTCTATACTGCCGACATTGAGAATTTCCGCTCATGGCCCGTCGAGCGCTTCATTTCGATCGCCAGAGACCATCATGATCGCGGCTGGGCAATCTGGATTGTAGGCGGACCGCGCGAGCACGCCGGTGCCGCAAAAATCCGCGCCGCCATTCCTGAGGCAATCGACTTCACCTCGACCCCGTCGATTGCTGACGCGATGTGCCAAATCGCTGCGTCGACCATGTTCCTCGGGGTTGATGGCGGGATTTCCCACGCCGCCGCTGCCCTGAACGTCCCATGCGCGCTCATCTACGGGCTGAATCGCCCCTATGTGCATGGGCCCGTAAACAACCATGTTCGCTTTATCGAACCGCCGCTTTCGACGCCCAGCTGGGTCAAGGACACGCGCGGCGTCAGCGAAACTCGGGTGAGGGAGGTTCTGGCTGACCTCTCAGCCGGTATTGCCAACTGACCGGTGGCCTCGCCGGCCCCAAGCGTCTGATCAAACGCTCCGTGGGGGCAACCATCGCCCCGTTTCGGGTTTACCCCTTGGCACTACCCCTTGGCCCTGCGGTTTTCGGGCTCGTGATTGCCGACCCAGTGGGCACGGATACGGTCGCTGGCTTCAAGGTAGGCCATGTCGATGAGGTAGGTCAGAAGCTTCTCGCCGTCGCCTTCGGCTTTCTGCCGAAGCTCCCGCAGTATCCCTTGCGCGAACTGCAGGTTCTCCATTTTGCTCGGCTGGTCCATCGGTGCCCCCCAATGTCTGCGCATGAACTTTGTGCTGACTATGCTTGCATGAAGATTGCCGTGAAGTGGATATTGCACGTGCGGACCGCGATCCTGCGAAGGCGCTGGCTGCATGAAAGCCGCCCCATCCGGATTCAAGATTCGCTACACTATGTGACGGAAAGAAAATAAACAAAGCGTTCTTTTGTACAAGACAGGAAGATTCCTTCAGTTCACACCACGACATACTTGGACAGCATAGTTGACGTAACGATATTGCGTGGTCTTAAGCTCTCGTTTCCAAACAAAACGTAGCATCGTTGCAACCACAAGACGAATTCCAGCTGACCGGGGACGCTCCGTAGTCAATCGCCGGTTACAAACGGCATGGGTCTCAGCCCAGGGCTTTGGCCAATCCATCGTTCCACGGCAGCGCAGGCCGGATGATCTACCGCCCGCCTTGGCTTGACGCCAAGGCGGGCTTTTTTGCGTTTGGCTTCTACCGGGTGAAATGTTGTCGGACCCGGTCCTGTCGGCATCGGGCGGTTTCGAGAATGAATTTCGTGCCTGCCGGCTGTCTGCGCCGCTCGCGCTAGGCCGACTTGCGTTGCGGCAAGCTAGACGGCGTCTCGACACCGTCAGAAATCGGTTCGGCTGTCCGGTTTGTCGGCTCGTCATCGACTCGGTCGTGCTCGAATTGCCGGGCGGCAGGCAAGCGTTGCAACCAGTGCTCACGGCGATTGACCCAGAGTTCATAGCTGGGCTCCAGCCCTTCGGTGGGCACCTCATCGAGGCTGCCAATCGTCACTTCCACCTCATTCTCACGAACCAAAGGGACCCGGCCGCCGCAGGTGGGACAAAAACTTCTGTCGCCGTAGCTGCTGACGATACCCGTCGTTTCGAACGCCTCGAGCGGCCACACTGCAAACGCCGAAAAAGCCGACCCGCTAGCCTTGCGGCAGTCCTTGCAATGGCAAAGGCCAATCCGAAAGGGATCTCCCGTCACCGAAAACTGGATGCCGCCGCACAGGCAGCTGCCGCTCCGCCTTGTATCATTGGGCATGACCGCTCCTCCATCTGGTTGGGCATCACACCGCTACATCTTGCAGCGCCATGCGCACAATCAATTCACCCGCAGCGCAAGGGTTCCATGTCGCCTCGCGCAATGCATCGTCTGAACCCGGGAGCGCCATGGCAACGACCGCCGCAAGGCTGCTGGATATGTCAGTTCGGGAAATCGAACACCGGTTCCCGGCACCAATAGACACGGCACTGGCCATCACGTGTCGGAACGGAGGCAGCGACCGGCACCTCCGGCCAGTCGCACTCGTTGCCGTATTGGCGGACATAGCGATCGTAAGTATTCCGGCCGGTCGTCAACACCGCCGAGTGATGGCTCTGGATCAGGCGCTGCGTCTCCTCGCAGGTCATCGAACGCGTGTCGGGTCGGGCGTAGGCCGTGCTTGTTGCTGCAAACAACGCCGTTCCAATGATCCATGCCATTGTTTGGGATATCATGGCGATCCTTATCCTAAAATGCGGCCAGGTATTTCAACAGCGAAATGATGCCGATAATGATGACAACGATCTGCGCGATCTGCCTCGTGCGGCCATCGAGTGGCAGACGCTGGATGAGATAGAGCACCAGGATGATCACCAGGAAAGTGATCAGAATGCCGATAAGTACCGATGAAGCCATGTCCCTCACTCCGTCTGGCTACGTCTGAGAAGAGTACGCAGCGGCAAACGCTCTGGCCATAGATTGGTTCCTGTCGATGCGAAGCCGCCGGCGCAACGTAAAGGCTGCGAAACAGCGTTCCGCGGCCTTTGAAGCTGGATGCCGATCAGGTCTGTTTGCCGTAATGGTTGTCGTTTGCCATCGGCGACACGGTTTCCAGGCGACTTGTTGCTGGGTCAGGCTGGGCTAACGGGAGAACCGCCCCGGGCTGACGAGGTTCCGACAAAAACGGCCGCATCACGTTCTACAACGAGGCCGCTGCCGACATTTGGGGGCATCGTCCGGTCTTGGCCGAGACCTGTGGTGCGGCTCGTGGAAACTCCGTCACCTCGATGGTCGGCCGATGGCGCATGCTGAGTGCCCGATGGCCGTTTCCATGGTTGAAGGACACGATATCACGTGGGACCAGGCCATTGCAGGCAGAGCGGCCGGACGGCGAACTTATTCCGTTTATAGCCCACCCACGCCTGCTCCGCGACGGATCGGGCGAAATTCTCGGCGCCATCAACAGCTGCTTGATCTGCGCACGCAAACGCAAGCCGACGAAGCCCGCATCCGGTCATCATTTCGATGATCTATGAGACGAGCAAATCGGCGGGCAGTCCGGCGACATTCCTCGAACAGGTGCGATAGCGCATCTCGGCGCTTTCGCAATCACACGATCTCCTGGTCGACGCCGAATGGCGCGGCGCCAGCATCGGCGACCTGCTCAAGGCGCAACTCAAAGCTTTCGCGGCGCAGGACCGTTTGTCGGTGGCCGGGCCTGTGATCACGCTTCGCCCGAATGCCGTGCAGTATCTCGGCATCGCTTTCCACGAACTGGCCACCAATTCCGCAAAGCATAGAGCACTTTCACGTCACGGCGGACGAGTCGAAATCGAATGGGATACGGCGCCGGCAACCGACGGCACCGATACCTTTAGCTTGATCTGGCGTGAATTGGGTGGGCCGAACCTGAGTGGGACGACGCGCCGCGGTTTTGGCTCCGTCGTGCTCAAGCGGGTTGCGCCACAAGCGCTTAGCGGCACCGGACAACTAAAATTTGGGGAACAAGGCGTTGTCTGGACGCTCAAGGCGCCGCTGCGCTCGGTCCAAATCTCTCTCGCGGATTTTTGTCGATTGAAAGAGCGGGTCGCGCCTTAGGACAATCCCAATAGGTGACCGGTTTGGCCGCCTGTGGTGTCGGAATTGCCGATGCCAGGCAGTTCGTGCTTATCGTCGGCAAGCGAAGTCAATCTCCCCGCCTCGACGGAGGTCAGTCCGTCCAACTCCATCACCGCGCCGTAGAGTTGGGCCGTCTGCATCACAAGCCGCTCGACATCTTCAAGGGCGACGTTCTCGTCCAGGTTACGCAATCGTATGTCCTCGGCAACCACCGCAATATTGACCATTCCGCGCGAGCGCAGCGCGCCCAGGACCCGTGAATTGAGATCCTCCCGTAGCCGAGCCGAATATCCGTAGCGCATGGAAACCTTCCTTTCAGGAGCCGGTTGTCCCGTCGTGGTCAAGATGCGCCAACGACCTTCAGATGGCAAGAAGAATATAAAGTATTCTCAAGTAAATCAAGTAGTTAGCAGACTGCGCGGGTTGTGCTATCGGCGTGTCTTCCTCATCGTTGGTCTTGTATGTGAGTCACCCATCAGCCTCTCTTGACGCGCTGCACGGGGACCCCTAGCTATACTGCAATTGAGACACATACTAACTCACCATATTTTTTGGTCTTGACGGTTGGAGGCGCGAATGACCGAGCTGGAACGACCCGAGCGACTGCAGATCATGCTGACAGCCGAGGAATTGGCTGCCTTGGAAAACTGGCGCTTCGAAAAGCGCATGCCAAGCCGGTCCGCGGCGGTGCGGGAACTGCTGCGGCGCGGCCTGGACGCGGATGGATTCCTGACTGCGGGACAAGGAACTAAGTCTCAGGACTTTGGAATTCTGGGCAGCAGTGTGACTGGCGACGGCCAGTCGGGCGAGTAATTCGACGGCGGTTAGCCAACAATCGCTTTTCTGGAAGTGCCGCTACCAATTTATTGCGGTGGCGGAAACGCAAAGCGGGTCGGCTCTCGGCAGGGTACTGGTCTCAGCAGGGTACTCTTGGCGTATGGTTGCAAAGCCCGCTCCGGTTCGCCGGAGCGGGCTTTTTGCGTTTTCCCGACAGGAAATAGTCGCGATCGCTTCAGACACGCTCAAGGTTCTCTTCGCACTCCATGCACGCGACGCTGTGACCGGGGCAACTGAGCCGGTGTGTTCCTCCGGGGCAGCAATGGCCGTTCGAGCTGGCCCACCGGGCACAGACAAACACCTTGCGGGTTCCGTGGCATTGTGGACATTCCATCGGACGCGCCAGCAGAGCCTCGTTCTCCGAGACACGGCATTCCCTCTCAAGAACCTGGACCATCTGAAACCCCAAGGACGAAATATGCTAAGCTATCCATACCCGGAAAGCCTAAATTAGAATTTAATTACATACGCCACGAGAGCCTTCCGAGGGGAAGTTCGCGGATGGCAATCTCAGGCCACCGGCAGTCCGCCGCGCGTGTCTCATTCCCAATCTCGGCCGTCTCAAGATCAAGCTCCGGTTGCTCCCGGCATCGGTCAACCCGCGATTTTGCCCACCGATTTTCGCATTCGGATCGTTATAGGCTTTCGCTTTGCTGGAGCGGCGTTAAAGCTGCCCGGCAAATGCCCGAGCGGGAACAGTCCGTTCCTGCGTCGGTTCGTTTGGACAAGGATGTCTGCCAATGACATTGATGGGCGCAGCGGCACTTTTGATCCTTGTCCTGACTTATGCCGGCGTCGCAATCGGGCGTATTCCAGGCCTCCGTCTCGACCGGGCAGGGATCGCCTTGCTGGGGGGGCGGCGATGATCGCCATCGGCGCACTCAGTATGGAAGATGCCTATCGCGCCATCAATTTCGACACCATTACGCTGCTGCTCGGCATGATGATCGTGGTGGCGCATCTGAAGGTGTCCGGCGCCTTCCGGGCGCTTGGCGCCTACGCTATCGAGCATGCGCACGCGCCTTTCGTGCTGCTGGTGATGGTGACGCTGTTGACCGGCGTGTTGTCGGCGTTCCTGGTCAACGACGCCATCTGCCTGGTCATGGCGCCGATCGTCGTCCACGTCACCCGTGTCATCAATCGCAATCCCATTCCCTATCTGATCGCCACCGCCACCGCGTCCAACTGCGGCAGCGTCGCCACCATCACCGGCAACCCGCAGAACATGGTCATCGGCGCGCTGTCGGGAATTTCCTACCCAGCTTTTTCGGCCGCCCTGGCGCCGGTTGCCCTCTTCGGCCTCGTCGCGGTCGTCGTCATCGTGCGCATCGTCTACCGCGCCGAATTCGCCCGCACCGCCGATCTCAACCCGGAAGTCTATCGCGGCCGCATGCTGCCGGGACAGGTGCTGAAGGCGGTGGTTGTCTGCATTGGCCTGGCCATCGCCTTCTTCGCCGGCGTACCGGTTGCCAAGGCAGCGCTCATCGGCGGCGCCATCCTGCTGCTCACCCGCGCCATCAAGCCGGCACGCATTTACCGCGAGATCGACGGCCCGCTGCTGTTCATGTTCGCCGGCCTGTTCATCGTTGTCGCCGGCGCCGAAAAGACGCTGCTGACGCCCGACATCATCGCCTCGGCCAAGAACCTCGGGCTGGACGACGTCTGGCGTCTATCGGGCTTCACCGCGGTGCTCTCCAACATCATGAGCAATGTTCCGGCCGTGCTGGCGCTGCGGCCATTCATACCCGGCCTTGAAAACCCCGGGCGTGCCTGGCTGGTGGTGGCGATGAGCTCGACGCTGGCCGGCAACTTCACCTTGCTTGGCTCGGTCGCCAACCTGATCGTCGCCGAACAGGCGCGGGCGGCCGGCACGCAGCTGTCCTTCTCAGCCTTCTTCAAGGTCGGCCTGCCACTGACGCTGCTCACCCTTGCCGTCGGCACGGCATGGCTGGCGGCTGGATTCTAGAGCAACTCCACGAAAAATGTGAAGCGGTTCTCCGTCCGGAATTGCGTCAAAACAAAGAGATAGCGTGTTTCGCCGTCTCCACTAAACGGTGAACGCTCTAGCGGATAGTCGCCGATCCTGACCTTGCCCGAACCAGCGTTGCAGCGGCCTGTCCGGCGGCCTCGACATAGTCGGGGTTGCGGTGGATCAGCATGATCGAGAACGCGCCGTCCATCAAAAGCACGATTTCGCGCGCCAGGGTCTGCGGCTCGTCGACGCCGTGGCCTGTGAGTTCGCCGGCCAGCCAGGTCTCGAAATTCTGCTTATGCCGCGCCCCCGCTTTAACGGCCGGGTGTCCGGGCATGGAAGCGAGTTCGGCTGCCGTGCGCAGAAAGCCGCAGCCTCTCCATTTCGGGTGCTTCGCCACGCGCGCCAGATTGGTAAAAATCGCCTCGACCTTGCGCTCGACATCGCCTTCGGTCATCTCGAACCAGCCGGCCATCTGCTTGAGGTTCGGCTGGTCGCGACCGTCGAGATAGGCCGCGATCAAATCGTCCTTGCTCTTGAAATGATAGTAGAGCGTGCGCTTGGTCAGCCCGGCTTTTTCCGCCACTGCATCGACGCTGACTCGGCCGATCCCCTCGGCATAGAACAGCTTCGTTGCGGCATCGACAATGCGTTTGCGGGTAGGGCTTGGTGCTTCGCTCATACGCAAGTATACCGACTAGTGAATATACATACAACCGAAAGCCTGATCCTCTCCGTCGACAAACACAGGGAAGGAGAAGACATGACCGAGCTTGTGCTCACCGAGGCCCGCAACGGGATCGCCATCCTCACACTTAATCGGCCGGAAAAGCTCAACGCCTTGAACTATGCGCTGATTGATCGCCTGCTTGCGCTCCTCGATGCCGCCGAGACCGACGATGCCATCCGCGCCGTCATCCTCACTGGAGCAGGAGAGCGCGCCTTCTCCGCCGGCGGCGACATCCATGAATTCTCAGGCAGCGTGGACATCGGCGTCGACGTTGCCCTGCGCGACTTCGTCATGCGCGGACAGCGCCTGACCGCAAGGCTGGAGGCATTCCGCAAGCCCGTCATCGCCGCCGTCAACGGCATCGCCTTCGGCGGCGGCTGCGAGATCACCGAAGCCGTGCCGCTCGCTATCGCCAGCGACCGCGCCTTGTTCGCCAAGCCTGAGATCAACCTTGCAATGCCGCCCGCTTTCGGCGGCACGCAGCGGCTTCCGAGACTGGCAGGGCGCAAGCGGGCGCTCGAGCTGCTGTTGACCGGCGATTGGTTCCCGCCGCCGCGCGCCGTCGAACTCGGCCTCGTCAACCAGGTGGTGCCGCATGAGGAGCTGATGCCCGCCGCAATTGATCTCGCCCGGCGCATGACCAGACATTCTCCTGCAGCAATTGCCTCGATCCTCACAGCAGTGGCGCGGGGCCTGAACCAGAGCATCGCGGAAGGCTTGGCTGTCGAGGCCGAGCAGTTCGCCCGCATGGCTCCGACCGCTGATCTGCGCGAAGGGCTGGATGCCTGGATCGCACGGCGCCAGCCGGGCTGTGACGGCTCGTGGACACATATCACCCGGCCGGATGAAGCCAGGCGAGCCTCAACGCAGCAGGACGGGCTTGCGGACCGGGATCAAGGCGCCGTCACGGCCAGATGACCTTTCATGTTGGGGTGGAAGCGGCAGAAATATTCGACCGCTTCCGCCTTCCGCAGGGGCAGGCTCGCTGTTGTCTTCGGCGGGATCATCACTTCCCAGCCACCCTTGACGGTAGCCGTATGTGCGAACACGTCCTTGTTCACCCACTTGATCGTGTCGCCGACCTTCGCGTCGACGGTGGCCGGCGAAAAGACAAGTTTGTCGATGGTGACCTGGATGGTTTCGGCCTGCACGGGTGAGGTCCCGAAGACCAGCGCCAGTGCAATCCACAGCTGCCGTTTCGACATGGCCTGATCCTTACTTCAGCATACCTGCAACATGCTCGGCGTGCTGTTCATGGCCCTGGAAAATCTTCAGGCCGGTCTCCAGCAGGCTCTTCAACTCGGTATTACTGGCCGATGGGATCAAAAGGGTTTCAAGCGCGCCGTCGACCTGTTTGTGGTAGGCGATCTCGTTGTCGACATAGGCTTTGTCAAAGGCTGCGCCGTCGAGTTTGGCGAGCTTCGCCCGCTCCTCGGCCGCAGCCTTGGTCAGCGCCTGGCTGGTTGCGTTGTCTTCCGGCGTCACCTTCAGCTTCTTTACCAGTTCCAGTGCCTGCGCGTTGACCGCTTCGTGGTCGCGCACCATGTCGTTGGCGAAATCCACGACCTCCTTGGTCTTCGATTTCTTGATCGCCTGCTTGGCGGCTTCCACATCGATGACGCCTGCCGTGTAGGCGATGTGGGCGATCTGCGGGTCCGTCGGCTTGTCGGCGGCTTGCGCGAGCGGGGCAGCGCCAAGCAGCAGCAAGGCAGCGAGGGCGGCGGTGTGTCGGGTAACCATGGCATCTCCTTCGCCCGGACGCAGGATCGCGCCGGGCCGTGTTTTTCAGTTGACGGTCATTGGATGCGCAGCGGCGGCAAACGTTCCCGGGGAAATCGGCCAAATCAGCGATGATCAGCTCTCCAGGCCGAGCCGCTGCATGACGGCGCTGGTCAGCCTGTCGCAGCGCCGGCCGGCAAACGGGAAGGCGTCGAGCAGCACCGGCCCGATCTGGTCGTCGAGTGCCTTGCGTACCAGGGCGCGGGCGCGGTGTAGCCTTGTCTTGACGGTTTCCGGCCGCACGCCAAGCAGCTCGGCGGTCTCCTCGATACTGAGCCCCTCGATAACCCGCGCCACGAACACCGTCCGATAAACATCGGGTAGGCTGTCGGTCGCCCGTTCCACCAACTCGAGGATCTGCCGCTGCGCCATCGTCCGCTCCGGATCGTCGCTGGGATTGAGGGGGAACTGGATGATTTCGGCTTGCGGGTTTTTCGCCACCGTCCGCCGCCTTTTGCGCAGACGACCGAGCGCCTCGTTGATGACGATGCGCGACAGCCAGGTGGCCAATGAGGACTCCCCGCGAAAGGCATCGAGATGGGCAAAGGCTCTGACATAGGCCTCCTGGACGATGTCCTCGGCTTCAGCATCGTTGCGCACCACCCCGCGAGCGATGCGATAGAGCCGCTGATTATGGGTCTTCATGATGATGCGGAAGGCGTTGCCTTCGCGTGCCAGCGCGCGGCGCACGAGAAGCATCTCGCTTGAGGCAGCAGTGGGCATTGGTAGAGACATAGCAGGCATGGCCAGTTCCTCGATCCAATCCCCGTTCGAAACCTCGATCAAGACATTGGATAACATCGCCGGCAAAAGGTTCCCGGCCATTTTCGCCCGGCTCCGACGGCGCCTAGAATACTGCTTCCGCCAGCGGCTTGTCAGCAGCCTGCGCTCGTGCCGTTGCCGCAAGCAGATCGGTCTGCGTGATCAGGCCAAGGATGCGGCTGTCCCCGTCCACGATGATGACTGCATGGGTGCGGCCGTCGGTGAGCACCGGTAGCAGGGCCATGGCGGGCGTACCGGCGGCGGCGGTCGACGCTGTCGACGTAACGCTTCCGACGGCTTCGTCGGCTCGCGCCAATTCCCTCAATCCAACGGTGCCGACCAGTCTGGCGTCCTTGTCTACAACCGGCAGCGTGCGGATATTGTGGTCGAGCAGCAGATGACGCGCCCGATCGGCGGACGCGTGTTCATCGACCGAAATCACGTCGCACGACATGATGTCCTCGCACAACATGGTTCGGTGTGCGCGCATCGTCGCTTGCAGTTCGACCTGTCGCAGCAGTTGTTCGAGATCGTTGCGGTCGATGTCGAAGGTCTCGTCGAGCGCAGCCAGCGCGGCATCGATGTCCTCGGCCCGGAAGCCGATGCGCTCCTGAGCCGGCGGATCGATGGTTCCGTGCGTGCTTTTCGGGGCAGGGGCCGGCACATGCGGGTAGCTGCGTCGCGACAGCCTGTGGAAAGCATAGCCGAGCGCGACCAGCATCATGGAGTTCAGCGCCACCGGCACGAACGGAAACAGGAAGCCGGCACCGATCACGGCCGGCCCGCCGAGCACGGCGGTCAGTGCGGCGGCTCCGCCCGGCGGATGCAGGCAGCGTGAGAACGACATGGCGGCGATCGCCATCGCCACGGCAATGCCCGTTGCGAGAACGGGCTGATGGACGAAATGGGCCACGATCACGCCGACCAGCGCCGATATTGTATTGCCGCCGATGATCGACCATGGCTGCGCCAGCGGGCTTGCAGGCACCGCAAACAGCAGCACCGCCGAAGCCCCCATCGGCGCCACCAGCAGCGGCACATGCGGGCCGTTGCCAAGCACCAGCGCGCCGATCGCGCCGGTCAGCGCAATGCCGATCATCGCCCCGATGCAGGCGATGAGGCGCTCGCGCAGCGTCGCGCCGGCGAGAATGGGGACAAAGAGACGAAAGGCCATGGTAAGCTCAGTCCGGCTGGAATTGTGGGCGCAGCGCCTGCAATGGCGTTGGGCCGACGATTTTGAAAGTCAAACCGATCCGAAAAAGCGCGCGTTGGGGAAATAACATTGCGCTTGGTCTACCCATGAGCGGCTTTGCGACGTCGATCGTCCTACGAAAGTCGCTCGCCAATCCTTTCAACGGGTTAAGCGGGCTAGCGGAATCAGCTTCGCAAGTTTGCTGGTGTCATGCCGCAGCGGCCGCTTCCAGCCCGCGCAGGATATCGGCCTTGAGGTCCTCGACATCCTCGAGCCCGATCTGCAGCCGGATCAGCGGGCCGTCATAGGGGCCCTTGGCGACGGTACGGTCGCCGAGGAAGACCGGCACGGCAAGGCTCTCATAGCCGCCCCAGGAATAGCCGAGACCGAAGATTTTCAAGGCATCGAGGAAGGCATGCTGCTGTCTCTGGCCGCCGCCTTTGAGCACGATGGAAAAGATGCCGCTCGAGCCGGAAAAATCACGCTTCCACACCGCGTGGTCGGGGTGGCTGGGGAGCGCCGGGTGCAGCACGCGGGCCACGCCGGGCTGGCCTTCAAGCCAGACGGCAATGGCAAGCGCGCTCTTTTGATGGTGATCCAGCCGAACGCCCATCGTGCGCAGGCCGCGCAGGACTTGATAGACGTCGTCGGGGCCGGCGCAGCAGCCCATCGTGTAGAACGTCTCGCAAAGCTGCTTCCAGCAGTTGGCATTGGCAGACACTGTGCCCAGCAGCACGTCCGAATGCCCGGCCGGATATTTCGTCGCCGCATGGATCGAGATATCGACGCCGTGGTCGAGCGGATGGAAGTAGAGCGGCGTTGCCCAGGTGTTGTCCATCATGACGATGGCGCCCGTTTCATGCGCCGCCTTGGCGATCGCCGGAACGTCCTGCACCTCGAAGGTGTTGGAGGCCGGTGATTCCGTAAACACGACTTTGGTGTTCGGCTTGATCAAGCTGGCGATGCCGGCGCCGGCATGCGGATCGTAATACTCGACCTCGACACCCAGCCGCTTCAGCATCGTGTCGGCGAAATTGCGGGTCGGATGGTAAACGGAATCGACAATCAGGATGTGATCGCCTGCCGAGAGAAACGCCAGCAACGGAACGGTCACCGCCGCCAGGCCCGACGGCACGATTATGGTGCCGGCGGAGCCTTCCAGCGCGTCGATCGCATGCGCCAACGCATCGGTGGTCGGCGTGCCGCGTGTGCCATAGGTGTATTTCTGGCTGCGCGCCGCCATCGCCGACGCATTGGGATAGAGCACGGTCGAGGCATGCACGATCGGCGGATTGACGAAGCCGAAATAGTCGTGCGGATTGTTGCCCGAATGGGCAAGCCGCGTGTTGATACCCATCTCGTTGCCGTCAGTCGCCATTGCTCTTCGCCTCGTGGTGAACGCGCTAGCCATAGAGCGGCGGCATTGGCCGTGCAACAGCGGGCGCCCGCCAGGTGGTGCCCTTTGCATAGGCCAATTCCCTTATGAATAGTCTGGAATGCGTAGCAATCCAGAGCCGCGGATTTCATGAGTGGATGTGGATTAGCGTCGACGGACTTTGCCGTTTTTGTTTGCGGGGCTTGCTGCTTTCCTGATGGTGTTGTCCGCAATTCAGGCATTTGCGGCAATTGGTTTTCAAAGCTGTCGTGAAACGGTCATTTCCCTTGACCTCACAGAGATAATCGCCTTCGATGCAGTTCGTGAATGGGAGGGGCCGGGCGTCGGTTACGACGCGAGGTTCCGGAATGAGCCGGATGGGAGCCGGGTTCACGCGGGAAAAGATCAGGATTTGCCTGAGGATCAGGGTTTACCTGAAAACAGAAAAGGGTCTGTGGGTTATGAAACATATTGCAATTGGCATTCTCGGTGCCGCTGCGCTTGGATGGATGGCTTCGGCCGCGTCGGCGACAACGCTCGATACCGTCAAGGCGAAGGGCTTCATCCAGTGCGGTGTCTCGACGGGCCTGGCCGGCTTCTCGGCGCCTGACGACAAAGGCGATTGGAAAGGCATCGACGCGGATTTCTGCCGCGCTGTCGCTGGTGCAGTCTTCGGCGATGCCTCCAAGGTCAAGTTCACGCCGCTCAGCGCCAAGGAGCGCTTCACCGCGTTGCAGTCGGGCGAGATCGATCTCCTGTCGCGCAACACCACATGGACCATCAATCGCGATACCGCGCTTGGCCTGAACTTCATCGGCGTCACCTATTATGACGGCCAGGGTTTCATGATCAACGCCAAGAAACTGCCTGGCGTCAATTCGGCGCTGCAGCTTTCAGGTGCGGCAGTCTGCGTGCAGAGCGGCACCACCACCGAGCTCAACCTCGCCGATTACTTCAAGGCGAACAAGATGGAGTACAACCCGGTCGTCTTCGAAAAGCTGGAAGAGGTCAACGCTGCCTATGACGCCGGCCGCTGCGACGTCTACACCACCGACCAATCCGGCCTCTATGGCATCCGCCTGACGCTGAGTGCGCCGGCCGACCATGTCGTGCTGCCCGAGATCATCTCCAAAGAGCCGCTCGGCCCCGCCGTACGCCAGGGGGACGACCAGTGGTACCACATCGTCAAGTGGACCTACTTCGCCCTGTTGCAGGCAGAGGAACTGGGCATCACCCAGGCCAATGTCGAAGAGATGAAGACCTCGGATAATCCGGAGATCAAGCGCGTGCTCGGTCAGGAAGCCGAAACCAAGATCGGAACCGACCTTGGCGTGAGCAATGACTGGGTCGTCAACATCGTCAAGGCAGTCGGCAATTACGGCGAGATGTTCGAGCGCAATGTCGGCACCGGCAGCCCGCTGAAGATCGCGCGCGGCATCAATGCGCTGTGGACCAAGGGCGGCCTGCAATACGCACCGCCGATCCGCTGATCGAAATGTGATCCGGAAGGCAGATCATCTGCCTTCCGGTTTCTCTTTCCAGGGGATGAGCAATGGCATCGCAGGAAGTTCTTCGCGAGGAGCCGAGCCGCGGTTCCTTCATCAACGATCCGAAAGTCCGCGGGTTTTTCTTCCAGGCGGTGGTTGTCATCTTGCTGGTGGCGGGCGTCTGGTGGATCGTCCACAACGTCATCGTCAACCTGCAGCGCCTGCATATTACTTCCGGTTTTGGCTTCCTGAACAACCGAGCAGGCTTTGACATTCCAGTCAGGCCCATCGCTTATGATTCTGATTCGACCTATGGCCAGGCCATTGTCGTCGGGCTTATCAACACCATTATCGTCGCCGTTGCCGGCATTATCACCGCGACCATCATTGGCTTCATTGTCGGCGTCGGCCGGTTATCGCGCAACTGGCTGGTTCGCAAGATTTGCACGGTCTATGTCGAGGTGTTCCGCAACATTCCGCCCCTGCTGGTGATCTTCTTCTGGTATTCAGGCGTGCTCGCGGTACTGCCGGCGCCTCGCGACAGTTTCAATTTGCCGTTCGGCTCTTTCCTCAACCAACGCGGTTTCTATTTTCCGCGCGCTATCTGGGGCGACGGCTCCTGGCTGATGTTTGTCGCCTTGCTTGTCGGCATCGCCATGGCTTTTTTTGTCGCGCGCACGGCACGCCAGCGGCAAATGGCAACGGGCCAGCAGTTTCCCGTATTCTGGACTTCGGCGGCGCTGATCGTCGGCCTTCCGCTCCTGGCCTATGCGCTGAGCGGCTTTCCCTTGAGCTTCGACTTTCCAAAACAATCGACCTTCAACCTGACCGGAGGCTTTCAGATCGGGCCGGAGTTCCTGTCTCTCTATTTGGCGCTGTCCTGTTACACGGCCTCCTTCATCGCCGAGATCGTGCGCGCCGGCATTCTCGGCGTCAGCAAGGGTCAGACCGAAGCGGCTGGCGCCCTGGGGCTGCGGCCGGGATCTATCCTGCGGCTTGTCGTCGTTCCCCAAGCCATGCGGATTGTCATCCCGCCGCTGACCAGCCAGTATCTCAACCTGACCAAGAACTCGTCGCTGGCCATCGCCATCGGTTATCCCGACCTGACGGCGATCGCGGGCACAGTGCTGAATCAGACCGGTCAAGCGGTCGAGGGTGTGCTGATCATGATGGTCGTCTATCTCATCATCAGCCTGGTGACGTCGGCGGTGATGAATGTGGTTAACGCCAGGATGGCGCTGGTGGAGAGGTAAGACCATGCAGGAACATGATACCTCCTGGGTGCGGACCGAAATGGCACTCGCTCAACAAGCCCCGGCCGGCGTGCGGGGGCCTTTGGCCTGGGTTCGCAAGAACCTGATCGGTTCGGTGGGCGACGTCATCCTGACTGTAGTGGCTATTGCGCTGGTGGTGATGATCGTGCCGCCCATCGTCAACTGGGCCTTCATCAACGCCCAGTGGACGGGGCCGGACCGGACTGTATGCGCCACGGTGGCGCAAGGCGGAATCCAGCCGGACGGCTGGTCAGGCGCCTGCTGGGCCTTCGTCAACGCGAAGTTCGGCCAGTTGATGCTTGGCCGCTATCCCCTGGAAGAGCGCTGGCGGCCGATCCTGGTCGCCGTCCTGTTCGTGGCGCTGCTGGTGCCGTTGCTGATGCCACGTGTGCCGCGCAAGGGGTTGAACGCCATTCTTCTATTCCTGGCACTGCCGATCATCGCGTTCGTGCTCCTGGTCGGCGGCATCTTCGGCCTGCCGCATGTGGAGACCCAGCTATGGGGCGGGCTGCTGGTGACGCTGAGCCTGTCCTTTGTCGGCATTGCCGTGTCGCTGCCGATGGGCATCGTGCTGGCGCTCGGCCGGCGCTCCAAGATGCCGATCGTCAAGACACTGTGCGTGGTCTTCATCGAGTTCGTTCGCGGCATCCCGCTGATCACCGTTCTGTTCTTTGCCAGCGTCATGCTGCCGCTGTTTCTGCCCGCCGGGGTTTCGTTCGACAAATATCTCAGGGCGCTGATCGGCGTCTCGCTGTTTGCCGCGGCCTATATGGCGGAAGTGGTGCGCGGCGGCCTGCAGGCGATCCCCAAGGGCCAGTATGAGGGTGCGGATTCGCTTGGCCTGGGCTACTGGCAGAAGATGGTGCTGATCGTGCTGCCGCAGGCACTGAAGCTGGTCATCCCCGGCATCGTCAATACCTTCATCGGTATGTTCAAGGACACAAGCCTCGTCATCATCATCTCGATGTTTGACCTGCTTGGCGTCGTCAAGCAGAACTTCTCGGACGCCAATTGGGCGACGCCACAGACCGCGAGATCCGGTCTCATCTTTGCAGCCTTCGTCTTCTGGCTGTTCTGCTTCGGCATGTCGCGGTATTCGATGTACACGGAACGCCGGCTCGACACCGGCCACAAACGTTGATGCATGTCGCCCAAAAGTGTTTAGCGGTTTTGGGACAACGACATGCATCATAGCTAAAAGACAGAACAAAAAGGGGAACCTGCCATGGTCATAGAAAACGCCGTCAGCGCCGAAGAGATCAAGGTCGATGCCAAGAAGATGCACATTTCGACCACCGATGTCGCAATCGACATCATCGGCATGCACAAATGGTATGGCGAGTTCCATGTGCTGAAGGACATCAACCTCAAGGTGATGCGCGGCGAGCGCATCGTCATCTGCGGTCCTTCGGGCTCGGGCAAGTCGACCATGATCCGCTGCATCAACCGGCTGGAAGAGCACCAGAAGGGCAAGATCATCGTCGACGGCAAGGAACTCACCAACGATCTCAAGAAGATCGACGAGGTGCGCCGCGAGGTCGGCATGGTGTTCCAGCACTTCAACCTGTTCCCGCATCTGACCATCCTGGAGAACTGCACGCTGGCGCCGATCTGGGTGCGCAAGACGCCGAAGAAGCAGGCCGAGGAAATCGCGATGCACTTCCTCAAGCGCGTCAAGATCCCCGAACAGGCCAACAAATATCCGGGCCAGCTGTCGGGCGGCCAGCAGCAGCGCGTAGCGATCGCGCGTTCGCTGTGCATGAACCCGCGCATCATGCTGTTCGATGAGCCGACCTCGGCGCTCGATCCAGAAATGATCAAGGAAGTGCTGGAAACGATGGTGGGCCTGGCCGAGGAAGGCATGACCATGCTGTGCGTCACTCACGAAATGGGCTTTGCCCGCAAGGTCGCCAACCGGGTGATCTTCATGGATCAGGGCCAGATCGTCGAACAGAACACGCCGGCCGAGTTCTTCGACCATCCGCGCCACGAGCGCACGAAGCTGTTTCTGTCGCAGATCCTGCACTGAGCATTTTCATGCGAACCAAAAGAGCCCGGCCGTAATGCGGCCGGGCTCTTTTGCTATCCGGGGTTGATCTTCTCCATTGAAACACAAAGCCGCCGCCGCATGATAAAAGCCCTGCGTTTCGTGGCCATGCTGATTATCGTGGTCGCGCTCGCTGCCACGCTCGGCACGCTGGTGCCGCGTCCGCTGTGGCCGGCGTCAGCGGCGGGTGAGGGCACGCGCCATATTCTGGTGCTGGAGAATCCGATCCACACCGACATCGCCATTCCCGTCGATGACGAGGTGCACCGGCGCTTCCATTTCTTGGTCGCTGCCGGCATCCCTGTCGACGCCCCGGAAGTGCGCTACATCGTCTTTGGCTGGGGCGGCCGGGCCTTCTATCTGGAGACGCCGAGCTGGTCGCAGCTGAAGACAGTGCCCGTCCTCAAGGCGCTGACACTGGACGCCTCGGTCATGCATGTCGATATCGCCGGGGCCATCGCCGAGCCGCACCCTGCTGTCACCGGTTTCGACATCGATGAGGAACGTTTTGCAGCGCTGCTCGACTATATCGACGCGAGTTTCCAGCAAGGGCCGCATGGTCCGGTCGTCATCGAGAACGCCGCCTATTCCAGCTTCGACCGCTTCTTCGAGGCGAACGGCCATTTCAACGCGCTGGTCGGCTGCAACACCTGGACAGCCGCCGGCCTGCGCACCGCCGGCCTGCGCACCGGCTGGTGGAACCCGCTGCCGGCCTCGCTGGGATTTTCAATGCGGTTTCATAACTAGCAGTCCTTCATCGCACCGCGACAGTGTTGGATCTTTTGAAGTCAGCGGGACAGCACCCCCTCTGGCCAGCCGGCCATCTCCCCCGCAAGGGGGGAGATCAGCCGTTTTGCCCGCGGCGCTCCTGCTGCAACGCCGGCGATTTTGGCGAAGGCGACGGCGACATCCAATCTCCCCCCTTGCGGGGGGAGATGTCCGGCAGGACAGAGGGGGGTGGGAAGGATCGCTACGTCGACGATCTAGACTGCCGAATGTCCGCTCGCCATCCATAGAGCCAGTCGAGGTCGGCGGCGAGCTTGTCGGGCGAGCGCATGGCCAGGAACAGATTGCGGGCGATCGCCACCGGGCCGGCAGCATGCCAGGCGAGGCGGTTTACGGCCCCACGACGCGCGGCCTTGGCGACACGCGGCCGCCGAAGATTTTCCCAGATTTGAAAACTTCTGAGCAGATCGCCAGGGAAATCGGCGATAGCGTCGGCAAGCGTGATGGCATCTTCGATCGCCATTGCCGCGCCCTGTGCGGCAAACGGCGTCATCGCATGCGCAGCGTCGCCGATCAGCGCGATGCCCTGCGGGCTCGTCCACCGCTGTTGTTCGACGGTGTGGATCGGAAAGGCCGTCCATGGGCCGGCCAGTGCCACGAGCTTCGTCAGGCCCGGCGCGGTGCCGCGCAGGGCAGCCGTGAGGATCGCGGGATCGGCATGGCCCGACCAACCTTCGGCCATGCGCTCACCCTTGGTGAAGGCGGCGAGATTGAAGGCCCGGCCTTTGCTGACGGGATAGGCGACCATGTGGAAGCCTGGATGCAGGAACGTGGTGACGCAGTCGGCGGCGCCGATCGCGACAAAGGCTTCGCCGGCGGCGCTCTCGGCCGCGATCGTGACTCGCCAGGCGAGTTCGCCCGAAAAACGGCTTTTGACGAAGTCCTCGCCTGCGAGTTGCGCCCTGACTGCCGACCAGACGCCGTCGGAGCCGACCAGCAGTTTGCCGCGTGCCTCGATCTCGCGGCCGTCCACTTCGGCGGTCACGGCGACATATTGCGCGTCTTTGACGATGCGGGTCACGCGGGCGCCGGTGATGAGCTCAATCTCCGGCCGTTCGGCCATTTGCGCCAGCAGCGCTGCCTGCAGATCGGCGCGGTGAGCGACGAGATAAGGCGCCTGCCAGCGCGCTTCGGCGGCTTGCCCAAGCGGTACCCGCGCCAGTTCGCGCAGCGTCCCGGCGTCCTTGAGCACGACCGCTTCCGGCCGCAACGCTGCGGGCAGCAGCCGGTCGAGCACGCCGAGTTTTCCAAGAATGCGTGTTGCGTTGGGCGAAAGCTGGATGCCGGCGCCGGCCGCGTCTAGGTGCTGTGCCTGTTCGATCAGCTTTACCGGATAACGCCGTCCGGCGAAGGCAAGGGCAGCGGTCAGCCCGGCGATGCCGGCCCCGGCGATTATGACCTGCCGGGACCTGATGTCTTCCATCGGGCTTGTCGCGGAAGGATCAGGCGGCCTGGTCGATATAAAGGCAACCGGCCGGCAGCGTTTCCGTCGCCCTCAGCTTCGCCGAATAGCGGTAGAGCGTCGAGCAATAGGGGCAGACCTTTTCATTGTCGTCGCCCATGTCGAGGAACACGTGTGGATGGTCGAAGGGCGGGTTGGCGCCGGTGCACATGAATTCCTTGACGCCGATGTCGATTGCCGGATGGCCCGCATCGTTCTGGAAGTGGGGAATGGAACCGCCTGCCATCGTCGTCTCCTTGATCTCGTCGAAAAGCATCTGGAACATAACAGACCTGTTTGCAAGATCGATGAAATGAAACTGTCGCAAAAGCCTGTCAGAGGATACGGTGAGCCGGTTAAGTGCATGTCCCTGAAATCGGAATGGTTTTCGCCGAAGGGCCATGCGTCACAAAAGCGTGTTAGAGGCATGGCACGTCCAGCGGCGCTCCAAGGGACGGTTGGCGGGGAAGAGCAGGAACCATGAACGAACTGAAGCCGGTGCAGAGCGAATTCATCAATGTCGAGGTGGCGAGCCCCGAGGGCGGCAACCCCGATCGGTTCGTCAACCGTGAGTTCTCCTGGCTGCAGTTCAACCGGCGTGTGCTCGAGGAATCACAGAACGAGCACCATCCGCTGCTCGAACGCGTCCGTTTCCTGTCGATTTCGGCCGCCAATCTCGATGAATTCTTCATGGTCCGCGTCGCCGGCCTTGCGGGCCAGGTGCGCGAAGGCATTGCGCTCAAGAGCCCCGACGGCCGCACGCCGGAGCAGCAGCTGGAACAATTGCTGCGCGAGGTCGAGCGGCTGCAGGAGGACCAGCAGAACAGCCTTTCGGCGCTGATGTTGCTGCTCAACAAGGAAGGCATTGAGAGCATCACCCGCGATGCACTGACCAAGGATGAGAAAGTCTGGCTGGAAGATCATTTCCAGGACCAGGTCTTCCCGGTCCTGACTCCACTGTCGATCGACCCGGCGCATCCGTTTCCGTTCATTCCCAATCTCGGCTTCTCGATGGCGCTGCAATTGCGCCATCGCAAGAATGGCGAGGAGATGAGCGCGCTTCTGCGCCTGCCGGTGGCGCTGAAGCGCTTCATCCGTCTGCCCGACCGCAAGCAGCACGTTCGCTTCATTCCGTTGGAGGAGGCTGTCGGCCTCTATATCGGCAAGCTGTTCCCCGGCTATGAGGTCAAGGGTTCCGGCACCTTCCGCATCATCCGGGACAGCGATATCGAGGTCGAGGAAGAGTCGGAAGATCTCGTGCGCCTGTTCGAGACGGCGCTGAAGCGGCGCCGCCGCGGTTCGGTCATCCGCATCGAATTCGACAAGTCGATGCCCGGCGAATTGCGCGAGTTCGTCGCCGGCGAGCTTGGCGTCTCTTCGAGCCGCATCAGCGTTCTGACCGGCCCGCTGGCGCTCAGCCAGATTTCCGAGATCGTCGCCGTGCCGCGCGACGACCTGAAGTTCACCCCCTACAATCCGCGCTTTCCCGAGCGCATCCGCGAGCATGGCGGCGACTGTTTCGCGGCCATCCGCGAGAAGGACATCGTCGTCCACCACCCCTATGAATCCTTCGACGTGGTGGTCCAGTTCCTGCGCCAGGCGATGGCCGACCCGGAGGTGGTGGCAATCAAGCAGACGCTCTACCGCACCTCCAACGACAGCCCGATCGTGCGCGCCTTGGTCGACGCGGCCGAGGCCGGCAAGTCGGTGACCGCCCTGGTCGAGCTCAAGGCGCGCTTCGACGAGGAAGCCAACATCCGCTGGGCGCGCGACCTCGAACGCGCCGGCGTCCAGGTCGTGTTCGGCTTCCTCGAACTGAAAACCCATGCGAAAATGTCGCTCGTGGTGCGGCGTGAGGACGGCAAGCTGCGCAACTATGTGCATCTCGGCACCGGCAACTACCATCCGGTGACCGCGCGCATCTACACCGACCTGTCCTTCTTCACCACCGATCCGACGATCGCGCGCGATGTCGCCCAGCTGTTCAACTTCATCACCGGCTATGCCGAGCCGACCGATGAGATGCGGATCGCCATCTCGCCGTTTACGCTGCGCAGCCGTATCCTCAAGCACATTGCCGACGAGGTCGCCTACGCGCTGGCTGGCCGTCCGGCGCGCATCTGGATGAAGATGAACGCGCTCGTCGATCCCAACATCATTGATGCGCTCTATGACGCCAGCCGTGCCGGCGTGGAGATCGATCTCGTCGTGCGCGGCATCTGCTGCCTGCGGCCGCAGGTGCCCGGCCTGTCGGAAAACATCAGAGTCAAGTCGATCGTCGGCCGCTTCCTCGAACACAGCCGCATCTATTGCTTCGGCAACGGCCATGGCCTGCCGTCGGACGAGGCGATCGTCTACATCGCCTCGGCCGACTTGATGCCACGCAATCTCGACCGCCGCGTCGAGACCATGGTGCCGATCACCAATCCGACGGTGCATGAACAGATCCTTGGCCAGATCATGCTGGGCAACATCATGGACAACCAGCAAAGTTTCGACGTATTGGCTGACGGAACCTCCCGGCGCGTCGTGCTGGATGAGGGTGAGGAACCGTTCAACGCGCAGGAATATTTCATGACCAATCCGAGCCTGTCGGGACGGGGTGACGCGCTGAAGTCGCATGCGCCCAAGCGCATCGCGCAGTTCAAGCGTCGCAAGAAGAACAGCGGCTCATGATTTCAACGTCCCAAGGCCGGCTGCAGGATCGCCGGCCGCTGTCCATCATCGACATCGGCTCGAACTCGATCCGCCTTGTCGTCTATGAAGGGTTGGCGCGCTCGCCGACCTTGCTGTTCAACGAAAAGATGCTGGCCGGCCTCGGCCGCGGCATCGTTTCGACCGGCAAGCTCGACCCCGAGGCGGTGACGCGCTCGATGGAGGAGTTCCGCCGTTTCCGCGCGCTCTCCGACCAGGCGGGTGCGGAGCACATGTTTGTGCTGGCAACGGCCGCGGCCCGCGAAGCGATCAACGGCCCCGATTTCATCCACCGCGCCCAGGATGTGCTCAAGACCGAGATCCGCGTGCTCACTGGCCGGCAGGAGGCGCATTATTCGGCGCTTGGCGTCATTTCGGGCTTCCACCCCGCCAATGGCATTGCCGGCGATCTTGGCGGCGGCAGCCTGGAGCTTATCGACATCAATGGCGAGGCGATCGGCGACGGCATCACGCTGCCGCTGGGTGGCCTGCGGCTGCAGGACATGGCCAGGAATTCGCTCGCCCAGGCGGCAAAGATCACCCGCGACGAACTGGCGCGCGCCAAATTGTTGAAGGGCGGGCAGGGACGGCCCTTCTACGCCGTTGGCGGCACCTGGCGAAACCTTGCCCGGCTGCACATGGAAATGACCAACTACCCGCTTGGCGTCATGCACCACTATGAGATCGGTGTCGACAGCGCCGCCAATTTCCTGAAGCAGGTGGCGAAAGGCGAGATCGAGAAGGTCAAGGGCATCGAAGGCGTGTCGAAGAACCGCCGTTCGCTGCTGCCCTATGGCGCGGTCGTGCTGCAGGAGATCATGGCGGCGATGCAGCCGTCGAAGATCATCGTCTCGGCATTGGGCGTGCGCGAAGGGTTTCTCTATTCGCTGCTCGACCCTGCCGAGCAGAAGGCCGATCCGCTGGTCTCCGCTTCGGAGGAACTGGCGCGGCTGCGGTCGCGCTCGGTCACCCATGCGCATGAGCTTGTCGAATGGACGGACAAGACCTTTGCCGCCTTCGGCATCGACGAGACGGAGGATGAGGCGCGCTATCGCCACGCTGCCTGTCTGCTGGCCGATATAGGCTGGCGCGCACACCCGGAATATCGCGGCAAGCAGTCGCTCAACATCATTGCCCACGCCTCCTTCATTGGCGTCGATCACCCCGGCCGTGCCTTCCTGGCGCTGGTCGGCCTGTTCCGCCACGAAGGCGTGTTCAACGATGCGGCGCCGGAAATCCGCGGCCTGGCGACGCCGCGCTATCTCGAGCGCGCCCGCATCCTGGCGGCGGTGCTGCGCGTCGTCTATCTGCTGACGGCGGCCATGCCCGGCGTCATGCCGCGGCTGAAATGGGAAAACCGCGGCAATGGCACGTTGGCGCTGGTGCTGCCGGCCTCACTTTCCGATCTTTACGGCGAACGCCCGGCCGGACGGCTGGCGCAACTGGCGCGGATCACCAACCGCCGGCTGGTGCTGGCGGTCGAGGGTGGGCAGAGCGTGTCGGTGAAGTAGGCGCGGCCTGACAGCAAAACCATGTCGTCGTCGGCCTCGCGTTCGAGGACCGGCTTCCTCAATCCGTCGCTGCTTCGCACCGCCACCTTCCCCCTCCGGAGGGAAAGGAAGGGAGCCTCGTTGGAAAGCGTTGGCGGCAATAGGCTCGAGCCCTTCCTCTACTCCGTCGATCGGGGGAGAGGTGGCTCGGCGGAGCCGAGACGGAGTGGGGGTCGACCTGCCTCGGCGAGGGATCAACCTGGGACGATATTTGACGATATCAGACCGCGGCGCGGCGCCCGTCGATCGACCAGGCCCCGGCGCCGGCCATGGCTAGCGCCAGGAATCCACCGGCGATGGCAATATCCTTCATCAGCATCTGCTGGTGCAGGAAGGTGAGCATCGGGTCATCGCCGCCCTGGCCGTAGTGGCCGATGGAGCCTGCAACGATGCAGAAAGCGGCAAGAAGTATCGCAACGACCGGCGTCTGAAAGCCGACCAGTATCAAGAGACCGGCAATCGACTCGAACAGCCCGGTGCTCCAGGCAGCAAGCGTCGGCAATGGCATGCCGAGGCCGGCGAAATAGCCGGTCGTCCCGGCAATGTCGGCGAGCGCGTGGTAGCCGGAGGGAACGAGCAGGGCGGCGAGCAGCAGCCGGGAAATCAGAAGCAATGCATCGCGGGGCATGGTCATCTCCGTTGTCTGTCCGCCGGCTGTTTCGAGACCGATCCTAGCAGGGATGGGACGGGCGCGCGCTTGGGCAGACAACGAAAAAGCGGCGTGGAAAATTCCACGCCGCTTTTTTCAGGCTTGGGAGGGAAAGCTCAGCCGCGCTTGGCGTCGATCGAGTAGGCGCCAGGGCCCGAGGAAGCCAGCAGCAGGAAACCGCCGGTGATGGCGACGTTCTTCAGGAAATGGATCATCTGGTTCTGGTCGGCCCAGCCGGTATGGGCGACAAAGGCCGAGGCGATGGTGAAGACCGCGAGCACCCAGGCGGCGATGCGGGTCTGAAAGCCAACGAGCACGGCAAGGCCGCCGAGCAATTCGATCAGGCCGACGACAATGGCCGTTATGGTCGGCACCGGCAGGCCCATGGCGCCGAAATAGCCGGCGGTGCCGGAAATGGCGGTGAGCTTGCCGAAGCCGGAAAGCAGGAAGATGGCGGCGAGCAGGATGCGGCCGAGCAGGATGGTGGTGGAGCTGTTGGACGCGATGCCGGCGCCGGCAGCGGAAGTGTTGATGGACATGGTGGCTCTCCGAAAAGGGTTGATGTCCCGGTCAGATAGACCAAGCCGACTGTTCACCAAAGCCGCCAGTCCGGCGACACATTGTTCACAGGACGTACATTTCGGGATCGTTCGACCGACGCAAAATTCTTGTCGCGGCCAGCAGCGGCGGGAGCAAATTGTCCCGCCACACAATTCGGATTTCTAGTTGACGCAATTCCAAAGAGGAAGGGCTGCGCGCTTCGAGGAAGGCACTTCCCCTGGAATCGCTTAACCCGGATGCGTCATGTCCTCCGGCCGCACCAGCCGGTCGTAGTCTGCCTCGCTGACCAGCCCGGTGGCCAGTGCTTCCTCGCGCAAGGTGGTGCCCTTCTTGTGCGCGGTCTTGGCGATCTTGGCGGCATTGTCGTACCCGATCGTCGGCGCCAGCGCTGTCACCAGCATCAGCGAGCGGTCGAGCGCGGCCTTGATGTTGTCTTCGCGCGCCTCGATGCCGACGACGCAATTGTCGGTGAAGGATATCGAAGCGTCGACCAACAGCTGCACCGACTGCAGGAAATTATAGGCCATCAGCGGATTGTAGACGTTGAGCTCGAAATGGCCCTGGCTGCCGGCGAAGGTCAGCGAGGCGTTGTTGCCGAACACTTGCACGCAGACCTGCGTCAGAGCCTCGCATTGGGTCGGGTTGACCTTGCCCGGCATGATCGAGGAACCCGGCTCGTTTTCCGGCAGCGACAGTTCGCCGAGGCCCGAGCGCGGGCCGGAGCCGAGGAAGCGGATGTCGTTGGCGATCTTGAAGAGGGCGGCGGCCGCCGCGTTGATGGCGCCATGCGAGAACACCATGGAATCGTGCGCGGCGAGCGCCTCGAACTTGTTCGGCGCGGTGACGAAGGCAATGCCGGTGATTTCGGCGATGCGCGCCGCCACCTTTTCCGCAAAGCCGACCGGCGCGTTGAGGCCGGTGCCGACGGCGGTGCCGCCCTGCGCCAGTTCCTGCAGGCCGGGCAGCGTCATCTCGATGCGCTTGATCGAAGAGGCCACCTGCGCGGCGTAGCCGGAAAATTCCTGACCCAGCGTGAGGGGTGTCGCGTCCTGCGTATGGGTGCGGCCGATCTTGATGATGTGGGCGAAGGCCTTCGTCTTGACCTCGAGCGCAGCGTGGAGATGCTTCAGCGCCGGCAGCAGATCGTGCACGATGCGCTCGGCGCACGCGATGTGCATGGCTGTCGGGTAGGTGTCGTTCGACGACTGGCTCATATTGACGTGGTCGTTAGGGTGCACCGGCTTCTTCGAGCCCATGACGCCGCCCAGAAGTTCGATCGCCCGGTTGGAGATCACCTCGTTGGCGTTCATGTTGGACTGCGTGCCCGAGCCGGTCTGCCAGACGACCAGCGGGAAATGATCGTTCAGCTTGCCGTCGATCACCTCTTGCGCCGCCTCGATGATCGCCTTGCCGACTGCCGGATCGAGCCGCATCAGCTCCATATTGGCTTCCGCCGCCGCTCGCTTGACGATGCCGAGCGCACGCACGATCGAGGCCGGTTGCTTTTCCCAGCCTATCCTGAAATTGCCGAGGGAACGCTGCGCCTGCGCGCCCCAGTAACGGTCGGCGGCAACCTCGATGGGGCCGAACGTGTCGGTTTCGGTTCTGGTCGTGGCAGCGGTCACTTGTCTCTCCGACGATCGAATTCGGCAACGGCGTATCGCGTTGCACAATGGCCTTCAAGCAGAGATTGCGGTCGGCAGGCAGTAAATCGGTTGAAGCAGTAGCGCCGCCCTTCGGGACTCCTGCACCCTCCACTTTCGTGTGAAGGAAATTGCTCCTCAGTCCGGCTTGATCCCATAAAGTGGACGGAAACTTGCGGATTTGCTCGATGAGATCATGTCGAGCTGGCGGATTGCTCTACGCAAACTTCCCCCAGGATCAGCAATGCGCAATTCACGTCTACCTACGAGCGACGCTGCCACACGATCCAAACTACCATCCGTACCGGCGTCTCACAGGCAACAGCAGCGATGAGGTAGCTTACGCGCTTGTCCTTCTGTTCAGTTTCCCGACCAAAATCCGGCATCGCATCCGGATCGAGCTTCGGATCGCGAAGCCGAGAATTTCAAGTCCACCCTGGGAGCGCCTCCACATAGCCTCGGGGATTGCCAAGATGCATGGCGGCAAGGTCGAAGCCGTCTCGACGTCGCAAGGGACGCTCTTTGTCCTCCGTATTTTGCTGAAAGCGCGCCTGATCGCGGACCGTCAGCTCGGAACCTTTTTCCTCCAGCGGCGCAGCTTTGTCCTGAGATAGGATCTATAGCCGAACGGAAGTGTTCGCCGTCCGGAAGGCTTGCTTGTCCGCGCCTCCAGACGCTGGCGCACGACGCTCATCAGTCTGCAGAACGCGGGTGTTTCCAATGATTGCACCCGTTTGACGAGATTGTCGGGCAATGGCTTTGAGCGCCAGTCGAAATAAGCCTCGTAGTCTTGCGGCGTTGCTATCAGGCGCTGGAGATAGGCTGCAAGATCGCTGGCGCTGGCGAAGGCCCTGGCGTCAATAAAGGAGTGCTCCGGAACGAACTCGTCCACATTGGGAGCGCCAAGGTAGATCGGCACCGTGCCGGCCATGAACGCGTCATAGATTTTCTCGGTGACATAGTCGGCCTCGATCGAGTTCTCCATGGCCAGGCAGAATTTGTGCCGCGCAATGGTTTCGATCTTGGTCTTCGAGCCCAGATCGGGGCCAGAGACCGATCGGTTGTTGCGATATCGGCCATAAGAATCGATCTTCATGTGGCGCGCCAGTTCGTTCGCCAGATCGACACGGCCGCTATAATTCAGGCCGGCCGACTGGAAGAGTGCGACCGGCGCTTCTTCCGTTTTCGGCACGATTGGTCTGGCCAGCGCATCTTTCCACCACACCGCACGCGGAAGGTAGGGTACCCAGACATCGGACCGGGATTCATGCGTCATGATGATATCGAAGTGCCGCATGATTTTGGGGTCGGCAAGTCGCTTGTAGTTTTGGCCGCATTCCATCGACCAGGCGACCCAATATTGACCAGGGTATTTGTAGGCATCGCCAACTTCGCGAAAGTTCGGAATATGGAAGACGACTGCCGCGGCCTCGGAAATCCGTCGTTTGTCCAGTGTCCACCGCCCGGGCATTTCGCACTGTATCGACGCGATATCGACGGGTTTGCTGAAGAACGTTGTGTAGAAGAGGATCAGTGGATCGATAGACGGCATGGCACCACGAATGTCTGAAGCATTGCTCAATCTGCAGACAGACGCGGTATCGGAAGTTTGGTCAAGTGCTCCGCTTGTTCGAGGCCGAGGGCCGTCCAAACGGTCACCCCGCCGTATACCCGCCATCGATCGCGAAAATGCCGCCGCTGGTCCACGCCGCCTCATCGCTGGCGAGATAGACGGCGATGCCGGCAAGATCGCTGGTCTGGCCGATGCGGCCGAGCGGGTAGCTGCGCTCGACATAGGTTTTCAGCTCGGCTTGCGCTGCCGCCGGCAGGTTGTCGATCGACTTGCGCCGCATGGCGGTGTCGACCGTGCCGGGCGCAATCGCATTGACCCTGATGCCGCGCGGACCAAGCTCGAAGGCCAGCGACTTGGTCAGCGAATTCAGCGCGCCCTTGGACAAGGAATACAGGCTCGACGGCCGCTTCGGGATCATCTTGTCGGCGAAGTAGGACGAGATGTTGATGACGGAGGCGTTGGCGCCGAGATGCGGCAGCAGCCGCTGGGTAAGGAAGAACGCCGCCGTCACATTGAGCGCGAAGGATTGCTGGAATTGGTGCTCGGTGACGGTCTCGAACGGCACCAGATAGGCGACGCCGGCATTGTTGACGAGGATGTCGAGTGGGCCGGTTGCTTTCGCGCGATCGACCACGGCATCGATGCCGGAAGAGGTCGAGAGATCGGCCGACTGGGTGCCGACGTTGCCCTCCGCCGCAAGGGTCTCGCGGGCGGTCTCGAGCTTGCTGGTGTCGCGACCGACGATCAGCACGTCGGCGCCCTCGCGCAAGAAAGCTTCCGATATCGCCAGGCCGATGCCGTCCGAGCCGCCGGTCACCAGTGCTCGTTTGCCAGAAAGTCTCATTGAAGGCCAGTCGCATCGAATGCTCTCGCTGTTGCCCGCGTCACGAAGGCAATGCCGATCGGCGAGGGCGGTCAAGCCGCCGGCCTATCGCTCAGTATGAACTTCGGTTGGCCGCGTGCCGATCCGGTTACCGCAGCAGCGACTGCGACGTCGGCGTCAGGCGCAAGGTTTCGGTCCGCCAGGTCACATCGGCCGCTTGCCATTGGGGCGAAGCGGCAACTGCGGCTTCGTAACTGGCATGCGCCTCGGGACTGTTGAAACCCGTCACCGCGATAAAGACGTTTTCGCTCAAGCGCACCGGCAGGCGGGGAAAGCTGTTTTCGGCGTGCTCGGTGATGAAGGCGCCAAGCAACCGTCCGCCGGCGCCGATAAGGACCGGAACGGCATCCGTTTCGAAATTGCCGGCGAAATCGGCTTCGGCGCCAGACCGCAGATGATGAATCTGGATGACAACAACACCGGTCAAGCCATTGTCTGCGCTTGGCTTTCCATCCGCCGCCATGGCGCCTCGCTGCGCGCCTGACAGATCGAAGCCGGCGCCTGGCCATGCCGCCTTCAAGAGCAGCACATCGTCGGAATCGATCATCGTCGCATTGGCGGCGTCGCGGTGCGCCGTCCACACCGGCCCGTCATAGAAGGCGGTGAGCGCCTGCTTCCGCGCTTCCATGCCATCGAAGCCGCGCAGCCAGACGAATATGTCGGGGCGGTCGAGGTCGCGGAACTGTCCGATGATGGTCATGCCGGCGTGTTCCTGGCCTTCGATGAACCGACTGTCGAAGATGTCGATCAGCGTCTCGCGCCGGCCCGGCTTCAGCGTGTACTGCCGCAACTCGACGACAGGCGAAGCGAGCAGGCTTGCCGTCGCAGGCGCATTCAGGGGTACGGTCATTGTGTCGTCTCCAAAAAACAGGATGATCATCCGGTTTATAAAACAGACCGGTTGTCCTGTTTTGTCAATCTGCTATCGTTGGCAAATGTCAGCAGAGATTGCTCGGGCTCCGAAAGGGCCGCCGCGAAAACGCACCAACGATCCCGAAGGGCTGCGCAACAAGGTGCTCGATATCGCCGAAGCGTCGTTCCAGGCGCGTGGCTATCATGCATCAGCTCTTGGCGAGTTGATGACGACCGCAGGCGTCAGCGGCGGCGCGCTGCATCATCATTTCCCGACCAAGAAGGCGCTCGCTCTGGCGGTGATCGAGGAGCGCGTGGCAGCGGCCCTCGATGAAACCTGGATCAACCCTGTACGGGCGGCAGGCTCGGCGCGCGAAGGCGTGCGCGCGGTGTTCGAGGCGGTGGCGACCGAGCTTGAGCAGCAAGGCTTCGTGCGCGGCTGTCCGCTCAACAATCTGGCGCATGAACTGTCGCTCGCTGACCCGGATTTCCGCGCCGCTCTGGACGATATCTTTGCCGGATGGCGTCAGGCGGTTGCCGACAAGGTGCGAGCCGACCAGCAGTCGGGGAGGGAGCAGGGCACCGACCCCGAGCGCTTTGCGGCACTCGCCATCGCCGCCTATTCCGGCGCCATGTCGATGGCCAAGGCGGCACAGGATGCCAGCGTGCTGCGCGATTGCCTGGCCGAACTTCAAGGCAGCTCAACGCCGCCATTCCCGAGCAGAGCGAAGCGGCGTCGCAGGATCCTGCTGCGGCCGGGAAAACCTTGAGGCCGGAACTGCGCTGTTCTAGTTGGAAAGCGGCTTGATCGTCTCGTAACCGTTCACCGATTCCGCGCTGGTCCCTTCGTCGTAGCGCCGGGCGAGAGACGCTTGCAGATCGGGAGCATAAAGCGCGGTAAATGTGTCCAGCGTTTCGCCGGCGCCGTTCTTGAAGGTCTCCGTGACCGCCAGCACGTTGTATTTGCAGCCGCCGACGCTGAACGTCTCCTTGCCCTTGACGACCAGGCTCAGTGTCTTGGTGCTCTTCGGCTGCTTGTTCGGCGACAGCTCGACGAATTCGATCGTGCTCTTGGCTCCCGTCTTCAGCGGAAACAGTTTTCGCAGATCGGAAAACGGGATCGTCGCCACCCGTCCGGTACCGCTGTCGCGAAACACTTCGACCAGGCCTGCAAACAGGAACTGTGTCTGCGGTGATTGCGATTCGTAGGTGTTGGCGACGGACACCATGCCGCCGGCCACCGGCCGAAACTCGCTGCGGACGCCGGGCATTTCCAGAACGAAGCCGGCCTTGGCCGATTTTGCGTCGACACAATCGGCGGCATGCACCGCAGCCGCCGGTAGCAACCCAGCCAGCACCACGCCTATCGAAACGGCTCTCATGAAATCCTCCCCCTCTGCTTGTATTTGCTGCGCGCCAGCATGACCCAAGAAATGCCAGAGCCACAGTGCCGTGTCGACCTGCCATTCCTGGCAACTGGACGGTGGGGCGCCGGCTGTGCTGAATTTCAGGTCATGAATCGCAAGCTCGTCCTCTCCCGTCGCAATTTCCTCGCACAGGCAGCCGGCCTTGCCATGGCTGGCATGCTGCCGCGCGCCGCGCTTGGCCAGACCGGCAAGCGCATCCAGCCCATCGACGCCACCTTTCTGTTCATCGCCGACGTCCATGCCTGCCGCATGTCGAGCGGCCTCAGCCCCAACTGCCTGGAGGAAGGCAAGACCGACGCCGCCTTGCTGCGCAATGTCGCCGCTCTCAACAGCCTCGCCGACCGGCAATGGCCGGCCGAGATCGACGGCGTCGCCACTGGCCTGCATTCGGCCGGCAGCCGCATCGGCGCGCCGCTCGGCCTCGTCGTCGGCGGCGACATCACCGACGATGGCGGCGGCCAGATCACCGAGCCCAGCGAAGGCACGCAACTGTTGCAGTTCAGCCAGCGCTATCAACAAGGCGTCGGCCCGGACCGCGTGCACATGCCGGTCTATGTCGGCCTCGGCAACCACGATCTCGACCAGAATGGCTCGCCGCCCCATGTGACTGGTATCGGCGTGAACTGCGCGACTATGTCGAGGTCAACCACCGCCCCGGCGTGTTCTTCAAGCCCCCGGTGCCGGCCACCGAATACGATGTCGACACCGACTGCTATTCCTGGGACTGGGGCGGCCTGCATCTCGTCCAGACCCACCGCTTTGCCGGCGACACCGGCCATGGCGCGGTGAGCAGCCTGCCGTGGCTGAAGCAGGATCTGGCGACCTACGCGGCGGATGGCCGTCCCGTCATCCTGTTCCAGCACTATGGCTGGGACACTTTCTCGGTCGAGCGCTGGGACCCGGCCAAGCGCACCTATGACGATGACGGCGCAGGCGCGCCGCACTGGTGGAGCGAGGCCGACCGCCAGGCGATGCTGGCGGCGCTGAAGGGCTACAATGTCATCGCCATCTTCCATGGCCATCAGCACGAAGTGCCTCTGATCTACAAAAGCGATGGCCTCGACCTGTTCAAGCCGAAGGCTGCCTATATGGGTGGCTTCGCGCTGGTGAGGGTAACCGGGGACGGCATGGACGTGGTGCTGGGCGAGGCGGCGGGCGACCGGGGCGGGGTCAAGTTCACCAGCGCCTTCAGCAAGAGCCTCAGCCTCTGACAAGAAAAAGGCGGCCTTGAGCCGCCTTCCTCATTGCCTGCAAGATCGAATCAGAGCGCCTTTTTGATCTTGTCCTTCACGTCGCCATAGACCTTCTGCACCTTGCCGGCGGTCTTGTCGGCCGTGCCTTCGGCCTGGGTCTGCCTGTTGCCGGTCGCCTTGCCGCCGGCCTCCTTGACCGAGCCCTTGACCTGCTTGGCCACGCCGGCAACCTGATCCTTGTTCACCATCTTTGCATCTCCTGGGATTCCGGGGATTCATTCGCAGGAGGCAAACGGGCCGGCTTGGCTTAGGTTCCCTGGGCGGCGATCATCGTCGCATCTGGTCGCTTATATGGTCGCCGAAACGCTTTGCCGCGTCGTATCATGTGACTAGTGTGACGAAATTTTGGGGAGACCGCCTTGGCTGAATTTACGCTCATCATCGCCAACAAGTGCTTTTCGTCCTGGTCGCTGAGGCCATGGGTGGCGATGAAGCATCTGGAGATCCCGTTCGAGGAAGGTTTCGTGCGCCTGCGCACGCCCGAGACTTTTGCCAATCTGGCGAAAGTGTCGCCGACCGGCCTGGTGCCAGTGTTGAATCACAATGGCAGGATCGTCTGGGAAACCCTTGCCATCCTTGAATATCTGGCCGACCTGTTTCCTGAGAAAAAACTTTGGCCGCAGGATATCGGCGCCCGCGCCTTGGCTCGCTCGGTGGCGACCGAGATGCATTCCGGCTTTCGCGAGGTGCGCTATGGCTGGCCGATGAATTTGCGCCGGCCGAAGGCCCACAAGCCGCTCGACGCCGAAGGCGACATGCAGCGCGCGCGCATCGAAACGATCTGGCGCCAGTGCCGGGAACAATACGGCAAGGGCGGCCCCTTCCTGTTCGGTCATTTCACCGCGGCCGATGCCATGTATGCACCTGTCGTCACCCGCTTCGACACCTATGGCGGCAAGCTCGCGCCCGACACGCGCGCCTATGTCGACGCCGTGTTGGCAACGCCGGCGATGCGGCACTGGTATGCGGAAGCAGCGAAGGAGACCTGGCCGGAACCCGGCCCGGACGAATAGGACACTAGTGACATCACGGTGAGTGACCGATGGCCGGCAATGATGGACCGCGTGAGACTACCGCGCCAACAATCTTCCACTGCCGGCTGATCCCGCCTCGGCCGGACTTCGCCTTCACCCTGACGGAGGAGGAGAGGGAGTTGATGGGCCGGCATGCCGACTATCTGCGCGGCAAGCTTGCCGAGGGCACCATGATCCTGGCCGGGCCGGTCGCCGACCCGGCCGGCCCTTGGGGTCTGCTGATCCTGCGTGTCGGCAGCGAAGCCGAGGCAAGAGCGGTCACCGACGGCGATCCGGTGTCGAACTCCGGCCGTGGTTTCCGCTACGAGATCCTGCCGCTGATCAGCGCGATCCTGTAGGCGAGCGTAAGTTTAAGGAAAAGTGTGAAACGGTTTTCCCTTGGAAATTGTGTCAGATAACGGCACATACAAGAACGCCTCTCGCACCGTTTAATGTGCGGGAAGCGTCCTTTTGCCAGCATTACTGAGATTGCTCTCTGAATTGCTGACACCACGGAAATGCGCCGGCTTGCGATTGGTTCCGGGGCGTGGAATATTTTTTGGGAACGCCTTGCGCTCCGCCACCTCGTCAGTTGAGGCTTATGCCTCAGGCATCCTCAGGTTGAATTTGGGCTGCGGGCAAACCAGAAATTGACTCGGCGCTAAAAGAAGTCTATAAGAAACATGTCGATATTTGTTTGACCGACTTTTGTTATCCGCGCATGCATGCGCGCCTTTGACGAACTTCCCCATCAAAAATCGAGACAAAACGCTGTTGTGCAGTCGCACGATGGTGAACGAATATTTGCCAGGGAAAGGGTTCTTCATGGCCACCGGCACAGTGAAATGGTTCAACGCCACCAAAGGTTTTGGTTTTATTCAGCCTGACGACGGCTCCGCCGACGTTTTTGTCCACATCTCGGCCGTAGAGCGCGCCGGCATGCGTGACATCGTCGAGGGTCAGAAGCTCGGCTACGAGATGACCCGCGACAACAAGTCGGGCAAGATGTCCGCCGACCAGTTGAAGGCGGCCTGATAAGGATTCGGCCTTCCGGTGA
This sequence comes from Mesorhizobium sp. C432A, assembly GCF_030323145.1. Classification (NCBI taxonomy): domain Bacteria; kingdom Pseudomonadati; phylum Pseudomonadota; class Alphaproteobacteria; order Hyphomicrobiales; family Phyllobacteriaceae; genus Mesorhizobium; species Mesorhizobium sp. C432A. The sequence continues at coordinate 4,970,301 of NZ_CP100470.1, read as the reverse complement.
CCACGGATGTACTGGCACCGATGAAAGGCTGAAAGGAGCGCCTTGCGCATCCAACTGGATGCGCGGCGCTTTCATGGAAGGTCAGGCGGTGCCTGGCCTTTTTCATTTTGTGCGTCATGCCGCTAAAAGTGCGCCGCACGCCGGCCGGAACGTGCTAAGGGACGCTCCAGCAATCTGAACCGCCCATACTGCCCCGCTGCCGTATTGCTTTGGTCCTAATCGAAGACCGCTCTCGCTCTATCGGCACCAGGCTCCCGACAGGAGAAAGTTTTGACCACGCAATCCAAGACCGCCGACCAGGCCGGCTCGCTGTTCAGCAAGACGCAAACCCAGTCGATGTCACTCAACCGCATCCTGTCCGAGCGTGATGCCGTCAGCGAGGCTCGCGAAGCCAAGACCGCGCGCTTGCGCGAACTGCGCAAGGAAAAGGAAGCCGACGACATGGCGGCGGCCGCAGCCCTTGCGACGCTGCCGAAGCGGGCAGGCAAACGCTGATGGCCACCAAGCGCGTACCGCCGACGCCGATCGATGCCGATGCGACCATCGCGTCCATGGTCCCGGGCCTGGACAAGCCGGTCGAATATGTCCGCCGTGTGCTGGAAAAGCTCGAGCGCTGCAAGCGCGCGCATGGCGATGCCCAGGTGCGCGTCGGCGTGCGCGGCCGTGCCGAAGCCCCGAACTATCTGGTCGAATATGTCCGCGAGGACAAAAAGACCCAGGAGCGCGTGACCTACCAGGATGCCGCCTATAGCGGCAGCACGCATCGCGAACTGGCGGCGCACCACATTGCCGAGGCGAGGAACTGGTCGCCCGAGGAAATGAACATCACAGCGGTCTCGGCGCTGATCGGCCGCTTGCGCAATCCGCGCGCACCATCATCCCGCTTTTCCGACGAGGACTGACATGGCCATAAAGTTTTCCACCAAGGATCAGCCGGCAGCGCCGGCTGCTGCCACTGCAAAGCAGGCCAAGCCCGCTGCCGCGCCAAAGGCCGCCGAGGCCACAGAGGCTGCGACCGACCTGTTCAAGTCGCCGGCGGACGCGCCGAAGGGCAAGAAGAAGAAATAGCGCCTTGCCGCAAGATGCCGGTCGTCGGTCCATAGCGCCTGCCGGCCTGGCTGGCGCCACCGACTTTTTGTCTGGCGACGAGGACGCCGGCGCGGCCGCAATCTTCGATTGCCAGAGCTGCGGCGCCTGCTGCTCCTACTCGGCCGAATGGCCGCGCTTCTCGACCGAGGACGATGCGCAACTTGACCGGATTCCGGAAAAGTTCGTGTCCGCCGACCTGTCCGGCATGCGCTGCGAGGGCGTGCGCTGTTCGGCGCTTACGGGCGAGATCGGCAAGCACACGGCCTGCGGCATCTACGAGATCCGCCCGGACGTCTGCCACGCCTGCATGCCTGGCGGCGACGATTGCCTGATGGCGCGCAAGGCGCACGGGATGCCAACGATCTAGCCGACGCCCACCTTGCCTCATCCCACATCCCCCGATAGCTTCGACCACGGGCAGGGCGTCGGAGGAACCATGAGCATCGAATTTCTGTTGACGTCGCTGATCGTTGTGGCTTCGCCCGGCACCGGCGTTCTCTACACGCTGAGCGCCGGGCTTTCGCGAGGCGCGCGCGCCTCGATCACTGCTGCATTCGGCTGCACGCTTGGCATCATCCCGCATATGGCCGCCGCCATCACCGGCTTGGCGGCGCTGCTGCACACAAGTGCTGTCGCCTTCGAGACGCTGAAATATCTCGGCGTCGCCTATCTCCTCTACATGGCCTGGAACACGCTGAACGAGAAGGGCGGCCTGAGCGTCGATGAAAACGCGGCACCCCGCTCGGCAGCCAAGGTCATCACCTCCGGTATCCTGATCAACATCCTGAACCCGAAGCTGTCGATCTTCTTCTTTGCCTTCCTGCCGCAATTCGTCAGCACGACCGAACCGAACGCATTTGCCAAGATGCTCGAACTCTCGAGCGTCTTCATGCTACTGACCTTCGTCGTCTTCGTCGCTTACGGCATCTTTGCGGCCTCGATCCGCAGCCATGTCGTGTCGCGGCCGATGGTGCTGACCTGGATGCGCCGCACCTTCGCCGGCGCCTTTGTCATGCTTGGCGCCAAGCTGGCGCTGGCTGATCGATAGAACAGGAGCTGCCAGGCCTCGGCCTACTCTTCGTCGGTTCCGGATCCGGTCCGGATGCCTAGACGCCAGGCCGAGGGCGGAAGGCCGATCATCTTCTTGAAGGCGCGGCTGAACGCTGCCTCGGATTCGTAGCCGATTTCAGCGGCAATGCTGGCCATGTTGCTGGTGCCGGCGCTGAGCAGCTCCGAGGCGATCTGCATGCGCCATTTGGCGAGATAATGCATTGGCGGCATGCCGACCAGCCTGGTGAAGCGTTCGGCGAGCACGCTGCGCGACAGCGCGGAGTCCTTCGCCAGCGCCTCCACCGTCCAGTTATGCGCCGGCCGGTCGTGGATCAGCGCCAGTGCCCTCGCCAGGTTTGGATCGCGCAGGCCAGCCAGCCATCCCGTGGTTTGTGGCGGCAGCGATTCCAAGTAACGGCGCAACACGTCGACAAACATCAGTTCGCTCAGTTTGGTGAGCACCGTTTCACTGCCTGCGCGCTTTTGCGCCACCTCCGTGACAACGCTTCTATCCCTTGACGTAACCCATCGCCTCGACGATCAGCCCATCCGCGACGCGCATCAGATTGACGCCGCGGATGGAGTTGCCGCCGGCCATGAAGTAGCGCCAGCGGATCGTCGCCCGTTCGCCGGCGACGAAGGTTTCCTCGAGGTCGAAGCGCGTGCCGGGCTGGGTGGCGATCGCCGACCATAGGTCAATGCATGCCTCTTTGCCGGCATGGCGGGCGCCGTCCGGCGCCGGCACGGTGTTTTCGATAACGCAATCCTGCGCCACCAACTCGGCAAGCGCGGACGGATCGTGCAACTGGAACACATCGTTGAAGCGACGCATGATCTCGGCCGTCTGGCTAGAGTGGTCGCCCGGATGAATGCTCGTGATGCTGTCCTGGCTCATCTCATACCTCCTGGTTTTCATTGTTCCGTGGCAGTGGTGGCGGCCAGCTCGGCCTTGAGGGTGATGGTTGTAACGCCGGCCAAAGCGCGGGAGACAAGGCAGGTCGTCTTCGCCGTCTCCGCCATACGCTGGAATTCGGCAGGCTGAAGGCCGGGAATCTCTGCTTCCGTTTCGAGCTCGATGCGGGTGATCGTCGGCCCGGCGGCGGTCGCGCCGAGATGCACCTTGGCGACGGTGCGGATGGTGCGGGCGACGTGGCCTTCCTGGCCGAGGATGAAGGTCAGCGCCATCGAGAAGCAGCCGGCATGTGCTGCCCCGATCAGCTCTTCGGGATTGGTGCCCGGACCGTTCTCGAACCGCGACGGAAAGGAATAGGCGCCTTCGAAGACGCCGCTGCCAAGCCGCAGACGGCCGCCGCCTTCCTTCAGTGTGCCTTGCCATTCTGCGGAAGCTTCACGGATGGTCATGGTCGTTCTCCTGATTCGGGGTTGAAAAGCGGGCAATTGGGTCAGGCGCAGTCGATGACAACCTTCCCGAACACGTCGCCCTGCTGGAAGTGGCGGTACGCTTCGGGGGCTTCGGCAAAGGGGAAGACCCTGTCGATAACGGGCTTGAGGCGATGCTGCGACACGGCGCGCAGCATGGCTTCGAGATTGCTGCGGCTGCCGACGAACAGGCGGCTGATGGTGACGAGGCTGCGCTGATAAAGCGCTGCCGGCATCTCGATCGATCTGCCACTAGCGTCCTGCAGCGTCAGCAGCACGATGTGTCCATAAAGCGTGCTGGCAATCAGCGACTGCGCGAAGGTGGCCGGGCCGCCGGTTTCGACGACGAGGTCGATGCCGCCTGTCTGCTCGCGCGCCCAGCCGCCCCATTCCGGTATGTCGGTGCTGGAGACAACGAGGTCGGCGCCCAGCGCCCGCAGCCTGTCGGCCTTCTCCGCGCGCGATGTGATGGCGACAACCCGGCAGCCGAGCAACTTGGCGAACTGCAGAGCAAACAGCGAAACGCCACCCGAACCGATGGTGAAAACCCATTGACCAGGCTTCGGAATCCGGGTCCCGGTCACCGCGTTCCAGGCCGTCACGCCGGCGCAGGTCAGCGTCGCCGCTTCGTGCCAGCTCAGATGATCGGGCAGTCGCGCCGCCCATTGTTCGTCGAGCACGGCAAACTCAGTCAGCATGCCGTCCAGCGTACAGCCGAGCTGGTCGATCAGACCGGCATTGATGCGGCCATCGATCCAGCGGGCGAAGTAGCTGCCGGTGACGCGGTCGCCGACGGCAAAACGGGTAGCGGCATCGCCGATTGCGACGACGTCACCGGCGCCGTCGCTCAGCGGCACGATGCCTTGCCGCGGCGGCAACGGATAGGTGCCGCCAAGGATCATCGTGTCGCGCCGATTGAGCGAGGCGGCGCGGACTCGCACCACGATCTCATGCGGTTTCGGTTCCGTCCGCGCCTCGTCGCGCATCGCCAGGGATTCGGTTCCACCAAACCCTTCAAGACGGTAGCTGCGCATGTCACTCTCCTTGTAATATATAGACTGATTTACATATTATATAGACCGATTGTCATATTCTTGGCAAGGCCCTATAATGCGTCACTGCTGACAGAGGTTGACATGGCCAACGACACCCGCACCCGCATACTTGAGACCACAGGCCTGTTGCTCAGGCAGCGCGGCTATCGCGGCACCTCGCTCAACGACATTCTGGGCGCCAGCGGGGCGCCGCGCGGCTCGCTCTATTTTCATTTCCCAGGCGGCAAGGACCAACTGGTCATCGAGGTGACGCGCAACAGCGTTGCCGACGTCACGAAAAGGCTGGGCGAAGCACTGGCAGCCGAGAGCGATCCTGCAGTGGCCGTCCATCACATATACCAGTCGGTCGGGCGCATGCTGGAGGACAATGATTTTTCGCTGGGTTGCCCCATCGCGCCGGTGGTGCTGGATTCACCCACCGATGTGCCGGAACTGGCGGAACTCTGCCGATCGGCTTTCGAGCAATGGATCGGCTTGCTGCGACAGGCCTTTGTCAGGGCAGGAGTGCCCGAACGCCGGGCGCATGCCCTGGCACTGCTGGTCGAATCCTCGCTGGAAGGGCTGATGGTGATTGCGAGGGCCACCCGCGATCGTGGCCCGGTGCTGGTGGTGGCCGACGAGGTGGCGGCGCTTGTCGAGCAGGCGGTGCTTGCAGGCAAGGTTGCGCGGCAGGCGGACAGCGCCGCCTAACCATCCGCTTTCCAAAACAAAAAGGGCGCCTCTCGGCGCCCTTTCCGTATGCATAAGCCAGATAGCTTGGATTAGAAATCCATACCGCCCATGCCGCCCATGCCGCCGCCGCCCATGCCGCCAGGCATGCCGCCGCCAGCAGACTCCTTCTTGGGAGCCTCCGCGATCATGGCTTCGGTGGTGACGAGCAGGCCGGCGACCGAAGCCGCGTCCTGGAGAGCGGTACGAACGACCTTGACCGGGTCGACGATGCCCATGGCGATCATGTCGCCATACTCGCCGGTCTGGGCGTTGTAGCCGTAGGTCGCGCCCTTGTTGTCGAGGATCTTGCCGGCAACGATCGAAGCTTCAGCACCTGCGTTCGAAGCGATCTGACGGGCCGGAGCCTGCAGTGCACGACGAACGATGTTGATGCCGGCAGCCTGGTCGGCATTGACGCCGGTGACCTTGATGTTGGCCGAAGCGCGCAGGAGAGCGACGCCGCCGCCTGCAACGATGCCTTCTTCCACGGCCGCGCGGGTCGCGTTGAGAGCGTCATCGACGCGGTCCTTCTTTTCCTTGACTTCGACTTCCGTCGCGCCGCCGACACGGATCACCGCAACGCCGCCGGCGAGCTTCGCCAGACGTTCCTGCAGCTTCTCCTTGTCGTAGTCCGACGTGGTCTCTTCGATCTGCTGCTTGATCTGGGCAACGCGGCCCTGGATCTCGGCCTTCTTGCCGGCGCCGTCGACGATGGTGGTGTTCTCCTTGGAGATCGACACCTTCTTGGCGCGGCCGAGCATGTTGAGGCCGACATTCTCGAGCTTGATGCCGAGGTCTTCCGAGATGACCTGGCCACCGGTGAGGATGGCAATGTCTTCCAGCATGGCCTTGCGGCGATCACCGAAGCCAGGCGCCTTGACGGCGGCGATCTTCAGGCCGCCGCGCAGCTTGTTGACAACCAGCGTGGCCAGAGCCTCGCCTTCGACGTCTTCCGAGATGATGAGCAGCGGCTTTGAGGTCTGCACGACGGCTTCGAGAACCGGCAGCATGGCCTGGAGGTTGGAGAGCTTCTTCTCGTGCAGGAGGATGTAGACGTCCTCGAGCTCGGCAACCATCTTGTCGGCGTTGGTGACGAAGTAGGGCGAGAGATAGCCGCGGTCGAACTGCATGCCTTCGACGACTTCCAGCTCGGTCTCGGCGGTCTTGGCTTCTTCAACCGTGATGACCCCTTCATTGCCGACCTTCTGCATCGCTTCGGCGATCATGGCGCCGACCGACTCGTCGCCATTGGCGGAGATCGTGCCGACCTGGGCAACTTCCTCGGAGGTCTTGATCTTCTTGGCAGCCTTGCCGAGAGCCGCGACGACTTCGGTCACGGCCAGGTCGATGCCGCGCTTCAGGTCCATCGGGTTCATGCCGGCGGCAACGGCCTTGTGGCCTTCCTGGACGATCGACTGCGCCAGGACGGTCGCGGTCGTGGTGCCGTCGCCGGCGATGTCGTTGGTCTTCGAAGCAACTTCGCGGACCATCTGCGCGCCCATGTTTTCGAACTTGTCTTCAAGCTCGATTTCCTTGGCGACGGTGACGCCGTCCTTGGTGATGCGCGGTGCGCCGAACGACTTGTCGATGACGACGTTGCGGCCCTTGGGGCCGAGCGTGACCTTCACTGCGTCGGCGAGGATGTTGACGCCGCGCAGCATGCGCTCGCGGGCGTCGCGGGAGAATTTTACGTCTTTAGCAGCCATTTTTTAGCTCCTGGCAGGGGGCTTGCGATCAAGCCCGAAATTCAGTTGACGGTGAGGCCGATAATCAGCCGATGATGCCCATAATGTCGGATTCCTTCATGATCAGAAGGTCTTCGCCATTGAGCTTGACTTCGGTGCCCGACCACTTGCCGAACAGGATGCGGTCGCCGGCCTTGACGTCCAGCGGGACCAGCTTGCCGGCTTCGTCGCGAGCGCCGGAGCCGACGGCGATGATCTCGCCTTCCTGCGGCTTTTCCTTTGCCGTATCCGGGATGATGATCCCGCCGGCGGTCTTGGATTCGGATTCGACCCGGCGTACGACCACGCGGTCATGAAGCGGGCGGAACTTCGACTTTGCCATTTTTTCTTCCTCGAATGAGAACGGTGAGAGCTGTTCCTCGATCCGGCGGTGCCGGATGTGCGTTAGCACTCACCTGGAGAGAGTGCTAACGTCGCGCTGAAATAAGCGCGTGGCTTTCGAGAGTCAAGGCGAACGGTGAGCACAATTGTGCCAATTGGAGCCGTGCCGCGATCCGACGGCAGACCCTACGGGCGCCGCGGCGATTCAAGCACCAGAAGCGGGCATCGTTCCGCCAGCCCATAAGCCCCTGTCGGTGCGAGGCGGACACGGCCGAAAAACCGGCTCGCCTCTTCGACCAGCGTCGCCGCCGGGGCGAAACTGTAGACAGTCTGCGAATTCGCATAGACATCGATGGTGCCGATCACCGGCATCTCCCATCCGGTCGTCGCGGCAAGGGCCTCCCGGTCGGCAAACAGCGCATCGAAGGCATCGAGGATCGCCCGCACCGGAATGGCGCGGTCGGGATCGCTGCCTGCACAAGCCATGGCAATGCGCCATTTGAGTTCGTGGAAGGTCGCGACACCACCGGAAAGCGTCAGCGCCCGGACCTCCTGCAGATCATCCTGTACCTGAGGACTTGCATAGGCGCGCAATGCAGCCCGCCCACCGGACTTCAGTACACGCGCGATCTCGGCAAGCAGCGCCTGCCGTGCAACCGAGGAGTCCAGCGCCGACAGGCAGCCGTCGCCGATCACCGCCCCGGCGCTTTCGTCGCCCAGCGGCAACTCCAGCCAGTTGCCGATCACCGCCTTGCGTGAGGCGGTATCGCCCGGCCAGATGCCCGATATCATGGCAGTGGACTCGTCGATCGCGAGCATGGTCCTTCCGAGGCCGGCAAGCTCCGGCGTGACCCCGAGCAGCACCACATCGACTGATTGCAGCCTAAGTTCGCGCTCATAGGCGGCGACAGCTTCCGGGGGCGGACACAGCGGCGACCCGAGAAGCCGCCAATGACGGCGAATTGCGTCCCAATGCTCAGTCATGCGGAACGGTTTGGGGAAAGGCTGGACATATTTCCTTCCAGGCTGTTGGTTGCCTTGCGAGTTACCTCATGCAGGAAAGGCCATGGCCCGCATTGCCGTCATAACGCATGAATTTGACCGCTTCCAGAGCCGGCGGGGCCTCCTGCTGCGCCAGCACAGCCCCTACATGCTGTTCGACGTCCTGGCGGAGTTGAAACGGCGCGGTCACTCCGTGCAGATCATGCGTGGACCCTCGGCAAGTCATAACGCCGATATTGCCGTCCTGCATGTCGACGCGACAGTGACGCCATCGGACTATGTCGACTACGCGCGCGGATTTCCGATTTGTCTCAATCTTGGTGCAACCGACATTTCCAAGCGCCGCATCAGCGGTGCGATCCTCGAGGAGGGTGCCAACTGGAGCGGCCAGGTCATCGTCAAGAGCAACCTCAATCATTGGGGGACGCCCGAGGAGCAGCTCAACCGAAAATCCGTTCGCGCCGGCAAGGCAGTGCCTTTTCCGGGCGCGCAGACCTTCGACCGCTATCAGGTGCATGCCTCGCTGGCCGATGTGGCGCCGGAGATTTTCAGGCGTGCCGACCTGATCGTGGAAAAATTCATTCCCGAAATCGAGCCCGACGGGTTTGCGGCGCGGTTCTGGATTTTCTGTGGCGATCGGGAGCGCTGCACCCGCTATGTCTCGCCGCAGCGCCTGGTCAAGGGCGACGACACCATCCGCCGGGAGCCGGTTGCGGTTCCCGACGAATTGCGCGCCTTGCGTCGGAAGCTGGGCTTCGACTATGGCAAATTCGACTTTGTCGTGCATGAGGGCAGGGCCGTGCTGCTCGATGCCAACAAGACCCCGGGTCGCGCCAGAAACCTGTCGAAGATCGTTGCCGCCGGCACCGCCAACCTGGCCGACGGCTTCGAAAACCTCATCCACCCGACCGGACGGGGTCGAATCGGCCGCTAGAGAAACAGCCCCAACTGCGTATGGATGATCGACCGGTAGTCCTCGATGGTGTGGCGGCTTTCCTCTTGGTCCTGGGTCAGCGCCATGCGCACGACGCCGCCGGCCAGTTGGAAGATCAGGAAAACCATACGGCCGAACTCATCGCGTCGCTCGGCTGCGAGAAAGGGGCCGACATGGTCGCAGAACATCGTCGCCTGGCGCCGGGTTTCGGCGATGTCGAGATTCTTCAGCGCCTTGTCGGCCTGGATGGCGTTTTGCAGGTCCTGAATGGCGGGGTCGCCGGCGACGCGCTCATAGTAGTCGTCGAGCAGCCGGTCGGCCGCCGCGATGACGTCGCCCAGCCCGCCAATGTCCGCAACGATGGCGGCAAGCCGGGCGCGGCTCGCTTCGGAGAACCGCTCGTAGAGCATCGCCAGGATCGCCGACTTGTTGGGAAAATAATGATAGACAGTGGCGATCGGCCCGCCGGCCTGTGCGCCGACTTCCTTCATGGTGACGGCGTCGATGCCTTTCTCGCCGATCAGCCGCATGGTCGTCGACAGGATGGCGTCGATGCGCTCGCGGCTGCGCTCCTGTTTGGGCCTGCGCCTCGGTTCGGTCGTCATCTGCACTGCTTCGTTCATGCCGCCATCCTCTCGATCGCCCAGACCATTCGATCGCCAAGACCATCCCCAGCCTTGTTGGTGCCAAGTCCCGCTACTGATTGACAAACGAATATGATCGAGTATCAGTTTCTAAATGCTGACAGACTGTCAGTTTTTTTGCCGACAGGCAAGGACGTTGGGAGGCGACCGTGACTTCTGCTGGTAACGCCGATGCCGGGAATGGCGACTGGCTGGTCGGCAACCCGACTGGGGCGCAGCTCGCCTCGGCATTGTGGATCGGCTCGGTCGGCCTGCTGATTCTCGGGTTGCAGCCGGTGCTTCTTGGCGCGCTCTACACCGAAGGGCATGTCAGCGGTGACGAACTCGCGCTGGTCGCCACGGCGGAGATGATCGCCATCGGCATCGGATCGGCGGTCATCGCCATGATGCTGTCCGCCCACAATATGCGCTCGAAAAGTGCCTGCCTTTTGCTCTTGCTGGCGCTGGCTAACTGCGCGACCGCCTATGCGCTGACCTCGACCTCGCTGATTGCCGCCCGCGCGGTGGCGGGCCTCGCCGAGGGCGGGCTGGTGGCGGTCGCCACGGAACTGATCGCCCGTTCGCGCCGGGCCGAGCGCATCGGCGGCTTCTTCGTCACCCTTCAGACCCTGGCGCAATGCGCCCTCGCCCTGCTGCTGGCGCTTTACGTCATCCCGTCCGCCGGATCGGCAGGCGGCTTCATCGTTCTTGCCGTCGTCTGCATCGCCTCGGTGGCCGCCGCCTTCATCGTCCCGGATAGCTATGCCGACCTGCCCAAGGAGGAACAGTTCAGCAATGTGCTGACCGTTCCTTCGCTTGCCGCTTTGCTGTGCGTCTTCTGCTACTTCATGTTCTTCGGCTCGGTCTGGGCGTTTCTGGAGCCGCTTGGCGCACAATACGGAATCGATGGCCGCACCGTCGGCCTGATCGTCTCGGCCAGCCTCGCATTGCAGGTGCTGGGCGCAATGACGGCTACCGTCTTCGAGGCGAGTATCGACTACCGCTTCGCCATCGCGGCGATCGGCGTTGTTGCGGTCGCCAGTTCCCTGGTGCTCGCCGGCAGCCCCGGCCTGACGGTTTTCTGGGTCGCGGCCTTGATCATGGGCTTCATCCTTCTGTTCATCGTGCCCTATCAGATCCGGCTGGCGATCACCGCCGACGAGACGCGCACGGCCGTGCTTCTGGTGCCGGCAGCCCAGCTTTTCGGTCTGGCGATCGGCCCGGTCGCGGCATCGCTGCTGATCGACGGCAAGGATTTTCGCCCGGTGCCGGAATTTGCCGCCGCCAGCGCGGCGGCCAGCCTCGTGCTGCTCGGCCTGTTCGTCGTGATCGCGCGGCGGCGCCGCGCGATCGCCTGAGAAGCGACCGCGTGAGCATCTCGTACATACTTGACTAAGTCAAATAAATGACCGATCGTTGATGGGCAGGAGGCTTCCCATGACGATCCATCATCAACCCGGCCATCATCAACCCGGCAACGAGCGCATCGACGCGGTGCGGGCTTTCAACCGCTTCTACACCCGCCAGATAGGTCTGCTCGACGAAGGCCTGCTGAAAAGCGCCTTCTCGCTGACCGAGGCGCGGGTGCTCTACGAACTGGCGCATCGCGATGGCCTGACCGCCAGCGATCTCATTCGCGATCTCGGCCTCGATGCCGGTTATGTCAGCCGGCTCCTGAAGAAGTTCGAGCACCTGCAGCTGATTTCGCGCGCGGCGCTGGCGTCGGATGCGCGGCAATCGTCGATCACGCTAACGCCGGCGGGGCGGCAGGCCTTCGCGCCGCTGAACCGGGCTTCGCACGACCAGGTCGCGGCCTTGCTGGAGCGGCTTCCTGCTGCCGAACAGGACCGGCTGGTCAAGGCCATGCAGACGGTGCAGCAACTCCTGGGCGACAGCCCGGAGTCCAAAGTGCCGTATATGCTGCGCCCCTTGCAGGTCGGCGACATCGGCTGGGTGGTGCGCCGCCAAGGACAGATCTACGCACAGGACTATGGCTGGGACGAAACCTACGAGGCGCTGGTCGCCGAAATCCTCGGCGCCTTCGTAAAATCCTTCGATCCAGAATGGGAACGCAGCTGGATTGCCGAACGGCAAGGGGAGGTGGTCGGCTCGGTCTTCGTCGTGCGCAAATCCGACGCGGTGGCGAAGCTGCGCCTGCTCTATGTCGAACCATCGGCGCGCGGCCTCGGCATTGGCAAGCGGCTGGTTCAGGAGTGCATCGGCTTTGCTCGTGCCAAGGGCTACAAGACGCTGACCCTATGGACCAACGACATCCTGACCGCCGCCCGCCACATCTACGAGAGTGCCGGCTTCAGGCTGGTGGACGAAGAGCGCCATCACGCCTTCGGCAAGGATCTGGTCGGCCAGAACTGGAACCTGGAGCTGTAGCGGCGTTCAGGCCACCGGGACCCATATCTCCAGCCCGCCATTGCCGCTGCGCGGATCGAACTCCGGGCCGTAGCGCTCGAATTCGGGGCCGTCGGCTATATCGTGCCCCGAGGCCGGCAGCCATTTGTTCCAGATCGTGTTGACGGTGCGGCGGATGGTGGAGATGTGCTCGGCATGGGTGAACACGGCGTATTTCTGCGCCGGCACCCGCACCCGCGAAAGCTCCTTCGGCAGGTCCGAGAAATCCGAAACTTCGACCCCGGCGATATAGTCGAAATTGCCGGCATCGTCGCCATTGACGCAGACGCCATAGGCGACGTCACCGGTCTCGCCCGGAATGTTGCCGATATAGGGACCGAAGCGCTGCCACTGCATCGGAATGGCCGCGCTGGTTTCGCAACTGTAGCGCTCGCCGATGCCGGCAATGAGGAAGGGACGGCCGGTCTCGAAGCGCGGCGGCGGCAGTGAGGCGAGGAAGGACTGGTCCATCAGGATCGGCTCCACGAGATCGAGATTGCTGAGGCTGCCCTGCGCGCGCACCAGTTCCGGCGTCGTGCCGAACTGGTCGCGGAAGGCGCGGGTGAAGGCTTCGTGCGAGGCGTAGCCGGCATCGAGCGCGACCGCGAGGATGTCGGGCGCGCCGGAAGCCAGCTTGCGCGCCGCTTCGGTCAGCCGGCGCGCGCGCATATAGCCCATCACCGAACGGCCGGTGGCGGCGCCAAAGGCGCGCGTCACATGAAAGCGCGAGACGCCGCTGCTTTGCGCGACATCTTCAAGCGAGATCGCTTCCGGCAGATGGCTCTCGACAAACCACAGCGCTTTCTCGGTCGGGTTCATAGGTCTCCTCGCATTTGGCGGCACATTTTGTCGGCTTTTGCGAGGCCAGTTTGATCGAAATTGCGCCTGTCGTAAAATCGAAGGGCGCTGGTCGACTGTGGCAGGTCACCATCGTGGAAAGCCGCTGCTGGGCGGCCTCGGCCTGGCTCGCTGGGACAATATCCGGGCGCGCTGGGTGCGGGCACCATCCTTGCCTATGCCCTGTGGAACCACCGCCGGCTCGATGCCTTCGCCGCCGGCGAAATGCCGCCGAAAGCTTAGGTGTGCCGGTGGCGAGGACGCGCAAGACGACCTTTCTTCTCACGGCGTTCTCGACGGCAATTCACGTCTCGGTCGGGAGGTCATCCGCAACCGTCATTGCCTGTGCCGTGACCGCATCTGCATGGCTGCCATCCCTCTTTTTCGGCTCTGGCGCAATGCGGCGCCTTGAATGGTAAGCACGCTTATAATATATACCGCTCATGGTTTCCGACGGCATAGATAGATTGGGCTTTTTGATCCACGACGTGCAGCGCCTTATGCGCAAGCGCTTCGAGGCGCGCGCCAGCGGTCTTGGCCTTTCCTCGGCACAATGGCGGCTTCTGGTTCGCGTCGCCAAGGAGGCCGGCGTCGCCCAGGCTCGCCTCGCCGAACTTCTCGAAATCGAGCCGATCAGCGTTTCACGCCTCGTCGACCGGATGGAGGAGGGCGGCTGGATCGAACGGCGCTCCGATGCAACTGACCGGCGCGTGCGCATGATCTTCCCGACAGCCAAGGCGAACGCGGCCTATGCCGAGGTCAAAAGCCTTGCGGGCGAAGTTTATGAGGAATCGCTGGTCGGCGTTTCGCCGGACGACCGCCGCGTCCTGATCCGGGCGCTGGACACCATCGTGCAAAACCTGGCGGACGGCGAGACGTCGTCCTTGAAGAGTACGGAAGGGGCAGCAGCATGAACGCGGCAGCCAAACTAGACGAGAATGTTACCAAGATCGAGACGCCGGCACAGCCGGCTGCCGAAGCGCCTGCACAGCCGGCTGCCGAAGCGCCTGCACAGCCGGCCGCAGCACCTGTCGCGGTGGCTCCCCCGGTTCAACCCGCTCCGGCTCCGGTCAAGAAGCGCCGCATCGGCCGCTTGCTGCTGACGGTCGCCCTGCCGGCCGCGCTGGCCATTGGTGGCGGTTATGTCTGGGTGACCGGCGGCCGCTATCAGGAAACCGAGAACGCCAATTTGCAGCAGGCCAAGGTGTCGATCGCCTCGGACACGGCCGGCCGCATCGTTCAGGTCGGCATCTCGGACAATCAGCAGGTCAAGCAGGGCGATGTGCTGTTTGCCGTCGACCCCGAGCCCTACCGGATCGCGTTAGCCCAGGCCGACGCGGCGGTCGCAGTCGCACGCGTCGGAATCGAACAGCTGCGCGCCGCCTACAGCCAGGCACTGGCGCAGGAAAAGTCCGATGCCAGCCAGGTCGACTACGCGCAGTCGCAGTATGACCGCGCCGCCGACCTTGCCCAGAAGGGCATCAACGCCAAATCGTCGCTGGACGAGGCCAAGAACGATCTCGACAAGGCCAGGCAGCAACTGGCCGTTGCCGAGCAAGGCATCGTCAGCGCCAAGGCGGCTCTCGCCGGCAATCCCGATATCGAGACCGACAAGCATCCGACGGTGATGGCCGCACTCGCCGCGCGCGACAAGGCCGCCTACGATCTGGCGCAGACCACGGTCAAGGCGCCGGCCGACGGCGTCATCAGCCAGGCCTCCTCGTTCAAGGTCGGCCAGTATGTCGGTTCCGGCACGCCGCTGTTTGCGTTGGTCGAGACCGGCGACACCTGGATCGATGCCAATTTCAAGGAAACCCAGCTTACCCACATGAAGCCTGGCCAGAAGGCCGAGATCGTCGTCGACACCTATCCGGGCAGAACTTTCGAGGCCACCGTCAAGGCGATCGGCGCCGGCACCGGCGCGGAGTTTTCGCTGCTGCCAGCTCAAAACGCCACCGGCAACTGGGTCAAGGTCACGCAGCGCATTCCGGTGCGCCTGGAGCTGACCGATGCCGACGCCAAAATGGCGCTGCGCACCGGCATGAGCGCCTCGGTTACGGTGGATACCGGCGTTGCTCGCGGGTTCCCCACTATCTTCGGCCACGCCACCGCAGGCGAAGCACAATAGACTGTGAATGGACCGTGATCTCGAAAAGCAGGATCACGGCCCGGCAGAACGCCCGCCGCAGGCGAGGTGAAGTTGAGATGACAGGATCGGTCCGACGGCAGGTTGAACGAGGGGTGGATTGGACCGGGCCGCATCGCGGCCTGCCCAGAACCTGGACCATCTCGGCGCCCATCCTTCGGACCTTGGATTTCCGGGCGGCAAGCGCCTGATGTGTCGAGACCTTCGATCGATGTAACCCCCACATCGATAGATCGCGTCCCACCGCGATGAGGGTCTCTTCACCAGAGAAGGCCTCGCCGCCCGGAAACCTAGTGTACACGTTTTTGTTACCTGTCGGAAGTTCCGCATGATGACCACACCAGAAACTTTCAAGGAAGTGCCGCATCGCGGCCTGATCACAGTGGCGCTGATGCTGGCGACGGTCATGCAGGCGCTCGACACCACGATCGCCAATGTCGCGCTGCCGACCATGACCGGCGACCTCGGCGCCTCGCCCGACAACATCAACTGGGTGTTGACCTCCTACATCGTTGCCGCCGCCATCATGACGCCGGTGACCGGCTGGCTGGCCGACCGCTTCGGCCGCAAGGAACTGTTCCTGGCGGCAGTTGTCGGCTTCACCGTGTTCTCGATGCTGTGCGGTATTGCCTGGAGCCTGGAGAGCATAGTGTTCTTCCGGCTGATGCAGGGCGTGTTCGGCGCAGCCATCGTGCCGCTGTCGCAGACCTTCCTGCTCGACATCAACCCCAGGGAACGCCACGGCCAGGCGATGGCCATCTGGGGCGCCGGCATCATGCTGGGGCCGATCCTGGGTCCGACGCTGGGCGGTTGGCTGACCGAGAATTTCAACTGGCGCTGGGTGTTCTTCATCAATTTGCCGGTCGGCATCATCGCCTTCCTCGGCATGGCAGCCTATTTGCCGGTCGTTGCCCGGCGGATCCGCAGCTTCGATTTCTTCGGTTTCGCCATGATTTCGCTCGGCGTCGGCGCGCTGCAGCTGCTGCTCGACCGCGGCGGCGAGGTCGACTGGTTTTCCTCGGTCGAAATCTGGATCGAGCTTGCTCTTTCGATCACCGGCTTCTGGGTTTTCATCATCCATACACTGACGGCGGAACGGCCTTTCATCGACCCCAAGATCTTCCTCGACCGCAATTTCGTCACCGGTCTGGCCTTCATCTTCGTCATGGGCGTGCTGATCCTGGCCTCGATGTCGCTGCTGCCGCCGATGCTGTCGACCATCTTCGGCTATCCGACCGTCACCATCGGCGTCGTCCTGGGGCCGCGCGGTGTCGGCACGATGATTTCGATGCTTGTCGTTGGGCGGCTCATGAGCAGGATCGACGCCCGGATCCTCGTCGTCATCGGCTTTCTGCTCACCGCGCAGTCGCTCTACACCATGTCCTCCTTCACGCCGCAGATGGACGATTGGCTGATCCTCAGCTCCGGCGTCATCCAGGGCCTGGGCATGGGCATGGTGTTCGTGCCGCTGTCGACGGTGGCCTTCGCCACGCTCGACGTGCGCTTCCGCACCGACGCCACGGCCCTGTTCAGCCTGGTTCGAAATCTCGGTTCGTCGATCGGCGTGTCGGTGGTGACGGTTCTCATGGTGCGCAACACGCAGGTCAATCACACCGAACTGTCGGCTTTCATCAACCCGTTCAACCCCAATTTGTGGGCGGCCTCGCCGGCGGCAGCAGGCGGCGATCCGACGGCACTTTCGCAGGTGGACCGCATGGTCAACATCCAGGCGATGATGATCTCCTACGTCAACGACTTCAAACTGCTGATGGTGATGACGCTGGTTGCCATTCCGTTTGTCTTCCTGCTGCGCAAGCCGAAGACCGCTCCGGCCGGCGCGGCCGCTCCTGCCGCGCATATGGATTGAGGCGGGCGCCGGTCGCTGGCAGCAAGCTGGTTGCCCCTGATGATTTGTTGCTCGGATGATCGTCAAAACCCGCGTGTGCAAAAAAATATCGATAATGAGCCGTTGGAAGTTGATTTGGAATGACATTTGCACCTTTGGTATCTGGTTGCTGACGCATCCAATTCCGTTACAGTTCATCTTGAATTAGCACATCTGTAACATTGTCAGTCGACTTTCGTCTGGCGCGACAGAGGCCCTTTCTTGTTTCAGGTGCCAAACCGGAGGAGGTCTGTTTGGTCACGAAGTCATCCAGAAGATCCGTCGGGGCGCGCGGGCCGGTGGGCGTAGCCGCATTGGCAAGACTGGCTGATGTCTCCTACGATACGCTCGAGGGAGAACTTCGCACGACCATTGCGGGTCTCGAAGGGCAGACCCTGCGCTTCGAGACTGCGATCGAGAATATTTCGCAAGGCATCTGCTTTTTCGATGCCGATGAACGGCTGATCTTGAGCAACCGGCGCTATGCGGAAATCTACCGCATTGCGCCCGAGGAATTGCGGCCTGGCGTGACACTGAGCGAAATAGTGGAACGCCGCGTCACCGCCGGCACGGCGGCGACGGCCGCCGACACCTATCTCGCAACGGCTCGCTCGATCAATTCGGGCAAGGCTTCGCGGCTCTGGACCGCCAAACTTGTCGATGGTCGCACAATCCAGATCCGTAACCAGCCCATGCCCGATGGCAGTTGGATCGCCACGCATGAGGACATCACTGAACTCCTCGCCAATCGGCAGATCGTCGACGAGCGCATTTCGCTGCAGGCGCTGATCGACTGGGTGCCCGATTATCTCTGGGTCAAGGATACGCAAAGCCGTTTCGTCGTGGTCAACAGCGCCCTTGCGACCGATAGCGGCCGCAACAAGACCAGCGACATGATCGGATTGACCGATTTTGATCTCCACCCCCCGGAAGTTGCGCGGAAATTTCGCCTGGTCGAGCAGCGCCTGCTCAAGAGCGGACAACCAGTGATCGACGCGGAAGAGTTTGTCGTCGATGCGTCGGGGAACGGCAAATGGCTTTCGTCGACGAAGGTGCCGTTGCGCAATCGCCAAAATGAAATCTTCGGCCTGGTTGGCACTGCCCACGACATCACCGCCCGCAAGCAGGCGGATGTCCTTCGCAGCGGGCAGGCGCAGATCCTCGAAATGATTGCCACGAGCGCGCCGCTGGAGGACGTGCTCGACCGCCTCATGCGCTTCGTCGAGGCTCAGTTGAAGGGGATATTCGGTTCCGTCCTGCTGCTCGACAAGGACGGCATTCATTTGCGTCACGGTGCGGCGCCGGGCCTGGCGAAAGCCTATACGAGCGCCATCGATGGGGCGGCCATCGGTCCCAAGGTGGGATCCTGCGGAACCGCCATCTACCGGCGGGAACCGGTCATTGTTACCGATATTCTGCAGGATCCGCTTTGGGACAATTACCGCGAACTGGCGGCACCCCATGGCTATCGTTCGTGCTGGTCAACCCCGATCCTGTCGCATCGGGGCGTCGTGTTGGGCGCCTTTGCCATGTATTCGATGACCGTGCGCGAACCCACCCATGCCGAGACCCGCCTGATCGAATTCACCACACACATTGCCGGCATCGCGATCGAGCGCAAATTGGCGGAAGACCAGATCCACTTCATGGCCAACCATGATGCGCTGACCGGCCTGCCCAATCGCGCTTTGCTGGAGGATCGGCTTTCCCAGGCGGTCCTCTACGCGCAGCGATACAATCGCTGGATGACGGTGGTGTTCATCGATCTCGACAATTTCAAACTGGTGAACGATACGTTTGGCCACAATGCCGGCGACGAACTCCTCAAGACCGTCGCCAGCCGTTTGGTTGGATGCGTGAAGGCCACCGACACCGTCGTGCGGCTTGGCGGCGACGAATTTGTCATCGTCCTGTTCGACCAAACCACCAATGTCGATGTGGTGTCGGAAACCCTGCAGACGATCAGGGATGCGATCGCGGAACCGGTTCTTGTCGGAGAGCATCGGCTGAGAACGACGGCCAGCATCGGCATCGCAAATTACCCGAAGGACGGGACCAGCCCGGATACGCTGTTGGCCAATGCCGACGCCGCCATGTATCGCGCCAAGGAATTCGGCCGCGACAATTTCCAGTTCTATGCCCCGGAGTTCAACTCAACGGCACATGAAAAATTCCTGCTTCAGGAGGAATTGCGAAACGCGCTCGCCCGGTCGGAATTCGCTCTGCACTATCAGCCACAGGTGGATCTGCGATCGGGGCAGGTTTTCGCCGTCGAAGCGCTGGTGCGCTGGAACCACCCGACGCGAGGCCTGGTTTCGCCGGCGATGTTCATCCCGACCGCCGAGGAGACCGGGCTGATCGTGCCGCTCGGCGACTGGATCCTGCACGAAGCCTGCCGGCAGAACAAAGCCTGGCAGCGCGCCGGTCTGTCGCCCATAACCGTCTGCGTCAACGTGTCGGCGCGGCAGTTCCGGGAGAAGAACCTGATCGACCGCGTCGTCAACGCATTGAAGGAAAGCGGCCTGGAGGCGAGGTA
Source organism: Mesorhizobium sp. C432A (assembly GCF_030323145.1). NCBI lineage: Bacteria > Pseudomonadati > Pseudomonadota > Alphaproteobacteria > Hyphomicrobiales > Phyllobacteriaceae > Mesorhizobium > Mesorhizobium sp. C432A. The sequence goes on along the minus strand of NZ_CP100470.1, from coordinate 4,950,581 downwards.
TCTCGAGCTCGAAGTGACGGAAAGCCTGATCATGCAGGATTTCGAGCTGGCGGTCGCAACGATGAACGGACTGCAAAAGCTCGACGTGCAGATATCGATCGACGATTTCGGAACAGGCTATTCCAGTCTCAGCGCCCTCAAGACGTTTCCGGTGGCGCGGCTGAAGATCGACAAGTCCTTCATCAACGATCTCGCGACCGACGAGAACGATCAAGCGGTCACTGGCGCCGTGATTTCCCTGGGGCAGAAGTTGAACCTTCGGGTGCTGGCCGAAGGTGTCGAAACGGAAGACCAGGTCGCCTTCCTGCGCAAGAACAATTGTGACGAGGTGCAGGGCAATTATTTCAGCAAACCCCTGTCGGCTGGGGATATCGGCGAGCTGATCGCGAAAGGCTGACGGCTGGCTCGCGCCGTAACCGCTGGCTGCTATTTTCCGAGCACCAGGCTCCAGTAGCGGATGGCGCTGTCGCGTCCGTCGCGTACATAGGCGAGGCCGAAGCGGCTGAAATCCGGATCGAGCATGTTGCGGCGGTGGCCAGCCGAATGCATCCAGATGTCGAACAGTTTCTGCTGGTCGAAGCGGCCCTCGGCGATGTTCTCGGCGGCGGCGCCCCGCACCCCATTGTCCTTCATCCGCGACGCGAAATCCTTTCCCCAGCCCGTCGTGTGGCTCATGCGTTCGCGTGAGGCCATATAGCCGGCCTGCTGCCGAGCGGCCTGCTCGAGCTGGGCGTCCGGCACCAGCGCCGGCAGTCCGGCCGAAGCTCGGATGCCGGCCAGCGTCGCGGTGGCCGAGGACGACACACCGGCGCCTTCGCCGGTCGGCACCGAGACCGTACTGCAAGCAGCGAGGCCGGCCATGGCTGCAAGGCCGATCAGCAGCAGGCGCCTGTTTGGTTTTGGACTTGCTGCGCCAGAGCGGGTTTGCGCGAGCGGATGATTGGTGGTGCAGATCATTGTCATGCCTGCCTGACTTAGCCGCGATCATGGCTTTTGCCGGGCAGGGCTGCGAAAATCTCAATCGCTGGCCTCCGTGCAGGTTCGGCCGGCCGATTCGAATGGGAAGGTCGGCGGCCGATGTAGTCTCGGCGCGCTGCGTCCGATCAGCGTTGCGCGTCGGTCGCCATTTTAAGCGCCAGCGCGGCGAGCACCGTGCCCATCATCCAGCGCTGGATGACCATCCATAGCGGCCGTCCGGCAAGGAAGGTGGCGATCGAACCGGCCGTTACCGCGATGATGGCATTGGCGGTCAGGCTGATCGAGATCTGCGTGGCGCCGAGCACCAGAAGCTGCGACAGCACATGGCCGTTGCCCAGCGAGATGAACTGCGGCAGCAGCGACAGATAAAGCACCGCCACCTTGGGATTGAGGAGATTGGTCATCAGGCCCATCGCGAACAGCTTGCGCGGCCTGTCCTTCGGCAGTTCGCGCACCTGGAATGGTGAGCGCCCGCCGGGCCGCACCGCTTGCCAGGCGAGCCATAGCAGATAGAGCGCGCCGGCAATGCGCAGTGCGTCATAGGCAAACGGCACGGCAAGCAGCAGCGCGGTGATGCCCAGCGCTGCCGATACGACATAGAACAGAAAGCCGGCCGCCACGCCGCCGAGCGAGATCAGCCCGGCCTTCGGGCCTTGCGACAGCGAGCGCGAGATCAGGTAGATCATGTTCGGCCCGGGCGTCAGCACCATGCCCAGGCAGACCAGCGCGAAGGCGAGATGGTTGGCGGTTTCGGGCACTGGCAATCTCCGGGAAGCGGTGACGATACCGAGCACGCGTTTTGACTCACCGCAAGAGCATGATGGCCGGAGACTTTGCGCCAGCGTCGAAAATTGGCGAAAGCGGCGAAGCCGCCAATTTCCCCCGCAAGGGGGAAGATCAGCAGCTTCAACCCTCAGCTCACCACGCGCAGGTTCGAGAGCTCGTTGGCGATTTCCTTGAAATTGTCGGACAGCGTGGCGCCGGTCGCGTTCCAGAACAGTTTTGCAGGCTTGCTCGGGTCGGTCGGATCCTTGCGGAAGCGCGAGTCCGACGAGCACGTCTTCAGTGCCTCCATCGCGCTCTTGTCGCCGGCGTCGGTCGTCGACATATCGAGCGCCACCGTCATCACCATGATGTTGGCCGCCTTGGCGTTGTTGCACAGCGTCGCCATCTGCTCGTTGAGCGCGGCGGTGTAGTTGCTCGACGAATAGTTGAGCTGGCCGATGGCGCTCGACGTGCCGCCGAACAGGCGGGTGACCGCAGTGCCGTTGTAGCCAACGCCGGTATAGCCATAGCCGGCATAGGTCGACTTGTTGCCGGCGGGGTCGGAACTCACCGTCGAATAGGTGTTCTCGCCGTCGGTGAGCACGATGACCACCTTGTCATTGCCTCGTTCCGTCTCAGGACGTCCTCCTGTGAAAGGCTCCGTGCTGGAGACGGTGCGCCAGCCCCAGGCCATGCCTTCCGGCACATTGGTGTTGCCGTTGGGCGCCATCAGGTCGATTGCTGCCTTGATCTTGGTCAGCCCGGCGGCGTTGGCGACGTCGGTCAGCGGTGTGATCGGCGTGGTGGTGCAGCTGTAATTCGGACCTGCACCCGTCCCCAGCACCGGAGCATTGATCGGCCGTGGCTGGAAATACTTGGCCATGTTGGACTGCCTGGTCTTGCCGGTGGTGCTCGCCGGATCGTCGTTCCACCAGCTGTTGGCTGCGCCATAGGTCTTGGGGGCCACCTCGTCGGGGTCCTGCGTTATGTACCAATGATTGCCCGGCTCGTCCGGCGCGAACATCGGCACGAACATGGTCGCGGGATCGCCGACGCCGGTGCCGGTGTTGTTCGGTCCGCCGGAGGCCGGCGCGTCGGTGACATTATAGGGGTAGGGACGGACCTCGACGCAGCCCTGCCAGCTGGCGAACGGTCCGTATGTGTCGTTGTAGTCGTATTCGTTGTGGCTGTCCGAGCATGTATGATTGGCACGATATTTGTCGCAGACCACGCGTTTGCTGCCGACGATGCGCTCGTGGCTGGTGACCACTTTCATGTCGCGGTAGAGCGAGAAGCGGGTCAGCATCTGCCCCTCCTGCTCACCCCAGCCAGTGCCTTTCTTGTACCAGATGCCGCCGATCTTCTGGGCATATTTGTCGGCTGCGTTAAGGGTGGACCAGGCGAAATTCTCATTGTGGATGGGCGACAGCCCGTAGGCGTCGATCCACGACGCGTTGTCGTTGCTGGCGCCGACATTGACCGAGGCGGCGAACGGCACAAGGCTGAACTGGACCGGCTTGTCGATCTGCTTGATCATCGCGGCCTGCAAGGCAAGCGTGTCGACGAGCTGCTTGGCGGCTTGCTTGAGAAGGTCGATGCGCTTTTGTCCGGCACCCGTGCCCGTGTTCGACATCGACCCCGAATTGTCGAGCACCATGGCCACTTCCAGCGTGTTCTTCAGCCGGACTTGCGAACACACGGAGTAGGTGACGTTTTCCGACGTCCTGCCGATCAGCATCGCCGCTGCCGGCAGGAAATAGGGCTTGTAGACCAGGCTGGCGCACAGCTTGACGATGCCGCCGCCGGTCGTGCTGCTGGGCAGCGTAACGCTGAGCGTCGTGTCGGCGGGATCGACGTCGTTGAGGTTTGCCTTGAAGAAGTCGAGCGCATAGGCCCGCAACTGGTCGTCGGTGGCGCCTTCCACCAGCCGGCGCGCGGTGGCGAAGTTGGCGGCGTCGAGCGCGTTGACCACCCTCTGCTTCTCGCTGACCACGCCGGTGTAGTCGACGGCCATGGCCACGCCGCCCATCAGTGGCACCATCGCCACAACGGTCATCAGAGCGTAATTGCCGCGGCGGTCACGCCAGAAGTCACGCCGGAATGTGCGCCAGAGTTCACGCATGTGATGTAAGCGGCCCCGCCTGCGGATTCTTCAATGCCGCCACAGTTTCACAAAACGTTGAAGGACGGGTTTGGGAAACTGCTCGATTGCGCGGATAGCGCTTCACCAGGCGCTAACCAAATGCGCCAGCTGCCGAACGCAAAACGCCCCGCCGAGGCGGAGCGCCTTGTTCGAAAGATCGCGCCGATCAGCTGACGATGCGCAGGTTCGACAGTTCGTCGGCGATTTCCTTGAAACTTTGCGACAAGGTGGCGCCGGTCGCGTTCCAGTACAGCTTCGCCGGTTTGCTCGGGTCGGTCGGATCCTTGCGGAAGCGCGAATCCGAGGAGCATTTCTTGAGCGCATCTATGGCAGTCTTTTCCGCCGGCTTGGAACTAACAAGGTCGAGCGAGACGGTCATCAAGAGAATGTTCGAATTCTTCGCATTGGCGCAAAGGGTTTGCATCTGCTCGTCAAGCGCGGCCGTGTAGTTGGTCGCCGTATAGGTTGTCTTGGCGACGGTCGTGTTGACGAACAGGCGGGTCGCAGGCTCCACTGGCTTCGGAAAATTAGGGCCGGTGTAGCCATAGGCGGCGTAGGTCGATCCATTCTTGGCGTAGTTGCTGGTCATGTCGTTGCTGGGGCCGATGCTGTAGGTGTTTGCGCCGTCGGTCAGGACGATGACCACTTTGTCGTTGCCTCTTTCGGTGTTCGGCCGGCCTTGCGTAAAAGGCTCGTTGCTCGACACCGTCCGCCAGCCCCAGGCCAGCCCTTCCGGCACGTTGGTGTTGCCCGTCGGGGCCATGGCATTGATGGCATCCGTCAGGATTTTCTTGCCATCGGTGGTGGTTATGTCCTGCAACGGCGTGATCGCGGCGGTCGTGCATGCCGAATTGGGTCCATCATCGGCCGCAGCGGCTGCTGCGTCCCAGGGCTTTGTCAGAAAATACTTGCGCATATCCGCCTGGCGTTTGGGGACAGTCAGCGTGTCGGAATAATCGATCCACCAATTGTTGGCGTAACCCCATGTCGATGTGCTGGTGCGAGTTGTGTCGAGCCAGAAATTGCCGGCTTCGTCCGGGGCGAACATCGGCACGAACATGGTGGCGGGCGTGCTCGTGGTCGGCGATGTGTCGTCGTCATTATAGGTATACGGCCTCGCCTCCACGCAGCCCTTCCAGGCTTCGTATTGGGCGGTCACAGAGGTCTTGCAACTGCCGTTCGAGTTCTTTTTCGTACAGCTCGTGGCCTTCATGTCGTTTGCAAAGAGACTGAACCGCGTCGCCGTGGTATTTTGGCCGTATTGCCCGGTGCCCCAGCCAGTGCCGCGCTTCCAGTAAGCACCGCCAACCTTTTCAATGTATTTATTCGAGTCATAACCAGATGACGCGTTCTTGTACATGAACTGCCAATCAAAGTTCTCGTGATGGATTGGCGAAATGCCGGTCGTATCCATCCAGGTTGCGTCCTTGTTGGCTGGGCCAACATTGACCGACGCAGAAAACGGGACCAGCGAGAACTGCACCGGCCTGGTGACCTGCCTCATTTGTGCGGCCTGGAGCGCCATCGTATTGACAAGCTCGGTAGCGGCCTTCTTGAGCAAATCTATTCGCGGCTGGCCGGTGCCGGAGCCGTTGATGCTCATGGAGCCGGAATTGTCGAGCACGAGAGACACTTCCAGCGTGTTCTTGAGGCGGATCTCGGAGCACGCGGAGGTTTTGGCATCGGTGGACGTTCTTCCGATCAGCATGGCCGCCACCGGCAGGAAATAGGGGTGGAACGTCAAACTGGCGCACAGCTTCAGCGTGCCGCCACCTGCGTTGTTGTTGGGCAGCGTCACCGTCAGGGCCGTATTGGCCGAGCTGACCTTTCCGAGATTGGCTTCGAAGAAATCCTTCGCATAGGCCTTGACTGCCGTGTCGGTCGCCCCGGTGACGATCTGCTGTGCCGTGGCAATCCCGGCGGCATCCAGCGCGTTCAGCATGTTCTGCTTCTGGCGCAGGAGATCGGTGTAGTCGATTGCAAGCGCCAGCGCGCCCATCAAGGGCACCATGGTGATCACTGTCATCAAGGCATAGTTGCCGCGTCTGTCGTTCAGAAATCTGCGGATCATGCCTTCAGCACCCCTGCCAGGACCCAATATCGGTCCGAAGATGCCCACAAAATCGTTAAATTTCAGGTTGCTGAAATACATTCAACATCGGCCCATCTTTTCAAGGCTCGTTAACCACTCGGCCCTGGTGATCAGCGGTGCGACATTGTTTCGATCGACCGAAGCTCGGAGAAGGGTGGTTCCTGCCTGTTGCAACCTTCGATCAGCCCGTTGCGCAACAGCCTGGCAAGTGCCGAAAAGCTGGTGACAGGATGAAACGCTTCGGTTAATGCGGGGCCGGTTGCGGCGGACCGTCGGCTGCAGCTCTCGCAATGATCGTCACAGCAGGAAAACGGCATGGCGGATTCGCCTGACATCATCGGCTCGCTCGCGGATTTGTCGGGCGCCTACTCGGCCATCCTGTGCGATGTCTGGGGGGTGATCCACAATGGCGAATGGCATTTTCCGGCGGCTGCCGAAGCGCTTGCCGCCGCGCGTGCGGCGAAGGTCCCGGTCGTCCTGATCACCAACTCGCCGCGCCGCAATGCCGATGTGGTGGCGCAGATGAATGCGATCGGCGTTCCCGCCGCCGCCTACGACCGCGTCGTGACCTCAGGCGATGTGACCCGCGACCTTATCGCCGAAGGCCCACGAAAAATCTTCCATATCGGCGCCGACCGCGATTTCACCCTCTATGACGGTCTGGACGTCGAGCTCGTCGAGGAGTTCGAGGCCTCCGGCGCGGTCTGCACCGGGCTGTTCGACGACGAGGTGGAAACGCCTGAGGATTACGCCGATCTGCTGCGCCGGCTGCGCGCCAGGAACCTGCCTTTCATCTGCGCCAATCCCGACATCGTGGTCGAACGCGGCGAGCGCATGATCTGGTGCGCCGGCGCATTGGCGCGCGACTATGCCCAGCTTGGCGGCCGCACGCTGATCGCCGGAAAACCTTATGCGCCGGTCTATGACGTAGCGCTGCGGGAGGTTGCCGTGCTTCTAGGCCGAGACGTCGCGCGCACCGAGGTGCTGGCCATCGGCGACGGCATGATGACCGACGTCAAGGGCGCCGCCGACAACGGCATCGACGTGCTTTACGTCTCGGGCGGCATTCACGCGCGCGACTATGGCGATCCCATGCAGCCGGACCCCGCCAGGCTTGCAGCCTTTCTGCAAAAGCACGGCTACCGGCCGGTCGCCGTCATTCCGAGACTGCGGTAGGGTTGCTGCATGAGCGCAGCTTTCGAACACATTTCAGCAACCGCGCCGCTGCCGCCGCATTTGCGCGGCGGCGTGGTGGCGATCGGCAATTTCGACGGCGTCCATCGCGGCCACCAGGCGGTGCTCGATCGCGCGCTTGCCGAAGCCGGGCGGCGCAGCGTGCCGGCACTGGTGCTGACCTTCGAGCCGCATCCGCGCAAGGTGTTCAGGCCGGATATGCCGCTGTTCGTGTTGACGCCGCCGCCGATGAAGGCGCGGCTGTTGTCGCATCTGGGCTTTGCCGCACTCGTCGAACAGCCGTTCACGCGCGCCTTTGCCGGCCTGTCGGCCGAGGCTTTCGTAACCGATGTGCTGGAGACGAACCTCGGCATCACCCATGCCGTCACCGGCTTCGATTTCCACTTTGGCAAGGACCGGCAAGGCGGCCCGGCCTTTCTGATGGTGGCAGGCGAGCGCCACGGGTTCGGGGTCACCCTGGTCGACGCTTTTCGCGACGAGGGCGCCGAGGTGGTGTCGTCGAGTCGTATCCGCGCGCTGCTCTGCGAGGGCGAGGTGGCCGAAGCCGCCGGCCTGCTCGGCTATCGCTTCACTGTCGAAAGCGAAGTCATCGGTGGCCAGCAACTCGGCCGCACGCTCGGCTTCCCGACAGCCAACATGAGGCTTTCTCCGGAAGCGACTCTCAAGGAAGGGATTTATGCCGTCCGCTTCCGCCGCGCCGATGGCACGCTTTATGACGGTGTGGCCAGCTTCGGCCGCCGTCCGACCGTCGACGACAATGGCGCGCCGCTGCTCGAAACCTTCGTCTTCGACTTTGCCGGCGATCTCTATGGTGAGATCTGCGACGTATCGTTCTTCGGCTTTATGCGCCCCGAGGTGAAGTTCGATGGGCTCGATGCGCTGGTGGCACAAATGAAGCGCGACGAGGCGGAGGCGCGCGCGCTGCTGGCCGGCGTCAGGCCGCTTTCGCAGTTGGACAGCGCGATCGCTTTTTGAGCCTTCCGGCCGCTTACCTCTTCAAGCCCCTACTTCTTCAACGCCAGTCCGAGAGCGATGAAGCTCCAGCCCTGGAAGATCAGGTCGATGGCCAGGAACAGGCCGAGCACCCACAGGCTGTTGACCGGCCAGCCCATGGCGATGGTCAGCCCCGCCAGCACGCTGATCAGGCCCGCCGCGACGACCCAGCCCCAGCCCTTTTCCGGTCGGTGGCTATAGCCGACCCAGGCCCTGAGCGCGCCTGAAGCGACCAGCGCCACCGCCAGCAGCAAGGTCAGCACCGTCGAGGCCAGCAGCGGATTGTCGAAGGCAAAGCAACCGGCAACGGCATAAAGTAGGCCGCTGAGCAGCCAATAGAAGAAGCGACTCCAGGTCTTCACGCCGAAGGCATGCACGATCTCGATGATGCCGGCCATCAGCATCAGCCAGCCCACGACATAGACCGAGGCGACGGTGGCGATGAACAGATTGCCGAAGGCAATGCCGCCGAAGATGAGCAGCAGCACGCCGAGCGCGACGAACCACCCCCATTTGTCCCGTGTCCGGCCGATCGCATCTTTGAGGGTATCACCGTGCAGGGTCATGGCTGCATCTCCTCGAAATCGCCTGGCACCTTGCCGGGAGGTTAGCCCCGGCTGTAGCGGACGTCCAGCCGATGGCGACGGCTAGCAAACAAACAAAGCGTCGGTGGCTTGAGGTTCGCGCGTACGTGTCAATTTATGGCAGCCCACCCAGTCACAAGGACGAGGACAAGCGTGACGATCGCTCCAGAGACGTAGACGATCGTTCTGACACTGCCACCCTTGGCGGCATTGCCGCCGCGTAGGTAAACCCCCAGGTGAAGCAGGCGTATCGCCACATGAACCCAGACAATGGTCGCCAACGTGGCCGACCCAACGCCAACCATCATGGCCAGCACCGCCGGGACGACAAAAGGCGCCAGCGCCTCGACCGAGTTCATATGCACGCGGTCGATCCTGTAGAGGAGATTGGCGTCGTCGGCCGGGATCACCGGACCGGAAAGCGCTCCGGCAAATCCCTTGGACGAACCCGAGTAAACCGCCAGCGCGACTGACAAAAGACAGAGGATCAGTACACCGAGGATGCTTAGCCAATAGGGTTCCATAATTGTGCTCCTTCAGGTCACCTTGCTGGCAAAAAGATCCTGGAATCGCCTGAGATACAGCGGCCAGCCTCGATCACCGTCAATCCCAAAGCGCACGCCTTCCCAGCCTTCGCCATGACGTTCGAGATTGCGATGCTCGATCTCGACGCGGGTCCGGCTATTCGTCTCCGCCGTAAACCGGACTTCCCACTCGCTGGTCCTGTCCGGATTGGTCTCGATCTGCCATTGAGGGCTGATATCCCAACTCAGAAGCAGTCGGTTCGGCGGCTCGTAGGCCAGCACCCGTGCCCAGCGGCACTCGCTGCCATCCACACCGCGGTCGTAGACGTGACCGCCAACGCGGGGTTCGAAGATCGTCTCCGCGATCGGCACCGCAAGCAGGTTATGCTCTTTGGGTTTGAAACTGCCGAAGTCCTCGGTGAAGACCTTGAAGGCATGTGCGATCGTAGCCTCGACAAGGATGGAGTGCCTCACGGGCGGTTGATGCGTGCTCATTCCTGCTCCTTCAAGGGCTGTTCGACGACCACTTTGTAGGCCGCCAAGGTCTTGCTCCAGAACCGGTCGAGTTCGGCGCGCAGGCTGGCCAAGCCTTCCGGTTCGACCCGGTAGATGCGTTGCTTGCCTAGCCGTGTGTTGGCCACGAGGCCGGCGTCCTTGAGCACCTTCAGGTGCTGCGAGACCGCCGGCCGGGTGACAGGAAGCGCACGAGCCAATTCCCCGACCGAACAGGGTTGTTCGACCAGCAGTTCGAAGATCGTCCGCCTGGTCGGGTCGCCAAGCGCTGTCCATCTGTTCATGTTAGTCTGCACTAACGCGAATTTAGGCAACCTCGCTATTTCTGTCAACTCGCCACAGGCCCGGCGGCGCCCTGTTCAAATGGGCCACAGCGCAAAAAACAGGGTCGCAGTTGCCGCCACTGCTGTAGATTTTAAGTCAAATTTTACCGAACCGGCGCCATGGCTTTGGCTGCCGGGTGTTCTCTCCGTTTGTTTCGCGTATGGGGTGATGATGCGTATTGTCTGGACGATTCCGCTGTTTCTCGCCTCGGCGCTGCTCACTGTGTCCACCGCCAATGCGGGCGAGGGTGCCTTCGGCTGGATGTCCGGCGACTGGTACCTGACGCTTGGCGCCACCGGCATGGTCGCGCCGAAATTCGAGGGCTCCAACAGCTATCTGCTCAGCGCATCGCCGATCATCTCGCTGGGCAAGGCCGGCCCGGCCGCGCGCTTTACCTCGCGCAACGACAACATCTCGCTGGCGCTGGTCGACGATGGCGGCGTCCGCGCCGGCCTGACCGGAAAATTCCTGTTTTCCCGCGACAGCAAGGATGAGCTCAAGGGCCTCGACCCGGTGCGCTGGGGCGGTGAGGTCGGCGGCTTCTTCGAAATCTATCCGACGGACTGGCTGCGCGCCCGCGCCGACTGCGCCATGGCATTCGTGCCCATGATGGCTTTGTCGCCGACATCGCCGCCGATGCTTTCTACGACGTGACGCCGACTGTCAGAATTTCGGGCGGACCACGCGTGTCCTTTGCCTCGTCGGGCTATTTCGACTCTTATTATGGTGTCAACGCCAAGGAGGCTGCGGCCTCGGACCTGAGCGAATACCATCCTGGCGGCGGCCTGAAATCGACCGGCCTTGGTGGCGCCATCACCTGGAAGGTGACCGATCCGATGACCGCCAGCCTGTTCGGCGAATATGCGCGCCTGATGGGCCCGGCCGCCGATTCCAGCCTGGTCAAGGAGCGCGGCGACCGTAACCAGTTCACGGTCGGCGTCTCGACCACCTATCGCTTCGACTTCGCGATGTAAGTGAATCGAACAAGAGACGCTTTATTCCTGCGGCTTTCTCGGCTAAAAGCCCGGCAATGACGAGCTTTTCACGCCTTCGCGCGCTGACGATACGAATTACAGGCCCGGTGTTCCGGGCGGCCTGAGCGCCGCCGGAGCCGCCGGGAGTTTTGCGCGCCCCCTCGCGCTTTTCCAATCATGATAGTTCACGCCCGAGCTTTTACGCCCGCCGGGCAATGCATATGGCAGACCAATGACCGACACTGTTGAAACGATCGACTATTCCAAGACGCTTTACCTGCCGCAGACGGATTTCCCGATGCGCGCCGGCTTGCCGGAAAAGGAACCGCTGCTGGTCAAGCGCTGGCAGGACATGGACCTCTATCGCAAGCTGCGCGAGGAGGCGGCCGGCCGCGAAAAATACGTGCTGCATGACGGCCCGCCCTACGCCAACGGCAACATCCATATCGGCCATGCGCTGAACAAGATCCTCAAGGACGTCATCACCCGCTCGTTCCAGATGCGCGGCTATGACGCCAATTATGTGCCGGGCTGGGATTGCCACGGCCTGCCGATCGAATGGAAGATCGAGGAACAGTACCGCGCCAAGGGCAAGAACAAGGACGAGGTGCCGGTCAACGAATTCCGCAACGAATGCCGCGAGTTCGCCGCGAACTGGATCTCCGTGCAGGGCGCGGAGTTTCAGCGACTGGGCGTAATCGGCGACTTCAAGAACCCCTATACGACGATGGCTTTCCATTCGGAGTCACGCATCGCCGGGGAGTTGTTGAAGTTCGCCATGTCCGGCCAGCTCTATCGTGGCTCCAAGCCCGTGATGTGGAGTGTGGTCGAGCGCACCGCGTTGGCCGAGGCCGAGATCGAGTACCAGGATTATGAGTCGGATACGATCTGGGTGAAGTTTCCAGTTGTGTCAGGATTTTGGAGCGTTGAGCACTTTGCATCAGACGCTGCACCGTCCATGCGCGTTCCGGAAAGCGTTGCACTTTTGGACAACGCCCACGTCGTCATCTGGACGACAACCCCGTGGACGATCCCCGGCAACCGTGCCGTCAACTATTCGTCACGGATCGGCTACGGCCTTTATGAAGTTACAGCAGCCGAAAATTCGTTCGGTCCACAGCCCGGTGAAAAGCTGATCTTTGCAGATGCGCTTGCCGAAGACTCCTCGGCCAAGGCCAAGGTCACCTTGAATCGGCTTCGCAGCGTTTCGGTCGAAGAGCTTGGAAGCCTTACACTTTCACATCCCTTCAAAGGTCTCGGCGGCGGCTACGAATTCGCCGTGCCGATGCTGGCCGGCGATCATGTCACCGACGACGCCGGCACCGGCTTCGTCCACACCGCGCCCGGCCATGGCCGCGAGGACTTTGATGCCTGGATGGATGCGGCATCGGATTTGCGCGCACGTGGCATCGACCCTGCCATCCCCTTCACTGTAGACGACGCCGGCTTCTTCACCAGAGACGCGCCAGGCTTCGGCCCGGACCGTGAAGGTGGCGCCGCGCGCGTCATCGACGACAACGGCAAGAAGGGCAATGCCAATCAGGCGGTCATCGACGAACTGATCAAGCGCAACGCGCTGTTCGCGCGCGGCCGGCTGAAGCATTCCTACCCGCATTCCTGGCGGTCGAAGAAGCCGATCATCTTCCGCAACACGCCGCAATGGTTCGTCTATATGGACAAGGACCTCGGCGACGGCACGACGTTGCGCAGCCGTGCGCTGAAGGCGATCGACGACACACGCTTCGTGCCGGCGGCCGGCCAGAACCGTATCCGCGCCATGATCGAGGAACGCCCGGATTGGGTCTTGTCGCGCCAGCGCGCCTGGGGCGTGCCGATCGCCGTCTTTGCCGATGAGGATGGCAACGTGCTGAAGGACGAAGCCGTCAACCAGCGCATCATGGATGCTTTCGAACAGGAAGGCGCCGACGCCTGGTTCGCTGCCGGCGCCAAGGAGCGTTTCCTCGGCAATCATGATGCCTCCAAATGGAAGCAGGTGATGGACATCCTCGACGTCTGGTTCGATTCGGGCTCGACGCATGTCTTCACGCTGGAAGACCGTCCGGACCTGAAATGGCCGGCCGACGTCTATCTCGAAGGCTCCGACCAGCATCGCGGCTGGTTCCACTCCTCGCTGCTCGAAAGCTGCGGCACCAGGGGCAGGGCGCCCTACGACACCGTCGTCACCCATGGCTTCACCATGGATGAAGAGGGGCGAAAGATGTCGAAATCGCTCGGCAACACCGTCGTGCCGCAGGACGTCATCAAGCAGTCCGGCGCCGACATTCTGCGGCTATGGGTGGTGACGACGGACTATTGGGAAGACCAGCGTCTCGGCAAGAACGTGCTGCAGACCAACATCGATGCCTATCGCAAGCTCCGCAACACCATCCGCTGGATGCTGGGCACGCTCGCCCATGACGATGGCGAGGAAGTGCCGCTCGAAAAGATGCCGGAGCTGGAGCGGCTGATGCTGCATCGGCTGGCCGAGCTCGATGAGGTCGTGCGCTCGGGCTACGACGCGTTCGAGTTCAAACGCATCACCCGCACTTTGCTGGACTTTATGGTGGTCGAGCTGTCGGCCTTCTATTTCGACATCAGGAAGGACGCGCTCTATTGCGAGGGGCCCGGCAGCGTGAAGCGCAAGGCCTCGGTGCAAGTGGTGCGCCACCTCTTCGACTGCCTGGTGAAATGGCTGGCGCCGATGCTGCCCTTCACCACGGAAGAAGCCTGGCTCGACCGTCATCCGGATGCTGTCTCGCTGCATCTCGACCAGTTCCCCGAGATTCCGGCCGAGTGGAAGAACGAGGCACTGGCGGAAAAATGGCGCAAGGTGCGGCAGGTCCGCCGTGTCGTCACCGGCGCGCTCGAGATCGCACGCGCTCAGAAGGTCATCGGTGCCTCGCTGGAAGCCGTGCCGGTCGTGAGCCTCGACGATGCCACGCTTGAAGCCGCGATCGCCGATGTCGACATGGCCGAGATGGCGATCACCAGCGATCTCGTCATCGCCCATGGCAAGGCGCCGGAAGGCGCCTTTGCGCTCGACGATGTCAAAGGTGTCGCGGTGGTGGTCGAAAAGGCCGAGGACCGCGGCTTGGTCAAATGCGCGCGTTCGTGGCGCTATACCGCCGATGTCGGGCAGGACGTGGAATTCCCCGACGTGTCTGCCCGCGATGCCGCCGTGCTGCATGAACTCAAGGCTCTGGGGCGTTTGTAAGCGCTCATAGCCGGTGCACAAATGCCACGGCGGGCGGGTGAAAACCGCCCGCGCGTTGCCCTTAACGAGTGGTTCAGCTAAACAGACGAAACTCCGGAAGACAAATTGTCGCCGGAATTCCGTCGCAAGAGCGTGGACGATGGGGACCGGACCTTCGGCCGGTGGCGATCGAGAGGCTGTCTAGAGTGGGACTTTTTGGCATGACCAAGAGAACTTATGCGCGCGTTGCGCTGCTGGCGCCGCTTGTCGTGTCCGGCCTCGCTCTGTCCGGCTGCATGGGTTCGCCGACCTACGGCACCGACAAGACGGCTGGCGAGCAGCTTGCGGGCGACCTTTCCGGCGCCTTCGCGATCACGCCCAAGCACAAGGAACAGATCGACTACAGGCCGCGTCCGGAGCTGGTAAAGCCGGCGCCGGGGCAGAAGGAAGTGCTGCCGCCGCCACAGGAAAGCATCGAGACGGCGAGCACCGATTGGCCCGAATCGCCCGAGCAGCGCCGCGCCCGCCTGCGTGCCGACGCCACTGCCCACCAGGACGACCCGTCCTATCAGTCGGGGATCGTCGACGACGTGCAGACCGATCCGGCTTCCGTGAAGAAGGCGCTGGCGGATTCGGGCTCAAGCCACCCGCCGGCCTGGTCGCCGAAGGATTCAGACAAGGGCCGCGCCGCCGAGATCCAGCGCCGCACCGCAGAGCAAAAGCAGGGCGATCCCAACACTCGCAGATATCTGAGCGAGCCGCCTCTGGCCTATCGGGCTGCCTCCGACACGGCGCCGCAGGGCGAACTCGGCGAGGATGAATACAAGAAGGAACGCCGCCTCAAGAAGGAAGCGGCCGCCAAGGGCAAGAGCGGCGGGCTCTTCGACTGGCTGCCCTCCTGGTAGGAACCGTCGCCTTCGGTAGCTGAAGGCTCTACGTTTCGCGTCTTTCCCGAAAGAATTCCCTGAGCAGCAGCGCCGCGTCGGCCTCGGCCATGCCCGGATAGATGTCGGGCGTATGGTGGCAGGTCGGCGAAGCGAAGAAGCGCACGCCGTTGACCACCGCGCCGCCCTTCTCGTCGGCCGCGCCGAAATAGAGCCGGCGCAGCCTGGCGAAGGAAATGGCGCCTGCGCACATGGCGCAGGGTTCCAGCGTCACATAGAGGTCGTGGCCGGTCAGCCGCTCGCTGGAGAGCGTTTGGCAGGCCGCGCGGATGGCCAGCATTTCGGCATGCGCCGTCGGATCGGCAAGTTCGCGGGTGCGGTTGCCGGCGGATGCCACCACCGTGTCGCCGCTGGCGATGACGGCGCCAACCGGAACTTCTCCGCGCAAGGCGGCGGCTTGCGCCTCTTTCAGCGCCAGCGCCATGAAATCCGGCCGCTTCACGCGGTTTCCATTCCGATTATCTCCTCGCCACTTGGCGGTGATCCTGTTATGGAGCGCGTCAACCCGAATATCGGAACAGATTTTCGGAAATGATCATGCGCCAAATCAAAGTGCTATAGCGTCCTTTGCGCGTCCGAAAGGATGCGCCACGCTGTAGCAGCGCAACAAGGCAAAGGCCACATGGACGACAACGACAAGAAATCTCCGCGCCACAAAGGCCCGGGCAAAAGCGGCCCTGGAGCCGCGGGGCCGCGCCGCGATGGCGCCGCCGGCAAAAGCGGCAAACCCTCCTTCGGGGCCAAGAAACCCTATTCACCGCGAGGCGCCCGGCCCGCAGCGGCTGAGGGCGAGCGGCCCAAGCGCGATTTCAAAAGTGGCGACCGGCCATTCAGCAAAGGTCCGCGTTCCGAAGGCAAGCCCTTCGAAAAGCGCGAGGGACCGCGCAAGCCATATGCACCACGCGGTGACCGGCCGATGGCAGCCGAAGGCGAGCGCAAGCCGTATGAAAAGCGCGAAGGGCCGCGCAAACCCTATGCGCCGCGTGGGGATCGCCCTATGGCGGCCGAGGGTGAACGCAAGCCGTATGAAAAGCGCGAGGGGCCGCGCAAGCCTTATGCACCGCGCCGCGATCGGCCGGTTGCGGCCGATGGCGAGCGGCCAAAGCGCGATTTCAAGGGCGGCGATCGGCCGTTCAGCAAGGGGCCGCGTCCCGAAGGCAAGCCTTTCGAAAAGCGTGAAGGGCCGCGCAAGCCCTACGCACCGCGTGGCGATCGGCCTGCTTCCGCCGAGGGCGAAAAGCGTTTTGACCGGCCAAAGCGCGATTTTGGCGATCGCCCGCAGCGCGACGCCGGAGATCGTCCCAAGCGTGACTTCAGCGATCGCCCCAAGCGCGATTTCGGTGGTGACCGGCCGCAAGCATCTGGCGGCCCCTTCAAGCCGCGCCCGCGTCCGGCCGAGGCTGAAGAAGCCGGCGAGCGTATCGCCAAGCGGCTGGCCCGCGCCGGCCTGGCGTCGCGCCGCGACGCCGAAGACCTGATCGCGGCGGGCCGTGTCAAGGTCAACAACCGGGCTTTGACCTCGCCGGCCTTCAACGTCATGCCGGGCGACATCATCCATCTCGACGGCATGGAGATCCCGCCGATCGAGCGCACCCGCCTGTTCCTGTTTCACAAGCCGGCCGGCGTCGTTACCACCAACCGCGACCCCGAGGGCCGCAAGACCGTGTTCGACGTGCTGCCGGCCGAATTGCCACGGCTGATGACCATCGGCCGCCTCGACATCAACACCGAAGGCCTGCTGCTGCTCACCAATGATGGCGGTCTGTCGCGCGTGCTCGAACTGCCTGCCACTGGCTGGCTGCGCCGTTACCGCGTGCGCGTTCATGGCAAGGTCGAGGAAAGCATGCTCGCAGGCCTGCGTGAAGGCATTGCCGTCGACGGCGTCTTCTACGGCGCCATCGAGGCGACGCTCGATCGTGAACAAGGCACCAACGCCTGGCTGACGATCGGCCTGCGCGAAGGCAAGAACCGCGAAGTGAAGAACATCCTTGGATCGCTCGGCCTCGACGTGACGCGGCTGATCCGTATCTCCTACGGACCGTTCCAGCTCGACGATCTCGCCGAAGGCCATGTGCTGGAGATCAAGGGCCGCGTCTTGCGCGACCAGCTCGGCGAGCGACTGGTCGAGGAATCCGGCGCCAATTTCGACGCCGAGATCATCAAGCCGTTTTCCAACCAGCCGGTGCGGCGAGAGCGTGACGCGGAGCCGGAACGGCCGAAAGTCACCCGCGAGGGTGACCATCGGCCGATCGGCGAGGGCGGTCTTATCAAGAACCGCAAGCGCCGCGAAGGCAGCCGCGACGAAGCGCTCGGCAAGCTGTCGACCAGTCCCGAAAGGGGCGCGAGGCCGGAAAAGAGCTTTGGCGAACGCGGCCCGAGACCCGAGCGCAGCGAGTTTTCGGACAAGCCGCGCAGCGAGTTTCGCGAAAAGCCGCGCGGCGATTTTGGCGACAAGCCCCGTGGAGGCTTCGGCGACAAGCCGCGCGGCGCCTTTGGTGACAAACCGCGCGGCGGCAAGAAGCCCGAGCGCGAGCAGCGGCCGATCGATCCGCCGGGCCAGCGCAAGGCTAATGTCTGGATGGCGCCGGGCGCGCGTCCGATCGGCAAGGGCAGGGCGGAAGCCGATGCCGCCAAGGCGGCCGAGGCCAAGGCGCGCAAGGCGTCGTTCAAGCCGTCCTATGGCAAGCCGGCCTATGGCAAGCCGGGCGGAGCCAAGCCGTTCGGCAAGCCGGGTGGCGAGCGTCCGGATGGCGGTCGGGGCGGCGAGCGGCCACGCAACGGTCCCAAGGGCCCGAGGACCAGATGATGCCGGGACTTAAATGAGATCTGGCCTTAAATGAGACCCGGGCATAAATGAGAATCGTCGGCGGCCAATTTCGCGGGCGTCCGCTGGCGACGCCGCGCGACCATGCCATCCGCCCGACGACCGACCGCGCCCGCGAGGCCGTCTTCAACGTGCTGGCGCACCGCTTTGCCGACAAGCTCGACGGCGCGCGTGTGCTCGACCTTTTCGCCGGCACCGGCGCTCTCGGCCTCGAAGCGCTGTCGCGCGGCGCTTCCTATGGCGTCTTTATCGAAGAATCGGCCGAAGGGCGCGGCCTGATCCGCACCAATGTCGAGGCTTTTGGCCTTACCGGCCGCACCAAGATCTTCCGCCGCGACGCGACCGCCCTGGGTGAGGCCGGTACGCTTGCGGCATTCGGCCTGGTCTTCGCCGATCCGCCCTATGGCAAGGGCCTTGGCGAGCGCGCCCTGCGCTCGGCCAGGGATGGCGGCTGGTTGCTGCCCGGCGCGCTCTGCGTGATCGAGGAAGCCGCCTCGGCGCCCTTCGAGATTGGGCCGGAATTCTCGGTGGTTGATGAACGAAACTACGGCGAGACGGTGGTCCGGTTCATCGAGCTTGCGTAAGGGTGTGGCGATCGGCGCCTTCAAAATGACGCACAATTCACTTTGCCTCCGCGGCTGACCTTGCCTATCGTCGCGCGATAACAACCGGAGCCATCAATGACATCTCATACTGAATGGCTGCGGAGAGCCTTGCTCGCCACCGCGCTGACCATGGCCGGCCCGGCCCTGGCCGCGGATGATGGCAAGGTGGCCAACTTCCTGCTCGACAATGGCATGGAGGTGGTGGTCATTCCCGATCATCGCGCCCCCATCGTCACCCATATGGTGTGGTACAAGATCGGCAGCGCCGACGAGCCGCCAGGCAAGTCCGGCATAGCGCACTTCTTCGAACACCTGATGTTCAAGGCCACGACCAACCACGCCGCGGGCGAGTTCGACCGCGCCATATCGGCCATCGGCGGCTCCAACAACGCCTTCACCTCATATGACTACACTGCCTTCCACGAGACGGTGGCGCCCTCGGCACTTGGTGAGATGATGAGCTTCGAGGCCGATCGCATGCGCAACCTCATCTTGACCGACGAGGTCATCAAGACCGAGCGCGACGTGATCCTGGAAGAGCGCCGCGCGCGCATCGACAGCAATCCGCAGGCGGTGCTCGACGAAGAGGTCGACGCGACGCTCTGGCAGAACCAGCCCTACCGCATTCCGGTGATCGGCTGGATGCAGGAGATGGAGCAGTTGAACCGCACCGATGCGGTTGCCTTCTATGACAAATACTACCGCCCCAATAATGCGGTGCTGATCGTGGCCGGCGATGTCGAGCCGGAGGTCGTGAAGGCGCTGGCCGAAAAAACATATGGCAAGGTCGCGCGCGGTCCCGACCTGCCCCCGCGCATCCGCCCGGTCGAGCCGGAGCAGAACACCAAGCGCACGGTGACGCTCACCGATGGGCGCGTTTCGGTGCCGAGCTTTTCGACGCAATGGGTGGTTCCGTCCTACCACACGGCAAAACCCGGCGAGGCCGAGGCGCTCGACCTGCTGGGAGAGATCCTTGGCGGCGGCAGCCGCAGCAGGCTCTACCAGCAACTCGTGGTCAAGCAAGGCATCGCATCGGCGACCGGCGCCTTCTTCCAGGGTACGATGCTCGACGCCACCAATTTCACCGTCTATGGCGCGCCGCGCGGCGACGCCAAGCTGAGCGACGTCGAGGCGGCCGTCGACGCCGAGATCGCCTGCATCGTCAAGGACGGCGTCACCGCCGATGAGCTGGAGAAGGCCAAGGCCCGCTATATCAGGGCCATGATCTTCGCCCGCGACAAGCAGGACGAGATGGCCAATCTCTACGGCGCCGAGCTCGCCACCGGCGGCAACGTCAGGGATATCGAGGAATGGCCGGACCGCATTCGCAAGGTCACCGCCGATGAGATCAAGGCGGTCGCCGCACGCTATCTGCTGCTCGATCGTACGACGACCGGCTATCTCTTGCCGCAGCAACAGGCGGGGAATTGATGATGACGAGATTGAGCGTTAGCGCTGCCCCTCACCTGCCTGCCGGCATCCTCTCCCCCTATAGTGACGGGGAGAGGGGCGCTGTCATCGTCGATTTCGCCAACCATCAGCGTCGTAAGAAGAGCGCCAGCGTCGCGGCGAGACCCCTTCTCCCCGTCACTATACGGGGAGAAGTGCCCGGCAGCGCGATGAGGGGCGGAGCTGACCTTGGCGATCAATGGCCTGATGCGATTACTCATAGGCGCATCGCGGTTCTCCACGTCTTCGCCACACTGTTCCTCGGCATCTTCTTCCTCATCCTGCCGGCGCTTGCCGCGCACGCGATGGACATTCAGCCGGTGACCTCATCGAAAGGCGTCAACGCCTGGCTGGTCGAGGACCACTCCATTCCGATCGTCGCTATCCGCTTCGTCTTCGATGGCGGCTCGACGCAGGATCCGGCGGGGCGGGAAGGGCTGGTCAATCTGATGACCGGCCTATTCGACGAGGGCGCCGGCGACCTCGACAGCGAGGCCTTCCAGATCAAGCTTGACGATGCCGGCGCCGAAATGGGCTTCGAAGCGGCGCGCGACGGCACCTATGGCGCGATGCGGATGCTGGCCGAGCAGAAGGATGCGGCCTTCGACCTGCTCAGGCTGGCGGTCACCAGCCCGCGCTTCGACCAGGCGCCGATCGACCGTATCCGCGCCCAGATCCTGTCCGGCATCATCGCCAATGAGCGTGACCCCAACACCGTCGCGCAAACCAAATGGCTGCGCGCCATCTATGGCGACCATCCGTATTCCAGGCCCGACCAGGGCACCAAGGACAGCATCGCCACCATCACGGCAGCGGATCTGGCTGCCTTCCACAAGGCCAATTTCGCCCGCAGCGGCCTGCATGTTGCGGTGGTCGGCGACATAGATGCCGCGACGCTGAAACGGAAGCTCGATGAGGTCTTCGGCGATCTGCCGGAAAAGCAGGTGCTGCAACCGGTTGCCGATACCGAGCTGAAGCTCGGCCAGCAGCTCGAGGTCGACTACGACCTGCCGCAGACCTCGCTGCAGTTTGCCTATCCCGGTGTGAAGCGCGATGCGCCGGATTTCTTCCCCGCGGTGCTGATGAACCAGATTCTCGGCGGCGGCACCTTCACCTCGCGCCTCTATGACGAGGTGCGGGAAAAGCGCGGCTTGGCCTACTCCGTCGATTCCAACCTGGTCGACCACCAGCATTCCAATGCGCTGATCATCACCACGGCGACGCGTTCCGACCGCGCCGCCGAGACGCTCGCCATCGTCAAGGAGGTGGTCAAGAAGATGGCGCAGGAGGGGCCGACCGAGGCCGAGCTGGACGCGACCAAGAAATACATGGTCGGCTCCTATGCTATCAGCAATCTGGATTCTTCCAGCGCCATTGCCGCGACCCTGGTGGAATTGCAGCTCGACAATCTCGGCATCGACTACGTGCAGCGCCGCGCGGCGCTCATCAACGGCGTGACGCTCGATCAGGTCAAGGCAGCGGCGAAGAAGCTGCTGACGCCGGCGCCCGCGATCATGAGCATCGGGCCGAAGCTGGAGGCCAAATGACAGGTCCGACTTTCGGTATCGCCTTTGGCGGCGGCGGCGCGCGCGGCCTCGCCCATATCCACATCGTCGAGGCGCTGGACGAGCTCGGCATCAAGCCCGTGGCCATCGCCGGCTCCTCGATCGGCGCCATCATGGGCGCCGGCATGGCCTCGGGCATGAGCGGAAAGGACATCGAGGACTACGCCCGCTCGATCCTCGGCCGCCGCGCCGAGGTGGCGGCGCGCATGTGGCGCTCGCGTCCCGGCACCATCGCCGAGGCGATGCAGGGCGGCATCCGCGTCAGCCAGTTCAACATAGAGCGCATCTTGAAGGCGTTCCTGCCGGAAGCCATCCCGGAAACCTTCGCCGAGCTGATGATCCCGCTCAAGGTGACGGCGACGGACTATTTCGGTCACAAGCTGGCCGTCTTCGACGAGGGCGACCTGCATTCGGCGCTCGCCGCCTCGGCTGCCATTCCCGCCGTGTTCCGCCCGGTGACGCGCGACGACCGCGTGCTGATCGACGGCGGCATCTACAATCCGGTGCCGTTCGACCTCATCGAAGACGCCGCCGACATCATCATCGCGATCGACGTCGTCGGTGCGCCGAGCGAGGCCGAGCGCAAGCACCCGACCACCGTCGATCTGATGTACGGCGCCACGCAATTGATGATGCAGTCGATCATCGCCCACAAGCTGAACCAGCGCCCCCCCGACATACTGATCCGCCCGCCAGTGTCAAAATACCGCGTGCTCGATTTCATGAAGATCGACACGCTGCTGGCCGAGACGCAGGAGGTCAAGGACGAACTGAAGCGCGAGGTGGAAAGAGTGGTCGAGGCGCATGCCAAGGGCAAGCGGGGGAAGAAAGCAGGGTGAGCTGCCGATCTCCCCCCTCGAGGGGGAGATGGCCGGCGGACCAGAGGGGGTCGTCTCGCGTGAAGCTCGACCTCCTACGGTCGATAGGAGGTTGCGTCAGGACGGACCGACCGCCTCTGTCGCCTTCGGCGACATCTCCCCTCAAGGGGAGATTACCTACCAGCGTCTCACACCCTCCCAGCCGCATATTCCAGCGCCACCACGCCATTGCTGAACTGTACGGTCGAGATCGGCTCCAACGCCACCGGCATATCGGGCGGGAACAGCTTCTTGCCCTCCCCGACGGAGCCAGGGTAGCTCAGCAGCCTGACGCGATCGACCAGACCATGGCGCAGCAATTCCCGCGCGACGCTCAGGCTGCCATGCACATAGATGTTGCCGCCGCTGCCTTGCTTCAGCGCCCGAACCGCTTCCGGCAACACACCCTTCAGCAACTCGGCCGGTTTCCAGTCGAGTGCCTTCGGGCTTGTCGACGCGACATATTTCGGCAGCGCATTGAACCGGTCGGCGAAGTCTCCGGTTTCCTTGGGCCAAGAGCCGGCAAAAATCTCGTAGGTCGTGCGCCCCAGAAGCATGGCCCCGCTGTCGGCAAGCTCGTCCTCCTTGAACCTTTGCATCTCATCGTTCCAGGTCACGCTGGGCAGCTTCTCGACCTCGGCGATGCCATCGATGCTGATGAACTCGGTGATAATAAGGTTTCTCATGGCGCTCTCCTTCTTCTGTCAAAGGACGAACCGTGTGAGCCTTTTGCGACCGCTCTGCGAAAAAAAAGCGCTTTGTTGAGCAGGCGTTGCTGTCGGGCGCTGGCCCATCGCGCTTAAAGGGGGGCGCTTCGGACACCATCGACAAACGCCAGAACGACCACACACGGAGCAACGCAGTAAACCAGTCTCGCTCTGCGGCCCGTCTTCGTCACAGCGTCGCTTGCGTCGAGATCGACGGTGATGTCCTCATAGCCCAGCACTTCGCCATCAAGCGGGTAGGCGGCCTTGTAGACAGCTTCCTTGGCGGCAAAAAGGATGCGACCGGCAAGACACAAGTCGGTTGCGTCGATCCGGTCAGCGGGGACTGCAACCAGCGCGAAGATGTCGTCGGGCAGGGGCAAAGCGGGCTCGATATCGATGCCGAGCGAGGCGACGTGGGAGAGCGGCGCGACGGCCGCCACGGCTATCTCGTCGTCGTGAGCCAGCGACCCCGTTACTCCATGAGGCCATACCGGTGCGCCGGAGGAGCCGCGGAGGATAGCGACGTCGTTCAAGCCCATATCCGCCAGCAGCTCGTGCGCGATCCACCGCGCCGCGCCACTCGCCCGCCGCATCAGCGGCAGGCGTGACGGGATGGAGCGTGCTTCCTGCGGCAGCAAATGGTTCTCATCGCCTTCGCGGATCGTGCGGCATCCGATCCGAACGCCGGCCGGTGCCATGGCGGCCATCGCCGCCAGCAACTGCGCCGACAGGCTGGCACCGGCATCGAGCCGGCGCGTCATGGCTGTTCGCGCCGCAGAGCGAGGTCGGCGATCATTTCCCCGTCCTCGTCGGGCCCTTCTTCGACGAAACCGGCAGCGCGATAGAGGCGGCGTGCCGCTTCATTCCCAGGTTCGTAGCAGATCGAAACGTGGCTGATGTGGCCGAGCCGCATGATTTCATCCAGCACTTCGCGCAAAGCGGCCTTGCCGTAGCCTTGGCCCTGATGGACGCGATCGATCATGAAGCGGTAGATCCGCGCCTCGTCGTCGTCCTGCGGCGCCTCGTACATCAGGAAACCGACGACGCGATCCCCTGCCATGACGACGCGCGGCCGAGCGTCCCCGTCGCTTTCGGCTTCGTCCAGCGACTCCGCATTGCTGGCGACGAAATCCATCTGATCCGCAGCCAGTTCCAGAGCCGCGACCAGGGCCCGGTTGGCCCCGGTCACCGAAACGAGGCGGATGTCTGCGCTCATCAAGCCGTTGCCTTGACGCTATCCTCCGGCACCGGCGTGACGAAGCGATGCAGCTTGGCCGGGTTGCCCCGCCAGATCGAGTTGGGCTCCAGCTCTTCGCCCTTCATCACGAAGGAGTCCGCATCGACCATCGACCCTTCACCCATCACCACGCCGTAGTGGACAAAGGCGGACGGTCCGAGCGTGCAGCCCTTGCCGATACGGATGAAATCGGACTTGAACGCACCTTCTTCCAGCGAATGGGCCTGGATGACGCAGCCTTCGTTTAGCGTGACGTCGTCGCCGATCTCGACCAGCGAACGCTCGGTCAGGTTGCTGCCGCCATCATAGACCCGCCTGCCGACCTTGACGCCGAGCAGGCGCAGGATCATCGGCCGGAACGGCGTGCCGGCGAACAGGCGCACGATCGGCGAATCCGCCAGCTTCCAGTGGCGTTCGTGGCGCCAGAAGGTGACGTCGTAGATCGTCGTCATCTGCGGCTTTAACCGGCCAAAGCCAAGGCTTGCCCGCTCGACCAGAATGTAGAACGGAATGGTGATCGCCGAGGTCAAAAGCACGGCGGCGAACAGGGCGACCTCCGCCCATTCCGTATAGTAGTTCAGCGCCCGGTCCCAGATCGCCAGCGTGACGAACAGCATGACCCATTGCGTTGCCAGGAACAGAAGAATGGTCACCAGGTTGTGGCGGTTCTTGTGCGGGATGCGCCGGCGCCGGTCGGCCTCGTCGACGCCGGCGATAAGCTCCTTGTCGCGGTTCACCATGCGCGGGATTTCAAACGCAGGCGAACCGAGAAGGCCGACATTCTCGCGCACCGGCCCATCGATGGGGATCATCACCTTGGTGCCGAGCAGCACGTTGTCGCCGGTGCGGCCGTCCGGGGGATAATAGATGTTGTTGCCGAGATAGTTGCGTTCGCCGATGCGCGTCGGCTCGAGCCTGAAGGCCGAGGCGGACTTGTGCATGTTGATCATGAACAGCCCGTCCGAGACCATGGTCTCGGTGCCGATCTCGCACAGAAGCGGATTTTCGTGCTGCTGGTTGGAGCCGAAATTGGAGCCGGTCTGCACCACTCTGTTGAGGTTCCAGCCGATGGCGCGCATGTAGTGCACGATGGCCGAGCTGTCGCCGGCCAGGAGCCCGAGCACGCGGGAATTGCTGGCGAATTCGGCGACGGTCTGCAGCCAGTAGCGGAAACCGTAAAGCGTGTAGGTGCGGCCCGGCTTCAAGATGAGGCTGGTCAGGCGCGGCACCAGCGTCGCTGCCAGGAAAGCCGCCGCGATATAGCCGAAAAGCGTGACCGTGGTGCCGATTGCGACAAGGCCGATCGTCTCCTGATAGTCGTCGCCGACATATTCCCAGTAGCTGTGGAACAGGAGCGGCAGCGGGGTGACGAGGCCAAACAGGCCGATCAGCTGCAGCGCTTCATAGAGGAAGCGCCGGACCTGGTAAGGATTGACATTGCGCACCTTGCAATAGTCCGCCGTGGTCGGCACTGCCGGCGATCCATGCCAGTGCTCGCCGTCCGGGATGCTTTGCCCGCGATGCAGCGAGGACGAATGGCCGAGCTGGGCGCCGTTGCCGATCCTGGTGTCGATATCGAGCGTGGAGCCGACGCCGACGAAGGCATCGCGGCCGATGGTCAGCGGCCCGGTGTGGATATAACCGGACTGGGCCCTGAAGCCGAGGATCATCGATTCCTTGCGCAGGATGGTGTTGGCGCCGATGGAAATAAGATCCGTGCAGACGGGCACGGATTTCGATTCGATGACGGCGTTTTTCCCGAGCTTGGTGCCGAGCAGCTGCAGATAGAGGCTGTAGAGCGGGCTGCCGCGGAACAGCACGACGGGCGCGGTGCGGATCAATGTCTTGACCACCCAGAAGCGGAAGTAGCGCACGCCCCAGATCGGAAACGCCTCGGCCTTCCACCGGCCGATGAGCACCCATTTCGCAAGGACGGCAAAGCCCGACATGCCGAAGAACACGGCGGCCGAGAGCGCCACGCACCGGATATAGAGCTGCAGCGGATCGTCGAGCGCGTCATACATCCAGTTGAGGCCGTCATTGATCGCCCAGAGCGCCACGTAGCTGTAGAGGCCGTAGAACGAAAGCTGCGCCGCGCCGCAGGTCCAGTAGGCGAAATTCGAGGCCCGGCGGGTGAGGACCGGCTCGTTGGTTGCCGTCGTCATCTCCTCCGCTACCCCTAGATGCAGCGCCAGGCGCGCCACTGTGGGATAGAGATAGATGTCGCGCATCGACGTCGTCGCCCATTCCTTCCTGGTGCGCACGCGCGCGCAGAAATGCGCCATCAGCAAGGAGTTGGCGCCGAGATCGTCGAAGAAGTGATCCTCGACCGACACCGCGTCGAATTTCAGCACCGTGGCCAGCGCTTCCGCCAGGAATCGCTCGTCCTCATTGCCGGGCGGCACCATTGTGCGATCGGCCGAAAGCCGGACGCTCGTCGGCTTCGGCAGTTGGCGCAGGTCTACCTTGTTGGAGACGGTCATCGGGATGGCGGGCAGCTCCTCCAGATAGGCGGGCACCATATAGTCCGGCAGCCGCCGCTTCATCGTCTGGGCGAGATCCCCTCGGGAAATCGCCGCTACGCCGGTTTTAAGCGCGTAATAGGCAACCAGTTCGACGCGGCCGGGTTCGATCTCCCAGGTGGTGACGGCGGCCTGGGCGATCTCGGGCTGGTCGAGCAGCACCGCCTCGATCTCGCCGAGTTCGATGCGATATCCGCGAATCTTCACCTGCGTGTCGATGCGCCCGGCATACTCGATCTCGCCGCTATCGTTGATCCGGCCAAGATCGCCGGTGCGGTAGATGCGCTGCGACGGGTTGTTCGGCAGGCCGACGAAATCGGCGATGAATTTCTGGTCGGTCAGGTCCGGCCGGTTCAGATAACCGACGGCGAGCCCGATGCCGGCAATGCCGATCTCGCCCAGTTCACCGGGCTCGGCAAGTTGCGGCAGCGAAGCGTCGAGAATGACGATCGAGTAAGTCGGCAACGGCGCGCCGATTGTGACGGGACGGTCCGGCGTCAGCGCCCCCATCGTTGCGGTGACGGTCGCCTCGGTCGGCCCGTAGGTGTTGAGGATCTGCCGGCCCGGCTTCGACCAGCGCACCACCAGATTGTGCGGGCAGGCCTCGCCGCCCACCAAAAGCGTGCGCAGGCTGGGAACGTCCGATGTCATCGATGACAACAATGTCGGGCTGCAGGCCATGCAGGTGATGTCATGGAGGCGCAGGAAATCCGCCAGTTCCTCGCCCACCAGCGGCATCTGGCCAGGTGCCGGCACCACCGTCGCGCCGGCGACGAACGGCACCCAGATCTCTTCGGAGGAAAAGTCGAAGGCAATGGTCATGCCCTGATACACCCGGTCGCCCGGCCGGTAGCCGTAGGAGGCGGCCGCGACGTGTATGAAATTGACGAAGCTCTGGTGCGTGATGACCACGCCCTTGGGCTTGCCAGTGGTGCCCGAGGTATAGAGGATGTAGCAAATGTCGTCGGCCGCCTGCGGCTTCAGCGGCGCGGGCGACTGTGTGGAGATGTCGGCGGCGGCGCTGTCGATCAGTACATGGGGAACGGGCAGTTGACCGGCGCGCGACGCATAGGCGGCGATGGTGACGATCATGCTGACGCCGGCGTCTTCGATGATCAGCGCCATCCGCTCCTGCGGAAACGCGGTGGCCAGCGGCACGAAGGCAGCCCCCGCCTTCATCACCGCCAGCAACGCCACATAGGTCTCCGCCGACCGGTCGAGAATGAGCCCGACCCGGTGGCCCGGCCGCACGCCGTGCTTGATCAGCATGCGGGCGCACTGGTTGGCACGGCTGTTCAGCTCCTGATACGTCCAGACGCGCCCGTCGGAGATCACCGCCGGCAACGCGGCGAAGGTGACGGCGAGCTGCTCGAAGACCGCATCGAGCCGCTTACCCGGCTGCCGGGCAAAGTCGGCGCCCGTCAGGACCTGGCCGTTCCTTGCCGGGCCGCGAGCGATCCGTGCCAGCGCATCGATGCCTGGCAGGCCGCCGATCGGTGTTGCCGCGTCGCTGTCCAGCCCGGCGATATCGTAGTCCATGTCCATACTCTCTCGTCCTGGGGCATTGCCCGGCTGTTCATGCCGCCGCCGGAACAGGCTTGTGCCGCCGCTGCGATTTTGTTGGTGGAGGGCTTCCAAAAAGGAAGTGCCCGGAATCCCGACCGGGAAGCTTATGCCACCCGATCTTTTCGCCGGTTTTTCCGAACTGTTGAATTTTGTTTCTGGAGTGTGTCTGGGCGGGGAGCTTGGCCGGCCGCTCGCTGCACCTTGCGGGGGAGGGCTTCAGCGTTGGTGGCGACCCGGAAAGAGACTATGAGCGAACCTCATGCGGACGGCGCCGGCGAGCTGTCTATAATGGAGCGCTACGGCGACCCAGCAGCAGAGCGATGCCCAACGCCGGAAGCGTCGCCGCCGCGACGGCGAAGAAGACGAATTGCAGCCCGGTCGACGCAGCGACCAGGCCGAGCGCCGGACTGCCGAAGCCGAGCGCCACGTCGAGGAAGACGGTGTAGAGTCCCATGGCCAGGCCGCGGCTGCGCGACGGAAGACGGCTTACGGCCTCGGCGCCGAGGCCGGGATAGACCAGCGAGTAGCCGAGGCCAGTCAGGCCCGCTCCGATCGCGGCGACAACAGGCCCGGTCGCAAGCCAGATCAGCATCAGCCCTGCCGCCTCGACCACAACGAAGATCACAGCGACGCGTGCGCCCCCAAGCCTGTCGGGCAGGTGGCCGAAGCACAGCCTTGCCACGATCAGCGACGCGGCATAGGCCGTGAACGGAAGCCATACCGGCTGCCAGCCCCGCTCGGCGAAGAGCAGGGCGCCGAAGCCCAGAATAGCACCATAGCCGAGGCTGCTGAAAGCAGCTCCGACGCCAGGAAGCCAGACCGCTTTCGCCACGCTCCTCCATGACTGCGGCACGCTGCCCGCGGCGGCGCCGGTGCCGCGCATCGGCAGGATGGCAAGCAGCGTCGCCAGCGGCAGGAGGATCGTCGCGAGCGCGATCGCGGTGAAACCGCTCGCCGCATAAAGCGCAGATCCGACCGGCGCCCCCAGCGCGAGCGCCGCAAACATCGCCGTGCCCACCCATGCTATGACTTTTCCGGAGTTCTGTCCGCCCGCAACGGAGAGGCCCCAGGCGACGCCGCCGGTGATGATGAAGCTCTCGGACGCGCCCAGCACCGCCCGTCCGGCGAACAGCGCCGATGCGGACGCTACCGGCCGGTCGAGCAATGCCAGCGAGCCGAGGTAAAATAGCCCGGCAAGGGCAGCGGCAACGAGGCCGACGACGACGGCGCGCTTGCCGCCGCGCCCATCGGCATAGTTGCCAGCCCCGATGCGCGACAGCATCGAGGCGACGAACTGGCTGCCCGTCACTAGCCCGACTGCGAAGGGGCCGAAGCCGAGCTGCTGGTGAAGATGCAGCGGCAGGACGGGTAGCGCCAGGCCGATCAGCAGGAAGCCGGCGAAGACGGCCGCCATGATCGGCACCAGCTCCGCCATGACGCCATCTCGGTCTGGAATCCGCGCCATTTTGGCCATCGGCAGCCCAACTGTTCGGATCAGTAGCGTTCGTAGGTCACGCGCCAGCCTTCGGCCGGGTTGTCAGGCGTGAGGACCAGTTTGTTGTCCGAGACCTCGAATTTGCGTTTCATGCTCTTGCCGACGAGGTCGCGGACCAGGGAGGACTCGATGGTGATGACGAAGGTCTTGTCCTGGTCGTTGATGGCGACCGGCCCGTAATAGGCTTCGTAGCCATTCGCCGTGTAAGGCGTGTCCGGCGCCTTGGCGTCGGGGTTCTGCGCCTGCACAGAGAGGGTGCCGGCCCCGGTGAAGATGACCTGGCCGGAATATGGCACGGGCTTCAGGTTTCCCTCGGCGCCGGCCTCGAGCGAAATCATGCGCCATGCGCCGATGATCGCGGATTCTTGCGAGAAAGCCGGCGTGGCGACCGAAAGCGCAAGCGCAAGGGCGGCAATCTTCAATCTCATCGTCATATGTTGTCCCTTTTCTGAGTTGTGGGTGCGCACAGGCCGTCCGCCCGATCTTTGCTCACACCGAAAGCATGACCTTGATGGCGCGACGCTCGTCCATGGCGCGGTAGCCTTCAGCGACCTCGGCCAGCGGCAGCTTGAGGTCGAAGACCTTGCCGGGCTTGATCCGACCTTGCAGCACACGGTCCATCAGGTCGGGCAGGAAACGGCGCACCGGCGCCGGGCCGCCCAGCATTCGTTTCTGGCCGAAGAATAGTTTTTGGCCGTCGAAGTTCACGCCATGCGGCACGCCGACATAGCCGATGGTGCCGCCGGGGCGGGAGCAGGCCAGCGCCTGGTCGAAGGATTCTCCCGTGCCGACGCATTCCAGCACGGAGTCCGCGCCGACGCCCTTGGTGAGTTCCTTGATGAGGGCCACGCCTTCCTCGCCGCGCTCAGCGACGATTTCGGTGGCGCCGAACTCACGGGCGAGCTTTTGGCGGCTGGCGTGCCGGCTCATGGCGATGATGCGCTCGGCGCCCATCTCCTTGGCCGCAAGCACGCCCATCAGGCCGACCGCACCATCGCCGACCACGACCACCGTCGATCCTTCGCGGACCTCGGCTGCGTCGGCCGCATACCAGCCGGTGCCGAGCACATCGGACACAGCCAGCAGGTCAGGGATGAGTTCGGCCGGCGGCACCTCGGCGGTGGCGACCAGTGTGCCATCGGCCAGCGGTACGCGGGCGTAAGGCGCCTGCGCGCCCGACATGAACTCGCGCTGCACACAAGACGACTGGAAGCCGAAGCGGCAATGCGGGCAGGTGTTGTCCGAGAGGCAGAACGACCCGACGACGAACTGGCCGGGGCGGACCGTGCGCACCTCTGCGCCGACCTCGACGACGATGCCGCAATATTCGTGGCCCATATGCATCGGCCCGGCGACCGGCTGCAGCCCGCGATAGGGCCACAGGTCCGAGCCGCAGATGCAGCTTGCCGACAGCTTGATGATGGCGTCCGTCGGCCGCATGATTTTCGGATCGGCGATTTCCTCGCAGCGTATGTCGCCCGGTTTGTGAAGAACGGTTGCAAGCATGTTGGTTCCTTTCGAGGGGAGAAGATCAGGTGCCGTAGTCGGCGTCGCTGACATGTTCCAGCCAGTCCACGACCTTGCCGTCCTTGACCTCCTGGAGGGCGATGTGGGTCATGGCGGTCTGAGGCGACGCGCCGTGCCAGTGCTTTTCGCCGGGCGCGAACCAGACGACATCGCCCGGATGGATTTCCTCGACCGGGCCACCTTCGCGCTGCACGCGGCCCAGGCCGGAGACGACGATCAGCGTCTGGCCGAGCGGATGCGTGTGCCAGGCGGTGCGGGCGCCGGGCTCGAAGGTCACCTGTGCGCCTTGAACCCGCTCGGCGTCGAAGGGATTGAAGAGCGGATCGATCCGCACCGTTCCGGTGAACCAGTCAGATGGTCCCTTGCCGGAAGGCCTGGTGCCGGCGCGAAGAATGTCCATGGTGATCTCCTTTGCGTCCTCAAATGCGTTCGATGCGAAGCGGGAATTTGCCCCGAATGTGCAGGGCCTGCTCGCCCTCGTCGAAGCGGCCAAGCCTGATCAGCCCGGGATGGCGGTAGTCGGCGTAGAACATGGCCAGGTTGCCCCAGGGCATGAAATAGCACAGGTCATAGGGCTGCTCGTCGGCGAACGGGCCGCTTCCCTCCTCGGTCAGCTTGCGTGTCAGATAGGCGATCTTCTCGTTATGGGCGTAGTCATCGATCTCGAGCTCGAGCGGCAGCATGGAGAAGAAGTCGCGCGCCGAGGGATTGTCGTAGAGCGTGGCGGTCATGATGCGGCCGTTGAAAACCATCCTGATCTTCATTTCGGTGGGCTCCTGGCTGACGGGAGATTGGCTTTCCTGGCTGGCGGCTGTGCGAGGCAGGGCCGCCACCGCGAGCGCGACGCCGAGCAATGTCCGGCGGCTGAGCGGCGCACGTTCGATCGTCATGGCAAAGACCTCCGGGCCATATGCGCTGCGGCGAGGGCGGCGAGCGCCGATCCGCAGAGCAGCAGCGCGCCCAGAGTGAACGGTGCCCACCAGCCGGCCGTATCGAACAGCGTGCCGCCGATCGCGGCGCCGCCGGTGATGGCGAGCTGGATCACGGCTACCTGCAACCCGCCGCCGGCCTCCGCGTCGTTCGGCAATGTTCGGCTGAGCCACGTGCCCCAACCAACCGGCGCGGCCATGCCGAAGAAGCCCCAGGCAACGAGCAGCAGCGCTGTGGGACCCGGGAGTGCACCGAGCGCGATGAGCGCGGCGGCCAGCGCAGCCATGACCAGCGGGATGACGGTGAGGATGCTGAACAGACGCGTGCGCAGAAGCCGGCCGACGCACCATGTGCCGAGCACCCCGGCCAGCCCCATCGCCAGCAGGACCGCCGAGAGGGCGGCGATGTCGAGCCGGGTGACGTTCTCGAGGAAGGGCCGCAGATAGGTGAAGAGCGCGAACTGGCCCATGAACAGCATCATGATCGACGCCATGCCGGTGGCGACGGGAAGACGGCCGAGCAGCGCCAGCGGATTGCCGGCACGATTCCTGCGGCGCGGCGGCAGCGCCGGCAGGCTTGTCCACTGCCAGGCCAGCGCCAGGAGGCCAAACGGCACGACGAGGAAGAAAGCGCCGCGCCAGCCGACAGAGGCGCCAAGAAAACTGCCCAGCGGCGCGGCGATGGTGGCCGCAATGGCATTGCCGGCGTTCAGCATGGCGAGACCCTTCGGAACCATGTCTTGCGGCACGAGGCGCATGACGATCGCGGTCGACATCGACCAGAAGCCACCGATCGCGATGCCGAGCAGCGCCCGGCCGACCATGAGCAACGCGTAGTTCGGCGCGAAGGTGACAGCCAGACCGGACACGATGAGGAGGAGGGTGAAGCCGGTCACGACCAGTCGGCGGTCGATGTGGCGCGTGAGGCCGGCGACCAGCAGGCTGGTCACGACGGCGAAAGCGCCCGAAATCGAGATCGCCTGTCCCGCCCGGCCCTCGGTGATGCCGAGATCGGCCGCTAGCGGCGACAGCAGGCTGACGGGCATGAATTCCGATGCGATGAGCACGAAAACACACAGCGCCATCGACAACACCGCGCCCCATGCGGCGCGGTTTTCAACAAGCCTTGTGTCGTATGTGGTTTCCATGATTGGCATCCTGGCAAAGCGCCGGACGGATCAGCCGCAAATTCCCGTCGCTGCTGGAAGATATTGCAGGGGAACCCATTTAAGTAGACTAAGCAATCCGCATGG
Source organism: Mesorhizobium sp. C432A (assembly GCF_030323145.1). NCBI lineage: Bacteria > Pseudomonadati > Pseudomonadota > Alphaproteobacteria > Hyphomicrobiales > Phyllobacteriaceae > Mesorhizobium > Mesorhizobium sp. C432A. The sequence continues at coordinate 4,916,824 of NZ_CP100470.1, read as the reverse complement.
ACTTATCTGCTCATGATATGAATGTCCGACGGGAGGTGCCCTGTGCAGCGCGATGGCATGAAGGATCTGCTCTGGTTCGTGGCGGTCGCCCGGGAGCGCAGCTTCACCAGGGCGGCGGCAAAGCTCGGAACCTCGCAGTCGACCCTGAGTTCGACAATCAAGGAGCTTGAAGCTCGCCTTGGCGTCCGCCTGCTGACGCGTACGACGCGGAGCGTCTCTCCGACCGAGGCCGGCGAGCGACTATTCCAATCTCTTGTTCCCCGCTTCGAGGAAATCGAATCCGACCTCGCAAGCCTGGTGGCCTTTCGCGACAAGCCCTCCGGAACGGTCCGCATCACCCTGTCCGACCATGCGCTCCAGACGACCGTCTGGCCGAAGCTCCAGCCCTTGCTCAACGACAATCCAGACGTGCGGGTCGAGCTCTACAGCGACAACGGCATGAAGAACATTGTGGAGGAGCGCTTCGATGCAGGCGTGCGGCTTGGCGAGAGCATCGACCGGGACATGATCGCAGTGCGCATCGGGCCGGATTGGAGGCTCGTGGCCGTGGCTTCGCCGGACTACTTTTCCCGCCATCCGGTTCCGACCGCGCCCCAGGACCTGGTCGATCACGACTGCATCAATATGCGGCAGGCGACGTTCGGTGGATTGTATGCCTGGGAATTCGCCAGGGATGGCCGCGACCTTCGTGTGCGGGTGGAAGGCCAACTCACCTTCAATTCGTCCATTCCCATGATCGAGGCTGCGACAAGCGGTTTTGGCATCGCCTATGTCCCGGAAAACCTCGTCAGCCACCACATCGCCGAGGGACGCCTCAGGCTCGTGCTTGACGACTGGAGCCCGCCATTTGCCGGCTATCACCTCTACTATCCAAGCAGGCGGCAGCTCTCCCCTGCAATGGCGGTGATCATCGACGCGCTCCGCCATCGCATTTGACCGCAGGGACTGTTTGGATCATGAAGCTGAGCGTGGTGAATGGCAGGTTCTGCCCCCAAGTTCTTTGACTTCGACGCTGCGGAAGGCTGCTTTGCGCCCCATGTCGGCCGTTAAAGTTGACTTGTGCCACCACCTGACAGCGGACATTACCGGCGACCGCGCTTGAGGGCGTAGTTGCGCCTGGAACGGACCTGCCCTCAACCAACTCATTTTCTGGGCATCATATTCAGGGTCAATGCTTCACTCCCTCGTGGCCTGCTGATATTCGAGCCCCAGTCGCGGTTATTTGGGCCACCATCCGATTGACAAGCGCGATATAACGGGGATGAGCGCGGAGCGAGTCGAGGTCGCTATCTTGACGCATCCAAGGCACGCGCAAAACGAGGTAAGCATGTGATGCAGTTAGCTGACGTTCAAGGCAATCGATAGCCTGCTCCGTCTTGCCCAGCTTCGCATAAAAACAGCCTAAGTTGTACTGAACCGGAATGTTGTCTCCGGCGAACATTTCCCCACGAGAGGCCCACGACAGCGCGCGTTCAATCTCGCCAATTTCTGCCAGCATTGCGGCACCGTAACATAGCGCGGTGGCATTGTCGGGATGCGCTTTGACTTCCTTTTCCACTCGCAGCACACCTTGCCTTGCTGCTTCCTTGGCGTCGTCGCTGCGGCCGAGTGAAACATTGACCATCCCTAGATTGGTCCAGACCCGATAGTCATCGGGTGACAACGATACAGCACGCTGGTACAGACCGGCAGCTTTCTCGTATTGACCTTGAATGAAACAATTCCGGCCGTAAGCGAAATAGGTATCGGAAGAGCTAGCGTCTAATTCTAAAGCTCGCTCGAACTCGACTTCCGCCTCGGCATACCGGCCATTTACGAACAAGGCCCCGCCACGTGATGCATGGGCGTCGGCGAGACCTGGCTCAAGTTCCAGCGCCCGTGAGCTGTTGGAAAGGACTGCCTCGAAGCTGGCGTCGGGATCGTTGCAAGTTAACAGAAGCCACTCACAATCAGCCAAAGCGGCATAAGCGCGCGCATAATTTGGGTCAACTTCAACAGCTCTAGCAAACAGTCGCTGCGCTGTTTTGATAAACTTCGTCTCGACTCCCCTGTTGAGGAACGACCTGCCCATCAACAGCGTCTCGTAAGCCTCTGGGTTGTCGGTCGAGCGGTTTGTAATAGTCTCCAGTTCTTCGGGCAACAGCTTCACTTTGAGGACATCGACTATGGTCTTGGAAATCTCGTCCTGCAGTTTGAAGATATCGTCCAGCGTCCGGTCATATCGCTCGGCCCAGGTATGGTCACCGCCAAGACCATTGATTAGCTGAGCCGTGATGCGCACCCGTCCTCCAGCCTTGCGTACACTTCCCTCCAGGACGTAGGCAACATTCAGCTTCTTCGCCACTTCCTCGATCAATACCGCCTTGCCCTTGAAGGTAAAGACGGTATTACGCGCGACCACGGAGAGCCCGGACACCTTCGAAAGGTCGGTGATAATGTCCTCGGTGATGCCGTCGGAAAAGTACTCCTGCTCAGGATCGCCGCTCATGTTGACAAAGGGCAGAACCGCGATCGATGGTTTATCCGGGAGTTGATGCACCGGTTGCACCGCGTGTTTGCCGGTCCCGCCTGTTCCGGCGCGGTAAACCTGCACCGGCTTTGCGATATTCTTGAGCGCGTGCTCGCCGAGATCGTCGAACGCCAATGTCAGCTTACCGGTGACATGATCGTGCACGGTGGCGGAGACGTAGATGCCCCCGGGCTCAGCCAGACCCTCCAGCCGGGCTGCCACGTTGACACCGTCGCCATAGAGATCGCTGCCCTCTACGATGACGTCGCCCAGATTGATGCCGATACGCAGGACGATGCGGTAGGGCTCGGCCACGCTCTCGTTGGCCCCGGTAAAACCCTTCTGCAGTTCGACGGCGCATTGGACGGCATCAACCGCACTGCCAAATTCCACCAGCACACCGTCGCCCATCACCTTGACCACGCGGCCGTGGTACCGGGCAACCAATGGAACCAGAACATCGCGCCGCCGCGCTTTGAGAGCGGCCAGTGTGCCAGCCTCGTCGTGCTCCATGAGGCGCGAAAAGCCAACGACATCAGCAGCTAGAATCGCGGCAAGGCGGCGTTGGGCTCGAATCTCGGCCATGTGGGTTGAATACTTTCAGAAACCCGGCATCTGGGATTGTATTGGTCATCTGGCCTGGAGTCTATCCGGCCGACTTCCGAGATGGGTCAGAGGGCGTCGATGCATGGCGGCGCCTGAACGTCCGCTTCTCACATTCCAAGCCTCCAAGCCGCAAGTCCGCTTCCGGCCCCAAAAGGCGACATCAGAATATCTGCTCAACAATCACCCTTCTGCGCGACGCGGTCATGAAGAAGAACCTCGTCGATCGCGCGTCTCCACTCCCCACACCCACTTGCCATACCCAAATTCTCATCCTAATCTCCCTCTGAGAAAACCTTTTCCCAAACCCCGCCGCAACCGCCGATGTCCACCTCGACAGGTAACGAGCCGTAAGAGAAAACCTTTTCCCAATCCGAGACTTATTCCCGACCAATGCCCTCCGACACGTCGCCAGCACCCGCCAAACAACCCATCACCCTGCGTGAAGTGGCGGCGATGGCTGGCGTCAGTGTGGCCACCGCGTCGAAGGCGCTGAACGGGCAGGGGCGGATGACGGCCGAGACGCGGCAGCGCATTCGCGAGACGGCGCAGCGGCTGGGCTTTCGTCCCAACAGCCTGGCGCAGAGCCTGCTGCGGCGCCGCTCCTTTACCGTCGGCCTGTTGACCAACGATACCTATGGCCGCTTTTCGCTGCCGGTCATGTCGGGCATTTCGGACGCGCTGGTCGATGCCGGCGTGTCGGTGTTCATGTGCAATGTCGAGGACGATCCGCGGCTGGCGCAGCTGCATGTCGAGGCGATGCTGGACAAGCGCATCGACGGCATAATCGCCAGCGGCAAGCGCATCGACCGCCATTTGCCGGTCGACCTCGCCAATCTCGGCGTGCCCGTCATCTACGCCTTCAGCCAGCCCGATCCCGATGCCATCGCCTTCGTCTCCGACGATGCCGGCGGCGCGCGGCTGGCGGTCGAGCATTTTTGCCGCCTCGGGCGGCGGCGCATCGCCCATGTCAGCGGTCCCGAAAGTTTTGCCGTGGTGAATGAGCGGGCACAGGCTTTTCGCGATGTGCTGGCCGCGCACGGCCTGCCGGTGACCGAGCCCTTGCTCGGCTCGTGGTCGGAAGCCTGGGGGCATGAAGCCGTCGGAAAGCTGTTCGACGGCCCAACGCTCTTCAACAACAAGGGGGAGAAACCCGACGCCGTGTTCTGCGGCAACGACCAGATCGCGCGCGGCGTGATCGATGCGCTGCGCGAGCGCGGCTTAGGCGTGCCTGGCGATGTCGGCGTCATCGGCTTCGACAATTGGGAGATCGTGGCCGAGGCGACCCGCCCGCCGCTGACCTCGGTCGACATGAACCTGGCAGCGCTCGGCCGCGAGGCCGGCCTCACACTGCTTTCGCTCGTCGGCGGCCAACCCGCCGCGCCGGGCATTCGAAAACTGCCGTGCCGGCTGGTGGTGCGTCAGTCATGCGGCCGTCCATTGGGCGGCTAGGAGAACGCGCGGCGCGATCTGCGCCGCAACAGGGAGGAGAACAGAACCATGAGGAGGAAAACCATGAAAACCGTGATTACCGGGTTCGCGCTCGCCGCGAGCATCATTGCCTTGCCTGCAATGGCCGCCGACACCGCCAACATCTGGGTTCGCGCCGACGGCTCGAACTTCATGCCGCGCATCGTCGATGCCTTCAACAAGGGCCATGAGAACCAGGTCAAGCTGGACATCATTCCCAATGCCGAGATCATCCCGAAATATGGCGCCGCCGCCGCCGGCGGCACGGCGCCCGACGCGCTGTCGCTCGACCTGATCTACACGCCGTCCTTTGCCGCCGCCGGCCAGCTCGAAGACATCACCGACTGGGCGAAATCGCTGCCCTATTTCGCCAGCCTGTCGCCGGCGCATGTCAAGACCGGCACCTACAAGGACCACATTTACGGGCTGCCGTTCTCGGCCGACGCCTCGGTGCTGATCTGGAACAAGAAGCTGTTCAAGCAGGCGGGGCTCGATCCCGACAAGGGGCCGGCCAACTGGGCCGAGATCGAGGCCGATGCCGAAAAGGTCAACGCGCTCGGCGGCGACATCAAGGGCTTCTACTTCTCCGGCAATTGCGGCGGCTGCAACATCTTCACCTTCACGCCGCTGATCTGGGCCTCGGGCGGCGACATCCTCTCCGAGGACGGCTCGAAGGCGACGCTGGACAGCCCGCAGCTGCGCGGCGCCATCGACCTCTACCGCTCGATGGTCAAGAAGGATCTGGTGCCGGCCGGCGCGCAGACCGACACCGGCGCCAACTTCTTTGCCGCCTTCGCCACCGGCAATATCGGCATTTCGCCGTCCGGCGCCTTCGCCATCGGCGCGCTCAACACGCAGTATCCGGATATCGACTATGGCGTCACCTTCCTGCCGGGCAAGGACAGCGGCTGGTCTTCGTTTGCCGGCGGCGACAATTTCGTCGTCACCAAGGGCACCAAGAAGCTCGCTGTGGTGAAGGAGTTTCTCGACTTCGCCTATTCGCTCGAAGGCCAGACCATCCTGGCCAAATACGGCAGCCTGCCGGTGCGCGGCGACATCGCCAAGGAGGCGCTGAAAGATCTCGATCCGCGCTACCAGATCGCCGCCGAAGCCATGGCCAAGGGCCGCACGCCCTATTCCGTGGTGTTCAACGACCTGATCAACTCGGCCAACGGTCCGTGGACGCAGATGATCAACGAGGTCGTCTTCGGCGACGACGTCGATGGCGCCATCGCCAATGCGCAGGAGACCATGCAGTCGATCATCGACCAGGCGCAGAAATAAGGACTGGCCGGCGGCGAGGGCGCATGACGCCCCTGCCGTCGCAGGTCCTGATCCGGCCGCCCGATCCGTCTCCCTGGACGGGCGGCCGGCGCTCCTTACCCTCCCACTTGTGGGGAGGGTCGCTGCGCAGCAGCGGGGTGGGGAGGTGTGTCCCACCGCCCTACGAGATCCAACGGAAGAGCAGCATGACCCCTGGCATTCTCAATCATCGCACCGACGCCCTACCTCTCCCTTGTGGGGAGGTCGGACCGCAGGTTCGGGTGGGGGGCCGGCGCCGCACCCCCACCCCGCTGCTGCGCAGCGACCCTCCCCACAAGGGGGAGGGTAAATGACCGCCATCACCACCACCCCGCCACGCGCCAGAAAACTCGTCGGCGCCGGCCGCCGGCAGTGGATCGGCCTGCTCTATGTCGCGCCGGCAGTGGCACTGGTCGTCGTCTTCTTCATCATCCCGCTCGGCATGACCGCGTGGATGTCGCTGCACAACTGGCCGCTGATGGGCGAGCATTTTTATATCGGCTTCGACAATTACCGGGCGATCCTGCGCGATAACCGTTTTTGGAACGCGCTGAGCTTCACCGCCTACTACACCGTGATCGTCACCATCGTGATCTTCGCCGTCGCCTTTCCGCTGGCGCTGTTCATCGAAAAGCCCAGGCGGCTGACCGGCTTTTACCGGACATCCTTCTTCATGCCGGCGGTCGTCGGCTTCGCCTCGGCCAGCCTGCTGTGGTCGTGGCTGCTCAATGTCGATTCCGGCCTGTTCAGCCCGGCCGCCTACGATTTCGGCCTGACCGCGAAAAAGTTCAACCTGTTGGCGACGTTCCAGCCGGCCTTCTGGTCGATCATCGCCATGGTCGTGTGGAAGGTGGCGGGCTTCACCATGATCATCCTGATGACCGGCCTGCAGTCGATCCCGACCGATCTGCAGGAAGCGGCGATGATCGACGGGGCAGGGCCGTTCGCGCGCTTTCGCGCCATCACCCTGCCGCTGATGCGCCGCACGCTGGCGCTGGCGCTGATCCTGTCGATCGCCGGCTCGATCCTCGCCTTCGACCAGTTCTACATCATCCTGCGCGGCGGCCCGCGCAACCAGACGCTGACCGCCGTGTACTGGATTTTCAACCAGTCCTTCGTCTCGTTCAAGCTCGGCTATGGTGCGGCGCTGTCGATGATCCTGCTGGCCATACTGGTGGCGCTCAGCCTGGTTCAGCTCTGGCTGCTGCGCAAGCCGGAGGGCATCGACTGATGGCGCAGGCAAGAAGCCGCAGCAGCCGCCTCTGGCTCAGGATCGCCGAGCATTCGACCGGCATGATCGCCTCAGTGCTGTTCATCGCGCCGATCGTCTGGGCCGTGCTGTCGACCTTCAAGCCGGCCCAGGAGGCGCGCCAGCCGCCGCTGCCGCCATGGCCGACGACCGGCTTCTCGGTCGAGAACTACCGCACGCTCGACACCTTTGGCGACGGCCTCTGGCTGCCGGCGCAAAACAGCCTCTATGTCGCCTCGATGACGGTGATCCTGTCGGTGATCGTCAGCGTGCTCGCCGGCTACGGCTTTTCGCGCTTCCGCTTTCCGATGAAGGATGTGCTCTTCATCGTCATCCTGTCGACGATCATGATCCCGTTCCAGTCGATCCTGACGCCGATCTTCCTGGTGCTGACCAAGGTCGGCCTGCACAACACGCTGACCGGGCTGGTCCTGGTCTACGTCACGCTGCAACTGCCGTTCTCGATCTTCATGATGCGCAACGCCTTCGACGCGGTGCCGCGCGAGATCGAGGAGGCCGCGCGCATGGATGGCGCCAACAACGTCACCATGCTGTTGAAGGTGATGCTGCCGCTGGTCTGGCCGGGCATCGTCACCATCGCGCTGTTCGCCTTCCTCGGCGCCTGGAACGAATTCCTGGCCGCACTCGTGCTGATGACCGACCAGTCCAAATTCACGCTGCCGATCATGATGACCGCACTTCAGTCGGGCCGCTTCGGCGCCATCGACTGGGGCGCGGTGCAGGCGGGCGTCACCGTGATGATGGTGCCGTGCCTGGTGCTCTTCCTGTTGCTGCAGCGCTTCTACATCCGCGGCCTGATGGCCGGCGCGGTGAAATGACCCGCCGTGAAATGACCAATATCCAACGGAGTGACACGATGACCGTTCAACCATCCGCCAAGCCCGGCAAACTCGCCTTCCGCCCACTGCCGGTGCCGCAGGTCGATGTCCGCGGCTTCTGGGGCGACCGTGTCGATGCCGTGGCGTCGCGCACCGCCGACATCCTCTACGAGCGCTGCGTCGAGGCGCGCATGCTGGAGCAGATCGACCCGGACCGGCCCTCGCCGGGCGTCGTCATTCCGTTCCATTCGCCGTCGCCCGACGAGGCGGCCAGCCCCGGCTTCACCGGCTCGACGGTGACGACGCAGATGTTCTGGGACTCCGATTGGGGCAAGACCATCGAGACCGCGGCCTATTCGCTCTACCGGCGCAAGAATGCGGCACTCGAGACGAAGATCGATGCCGTCATCGACCTCTACGGCAGACTGCAGCAGGAAGACGGTTATCTCTCCAGCTGGTACCAGCGCATCCAGCCCGGCAAGCGCTGGACCAATCTGCGCGATTGCCACGAGCTCTATTGCGCCGGCCATCTGATCGAAGGCGCGGTCGCCTACTACCAGGCCACCGGCAAGCGCAAGCTGCTGGATATCATGTGCCGCTACGTCGACCATATCGCCGACACCTTCGGTCCGGAGCCGGGCAAGAAGAAGGGCTATTGCGGCCATGAGGAGATCGAGCTGGCGCTGGTCAAGCTGGCGCGGGCGACCGGCGAGCAGAAATACATGGACCTGGCCAGGTATTTCATCGACCAGCGCGGGCAGCAGCCGCATTATTTCGACGAGGAGGCGCGTGCGCGCGGCGCCGACCCGAAGGCCTATCATTTCAAGACTTATGAGTACAACCAGTCGCACAAGCCGGTGCGCGAGCAGGACAAGGTCGTCGGCCATGCGGTCAGGGCGATGTACCTCTATTCCGGCATGGCCGACATCGCCACCGAATATGGCGACGATACGCTCAGGGTAGCGCTCGACCGGCTCTGGAACGATCTCACCACCAAAAACCTCTATATCACCGGCGGCCTCGGGCCATCGGCGCACAATGAGGGCTTTACCAGCGACTACGATCTGCCCAACGAAACCGCCTATGCCGAGACCTGCGCCTCGGTCGGCCTCGTGTTCTGGGCCAGCCGCATGCTCGGCATGGGTCCCAACGCCCGCTACGCCGACATGATGGAGCGGGCACTCTACAACGGCTCGATCTCCGGCCTGTCGCTCGACGGCTCGCTGTTCTTCTACGAGAACCCGTTGGAGAGCCGGGGCAGGCACAATCGCTGGAAATGGCATCGCTGCCCCTGTTGCCCGCCCAATATCGGCCGCATGGTCGCCTCCATCGGCAGCTATTTCTACAGCCTGTCGGACGACGCGCTGGCCGTTCATCTCTACGGCGACAGCACCGCGCGCTTCGACATATCGAACCGGGCGGTCAGTCTGATTCAGACCAGCAATTATCCCTGGGATGGCGCGGTCTCGATCCGGATCGAAGCCGACGCTCCGGCGGAATTCACCTTGCACCTGCGCGTCCCGTCCTGGTGCGGCAAGGCGGCGCTCAAGATCAACGGCGCCGCGGTCGATCTGGACGGCATCACCAGCGACGGCTATGCCGCGATCCGGCGCGAGTGGCGCCAGGGCGACCGGGTCGAACTCGATCTCGAAATGTCGATCGCCCGTCTGTTCGCCAATCCGGAGGTGCGTCAGGACATCGGCCGCGTCGCACTTGCGCGCGGTCCGCTGATCTATTGCGTCGAGGAGACCGACAATGCCGGCCAGTTGCATCGGATCGCTCTGCCGCGAACGGCAAAAATCGAGGCGCATGCCGAGCCGAACCTGCTCGGCGGCATCGTCACGCTTTCGGCACTTGCCAGCAAGGAAGCTCAGGAAAACTGGGAAACCGGGCTCTATCGCACCGATCCGCCGGCGGTGAGCGAAACGAAAATCACCGCCGTCCCGTACTTTGCCTGGGACAACCGTGAACCCGGTGAGATGCTGGTCTGGCTGCGGGACGGATGAGTTACAGGCTGACAAACGCCGTCAGCGGCAAATGATCCGACGCAACCCGCGACAGCGGCGTATCATGAGCTTCCACCGACGAGACCATGCCGTGCCGGTTGGCCATGATCCGGTCGAGCGCCAGTACCGGCAGGCCTGAGGGGAAAGTCGGCACCGCCGCCGGCGTGAAACCAAAGGTGGCGTGCAGCGTCTTGAGCGCCGAGCGGTTGCCCAGCCGCCATTCGTTGAGGTCGCCGAGCAGCAAGGTCGGCCTTTCATCCTGGTTGCTCATGATGTCGAGCACGACGCGGGCCTGCTCCGAGCGCGAGCGGCGCAACAGGCCGAGATGCGCGGCGATGACGCGCAGAGTGCGCGTTTCGTCGAGGTCGATCTCGGCAACCAGCGCGCCGCGGGGCTCCAGTCCCGGAAGCTTGATCTGATGGACGTCGCGCACCGTGCCGCGCTTGAACAAAAGCACGTTGCCACGCCAGCCATGGCCCTTGCCGCTTCCGGAAACCGGCACCGGCACCAGCCCGGTTTCGTGTTCGATCCGGGCAAGATCGAGCAGCCCGGCGCGGTCGCCGAATCGGTTGTCGGCTTCCTGCAGCGCGATGACGTCGGGGCCGATCTCGCGGATGACGCGGGCGGTCCGTTCGGGGTCGAACCTGCGGTCGGTGCCGATGCATTTGTGGACGTTGTAGGAGGCGACCACCATCTGGGCCCCTTCAATGTGCTTGCGCGGCGTCGCGTTCGCCTTGCGCGCTTTCCTGCCGCGGATCGACAGGAGCACGGTTTCAGGAAGGCTGCGTCCGTTTATATCCATAGGCCTGCGTTCAATCTGTCCTGATTCTAAAGATAGGGCGATCCCAGCCATAACAACCGGTCAAAAACCCGGATGACAAATGGCCGCGCTCTTAGGGTTGCGAGTGTGACGGGTTTGGCGGAAGCGATTGCCGCTCCGATGCGCCCCTCGATCTCGGCGGCAAAGCCGGTATCCAGCACCTCCAGGTCGATTTCGAAATTCAGCCGCAGCGACCGGGCGTCGAGGTTGGAGGAGCCGACATAGGCCCACACGCCATCGACCGACAACAGCTTCGAATGGTCGAACGACCCTTCATGGCGCCAGACGCGGCAATAGTGCTTCAGCACCTGGTCGTATTGCGCCGTCATGGCGCGGCCGACCAGGAAGAGATTGTTGACCGCGGGCACGACGATGTCGATCTCGACGCCGCGCCGGGCAGCCGTGACCAGCGCGCTGACAAATTCCCGGTCCGGCAGGAAATAGGGCGACATGATGCGGATCGATTTGCGGGCGACGGAAAATGCGCCCATCAGCAGCTTGTGGTTGGTTTCGATGCTGGCATCCGGCCCCGACGCCACCGCCCGCACCAGGATCGGCTGACCGGGAGGCGGCGAGGGCTTTGCCACGTGCCAGACCTCGTCCTTGAGCGCCTCGTTGCCGGCAAAACGCCAGTCCTCGGCGGCAACCGCGAACAGGTCGGCCACGACCGGCCCCGTGACCTGGAAATGCGTATCCGCCGAGCTGGCAGTGCCAGCGAATTCAGCCGAGAACCCCTTGCGGATGTTCATGCCTCCGGTGAATGCCACCGCGCCGTCGACGATCAGGATTTTCCTGTGCGTCCTCAAATTCGCATAGGGAAGTCTCAGGCCCATGACGATGTTGCCGTTGAACAGATCGACGGTGACGCCGGCTTCCCGGAGTGTCCCAAGAATGCTGGGCACGGAATAGCGCACGCCCACCGCATCGATCAGCACGCGAACCGTCACACCGCGCCGGACCGCTCCGGCCAGCGATCCGACAAAACGTCGTCCGATCTCGTCATTGTCGAAGATGTAGGTCTCGAGCAGAATGCTGCGCTGTGCACTGTCTATCGCCCGGCACATTGCTGCGTAAGCTTCGTCGCCGGTCCTGAGGATCGTGATCGCGTTTGCCGACGTCAGTGCGCGCCGCGCCACCCTGTCGCCTAGCGTCTTCAGGCCGGCAAAGCGCTGGCCGAATTCGGCTGAAATGAGTGCTTCGAGCGCAATGTCGTGGTCGTGTTTGGCTGTCTCGGCTTCACCGGCGACGGGCCGCATGGCGCTGATCGTGGCGCGGCGGATGCGGTTGATGCCGGCAATGGCATAGATGATCGCGCCAAGGAACGGCGACAAGATCATCACGCCGACCCAGCCGGTGGCGGCGCGCACGTCTTCCTTGGTCATGATTGCGTGGACGATGCCGATGGCGGCCATCAGCATCGGAATGATCACAAGGATCAGAGGCCAGTAGGTCACAAAGGTCTGCCACATCGGCAGGACTATCGAGCCAGCGGCCGCAGAAGGCAATGCAACGGATCAACCAGGACGGAAGCGCTCGCGCGTCAGTCCTTCGCCCGCTCCACATAAGCACCGTCAGCCGTCATCACCACCACGCGGGTGCCCGGCGCGATGTGCGGCGGCACCAGCGTGCGCACGCCGTTGGAAAGCACGGCCGGCTTGTATGACGAGGACGCCGTCTGGCCTTTGGTCGTCGGCTCCGTCTCGACCACTTCGAAAGTAGCGCGCTGCGGCAGCACCAGGGCTATGGCGATGCCGTTGAACTGCGAGATCTGCACCGCCATGCCTTCGAGCAGGTAGGGCGCCATGTCGCCGACCACGCTTTCCGGCACCGCGACCTGGTCGTAGCTTTCCGGGTTCATGAAGTGATACCCCTCGGCGTCGGCGTAGAGGAAGGTGTGCTCGCGCTCCTCGACATAGGCGCGCTCGACCTGCTCGGTGGTGCGGTAGCGCTCCGAAACCTTCACCCCGTCGGAGATGCGGCGCATGTCGAGCTGGGTGACCGGCGTACCCTTGCCAGGGTGGATGTTTTCGGCAAAGAGGATCACGTAAAGCTTGCCGTCCTTGTCGACGACATTGCCTTTACGGAGCGAACTGGCGATGACCTTCACCACGGTTTTCAATCCTAGACTTCGTTGGCCTGAAACGATCGTTCGGCGCAAATCGGCTGCGAGAGCCGTCGCCGTAGCGCATCTTGGCCCGAACCGCCAGCCCTGTCAGCAATTCCGTTGCCCGGCAAACCCATGACTGACGCTTCGCCCTGGTGGACGCCGGATGTTCACGCCGACCGCCGGCCGCGGCTGATGGCCCGCAACGCCATAGCTGCCGCAATGCGCGGCTGGTTTGGCGAGCGCGACTTCATCGAGGTCGAGACGGCGGCATTGCAGATTTCGCCCGGCAACGAGGCGCATCTCTCAGCCTTCGCCACCGAGGCGATCGGCGCCGACGGCGCGCGCCGGCCGCTTTATCTCCACACCTCGCCGGAGTTCGCCTGCAAGAAGCTGCTTGCCGCCGGCGAGCGGCGGATCTTCAGCCTGGGCGCCGTCTGGCGCAACCGCGAGCGCGGCCCCTTGCACCATCCCGAATTCACCATGCTGGAATGGTATCGGGTCGGCGAAACCTATGACAGCCTGATGGCCGATTGCGCCGAACTGCTGAAGCTGGCAGCCGAGCGGGCCGGCGCCAAAACCTTCCGCTTTCGCGGCCGCGAGGCCGATCCGTTCGCCGAACCGGAACGCGTGAGCGTGGCGGAAGCTTTTGCGCGTTACGCCGGCATCGATCTTCTTGCCACCGTTTCTGCCGATGGCGGCACAGACCGCGCCGCACTTCATGATGCTCTGGTCAAGGCCGGCCTGCGCACGGCCGACGATGACAACTGGGCCGATTTGTTCAGCCGCGTGATGGTGGAAAAGGTCGAACCGATGCTGGGGCAGGGGCGGGCCACAATCCTCTATGGCTATCCGATCTCCGAGGCCGCCTTGGCCCGGCCGAGCGCGGAGGACCAGCGCGTGGCCGAGCGCTTCGAGCTCTATTGCTGCGGCGTCGAGCTCGCCAATGCTTTTGGCGAACTGACCGATCCGGCCGAGCAGCGCCGGCGCTTTGCCGCCGAGATGGACGAGAAGGAGCGCGTCTATGGCGAGCGCTATCCGCTGGATGAGGATTTTCTCGCCGCCCTCGCCATCATGCCGCAAGCCAGCGGCTCGGCGCTTGGCTTCGACCGGCTGGTGATGCTGGCAACGGGCGCGACGAGGATCGATGACGTGATCTGGACGCCGGTCGCCACTCCTTGACGGAAATCGGCCTCGGTTAAACTCACAAACCGGTCAAGCCGCGCGTCTGTGGCGCCGCCGCGGATGGCTTTGCGGGCCGCTTGGGCGCTATGCCGCAGCGGGACAATTGCCCGTGCGCCATTGCACAAGCCGCATTGGGACAATAGATGGTGCAGCAGCCGCTACCGCCCGGCGCGGCTTCAGCCAGGACCACGCGCATGACCGATACATCAGAGGCAGCGAAATTGACCGACCGCGTCGCGGCACTGGTCGAGGCTGCCAAGCGGGCCGGCGCCGACGCCGCCGACGCGGTTGCCGTGCGCGGCCGCTCGATCGGCGTGTCGGTGCGGCTGGGAAAGGTCGAGAACACCGAAGCGTCCGAGGGCGACGATGTCTCGCTGCGCGTCTTCGTCGGCAACCGGGTGGCGAGCGTCTCGGCGACGGCGGCATCGGACCCCAAGGCGCTGGCTGAACGCGCCGTGGCCATGGCCAAAGTCTCGCCCGAGGACCCCTATCAGGGTCTCGCCGATCCGGCTTTGCTGGTCGGCAAGGTGCGCGACCTCGATCTGTTCGACGCCACCGAGGTTTCGGCCGATCAGTTGAAGGAAGCGGCCCTTGCCGCCGAGGAAGCGGCCCTTGCAGTCAAGGGCGTCACCAATTCGGCCGGCAGCGGCGCCAGCGCCGGTCTTGGCGGGCTGGTGCTGGCCACGTCGAACGGCTTCGTCGGCCACTATGTCGCATCGCGCTTTTCGCGTTCGGCCAGCGTTATTGCGGGCGAAGGCACCGGCATGGAGCGCGACTACGAATACTCCTCGAACCAGCATTTTTCCGATCTCGACGCGCCGGAGCTGATCGGCCGCAAGGCCGGCGAGCGCGCCGTGCGCCGCCTCGGCGCCCGCAAGGCGGCGACCGGTCCGGTCAACGTTGTGTTCGACCCGCGCGTCGCGCGCGGCATTGCCGGCCATCTCGCCGGCGCCATCAACGGCGCTTCGGTGGCGCGCAAGACCAGTTTCTTGCGCGAGATGATGGGCAAGCAGGTTGCGTCGGCTGCCATCACCGTCACCGACGAGCCGCTACGGCGTCGCGGCCAGGCCTCGCGCCCGTTCGACGGCGAAGGCGTCGAGGGCGAAAAGCTGTTGATGGTCGAGAACGGCGTGCTGAAGCACTGGTTCCTGTCGACGTCCGCCGCGCGGGAATTGGGGCTGACCACCAACGGACGCGGCGCGCGCAGCGGCTCGTCGGTATCGCCGTCTTCGACCAATCTCGCCATCGAGCCGGGCGACAGGACGCCGGAAGACCTGATCAGGTCGCTGAAATCCGGCTTTTATGTCACCGAAGTGTTCGGCCAGGGCGTCGACATGGTGACCGGCGAATACAGCCGTGGCGCATCCGGCTTCTGGATCGACAATGGTGAGCTTGCCTATCCGGTGGCCGAGGTGACCATCGCCTCCAATTTGAAGACGATGTTCCTCAACATGGTGCCGGCGAGCGATCTTGACCGCGATTTCGGCACCGCCGCACCGACGCTGCTGATCGAAGGAATGACCCTTGCCGGAGCGTAACCCGGTCATATCGGCCGGGGCCTCGGACGACCTCGATCTGCTGCGCGACGCCGCCCGCGAGGCGGGCGCGATCGCCATGCGCTATTTCGGCAAGAACCCGCAAGTGTGGATGAAGGGCGGCACCTCGCCGGTCAGCGAAGCCGACAACGCGGCGGACGCCTATTTGCGCGAGACCCTGCTGGCGGCGCGGCCGGACTATGGCTGGCTATCAGAGGAAACGACTGACGATCCGGCGCGGCTTCTGGCGCGGCGCACCTTTGTCGTCGACCCCATAGACGGCACCCGCGGCTTCCTCGAAGGCCTGCGCTCGTGGTGCGTCAGCGTCGCGGTGGTCGAGAATGGCCGCACGCTCACCGGTGTGCTCGAATGTCCGGCCAAGGGCGAAACCTATTGGGCGCTGCCTGGCCATGGAGCTTTCCGCAACGGCAAGCCGATTGCCGTGCGCGGCCTGGGTAAGACGGTCGAGATCGGCGGGCTGAAGCAGTTGATCGACCTGATGCCGGCGCAATGGCAGGGCCGGGTGCGGCGGGCGGCGCACATTCCCTCTCTCGCCTACCGGCTGGCGATGGTCGCCAACGGCACGCTCGACGCAACCTTCGTCAAGCCAAACGCGCATGACTGGGATATCGCCGCCGCCGATCTCATCTTGCGCGAGGCTGGCGGCGCCGTGCTCGACGGCCATGGCCGCGCGCCGCTTTATGCCGGGGAGATCATCCGTCACGGCGCGCTGGTCGCCGGCAGCGGGCAGTTGCTGACCGTGCTTGCCGGCGTCATTGCCGATACGGAAGCGTGATCGAAGGTTCCAAAGTCGGCAGCTTTGGGCTAGACCTGTCGCAAACTCACAATATGTGAAGGACCGAAATGGCCGCGGAAGACGGAAAGAAACAGCTTTTGCACCTGGTGTTCGGCGGCGAGCTGAAGAAGCTGGGAGGCACCGAGTTCCGCGATCTCGACGCGCTCGACATCGTTGGCGTTTATCCGGACTATCAAACCGCGCACACCGCGTGGAAGGCCAAGGCGCAAGCCAGCGTGGACAATGCCCATATGCGCTATTTCGTCGTCCATCTGCACCGGCTGCTCGACCCTGAAAGCAAGGCCGCCGGTTGACAGCGATGGAGCATGAAGCGGTGAAAGGGCAGCCCACCGGCGCCGCGGTCCGAAGAAGACGCGGCGGCAGTTCGAAGACATTCTGGCGCAAGATCCGCGAGCCGTTGGCGCAGTCGCGAATCGTCAAGAGCATGATCGTCAGCCTGCTCGCCCAGTTCGTCCGCCTGGTGCGCCTGACCAACCGGGTGGTCGAAGGCTCGGCTAAATTTTCAGGCGGCGACTACGCCGAATTCGAACCCGGCATCATCGCGCTCTGGCATGGCCAGCATCTGCTGACCCCAGCCTATTATCCCAAGGGACGGCCGCTGGTCGCCATGGTCTCGCGCAGCGCCGACGCCGAACTCAACGCGCTGATGATCGAAAAATTCGGCATCGAGGCGGTGCGCGGCTCCGGCGGGCGTGAAAGCACGAAGCATCTCGACAAGGGCGGCGCCAAGGCGCTCATCGCCCTGAAAAAGTCACTCGTGGCCGGCAAGAACGTCGCCATGATCGCCGACATTCCCCACGGCACGCCGCGCGACGCGGGGCTTGGTATCGTTCTGCTGGCACGCCTTTCCGGCCGGCCGATCATGCCTGCCGCCATCGCCACCAGCCGCCGCAAGGTGCTGGAAAGGAGCTGGGACAAGACCACCATCAACCTGCCGTTCGGCCGCTCCTCGATCGTCATCGGAACGCCGGTTTTCGTGCCGGCCAATGCCGACGAGGCCGAAATGGAGCGCAAGCGCCAGGAAGTCACGGCCGCGCTCAATGCCGCAACCGCCGAGGCCTATCGGCTCGTGGACGGCAGGCCATGAGCGTCGGCTGGGCGCGCGCCTTCCTGGCGGCCTACCGCCTTGCCGGTGCAGCCGCCTATCCGCTGATGGGTCCCTATGTCGCCTGGCGCACATCGCAGGGCAAGGAAGACCGCAGCCGCAGCCGTGAGCGCTACGGCGTTGCCGGGCGGCCGCGCCCCGAAGGGCCGGTGATCTGGATCCATGCGGCAAGCGTCGGCGAGACCCTTGCGGTCGTGCCGCTGGTGCAAAGCATCCTCGACTACGGTGTCAACATCGTGCTGACGACGGGAACAGTGACCTCGGCGCAGGTTGCCGACGAACGGCTGGGCGACCGCATCATCCACCAATATGTTCCGCTCGACCTGAAGCCGGCCGTCAGCCGCTTTCTCGATCACTGGCGGCCGGACCTGGCTATCATCGCCGAATCCGAGATATGGCCGATGACCATCCTCGAGCTCGGCGCCCGACACGTGCCGCAGGTGCTGGTCAACGGCCGGCTGTCCGACCGTTCGTTCAAATCCTGGAAGAAGCGCGCCAACATCGCCGAGGCGCTGTTCGAGAACCTCGCACACGTCGTTGCCCAGTCGGATGTCGACGGCGAACGGTTTCGCGCGCTTGGCGCCCGGCCGGTCACCGTGTCCGGCAACCTCAAGGTCGACACCTTGCCGCCCCCCGTCGACGAACGGGCGCTGGCGACGCTGAAGCGCCAGATCGCCGGCCGCCCGACCTGGGCGGCAATTTCGACCCATGACGGCGAGGAGGTGGTCGCGGCGGAAGTCCACGCCACGCTCTACAAGCGCCACCATGGCCTGCTGACGATCATCGTCCCGCGCCATCCCGACCGCGCCGAAGCCCTTGCGGCGCAGATTTCCGGCATGGGGCTGAAGCTGGCGCGGCGCAGCAAGGGCGACAGGATCACCGCCGACACCGATATCCTGCTCGGCGATACGATCGGCGAGATGGGGCTTTATCTCCGGCTGACGGAAATCGCCTTTGTCGGCCGCTCGCTGACCTCGGAAGGCGGCCAGAACCCGCTGGAGCCGGCCATGCTCGACACCGCCGTGCTTGCCGGCCGCAACGTCCAGAATTTCCGCGAAGCCTATCAGCGTCTGCTCGACAGCGGCGGCGCCAAGCTGGTGCGCGACCGCGACATGCTGGCCGGCGCCGTCAATTTCCTGTTGAGCAATGAAGTCGCGCGCCATGAGATGATGGCGGCCGGTGCCGCCACCGTCGACCAGATGCGCGGTGCGCTGGCGCACACGCTGAAATCGCTTGAGCCTTATATCCAGCCATTGATCGTCAAGTCGCGCCTGAAGGGCGCCGACGGGCGATAGGTGGCGTCCGAAGCACCACCTTTCTGGTGGGAAGCGCCGGACTGGCGGGTCTTTGCGCTGTCGCCGCTATCAGCGATTTATGGCATGGTCGCCGGCCGCCGTATGCACCGGGCGGTACGTGAAAAGATCGACGCACCAGTGCTTTGCGTCGGCAACTTCACCGTCGGCGGCAGCGGCAAGACGCCGGTCGCCATCGCGCTGGCCAAGCAGGCCAGGCGCATGCAGCTCAATCCCGGATTCCTGTCGCGCGGCCATGGCGGCTCGTTTGCGCAGCCGCATGTTGTCGATGCCAGTCACGACGCCGCCAAGCATGTCGGCGACGAGCCGCTGCTTCTGGCCGAGCATGCGCCGGTTGCGGTAAGCCCGAACCGCGCCGCCGGCGCCAAGCTGCTCATGGAAGCCCATGGCTGCGATTTCCTGATCATGGATGACGGTTTTCAGAGCGCGCGCATCCATATTGATTATGCGCTGGTCGTCGTCGACGCCCGCTACGGCATCGGCAATGGCCGCGTCATTCCGGGTGGGCCGCTGCGCGCCAACGTCGTCGACCAACTGGTGTTCACCGATGGGCTGTTGAAGATGGGCGAGGGCACCGCCGCCGACCAGGTCGTGCGCCAGGCGGCGCGCGCCGGCCGGCCGATCTTCGAGGCGCATGCTGAACCGGGCGGCAAGGAGCGGTTCGCCGGCCGGCGGTTCCTCGCCTTTGCCGGCATCGGTCACCCCGAAAAATTCTTCGAGACGCTGCGCGGCACGGGCGCGGAAGTGGCGCTGAGCCGGTCGTTTCCGGACCATCATTTTTATGCCCCTGACGAACTCGCCGAACTGGCGGCAACCGCGCGCCGTGAGGGACTGGGCCTCGTGACCACCGCCAAGGACGCAGCCCGGCTGCGCCATGGCGCAGCCTCGGCTGAATTCCTTGGTCAACTCGACGTGCTGGAGATAGACGCCACTTTCGAGCTCGACAATGTGCCGGAGCGGATCATCGATGAGACGCTGGATGCCTGGAGACAGCGCCGGCTGCGAGGGTAGGGCGCTCCCGCGTTGACACAGGATATTTCTCGCCGCTTATCACAATTATAAGTCAGACCGGCTTCAGCGCGGGGGGGGAATGGTTAGGTTGCGGGCACTCTTTGTGGGCTTTGTTCTTGTGGCGATGGCGAACCCATCTTCGGCGCAGGCACCCACCGCGACCGACAGCGAATTTCTGGTCTCGGTCACCGAAGCGGACGGTGCTACCCACGTTCGGCCCTCAAACATTGTACCGCTTATCCCCGATAGCGCCTGCTTTGAATGGCGCGTACGTCTGGCGCAAGGCGACAGACTGGTATCGGTCACCGAGGTGTTCGCGCTTCCCGCGGAGCCCAGGCAGTGGGGTGGTATCGACGGAAACGAATACAGCTTGAGCAAGCTATCGGGCGATCGAAGGGTCTCCGAGACCACCATGTTCTACAAACCGCAGGACGGATGGATCTCGCATGGGTGGTGCATGGCCGAGGGTGATCCGATCGGGCCGTATTCCATCAAAGTGCTTGTCGGAGATCGGCTTGTTCATAAATTCGACTTTTCGGTCGAAAACGCGCCGGCATCCTCAAAGCGATAGTCCTGCAGGCGTTCCAGGAAAATCAGATCGACGGTGAGCCTTGCTTTCCGGTGTGCCGATCTAGCCCCGGCTGCGCAGGTCCGGATGCATCTCGATCTCGCGGCGCAGCGAGGCGGCGGCGCTGACATAGGGCTCCTGCCTGGCGACGCTCCAATATTTGAGCTCGTCCAGCGGAATGCTCTCACCGGTCACAGCGCAGCGCACGAATGCGCCGGGGCTGGTGACCTGGAAGTCGCCGTCGAGATAGCGGATCCGGGCTTCCTTGCCGCCAGGGCCTTCGAAGCGGTTCATCATGGGTTGGTGCCAGAGTTCATGCTGATTTCATCGCCATAAATTGCCGGCAAGGTCAAGCTTGACGCAATGCTGAGGCGCTATTGTCGGCTCCAAACCATTCTTATGGGACCGGCATGGACATTTCATCCGCCCGCCTGACTGCGCTGCTGCGCGAGGCCATGATATTGGCAGCGGTGCCGTCGGCGAAGGCCGATCCGGCGAAAGCAGCACTTATAAAGGCGCTGGTGCAGCCGCCGACGCCATCCGGTGCGCCTTTGCAGCCGGCAGCGGCGCCGGCGCTGCAGGCGCTGTTGTCCGCAGCCGTCGCAAAGGGGCAGCAGACGGGTTCAGCCGAGATCCTGCAGGCCTATCTGGCGCTTGCCGAACCGGGTGACGCGGCGCCCGACGATTTCGGGCCGACAACGGCTGCGACAGGCAAGGCGACGCCAGCCAACGACGATGCACAGCGCGGTCTGCCGGTGCCGCCGGCCAGGGCCGATGATGGCGCTGCCGCAAAGCCGGCAGGACTGCCCTGGTTTGCGCTTCTCGCACCGGGGGTTTCGCCGCCGCGCCGCGCCTCCGCCACCGACGCGGCGGCGAAGCGGGGGCAGGCGATGTCTGGGTCGAATGACACGGTCCAGCCCGAAGGCCGGCAGCAGATGCGTGTCGGCCTGATGGCGCTGGCAGCCGGGTTTCTGGCCGTCGCCATTGTCGGGCTCGCCTTGCTGGTGCTTGGCTGAGCACCGAACGATCGCCGCTATCGCTCGGCTTCGAGGAAAGCTTCCATCTTGTCCATCGCCAGCCCCGCCTCGACAGCGATACGGCGTGAAAGTTCGGCGGCAGCCGTACGCGGCCGCCCCAGCGGCCGGTCCAGCCAGTACGACACCGGGTTCAGCGCCGTGCGCTCGTCGACGGCGACGATGCGGCCTGCCTCCAACTGGTGTCCGGTCAGCGGCGGCCGCGCCAGCGCGATGCCGAGCCCGTAAGCTGCGGCGTCGAGCACCAGATTGTAGTCCTCGAAGCGGCGATCCTGCGGGCGCGGGCGGTAGTCCATCCCTTGCGCGGCAAACCAGGCACGCCAACCCGAAGCGTCGGAATCGTTGATCAGTGGAAACCTCAGCAGCCGGGCCGGGTCGCCGCGGCCGATCTCGCGGGCAAGGCCGGGCGCGGCGACGGGAAAGACATGTTCCTCGAACAGCTTCACCGAGATGCGGCCCGGAATGCCCCCGCGGCCGCAGCGGACCGACAGGTCGATGCCTTCATCGGCAAGGTCGCCCTGGCGGATGTCGACGTCGAGCACGATGCGCAGCTTGGTTGGATTGTTCTCCAGCGCCGCCATGCGTGGCATCAGCCACAGCCCGCTGACGGAGGGTATCGAGGTCAGCCGCACCACGGCGGTGCCGCGCGGCTCGACCCAGCGGTCGGAATGGCTGGAGATCAGCGCAAAGGCTTCCGCCGTGCGCAGATGCAGGCGGTTGCCCTCGATGGTCAGCGAGACGCCGCGCGCGCCGCGGTCGAACACTTTCAAGCCCAGCCAGTCCTCCAGCTTGGCGATCTGCCGGCTGACGGCGCCGTGGGTGATGTTGAGCTTCTCGGCCGCGGCCGAAAAGCTCCCCGTTCGCGCCGCCGCATCGAAGGCGCGCAGGGTCTCGAGCGGCACCATTGTGTCTGAGCTGTGATCCATAGTCACAGGTGATCCTCGATTTGATCGTTTGTCAACGGCGCCGAAAAGGCGCTTTCTGCCTTTCAACACTCTGGGAACCCGAGGACAGGCAGATGAGCGCAACGACCAGCACGTCGAATCCGACACAGCGGATGGACACCACGGCGGCCATCGCCGTGGCCTTGACGGTGGTCGGCTGGGCCTCGGCCTTTCCCGCGATCCGTGCCGGCCTCGCCGCTTTCGGGCCGCTGGAACTCGGTGCGTTGCGCTTTGCCATTGCCGCGGTGCCGGCGGCGATCTTTCTTGCCGTCAAGCGCCCGGCGCTGCCGAGGCTCGACGAAGTGTGGCGCCTGGTCTTTGGCGGCGCCATCTTCGTCGCGCTCTACACTGTCATGCTCAATTTCGGCGAATTGACGGTTTCGGCGGGTGCCGCCGGTTTCATCATCAATGTCAGCCCGATCTTCACCGCCATCATGGCAATGGCATTGCTCGGCGAGCGCTTCTCAAGCTGGGCCTGGTTCGGCACGGCGATTTCTTTCGCCGGCATCGGCATCATCGCTGTGGCTGACGGCAATGGCTTGAGTTTCGACACCGGCGCGCTGCTGGTTCTTGGCTCCGCGCTGTGCTCGGCCGTCAACACGATCGTCCAGAAGCCGCTCTTTGCCCGCCATCACCCGCTGACCATTTCGGCCTCGAACATGATTCTTGGCGCTCTTTGCCTGGCACCCTTTCTGCCGAGCGGCTTTGCGCAGGCCGCGGTCGCCAACACGGCCGGTATCGGCGCCGTGATCTTTCTTGGCATCGTGCCCAGCCTGATCGCCTATGCCGCCTGGGCAACCGCACTGTCGCGTCTTCCGGCAGCGCGCGCGTCGAACTTCCTCTATCTGGTCTCGCCCATGTCAGCCCTGATCGGCTTCTTCTGGCTGGGCGAAGTGCCGACGCTACTTGGTATCCTCGGCGGCGCACTGGCGCTGGGCGGCGTGATCGTGGTGAATTTAAAGCGTTAAAACAAATGATTTGAGCTGTTTTCGGACTCAAACCGGGAACCGCATTCCATCAGAATGCAGACACCCAGAGGAAGGACAGCTGTGGTATGCTGCCTTCACTGGGGGACGGAATGGGAAGACTGTTCATATCGGCAATTTTTTGCGTTTTGCTGCTGACCGGGAAAGCCGCTGCGGGCTGGTATCAGGTCGAAAACTACGAAGGCTCCATCGGACCTAACCCCGTCCACCTATCGCTGCAGAGATATGACAGTTTCGGCAGCGGGATTACGGTCGAGGGGAGCTATTTCTACGACGCGAAGCAAAGCCCGATAGCGGTGTACGGCAAGATCAGTGGCACCAGCCTCTTCCTTTGCGAGATTGCGGACGACAGGGAGTTCGACAGGTTGCTGGTCATGGGATCGAAAACGCCCGTTGGCACCGCCGGATGTCCGTTTTCTCTTGACCTTGGCGAAAGCGGCGCAACAGGGACTTGGAGCAAGGGCTCGGACAAGTTCCCGATCACGCTGAAGAAGGTCGCAAGCCTCGACGATACCAGTGAGGCGAAGGTTGACGGCACCGTCGAGATTCCCTTCTGGGCGCAGACAGCCACCCACAGATTTGCCGGGGTCTACGAGAAAGCGGGCTTTCTCGTCTGCATGAATAAGCTGCGGGTCATCGATAAGAAGAAAAAGAAGGTCGTTCAGGAGATCGCTTTCGATGACGACGATTGTGATGCCGGCATGCTGATGACTCCCATCTACATGAATGTTCAAAAACAGGTTGGGAGAAGCTTCGAGATAATCTCCGTGAATTTTCGCGGCGGTAGCGCCGGTTACTCAAGGGATTACGTTTTCTCTCATAGGTTCAAGGATTATCGCCTGTTGGTGAATTGAGCGTGTGCCCTGACCTGGCTTGTGCTCACCGCCGCCCAAACAGCCGCTCTATATCGGCGAGCTTGAGTTCGATATAGGTCGGGCGGCCGTGGTTGCAGGTGCCGGAGCCCGGCGTTGCTTCCATCTGGCGCAGCAGCGCGTTCATCTCCTCAGGCTTGAGCAGGCGGCCGGAGCGGACCGAGCCGTGGCAGGCCATGGTGGCGGCGATCTTGTCCAGTCGTTCCTTCAGCGTCTCGATCGTGTCGTTGTCGGCGATCTCGTCGGCAAGATCACGCACCAATTGCTGGACATTGGTTTCGCCGAGCATCGACGGCGTCTCGCGCACCGCCACCGCGCCGGGACCGAAACGCTCAATGCCGAGGCCGAACCGGGCCAGCGTTTCGGAATGCATGGCCAGCCGCTCGGCGTCCTCCTCCGGCAGGTCGACGATCTCCGGCAGAAGCAGCATCTGCGAGGGCACCGCGCGCGAGTGCAGGGCATTCTTCAGCGCCTCGTAGACCAGCCGCTCATGCGCCGCGTGCTGGTCGACGATGACAAGCGAATCCCTGGTCTGGGCGACGATGTAGTTCTCGTGGACCTGCGCGCGGGCGGCGCCCAGCGCGGTGCCGAGCAGCGTCTCGGCCGGCTCGGCTAAGCCGGCACGCGCATCGGCGCTGGCGAGCGGACCGGCGTCGAATGCAGCCTGGTCGTTTTCGCGGAAGCCGGCGCCGTCAAATCCCATATCCAGCGGCCGCTGTGGCGAGCGGTCAAAGCCCGAAAAGCCCGAGGCCCGGTAGGCCGCGTCAAAACTGCGATGACCGTTGGCAGGACCCGCATGGGCGTAGGAGGCGGCTCCCGGCCGGAACGCCGCCACCATCCCGGCGGCCCCGCTGGTGGCGGCTCGGATGCCGGCATTGGCCAGAGCCTCGCGGATGGCGCCGACGATCAGCCCGCGCACCAGGCCGGGGTCGCGAAAGCGCACATCGGCCTTGGCCGGGTGGACGTTGACGTCGACGGTCGCCGGATCGAGCGTCAGGAACAGCACGGTCACCGCGTGCCGGTCGCGCGGCAGCACATCGGCGAAAGCGCCGCGAATGGCGCCGGCAATCAGCTTGTCGCGCACCGGACGGCCGTTGACATAGGCATATTGCTGCAGCGCGTTGGCGCGGGTGAAGGACGGGATCGAGACGTGGCCGGTCAGGTGCACGCCGTCCCGGCTGGCGTCGATAGCGATGGAATTGTCGGGAAACTCGGCGCCCATCACCTGGGCGACGCGGCGCAGGCTGCCCTCGGTACTGTCATCGGTCGCCGGCAATTCCAGCGTCGAGCGGTCCGAGCCGGCCAGCGTGAAGCGCACGGCGGGGAAGGCGATGGCGATGCGCTTGACCACGTCGCTGGTGGCCGAGCTTTCGGCCCGCTCGCCCTTCATGAATTTGAGCCGCGCCGGCGTGGCAAAGAACAGGTCGCGCACCTCGACCGTTGTGCCGCGATTGGCCGCCGCCGGTTTGACCGCCGAAACGCGGCCGCCTTCGATGGCGATCTCGGCGGCAGCGTCGCCTGCGGTCGTGCGCGAACGGATCGACAGCCGCGCCACCGAACCGATCGACGGCAGCGCCTCGCCACGGAAGCCGAGCGAGCCGATATCATGAATGTTGTCGGCAAGTTTCGAGGTGCAGTGGCGCGCAATGGCCAGCGCCAGTTCCTGTTCGGGGATACCGGAGCCGTCATCGGTGACGCGGATCAGGTTCAGCCCGCCGCCGGCAGTGACGACCTCGACGCGGGAGGCGCCGGCGTCGAGCGCGTTTTCGACCAGTTCCTTCACCACGCTCGCCGGACGCTCGATGACTTCGCCGGCGGCGATCTGGTTGATCATCGTTTCGGAAAGCTGGCGAATGGGCATGGGGGTATTATAGGCGGATTCGAAGGGTGTGCGGAAGGCTTCAATGAATGCCGGACATTGGAGACGCCAGCGGGACAGCACCCCCCTCTGGCCTGCCGGCCATCTCCCCCGCAAGGAGGGAGATCAGATGTCACGACGGCTTTCGCCAATCTTCAATGCTTGAAGGGTGACGCGACATATGAACTGCCAATCTCCCCCCTTGCGGGGGAGATGTCCGGCAGGACAGAGGGGGGTGTGAAGGAACTCCGCGATAGTGACTACGCTGCAACCGATTTCAAGCCTGCGCCGCCAGCCAGTCCCTGACTTTCCGTGCATTCTCGCTCAACTCCCGGTTCTTCGGCCAAACCACATAGAACGCCTTGCCGGTTCTCAGCACATGGTCGGTCACCGGCACCAGCAGCCCCGACGCCAGGAGCCGTTCGGCCAGATGCCGCCAGCCGAGCGCTATGCCCTGGCCCTCCATGACGCCCTGGATCACGAGGCCGTAATCGTTGATGCGCAGGCCGCGCGCGGTGTTGTCGAGCCTGCCGCCCGCAGACTGGAACCATTCGTCCCAGCTAGCCGCCTCGCGGTAGGGCTCCTCGAGGTGGATCAGGCGATGCGTCGCCAGCTCCGCGACGCTCCTTGGCATGCCGAATTTCGCGAGATAGCTGGCGCCAACCACCGGAAAAATCTCCTCGTCGGCCAGCGGCAGCGAATGATAATCGGCCCAGTCGCGCGGTTCGCCGCCGCGAACGGCGAGCGGGATGCCCTCGGCGATGATGTCGAGATCACGGTCGGCGGTCTGGATGCGCAAGTCGATGCCCGGCAGTTCGTCGCGGAACTGCTGCAGGCGCGGCATCATCCAGAACGAGCCGAAGGCGGTCGACGCCGCCAGCGTGACATGGCCGCCGCTCGCCTGCAGGCGCAGATCCTCGGCCGATTTGCGGATATGCGACAGACCGAGCGAGACGTCGGCATGGAAGCGTTCGCCCGCTTCTGTCAGGACGACCTGGCGGTGGCGGCGCTGGAACAGCTGCGCGCTAAGCTGTTCCTCCAACCCGCGCACCGCATAAGAGACGGCGGCCTGCGTCATGCCGAGCTCGCGCCCGGCAGCGGTGAAGCTCGACAGCCGGCCCGCCGCCTCGAAGACGATCAGGCTGCCGGCCGAGGGCAGGAGGTGGCGCAGGCTTCGCATAAGCTGAGCTTATACAAGAGATCAGGATTTTCCAGCATCACATCCATATTTCCTCTCGCTAACTTGGTTGGACGGAATGAGGAGGCTCCATGAACGCACCGGCCACTGAACTGACCGAGCAAACCCACCGCCGCGGCGGCGGTCGCCTCGGACGCAAGGCGCTGAGGAGCGCCCCCGTCACCTCGTTCCCGACGCTGGTCCGCGAGATCCCCACCTACCAGATGGTCCCGGACGAGGCGGTGGAACTGATCCACCAGGAGTCACTCGCCATCCTCGAAGAGGTCGGTTGCGAGTTCCGCGACGACGAGGCGATCGCCATGTGGAAGGCGGCGGGCGCCGACGTGTCCGAGACACGCGTCCGCATCGACCGCGGCCTGCTGATGGAACTGGTCGCGAAGGTTCCGTCCGAATTCACCCTCAATGCGCGTAATCCCGAGCGCACCGTGCGCGTCGGCGGCAAGAACTCCATCTTCGCGCCGATGTATGGCGCGCCTTACGTGCGCGACCTCGACAACAACCGGCGCTATGGCACGCTCGAAGACCTCAACAATTTCCACAAGCTCGCCTACATGGCGCCGGCGCTGCATTCGTCGAGTTCGATCATCTGCGAGCCGATGGAGATCGCGGTGCCGAAACGGCATCTCCACATCATCCATTCGGCGCTGAAGCACTCCGACAAGCCGTTCATGGGCATCGTTACTTCCAAAGACCGCGCCGAAGACACGATGGCGATGGCGGGCATCGTCTTTGGCGAAGATTTCGTTCGCGACAACCCGGTGCTGGTGTCCATTACCAACTGCAACTCGCCGCTGGTGTGGGACGCCACCATGCTGGACGCGATGAAGGTCTATGCGCGCAGCAATCAGCCGCTGATCCTGGCTCCCTTTGCGCTGTGCGGCGCATCGACTTCGGCCTCGGCCGTCGGCGCGGTGGCGCAGGTCAATGCCGAAGCATTGGCCGGCGTCGCTTTCACCCAACTGCTGCGCCCGGGTTCGCCGCAAATCTACGGCCAGTTCATGGTGACGGTCGACATGAAGACCGGCGCGCCGATGGGCGGCACGCCGGAAGCCGCCCAGATGATGTATCTGATGGGCGCGCTGGCGCGGAAATACAAACTGCCCTGGCGAACCTCCGGCTTCCATGTCGGCTCCAAGCTCAACGACGCCCAGGCCGGCTATGAATCCAACATGCTGATGCATGCCGCCATCCTCGCCGGCGCCAATTACATCTGGCACTCCGCCGGCTGGTTGGAGGCCGGGCTGACATGCGGCTATTCGAAATTCGCCACCGACTGCGAGCAGCTTGTCGGCTGGTACAAATATGCCGGCGGCCTGCCGTTCGACGATTTCAAGGAGGCCATGGCGGCGATCCGCGAAGTCGGGCCGCAGGGCCATTTCCTCGGCACCCAGCACACGCTCGATCATTACGAGTCGGCATTCTTCATGCCCACCATCATGGATTTCAACTCCTACGAACAATGGAAGGCTGGAGGGGCGAAGGACCACGACACGCGCGGCCGCGAGAAAGCCCGCAACATGCTGGCCGACTATGAAGAGCCGAAACTCGATGAGGGCATTGCCGAGGGCCTCAGGGACTTTATCGCGCAGCGCGAAGAGAGGCTGCCCGACAGCGTTAGCTAAGAGAACGACGAATGAGTTGATAACGGGCGAAGACCCGATGGGAACCGCAAGGGAGAAAGACATGACAGTTTTCAAAAGCAATGGCGATCGCGTGCCAACGGCCATCGACGCGATGGCGCAAGAGACGCGTGCTGGCCGTATGGACCGGCGCGAGTTTCTTGCATTGGCAAGTGCGTTCGGCGCATCGACGGCGCTGGCCTACGGCATGATCGGCCTTGCCGCGCCGGGACAGGCTTTTGCCGAGGAGCCGAAGAAGGGCGGCACGCTGCACATATCGATGTCGGTCAAGGCCCAAAAAGATCCGCGCACCTATGATTGGGTGGAACTCGCCAACATCTCGCGCTGCTGGCTGGAGCCGCTGGTCCGCTACACCAGGGAATTCACCTTCGAGCCAGTGCTGCTCGAAAGCTGGGACATCAATGACGACGCCACGGAATACACGTTGCATGTGCGCAAGGGCATCACCTGGAACAATGGCGATGCTTTCAACGCGGATGACGTGGTCTTCAATGTTACCCGCTGGTGCGAGAAGAAGGTCGCCGGCAACTCCATGGCCGCTCGCGTCGGCGGGCTGATCGACGAAAAGTCGGGCAAGGCCAGGGAAGGCGCGATCGCCAAGGTCGACGACAATACGGTCAAGCTGACGCTCAGCGCGCCCGACATTTCGCTGATCCCGAACCTCACCGATTATCCCGCGCTCGTCGTCCACCGCAATTTCGACGCCGACGGCGCCGACCCGGTCAAGAAGCCGATCGGCACGGGCCCGTTCGAACTGGTCTCCTACGATGTCGGCCAGAAGGCGGTGGTCAAGCGTCGTGAAAACGGCAAGTGGTGGGGTGGTGAAGCGCCGCTCGACAGCGTCGAGTTCATCGACTACGGCACCGACTTCAACGCTTCGATCAACGCCTTCGAATCCGGCGAGATAGACCTCAATTTCGAGACGCCGGCCGACTTCATCGACATCCTGGATAAGATGGGGCTGGAGAAGTCCGAGGTTGCGACGGCAACCACGCTGGTTGCCCGCACGAACGTTACCCACCAGCCCTATGACGACCAGCGGGTGCGCAACGCGCTGCAGATGGCGGTCGACAACAATGCGGTGCTGGAACTCGGCTATGCCGGGCGAGGGGCGGTCGGTGAAAACCACCATGTCAGCCCTATCCATCCTGAATATTTCGCGCTGCCCAAGAAGACGCGCGACGCGGCCGGCGCCAAGAAACTGATGGCCGACGCTGGGCAGGCCGATTTCGAGCACGAGCTGATCACCGTCGAGGACGATTGGCAGAAGAACACCGGCGACGCGATTGCCGGCCAACTGCGCGACGCCGGCATCAAGGTCAAGCGCACGGTGCTGCCGGGCTCGACCTTCTGGAACGACTGGACGAAATATCCCTATTCGATGACCATCTGGTACATGCGCCCGCTTGGCGTCCAGGTCCTGGCGCTTGGTTATCGCACCGGCGAGGCCTGGAATGAATCGGCCTATTCCAACCCGGACTTCGACGCCAAGCTGAAGCAGGCGCTGTCGCTGATCGATGTGGAGAAGCGGCGTGAGGTGATGAAGGATGTCGAGCAGATCCTGCAGGATTCCGGCGTCATCATTCAACCCTTCTGGCAGAAGCTCTACAGCCACATGAACAAGAAGGTGAAGAACTACGGCGTCCACCAGACCTTCGAGATGGACCTGCAGAACGTCTGGCTTGATGGCTGAGACGGTGCAGCCGGGGCTTCATGAGCCGCAAAAAAACCGATATGCAGGATGTCTGGTATTGCACCTTGCCGCCAAACGTCCGGAGATCCTGCATGAAACCGATAGTGCTTGCCGCTGTCTTTTCGATTGCCTTGCCAGCGACAGTGCTGGCCGGGCCGGCTTCCAACGCGGTGAAGTTCTTTTATCTGCCCGAGGTGAAATTCGAGGGAGATGCAAAGTACCGCGACCGCTTCACCGAGCCGGTGACCAAGCTGTTCGATCTCAACGACCAGGCCACGAAGAACAAGCCCGACGAAGTCGCCTGCCTCGACTTCGATCCCGGCCTCGACGCGCAGGATTTCGACCAGACGTCGATTACCAAGACATTGAAGCTGGCCGAGACCGTCAATGGCGATACGGCCGAAGTCACCGCCACCTTCAGCCTTTTTGCGGAAGGCGATGATTCCAAACGCGAAATGCTGTGGTCGCTGAAGAAAATCGACGGCAAATGGAAGGTCGCCGACATCACCTCCAAGACCAGCAACTGGACGCTAAGCGCGCTGGAATGCATGCCCGACAAAGCGCCGGAGTGATCCCGTGCTCCGCCGTCTTGCCTTGGCGCTGTCGCCCATGTGCGTGCTGTCGGTGGGTATGAGCGCAGCCGCAGCACAAGGCCTGTTGGGCCCGCCGCCAGCCAATGCGCCGGCCGTGACGGCACCGGCCGGCGCAGCACCGCCCGCAAATCCACCCGGGACAGCGGTGGAACCGGCGACACCGCCGGTTGGGTGGCCGCCGGCCGACGCCCCACCGGCCGCACCCATTCTGCCGGGATCCCCGACGGCGGTGGTGCGGCCATTTTACGATCAGGTGGGACTGGAGATCGATCCGGCGCAGCGCAGCCACTTCATCGACCCGGCAAAAACCGTTCTCGACAAGAGCGACGCGTTGCGCACATCCGGGCAGGGAGAATGTCTCGACCCCAACATGGCGCTCGACAATGCCGACTATGACAAGACCGAGATCGATAAGAGCCTGAAGACACTCGAAGCGATCAATGGCGACCAGGCCAAGGTCATTGTCGCCTTCGTCGTCGCCGGCAACCCGCATCGCCTTGAATGGAAATTCAGGAAAGTCGACGGCGACTGGAAGATATCCGATCTGCTTTCGGTGACCGGTGAATGGGCGCTCAGCCAGTACCAGTGCGAATAATGTTGATTGAGGATCAGCGCCTGCGATCCTTCGCGCCCCCCTCTGTCCTGCCGGACATCTCCCCCACACGGGGGGAGATCAGCAGTTCCAGCGTCTCGCCCGCTCCGCATCATTTGAGATTAGCTAAAGCCTATGTGGCGGCCAATCTCCCCCCGTGTTGGGGAGATGTCCGGCAGGACAGAGGGGGCGCTGTCCCGCTAAAGTTCCGCAAAATAGCTTCAGCCCCTTCCGCGATAGGGGGCAACGCCGGTGTCGGGCAACCAGGCGCCTTCGGGCGGAGCGCCGGTCTGCCAGAAGACATCGATCGGAATGCCGCCGCGCGGATACCAATAGCCGCCTATGCGCAACCACAGCGGCTTCGTTGCCGCCACAATGCGGCGGCCGATCATCACCGTGCAGTCTTCATGGAAAGCGCCATGGTTGCGAAACGAGGTCATGAACAGTTTGAGCGACTTCGATTCCACGAGCGTGGCATCGGGTGCGTAGTCGATGACGATATGAGCGAAATCCGGCTGTCCGGTTACCGGGCAGAGCGAGGTGAATTCCGGGCAGGTGAAGCGCACGATCGCCGGCGGTCCGTCGCCGCGCTGGAACGGCACGGTCTCCAGGACCGCGGTCTCCGGGCTCTGTGGCGTCTCGACGTGGGCGCCGAGCTGGGTGAGGGTTTTGGTATCGATCATCGCGGTTTTCCTGGGGATTTTCCGCGCTCATTAGCACCGGACCGAAAAGTGTGCAGCGATTTTCGAATAAATTCGATGCTCAAGACAAGAACTGGAGCAGCACGCGCTGCTCCGACACAAATTGGAATGGCAGGAAGATGATGACCAGCAACGACCCGCTTCTCCAGCCTTACCAGCTCAAACACCTGACGCTGAAGAACAGGGTGATGTCGACCAGCCACGAGCCGGCCTATTCCGAGGACGGCATGCCGAAACAGCGCTACCGGCTCTACCACGCCGAAAAGGCCAAGGGCGGCATGGCGCTGACCATGACGGCGGGCTCGGCCATCGTCTCGCGCGACAGCCCGGCCGCCTTTGGCAATCTGCATGTCTATGACGACCGCATCGTGCCGTGGCTGGCCGAACTGGCGGACGCCTGCCACGAGCATGACTGCAAGGTGATGATCCAGATCACCCATCTTGGTCGCCGCACCGGCTGGAACAAGGCCGACTGGCTGCCGGTGCTGTCGGCCTCGCCGGTGCGTGAGCCGGCGCACCGCGCGTTCCCGAAAACTATCGAGGACTGGGACATCGAGCGCATCGTCGCCGACTATGCGTCCGCTGCGCAGCGCTGCCAGGCGGCCGGCCTCGACGGCATCGAGTTCGAATCGTACGGCCATCTGATGGACGGGTTCTGGTCGCCGGCCACAAACCATCGCGACGACGAGTTCGGCGGTTCGCTCGACAACCGGCTGCGCTTCACCGACATGGTGCTGGATGCCGTGCGGGCTGCCGTCGGTGAGAAGTTCATCGTCGGCATTCGCATGGTCGCCGATGAGGACTTTGACAAAGGCCTGTCGAAGGCCGAGGGCGTCGAGATCGCGAGACGGCTAGCCAATTCTGGCAAGGTCGATTTCCTGAACATCATCCGCGGCTCGATCGAAAGCGACGCGGCGCTCACCAAGGTTATCCCGGTGACCGGCATGCGCTCTTCGCCGCATCTCGATTTCGCCGGCGAGGTGAGGGCGGCAACGAAGTTCCCGACCTTCCATGCGGCGCGGATTTCCGATGTCGCCACGGCGCGCCACGCCATCGCGACCGGCAAGCTCGATATGGTCGGCATGACCCGCGCCCATATCGCCGACCCGCACATCATCAAGAAGGTCATGGAAGGTCGCGAGCACGAGATCCGGCCTTGCGTCGGCGCCACCTATTGCCTCGATCGTATCTATGAAGGCGGCGAGGCGCTGTGCGTCCACAATGCCGCGACCGGCCGCGAGGCCGAGATTCCGCATATCATCCTGAAGACCGAAGGGCCCAGGCGGAACGTCGTTGTCGTTGGCGCTGGCGCTGGCGGGCTCGAGGCAGCTCGCGTGATGGCCGAACGCGGCCATCATGTCACGGTGCTTGAAGCCTCCGGTCAGGCCGGCGGCCAGGTTCGGCTGGCGACGCAGAACCCGCGCCGCAAGGAGTTGATCGGCATCATCGACTGGCGGCTGGCCGAACTCGACCGGCTCGGCGTCGGGATCCGCTACGACACCTGGGCCGAGCAGGACGAAGTGCTGGCGCTGTCGCCCGACGTGGTGGTGATCGCCACCGGCGGCCTGCCACAGAACCCGCCGCTGACATCAGGCGACAATCTCGTCACGTCGAGTTGGGACATCATGGCCGGCAGCATCAAGCCGGCGGAGAACGTGCTGCTCTTCGACGACAATGGTGGCCACCAGGGCATGGGCGCGGCGGAGCTGATCGCCAATGCAGGGTCAAAACTGGAGCTGGTTTCGCCGGAGCGCTTCTTCGCCCCCGAAATGGGCGGCATGAACCACGTGCCCTATATGCGCGCCTTCCAGGAGAAGGGCGTCACCATCACCATCAACACCAGGCTGCGCTCGGTACGGCGCGAGGGCAACCAGCTGGTCGCCGAACTCGCCTCCGACTTTGCCGATGGCTGGCGTGGCGAAAGGCGGGTCGACCAGGTGGTGGTCGAGCACGGCACGGCGCCGCTCGACGATCTCTATCTCCAGCTGAAACCGCTGTCGAAGAATGGTGGCGCGGTCGACTATGAGCGGCTGGTCGGCGGCGGCGATATTTTTCCTTCACGCAATCCCGAAGGCGGCTTCGTGCTGTTGCGCATCGGCGATGCGGTCGCCTCGCGCAACATCCATGCCGCCATCTATGACGGCATCAGGTTCGGCTTGCGGGTTTGAGGCTACAAGCCGGCCTACGGCTTGTTCCAAAGCTCGATCTCACCCTTCCGGCGGGCGCAACTCGATCGATCAAAGTGATGGGTGGCGCGCAGCCAAACCTCTCTGCGGAGAGCCACCTTGCACATCCGTCCGAACTGTGCGCCGCGTACGCTACCAGCCGAGAGCCAGGCGACGCACGATGCGGAATGGTCTTCAACCGGGAGGCGACGTGCGGCAGGGCTCAAATCATCCTGGCGGTCGCCATGCAAAGCACGGTGAGCACCAGCAGCCAGGCGGCGATGCGCTCGCCGCGGGCCATTTTGGTGCGCAGCGCCGCTTCCGTTGCGACGTCCGCGCCGGCAAGCTGCCGGCTGGTCTTGCGGACGACGACGCTGAGAACGCCGGCAGCGGCGAAGGCGGCCAGGATGCCTAGCGCCAGCACCATTTCCATCGAGCCGAAATAGGCGCCGTGGAAGAAATACCAGAGCAGGGCGCCGGTCACGAACACCATGCCGGCCGAGCCCATTTGCGGTCCGATAAAGCGCTCCGCCCTGATCTCGGGGTCGCGGGCAAGCGTGATGGTGGTGCCAGCCCAGAACACACCGGCCATGACGTGAAGGCCGATAACGACGATGTAGACATATTGCATGACCGCTTCCTCCTTGCCGCCGCCCGTCCTCGGATCCCTGTCGAACGCGGATAATACGAACTCGGCAGATCGACACGCATGATAGTTAGATATCAAATGGTTCGATGTCAATGTATAATGCCGCGTTCCATCGCTCGGCGCCTTGTTCTACTGTCGGCGCATGACTCCCTTTGACCGTCCGCCAATCGGCATGAATCTCGCGCGCACCTCCAAGCTGGTGGCGCAGGCCTTTGACGCCGCTTTGGTCGAGGCCGGCGGCACGCTGCCGGTGTGGCTGACCTTGCTTTCGGTCAAGTCGAGCGAGCTTGCCAACCAGCGCGAACTTGCCGGCATGATCGGCATCCAGGGCGCCACGCTCACCCACCATCTCAACGCCATGGAGGCGCAAGGCTTGCTGACGCGCCGCCGCGATCCGGACAACCGCCGGGTTCATCTGGTCGAGCTGACGCAGGCGGGCGAAACGATGTTCCTGAAGCTGCGGGCGGCGGCTCTCATCTTCGACAAGCGGCTGCGCGCGGGATTGCCGGACGACAGGCTGGCGGAGTTCGCCGAGGTGCTGGCGGCATTGCGGGCGAATGTCGCGCCGGCCAAATGACCGGCACCGGTGGGCAATAGTCTAGGCTAAATTGCCCTGAAGCACCTTCAGCTTGGCTTTCTTCGGGCTGCGCGCCAGCAGCCATTCGCGCGCTTTGTCCTGCGGCATCGGGAAGGCGATGGAATAGCCCTGCACCTGGTCGCAGCCGATCGCCATCAGCGAATCGAGCTCGGCTTCGGTTTCCGCGCCCTCGGCGACGATCGAAATGCCGAGACCGCGCGCCAGCTCGGTGATGGCGCGCACGATCTTGGTGTTGTCGCCATTCTCGTTGATGTTCTGGACGAAGCGGCGGTCGATCTTCAGCCGGTCGATCTCGTTGGGATTGACATGGCTGAGCGAGGCATAGCCGGTGCCGAAATCGTCGAGCTCAAGATGGACGCCGGCAGCGCGGATGTGGCGCAGCTTCGCCGCGATGCCCGTCTTCTCGTCGTCGAGAATGACGGATTCGACGATTTCCAGCGACAGTTTCTGCGGCGCCAGGCCCGCCTTTTCCAGCGTCGCGAACAGGAAGCGGTCGAAGTCGGGTTCGCGCAGCTCGGTGCCGGACACGTTGACGGCAAGCCGGCCGAAGGCAATGCCGGCGCGATCCCATTCGGCTGCTTGCTCGATCGCCTTGGTAAAGACGATGCGGCCGATCTCGGGCATGAAGCCGCATTTTTCGGCGACCGGAATGAACTCGCCCGGCGCAATCATGCCGCGCTCGGCATGCTTCCAGCGCACCAGCGCCTCGATGCCGCTGATGGCGCCGTTGCTCAGCGACACCTGCGGCTGGAAATAGACCTGGAAGGCGTTCTCCGAAATGGCGACCTTGATGTCGTGCTCGAGCTGCTTGCGGTAATCGAGTTCGCGCCTGAGTTCCTCGGAGAAGAACGAGAAGCTGCCGCCGCCGAGCTTCTTGGCGGAATAGAGCGCGAGGTCGGCGTGGACGAGCAGATCCTCGGCATTGTCGGCGTCGATGGGATAGACGGCAATGCCGGCGCTGGCCCCTGGAAGGATGGTCGTGCCCTGGAAGGTAATCGGCTCGTTGATCTCCTCCAGGATGCGCCGGGCCAGCATGTTGATGTCCTCGGGGCCGCCGGCGCCATTGAGGATCATCACGAATTCGTCGCCGCCAAGGCGCGCGCAGAGATCCGACGCGCGGCAGGAATCGCGCATGCGCTGCGCGGTGACGACCAGAACATAGTCGCCGGCGGCGTGGCCGAGTGTGTCGTTGATCTGCTTGAACCGGTCGAGGTCGAGCTGGATCACCGCCAGCCTCTCACGCCGGCGATGCGCGCCCTTGATCAGCGTTTCGAAGTGATCGGTCAGGAAGGTGCGGTTGTGCAGGCCGGTCAGCCCGTCATGTACGGCGATGAAGGCCATCGAATTGCGGGCATCGACAAGCTCGTGCGTCTTGCGCAGGATCGCCTTCGACATCGGCCGGAAGATGAAAAGCGCCACCAGGACGATGACGCCGATGGTGGCGTAGAACAAGGTGCGATGGAGATCGAGGAGCTTTTCCGACCGCTCGTCTGCGAATGCGGCGATGCGTTGGCCGAGCGCGGCATAACCCGACAGCGTCGCATTGGCGACGGAAGCATCGAGATTGACGCGCTCGCCGCCGCCCTTGTAGGCGGCATTGCCGGAGAGCTGGGATTCGAAGGACGAGATCAGCCTTTCGCCATTGGCGACCAGCCCGACCGAGAAATAGTCGAGGTGGAACGGCTTGCCGTAAAGCACGCTCTCGATCGACTTTGGATCGGACAATGCCGGTGACAGCGGGTCGGCTCCCGTCTGTTTGAGCAGCAGGTCGTAGTTCGTCTCGAACTCGGCGGTCGCCTGTTTCAGCGCGGCAACCAGGGCCGGCTGCTTGTCACGCGCGGCGGAGCCGGTTGCGCTGGTCAAAAAGACAATGCGCTGCGACAGCGCCTTCTGGGTGCTGACGATGTCGAGCAGAGTATGGTTGTGCTGTTGCGCCGCCATCATCTGCTGCAGCAGGATGAAGGAGGCCATCACCATGGCGGCGATGATCAGCAGCGCCAGCCAGTAGCCGCTCTTGATCAGCAGGATGAGTTTGCCCGAGACGGTTTGCGCCGGCTGCTGCGACATATTCTAGGTGATCCCTCGGTCGACGGATTTCTGCCACCGATTCGTGGCAAGAACACCATTGCCTTGAAAGGGTTAACAGGTTTGGAAGCCGGCGGAACTGCTGCTCCGCAGTAAACGAAAGCTGCTGAGATGGTTATCATGTTCTTTCGCGGCATGGCCGAATTCGCGTGCCTGCTACTCCAGCATGCTGGCCATGCGATCGGATCGCGCCAGGGTTGAGGCAGCCGCGCCACCGAAGCGGTCGCTTTTGCGGTGGATTTTTAGTGCGCGTAGCGCGACAGTCGCGCCAATCTCAACAGGACCTGATCATGATCGCGGCATTCCTCTCCCATATCGACAACGAACTGCAAGGGCTGAAATCCGCCGGGCTCTACAAATCCGAGCGGGTGATCACCTCGACCCAGTCGGCTGAGATCGAGGTCGGCGGCGACAAGGTGCTGAATTTCTGCGCCAACAACTATCTCGGCCTCGCCGACAACTCAGAATTGCGCGATGCAGCCAAAGGCGCGCTGGACCGCTACGGCTACGGCATGGCCTCGGTGCGCTTCATCTGCGGCACGCAGGAAGAGCACAAGCAGCTTGAATCAACGATTTCATCATTCCTCGGCATGGACGACACCATCCTCTACGGCTCCTGCTTCGACGCCAATGGCGGCCTGTTCGAGACACTGCTCGGCGAGGAGGATGCGATCATTTCCGATGCGCTGAACCATGCCTCGATCATCGACGGTGTGCGGCTGTCGAAGGCCAAGCGTTTCCGCTACGCCAACAACGACATGGCCGATCTCGAAGCCCGGCTGAAGGAGGCGAAAGACTGCCGCTTCCGCCTGATCGCCACCGACGGTGTGTTCTCCATGGATGGCATCATCGCCAATCTTAAAGGCGTCTGCGACCTCGCGGAAAAATACGACGCCATGGTCATGGTCGACGACAGCCATGCCGTCGGCTTCGTCGGCAAAAACGGCCGCGGCTCGGCCGAGCATTGCGGCGTCGAGGGCAGGGTGGATATCATCACCGGCACGCTCGGCAAGGCGCTCGGCGGCGCCTCCGGCGGCTACACCTCCGGCAAAAGCCAGGTGGTCGACTGGCTGCGCCAGCGTTCGCGGCCTTATCTCTTCTCCAACACGCTGATGCCGGCGATTGCCGGCGCCTCGATCAAGGTGTTCGAGCTGATCCGCAATGGCGACGCCCTGCGCGAACGCCTCTATGCCAATGCGGCGCGCTTTCGCTCCGAGATGGGCAAGCTTGGCTTCACGTTGGCCGGCGCCGATCACCCGATCATCCCGGTGATGCTGGGCGATGCCAGCCTGGCGCAGGAAATGGCGGCGCGTATGCTGAAGCGCGGCATCTATGTTATCGGCTTTTCCTTCCCGGTGGTGCCGAAAGGCCAGGCGCGCATCCGCACCCAGATGTCGGCGGCGCATTCCACCGCCGACATCGACCGCGCCGTGGCAGCATTCGCGGCGGTCGGCAAGGAACTGGGCGTGATTGGCTGAGAGTTTTACCCTCCCCCTTTGTGGGGAGGGTCGACTTTCGACCGCTTGCGAAGCAAGTGGGCGGGAGGCGGGGTGGGGGTCTGCAGGGTCACGACCTCCGCCAGTTTTTGACCCCCACCCGGCCCTTCGGGCCACCCTCCCCACAAGGGGGAGGGTAAGGAGTTGTAGCATGTCGAACATGATGAAGGCGCTGGTGAAGGCCAAGGCTGAACCGGGCATCTGGATGGAAGAGGTGCCGGTGCCGGAGATCGGCCCTAACGACGTGCTGATCAAGGTCAAGAAGACGGCGATCTGCGGCACCGACGTGCACATCTACAATTGGGACCAGTGGGCGCAAAAGACGGTGCCGGTGCCGATGGTGACCGGCCATGAATTCGTCGGCACGGTTGCCGATTTTGGTGCTGCGGTCACCGAATACAAGGTCGGCCAGCGCGTCTCCAGCGAAGGCCACATCGTCTGCGGCCATTGCCGCAATTGCCGCGCCGGCAGGGGCCATCTCTGCCGCAACACGCTCGGCGTCGGCGTCAACCGTCCCGGCGCCTTCGGCGAGTATCTGGCGATTCCGCAGCACAATGTCGTGCCGATCCCCGACGATGTGCCCGACGAGATCGCGGCGATTTTCGATCCCTTGGGCAATGCCGTCCACACCGCTCTGTCCTTCGACCTGGTCGGTGAAGACGTTCTGGTCACCGGCGCCGGGCCGATCGGCATCATGGGCGCGCTCGTTGCCCAATGTGTGGGGGCGCGAAAAGTCGTCATCACCGACATCAACCCGGTGCGGCTGGCGCTGGCCAAAAAGCTCGGCGTCCAGCATGTCGTCGATGCCTCGAAGGAAAAACTGCGCGACGTTATGCCGGCGCTGGGCATGACCGAGGGTTTTGACGTCGGCCTCGAAATGTCGGGCGCCGCGCCCGCCTTTCGCGACATGATCGACACCATGAACAATGGCGGCAAGATCGCCATTCTGGGCATCGCGCCGACCGGCTTCGAAATCGACTGGAACAAGG
Source organism: Mesorhizobium sp. C432A (assembly GCF_030323145.1). NCBI lineage: Bacteria > Pseudomonadati > Pseudomonadota > Alphaproteobacteria > Hyphomicrobiales > Phyllobacteriaceae > Mesorhizobium > Mesorhizobium sp. C432A. Next base: position 4,876,295 of record NZ_CP100470.1, on the reverse strand, counting down.
TCATCTTCAAGATGCTGCACTTGAAGGGCATCTACGGCCGCGAAATGTTCGAGACCTGGTACAAGATGATCGCCCTGGTGCAGGGGCCGCTGGATGTGTCGGGTCTGATTACGCACCGCATTGGGATCGACGATTTCCAGACGGGGTTTGACGCGATGCGGAGCGGCAGTTCGGGCAAGGTGGTGATGGATTGGTGAGGCACGTGTGGGTGCAAGATGGCGGACAATGAGCACGGTCGTATCATTGCCTCGCAGGCAAAGCTCGTACTGAAGCCGGCCGGATTTCGACGCAAAGGGCAGTCCCGAATCTGGATCGCCGATCGCGGCTTCTGGCTAAGTGTAGTCGAGTTCCAGCCCAGTTCCTGGTCCAAGGGCACTTACCTTAACGTAGCAGTCCACTGGCTCTGGGGTTCGCTTCCGGAAACGATTACCTTCGATCGCGTTGAGCGCATTGGACAGTTCGCTCCGTTCGAGAGCCCGCCACAGTTTCTTCTCGCGGTTGATCAAATGGCCAAGAAGGTCGTCGAAATCGATCAGGTTCACCGATCGATGTTCCCTTCCGTCCAAACCACAGCGAAAATCCTCGTGAGTGAATTGCAGCCGGGCGCCTACGGCGAGTGGGCGGCCTTCCACACCGGGGTGGCGGCTGGTTTGGCCGGTGATTTTGAAACGGCAAGGCGACTGTTTGAAAGCGCTCAAAGACACGCGGCTTCGCAAGCGCAGGCGCTTCTAGCCTACATTGATGATCCGGCGGCATTTCGAAGCCGTGTCAGAGGCTTCATTGAAGCCGAACGCGCCTATTACGGTCTAGGGGCGTTGCCTGCCGCATTCGCGATCTGATTTCAGCGACGGTCGAACTTATGGGAAGATCTCAACCCAAGGTGAGTTTTGCCTCCAGCGCCGCCACGCCGCTCACAATCGCTGTCCGCTCCTCTGTGCTCAACCTCTCCAGCAACTCCCGTTCGAACGCCTTCGCCAGCGGCACCATTTCGCCATAGGCCGCCAGCCCCGCCTTCGTCAGCGCCAGGTGCTCCACACGTCGATCATTCTCGTCAGTTGTGCGTACCAGCCAGCGCCTTCGCTCCAGTTCCGCCACGGCGCGCGACACCTTGGTCTTGTGCATGGCCGACTGTTCGCCAAGCGCTGTCGCCGTCATGGTGCCGCGCTGTCCGAGCCCTGACAGGGCGCGCCATTCCGGCCGCGTCAGACCGTGACGGTCGCGGTAGATTTTTGAAAATTCGCGGCTGACGGCATCGGCCAGCCGGTAGAGCCGGTAGGGCAGGAAATTTTCGAGTTCGAGGGTTCATATGCGCACCGTGGATGCGGCATCAGCCGTTGATAGTTACATTTTCGATGGTTACAAATGAAACCAGTTTGGTCAACATAGCCGGCAGGCCTCGCTTCGCGGCGGTCGGGATCAGGGAGGATCGGATGGAATTTTCCTACATGCCGGGCTTCGGCAATGATTTTGAGACCGAAACGCTGCCCGGCTCGCTGCCGCAAGGGCGCAATTCCCCGCAGCGACCGGCTTACGGACTTTATGCCGAGCAGCTCTCGGGCTCGCCCTTCACCGCCCCGCGCGGCACCAATGAGCGCTCCTGGCTCTACCGCATCCGGCCGAGCGTAAAACACACCGGCCGCTTCAAGGCGGCGAGCTATCCCCTGTGGAAGACCGCTCCCAATGTCGGCGACCACGAGCTGGCGCTCGGCCAGTACCGCTGGAACCCGGTGCCGATGCCGAAGGAGCCGACCGATTTCATTCAAGGGATGCGCACCATCACCAGCGCCGGAGATGTGCTGGGCCAAAGCGGCATGGCCGCGCATGTCTATGTCGCCAACCGATCGATGGTCGACGACCATTTCTTCAATGCCGATGGCGAGTTGCTGATCGTCCCCCAGGTCGGCGCCTTGCGCTTCGTCACCGAGATGGGCGTCATCGAGCTGCGGCCCGGCGAGATCGCCGTTTTGCCGCGCGGGCTGGTGTTCAAGGTCGAGCTCATCGACAAGGAAGTGCGCGGCTATGTCTGCGAAAACTATGGTGCCAAGCTGACGCTGCCCGACCGCGGTCCGATCGGCGCCAATTGCCTCGCCAATCCGCGCGACTTCAAGACGCCCTGCGCCTGGTTCGAGGAGAAGGAGACGCCGTGCCGGCTGACGGTGAAATGGTGCGGCAATTTCAACGTCACCGAGATCGGCCATTCGCCGCTCGACGTCGTCGCCTGGCACGGCAATTATGCGCCCTACAAATATGATCTGGCGACGTTTTCTCCGGTCGGCGCCATCCTGTTCGACCATCCCGATCCGTCGATCTTCACCGTGCTGACGGCGCCGAGCGGCGAGGAGGGCACCGCCAACATCGACTTCGTCATCTTCCCGCCGCGCTGGCTGGTGGCGGAGGATACGTTCCGCCCGCCCTGGTACCACCGAAACATCATGAGCGAGTTCATGGGCCTGATCCACGGCCAGTACGACGCCAAGGAAGAAGGTTTTGTCCCGGGCGGCATCAGCCTGCACAATCTGATGCTGGCCCACGGCCCAGACGCGCCTGGCTTCGAAAAGGCCTCGCGCTCGGAGCTGAAACCGGTCAAGCTCGACAACACCATGGCCTTCATGTTCGAGACCCGATTCCCGCAAATGCTCACCCGCTACGGCGCCGAGCTTGAAACGAGGCAGGACAATTACATCGATTGCTGGACCGATCTGAAGAAGCGTTTCAACGGCACGCCGGAGGGCGACTGGTCTTGAGATCAGCCCAATGAACGACCGGCTGGTGCTTCTCGGCTCCAAGGGCGGCCCGGCGCTGCGGCCGGGCGGGCCGTGGCCGAGTTCGTCGCTGCTGGAACTGGGCGGGCGAACCATCGTCGTCGATTGCGGGCTCGGCGTCACGCGCGGCCTGGTCGATGCCGCCGTCAGCCTGAAGGCGCTCGACCTGGTCTTCATCACCCATCTGCATTCCGACCATGTGCTGGAACTGGGCCCGTTGCTCCACACCGCCTGGACCGCCGGCCTCGCCAGCCCGGTGACGCTGTTCGGACCGCCCGGCACCGGCCAATACTGGCGCCGTTTCTGCCAGGCGATGGAGTTCGACATCGAAATTCGCATCGTCGATGAGGGCAGGCCGGACATTCGCGAAATGGTTTCGATCGTGGAATTCGGCGAGGGCGAGATTTTTGCGCAGCGCGGCCTGAAGGTCTCGGCACTGCGCGTCGACCATCCGCCGGTGACCGACTGTTTCGCGCTGCGCTTCGAGCATGGTGCGAATAGCGTCGTGTTCTCGGCCGACACAGCCTTCTTTCCGCCGCTCGCAGGCTTTGCCCGAAATGCCGACATTCTCGTCCATGAGGCCATGCTGGAAGAAGGCATCGAGCGGCTGGTCGCCAGGACCGGCAATGGCGCGCGGCTGAAAGAGCATCTGCTTGCCAGCCACTCATTTGCCGAGCAGGCAGGCCGCATCGCCAGCGATGCCGGGGTGAAGAGGCTGGTGCTCAACCACCTCATTCCGGCCGATGATCCCGAGATCGGCGAGGCCGACTGGGAGGCTGCTGTCAGGAAATCATGGGTGGGTGACTTGACGATTGCCCGCGACGGCCTTGTTGTGAAATTAGACGGCGCCAAAGCCGCATCAGGAGAGGAAACCGCATGAAGCTTGCCACATTGAGGGACGGAACGCGCGACGGAAAGCTTGTCGTCGTCTCGCGCGACCTGACGCGCTTCACCGACGCCTCGTTCCTGGCGCGCACGCTGCAGGCCGCACTCGACGACTGGCAGCGGATTTCGCCGCACCTGGCGACGATCGCCGAATCGCTGGAGAACAATGCGGTGCCGTCGGCACGCTTCCATGAGCATGACGCCCATTCGCCGCTGCCGCGCGCCTATCAATGGGCCGATGGTTCTGCCTATGTGAACCACGTCGAGCTGGTGCGCAAAGCCCGCGGCGCCGAGATGCCGGCAAGCTTCTGGACCGATCCGCTGATCTACCAGGGTGGCTCGGATTCCTTTATCGCGCCGCGCGAGCCGATCCGCGCGGCGGACGAAGCCTTCGGCATCGACATGGAGGCGGAGGTCGCCGTCGTCGTCGACGATGTGCCGATGGGCGCCAGCCTCGACCAGGCGCGCGCCGCCATCCGGCTGGTCATGCTGGTCAATGATGTGACGCTGCGCGCGCTCACCGGACCCGAGCTCGCCAAGGGGTTTGGCTTCTTCCAGTCGAAGCCGTCCTCGGCTTTTTCGCCGGTGGCGGTGACGCCGGACGAACTCGGCGACGCCTGGGATGGCGGCAAGGTCAACCTGCCTCTGCTCGCCGACGTCAACGGCAAGCCGTTCGGCCGTGCTAATGCCGGCGTCGACATGACCTTCGACTTCCCGGCGCTGATTGCCCATGCCGCAAAGACACGGCCGCTGGTTGCCGGCACCATCATCGGCTCCGGCACCGTCTCCAACAAGCTGGATGGCGGGCCGGGCAAACCGGTGGCGGCCGGCGGCGCCGGCTATTCCTGCATCGCTGAACTGCGCATGATCGAGACCATTGAGTCTGGCGAGCCCAAGGCGCCGTTCCTGCGCTTTGGCGATACGGTGCGTATCGAGATGAAGAATAAAAGCGGAAACTCGATCTTCGGCGCCATCGAGCAGAAGGTCGAGAAGTCCCAGGCATAAGAGGGGGCAATGCAATGACGGGCGAGGCGTTCTACCTGCTGGCCGGCGTCTGGGCGTTGGCCATTCTGATGGTCTTCATCCAGGCGATCCGGCTGAGCTACCGCATCGAGGCGCGCTCGCCCGATCTGACCAACCGCAGCGGCTACCCGCGCAAGGCGATGATGTTCCACACCATCACCAACACCAATGTGGCGCGGGACGAGGAGACGCAGGCGATGCGGCGGCGCATGAACCGGCTGCTGCTGATCGTTGTCGCCGGCTTCGCGGTGATGGCGGCTGGCATTGGCCTGATCAGACGAATGAACGCGTGACCCTGCTCGAGCATTTCAGCCGCATGGCCGGCAACAATCTCTGGTCGAACGACCGGCTCTATCGCGCCGTGCTGCAGCTAAAGCCCGGCGAATTCGAAGCCGAGCGCACAAGCTTCTTCCCGTCGATCAAGGCGACGCTCAACCACATCCTCGCGGTCGATCATCTCTATCTCGATTTTCTCGAAGAAGGCGGCGTCGGTGCGGCCGCTTATGACGACTACGTGCCGTTCGATGTGCCGCAGGCGCTGTTTGCCGCCCAGGTCGCAGCAGATCGACGCCTAATCGCCTTTTGCGAGAAGCTGTCGGAGGCGGATCTCGACCGTCAGGTCATCACCGACCGGCGCGAGGACGGCATGATCCCCGAAAAGATCGGCGACATTCTCGCCCATGTCTTCCTGCACGACATCCACCATCGCGGCCAGGTTCACGCGATGCTCTCGGGCAGCTCGGTCGCGCCGCCGCAGCTGGACGAGTTTTTGCTCGATTATGATTTGAAGGTGAGGAAAGAAGAGGTCGAGCGGTTGGGCCTCTGACCTTTATCTGGTGTACTCGTTCCATTCAGGGCCGAGTGTCGAAATCGTCAGAAATCCAAATCTTGCCCTTCAGGGCACCTATGCGCGACAACAAGTCTTCTCGAACTTGTGGCACGAGCCGCGCCGCGATCTTGCCGTGACGAGTGATGACTATCTCCTCGCCGGCCTCCGCGCGGCCGACGAGTTCCGTTAGTTTGGCCTTTGCTTCGGTTATGGAGACGTTCACGGTTCACGCCGCCTTGCCATCGACCTTGATCACGCCGCGCTTGATCTGGTCCTGCTCGATCGACTCGAACAGCGCGCGGAAATTGCCTTCGCCAAAACCTTCGTCGCCCTTCCTCTGGATGAATTCGAAGAAGATCGGGCCGATCACGGGTTTGGAGAATATCTGCAGCAGGATCTTGGTCATGCCGCCGTCGACCACGCCTTCGCCGTCGATCAGGATGCCGTGCTTCTTCATCCGCTCGATCGGCTCGTCATGCCCGTTCACCCTGTTGTACGACATGTCGTAGTAGGTCTCCGGCGGACCGGGCATGAACTTCAGCCCGTTGTCGGCAAGCTTGTCGGTGGCGGCGTAGATGTCGTCGGTGCCGACAGCGATATGCTGGATGCCTTCGCCATTGTACTTCTTCAGATACTCGGCGATCTGGCTGGTGTCGTCCTTGGACTCGTTCAGCGGGATACGGATCTTGCCGCAGGGCGAGGTGATGGCGCGGCTGACGAGGCCGGTGATCTTGCCGTCGATGTCGAAGAAATGGATCTGCTTGAAGCCGAACAGCTCGCGATAAAAGTCCCACCATTTGTCCATCTGGCCGCGATAGACATTGTGGGTGAGGTGGTCGAGGAAATAGAAGCCGACGCCTTGCGGCCGCGGGTCGCGTTCGCCCAGCCACTCGAACTCGGCATCATAGGCCGAGCCCTTCTTGCCATAGGCTTCGATGAAATAGAGCAGCGAGCCGCCAATGCCGACAATGGCCGGCACGTCGAGCGCCTTGTCGTTGCCGTCGTAGGGCGTGGCGCCTTTCGATACCGCATGCTCGAATGCGTGCTTGGCATCGACAACACGCCAGGCCATCGAGGCGGCGCAAGGGCCGTGTTTGTCGACGAACTTCATCGCATGCGAGCCCGGTTCGGCATTGACGACATAGTTGATATCGCCCTGGCGCCAGACGGTGATGTCCTTCGTGCGGTGCTTGGCCACCGCGACATAGCCCATGCGGGTGAACAGTTCTGCTAGCTTCTGCGGCTCCGCATGCGCGAACTCGACGAACTCGAAACCGTCGGTGCCGGCGGGGTTTTCCTTGCTGATCTTTGCGGGCGGGGCGTCGTGCGGGAAGGGACCCATGGCATTCCTCCAAACGGATGGTGGCCGCATCGGACCACGAGATGACGCATGATAGTGCGAAGTGACCGCACGGTGCTTGCATTCAAACGCTTGAAATGATCATCTCGTGCGTAATTCATGCATGATTGGAGATGAATCGATGAATGAAGCGCGCATCGATCAATTTGACCGCAAGATAATGGCTCTCTTGCAGGGCGACGCGCGGCTCACCAACAACGATCTCTCGCAGCGCGTGAACCTGTCGGCATCGCAATGCTCACGCCGCCGCCAGCGGCTGGAGGAAGACGGCTACATCAAGGGCTATCGCGCCGTGCTCGACCGCGACAAGCTCGGCTTCTCGCTGGTCAACGTCATCTCGGTGACGCTCGCCACCCATAACCGCGACAATGCCAGGCGCTTTGGCGAACTGCTGGCCCGGCTGCCCGAGGTGCAGGAGGCGCACGCGTTGACCGGCGAGATGGATTACATCCTGAAAGTGGTGACACCCGATCTCAAATCATTGTCGGAGTTCGTCAACGGCGTGCTCCTGCCGCATGAATCGGTACAGCATGTAAAGACGGCGATCGTGCTGGAGACGTTGAAGGAAACCGGCGCGCTGCCGATCTAGTTTGAGAGAGTTTCAGTTGATACGTCGGCGGGACAGCACCCCCCTCTGGCCTGCCGGCCATCTCCCCCGCAAGGAGGGAGATCAGCAGCTTTGTCGATAGCGCTCATCCTGCAACGTCGGCGATTGGCGAAAAGCGAAGGCGACATCCGATCTCCCCCCTTGCGGGGGAGATGATGTCCGGCAGGACAGAGGGGGGTGTGAGGGATCGCCAGCGCCTCAGATGCTCACCCCTTGGACTGCTGAATCAGCCCGTAGAGATTGGTGCAGCGCGCGCCCGAGCGGCAATAAGCAAACACCGGGCCTTCGAGCGCGTCGAGCGCTTCGGCCTGATCTTCGACATTCTCGGCTGTGATCTGGCCGCTGATTACCGGGATGTAGCGGAAGGCCAGCCCCGCGGCTTCGACCGCCGCCTTGACGCTGTCGGCCGAAGGCTGGTCGGGCTGCTCGTCATCCGGCCGGTTGCAGATCACGCTCTTGAAACCGGCTTCCTTGATGGCGGCGGCATCTTCGGGCTGGATCTGGCCCGAGACCGAATAGTCCTCGCTGATTTCTCGATATTCCATGGCTCTCATCCTCTCAACCTGGTTTGGCGCGAAGTCTTGCCACTCTCACACGAGGTCGGCAATCCGCGCCGGAAAGAAATACCTCGGCGCAGATAGACATTTGCGGCCCAAGATCCAACCCAGGCTCAAGAGGTTTCGCGCTGTTGGCCTTGCCCGGAGGCGGCAGCGACTCTAAACAGGCGCACCGACAAACGAAGGAACCATCCCATGAGCATTCGTCGCATCGATGTTGGCCCGCGCATGAGCCAGATCGTCATCCACGGCAACACCGTCTATCTCGCCGGCCAGGTCGGAACGCCCGGCGCCAGCGTTGGCGAACAGACCAGGTCGATCCTCGCATCTATCGACGAACTGCTGGCCAAGGCCGGCACCGACAAGACCAAGATCCTGCAGGCGATCATCTGGCTGGCCGATATGGGCACCTTCGCCGAGATGAACAAGGAATGGGACAAGTGGGTCCCGCAAGGCAACACGCCCGCCCGCGCCACGGGCGAGGCCAAGCTTGCAGGGCCGGAATATGTGGTCGAGATTATTGTTACGGCGGCGATTTAAAGTGCAGCCTTCTACCTCCCCTTGTGGGGAGGTCGGACCGAAGGTCCGGGTGGGGGGCTTGGCGCCGACCCCCACCCCGCTGCTTCGCAGCGACCCTCCCCACAAGGGGGAGGGTAAAGGAGCTACCCCTGCGAAGGCCTGAACCGCGCCACCAGCGTGTGGCTCTCCGCGGCGTAGGTGAACCTCACCTGCGTCACTGGGTGCTCGGCGCTCCAGGTCCGGCGCTCGACCACCAGGCAGGGCGCGCCGGTTGCGATGTCGAGCGCTTCGGCAATATGCCTGTCGGCCGCCACCGCGCGGATACGGTGCTCTGCCTCGCTCCATGGCACGCGGCCGATCAGCCAAGGGCCGGGGGCGATGTCGAGAAACTCCTCCTCGGCGGCTTCCGCGACGGCGGCGAGATTGATCAGCCGCTGTTCGTGCGCGAACGGCCGCTTGCCGGCGAAATGCCGGCATTCCAGCGCCAGCACCTGTCCAGCCGCTCCCAATTCCAGCAAGGCGCGATCCTCGGCGCTGCTGCGCCTTTTCTGCCGCGCCACGCGCTCGTAGCGATAGGCCAGCCCAAGCGCCTCGACCTCGATCCTGATGTCGTGGATTTCCAGCACCGCGGCCTGCGATTGCGGCTGGCGCACGAAACTGCCCGAACGGCGGCGGCGCTCGATCAGCCCGGCCTTGGCCAGTTGCGACAGCGCCTTGTTCACCGTCATGCGCGAGCAATGATACTGCGCCGTCAGCTCGTGCTCGAACGGGATGCGGTGGCCCGGCGCCCAGGCGCCGGACATTATTTTCTCGCTGATGTCGGACAGGATGCGCTGGTGCAGCGAGCCGCCTTCTACCACCGCTGTCTCTGAAATGCTCATGCCGAAAGCGCTGTCATCACCTGACGAAAGCGCTCGGCGATCGTCTCACGCGCTACATGCCGGCCGCCGCTGACTTGTTTTTTTCCGTGCACCCAGACGCAATCGACCTTGCCGCCATTGGCAAAGATCCAGGCGTCGAGGATCGCATCGCCACTTTTTCCGGCCAGCGAAGGATGGTTTTCGTCGAGGGAGACGAAATCAGCCGCGGCGCCGGCGGCGATCCGCGACGGGCCGGTGCCGAGTGCGGTGCTGCCGCCATCGAGGGCGGCGTCGAACAGAGCCCGCCCGGTCGAGCCGCCGGCCACCGCCAGCACATTGCGGGCGCGGTGTGCGAGGCGCTGCGAATATTCGAGCTGGCGCAATTCATCCGGCAGGCCGATCAGCACGTTGGAATCCGAGCCGACGCCGAAGCGGCCGCCATGTTCGATGAACAGAGGTGCTGAAAAGGTGCCGTCGCCGAGATTGGCCTCGGTGATCGGGCAAAGCCCGGCAATGGCGCCGCTTCTGGCCATGCCGGTTGTCTCAGCCTCGGTCATGTGGGTGGCGTGGATCAGGGACCAACGCTTGTCGATCCCGGCATTGGCGAGCAGCCATTCGACCGGTCGCGCACCCGACCACGCCAGGCAATCCTCGACCTCCTTCACCTGCTCGGCGACGTGGATGTGGATCGGTCCGTCCGGCGCAATGGCGGCAACAGCGCTGAGTTCCTCCGGCGTCGCGGCGCGCAGGCTGTGCGGGGCGACGCCAACGACAGCCTGATTCAACGCACGAACCGATTCGCGGCTTTTCTCAAGCAAGCGTTCGAACCGATTCACATCGTTGATGAATCGCCGCTGGCCTTCGTTGGGCGCAGCGCCGCTGAAGGAGGAATGGGCATAAAACACCGGCAGCAGCGTCAGGCCGATCCCGGTTTCGCCGGCGGCCGCGGCAATACGTTCGGCCATCTCGGCAAGGTTGGCATAGGGTTTTCCGTCGCGATCGTGGTGGAGATAATGAAATTCGCCGACGCGCGAGAATCCGGCCTCCAGCATTTCGACATAAAGCTGGGCGGCGACCGCCTCGACCTGGTCCGGCGTCATCGACAGCGCAAAGCGGTACATCACCTCGCGCCAGCTCCAGAAGCTGTCGGCGGAGGGACCGCGCAGTTCGGCAAGCCCGGCCATGCCGCGCTGGAAGGCGTGGCTGTGCAGGTTCGGCATGCCGGGCACCAGAATGGCGTGGCGTTCGTCACCGCTCCGCGGCGAAGAACCTGGCTCCACCTTCGCGATCTGACCGCCGCTCAGCGAGATCCGCACCTTGTCATGCCAGCCATCGGCCAGCAGCGCCTGTTCCGCAAAGATCGCCGTCACGTTTTTCTCCGCATTCCATCAACAATGCACTTGCAGCGCGTTTCAATATGTATATACATAATCGCCATCCAAGCAACGGAAAAAGATGATGGCGGCACAAGACAAAAGCCGGGCAGGGGGCCTTCAGCTTTGGCGCGATGCACGCCTGGCGACCATGGCCGAAGGCGTTGCCGGAGTTGGCATCGTCGAAAAGGGCGCGATCGTCGCCCGTGACGGCGTCATCGTCTATGCCGGTCCGGAAGCCGACATGCCGTCAGCGTTGGCTCAGGGCGGCGAGACTACCGATTGCGAAGGCCGCTGGATCACGCCCGGCCTGATCGACTGCCACACCCATCTCATCCATGCCGGCAACCGTGCCAACGAGTTCGAGATGCGGCTGGCCGGCGCCACCTATGAAGAAGTCGCCCGTGCCGGCGGCGGCATCGTCTCCTCGGTCAAATCCCTGCGTGCCGCGAGCGAAGACGCACTGGTTGCGCAGACGCTGCCACGCCTCGATGCGCTGATGGCCGAGGGTGTCACCACGGTAGAGGTAAAGTCGGGTTACGGGCTCGATCTCGAAAATGAACAGAAGTCGCTTCGCGCCGCGCGGCAGCTGGACAAGCAACGCCCGGTCACGGTCCGCACCACCTTCCTCGGCGCGCATGCGCTGCCGCCGGAAGCAAAAGGCGACAAGGACGCTTTTGTCGATCTCGTCGCCAACACGATCCTGCCCGCAATCGCCGCCGAGGGCCTGGCTGACGCCGTAGACGGCTTTTGCGAGGGCATTGCCTTTTCGCCGGAACAGATTGCCCGCGTCTTCGACAAGGCTAAGGCGCTTGGCCTGCCGGTCAAACTCCATGCCGACCAGCTGTCCAATTTGCATGGCGCCGAACTCGCCGCCCGCTATGGCGCGCTGTCGGCCGACCATCTCGAATACACCGACGAGGCCGGCGCCGCAGCGATGGCCAAGGCCGGCACCGTGGCGACCATTCTGCCCGGCGCCTACTATTTCATCCGCGAAACCAGGAAGCCGCCGGTCGGCCTGTTCCGCCAGCACGGCGTCAAGATGGCGGTCGCCACCGACAACAATCCCGGGACGTCGCCGCTGACCTCGCTGTTGCTGACCATGAACATGGCGGCGACGCTTTTCGGCCTGACCGTCGAGGAATGCCTGGCCGGCACCACTCGCGAGGCTGCCCGCGCGCTTGGGCTGCTTGGCAAGACCGGCACGCTTGAGGCAGGAAAATCCGCCGACCTGGCGATCTGGGACATCGAGCGTCCGGCCGAACTCGTCTACCGCATGGGCTTCAACCCGCTCCATGCCCGCATCTGGAGAGGACAATGACCGAACTTAACCTGAAGCCCGGCAATGCGACGCTGGCCGACTGGCGCGCTATCTATCGTGGCGCCATGCCGAAGCTCGACGCCTCCTGCCGGCCAAAAATCAAGGCCAGCGCCGAGGCTGTCGCCCGCATCGTCGCCAAGGGTGAGCCGGTCTATGGCATCAACACCGGCTTCGGCAAACTGGCCAGCGTCCGCATTCCGGCCGAGGATCTAGAGACCCTGCAACGCAACATCGTTTTGTCGCATGCCGCCGGCGTCGGCGAGCCGATGCCGGTCGCTGTGGTTCGGTTGATGATGGCGCTGAAGCTCGCCAGCCTGGCGCAGGGTGCGTCGGGCGTGCGGCCGCAAACCATCGAATTGCTGGAAGCGATGCTGGCCAACGACGTCATCCCCGTCGTGCCGGCGCAGGGCTCGGTCGGCGCCTCCGGAGATCTCGCGCCGCTGTCGCACATGACTGCGGTGATGATCGGCGTTGGCGAATGCATTACACCGCATGGCCGCTTCCCGGCCAAGGTCGCTTTCGTCTCGCACGGCCTGGAGCCGGTGACGCTTGGCGCCAAGGAAGGTCTGGCGCTGCTCAACGGGACGCAGTTTTCCACCGCCTACGCGCTGGCCGCTCTGTTCGAAGCCGAAGTGCTGTATCAGTCGGCGCTGGTCGCCGGGGCGCTGTCGACCGACGCTGCCAAGGGCTCCGATGCACCCTTCGATCCGCGCATCCATCTCCTCAGAAAACACCCGGGCCAGATCGAGACGGCGGCAGCGCTGCGCAATCTGATGGCCGGCAGCGCTATCCGTGAATCGCACCGCGTCGGCGATGAGCGCGTGCAGGATCCGTACTGCCTGCGCTGCCAGCCGCAGGTGATGGGTGCGGCGCTCAGCGTGCTGCGCCAGGCCGCCGATACGCTCGGCACCGAGGCCAATGGCGTCACCGACAATCCGCTGATCTTCGCCGAGGACGATACTGCGCTTTCAGGCGGCAATTTCCACGCCGAGCCGGTGGCTTTCGCTGCCGACATGATCGCGCTTGCCGTCTGCGAGATCGGCTCGCTGTCGGAGCGCCGCATCGCCATGCTGGTAGACCCCGCGCTGTCCGGCATGCCGGCCTTCCTGACGCCGAAGCCCGGCCTGAACTCCGGCTTCATGATCCCGCAGGTGACGGCGGCGGCGCTCGTCTCTGAGAACAAGCAGAAGGCCTATCCGGCAAGTGTCGATTCCATCCCGACCTCGGCCAACCAGGAAGACCACGTCTCGATGGCCGCACATGGCGCGCGCCGGCTGATCGGCATGATCGAAAACGCCACGGCCGTCATCGGCATCGAACTCTTGGCCGCCGCGCAGGGCTGCGATTTCCATGCGCCGCTGGCGTCGAGTGCAGCTCTGGAAGCTGTTCGCAAGCTGGTCCGTGCCGAGGTGCCGCATCTCGACAATGACCGGCATTTCCACCCTGACATGGAAAAAGCCATCGCTATGGTGCGCAGCGGCGCTGCCATCAAGGCTGCGAGCGCGGTGACATTGCCTTCGATCTCGGGAGTCTGACATGACCGACTGGCTGACAGTGACCGAAGGCACGGCACCCCTGTTGGTGTCGATCCCGCACACGGGTATCGATCTCGCCGGCATCGACAATCGGCTGGTCTCGCCCTGGCTCGGCCGCCGCGATTGCGACTGGTGGATCGACAAGCTCTACGATTTCGCCGCCGGCCTTGGCGCGACGATTGTGCATACGTCGATCTCGCGCACCGTTATCGACGTCAACCGCGATCCTTCCGGCGCCTCGCTCTATCCCGGGCAGACGACAACGACGCTATGCCCGACCGAGACCTTCGACGGCGATCCGCTGTATCTGCCCGGCGCGGAACCGACGCCGTCGGAGATAGACCAGCGCCGCATAGCGTATTTCGTGCCTTACCATGAAATGCTGGCGGCCCAGGCCGTCAGGCTGCGCGGCCTGCATGAGAAGGTCGTCATTTACGATTGCCACTCGATCCGGTCGGTGCTGCCGCGCCTGTTCTACGGCACGCTGCCGGTATTCAATCTCGGCACCAATGACGGCCAGACCGCGGATCCTACGCTGCAGGCGCTGGTTGGTCAGATCATGGCCGAGAGCGGTGAAAGCAATGTCATCAACGGTCGTTTCAAGGGCGGCTGGATCACCCGCTATTTCGGCAATCCGCAAGGCGGCTACCATGCGCTGCAGATGGAACTTGCCGATCGCGGCTATTTGCGCGAGCCCGAGGGCAAGGGCGAACCGGACAATTGGCCGGTGCCTTATGATGCCGAGTTCGCCGCGCCGATGCGCGCCACACTGACGAAAATCCTCCAATCCGCCATTGACTGGGCCGGGCGCTGAGACGCCGCCTTACTCCAAAGGGACAATGATGAACAATCCTCGCCACAACATCCGCGAAGTGCGCGCGCCCCGCGGCGACAAGCTCAACGCCAAATACTGGACGACCGAAGCGCCGCTGCGCATGCTGATGAACAACCTCGATCCCGATGTCGCCGAAAACCCCAATGAGCTCGTCGTCTATGGCGGCATCGGCCGGGCCGCGCGCACCTGGAACGATTTCGACAGCATCGTCGCCTCGTTGAAGACCCTCAATGAAGACGAGACGCTGCTGGTCCAGTCCGGCAAGCCGGTCGGCGTCTTCCGGACGCACACCGATGCGCCGCGCGTGCTGATCGCCAACTCCAACATCGTGCCGCATTGGGCGACCTGGGACAAATTCAACGAGCTCGATAAAAAAGGCCTGATGATGTACGGCCAGATGACGGCCGGCTCCTGGATCTATATCGGCACGCAAGGCATCGTGCAGGGCACCTACGAGACCTTCGTCGAGGCCGGCCGCCAGCACTACAATGGCAACCTTACGGGCAAATGGATCCTGACCGGCGGCCTCGGCGGCATGGGCGGCGCCCAGCCGCTTGCCGCCGTCATGGCCGGCGCCTGCTGCCTCGCCATCGAATGCAATCCGGACTCGATCGATTTCCGGCTGCGCACCCGCTATGTCGACGAGAAGGCCGAGACGCTCGACGAAGCGATGGAAATGATCGAGCGCTGGACCAAGGCCGGCGAGGCGAAGTCGGTCGGCCTGCTCGGCAATGCGGCCGACATCGTGCCGGAAATGTTCAAGCGGGGCATCCGCCCCGACATGGTCACCGACCAGACCTCGGCGCATGACCCGATCAACGGCTATCTGCCCAAGGGCTGGACGATGGCTGAGTGGCGCGAGAAGCGCGTCTCCGATCCCAAGGCTGTCGAGAAGGCCGCCCGCGCCTCAATGCGCGAGCATGTCGAGGCGATGGTCGCGTTCTGGAATGCCGGCGTGCCGACGCTCGACTATGGCAACAACATCCGCCAGGTCGCCAAGGACGAAGGCTTCGAGAACGCCTTTGCTTTCCCCGGTTTCGTGCCGGCCTATATAAGGCCGCTGTTCTGCCGTGGCATCGGCCCGTTCCGCTGGGCTGCTCTTTCGGGCGATCCCGAGGATATCTACAAGACGGACGCCAAGGTGCGCGAACTCACCCCCGGCAACACCCATCTGCACAACTGGCTGGACATGGCACGTGAGCGCATCGCCTTTCAGGGCCTGCCGGCGCGCATCTGCTGGGTCGGCCTCGGCGACCGCCACAGGCTGGGGCTCGCCTTCAACGAGATGGTGGCCAGGGGCGAACTCAAGGCGCCCGTCGTCATCGGCCGCGACCACCTCGATTCCGGCTCGGTGGCTTCGCCCAACCGCGAGACGGAAGCGATGAAGGACGGCTCCGACGCCGTCTCCGACTGGCCGCTGCTCAATGCGTTGCTCAACACCGCGTCGGGCGCAACCTGGGTGTCGCTGCATCATGGCGGTGGCGTCGGCATGGGCTTCTCGCAGCATGCCGGCATGGTCATCGTCGCCGACGGCACGCCGGACGCCGCAAGGCGCCTGCAGCGCGTGTTGTGGAACGATCCGGCGACAGGCGTCATGCGCCACGCCGATGCCGGCTACGACATCGCCATCGAGTGCGCGAAGGAGCACCAGCTCAATCTGCCCGGTATTTTAGGCTGATTGGCTTAAAATGATGCGCATCCTACGGGCCGCCGACTACCGCGTCATGCCGTGGAAGAATGGCGGCGGCACGACCACCGAGATCGCCGTCTCGCCGGACGGCGCCGGGCTGGACGATTTCGACTGGCGCGTTTCGATGGCGCGAGTCGAGGATAGCGGGCCGTTCTCGGGCTTTGCCGGCGTCGACCGCACGCTTGCCGTGCTGGAAGGCGAGGGCATCGTCCTCGACATTGCTGGCCGGCGGCCGGCCGAAGTGACGGCGGCTTCCGCCCCGCTGTCCTTCCCGGCCGATGTGCCGACCACGGCCGCGCTGATCTCCGGTCCGATCACCGACCTCAATGTCATGACCCGCCGCGCGCGGGCCACGCACTCGGTCCAGCGTCTGATGGTTTCGGCTCCGACCGATATCCGGCCGACCAGCGCTATGACCCTGATCCTGCCGTTCGACGGCGAGGTCGGCGTGACCGGCGCGACATCGTCTCGCCTTGGACCCCTCGACACGCTGTTGCCCGGTCCGCAGGCGAAACTACGGATTGAACCGGTGCGGCCGACGACCGTGTTCGTCATCCGGATAGCCAGCCTGGGCTAGCCGCACCGCCAGCACAACGATTAACGCCTGTTGCCAAACATGATCGCACGCCGGAGAAATCTGGCGTAAGCTGTTGTCTGGATCACGAAAAAGCCCGAATCCTTCCGTCGTTCCAAGGCGGACGGGAGGGCAGGGGTGCTCGTCCTTGAGTTGTCGAAAGCCCCACTTAAAATGTCGAAGGGATAACGCCTCTGGCGTGGTGCGAAGCAAAAACTTTCGGCCAGTGTAATCATGCAACCAATTGCATTTGAATCGGTTTTAGGGACATTGCCGTGGCGGTGGCGCCGCATCGCGTCCCCCATGCGGAATTTTCAATGAATATCCAGACAAATCCTGCCCATATCGAAAAGTCCAGCGCCGGCTTCCCGGTCATCACCGAAGAGCCGATACGCTCCAATTTCCTGCCCGAAGAGCGGCTGCGCGCGCTGGGCGAAAGCCTCGCCAAGGGCGACATCAAGGACCTGTTCGGCCTGACGCAGTTCGATTTCCAGGCCCGCATCCGCGACAGCGCCAAGAAAATCCTCGAAGTCTACCGCTCGACCAATGCCGCCCAGGCCAAGGGCGAAACCATCACGCCTGCCGCGCAATGGCTGCTCGACAACAATTATCTCGTCGAGGAGACCATTTTTCAGGTGAAGCGCGACCTGCCGCGCCGTTTCTACCGGCAGTTGCCGACCCTGGAAGTGGCCAACCGCGCCGCGGTGCCGCGCGCGCTGGCCCTGGCCTGGAGCTATGTCGCCCATTCCGACAGTTCGGTTTCGGCGACCATGTTCAAATCCATCGTCGAGGGTTTTCAGTCGGTCGAGCCGCTCAAGATCGGCGAATTGTGGGCGCTGCCGTCGCTGCTGCGCTTCGTTTTGATCGAGAATCTGCGCCGCATCGCCGTGCGCGTCGACCGCACCAGGCAGATGCGCCATATCGCCAACGAGGTCGCCGACCGCGTGCTGGCGACCGACGACAATGCAGACCGCCGGAAGATCCTGTCGGGCTACGGCGCGCATGCGCAGGACACCACCTTCGCCACCCAGTTGCTCTACCGCCTGCGCGACGGCTCGCAGAATGCCGGCAGGGCGCTGGAATGGCTGGAGGTCGAGCTCGAGAAAACCGGCTCCGACGCCGAGGAAATCATCATTTCCGAGCATCGCACGCTGTCCAGCGGCAATGTCACCACCGGCAACATCATCCGCGGCCTGCGCCTCATCAACGACGTCGACTGGACGGTGTGGTTCGAGGGCGTCAGCCGCATCGACACGCTGTTGCGCGAGCGCACCGATTTCGCCGCGCTCGATTTCTTTTCGCGCGACCAGTACCGCACGTCGATCGAGCAACTGGCGCGGCGCTCCGACCTGTCCGAATTCCGTGTCGCCGAAAAGGCCATCGAGCTGGCCAGCCATGTTCCCGGGGTCACCGATGCCTCCGGCGTGCCGGATGCATCAGCCGATCCGGCCATGCATACCGATGTCGGCTTCTTCCTGGTCGGCCCGCGCCGGCCGGATCTGGAAAAGGCGATCGGCTATCGGCCGCCCTTCCATGTGACCTTCAAGCGCGCCTTCACCGCCACGGGCTGGCTCGGCATCGTTGTGCCGGTCTTCCTGCTGACGGTGCTACTGCTGGTTGTCTCCGGCAATGCGCTTGCCCATCTCGGCCTGTCGGTGGAATCCATCACGCTGATGCTGGCGCTGTTTGCGGTGCCTGCCAGCGAAGGCGCGCTCGCCTTCTTCAACACCGTTGTTTCACTGTTCCTGAAGCCGACGCGGCTCGTCGGCTATGACTACAAGCACGGCATTCCGGCGGCATCACGCACCTTGGTCGTGGTGCCGTCGCTGATCGGCTCGCGCGATGATGTCGAGGAAAACATCCGCAACATCGAGGTGCATCACCTCGCCAACACGGCCGAAGAAATCCATTTCGCGCTGCTGTCCGACTGGCCGGATTCCAAGACCGAGATCGACGCCGCCGACATCGAGATCCTGCAATATGCGCGCGACGAGATCGCCAGGCTCAATGCCCGTTATCCCTCGGAAGGCGCGCCGCGTTTCTATATCCTGCATCGCCGCCGGCTCTACAACCAGGCGCAGGGCGCCTGGATGGGCTGGGAGCGCAAGCGCGGCAAGCTGCATGAGCTGAACCTTCTCTTGCGCGGCGACAGCGACACCACCTTCCTGCCGCTCGACGTGCCGCTGCCGGAAAAGGTCGTCTATGTCATGACGCTCGACGCCGACACGCGCACCACGCGCGACGCCGTGTCGTCACTGGTCGGCAAGCTCGCCCATCCGCTCAACCGCCCGCATTTTGACGCGACAAAGCGCGTCGTTACCGCCGGCTACACCATTCTGCAGCCGCGCATCACAGCCTCGCTCACCAGCGGCGACGACGCTTCTTTCTTCCAGCGCGTCTTCTCGTCCAACAGCGGTCTCGATCCTTACGTCTTTGCCGTCTCGGATCTCTACCAGGACGTCTTCAGCGACGGCTCCTTCACCGGCAAGGGCCTTTATCACGTCGACGCTTTCGAGGCGGCGCTGCAGGGCCGCATCGAGGAAAACACCGTCCTCAGCCACGATCTGCTCGAAGGTGCGCTGGCGCGCGCAGCACTTGTCACCGACGTCGAACTGGTCGAGGACTATCCTACCCGCTACTCGGTCGACGCCTCGCGCCACCACCGCTGGGCGCGCGGCGACTGGCAGCTGCTGCGCTTCATCTTCTCGCCGCGTTCCGGCGTGCCGGCGCTGTCGCGCTGGAAGATGGTCGACAATCTGCGCCGCTCGCTGACCCCGATCTTCTGGGTGATGGCGGCGATCGCCGGCTGGACGCTGCTGCCCTTCACGCAGGCCGCGCAGTGGCAGGCGCTGCTGATCCTGTCGCTGTTCATGGCGCCGACCTTCGATGTCGTCAACGCCATCCTGCCCAAGAGCGGCGACCAGACGCCGCGCGGCCATTTCTCCGCACTGGCGCACGACACCGTCTTCGGCACGGCCCTTGTGGCGCTGAAAGTGCTGTTGATGGCGCACAATGCCTGGATGATGGGCGACGCCATCGTGCGCACGCTCTACCGCCTGTTCGTCAGCCGCCAGAACCTGCTGGAATGGCGCACCGCGTCGCAGGCGCACAAGGGCGGCGACAACGATATCGGCTCCTATTACAGCATGATGTATGGCGCCGTGATCATCGGCGTCGTCGGTCTCGCTATCCCCGTGCTGGCCGATTCCACCGGTGCCTTCGTCGCCTTCTTCTTCGCTCTGTTCTGGATCGGTTCGCCGGCGGTTGCCTGCTGGATCAGCCGCTCGGCCGAGACCGAGGACCGCCTGCGCATATCGCAGGCCGACATCCACGCGCTGCGCACCGTGGCGCGCCGCACCTGGCATTATTTCGAAACCTTCGTCACGGCCGAGCACCACAATCTGCCGCCCGACAATTTCCAGGAAAGCCCGGCGCCGGTTGTGGCGCCGCGGACGTCGCCGACCAATATCGGCGTCTACCTGCTGTCGGTGGTGTCGGCACGCGATTTCGGCTGGATTGCGCTCTCCGACGCCATCACCCGCATCGACGCCACGATGACGACCATCGAGAGCATGCCGCGCAACCGCGGCCACCTCTTCAACTGGTACGACACCACGACGCTCAAGCCGCTCTATCCGCTTTACATCTCGGCCGTCGACAGCGGCAATCTCGCCGGACATCTGGTCGCGGTGGCGGCTGCCTGCGCCGAATGGGCGGAAGCCCCGTCCGTTCACCTGCAGGGCGATTTCGAAGGCGTCCTCGACACGGTGAGTATCCTCGACGAGAGCCTCGAGGAATTGCCTGACGACCGCCGGCAACTGCGGCCGTTGCGCCAGCGTCTGGCCGATCGCCTCGATGGCATGCGGCGCGCCGTCATGACCATCAAGGCGCAGCCGGAGATGGCCTCGATCCGCACCATTAACCTGGCCGTGCTTGCCGGCGAGATCCGCAAGCTCGCCACCGCCATCCACACCGAGGCCGGATCGCAGCGCAGCGACATTATCGCCGACTGGGCGGCACGGCTGGAAGCGACCTGCGAGGCGCATGTGCATGACTCGCACAGCGACGAAAACGCCGTCGAAGCCTTGCGCGCCAAGCTGCTGGCGCTGCGCGAACGCTGCCGCCGCTATGCATTCGAGATGGATTTCTCTTTCCTGATGCGTCAGGAGCGCAAACTGCTCTCGATCGGCTACCGGGTCGAGGAGCACCAGCTCGATGAGAGCTGCTACGATCTGCTCGCCTCCGAGGCGCGGCTGACCAGCCTGTTCGCCATCGCCAAGGGTGACCTGCCGACGGAGCATTGGTTCCGGCTTGGAAGGCCGATCGTCGAGATCGGCTTCCAGGGTGCGCTGATGTCCTGGTCGGGCTCGATGTTCGAGTATCTGATGCCGCCACTGGTGATGAAGGAGCCGCAGGGGTCGATCCTCAACCAGACCAGCAAGCTGATCATCAAGCGCCAGATCCAGTACGCGCGTTCGAAGAACGTGCCCTGGGGCATTTCGGAAGCGGCCTACAATGCCCGCGACCGCGAACTGACCTACCAGTATACCAATTTCGGCGTGCCCGGACTTGGCCTCAAGCGCGGCCTTGGCCAGAACACGGTGATCGCCCCTTACGCCACGATCCTCGCGGCGCAGTTCACACCGCGCGAATCCGTCCAGAATCTGGCCAGGCTGCGCTCCATCGGCGCTCTCGGCCGGCATGGCTTTTACGACGCCGTCGACTTCACGCCGCAGCGCGTGCCGGAAGGCACCGACCACGCTGTTGTCCTGAACTACATGGCGCATCACTCCGGCATGTCGATCGCCGCCGTTGCCGACGCCATCTTCGAGGGCCGGCTGCGCGACCGCTTCCACAGCGATCCGGTGATCGAGTCTGCCGAACTCCTGCTGCAGGAGAGGGCGCCGCGCGACATCCCGACCGCCACGGTCAGGACCGAAGCCGACGAGCGCTCGAAGGACGAGACCGAGGTCGAGAGCCCGGATTCGCGCATCGTCCTCGACCCGCTGAGGGCGTTGCGCGCCACCAGCGTCATGTCCAATGGCCGCTACTCCGTCATGGTCTCGGCCACCGGTTCCGGTTACAGCCGCTGGGGCGAACTCGCCGTCACCCGTTGGCAGCCCGACCCGACCGAAGACCGGCTCGGCTCCTACATCTTCCTGCGCGACGCCGGCAGCGGCGACTGGTGGTCGGCCACCGCGGAGCCGAAGCAGGCGACCGGCGAGAGAGTGCAGACGCTGTTTTCCGACGACAAGGCGAGCTTCGTCAAAACAGTGGGCTCGCTTCGTTCGGAGGTCGAATGCATCGTCATCTCGGAAGGCAATGGCGAGGGACGGCGCGTCACGCTCTACAATGACGGCGCCACTGACCGGCATATCGAGGTGACCTCCTTTGCCGAGCTGGTGCTGGGCAACGAAGCCTCCGACAATGCCCATCCTGCGTTCTCGAAAATGTTTATCGAGACCGAGATCGCTGCCAATAACGGCGCCATCTTTGCCACCAGGCGCAAGCGCGAGAAGAACGAGCCTGACGTCACCATGGTGCATTTCGTCACCGATCCGTCCGGGTCGGCGCGCGATGCCGAGGCCGAAACCGACCGCCGTGCCTTCATCGGCCGTGGCCGTACCATCGCGGAAGCGGCGGCCTTCGATCCCGGCGCCAAGCTTGGCGGTCACCACGGCTTCACCCTCGATCCGGTAGCGGCCCTGCGCCGCCAGGTGCGGGTGCCGGCCAACAAGAAGATATCGCTGACCTTCTGGACCGCCGTCGGCGCCAACCGCGCCGAACTGGACGAGGCCATCGCCAGGCTCGACCATCCCGAAAGTTTTGCTCGCCAGGCGATGCTTGCCTGGACGCGTTCGCAGGTGCAGACCCGCCATCTTGGTCTCAGCCTGACCGACGCCGCCAACGTGCAGAAGCTGGCGCGCTTCCTGATCTATCCCGATCCGTTCCTGCGCCTGCCCGGCGAATCCATCGCTTCGGGGCTGGGCAAGCAGTCCAGCCTGTGGCCGACCAGCATTTCGGGCGATTTCCCGATCTTCCTGGTCCGCATCGGCGACGTGGCCGACCTCGAAATTGTCGCCCAGGCGCTGCGCTTCCAGGAGTATATGCGCGCCCGCGGCATGATGATCGACTTCGTGGTCGTCAACGAGCAGGCATCGTCCTATGTCCAGGACCTGCAGCGCGCGGTCGAAACGCTGTGCGAAAACAGCCGCCTGCGCGGCAAGGAACTCGGGCCGCGCCAGCACATCTTCGCCGTGCGCCGCGACCTGATGGACGAGGCGACGTACAAGACGCTGCTGGCGGTTGCCCGCGTGGTTCTGCACACGCGCAACGGCACCATCTTCGACCAGATCGAACGCGCCGAGGCGGCAGCCTTGCAAGCACGCGATGGCCTGCAGCCGGCGGCCCCCGCGTCACTGCGCGAGCCGTCTCTGCCGGTGCCGGCGGCGCCTGCATACCATGCCGCGTCCGACAGCAGCGCCGACGGCAGCGGCCTCAGCCAGTGGAACGGCTTCGGCGGTTTCGAAGGCGATGGCCGTCACTATGTCACGCGTCTCACCGGCCGGCGCACGACTCCGCAGCCCTGGATCAACGTCGTCTCGAACGCCTCGTTCGGATTCCATGTCTCGGCCGAAGGCGCTGCCTTCACCTGGAGCCGCAACAGCCGCGATTACCAACTGACGCCATGGTCGAACGATCCGGTCACCAACCGGCCGGGCGAGGGCATCTACATCTACGATCAGGCCAGCGGCAAGGCATTCTCGCCGCTGGCTGCCGTGGTCCGCGATCCCTCGATGACCTATGAGACATGGCACGGCCAGGGCTTCTCGACCTTCCGATCCAAACGCGGCCCGCTGTCGATGGATCTGACGCACGTCGTCGATCCCGTCGATCCAGTGAAGATCACGCGGCTGCGCATCCAGAACTCGGGCTCGGCGCCGGCGCGGCTGCGCATCTATGCCTATGCCGAATGGGTTCTCGGCAGCCATCGCTCGAGCACGGCTGCGACCATCATCCCGTCCAGGGATCCAGCGACCGGCGCGCTTCTGGCGCAAAACCCCTACGGTCTCGATTTCGGCGACCGGGTGGCCTTCCTGGCCGCCACCGGTCCGGTGCATTCGGTGACAGCCGATCGTGGCGAGTTCATCGGCAGGCAGGGCACCAGCGCCTTCCCGCACACTGTCGTCAGCGGCGCCGGCCTGTCGGGCCGCGTCGAGGCCGGCGACGATCCGTGCGCAGCTGTCGCCAGCGACATCGACATCCCTGCCGGCGGCGACGTCACGCTGGTCTGGCTGCTTGGCGACGCCGCTACATCAGCCGAAGCGAGCGCGTTGGTGCAGACCCATTCGGGCAAGGATTTCGACCAGCGGCTGGCCGATAATGAACGCGTCTGGCGCGGCTTCCTCGACACCATCCAGGTCGAGACGCCCGACAAGGCGCTCGACGCCATGGTCAATCACTGGCTGCCCTATCAGAGCCTGGCCTGCCGCATCCGCGCCCGCTCGGCCTTTTATCAGGCAAGCGGCGCCTTCGGCTTCCGCGACCAGCTGCAGGACACGCTGGCCCTGCTTGCGCATGATCCGAAACTGGCGCGCGACCAGATCCTCAATGCGGCGCGCCGGCAGTTCCCCGAAGGCGACGTCCAGCATTGGTGGTTGCCGCGCACCGACGCAGGCGTGCGCACCATGATCTCCGACGATGTGGTCTGGCTGGCGCATGCCACCAATCGCTACATCGAGGTGACCGGCGATACAGGGATCCTGAAGGAGCAGCTGCCTTTCATCGACGGGCAGGTGCTGGGCGAGGGCGAGCACGACGCCTTCTTCACGCCGGAAATCTCCAAGACGAACGCGTCGCTCTACGACCATTGCGCGCGTGCGCTCGACCTTGCGGTCAAGCGCAGCAGCCCGGCCGGGCTGCCGCTGATCCTCGGCGGCGACTGGAACGACGGCATGAACCGCGTCGGCGAAGCCGGCAAGGGGGAGAGTGTCTGGCTCGGCTGGTTCCTTTTGAAGACGCTGGGCGACTTTACCACCGTGGCCAAGGGGCAGGGCGACACCAAGCGGGCGCAGGCCTGGACAAAACACGCCGATGTGCTGAAGCGGGCGCTGGAAAGCACCGCCTGGGACGGCCAGTGGTATCGCCGCGGCAGCTACGACGACGGCACGCCGCTTGGCTCGCATAATTCGGACGAGTGCAAGATCGACTCCATCGCGCAGTCGTGGAGCGTGCTCTCCGGCGAGGGCGACCCCGCGCGCTCGACCACGGCGATGCAGCAGGCGACGAACCTGCTGGTCGACGACAAGCTCAAGATCGTCAAACTGTTTACCCCGGCCTTCCAGAACACGAGAAAGGACCCTGGTTACATCAAGAGTTATCCGCCGGGCGTGCGCGAGAACGGCGGCCAGTACACCCATGCGGCGACCTGGTTTGTCATCGCGCTCGCCGAAATGGGCCGCACCGACGATGCCTATCGCTGCTTCTCGATGCTGAACCCGGTCAACCATGCGCTCGACGATGCATCGGCCGAGCATTACCGCGTCGAGCCGTACGTCGTCGCCGCCGACATCTATTCCGGTGAGGGCAAGGGCGGTCGCGGCGGCTGGACCTGGTATACGGGCTCAGCGGGATGGCTCTACCGTGCTGCGGTCGAAGGAATTCTGGGCATTGAGCGGCGGGGCAAGCAGATCACGTTCCGGCCGAAACTGCCCAGCCATTGGGACGGCTATTCTGCCACGCTGAAGATGCTGGGGTCGGAGATCAAGGTTCGCGTCATCCGCGACAAAAAGGCCAAATCCATCTCGCTCGAAGTCAATGGAACCAAGACAAAGTCTTCCGGTTTTCAGCCGAAAGCCGGCGACAAGACCGAGGTGGTCGTCAAGATACCCGCGTAAAATCAAAGGCTTCAGGTTATTGACGCGCGCCTTTCGAGGCGCGCGTTTTCTACTTCGGCATGCTCCTGGCGCAGAACGGCGTGCCTTCCCGATAACGGCGGTCCAAGCGTGCAGTGACTAAAAATGTGGCAGCGCCAGCTGCTGCCATGATTTTGCCGCAAGACTGACATTTCACCTTTTATCTCAAACCGTTAGGTGATCACGGCAGATTTCGCAACGTCGTCATCTTTTGTTCGCAGAATGGGAACGGAAGAGGTAGACGGGCATTGTTTTGCGACCCGTTAACCGGTACGTGTCAAGAAATGGTGCGGTGCACAATAATGTTTTGGGCGGAGTAGCTGAAGTGTCACTTCTGCAAATCTACTGGAGAGCGCTGGGTTATCTCGCAGCCGACAGGAAGCGCGTTGCGTTTATCTGCGGTGCGAATGTCGCGCTCGCCATTATCGCCATCCTCGAGCCGATCATGTTCGGCCGGGTGATCGACGCCATCTCCGATAAGGGTTCGGTGTTTTCGACGCTCGCGCTGTGGGCCGGTCTCGGCGCCTTTAACATCGTCGCCTTCGTGCTGGTGGCGCGCGGCGCCGACCGTTTTGCCCACAAGCGTCGCAGCGAGGTGCTGTGCCAGTCGTTCGAGCGCGTGATCACCATGCCGCTCGCCTGGCACCACCAGCGCGGCACCTCCAACGCGCTGCACACGCTGCTGCGCGCCGTCGAGACGCTGTTCAGCCTGTGGCTTGAATTCATGCGCCAGCATCTGTCGACGGCGGTTGCGCTGGCTCTGCTGATTCCGACCGCTATAAGCATGGATCTTCGCATGTCGCTGGTGCTGATGGCGCTGGGCGTTCTCTATGTCGGCATCGGCCGGCTTGTGATGAAGCGCACCAAGGCGGGCCAGGCCGCGGTCGAGCGCCACTACCATCAGGTGTTCGCGCATGTGACCGACTCGGTCAGCAATGTCGCCGTGCTGCAGAGCTACAACCGTCTCGGCCACGAGGCCGATACGCTGCGCCGCTATGTCAAGAACCTGCTCGACGCGCAGAACCCGGTGCTCGACTGGTGGGCGATGGCCAATGCGCTGCACCGCCTGTCGTCGACCATTTCGATGATGGTTGTGCTTTTGATCGGCGCCTATCTGGTCACCCATGGCCAGCTCAAGATCGGCGACGTCATCGCCTTCACCGGCTTTGCCACGCTGCTGATTGCCCGCCTCGACCAGATGTCGGCTTTCGCCAACCAGATTTCCGAAGCCCGCGCCAAGCTCGAGGACTTCTATCACCTCGAGGATTCGGCCGCCGACTCCGCCGAGCCGGACGGCTTGCGCGACCTCACCAACGTCACCGGCCATGTCCGCTTCGAGAATGTCGGCTTCGAGTTTGCCAATTCGCGGCAGGGCGTCGACGACGTCTCCTTCGAGGTCCAGGCCGGGCAGACGGTTGCCATCGTCGGCCCGACCGGCGCCGGCAAGACGACGCTGATCAACCTCTTGCAGCGCGTCTTCTCGCCGTCTCATGGCCGTATCCTGATCGACGGCATCGACACCCGCACGGTGACCCGCAAGTCGCTGCGTCATTCGATCGCCACCGTCTTCCAGGATGCCGGCCTGCTCAACCGCTCG
The DNA here is from genome assembly GCF_030323145.1 of Mesorhizobium sp. C432A. NCBI lineage: Bacteria > Pseudomonadati > Pseudomonadota > Alphaproteobacteria > Hyphomicrobiales > Phyllobacteriaceae > Mesorhizobium > Mesorhizobium sp. C432A. Next base: position 4,849,053 of record NZ_CP100470.1, on the reverse strand, counting down.
ATCGAGGACAACATCCGCGTCGGTCGTGCCGAGGCGACTTATGACGAGGTTCACGCCGCCGCCAACGCGGCTGCCGCGCAGGATTTCATCCTTGCCAAGAGCGCCGGTTACGACACCGTCGTTGGCGAGCGCGGCGGCCAGCTTTCGGGCGGCGAGCGTCAGCGCATCGCCATTGCCCGCGCCGTGCTCAAGGACGCACCGATCCTGGTGCTCGACGAGGCGACGAGCGCGCTCGACGTCGAGACCGAGGACCGCGTCAAGGAAGCCATCGACGAACTGAGGCGCAACCGCACCACCTTCATCATCGCCCACCGCCTGACCACCGTTCGCGACGCCGACCTGGTCGTGTTCATGGACAAGGGCAAGGTGGTCGAGATGGGCGGCTTCGCCGAACTGTCGCTGCGCAATGGCCGTTTCGCCAGCCTGTTGCGCGCCGGCGGCCTGCTCAACGACGAGGAAGTCCGCCGTCTCAGCCGCACGGTGAATATCGAAGCGGCGTAGGCTTTTTTACCTCCCCCATGTGGGGAGGTCGGACCCGTAGGGTCCGGGTGGAGGTAGTGCCCCACCACCCCCACCCCGCTGCTTTGCAGCGACCTCCCCACAAGGGAGAGGGTAAGCACTGCGACAACCGCTCGATTGCCCCGAACGCGCCGCCGGTCTATCTAGACCTTATGAGCGACACCTCCTCACGCCTCGCCGGCTGGACCGACCTCGCCAACCCGACGCGCTTTGTCGGGCTGGCCGACAGGCTGGTGCCGTGGCTGGCGTCGATCGCCGCGATCCTGCTAGCCATCGGTCTCTATATGAGCTTTGCCGCGCCTGAGGATTTCCAGCAGGGCATCACGGTGCGCATCATGTACATCCACGTGCCTTTCGCCTGGCTCGCCATGATGTGCTACACGGTGATGGCGGTCGCCGCGCTCGGTACGCTGGTCTGGCGCCATCCGCTGGCCGACGTCGCGCTGAAATCTGCAGCCCCGATCGGCGCCACCTTCACCGCGCTTGCGCTGGTCACCGGCTCCATCTGGGGCAAGCCGATGTGGGGCACCTGGTGGGTGTGGGATGCCCGCCTGACCTCAGTCTTCATCCTCTTCCTGATGTATCTCGGCATCATCGCGCTGACGCGCGCGCTGGATGACGCCAGCCGTGCCGCCTGGGCCGCCGCCATCATCACGCTGGTCGGCTTCATCAACATCCCGATCATCAAATTCTCGGTCGACTGGTGGAACACGCTGCACCAGCCGGCCTCGGTGTTCCGGCTCGGCGGACCGACGATCGATCCCAGCCTGCTATGGCCGCTGCTGGTGATGGCGCTCGGCTTCACCGTGCTGTTCTTCGCGCTGCACCTGACGGTGATGCGCACCGAGATCCGCCGCCGGCGGGTGATCTCCATGCGCAGGGTGGCGGCAAGGCAGGCCGACTAGCGCGATTTCAAACGGAAGGGACAGCCATGCGCCTGCCGCCAGAAACATTAGCATGTGCTGCTATGTTGCGGTGCGGCAACAAGAATTCTCAAAAGATCGTTCCCGACCTCGCTTTGCTCCTTGATCTCGTTTGCGTTCTTGACAGCTCGGCCGCCAAGCAAGAGTGATATTAGTCACTAGTTGTTGCGAGGGGATTCGACGATGAAACTGTGCCTGCTGGCTGGCGTTTCGACATTTGCATTGGCGCTTGGCTGGAGTTCGGCCTACGCCGCAGACGCGCTTGTCGACGTGCCGAGGGCGGAGGATCTCTGGTACGTCACGCTCTTCGGCGGCGCCAGCTTTGCCAACAATGTGAAGACGGACTACGATAGTGGTCGGTATTCCGTGGATCTTGACAGTGGGTTCGTGATCGGCGGCGCTGTCGGTCGGCGGATCAACGACACGTTCCGCGTGGAAGGCGAACTGTCCTACGCGCGCTACAAGGCAAGCGAGTACAGCTTCAGCTTCCCTCCTGCCGACCAAGGTTCCGGCCCAGCTTCCGGCAATCTGTCGGCCACCTATCTTCTCGCCAACGTCTGGGCCGATGTTGCGCATTTTGGTGATGCCAAACTCTATGTCGGCGGCGGTCTCGGCGCGGCCTATGTTACCGCCGATACTCATTTTGATGGCCACGCCTATGGATACGGGCCTGGCGGCTGGGGTTTCGCCGGCCAGGTGGGCGCCGGTGTTACCTACGCGGTAACGCAGAATGTCGACCTCGATTTCGGTTACCGCTTCAAGGCCGTGACAAGCGTGGATCTAGACGACAATGATGGCGGCGGCACATACGAGAACGCCAAATTGTACTCCCACAATCTCCAGCTTGGCGTTACCCTGAAGTTCTGATTGGTTCGTCGCAGGTCGCGACCGGGATCTGACGGATGCCGCTCTTGCCACGCCGGCAACCCCTGGGTCTGCCGGCAATGATCTCAGCCTCGCTGCCGACCGCCGGTGAGCCGGCGGAAAAGACATTGCAGCGCGGCATCGACCTGCAACGGCGCAAGCGTTTTCGCGAGGCCGAGTTCTGCTACCAGACGGTGCTTCGCACGCAGCCCAAAAATGCCATGGCGCTGAACCTGATGGGCACGCTCGCCATCGAGGCCGAGCATCATGACGCCGCCATTGCCTATATGGAAAGGGCGGTCAAGCTCGAACCGGACAACGCCATCTTCCGCAACAATCTCGGCAATGCCTACAATGTCACCGGCAACGTCGACAAGGCGCGCAGACATCTGAGAAAGGCGATCGAGCTCGACGGAGGGCTCATCGAAGCGCTGTGCAATCTCGGCCGCTCCTATCGTAGCCAGCTCGAGGGCGACATTGCCGAAGGGTTCTATCGCCAGGCGCTGGCTATCGACGGCCAGTCGGTGATGGCACTTGCCGGTATGGGCGATTTGCTCACCGACATTGGCCGGCCGGCCGAGGCGGTCGAATGCTTCAGCAAGGCCCTTGCCATCGACCCGGGCCATGTCGAGGCGCTGGCTGGAATGGCGCTTGCGCGCCGGGCGGTCAAGGACGATCCGACGTTGCCTTTGGTGCTGAAACGCCTGGAATTGCCGACAACCACCGATCGCGAGCGGGTAGTGCTGCACCACGCCGCCGGCAAGATGCTCAACGATCAGCGCGAGTATGGCCCGGCCATCCGCCATTTCGCGAGGGCCAAGGCGATTTCCGGCAATGATTTCGACATCGACCGGCACACCCAGCTTTACGACAGCTTCATCGACACTTTCGACGCTGGCTTCTTCAAGACGCGAGCCAGTTTGGGAAATCCATCCAGGCGCCCGGTCTTCATCGTCGGCATGCCCCGGTCGGGAACGACGCTGACCGAGCAGATATGCGCCAGCCATCGCGATATCTATGGCGCCGGCGAGTTGTCGACCATTCGTTCACTTGCCGGCGAACTTGGGTTCGACAAGCTCGACCCAGCCATTTTCACCAAGGGCATGGCGGCGCTCACTGCGGCCAAGGCCAAGGAGCTTGGATCGAAGTATCTCGACGATCTCAGCAGACGCAACAGCAAGGCGCGGCTTGTCGTCGACAAGATGCCGCATAATTTCGAGCTGCTGGCCTTCATCAGCCTGATCTTGCCGAACGCCCGCATCATCCATTGCCGGCGTGACCCGATGGACAATTGCGCGTCCTGTTTCATGCATAATTTTTCCGAGGCGCACGGCTATAATGCCGATCTTACCAAGCTTGGGCAGTATTACCGGCAGTATGACCGCCTGATGCGCCATTGGACCAAGGTCATCCCGCTGAATATCCACGACATGCCCTACGAAGAAACGGTCGCCGATTTCGAAAATCGCGCCCGTGGATTGATCGGATTCCTCGGCATCGAGTGGGACGATGCCTGCCTGCGTTTCAACGAGACCGAGCGCACCGTGCGGACGCCGAGCCGCTGGCAGGTGCGCCAGCCGATCTATTCATCCTCGGTCGAGCGCTGGAAGCTGTATGGCGACGCGCTGGATCCGCTGAAGGCGGCGCTGGGTCCGGTTTATCCGTCCTGATTTCAGTTGGCCCGAACAACCTCGCGCTCGACGCGCGCTGGCGTAGATTAGACCTGAGTTGCATCGTGCTTTGGGGCCAAATGAAAGCCGAATGCTTTCATGACCGCCAGTGTGGTTTCCAGCGTAGGATTACCGTTTTCGCTGAGCGAGGTATAAAGATGCTCGCGAGCCAAGCCGGTCTTTCTGGCAATGTTGCTCATCCCCTTGGCGCGGGCAACGACACCGAGGGCGGACGCGACGAATTTGGCGTCTCCGGTTTCCATTGCCTCTGCCAGAAACGCCTCGATTGCCGTATCGGAATCGAGCATTTCGGCGGGATCGAAATCATAGATTTTTTCAACCATTGTCGTCACTCCATTCTACGGCCAGGCGCTTTGCTGTCCGTATGTCGGTTTCTTGTGAACTTTTATCCCCGCCGCACAGGAGCAGGATGACCGTTTCACCGCGCTTATGAAATAAACGCGATAGCCGGGCCCATAGTGAATGCGCAATTCACTGATGCCTTCACCCACTGGGGCCACGTCGCCGGGATTTCCTACAATCAAACATTGCAGCCGAACGGCAATTGCCGCCTTGGCTCTTCCGTCTTTCAGCTTTTGGTGCCACCTCCGAAAGGTGGCTGTCTGCTTCAGGATTGCCATGGTGGCTAGTAAGTTATAAATTACAATTCGTCAATGTCGAAATAGGGCGAGCCTCCAAAACGAAAAGCCTCACTCCATCCGCCCACGCGCTTCCACCTTCAGCGTTTCCAGCACCTTGTCACCGTCGATCAGATGCACCTGGTCGAACAGGTTGGTCACGACGCAGCAATGATCAGGCACCACGCGCACGCGCTCGCCAATGCGAAGCTTCGCACCATTTCCAAGCGTGACCGTGCCATGTTCCTCGCTCAAGCTGGTGACGCGGGCGCCGGGCATGCCGAGCAGCTCGCCAAAATCGGGGAGCCCCAGCGTGTCGCTGGACAGCGCCTTGCTGCCGCTGTCGAGGATGGCGCGGGCCGGCGTCGGATGGCTGACCACGGTGGCGAGCACCGTCAGCGCACAATCGTCGAGCGTGCCGACGCCTTTGGCGACCTGGTAACGGTCGAGGTAGATGTAGGTGCCGGGGCGGTATTCGGTCACCGCGCTGTCCTCGCCCGAGCGCCACATGTCAGGCGTGCCGCCGCTGGAGATGCGGTCACAGGCGAGACCCGAGGCCGCGAGCGTTTGTTTGGCGCCGGCCAGCCAGGATTCAGCCTCGGCGGCGCGGCCGGCCGCGGGGTAGGTCATCAGCCCGCCGAAGGTGAGCCCCTTGGCTTGGTCGATCAACTTCGCCAGTGCCAGCGCCTCGGCGGCGCTTTGCACACCACAACGGCCCATGCCGGTGTCGCATTCGACCAGGACGGGCAGGGGGTGCTCTGCATCGGTGAAGGTGGCGGCGAGCCCTTCCAGCGTTTCGCGGCTGTCGGCCGTCACTGACAGTGTCACACGGCCATGCAGCGCCTTGAGGCGCTCCAGCTTGGCGCGGCCAAGGATGTTGTAGGGCAGAAAAATATCGGTCAGCCCGGCATCGGCCATCACCTCGGCTTCGCCGATCTTCTGGCAGGTGATGCCGACCGCACCTGCCGCCACCTGCTTCTTCGCCCAATAAGGCAGCTTGTGCGTCTTGATGTGCGGCCTGAGTTTCAGCCCGTGGCGGTCGGCATGCGCCTGCGCTCGTGTGATGTTGGCTTCGGCGCGGGCTGCGTCGATGAGGATCGCCGGCGTGTCGAGGTCGTCTATGCCTTGCATGAAATATCACCCTGGGAAATCTGGCTGACTTATGGCCCCGATCCGCACGGATGTCATGGGGCCAGCACGCAGTTTGCGTCGACACCGCAGCGCTGTTCGGCTATGCGCTTCAGATAACTCCAGGGAACGCGACGCGAAGGGATCACGATCATGAAACGCTCCACCGTCAACGACATCATCCGCGATGCAGACGCCTTCATCCGCTCGTTCGGCTACATCATGCCGCCCTTCGCCTACTGGAGCCCGGAAGAGATGAAGGCGCGCAAGGCCGACTCCGCCGCCATTTTCACCTCGCGGCTCGGTTGGGACATCACCGATTACGGCCAGGAAAAATTCGACGAACTCGGCCTGTTCCTGTTCACCGTTCGCAACGGCGTCTATGCCGACATGAAGAAGGGCATGGGCATGCTTTATGCCGAGAAGATCATGATCTCGCGCAAGGATCAGCTGTCGCCGATGCATCGCCACAACATCAAGGCCGAGGACATCATCAACCGCGGCGGCGGCAAGCTCGTGCTGGAACTGTTCATGCATGATCGCGACGGCGGCATCGATCCGAAGGCCGAAGTGACGGTGCCGGTCGACGGCACCATCCACAGGCTGCCGGCAGGCGGGCTCCTGAAGCTCGACCCGGGCCAGAGCGTGACCCTGCTGCCCGGCGTCTGGCACGCCTTCTGGGCCGAGGGCAAGGATGTGCTGATCGGCGAAGTATCGACCGTCAATGACGATCTCACCGACAACGTCTTCCGCGAACCGATCGGCCGCTTCTCCAACATCGACGAGGATGTCGCGCCGGTGCACCTTTTGGTGTCCGACTATGAGAAGTGGGTGGGGTAGGCGGCCTCGCCGCTTTTACTTCGTTTGATTGAGAAGTGCGCCCAGCCTGCGCACTTCGGCGATCAGGCGAGGCATGTCCTGCCGCGCCGCAGCCATGAAATCCTGGTCTTCGGCCGTGGCGCTGGCCATTTCGATATCGTCGCCGCGATCCGCGCCTTCGTCGGTTTGAATGAAATTCGATCTGCTCAGCAAATCCCGACCCTCGACCCATGATTTCCATGGGCCGGGCTGAGCTGCGGCAGCACGCGCGCCTCCATTTCCTGGAGTTCGAGCTCGGATGGAGAGGTGTTCATGGTGACCGATTACTCGACGCTGTTAACGACAAAGCGCAATGCACTCTCGAACAGCACGCCCGAGATCCTCTGGCGTATCTGTTGAAGACAAGATCGTGTCCAGCGGCACGGCACTCTCTCTGTTGACTTTGGCATAGGGGGTAAGTGTGAATTTGTCGTCCCTTCCCTGGTCGACCGACATCTGACGGGATTTCCGAAGGAGGGAGTTGTACGACTTGAAGCCGAACCGCGAAGCCGAGCTGTCAAGAAGAACCGTGTGTACGATGTCGTCGGGCACATCGCTGGCATAAGCACCAAGCGCGTTGAGTGTTGCTAGACCGATCTCTTTGTCGGAGACCGAAGGTAGCTCGCCAATCAAAATGACGGGACCTGCGAACTTCTCCCAGCCGTCGCGGGTGGTAGCCATCGGAATTGCAAACACACTTTTATTAACTATGTTCAGGAAGCAATGTCTTATGTATCGACTCCCATCTGAGGCACAGCTCACCGCTGATACTTATCCGCCTTGCGGTTGCCCAGCAAAAGCTTGCGTTCGAGTTGAGCCCGCAGCTCGCCATAATAGGCGGTGAGGAAGGCCCTGGAATCGACCGGCTCGACCATCATGCCGATCTTGCGCCCGATCGTCTCGGCCACGGCTTTCAGCGCGAAATAGTCGTCGCGGCGCAGCACCTCTTCCAGCTTGTGCAGTTCGGCGATGCCATAGGCATCGAGCTGCGCCTGGGTGAAGCGGAAGGCGCGGGTGGTGGTGTCCTGGCGTTGCGACAGGTCTTCGACCAGCGCCAGTTTCGGCGCCTCGACCACCCAGGTTCCGGCAAGCAGATCGCCGATCCGCATACGGTCGCGGTTGAACAGCGGGAAGAGCGCAAACAGCAGCGTCCAGACCAGCCCGAAGATCGTCGACAACGTGTCGGCGAGCCCCATCTCGCTGCGGCCGAGGATGATCGACAGCGGCAGGAAGATCTCGATCTCGCGCATCAGGTTGCGGGCAATGACCTGATCGACTGACAGGCCGGCGCCGCTGCGCGATGCCACCCGGATGCCGAGCATCCGTTTGCCGGGTGTGGCGGCGCGGCGGCCGGCTTCGAAGACGATGAAGTAGGCGTTGCGCAGGAAGAAGATCAGGATGATCCAGACGATGAACAGCGGCTGCGCGCCTTCGCCTTTGAGGCCGGCCAGCCCGAACAGTGCAACGATCGAGATCACGATCGCCGTGACGATGATGATGACAAAGTCGAGCAGGAAGGCGGCGGCGCGAGTGCCGGCATCGACGAGCTTGATCCGGAGATCGACCCCTTCCGGCGTGATCAGCGGCCGTATCGTCGAGACGGTAGCACGCCTAGCGGTCGCCATGCCGCACCACCCTGAACACATAGAAATAACAGAGCCACAGCGTCAGCATGCCGCCGCCAATGGCGTAGCGTGTAGCGTCGCTGGTGATCACCTGCCGACCGATGCCTTCGAGCAGGCCGGCAAACAAAAGCATGATCGTCACCCCGACCATGGTGGTTGCCGCCACGCGCCCGGCATCGGCTGCGGCCGTCATCCGCGTCAGTTCGCCGGGGAAGGCGATACGCGTGCCGATGCGCATGCCGGCGGCGCCCGCCAAGGCGATCGCGAACATCTCGGTGGTGCCATGGATGGACAGCCATCCGCCCAACTCCAGGCCGAGATCCTTGGCGACGTAGATCTGGAACATCGCGCCAAGCAGGCAGCCATTCATCAGGATCAAGAGCACGCTCGGCACCGCGAAGGCAAAGCCCAGCGCGAAGGCCAGGATCGCCACCTGGACATTGTGCGTGAACAGATAGGCGGCGAAGCCCGACAGGAAATTATTCTCGGTGCCGTCATAAAGCACCTGCCGCAGCACTTCGGCCGAGGCATCCGGGTTGCGCCCGCCGGCCAGGCTCGGCGGAATGATGGCGTCGAACCAGCCCTTGTCTTTGGCCACCAGCCAGTAGCCGGCGCCGGCGCCGACAAAGGTCAGGACGACCGACAGCAAGGTCTCGCGCCACAAATCGCGAATGGCATGCGGCCAGTCATGCAGAAAGAAATCGCCGATGCGCTGCCGCAAGCCGCGACGCGCGCCATAGAGGTAGAAGTAGCCGCGCAGGCACAGCGCTTCGAGATAGCTGACCAGCGCATTGTCGAGCGACGTCGCCCGCGCCACCGAAAGCGAGGACAGCGCCGAGCGGTAGAGCAGCGGCAGCGACAAAAGCTCGTCTTCCGACAGCGTGCGCGGCGCACGTTTCTCGACCCGGGCAAGCAGCGCCTCGAACGCCTTCCAGTCGGCCTCGCGCTCCGAACGGAAGCTCGCCAGCGACTGCCGCACCGCATCCTTGCCGACCAGCGCGTTCACAACAGATCCTCTCGCTTGAGTTCGAGATAGCGCTCGACCAGTGCCGGCCCGAGCCTCTGATGGTCGGCTTCGATGACATGCGCGCCGAGCAGCCTGAGCCTGCCGATGACGACCTGCCTTTCGCGCAGCAGCCCGCCGGCGACAACCGAGCGCGCCACATCCTCCGGTGCGTCCGGCGGCATGTCGGCCAGTGTCTCCAGTTCGACATCCTTCATCATCATGAACAGCACCAGATGCCGTTCGGTGAGCCGGCCGACGGTGCGCAGCATCAGTTCGGCGCTGATCGGATCGACGAAGTCGGTGAAGATGATCACCAGCGAACGCCGGTCGAGCCGCGCCGCCAGCGTCGTCAGCGCCAAAGTGAAATTGGTCTCTTCGGTGGAATAGTCGATTTCCGCTGCCCGCTTCTGGATCATGGCGAAGCTGGCGGAGCCGCGCACGGCACCGCTGGAAACGCGCGGCCTCGCGTCGAAGCCGAACAGGGAGACCATGTCGCCGCCCTTCAGCGCAATGAACGCCGACAGCAAGGCTGCGGTGACGGCGCGGTCGACCTTCGGCACGCCGTCGACGGGCTCGCACATCAGCCGGCCGCTATCGATGGCCAGCACGATGTTGTTGTTCTCCTCGATACGGAATTCGCGCGCCAGAAGCCTGCCGTGGCGGGCGCTGCGCTTCCAGTCGATCATGCGCCGGCCCATGCCAGGCTGGTAGTCCTTGAGCGCCTCGAATTCGCGGCCCTGGCCGGCGCGGCGCTGCGCATGTCCGTCGGGCAGCGCCTGGCGCTGCAGAAGCGTGATCGCCTCGTCGCGAGCGCTGCTGACGTTGGGCAGCACCGCCACCTTGCCGTCCATCGGCAGCACCACCTGGTTCCAGACCAGCCCGAACGGCCCGCGCCAGCGCACCCACAGGCGATCGAACCTGGCAATGCCGCGCCGCAGCGCCTGAAATCTGAGATCGAGCGATGCGCTGCCGGCCTCGGCGGTCGATGCGCCGCCGGTGCCGCCCACCGGTTGCAGCCGCTCGTCATGGCCAAGACGCGCCTGCACGGCGCGCGGCCGTCCGCCGAGCCTGGCGGTGACATTGACGGTGAGCTGGCCGCCGACGCTGACCTGCGGCGGGGCGTGGATGCTGGCGTTCAGAGAAGCCCGTCCGCGCCCGGCGGCCGCGTCCACGGCCAGGAAAGCAAGCAGCGCGCAGATCCACAACAGGCCGAGATACCACATCGACGGCAGCGCGAGCGCGATCAGGAAGGCCGGTATTGCACCGGCCGCACCTGCCCAGACTGCCCGGCCGCTCGGATAAATCAACGTGGCGCTTCCGTCTGGTCTACAAGGTCGGTCACGATCTGTTCGACCAGGCGGCCGTCGATCTGCGCCGCCGGCGACAGGATAACGCGATGGCGCAGCGCCGGCACGGCAAGCGCCTTGACGTCGTCGGGGATGACATAGGCACGCCCGTCGAGCGCTGCCCGAGCCCGTGCAGCTCTCGCCAGCATGGCGCCCGCGCGCGGGCTGGCGCCGACCTCGAGGTCGGGGCTTTCGCGCGTGGCCCGCACCAGCCTTGCGATATAGTCCACGACGTCGTCGACAAGCGTGACCTCGCCGACGGTCGCCAACGCCTTTTCCAGCGTCTTGCGGTCGGCCTGGGCGGTGATGCCGTATTGCTTGATATCGTGCGAGGCGGTGCCGCCGCCATGGTGGATGATGATCGCCTTTTCCTCTTGCGCGCCGGGGTAGCTCACCCGGTGCTTGAACAGGAAACGGTCGAGCTGGGCTTCGGGCAGGGGATAGACGCCCTGGTGTTCGATAGGGTTCTGCGTCGCCACCACCATGAAGTTCGGGCCGAGCGCATGAGTGGTGCCGTCGAAGGTGACGGCATGCTCCTGCATCGCCTCCAAAAGGGCAGCCTGGGTCTTGGGCGGCGTGCGGTTGATCTCGTCGGCGAGCAAAAGGTCGCAGAAGATCGGGCCGCGCGTCAGCGTGAATTGCCCGGTCTGGAAATTGTAGATGTTGGAACCGACGATATCGCCGGGCATCAGGTCGGGTGTGAACTGGATGCGGCCATAGGCGACGCCCAGCGCCTGGGCAAAGCAGCGCGCCGTCATCGTCTTGGCCGTGCCCGGCGGTCCTTCGAGCAATATATGCCCGCCGGCGAACAATGCCGTGAGCATCAGATCGACCGTATCGTGTTGCCCGGTGATGGCCTTGGCCACCTCTTCCCTGATCTGTGTCGCCAGGGCCTTCACATCATCGACGTTCACCGAGCCTCCTTGCCGTCCAGTCGTGCAGCTTTTCGGCTGCATCATGCATTTGTGTCAGGGTCTTTGCCGCGTTCGCAGCTTGCAGGCGGGTCGTGAACCCGCCGGCTTCGTCCTTGTCGCGGTAATCGAGCCAGCGGTCGAGCGCTTCGCCCTGCAAACCGTGCGGCGCGCCGAGCAGCGCGCCGGCGCGCACCCGCGCCAGTGCTCCATAGCGGTCGCCTAGTTCTTCCAGCCGGCCGGCGCGGCGCAACAGCATCGCCGTGGTGTCGACCAGCGCGCGTTTGCCGAAGGCGATGGCGCGCTGATCGGCCCGTGGCGGCCCGAACCGGCCAAGGCCATGCAGGAAGGCAAGTGCCGCCGCCGCCAGGATGGTCAGCGTCAGCGCCAGGAAAGGCGGTTCGACCAGAAGCTTGGCGAGATCGTATTTTCGCCCGACGCCATGCAGCGTCAGGTCGAACATGACGGCACCCTCTTCGGGCTGGAGGAGCTCGATCAGCTTGAGCGCCGCCGCCGCCTTGTCGGGATCTTTCAAGCCAGCGTTGTTGATGAGATCGGGGTCCGTCAGAATGTAGAACCGCTCGTCTTCGACCTCGGTCAGCACGGCCTTGCCGTTGCCGGCGGCAATCAGCGGGTGTTCGTCGGCCACCCATTGCAGCTGGCCGGGAACGCTGACCATTTGCCCTGCGACGTCGAGTTGCTTGGCCATGGTCTCACCTTCGCCGAGCGTCGCCTTGGCGATGCGGCCGAGCCAGTCGTTGACCATCACATCCGGCAGCCGCTGGATCTTCATCTCCCAGCCCTCATGCTGGAACAGCGGCAAGGTCGCCCATTTGGGCAGAACGAACAGCGTATCCAGGCCCTTGCGAAGCTTGATGATGTTGGCAAGCGCATCCGGGTCGCTGTCGGGTGAAATGGTGACGATCAGCAGCATTTCGGTCTCGAGATCGCTGTCGGACCGCGCCATGTCGGGCGCTTCGCCGGTCAGCTCCAGCCATTGCGCCAGACCGGCATAGCCGATGCCGCTCTTCGACAGCGGCGTTGCGCCACCGACGCTCGGCTGGCGAAAGTCGGGCGCATAGGTGGACAACAGGAAGAAGCCTGCGGCCGCGAGCAGGCTGGCGAAAATGCCCCAGAACAGCGTCCTGCGGCTGAACGGTTCCTGCTGGGCGATGTCGGCTGTCGCGTCACTCACGTCCAGGCATCCCTGAAGACGAATCGCTCATAGGCGCTGCGCGCCTCCTGCCAGCCCTCGGGCCCGACCGGCCGGCGCGCGAACAGAGCGGCCTCGACGATGCGCGCGATCTGGGTAAAGGCGCCACGCGCCCGCGTTGGCAGCGACGCCGCTCCCGCGATATCGCGCGCGGTCAGCGACGGGCGCAGAAAGTCGGGCAGGCGGCCGGCAATGTCGGCAACGCTGCGGCGCAGCAGGAGATGCACCGCCTCGTCATACTCGCCCCGGGCGGCGAGCGCATCGGCTTCCGACAACAGGATCTGCGCGGCGCCAACGTCGGGGTGCCATATCGCTTCCGCCTCGGTCACGCTCTTTTTGCGCCACCAGGGCAGGCGCCAGGCGACGCCTTTCACTTCAAGGACAATCAGCAGCAGAATGATCGCGGCACCTGTGATCACCGCGCCCCAGAACAGGTAGATCATGTACGGGCCGAGCGATTTCAGGAACTCGCCCAGCGGTCTCAGCCACTCGGGTGTCTCGGGTGGTCTGTAGGCCGGCAGGTCGAACTGGATCGAATCGTCTGACAGCAACTGCTTGTGCAGTTTGGCCAGCCATTCGGCTTGCGCAGCGTCCGGCTGTGCAGCAGTCACCTTTTCGCCCCCATGCAACCTGCGGTTCGCGGGCCGACACTGGCAATACGCCAAGGCAATTGCAAGCGGCGGCAACCGCAAGTATCAATACGGTGATTTATACTTTCTGATTTCGGGTATCCATTAGTCGGGGGGAATGTAACATGACGTCAATCGCGAGCGAGCGGCCGGAACGGTTCAGCGTCGGCAGGGCTTTCAGCAATACGTTTTCGGTAATCGGACGCAGCTTCGTCCCACTTGCCGCCATCGTCGGCCTTTTTTCGACGCTGCCTGCGCTGCTGTACAACATCTGGAGCTTTAGTCAGATTGCAAAGATAGCAGTACCTGGGGCGAGCTTCGAGCAATCGGCGATGGCGGGCTATGGTGCCGTTTCGATGATTGCCGGCCTGGTGCTCCTGATCTTGGCCTTTCTGGCGCAGGCGGCGCTGGTACGAGCGACAATCGAAGATTTGAACGGCAAGCGCCCGTCGATTGGCGATTGCATTCAGATAGCCCTGCGCAGCTTCCTCCCCACGCTCGGAATTGGTCTTGTGATCATCGTGGCAATGTTTCTGGTGGCGATGATATTAACGGTCATCACCATGGCCATCCCCATCGTCGGCGGTGTGATTGCACTTCTGTCGCTCATCCCCATAGCCATGTGGCTGATCAGCATATCGGTGGCTGTGCCCGTCGCAGTTCAGGAAAGGCCTGGCGTCTTCGCCTCGATTTCGCGAAGCAGGGCGCTGACGAAGGGAAGCCGCTGGCGGATATTCGCGCTGTTTCTGGTCCTCGGCATTGTTGCGATAGGGCTACAAGTGGTTTTCACCTTGCTGTTTCAGGCTGCTATTGCGAGCGGCGGGATCAGCACGACCGGACTCATTGCCGCCGCCATCGGAAGCAGCCTGCTGTCGACAATCGTTTCGGCGGTGATTTCGGTGGCGATTGCCGTCACCTATGTCGAGCTGCGCCAGGTCAAGGAAGGCACCAGCGTCGACGAACTGGCGCAGATATTCTCGTAACGAAGGTTTTGGCCCGAGAACAGCCAGTCATGTTGGCGCGATTGGCCGGGATCTAGCTCGGGCCGGAAGGGGTAATCGTGGCATCGACGGCGGCGGCGCGGCTTGAGAAGTTCCAGATCGGCAGGGTTTTCAACAACACCTTCGCCGTGATCGACCGCAATCCCGGTCTGATGATTGCTTTGGCGGCGCTTTTCCTGGTCCTCCCAGCAGTTGCGCTCAATCTGTCGAACCACTGGAATGGCGGCCCCAACGGCTACATCGCCACACCTCCACTCGGCGCGAAGTGGGTCATTATGAGCAGCTCGTTCTTATCGCTCGTTTTAAGCCTGATCTATTTCGTTTGCGCGCTGTTGTTCCAGTCCTCGCTGGTGCAAGCGACGATAGAGGACCTGAACGGCAAGCGCCCGGTGATCGCTACTGCATCCAGATAGCCTTGCGCAGCATATTGCCGACGCTAGGGGTGGGGCTGATTGTCTTTTTGGCCATGATCCTTGGCCTCATCGTGATGGGCATCGCCGGAATGTTGGTGCCGATCTTCGGAGCGATCATTGCCTTCGTGGTGTTGCTCGTTGCCGGCGTCAGGTGGCTGCTCGGCATATCGGTTTCCGTGCCGGTGCTGATGCAGGAGCGGCTTGGCGTGTTTGGCGCGATGTCGCGCAGCCGTGCTCTGACCAAGGGCAGCCGCTGGCCGATGTTCGGTGTCTTGCTGATCCTGTTTTTGGCGGCGCTTGCCTTCCAGATGATGTTTGCCCTGCTGATCGGCCTGATTTTCGCTTTCTTCAGCGGCCTCTCGACGGTCGCCCTGATTTTCGGCGCTTTCGGAAGCGTCCTTATCGTGACGGTCGTGTCCACGGTGGCATCGGTGGCCATTGCGGCCGCCTATGTTGAACTGCGCCAGGTTAGGGAAGGCACCAGCGTAGACGAACTGGCGGAGATTTTCTCTTAGAAGGCGAAGCCGACTCGGCTGGTCGGGCGGCGGGATTTCAGTGACAACAGCTTGGCCCGCCTCCGCGCTCGTCCGACACAGGCACGACGAGGTGATCGCCACATCGCGCGCGAGCTGGACATGGTCGAAGCAGCGTTTGGCCGCACGGTCTGCTCGTCCTTGCCGTGCTCGTTCCAGGTGAGGTTGTAAAAAGGCCCGGCGGCATAGGCGATGCCCCAATGCACGAAGGCGCAATCAGGATCTGTCGCCAGCGCCTTCTCGAAGCACTTTATGCCTTCCTCATGGTTGAAGCCGTAGCACCAGTTCAGCCCGATATCGAACCAGCGCTGCGTCTCGGCCGAGGCGGTGGAGATTGGACGGCGATAGGTGCCGAGGTCGAAGTGGTCCATGCGTTCTCGTGCAAAATATCGCGGCCAAAGTCTATCAGGCCTTGAACTCAATCTTGGGGTGCTGACCTAGGTAAAGTGCGAAGCAATCTGTTCGACAGGGTCCTTGTCTGGGCGCACCAAAAGCCAGAAGATCAGCCCTGTAGCGCCACCGAGTATCCCTATGAAGGAGCATGCATAGAGAACTCCGCCGATTCCCAATGGAGGACTCCACTTAATGAGGCCGAAGACAAACGCTGGAACAAAAACTGCCAGAAAGCCAACGACGACGTATACCCAAAAAAACTGCCAGCGCCGTCGGGTGAGGACATAGAAGGCCGGAATTCCTACCATCGCCTCCACAACATAGAAAACAAGGGTTACGAAGATGAAGCCCGACAATGGCCCCGTCTCAGGGTGGTTCGCATGCCAATTGTAGCCGGGCAGGATCGCCGGAATAATGGGTGCAAGAATGAAAGCCCAACGGGCGCGCATGTGTATTCTCCGGAATGACGCGAGCCCACAGCGGGGCCTCGTCGACACACCAGACCGATCCACGATCGCCGCGTCAAGACAGACACCGTCGTAAATGCTCGGAGTGCGCTGCAGGTATTTACCTGAGCGACATACCGCTCAGGTGCCAGCCGGTATGCGGCGTCCCCGAACGATCACCCCTCCAGCCACACCTTCTCAAAATGCTGCTCCAGCGACTGGTGCTGTTCGCAGCCCTGCACGCCTTTGCGATAGGTGCGGTAGACCGAGCGCCAGTAGGGCTGGATGATGATGCCGGCATCGCGCAGATTCTGCTCGATCCTGGCCATGATCTCCTTGCGCTGGGCGGCGTCCGGCGTTGCCAGCGCCTTGTCGAGAAGCGTGTCGAATTCCTTGTCGGCATAGGCGCTTTCGTTCCAGGCGGCGCCCGATTTATAGGCGAGCGCCAGCACCTGGACGCCGAGCGGGCGGCCCAGCCATTCGGTGGTGGAGAAGGGGTATTTGCTCCAGTCGTTCCAGAAGGTCGCCGCCGGCAGCACGGTGCGCTTGATCTTCAGGCCGGCCTCGCGCATCTGCGCGGCGATCGCGTCGCCGGTGCTCTTTTGCCATTCGATATCGACCGAGATCAGCTCGAATTCGTGGTCCGTCTTGCCGGCCTCGGCGAGCAGTTTCTTCGCCTGATCCATATCTCGCTTGGCCGGACCGATATCGGCAAACTCAGGATGCATCGGACCGACATGGTGGTTGTCGGCGGGCTTGCCGCGACCGCCGAGGCCCAGCGCCAGCACGGCGGAATTGTCGACGGCAAGCTGGGCGGCGCGGCGCACCTTGACGTCGTCATAGGGCGCGTTGCCGACATTGAAACGGGCAACGATGGTCGATCCGGTGGCGATCTCGGAATTCAGCAAGCCCATCTGCTCGGTCTGCGACACGGCGTCGGAGGCGGTCTCGTGGTCGGTGTCGATCTCGCCGGATTCGAACGCCGACAGCATCGCGTTGGGGTCGGAGCCGTAATCGACCCATTTGATGCCGTCGAGGTAGAAGTCGCCCTTCCACCAGGGCTTGTCCTTGCGCTTCACCTCCGCACTGGTCTCGGCATTCCAGCTGACCAGTTCGCAAGGGCCGGTGGTGATTGCGAGCGCCTTCATCGGATCGTCGCCGCCCTCATAGGAGCGGTGCATGATCAGCGCGGGATAGTCGGCCATCCCTGCGATCAGCGAAATGTCGGGTTTCGGCAGATTGAGCTTTACGGTGAAATCGTCGACCTTCTCGATGCCGCCATCGACCGGCTTCTTGGTGTCGGCATTGACCAGCGCGCCCATGCGCGCGGCGACCGAATTGCCGGGGACGGAAGCGTCGCACCAGCGGTTGAGATTGTGGATGACGTCATCGGCGTTGAAGACGTCGCCATTCGACCAGGCGATGCCCTTGCGCACATGCAGCGTCAGCGTCCTGGCGTCGTCGCTGGTTTCCCAGCTTTCGAGCAGCCACGGCTCGAAGGTGAAGTCGCGGTTCCAGCGCACCAGATATTCGTTGCAGTGGCGCGCCACATTGGACATCTCGACACCGTCGAAGGTGCGCGGATCCTTGAAACCCTTGACGTTCATGGCGACGCGCAAGGTGCCGCCGCGCTTCGGCTCCTCTGCCCGGGCGGGCGACGCGCTGAGGCCGCCCAATGCCAGTGCTCCGGCCGCGCTGACGCCGAAGCCGGCCATGATGGCGAGATATTCGCGCCGGTTGACGCCGCCCTTTGTGAGATCTTGGGCGACGGGTTTGGCCTGCGGGTGCAAATTGCGGTCGGTCAGCATGAATTTCATCGTCGTTCCCTCTTTTGTTGGGCGCCCCGACGGTCCGCCTCCGCTGGGGCGGATGCGATCATCGGGCGCCGTTGCCTGAGCAGGTGATGATAAAGCGGGCCGACCCCGGGAAATGTTCGCTTTTCCGCAATTCTTGTGCGCCACTCCGCAGTGGGAGTGCAGACAATCTCCACCTTGTGGGCGCGGCAATCGCATATGGATTTCGGCGCTTTGCGCTCTACGAATACCCCCACGCTTAATCCCTCCCCACAAGGGGGAGGGAGACTTCGGCAGCGCCGAACTCGGCAGATTGGCCACGTTGAGCGCCGCAATATAGCGGGCGGCAGCGTTCCCTCCCTTGTGGGGAGGACTAGGGTGGGGTCCTCTTCGCAAAAATCTCATATGCGATTGCCTGCCCACGAGGGGGAGATCAGCGCTTCGCCGCCTCAATATGGCCAGTCGTTCTTGCCGAGCACGGCGACGGCGGCGATGGCTGCAAGCGTGCACACGAACGCCTCGCCGGCGCGCGGAACATTTTTGCGGGCGCGCAGAAAACTGTGCACGAGGCGGTTCTCCTCATACCACCAGGCGCGGCCGCCGGCGGCAACGACGCGGTCGCGATAGGTCTCGCCGTCCGACGACAGCGGATCGCACTGGGCAGTGATGATGACAGTCGGCGGCAGGCCGGAGAAGTCGTTGTCTTTCAGCGGAGAAAAAGTCGGGTCGTCGGGCGACTGTGCCGGGGCAGCGCGAATGGTGCGGTAGAACGCGATGTCGCGCAGCGTCAGCAACGGTGCCTCGGCATGTTCGACATAGGAGCCGGCACTCTCGTCGCCGCCGAGGCCGGGATAGATCAGCACCTGGCCGGCCGCCCGGCGCAGGTGGCGGCGAGACGCGTGCGCGACCGCGGCGGCAAGGTTGCCGCCGGCGCTTTCGCCGACGAGCACGATCGGCAGGTCCGTTGTCACCGCCGCCCATTCGAACACGGTCAGCGCGTCGTCGAAGGCGGCCGGGTGGGGATGTTCCGGCGCCAACCGGTAGTCGGCCGAGACAACGTCGAAACCGGTGCCGGCGCAGATCTCGGCGCAGATGTCGTCATGGCTGTCGAGCCCGCCAAGCACAAAGCCGCCGCCATGATAGTAGACGATGACGGCGCGCACGGGCTTGCCCGCCATCCGATAGTAGCGGATCGGGATGGCGTGCCCTGCATCGGCGGCGATGATGCCGCCGCTGGCCGAAACCCCTTTGGGATAACCCTGATGGAAGGCGCGGCACATCGCATCATAGACCGACCTTTGCTCGGCGATCGGAAGTTCGGCGATTTCTGGCGGGAACCAGTCATTGACCAGGTCGATATACTCCCACAGCGCCGGATCGAGCAGGGTGGCGTATTTCCCCCGCCTGGCGGTCTTGAGCTTGTGGACCGTGCCCATCTCTCAGAGCTCGCCGTAGAGCCGTTCGGCGTTTTCAAACGTGAAGCGCAGCGGTACCGAGCCTTCGACCTGCCATGCATCGATGGTGTCGCCCGCCATCAGCCGGCACGCGTCTATCGTGTTGGTGACGGCGCCGCCATAGAGCCGGTTGGCAAGGTTGAGGATGGCGGTCTGGTGCATGGCGGCACTGCCGCTGCCGCAGGCATCCTTGACCAGAAGCACGCGAAAGCCGGATGCCACCGCGTCCTTCACGGTGGCGTCGATGCAGGCCTCGGTCCAGACGCCGGCGACGATCAGCCATTCGATGCCGCGCGCCTTGAGTTCGGTTGCGGCAGGCCCGCCGCCGAAGGCGCTGGCCTGCGTCTTGACCAGCATCGTCTCGCCGGCCGCGGGCGCCACTTCCGGGCAGATTTCCGTCAGAGGATCGCTCTTGTCGGAAAAGGCGGACTTGCCGTCGGCGTCGAGCGGATGGAAGGGATGCGCCTTGGCGGCATCGACGATATAGGCCCAGTGGTAGAGCGGCACGAAGTTGCGCCGCGCCGCCGCCTGCAGGCGTTGGACGTTGGCCAGCACCTCGCCATAACCTTCGACCAGATAGCGCTTGTCCTGCCGATGCTCTTCCTGGAGGTCGATGAACGCCGCGGCGACCGTGCCGCGTTTGATGGAGATGGGGCTTTTCATGCGGATAGGCCTTGGTTCGCGACCAACGCCGCCGCTCTTCTCGCAAGGGCAGCGCAAGCGGTGGAGATTGGTCGGCGTCCTCCGAACTTCGTCCTCCCAGGGCGAAGCAGCCGCGCAGCGGCGTCGCGGAGACCCTGGGATCCGTTCCGTGACGTCGACCGTGGAGTGCAACTGTGCAGGATCTGCACCGTTGCGGCGCTCTGGAGTCCATGCCGTGACATTGGCCAAGGAATGCGGCGGAGCAGAACTTGCACCGTTGCGGCGCGGATGAGTCCCGGCATGGATCCTAGGGTCTGCGCCGCGTCGCTGCGCTCCTTGCTTCGCCCTAGGATGACGACGGGATTGGCGTTCGCGCTGGTTGCCAAGGGATGCGAAACGACCATCAAACCTGCTTCTCCAGAAACTCATCCTCGTAGGGAAAGCGCGACAGAAGCTCGGTGCCGGTGTCGGTTATCAGGATTTCGTCCTCCAGCTTGACGCCCTCGCGGCCGCCTTTCTCGCCGATATAGCTTTCCACGCTCACCACCATGCCGGGCACGACAACACCGTCGCGGCCATAGGTCTCATAGTCCATGGCATGCGCGATGAACGGCGTCTCGCCATGCATGCCGACGCCATGCATCACCGAGGTATAGCGCTGGTCGACGAAACGGTCCGGGATTTTCCACGCTCTTTCGGCGATCTCGCGAAACGCCATGCCAGGTTTGACAATCGAAATGTTGTGCTGAACCTGGTCGTGCGCCATGCGGTAGAGCGATTTCTGATAGTCGGTCGGCTTGCCAGGCCCGCAGCGGAAGGTGCGCGAAAAATCGGAATAATAGCCATAGCAGCCGATCGTGTCGGTATCGAGCGCCAGAAGCTCGCCCGGCCGGATCTTGCGGCCGCTGGCCTCGTTGAACCACGGATTGGTGCGCTGTCCCGAGGTGAGCAACCGCGTCTCGATAAACTCGCCGCCCTGGCGGATCACCTCGCCATACATGATGGCGAACAGCTCGTTTTCGGAGACGCCGGGCTTGATCGCCTCGCGCACGGCATAAACAGCGGCTTCCGCGCCAGCCATCGATACCTGCAGGCATTTGACTTCCTCGGGTGTTTTCACCGCGCGCACGGCCAGGATCTCGCCCTGACAATCCCTGACGTCGCAGCCGCGCTTTTCCAGCGCCAGCGCCTGCAAATGGCTGCAGCGGTCGAGCCCGAGCTTCATCGAGCCGCCGCCATGTTTCTTCAAAAGCTCGGCGATCTCGTCGGCGAAGGGGCCGGCGGTTTCGTCGTCGCGGCCCGACACCGAAGACCATACCAGCTTGGACGGGCGCGCCTCGTCGATCGTGTCGAGCACCATCGAGACATGGTAGCTCTGCGGGTATTCGAACAGAACGATCGGCCCGTCGGTCGGGATGAAGAAATACCGCGTCGAGTTGCGCAGGAAATAGCCGAACATGTTGCGCGAGCCGGTGGCATAGCGCTGGTTGTAGGGGTCGAACAAAACGACGCCCCCATAGCCCGCCTCGCGCATCCAGCCGCGCAGTTTCGCCAGCCGCCCTTTGCGCAAGGCGTCGGCATCGATGAAGGACGGCTCGGTGTCCGACAGCCACATGCCGCCGGCGGAGTCAGCCGCGACCGGGTGGCGCATGCGGTCCTTGAAATCCACATCCTCGGTGCTGTCGGGGTCGAAAACGACGATGCTCATGGTGCGCCTCCTGAAGGCCTGAACATAGCTACGAACCGCAGTATGTCTGTGCGAGAATCCGCAGATGTCGTGCGAAATGCCGCAAGAAGGGCATGGATACAAAGGGCAATGTGGCGATCCTTCGCGCCCCCCTCTGTCCTGCCGGACATCTCCCCCACAAGGAGGGAGATTAGCAGCTTTCGCGTCCCGCTCGGTGATTGGCGAAAGCCGAGGCGACATCTGATCTCCCCCCGTGTGGGGGAGATGTCCGGCAGGACAGTGGGGGGCGCTGTCCCGCCAGCATCTCACCGCGTTAGCGCGCAGCGCCCTCTAATGCCGCCGCATCGCCTTCGGCGCGTGCCCATGCTCCTCGCGAAACGCTCGGGCAAAACTTGACATCGACGCGAAGCCGCAGGCCAGCGCCACGTCTCGCACCATCAGCGTCGAATGGGCCAACAGGTCGGCGGCGCGCCGCAGCCGGAGCCGCCGGTAATATGCATTGGGCGAAATGCTGAGCTGGGCGCGGAAATTGCGCTCCAACTTGTCGGAGGAGACACCGAGCCTTGCCGCCAGCTCCGTCATGCCGAGCCGCTCTTCCACCGCATCCTCCATGATGGCGATGGCCGACAGCACCAGTTCGTTCTGGACGCCGGTGCGCAGCCTGAGCGGCATCAGCTTGCGGTCGACGCTCGAACGCAAGGGGCTGTGCACGAACCATTCGGCAACGCCCGCCGCGAGCTCGCCGCCATAATCGTTGGTGATGATCTCCAGCATCATGTCGAGGCTGCCGACGCCACCGGCCGAGGTGAAGCGCTTGCGGTCGATGACATAGAGATCGCGCCGAAGCTCGATATCCGGGAAGGCCTCCGTGAAGGCCGCCTGGCTGGTCCAGTGCAAGGTGCAGGCATGGCCGTCGAGCAAGCCGGCCCTGGCGAGGAAGAAGGCGGCGTCGGCCACCGCGCCGATATGGGCGCCGGCGCGCAGGCTCCTGCGGATCCAGGCAACCGCATACTCCGCGACAAGCAAGTCCGCATTGCCGCCGGAGCAGACGACGATGCGGTCGACCTTCGGTGCGCTGGAGGCTGAGAATCCCGGTTGTATGACAACCCCGTTGGACGCCTCGACCGTTCCCTGGTCGGCGCCGACGATCACCCAGCGGTAACAATCGCGTTTGGCCAGCACATTGGCGGCGCGCAGCGGCTCGATCACCGAACTGAACGCCATCATCGGAAAGCCGGGAAAGACCAGCACGGCGAAGGTGAGGGGACCTTCGCTCGCTGCGGGTTGCGCCCGGTCGTGTGTTTGGCTGGCACGGTCGGTATTCACAATTGTGTATTTCCTGGGAGCGTCATTGGTGGCAGACAGGAAATGTAAGGGGCTTTTTGCCCCGCCGGCAATGGAGACGACGCCATGTTTGCGGCCCAGACCATCGACAGCACCGACAAGCCAGCCTTCTACCGCGAACTGGCCACCCAGTTGAAGGCGCTGCTGGAAGGCGAGAGCGACTCCGTCGCCAACGCCGCCAACACATCGGCGCTGATCTTCCAGATGGTGCCCGATCTCAACTGGGCCGGCTTCTATTTCCTGGCGTCGGACGAGGAGCTGGTGCTTGGACCGTTCCAGGGCAAGCCGGCCTGCGTGCGCATCGCCGTCGGCAAGGGCGTGTGCGGCACCGCCATCGATCTCGAAATGTCGATGCTGGTCAAGGATGTGCATGAATTTGCCGGCCACATCGCTTGCGACGCCGACTCGCGCTCGGAGCTCGTCGTGCTGCTGAGCGACAATGACGGCGTCTTCGGCCTGATCGACCTCGACAGCCCGACGCCCGGCCGCTTCGACAAGGACGACCAGGCCGGCATCGAAGCGCTGGCCGCGATCTATGTCGCGGCGAGTTCGTTCGAGGACTAGGCGAACTTCACCAGCATCAGGCTGAAGCCTCCGATGAACAGGAAGGCGCAGAAGGCGAGCGCCAGCGGGCGAAGGCCGCGCGAGCGCAGTTGCGAAATGTTGGCCTGCAGACCCATGGCGGCGAGCCCCATGGTCAGCATGCGGGTGGTGGCGAACGCCATGGCCGACTTCACTTCGGCCGGCACGGCAACCAGGCTGTTCAGCGCCACGACGGCGACGAAAGCGGCGACGAACCACGGTATCGGCGGCCGCGCACCGGATTGGTCGCTTGGGCGATCGCCATTGCTCTTGCGGCGCGCCATCAGGCCGAGCGCGATCACCATCGGCGCCAGCATGGCGACGCGGGTAAGCTTGGCGACGGTGGCGATTTCGCCGGACTGGGCGCCGTTCTGGAAGCCGGCGCCGATGACCTGCGCCACCTCGTGGATCGAGGCGCCGGCCCACAGGCCGAATGCGTGCTGGTCGAGGCCGAGCACCGGCGCCAGCAGCGGAAAGCCGAGCATGGCGACGGTGCCGAACAGCGTGATCGAGGCGACGGCATAAGTGACGTCCTCGTCGCGCGCATCGGTGACGATGTTGGTGGCAACGATCGCCGAAGCGCCGCAGATCGAGGTGCCGGCGGCAATCAGCTGCGCCAGCTTGGCGTCGACGCCGATCAGCCGGCCAAGCGTGATGGTGAAGACGAAGGTGGCGCCAAGGGTGGCTGCCACGATGCCGACGCCGCCGGCGCCGATGGAGACGACCTGGCCAAGCGTCAGCTGGAAGCCGAGCAGCACGACGGCAAAGCGCAGCAGGCGCTTCTGCGAGAATGCAATGCCGGCCTTGGCATGGGCGGGCGTGCCGAGCACGTTGGAATAGATCATGCCGGCGACGACGGCGAGGATCATCGGGCTGAACAGCGCGAAGCCGGAGACATTATGGGCCGAGAAGGCCACAGCCGTGATCATCGCTACCAGCACGATCCCGGGGATGACGCCATTCCACACGGAATCGAGCCGCTTCCGGCCCACGGGCAGGTCGGCGGAAATCATGCTGATCGGAATATCGTTCGCTAGTTGGGCGGCGGCAGACAATGCAATTCTCCAGGCAAGTACCTCAGGAGAATGTCATTCCAGAATCGATCTTTCCAACGAATTGTTCTTATTGAAATGATCGATCTTTGCGAACGGTCGGCAATGCCTTCAATCTTGCCTGTGCCATGCAAACATGATGACTGGCTCGGTTATGCAGCTTGACGCTCTGCGTCTTGCACTCCAGCGTGGCGTCATGTCCATTTTCTCGCTCGCCATCGCCCAGCGACGTCGCCTCTGCACAGTGCGGAGCGGCAAGGCGCGACGACAAAGACCGGCACACTAAGTCGGTTCGTTCGTTCCAGCCCCGCCCGCGACGTCTGCCGGCGGGGTTTTCATGTCTGGAGCCTTTGCCATGTCCAATTCTTCCATCCTGTTTCGGCCGGCCCAACCGGCGGACGCTGCCGCCATCAGGGACATTGTGCGTGCCGCCTATGCCAAATGGGTGCCTCTGATCGGCCGCGAGCCGCTGCCGATGCGCGCCGACTATGACAAGGCGGTCGCCGAACATCCGTTCGATCTCGCCATCGAAAATGGCCGCATCGTCGGCATGATCGAGACCATCCTGGCCGACGATCATCTCTGGATCGAGAATGTCTGCGTCGCGCCACAGGCGCAGGGCAGGGGCATCGGCCGGCTGTTGCTGGAACGGGCGGAGCAGAAGGCGCTGGAGGCCAGCTGCTTCGAGCTGCGCCTGCTGACCAACGGCGCCTTCATGGCCAATGTGTTGTTGTACAAACGGCATGGCTATACGATCGACCGGGAGGAGCCGTTCATGAACGGCATGACGGTCTATATGAGCAAGAAACTGGGTGATGGCCGATAACAGGGAGGATCGGATGGCAGTCAGGGTCCGGTTGAAGCCGCTCACGGGGCGGTATGCGGTTTCGCGCCTCGAAGCAAAAGACAGCATTCCCGGCTGGGCGGACGGGCCGGGCTTCGTCAGCATCACCAGGACAGAGGACGAGCTTTCGGTCGTCTGCCTGCAGGATCGGGTGCCGGACGGGGTGAAGCATGACAGGGACTGGGTCGCCCTGAAACTCCAAGGTCCCTTTGCCTTCGACGAAACCGGCATCGTCCTGTCGGTGATAAAGCCATTGTCGGAAAGCGAACTCGGCATTTTTCTGGTATCCACCTTCGATGGTGACCATCTGCTCGTCAAAGCCAAGGATGAAGCCGCGGCAAGGGGGCTTCTGGTCGCGGCGGGGCACACGCTTCTGTAGCCGTAGGCTCAATCGCCCGCCCTTGCGTTTGACATCGCTCTTGCCCCATCGTTATCCCCGATACGACGATCTGGCGATCGCCCCCATCAATTCAGAAATCCCCCGAGGAGAAGCCCGTGTCACACAATCTGCAGTTCTATATCGACGGCGTGTGGGTCGATCCTGTCGTGCCCAGCACACTCGACGTCATCGACCCGTCAAACGAAGATGCTTTCGCGCAGATTTCGCTCGGCTCAAAGGCCGATGTCGACAAGGCGGTTGCGGCCGCCAAGCGCGCCTTCGAGACATTCGGCTTCACTTCGGTCGAGGAGCGCCTCGATATCCTCAACCGCATAATCGAGGTCTACAAGAAGCGCAGCGCCGATCTGGCGCTGGCCGTATCGCGCGAGATGGGCGCGCCGCGCCAGATGGCACTCGACAGCCAGGTCGGCATTGGCCTGGCACATCTGCGGAAGATGGCCGAGGTGCTGAAGTCGTTCGAATTCCGCCACGTCAAGGGCTCGTCGCTGATCGTCAAGGAGCCGATCGGGGTCGTCGGCCTGATCACGCCGTGGAACTGGCCGCTGAACCAGATCACCTGCAAGGTCGGCCCCGCCCTTGCCGCCGGCTGCACCATGGTTCTGAAGCCCTCGGAAATCGCCCCGCTCGACGCCATCATCTTTGCCGAAATCATCGACGAGGCAGGCGTTCCCAAGGGCGTCTTCAACCTGGTCAACGGCGACGGCCCGGGCGTCGGCCAGGCGCTGTCCAGCCATCCCGATGTCGACATGATGTCGTTCACCGGGTCGACCCGCGCCGGCATCCTGGTCGCCAAGGCGGCCGCCGACACGGTCAAGCGCGTGCATCAGGAACTCGGCGGCAAGTCGGCCAACATCCTGTTTCCCGATGTCGATCTCGAAAAGGCCGTCAGCAAGGGCGTCGCCGGCTGCTTCAGCAACTCGGGCCAGTCCTGCAACGCGCCGACCCGCATGTTCGTGCCGCGCGACCGCCATGACGAGGCGACCGGCTACGCCAAGACGGCGGCCGAAAAATTGACCGTCGGCCCGGCCGATGCGGCCGGCACCAAGCTCGGCCCGGTGGTCAGCCAGATCCAGTTCGACAAGATCCAGGACCTGATCCAGGCCGGCATAGATGAAGGCGCCACGCTGGTCGCGGGTGGACCGGGGCGTCCGGCCGAGCTCAACCGCGGCTACTATGTCCGCCCCACCGTGTTCGCCGACGTCACATCAGACATGCGCATCGCGCGCGAGGAAATCTTCGGGCCGGTGCTGGCGATCATGCCTTACGACACAGTGGAAGAGGCGATCGGCACCGCCAACGACACTGTCTATGGGCTGGCGTCCTACATCCAGGCCAAGGATATCGAGAAGGCCCGCGAAGTCGCCGCCCGCATGCGCACCGGCACTGTCTACATCAACTATCCGCAATGGGACGCCGGCCTGCCATTCGGCGGCTACAAGCAATCCGGCAACGGCCGCGAATACGCCGAATACGGGCTGGAGGATTTCCTCGAGATCAAGGGCATCGCGGGGTATAAGGCAGCGGAGTAGGGGCTACCCCTTGGGGACCGGCAACCAGCCGGTCCCGAGGCTTCAGCTCTCAAAGGTGCGGCTTCACTCTTCCCGGAAAGCTTTCTGGATCTGATCCGACAGCGGCTTCACCAGATAGGAAAGCATCGTCCGGTCGCCCGTCGGGAAGAACACTTCGGCCGGCATGCCTGGCGCCAGCGCCAGCCCGCGCAGCTTGGCGACCTCGGTTTTGGGCAGCGTCACCCGCGCCACATAGAAGGCTGCTCCGGTGCGCTCTTCGATGGTGAGATCCGCCGAGATCCGCGACAGCGTCCCGGTCAGCTCCGGCGTGGTTTGCCGATTGAAGGCCGACAGGCGCAAAATCGCATTCTGGCCCATCGTCACCTGGTCGATATCCTGCGGTGCGATATGCGCTTCAACGGTCAGGTCGTCCGTCACCGGTACGATCTGCATCACCTGTTCGCCGGGGGTGATCACCCCGCCGATCGTATGCACGGCCAACTGCAGCACCACGCCATCCTGCGGGCTGCGCAGATCGATGCGCTTCAACTGGTCCTCGGCCGCCACCTTGCGTTCGACGAACTCGGAGATCTTCCCTTGGGTTTCGCGTAAGTCGGTTGCGACCTCGCTGCGAAGGTCCTGGTCGATCTGGATAATCTGCAGTTCGATCTCGGACGCCTTGCCTTTCACCTGGGCAATTCCGGCGGTCAACTGGCCATGCTCGCCTTCGAGCCGCACCGCGTCCCGTTCCAGCGCCGTCATCCGCTCGATCCCTATCAGCTTGCGACGCCAGAGCGACCGCACCCCTTCCAGCTCGATCCCTATCAGCTCGATCTCGCGGCGTTTCGCCTGCCGCTGCTCGGTCAGGCCGGCGGTCTCCTGCGTCAACTGGGCGATCCGTTCGCGCAATTGAGATCGCTGGCCGGATCGCGCCTGGTGCCGGAAATCGAACAGCGATTGTTCTCCGGCCATCGATGCGGCGACACCGGCTTCGTCGCGCCGCGATGTTAAAACGTCCGGAAAGCTGATCGTGTCCTTGCCGTCACGCTCCGCCTCCAGGCGCGCCAACCGTGCATAAAACTCATCCAGACCTTTTGAGACGATCGCCAGATTGGCGCGCGTTGTCGTCTCGTCCAGCCGCACCAGAATATCGCCCGCCTTGACCCGGTCGCCTTCACGCACCCTGATCTCGCCGACCACGCCGCCCGTCGGATGCTGAACCTTCTTTACATTGGAATCGACCACCAGCCGGCCAGCTGCGATCACCGCACCCGACATCTTGGTCACTGCCGCCAGGCCGCCAACACCTCCGACAAGCAGCAGACAGGTAGCAACGCCAGCCACGAGATAGCGGCGGACCTGCCGGTGATGCAAAGCGCTTCTGTCCTCGCTCATGCCGGAACGCCTCGCTCCGTGGCGGCAACGACCTTGAGCGGCGCTGCCGATCGGAAGACCTTGTTCAGCACCTCGTCCTTCGGACCGAAGGCCTGCACATGGCCATTGGCCATCACCAGCACCGTATCGACATTGGCCAGCACACTGGACCGGTGCGCGACGACGATAACGATGCCGCCGCGGTCCCTGATGCCCTGGATCGCTGCGGACAAGGCCACTTCACCCTCCGAGTCGAGATTGGAATTCGGCTCGTCCAGGATGACCATGAACGGATCGCCATAGAGAGAGCGGGCAAGGGCGACACGCTGCCGTTGCCCCGCCGACAGCGAGGCGCCGGCTTCGCCAACCTTCGTGTCGTAACCGTCGGCCAGATGCACGACGAGATCATGCACGCCGGCGGCCTTGGCTGCCGCAAGCACCATGTCGGATGACGCATCCGGGTCGAAGCGGGCGATGTTCTGCGCAATCGTGCCGTCGAACAACTGCACATCCTGCGGCAGGTAGCCGATATGTTTGCCCAACTCGTCGGCCGGCCACTGGTCAAGCGTCGCTCCGTCCAGCCGCACGGCGCCGCGCGCCGGCAGCCAGACACCTGCAAGCGTACGCACCAGCGATGATTTGCCGGAAGCACTCGGGCCGATGACCCCCAGGCCTGCTCCCTTGGCCAGTGAAAAACTTGCATCCCACACCACCGGCGTGCGTTCGCCCGGCGGCGCGACACTGACATTCTCGACCGCCAGCGCGCTGACAGGCGCGGGCAGGGTCACGCCGGTTGCGCCTTCCGGCAGCGCGGACAGAAGCTGCTTCAGGCGTGCCCAGCTTTGCCGCGCCGAAATGAAACCCTTCCAATGCGCTATCGCCAGTTCGATCGGAGCCAGCGCCCTGCCCATCATGATCGAGCTTGCGATCATGATGCCGCCGGTCGCCTCTTGCTTGATGACCAGATAAGCGCCGATCGCCAGCATTGCCGATTGCAGCATCAACCGCAGGATCTTGGAAATCGTGCCAAGCGTTCCCGCGACATCGCTGGCCGCCGCATGGGCGTTCAGGTACTCGGCATTGACGGCAGACCACCGCTCCGCGATACGCCCGCCAAAACCCATGGCCTGCATGGCTTCGGCATTGCGCCTTGTCGCCTCGGCCAACGTGCTGCGAACGGCCGCGTGCTGTCCGGCGATCCTTGTCGGGCCGCGGGTCCGGAATTCGGCCAGAAGCGTCAGTGCAAACAGGACAACGGCGCCGGCAAGCGCGGTAACGCCGATCCAGAAATGAAAAATGAAACAGATGCCGATGTAGAGCGGCATCCATGGCAGGTCGAACAAAGCGGTCGGTCCGGCACTGCCGATAAAGGAGCGGACCTGATCGAGATCCCGTAGGGGTTGCAGCCCGTCGC
The DNA here is from genome assembly GCF_030323145.1 of Mesorhizobium sp. C432A. Taxonomy (NCBI): domain Bacteria; kingdom Pseudomonadati; phylum Pseudomonadota; class Alphaproteobacteria; order Hyphomicrobiales; family Phyllobacteriaceae; genus Mesorhizobium; species Mesorhizobium sp. C432A. Next base: position 4,818,843 of record NZ_CP100470.1, on the reverse strand, counting down.
CGGAAGGCTTGGCGCGCAGCGGCAGGCGCATCAGCGCCGAATAGACCGACGGGCTCAGCTTTGCGTCCAGCCCCTGTCCCAGCCGAACCATGAGGCGAGAGCGGATCAACTCCAGCACGCCCTGAAACACGAACAATGTTCCCGCAAGCACCGCCAGGCCGACCAGCGTCGGCACGCTGCGACCCGGAACGACGCGGTCATAGACTTGCAGCATGAAGAACGAGCCGGTCAGGGTCAGCACGTTGACGACCCCGCTCATCAGGACGATGCCCGAAAACGCACGTCGAAAGGACGCCAGGATTCCGACCAGCGTAAGCGGCGTCGATGGCGTCAGCTGCATGCAGGCTCGCAATCAGGATATGGCATCTCGCCCTTCAATAGATAACTGCCTTGAGTGTGACATGGACGGGCAGGCCGGCCTGGAACTGCGCGCTGCCCCGCGCCACCAGCCAGCCGTCCGCACGCTCCAGGCGCGCAATGACCTGCAGCGTTGGTGAAGCGGTCGAGCTTGCGGGCAGGGGCAAGGAAAATTCTATCGTCTTTGAGCCGCCCTCGCTCTTGAGGCTGGTTTTGGCGGCGCGGCGTCGCCCACTGTCGTGGATGGCGGGATCATCGAGATAGATCTCGAGATGACCTTCCGGGATAGACTTGCCGCCCACAAAGGTGACGGCGCCGCGAATATCGGTTGCGCGAATATCTGGCGATTGCGCTGCCGCCGCCCCGGTGGCCGCGGCGACTGCCGCAACTCCGGCGGCCATTAACACTGTGCGGCGGTCGGTCATCGCGTCCTCTCCCTTTTCACTGCGCTGGGGTATGCGGGAGGAGAGCCTGACGGCACCCCTCCCGGCAACGCGTTAGATGACAATGAAGTCTGCAGCCGAAAGATCCAGATTTGTGTTCAGGTGTGCAAACTGAACGGCCGCTCCCTGTCCGGAACCATCGGCGTCGTAAGACAATATTCCACTGTCGGTGTCGTAGATGATGCGGTCGTCGGCATCATGAGCAGCGCCGGCTGCGCTCTTGTAGAATGAGCCCAGGGCGAGGGCGCCGTCGCCGCCAACGCTGGCAAAGATGAGGTTGTCCAGCAGGATCGTATCGTCGGCGACCTTGAAGTCCTTGATCCAGTCGATATTGCCGTTCCCGAGTTCTGTCGAGAAGCGGAAATAGTCGTCGCCGGCGCCGCCGGTCAGCGTATCGGCAGCCAGCCCGCCATCCAAAAGGTCGCTGCCGCCGCCGCCGTTGAGCGTATCGGCGCCCGTAACGCCCGGCTGAGCTGGTGCCGGCGGGAATTCGACCGACACGTTCAGCTTGTAAGTCGAGCCCTCCGGCACGGATTCGACCCAGCCATCGCCAGGAGCCGAGTCCGACCATTCGCCCTCCACAATATAGTAGGTTCCGGTTTCCTGAACGATGAAGCTGGTGCTCGAATCGCGGCCGTTGTTGGAGCCGGGGTCGTTGCCGCCATCGTCGTTCTGGGCGACGATATTGCCATCGCTGTCCAGCACCCTGACGATGCTGTCATGGACATTGGGGTCGGCAATGCCATCGATGTCGATGGTGATGATCGTGCCGGCCGCCAGGTTGATGCTGTAATATCCGCCCAAGCCGTTTCCGGTGGCATTTACGGTGGTGTGAAGGGTGGTCGTCGAATCGAAGATGTCGGGGTCGGCGGTCAGCGAGAAGTTGTTCGAGATGTCGAAGGCGGTCGAGACCGAATTGTTGGTCGCGTCCGGTCCGAGCGTGGCGTAGCCGGTGCCCATGCCCGGGCGTGGCGGAGCATCGCCCTGATAGGCGAAATCGCCGAGCAGGGTGTCATCGCCGCCGCCGCCGTCGATCTTGTCGGCGCCGCCCTGGCCGGTCAGCACATTGGCCGCGCCATCGCCGGTCAGGTGATCGTTGAAGCCCGAGCCAGCCAGATTTTCGATCGAGATATAGGTGTCGCCGCCGGATTTGCCGCCACCCAGTTTGAGGTTTTGCCCGCTGGCCGCGTCGGCGTAGTCCGCCGTGTCGCTGCCGGCGCCGCCATTCAATATATCGGCGCCGCCACCGCCGGTCAGCGTGTCGTTGCCGGCGCCGCCGGAAAGTTTGTTGGCCTGGGCGTTGCCGATGAGATGGTCGTCGAAGAACGACCCGACGGCGTTTTCGAAGCCGACCAGGATGTCGTGCCGGATAACGGTGCCGCGCCCGACGATCTGCACCGGGCCATCGCCGTCGCCGCCATTGGCCGTGCCATTGGCGAGGTCGATCGTCACGCCGGCGGAACTGCCTTCGTAGACGACCGTATCAATGCCGGCGCCGCCATCCAGATAGTCCTGGCCGGCGCCGCCGATGATCGTGTCGTTGCCGGCTTCACCGTACAGGATGTCGCCGTCATTGCCGCCATCCAGTATGTCGTTGCCGCCGCCGCCGTTGAAATAGTCGCCGCCGCCCCGGCCCCAGAAATGATTTGCCGCCGACGTACCGATGAAACGGTCGATGCGGTCATCGGAGCCGATCAGGTTTTCGATGCTGTAGAAGGTGTCGCCGGTGGCGGTGCCGCCATTGGCAACGTTCGTCTCGAGGTTGACGAGCAGTTGGAAGGGGCTCTCCTTGCTGAAGTCTACCGTGTCGACGCCGGCGCCGCCCCTGAATATATCGACGCCATCTTGGCCGCTCAGCGTATCGTCGCCGTCGCCGCCGTCGAGGATGTCGTTGCCCTGGCCGCCGAGGATCGTATCGTTGCCGCGGCCGCCATAGAGCGTGTCATTGCCGTCGTCGCTCTCGGTCTGGTCTGGAAGGTCGGCGACATCGATGGTGTTGTTGATGTCGCGGCTGGCGAGCGAGTCGCGGCCGCCGATGATGAGATCATCGCCGCCCTGACCGAAGATCGTGTCGTCGCCGGCGCCGCCGTCGAGCGTATTGTTGCCATTGTCGCCGAAGATGACGCTGGTCATCGTGTTGTCGCCGATGGTCGGTGCGGTTTCGGTGCCGCCGTCTCCAGGCTGGAGTGTCGACTCGTCGGCGTAGATGATGTGTTCGACGTTGGCGATTTTCCGGATATTCAAGTTCCGGTTCAGCAGAACGACCGTGTCATTCCCGCCATTCGCTTCCTCGCGCACGATGTCGTCGAGAGAATCGACGAAGTAGGTGTCGTCGCCGCCATTGCCGGCCATGCGGTCGCCGCCGCCGCGGCCATCCAGCACGTTGGCTCCGTCATTGCCGATCAGGACGTCGTCATAGCTGCTGCCGATGCCGTTCTCGATGTAATAGTCCGTGCCGTCGGCGTTGTGCCCGGCAAAGATCGACACATTGTTGCTATGGCCGTTGACGCTGGAGAACTGCCCGGCGCGCAGATCGAGGATCGTGCCGGCCGTCGAGCCGGAGAAGTCGATCGTGTCGGTTCCTCCGGTGTCATGGATGACAAAACCGATATCGTGCTGCATGCCCGAGGAGGTCAGCCGGTAGCCGTCCACGGCACTGCCGAAGCCGTAGACGTTGTCGCCCGTGTTGAGATCGATATGCTGATAGGTGCGCACGCCGTTCTCGTCGACGGTGGAGAAAAAGCGGCGGATGACAGCCTCGATGTCGGCCATCATCGGCGTTGACGCCGACCAGCGGCTGGTTTCACCGACATCGATCCCGTCGAAATAGGACATGACGCTGTATTGCTGACGGTCGTAGGTCCAGGTCGCATTGTTCAGGTAATTGATCTGTACGCCGCCTGGGCCGCTGTAATTGTAGAGCCCGGGGTGGTTCAGCCCGAACTCATGACCGAATTCATGGATGAAGGAATCGAAGACATAGCCGCCAATATCCGTCTTGTTGACCTCGGTGTCGTGGAAACGCTGGCCGATGCTGACATAGCGGTCGTTGGAATAGGCGCTGCCGTCGTCCTCTTCGCCCAGTTCGGGGCTGACAACCTGCATCCAGTCCGTTGCGCTGTTGTATGGTGCATTGTCGACGATTTCGAACTTCAACGGGGTGACACTGGCCCACATCTGCAAGGCGCCGATCGCGGCGGCCTTGTATTCGGGATGGTCATTGAGCTCGGAGACATTGATCCTCAGCGTTCCCGCCGCGATCGCCGGCGTTATCGACCGGTCCAGCGCTCCAAGATAGGTGAGGAAGGCTCCGTAATCTTCGCTTTTGCCGTACGGGTTGTCCGGCGTCTGGTCGTTGACCCACCATTGATCGCTGGTTTGGCTTGGGTTCGGCATCCTTGGGCTCCTTGGTCTCGCAGCCGTGGCAATTACGGCTGTACGGTTTAGCAGTTGCCAACCACCGACAAGCATCCTCTGCGCTTGCCGGTCGAGCCCCGTCCCAGTGCCAACAATGCTATTGGAATTTTCACTTGTCTAGCGTCAGTTCGCGCTCAGTACATATGAAGGTTCTTGGGCGCGCTTGTACCGGCGATTTGAGATCCTGGTTTGGTGTTAATTGAGCTATCGCTAATCTATGGTCGTACCTCGCCCGTAGGCACGAGGGGCTGAATGCACAGGCGTGCTTCAGGATCCCGTTCGGCGCGCGAAATGCTCATATGTCACGCGCCAGGGGTCGCTCTCCGCTCGTCTCTCCTCGCCGATCCAGTGAAAGCTGGCGGCGGTGATCTCGGTGAACCGCCACCGCGCCTGCAGGCCGCGCGAGTCGGCGCCCATCTGGACGATGTCCTTGCCTTCGGCCCGCCCGATCTGGCGCGAGTAATCCTGGTTGGGCGGATCGCTCCAGATGATATGCCAGCCACCGATCCCGGGATCGAAGACGCGCAAGGTCGTGCCATACATGGTGGACGGGGCAGGGCGCCTGGGCCTGATCCAGATGTCCTGAATGGCGCGGCCTTCGAGCACCCAACCAAAGTGACACTCGCCATCCCATTTCTGAATTGTGCCGTCGTTGCGGTGGTGGAGCGTCTCCATGTCCCAACTGCCAATCAACCATCCATACAGGTCCATGTCTTTCGCCCGGTCGGCTGGGGGACCTTCGGATGCGAGAGCGGCGAGAAACGTCGTCATGATTGTCTCCAGGGCAAGCCACGCCGAAACGCTGGGCGTTCCAACCATCGCAGCGTTGCGGGTTGGGGGTCTTGGGAAAAATTGCGGAATGCTGCTGTGAAGGCAGCCGCCCTTCCGCGTTCGCGCCATACCAAATCTATGCGTTAATGCTAATGTAGCGTCGGCGGGTACCCCAATGCCCGCCTGGCCGGCGCCTCCTCAGGCAATCTCTTGATGAGCGGCGCCGGCCGCTGACTTCGGCGGCGACCAAGTTCCTGCCGGGGAAATATCAGGCCTGGCGGGAGGGTTACCGCTGGGCGGTTTTGGCCGGCATTTGGATATCGGTATGTATCCCCAGAACGTCCGCTGCCCAATCGCGCAGTTCCGGAGAAGCATCGCCCGATTTCATGATCATTGGAACCCAATCAATTCTCGGGCGGCGCTTCATCTTCCCAGCCGGCCAGCTCCGGCAGGTCGTCAAGCCAACTCTTCTCCGTCGCCGAAGCTTCGCCGGCCTGCGGTACCGCCTCTGTGGCGTTTTGCATGAGCGAGTCCATCCACTTGCGATAGGCAGGCGGGGCCAATTCCGGCGGCAGCACCTTAGCCTTGGCCAGCATGCGTTTGCGGAAACTGAGTTGCCGGCGCAGTTTCGTCGTCGTGAATTTTATCGCCTTGCCCTGATATTGCACCGTCCAGCGCCCATCGCCGTGGCTGGTCAGCCTGTCGATGGCAAAACCGGCATCGACCGGCCTGTCGCGCCAGGGAAGCTCGATGGCATTCCGCCTGAGATCGAGTGCCCATCGCCGGTAATCGGCCCCGGCACGCTGCGGCGGCAGAACGCCGGCCTGTTCGAGGATTTTCCTGCGAAAGGTAGGCTGCTTCTTGATCTGGCCGGTTGTCAGCTCGATGCGATGCCCACGGAACTCGACATGCCAGCGGATTCTCCCGTTGCCGACATATTTTGCCAGCCTGTCGATGGCGAACTCGTCATCGGACAACTCCACGCATCCCTGGCGGATGCGTTCGAGGATGTACTGGCTGTCAGTGGGCATGACGTGCCTTGGCTGGGGAACCTGGATTCGAACCAGGACTAACGGAGTCAGAGTCCGTGGGTCTACCGTTAACCTATTCCCCAGCAGGCGCTGTCGCGCTGGTGGGCCGCCGAAGCAGCCGCGCGTGCCTTGTAGCCGGCGCCGGAAAATAGTCAAGCCTAAGCTGCGTTTCAATCACAGCGTTTCATAGGGGCAATTACGCCCGGGTGGCGCGCCGCACCCAATGATCCTCAGCTCTCCGTCCGGCTGTATTGCGAATGTTCGAAGAACAGCACCACGCCGAGCGCGATCAGCAACGGGATGATCAGGTAGAACAGCCGGAACACCAGAAGTGCCGCCAGCACGCCGACCGGGTCCATATCAGACAGGCCGGCGAGGAACACGACCTCGAACACGCCGAGCCCGCCCGGCGCGTGCGAGATCTGCGCTACCGAGAACGACACCAGGAACACGCCGAGGATAGCGAAATAGCCGGGATTGCCGGCAACGGGCAGGGCAAAGAAGATGATCGCCGCTGCTGCCAGAAGCTCGATCGGGCCGATCAGCAATTGCCGCGCCACGATCGGCAGCGCCGGATAGTGCAGCTGGAAGCCGGCGATTTTCAGCGGCTTCAGATGCAGCCAACTGCCGAAGATGTAGGCGCCGACCAGGATCAGCAAAGCGATGCCGGCGGCGATCGCCAGGCCGTGGTGCGGGGCGCCGGAAAAGCGGTCGATGATTGCAGGCTCGAAAACCAGCACCAGGCCGCCGACCAGAATGCTGGAGAGCACGAAGGTGATCCAGCAGATCGCCACCAGAATGCCGACATCCTGGCCGGTCAGCCCCCTGGTGCCGTAGGCGCGGTAGCGGATCACGGCGCCCGAAAACACCGAGCCGCCGATATTGTGCGACAGCGCGTAGGTGGTGAAGGAGCAGAAGGTGACGAACAGCCACGACACTCGTCTGCCGATATGCAAGAGCGCGATGTGGTCATAGCCGGCGAGCGAGGCATAGGCGACCACCGAGCTCAGTGCCGCAAGCATCCAGCCGCGCGTCGGGATGGCGGATATGCCGTCCCAGACATCGTCGATCGAGATGCCGCGCAGTTCATGCCACAGCAACAACAGCGACCCGATGACCGCCGCGACACCGATGACCGGCCACAGATAGCGCTTCCAATTCGTGGCCCCCCAATTCATGGAGTTGTCGTCATGTGTTGCTGCCCATTGCCCAGGCGGGCGTTAAAACGTCCGCGATTCACCAATTCCCCCTCATTTCAGAAATGCCTCATTGAAGCCGGCTATTCAACCGGCAAGGGTGAGCAGCCGGTTCGCCAACGGCGAATTCGTCGTGCCAGTGGCAAGATGAAAGGCTAGCGAACGCCGGGACGCTGCAAAGCAGCGGGGATCTGGCAGGACGCAGCCGGCAAAATTTGAGTCCTTGCTCTTGGTGATCCGGTCCGGCGCTGCTACTCTGGCGGCAACTTAAAAGATTGAAGCGCCTGCTGCGTCCGGTTTTCCGGTTCGCGCGGCGCCGGAAGGAACTGAAGTGGAAGACCACGACACCGGCGCTGGCGCGCCGGAAGTGGGCGTGTCCAGGGCTTCGCCGCCATCAGGCGGGCCAAGCCCATCCGCCGGGCGGCCCCGCCAGGCGGGGCCCCAGTCCGGCAACGGACAGGCCGGCGACGCCCAGCATCAGCGCGGCAAGGCGAGAAAGCGGCGCAAGCGCCGGCGTGGGCGCAAGGTTTTTGCGCGCGACGACAGCCCTCTCGCAACGGCCGCGGCGGTCGGTGCGCCGGCCTCCGTCGGCCCGGCCGCTCCAGCGCCCGTGCCTTTGCCCTCGGCCCCACAACCCCGACCGGAACAGCCCATGCATCGGCCGCCGATGCAGGAACTGCCGGTGTTTGCCGCGCTCGATCTCGGCACCAACAATTGCCGGCTGCTGGTCGCGGTGCCGCAACGCCATGGCCAGTTCCGCGTCATCGACGCCTTCTCGCGCATCGTCAGGCTGGGCGAGGGGCTGACCGCCAATGGGCACCTTAGCCAGGCGGCGATGGACCGCGCCGTCGAGGCGCTGAAAATCTGCGGCGACAAATTGCGCAACCGCAAGATCAGGAAAGCCCGGCTGATCGCCACCGAGGCTTGCCGCACCGCCGATAATGGCGTCGAATTCCTGCAGCGCGTCGAACGAGAGGCGGGGTTGAAGTTGGAAATCATCGATCGCCAGACCGAGGCGCGGCTTGCTGTATCCGGCTGCGGCTCGCTGGTCGAGCGCGACACGCAAGGCGTGGTGCTGTTCGACATTGGCGGTGGCTCGTCCGAAATCGCGCTGATCGACCTCATCGGCCAGCGCTCGCCGCGGCTGGCCAACCATATCGTGTCGTGGACGTCGCTGCCGGTCGGCGTTGTCTCGCTGGCCGAGCGCTTTGGCGGCCGCACGGTGACGCGCGAGATCTTTGCCGCCATGGTCGATGATGTCGCGGTGCGGCTAAAGTCCTTCGACGGCCGCGACCGGCTGAGCCATGTGCTGGCCAGTCCGAAATTCCATCTGCTGGGCACATCCGGCACGGTGACGACGCTGGCCGGCGTCCATCTCGATCTCGAACGCTACGACCGCCGCCGCGTCGATGGGCTGTGGATGGACCGCGACAGCGTCGACCGCATGGTCGAAAAACTGGTTGGCTGGGATTTCCAGCAGCGCTGCGCCAACCCGTGCATCGGCGCCGACCGTGCCGACCTGGTGCTGGCCGGCTGTGCTATCCTGGAAGCCATCCGTGCGGTGTGGCCGTCGGAGCGGCTGCGCGTCGCCGACCGGGGCTTACGCGAAGGCATTTTGAGCGAGCTGATGGCCGATGACGGCGTCTGGCGCAACAGTGGGCGAGGCCGACAGTGACCAAGAAGCCGGAAAAGCCGGGCTCCGCCAGCATTCGTGTCCTCAAGACGCGGATCAAGAAGAAGAGCGGCCTGAAGGAATCGTCGCGCCGCTGGCTGCAGCGCCACATCAATGATCCCTATGTCCAGCGCTCCAAGGCCGACGGCTATCGCTCGCGCGCGGCCTACAAGCTGATCGAGATCGATGACAAGCATCATCTGCTGAAACCCGGCATGAAGGTCATCGATCTCGGTGCGGCCCCCGGCGGCTGGTGCCAGGTGGCGGCCGCGAGGACGAAATCGACGGCTGATAATCCACATGTCATCGGCATCGACTATCTCGAAATGGATGCGGTGCCGGGTGCGCCGGTGCTGCTGATGGATTTCCTCGACCCGGAAGCGCCGCAAAAGCTCGCCGAGGCGCTGGGCGGCGACCCCGATATCGTGTTGTCCGACATGGCCGCGCCGACCACCGGCCACAAGCGAACCGACCACATCCGCACCATGCATCTGTGCGAGGTGGCCGCCGATTTCGCGCTGTCGGTGCTGAAGCCGGGCGGGCACTTTTTGGCCAAGACGTTTCAAGGCGGCGCCGAAAACGAGCTGCTGTCGATGCTCAAGAAGAACTTCCGCTCGGTGCACCACGTGAAGCCGCCGGCGTCGCGGGATGAGTCGGTGGAACTGTATTTGCTGGCGAAGGATTTTAAGGGCAGAGAGCCACCAGTGGCATCGTCATCCTAGGGCGAAGCAAGGAGCGAAGCGACGCAGCGCAGACCCTAGGATCCATGCCGTGACGTTAACGCGTTGAAAACGCTGCAGAATTCTGTGCCGCTGCATCCTTCGATCAAGATCACGGAATGGCAACTGTGTTCATGCGAATGCTTTTTTATCGCGAATGATGGCGTTGAGGACGACGAGAAGCTTTCTTGCGACGGCGATGATGGCGAGTTTCTTGGAACCTGAGCGGGCTGCGATGGCGGTGTAGAAAGTTCTGAAGCGCTCACAAGCCCGGATGGCGCCGAGCGCTGCCATGTAGAGTGCGCGACGTACGCGTGATCGACCACCCTGGATCTGGCTCCTGCGATTGAGCTTGCCGCTCTTGTTGTCGAAGGGAGCAAGGCCGGCGAGTGCCGCGATCGACTTGGGTGAGCGTTGGCCGAGCTCGGGCAGGTGCGCCAGCGAGAACGAAGTGATCTTGGAGACGCCGGGTACGGAGATCATCAGCGCGTTGTCGCGGGCCATGTCCTCGGCTTGGGTAATGGCTTGGGCGATCTGCCCCTCGATACCCTTGATGCGGACATTGAAGGTAGCGATCAGCTCTTCGATTTCGGCGATGAACAATCGCGCCGAAGGCTTCGCTGCGCTGTTTCTTCAACGTTGCCCTGATCTCGACCATTGGTCGCGAAGGCGGGCAAGCGATTGAAGGTGTTCGCCTTCTTCGCGCGGTGCCGGCTCGGCTTCCGGGTGATAGCGGCGGCCATAGTCGCTCAGCATCCTGGCATCGAGACGGTCGGTCTTGGCGCGCCGTCTCGTCGACTTCGCATAGTGGTGGGTGTGCGCCGGATTGTGCCGCGAGAACGGCACGCCGGCCTTGGCCAGCGCATGACGCAGCAGGCGGTCATGAACCCCTGTCGCCTCCATGACGACGAAGTCTCGACTGGGATGCAGGCCTGCCACATAGGCAGCGATCGCATCGGCCTGATTGTCGATGCGATGGTATTGACCGCTTGCCTCATCAAAAAAGTCCAACCACTGCTTTGAGATGTCGCAGCCGACATAGTTCTGCATTATCATGTCCACGCCTCTTCCTGTGGTGCGGGGTCTGCTTGGAACAGCCCCGTGCAACTGTTCAGGTTGATGGTTCACCGGTGGGAAGGGACCGAGCCATGCCACGGCCTGTCCTCAAAAAGGACGACCAGGATCCTGTCGGTCTCCTTCCCACCCCAAACATAGCATGGGAACAACACACAGGATCCTCGGGTCTGCGCGACGCTTTGAGTCGCTTCGCCCTAGGATGAACGAAGTGATGAGGGGCGCTCGCCCCTTACTTCCCAGCCGTGCTCACCGGCTCCAGCGTCTTCGGCGTCGTCAGCCGGCCATGTCCCGACACGGCATTGCCGGCATCCGGCGCCAGCCGCATGAATGACACGGACGCTGCCGCCGACACCGCCGCCACGATGAAGAAGGCGATGTGAAAGTCGGAGAGCACCAGCGGTCCGCCATGGATCGAAGTCGAGACTTCCAGAATGCCGCCGGCAAGCGCCACGCCGAGCGCGATCGATAGCTGCTGGAACACCGCCGCGATCGGCGTCGCCTTGCTGGTGTCTTCGGCCGACACCTCGGCATAGGAGAGCGCGTTGACGCCGGTGAAGAACATCGAGCGGATGAAGCCGCCGACCAGCAACATGGCCAGCATCAGCGCGTAAGGCGTGTCCGGCGTGAACAGCCCGTAGATGGCGATCGATGCGGCGGCGATCAGCGAGCCCCAGATCAGCACCCGGCGGAAGCCGGCGAGCCGGAAGATCAGAGCTGTGACGAACTTCATGCCGATGGCGCCGATGGCCGAGACGAAGGTGATCATGCCCGACTGGAAAGGCGTCAGCCCGAAGCCGATCTGGAACATCAGCGGCAGCAGGAAAGGCACCGCGCCGATGCCGATGCGAAACAGCGAACCGCCGAGCACGGAGGAGCGGAACACCTGGTTGCGGAACAGTTCCAGCGCCAGCAATGGATTTTGCGCCCTGCGCGCATGCAGGAGATAGAGCACGCCGGACACCAGCCCAACCGCCACGGTGATGAGGCCGGTCGCCGGCGGCAGATAGGGAAGGCTGACCACCGACAGGCCGAAGACGACGCCGGAGGCCGCCAGTCCGCTCAGCACGAAGCCGACGAAATCGAGCGGTGGCGTCTCCATCGAGTCGGTCTGCGGCAGGAAGCGCGTTGCCAGCCAGATGCCGATCAGGCCGATCGGCACGTTGATGAGGAAGATCCAGTGCCAGGTGAAATAGGTGGTGATGAAGCCGCCGATCGGTGGGCCGACAAGCGGCCCGACCAGTGCCGGCACCGTCAGCCATGACATGGCGGCAACCAGCTCGCTTTTCGGCGTCGCGCGCACCAGCACCAGGCGGCCGACCGGCGTCATCATGGCGCCGCCTATGCCTTGCAGGAAGCGCGAGACGACGAAGGCCGGCAGCGAATTGGAGATGGCGCAGGCGACCGAGCCGACGATGAACACGCCAATCGCTGCGCGAAACACGTTCTTGGCGCCGAACCGGTCGGCCATCCAGCCGCTGATCGGAATGAAGATCGCCAGCGACACCAGATAGGCGGTCAGCGCCAGCTTGAGCGCGATCGGGCTGGTGTGGATGTCGACGGCAATCGCCGGCAGCGATGTCGCAATGACGGTCGAATCCATGTTTTCCATGAACAAGGCGACCGCCAGAATGAGCGGAATGATGCGGTTCAACGAACGCGTCCGAACTGGTCAAAATGTGCGTGCGGTCTGGGGGGCAAGCCGACACGAAAGGGCGGTTATCACGCCTTTACCCGTATGTCGCATTAATTTGCTGTCACTTTTGTGCGACCCGCGCCGTTGCGGCTCCGTGCTGCCAACCCGCAAAACCGGCTAAATCCTGTCGTCGCCCAGGTTTGAAGTCATCGGCCATGATTAGAATCGTAGATCGAGGTCATTTGCCATAGGGGCACGGAAGCATCTACGTGGACGATTTCACAGATGCGACCGGCGAACGCGCGGCCCCAAAACTGGCTCGCACGGCGATCGAGCAGGTCTGTTCCATGACCGCATCCTGTATTGGAACTGGCTTGGTCTGTACGGCCCGAGCCTATCAACGAAGGTGAGGCATTGGCGGAGGCGATCATTGCAACGGTCGAGCGGTTGAGCCGATAGCGATCATGCGTTGTTTGCCGAATGAGCCTACCTTATTTGGTAACGGAACAGATCACTGTAAACATCCCATAGCCACACTTATTCCCGCCATGCACCGATACTTTCGCAACCGCTTGGACCTCGCCTGCGAGCGATTGACACTGCTTTGCCGCCCACGCTTCAACACTCACGTCACAATAAAGGTATGCGCTGTGAGGTCCTCCGCAGTTTCTCTCATATTCACCCGTGCAAACCTGATACGTGACTGTCGTGGTAGTCGAGGGCGGTTTGGGGGGATCTTCAGCTTTCGGCGGCTGTGTCCTTTCTGGATCTGGATCGCCGGGCGTAAGGCTGAGCCAAACGACAGAGTCTGCGTCCGGATTCGACCAGACTTGGACATCGTTTACCAAGTATGTATTGGTAGACAAATATAAGGACCCTGTATAGTCGCGCTTGGGGTCGATCGTGTTAGTCAAACTTGGCGGAGCTTTCTGGTCGTTGGCCGTCCCTGTTGAGGCGTAGCCGACTATCACTTGGGGCAAATTCTTGCGAGGACGGACTACGTCCCCGATGCGTATGGGATAGGTTCGATCTGGGGACCCACTGTAGCTTGCAATGTTGACAAACGGGCCGACGGCCCAAACCTTCTTGCTCTTGTCCAAGTAACCAACGTAAGCCCATCCGCCCGAGCGCGCGCCCTCACCTATGAGCGGTTTGGTTGGGGGAAGGCTCATTGTTGCGACTATCGTTCCTATGCCTATTAAGAGCGCAAGAAACATAAAACCAATGAAATACTGGCGTTGCTGCTGCGCCTTCAACGCAAGCTGCTCAAGCACAATCTTGGCGCGATCGTTCGGCGGAATTTTTGCAAGATCGATACGAATGTATTCGGCAGCATCACTGGCGGCCGCTAAGCGGTCCTTTGCAGGGACAGCTAGAAGTTTCTTTTCCCGACTTTTCAACTTCTGTTGATATGCATAGGTAAGGGCGGCGACGATAAAGGCGATCAGCGTTAGCCCTGAGCCGACGTATTTGATTGCATCAAACAATGCCATAACAATGCCCCCGTGGCGTGCTCAACATGCTTATACAAATTGAAAAAGAAATAAAGCATCAGCATGCCACCGTGACCTCATTGGGCCTCATTCATCCCTGGGCTTGCAGACTTCAAGCAAATAGGCAGTGGCCGCTTCAAACCTTTCAAATCCTAGTTGCGCCAACTCGGCTTTCTGCTTCGGCGAGGTCCCTGGCATAATGCTCCTGACTTCAGCGAGCAGGGTTGCAATTTCTCGGAGCAGGACGATCTGACCAAAAGTGGCCTTCCGTCCAGGAAATTGCTCGAGGGCGTTACGGACGGCTTCAACGGAAGAACTAAAGGACTCAATCACATCGCCTATAAAAGCTGCTCGATCAAATGGGCCTCGCACGAGTTTTGACTCGCCTTGGCCGGTTCTTATTACTATTTGCTGTCTACTCCCCTGCGACACTAGGGTTGTGATGCCATCAAGAACCACTTTCAAGTGTTTGTCGTTTTCCGCCCAAACCATCATCTCAGTTTGCGTTCCGATGAATTTGGCTTGATTGCGTGCTTCCTCCGCCTGCTCCTTGGCTACCTGCCGGTTCTGTTCGAATTCGCGCCGAGTAAGCTGCAGCTCTCGGCGTTGCAGGGAAAGCTCTTGCGACTGAACCATCGTGGCTACGAACAGCCAAAGGAACGCCAATGGCGCGAAGATTCCGGCCAGCGCATCGGCGAGGTCGTGAAGCTCCATCGGCGCGCTGAACTTGACGAAATCGCTGGCCCCCACCGTCCAAGCGACTAAAGCGACGTAAAGGCCGGTGAACAAGAATCCGAGCTTCACCCAGCCAGACGTTTTTGCCGATTCTGCCGCCTCAGTTTGTGTCATTTGATCCCCCCTGCCTTGCTTGATCAGCTACCAGTTCTCTGCAGCCCGTGCTAGCTGTTCCAACTAGCCGACTAGACTCGCTCCCTATTAAATCGGATATACTTGGGTCCACAAAAAGTTGAAACAGATGGCTGCTCCATGAATAAGAAGAAAGACAACAATCATTTTATTTCAGAATTCCAGCTTCGGCATTTTCGTTCTGCTCCACCTCCTCGGAAGCCGGGCAAATATTTCGTTTGGGTCTACGATCAAAAAGAAGAACCTGATTGCAGGAATATAAAGAAGGTAGCGTCATACCATCAATTTTATGGCAAAGAGGACGATCGACTGGAGGACGCTTTTGCGGTTAGCGAAAGCAAGAACGGCGCGATGTATGCCGCAATCCTTTCCGGTTCTAATCTGCCGGTCAAATTTGAACATGAAATGGGAAATTTGTTTTGGCTGCTGGCTTTTCGTACTCGCGCAATGAGGGATCGAATGCGCAGTGGCATCCACAAGACGGCCAGTTTGATGGCCGATACGGCTCTGGGTGTTGACGCTGCCGGTTATCTAACCAGAAATATCGATCTGAAAGTTGGCGAAGCAATAGCGGAAGCGCTACCGCAACAGACTCCAGAGCAAAATGAAATCCTAAAAAAATATATTCTGGAAAATATAGATCGGAACCAGTTGGGCGGTGTTATGCAAATGATGTTCCAGGCGTTTGCGGCTCATGTTAACACAGACACGTTCGATAATAGCCACAACACGAGCTTGCAAAGATTCCTTGACTCAGGTGGGGTGTGTCCCGAACCCAGAAGGCCGGAATCTTGGGCTATCGTTCAAAATCCTGATAAGAATTTTGTGTTAGGTGACGCCGGCGTTTTCTGCGTAGATCGAGAAAAAAAGATCTCCACTTTTGTCGGCGCCTCAAACGACTGGCGAGAGGCTTATCTTCCAATAAGTCCATCGTTGGCGGTTGTTGGAATGCGAGGGATAGCTGTCCCTACGATGACCCCGGAAGAGATCGTAACGGCTTCGATATCGACTTCCGGACGACAGTTCTATGCAGACGTTTTCTCGGCTGCTCTCGCTGATCGTGCCTTGAAGGAAATCAATAGCGCAGGTGAATTGATTGGCGACGCAGATGTGGCTGAAATAACAACTAGTGTGTGGCAGGAAAAATAAATCGCCAGGTGTGATGTTCGCCGTGACGAGATCGCTCAGATTCGTTGTGAAGCGATTTTTCCTCGGTGCCTTAAGTCAGTTTCCCGTCACACCTTTGACTTCCGCCAGCCGGCCCACCACGCTTCCCATTGAGAGCAGAACCAGCGCTCGCCCTTTGCCGAGTTGACGACCGTCTCGTTGTAATATCGCTGCCCTGGCATGTGGTAGATGCGTTCGCCAGTCACGGCGCTGATATTGCCGTTGATGTTGCAACCGGCCGGGGCAAGCGCCCTGGAATCCCCCTGCCGATGCACGGTCGGAAGGGGATGCTGTTCGCTCTGCGGCATGAAATAGCTGGCAGCGGCAACACCGCACAACAGGACCGGGATTAGCGCCCGCTGTTCCAGCAACGAGCGTCTATGCCTTCGTAGGCCGAGAAGCCGTGTGACGGTGGAGCCCCATAACCCTTTCCCCACGGGCAGAATGCGACTAACGGGGATCGAAGTCCACTGCTTCGCGCCTACCATACGGGTGGGGTTCATTCATCACAGCGGGGCGCAGACTTAAGCTGCGCGCGCACCGTCCTGCCCAAGCCTGAAGCCCCATTGATACGGAGTAGTGCCGAGTGGAGCTTCGTAGGGCCTTGGGACTGTGGGAACGACGTCGGGCTTCAACGACTGGAATCCATCGACATAGCCGTCTTCGAATGTCTTCTTGGGATAAGCTGGAACGTCCTTCATAATCGTCATTTTGGCGTGTACCTCGCTAAGCGGCGCCTGCCTAAGGGGACATAGGCGCGCCATCGAAACCCTGCAACCATGTGTTTGGCGAATTTTGCGGTCCGGAACGGCGACCCGGTCAAGCAGCCCGCCGGAGCCTGTGAAGAGATCGATCATTCGCCCGGGTCCAGCGGTTTGTGCCACCACCATTTGATGAAGCGGGCAAAAGCGATCACGCCGGCAACGACGCCGAACGCGCTTGCGGTCAGGGTGAGCACCTGGCCTAGGTCGAGGGTGATTATCATGGGAGCGCTCCTTTCAAGACAGATCTCGCCATTGAGAAAAGTTCTAAAAGGAACTGCTAAGATAGACGCTGAGCCCTTACGACATGTCAACAGGGAAACTGCCGTGATACCCGGCTACAATAATCAAACCCCGTCATGCACAGGCACGAACTGCTCCGAAACCACTCCGGCCGAACGAGCTGAACGAACTCGCATGAACAGACGCCAATTGCTTCGATCACGTTTCCGTTACTGCGGCAGAGCGCGAGACACGTTTATCGCAAACATATACTCAGGCGCATTTGCTAGGCTTTGCGCGCCGGTAGGGCACAGTTCATAATGCCGGGCCATAAGTTACGGCGACCGGCGAGGGGCGGCGGGCACATAAGGCGGCAGGGGGGCGGCGATACCCTTCGAGACCGTCGGCGAGGCCAGGGGTTCGCCCTGCGCGATAGGCGAGGTCGTAGGAGGATGGATGGCATTCGGGTCACGCTGGCCAGCTTTAATGCGCTGACTTAACACGGCGTTCCGGGGCAACCCCAACACTTTGCGGTGACATGCAATCACCGGCTTTTCATCGGCGCCGCGACGTGTTACCAGCCAGCGCCAATCCTGAAAGGGAAGAAACGAGTCGGCGCTGTCCATTTCGGTCCAGCGCTTTTTTGTATTCCCCCAGCGCTTTTCGTATCCGAGGACTGGCCATGGCAAAAATCATCGAAACGTCCACCGGCGCGCTGGCGCTGACCTTTGACGACGTGCTGTTGCAGCCCGGTCATTCCGAGGTCATGCCCGGTGAGACCGACATCCGCACCCGCATCGCCACCGACATCGACCTCAACGTGCCGATCCTGTCGGCCGCCATGGACACCGTCACCGAGGCGCGGCTCGCCATCGCCATGGCGCAGGCCGGCGGCATCGGCGTCATCCACCGCAATTTCTCGCCGGCCGAACAGGCCGAGCAGGTGCGTCAGGTCAAGAAGTTCGAATCGGGCATGGTCATCAATCCGGTCACCATCGGCCCCGACGCCACGCTCGCCGACGCGCTGGCGCTGATGCGCACCTATTCCATCTCGGGCATTCCGGTGGTCGAGAATGGCGGCACCGGCGGCCAGAAGATCGGCCGCCTGGTCGGCATCCTGACCAACCGTGACGTGCGCTTCGCCTCCGATCCGGGGCAGAAAGTCTACGAATTGATGACCCGTGAGAACCTGATCACGGTCAAGGAGAATGTCGACCAGGACGAGGCCAAGCGGCTGCTGCACCAGCACCGCATCGAAAAGCTCGTCGTCGTGGACAAGCAAGGCAATTGCGTCGGCCTGATCACCGTCAAGGACATCGAGAAGTCGCAGCTCAACCCGCACGCCACCAAGGATGCGCAGGGGCGCCTGCGGGCGGCGGCCGCCACCAGCGTCGGCGATGACGGCTTCGAGCGCGCCGAGCGGTTGATCGATGCCGGTGTCGACCTCCTGGTCATCGACACCGCGCATGGCCATTCGCAGCGCGTGCTCGATGCGGTGACGCGGGCCAAGAAGCTTTCCAATTCCGTCCGCATCCTGGCCGGCAACGTCGCCACCGCCGAAGGCACGCAGGCGCTGATCGACGCCGGCGCCGATGCCGTCAAGGTCGGCATCGGCCCGGGCTCGATCTGCACCACGCGCATCGTCGCCGGCGTCGGCGTGCCGCAGCTTTCGGCGATCATGTCGGCGGTCGAGACGGCGCATAGATCAGGCGTGTCGGTCATCGCCGACGGCGGCATCAAATATTCGGGTGACCTGGCCAAGGCGCTTGCCGCCGGCGCCAGTGCGGCCATGATCGGTTCGCTGCTGGCCGGCACCGACGAAAGCCCGGGCGAGGTCTATCTGCATCAGGGCCGCTCCTTCAAGGCCTATCGCGGCATGGGCTCTGTCGGCGCCATGGCGCGCGGCTCGGCCGATCGCTACTTCCAGGCCGAGGTTCGCGACACGCTGAAACTGGTCCCGGAAGGCATTGAAGGGCAGGTGCCCTACAAGGGACCTGTGTCTGGCGTGCTGCACCAGCTTGCGGGCGGGCTAAAAGCCGCTATGGGTTATGTCGGTGGCCGCGACCTTGCCGATTTTCGCGAACGCGCCACCTTTGTGCGCATATCCAACGCCGGACTTCGTGAAAGCCACGCCCATGACGTCACGATTACCCGCGAAAGCCCGAACTATCCTGGCGGAGCCTGACCGGCAGCCAGAGCGGTACATGCTCTGGCGCCACCAGGCGACGATCGTGCTGCGGCTGGCGCGCCATGCCGGCGCGCTGTGCTTTGCCGCCGCGGCGGTTTTCATCACCATGACGCTGCTGGAATTCTTCTATTTCCGCCGGCTGAGCGGCGGCCTGCCGTCGCTCGACGTGCGCCTTGGCGGGTTCACGCCCGACGAGGGCATGGCCTGGCTGACGGCACTCGGCCGACGCGGCAGTGAGATCATCCTGGTCTGGCACTATTTGACTTTCGACCTTCTCTTCCCGGCGCTGCTGTCGCTGACCATGGTCAGCCTGATCCTGGCAACCGGGCGGCGGCTGAAGAATTTTCGTGCCATGCCGGTGCAGCTTCAGGCGCTGTTCGCGCTGGTCATCGTGCTGCCTTACACATGCGCCGACTACGCCCAGAACATTGCGGTGGCGCGGCTTCTGTCCGATGCGCTGTCGGCCAACCCGGATTCTCTGTCTTTCGCCTCGTCGCTGATCGTCACCAAATTCGCGCTGCTGGCGATCCCCGTCATCGTCATCGCGTTTTTGATCCTTGCCGCCCAGCGGCGTCCACAGGCATGAACGACAGAGCAGGGGCAACGCCATGAGCCAGACCGCGATTTTCTGGCCGATGCTGGCGCAGGTGTTGCTCGTCTATATCGTCTATGTCGTGATGGGCCGGCGCCGCTACGGCGCGGTCAAATCGGGCGAGGCCAAGGTCGGTCAATACAAGGTGCGCACGACCGAGCCCGGGTCGAGCGTCACGGTTGCCAACAATCTCATCAACCAGTTCGAACTGCCGGTGCTGTTCTATGTGCTGTGTCTGGCGCTGCACGCGACCAATGGCGTCAATTATCTGACCCTGGCCTTGATGTGGATTTTCGTGATTTCCCGCTATGGCCACGCCTGGGTCCACCTCACCAGCAACAATCTGCGGTTTCGCAGCTGCGCCTTCTACGTCGGCGCGATCATTCTCTTGCTGGCATGGATCTGGTTCGCGCTACACCTGCTCGGAGCGGTGTAGGGCAGTTGTTTACCCTCCCCCTTGTGGGGAGGGTCGCTCCGCGGAGCGGAGCGGGGTGGGGGTCTACAAATCGAACACCGCGATCTTGCGCTTGTCGAACTTGATGCCGATTTCGCCGCGCACCAGCTTCAGCGCGGCTTCGCCGAACACCGTACGCCGCCATCCCTGCAGCGCCGGCACGTCTGCGGCTTCGCCTTCGGCGGCGATGCGGTCGATGTCGTCGCTGGACGCCAGCACTTTCGAGGCGACGCCTTCCTTCTCGGCGACGATCCGCAACAGCACTTTCAACAGCTCGGAGGCGGCATTGGAGCCCTCGGGCGGCTGAAAGCTCTTGGGCAGCTTCGGCATTTCTTCGCGGGGCAAAGCGAGCGCCGTGTTGACCGCGCCGAGCAGCGCCGTTGCCGTCGATGACCGTTCCCAGCCTTTCGGCGTGGTGCGCAGCTTGCCAAGGGCTGCCGCATCGCGCGGCGCCTGCTGGGCGACCTCGTATATGGCGTCGTCCTTGAGCACCCGGCCGCGCGGCACGTCACGCTCGCGCGCCTCGCGTTCGCGCCATGCCGCCACCGTCTGCACGATCGCCAGCTCCTGCGGCTTGCGCAGCCGCATCTTCAGCCGCTTCCAGGCATCCTCGGGGTGCGGATCGTAGGTCTCGCGCGAAGTCAGCACCTCCATTTCCTCGTTCAGCCAATGGGCGCGGTTTTCCCGCTCCAGTTCGGCGCTGAGGTGCTTGTAGACGTCGATCAGATGGGTGACGTCGGCCAGCGCATAATCGAGCTGCTTGTCCGACAGCGGCCGGTGGCGCCAGTCGGTGAAACGCGAGGATTTGTCGAGCCGTGCGCCGGTGATGCGCTGCACCAGCTGATCGTAGGAGACGCTGTCGCCGAAGCCGCAGACCATGGCCGCGACCTGGGTGTCGAACACCGGATGCGGCACCAGATCGCCGAGATGGACGATGATTTCAATGTCCTGGCGCGCGGCATGGAAAACCTTGACCACCGCTTCATTGGCCATCAGCCGGAAGAACGGGGCGAGGTTGATGTCGGGCGCCAGCGGGTCGATCAGCGCGGTGACGCCTGGCGCCGCCATCTGGATCAGGCACAGAATCGGCCAGAATGTCGTTTCGCGGATGAATTCGGTGTCGACGGTGACGAAATCCGACTTTTCAAAAGCGGCGAGAACGGACTCGAGCTCATTTTGGGTGGTGATGACGTGCATCAAATCGCTTTTTAGTAACGGGTAAGGTTCTCTTTCAATTTCAGCCATGGGCGCTTTCGTCAAGCCGCCCTTCGGTCAAGTATCAGCCGATCCGTCGGAATCGCCATTCCTGCGCGCCAGCCGCGCGAAGACGGTTGATGTGCGCAGCAGCGCCGTGAAGCGGCTGCGCTTGCCCGCCGGCACGCTGCCGCGCACCTGCATGCGGTAGAGAATGACGGCGATGAGGGTGGCGTAGACGACTGCGCTGAAGACAAACAGGGCGCCCGGTCCGAAATGTTGCATCACTGCGGACGCCGCGAAGGGGCCACCAATGGCGCCGAATGAATAGAACAGCATCAAGGCGGCGTTGATCAGCACGAACTCGCCCTTGTCGGCGCGGTCGTTGGAATGCGCCGCCGACAGCGAATAGAGCGGCATGGCGAAGCTGCCGAAGATGAAGACGATAATCAAATTGAGGGTCGGATCGGCGCCGGCGACGAAGACCAGCGCCAGCGCGGCGAACATGGCGCCGCATGTCGTGGCCAAAAGCACCGCGCGCCGATCCCAGCGGTCGGAGAGGTAGCCCAGCGGATACTGGATGAGGGCGCCGCCGAAGATGCCGACGCTGACGAAGGTGACGACATCGGCCACCGACATGCCGATCTGCTCGGCATAGACTGGCGACAGCGTGCGGAACGCGCTGTTGGTGACGCCGACGCAGATGCAGCCGAAGCAGCCGAGCGGCGAAATCCGCCAGACGCGGGCGAGATCGAGCTTGACGTCTTCCGGCGGCGTCGGGTTGGAGCGGTCGCCGAGCGACACCGGAACCAGCGACAGCGTGATCATCATCGACATGATGGCGAAGATGGCAAAGCCGCCGGGGCCGAAGATCGGGATCAGGAACTGCGCGCCGGTTACCGAGCCGATATCGACCATGCGGTAGACGGCGAGCACCCGCGCACGATCCTTGTTTTCGACGCCGGAGTTCAGCCAGGCTTCCATGACGGTGAACAGGCCGGCAAAACAGAAACCGCCGGCAAAGCGCACCGCGCACCACATCACCGGATCGATCACCAGCACCAGGAGCAGCGTACTGGCAGCGGCGATGGCGGCGAGCGCTGAAAACGTCCGGACATGGCCGACTGCCTTGAGGATACGGGTGACGGCCAGGCACCCCAACAGGAAGCCGGCGAAATAGAACGTGCCCATCAGGCCGATGTCGGAGGCCGAAAACCCTTCCTGCGCGCCGCGCAACGCGATCAGCGTGCCCTGCAGCCCGTTGCCGCCAAGCAGGATGCCGGCGGCGATGAGGAGCGGGATCAGCGGGCGGATGGAGGACATACGGAACCGTTGCTTAGGTGGCTCCACAGTTCTGAACCATCGGTGTGGCCAATGCCAGTGGCTTGTCCCGCCGCCAACAGGTGTGTGGCTTCAAGTGCGGCCGTTCAAGCTCCGTCGGCCCTCGCCAAAGCTTCGCTCGCCGGCGCAGGCTCGCCCCGGGCAGCCCTTCGGCCAAGCGAGCCGGCGGTCAGCAGGCTGAGCATGATGAACGGGATGCCGATACCGAAGGCCGAGCGGATGCCCCAATGGTCGGAGACGAAACCGAGCAGCGGCGGGCCGAGCAGGAAGGCGACGAAGGAAATCTGCGACAGCGCCGCGACATTGATCGTCGCGGAGCGGTCCGTCCGCTGGGCTGCCGCCGAGATCGCCAGCGGAAAGAGCACGCTGCTGCCGATGCCAAGTAGCGCAAAGCCCAGCATCGATACGAGCGGGGCAGGCGAGAAGAAGACGAGCAGCACGCCCACCGCCATCGTCGCCAGCAGCACCCGCGCCACGACGCTCGGCGAGTGGCGGTCGACAAAGGAGTCGGCAAAGAAGCGCGTGCTCGCTTGCGAGAATGCAAACAGCGCCACGGTGAAGCCGGCGACGAAAGGGCCCGCATCGAACACGGTGCGCATGTAGATTGCCGACCAGTCGATGCTGGCGCCTTCCATCAGCATCGCCGACAGTGTCACCGCGACGAGGACGAGGATCGGCAGCGTCGGCCGCGCCAGCCTTGGCGCCGTCTCGTCATTGCCAGCGAAGCGGCTCGGCGCCGGTTCGTAACCGCCGAGAAACAGCGCGATTCCTGTCGCCACCATCGGTACGACAATCGCCAGGTGCAGTTGCGGCGAAATGCCGAGATGCGCAAGCGCGGCGCCGAACAGGCCGGCGCCGAAAAAGCCGATGCTCCAGAACGAATGCGCCCGGTTCATGATCCGGCGCTTGAGCAGGAATTCGGTTCTATCGGCCTCGACATTGAGAATGATCTCGACGCTGCCGATCATCAGGCCGACCGGAAACAGCATCAGGAACAGCGCAAGCGGCCCAGGCGCATGCACGGCAATGGCAAAGACAACCGACAAAAGCGGCACCAGCCCGAGCAGCGCGCGGCGGAAGCCGATGCGCTCCAGGATCGGCGCCGCCAGCGTCAGCGCGGTCAAGGTGCCGATCGGCGTCCCGATCAGGCTTAGCCCGAGCGTGCCGTCCCCGATGCCCATGGCGTGCTTGATGTCGGGCAGCCGCGGGAAGATTTGGCCCATGGCGAACGAATAGATCGCAAAGCCGGCGTAGACCCGGTGTTGCGGAGCGAGGCGGAGGCCAAAGGTCATGACGATGCTTTCGGGGAAGAGAGTCGACGGTTGTCACTGTTTGATATGCCTACATCTTGCACAAACATGCAAATCGTGCAAGAACGTGCATGGAAAAAAACAGGATCATGCAATGCTGACCGATGAGCGGCATCAAATTATTCGCGATCGCCTGGCCGTCGAGGGAAGGGTGCTGGCCGGCGAGCTGGCAGGCCGCTTCGGCGTTTCGGAAGACACGGTTCGGCGCGACCTCAGGGAGTTGGCCAAGGCCGGGCAGTGCCGCCGCGTCTATGGCGGCGCGGTCGCGGCCGCACCCTTCGCGGCCACGCCGGTCGGCCTGCGCGCCGGCCATGCGGTCGAAGAAAAGACGCGGCTGGCCCGCGCGACCGCGGCACTGCTTTCGCGCGGACAGACCCTGTTCATCGACAGCGGCTCGACCAATGCCGCGGTCGCCAGGGCCATCCCGCGCGACATCGATCTGACCGTCGCCACCAATTCGCTCGAAATTGCCTCCGTCCTGTCAGACCACGCTTTGGTCGAACTGATTGTGCTGGGCGGGCGGTTCGACCGCCATCTCGGCGCCTGCGTCGGCGCCGACACGCTTGCCGCTGTCGCGCAACTTGGCGCGGACCTGTTTGTTCTCGGATCCTGCGGCCTCGATGCGTCGCGCGGCGTCACGGCCTTCGATTCGGCTGAGGCCGAGGTAAAGCGGGCGATGGCCAAGAACAGCGCAGGCATCGTCATCGCTGTAACCAACGACAAGCTAGCCACAGCCGCACCCTACCGGGTCGCCAGGCCAGAGGCGATCCGCCACCTCGTGGTCGAAAAGACCGCGCCGGCCGCGATCCTCGCCGACTTCGAACGCCAGGGCGCCGAAATCCACTTCGCTTGAACAATGGGCCTGCGCCCGATCGCCCGGCTTGCCTTGACAAATCCGGCCTCCCATGCGCTTTTCGCGCAAATTTTGGACCGTGCTTTGATGCTCGGGCCACAACCCAGCACCCCGGAATTTTGACATGACAATGCATCGTTACCGCAGCCACACCTGTGCCCAGTTGAGAAAGAGCGATGTCGGCTCTTCGGTTCGCCTGTCGGGCTGGGTGCATCGCGTGCGCGATCATGGCGGCCTGCTGTTCATCGATCTGCGCGACCATTACGGCCTGACCCAGATCGTCGCCGATCCGGATTCGCCCGCCTTCAAGGTGGCCGAGACGCTGCGTGGCGAATGGGTGATCCGCGTCGACGGCGAGGTCAAGGCGCGCCTGCCGGACACCACCAACGCCAACCTGCCGACCGGCGAGATCGAGATTTTTGCGCGCGAGATCGAGGTGCTGTCGGCAGCCAAGGAATTGCCGCTGCCGGTGTTCGGCGAGCCCGACTATCCCGAAGACATCCGCCTGAAGTACCGTTTCCTGGACCTGCGCCGCGAGACGCTGCACAGGAACATCGTGGCGCGCACGAAAATCATCGCCGAGATGCGCAAGCGTATGACCGATGTCGGCTTCACCGAATTCTCGACGCCGATCCTGACGGCCTCGTCGCCGGAAGGTGCGCGCGACTTCCTGGTGCCGTCGCGCATCCATCCCGGCACCTTTTACGCGCTGCCGCAGGCGCCGCAGCAGTACAAGCAGCTGATCATGGTTTCGGGCTTCGACCGCTATTTCCAGATCGCGCCCTGCTTCCGCGACGAGGACCCGCGCGCCGACCGTCTGCCCGGCGAATTCTACCAACTCGACCTCGAAATGAGCTTCGTCGAGCAGGACGACGTGCTGTCGACCATGGAACCGGTGATGCGGGGCGTCTTCGAGACTTTCGCCAACGGCAAGCCGGTGACGCAGACATTCCAGCGCATCCCGTACGATGTCGCGATGCGCAAATACGGCTCCGACAAGCCGGACCTGCGCAACCCGATCGAGATGCAGGCCGTCTCCGACCATTTCCGCGATTCCGGCTTCAAGGTCTTCGCCAACATCCTGGCCAACGATCCGAAGGCCGAAGTATGGGGCATTCCGGCCAAGACCGGCGGCAGCCGCGCCTTCTGCGACCGCATGAACTCGTGGGCGCAGGGCGAGGGCCAGCCGGGACTGGGTTACATCTTCTGGCGCAAGGAAGGCGACAAGCTTGAAGGCGCCGGTCCGCTGGCCAAGAACATCGGCGAGGAGCGCACCGAGGCGATCCGTCAGCAGCTCGGCCTTGCCGATGGCGACGCCGCCTTCTTCGTCGCCGGCGATCCGAAGAAGTTCGTCACCTTCGCCGGTGCCGCGCGTACGCGTGCCGGCGAAGAACTGAACCTTGTCGACCGCGAGCGCTTCGAATTGTGCTGGATCGTCGACTTCCCGTTCTTCGAATGGAGCGAGGAGGAGAAGAAGATCGACTTCGCCCACAACCCGTTCTCGATGCCGCAAGGCGGTATCGACGCGCTCAACGGCGACGACCTGCTCGGCATCAAGGCCTTCCAGTACGACATGGTCTGCAACGGCTTCGAGATCGCCTCTGGCGGTATCCGCAACCATTTGCCGGAAACCATGGTCAAGGCGTTCGAGACGGTTGGCCTCGACCGCGCCACGGTGGAAGAACGCTTTGGTGGCCTTTACCGCGCCTTCCAGTATGGCGCCCCGCCGCATGGCGGCATGGCGGCCGGCGTCGACCGTGTCGTCATGCTGCTGGTCGGCGCCAAGAACCTGCGAGAGATCACCATGTTCCCGATGAACCAGCAGGCCTACGATTTGTTGATGAACGCGCCTTCGGAAGCCTCGCCGCAGCAGTTGCGTGATCTGTCGCTGCGTGTCGCGGCAGTGAAGAAGGACTGACGGCAGCGTTGAAGCTGCCCTTTCTCCCCGTCTCTATACGGGGAGAAATGTCCGGCAGGACAATGAGGGGCAGCACGCATGCAGGCGATTGGCGAACGGCCTTAGCAGTTGGCGCCTTCTGACAATCGGTTCAGCATCGAACTACAATTTGCAGGCGTTGGCGCCGCCCCTCATCCGCCTGCCGGTGTCCAGCCGATAGATGGGTAACACTTTGAACCGGATACATAGGTGACACTTCTCTCCCCCTATGCGTCCGCCGCAGCGCCAAGCGGATTGGTTGGCGCGGCGCTGCGGCGGGCAAGCTTCATGTGCCGTGTGTCGATGATGCCGAGCGGGTGGGCATGGAATGAGAGTGTCCATTGTCCGTCTTCGGTCTCCAACGCAGCGACCGGTTCGCCAGCCAGCGCTTGCGAGACATATATGAAGCCGCCATTCCATCGGATCTCGCCATTGTGGCGCACGCGGCGGACCGAGGCCTCGGCCGGATAGACGGGCTCGGGTGGTGTCCTGGGCATGGCGCGCTGTGAGGACCGGTAGTGCTGGGCGGGCGTATCCATGCCCAGCGCCTCATGGGGACGTTCCTCATTGTAGCTTTGGCGGAAGGTCTCGAAGGCCTGGCCCTGTGCCGTTCGGTCGGCTTCCGGTGCCTCGGCCATCGGCAGCATGGTCAGGTGAAAGCGCTCGTGACGTCCGTTCTGCTGTGGCCTGCCGGGTGCGATCCGCTCCAAGGTGATGCCGAGCTTGATGAAGCGCACGACAAGCGGCGTCAGTCCGGTGACGCCGGCCGATGCGAAGGGCGGGCCATTGTCGCTTCTGGAGCGATCCGGCAGGCCATGCTCTTCAAACAGCCGTTCGAACACCGGCCAGGCTTCGCTATCGGCCGTCGATCCCGTCGCTTCGAGCGCCAGGAGGTAGCGGCTCGACGCATCCATCACCGTCAAGGGTTCGCAACGCCAGCCGTCGCGGGTCCGGAACCAGCCCTTGTGATCGCCAGTCCACACCGCGTTCGGTTCTTGCGGCTGTGGCCAGGGTCCATTGCCGCAGGCCCGCAGGCGGGGTCGCTTGCGGGCGCGGACAAGCCCATGCCGCGCAAGGATCGCGCCGACCGTCGAGGCTGAAGGCCACATGAACTCGGGAGCCGTGCGCCTGAACCGTGCCACGATCTTCTTTGGACCCCAAAGCGGATGCAGCTCCTTGGCCGCCACAATCCGCTCAACCAGATCCTGAGCTGTCGCCCGGCCATGATTGAGCGGGGCTCGCGGCAGGTCGTGCAAACCCTCAGGCCCAAACGTCCGATAGCGTCCTAGCCATTTGTAGCCGTTCTTGCGTGAGATCCCGTAGGCCGCACAAAGCGCAACCATCGTCTCATCCCCAGAAAGACACTCCACAACAAACCGTAGCCGCTCGTCCATGATGCCAGTCTCTCGCCAAACCATCGCCGGTCCTCCGGCGGACAAGAAAACTGTCACCCATGCTATCGGTCCATTCTGTTACCTATCTATCCGGTTCGGACACCGGCACCTTCTCCCCGTATAGTGACGGGGAGAAGGGGGCGAACTTCGATCAGTCTTCGTTGGCCTTGACGTGGACGCCCAGCGTCTTGGTCAGGTCGGCCGGGTTGGACATGGCGCCGGCCATGATCAGCGCGAACGGCACCGCTGCGGGCGGCTCGGCCGAAATCTCGAGGCTCTTCGGATCGTCGAGATACTTGCTCACCGCGGCCGTCACTTCGGCGGTCAGTTCGGGATTGTTGAGCTGCGCCATGCCGAACGGCACGATCGCCTTGGCCTGGTTGGCGATGTCCTTGCCCGACATGCCCTGCTGCTTGCCGACATACTCAAGCACTTTGCCGGTGAGCGAATCGTCGTCGAAGCGGATCGATGCGCTGTTGAAGGAGAGCTGCTGCAATAGTCCGAGCAGGGCCATGCCTTGCGCCGAATTGTCGGCGCCTTCCGGCTGCGCCGCCATCTTCTTCTGCATCTCCTGCAGCGACTTGACGAAGTCGACCGTGTAGCCGCCGAGGCCGAAGGTCATGCCGAGCGTGCCGGCATTCTCGACCGAGATGTCGTATTTCGACAGGTCCATCTTGCCGTCGCTCGGCTGCCAGGTGCCGCCGATTTCGATATTGCCCGAGATGTTCTGGTAGCCGAGGGCCTCGATGGCTTCCTTGGATTTCGCATCGTCGACCAGGGTCAGGTCGGCGTTGAACTTTTCCGTGGTGGCGGAAAACTCCATCGCCTTGCCGTCGGCCGGCGGCGTGATCTGGACAGCAAGCCCATCCACCGAGAAGGCGGTCTTGTCGGCAACCTTGACCGTCAGGTTTTCGAGTTCGGCCGACTTGTAGATCATCATCGAGCCGAGCGGGCCTGTAGCGCCCTCAGCCGGGATGTTGGCGTCGTGGATGACGAAGGGGGTGAGGTTGAGCGTGACGCCGTCCTTGCTGTGCTGGAAGGCCGAAGTCGTGATGGTCGCGACATCGAAGCCGCCATTGGCTTCGGTCACGCCTTCGAGCTTGACGTCGCCGATCGGCAGCGCCTCCTTTTCGGCCGCCGGTTTGACCGACACGCCCTGCAGCACCATGCTGGAATTGTCGCCGGTAACGCCGGTCCAGGTGATATCGACGCCCTGGACGGCAAGTGCGGCCTTCAGTCGGTCGGCAACCGCCGTGTCTTGCGCAAAGGCGGCATTCAGCGGCAGCGTCAGCAAAAAGGTCGAAAAAGCAAGTTTCTTGAGTGTCGAACGTTGGATTGTCATCGCGAGTTCCCTGAGAGAGTCCTGAAAAAGTGTTTTCTCAATTCTACGCCATCACCATTCCGTGACGAACTGGACGGGAAAAAGGCGCTTTCCCGCAGAGTTGTCGAAAATCACGGCGAAAGGCAAATCGGAGCGGGAGCCTTCGCCCGATGCGGTGAATATGTCATGAAGGTCGGGCTCCCCTGCGTACCGTCTCCTGCCTTAGAGAGGGCGTGTAACAGATTGATGTTGGTTGGCAACAGCACTGCTACCGCTGCTGTTGCACAGGGACGGCAAGGGGGGACATGAAGTCCGTCACATCCATTGTCGGACCTTGAGCCGCCCTCGTCAGCCCAAAGGCTGCAAAGTGCGGATTTCCGCAGCCCCGCCTTGCCGCGAATCACCCGCTCGGCTAGTCCAGCCGCATGGGAAAAAGGATTTTGCCGCCTGAAAATGGCGGCGGTGACCACATCGAACCGGTCGATCTGAAGAAGGCGCTGGAAGAGCGCTATCTCGCCTATGCGCTGTCGACCATCATGCACCGGGCGCTGCCTGACGTGCGCGACGGGCTGAAGCCTGTGCATCGCCGCATCATGCATGCGATGCGGCTGCTCAGGCTCAACCCCGACCAGGGCTTTGCCAAATGCGCCCGCATCGTCGGCGACGTGATGGGCAAGTTCCATCCGCATGGCGACCAGTCGATCTACGACGCGCTGGTGCGCCTGGCGCAGGATTTCTCCATGCGCTATCCCCTCGTCGACGGGCAGGGCAATTTCGGCAATATCGACGGCGATAACGCCGCCGCCATGCGCTATACCGAGGCGCGCATGACCGAGGTGGCGAGCGATTTGCTTGCCGGCATCACCGAGGACGCCGTCGATTTCCGGCCAACCTACAACGAGGAGGACGAGGAGCCCGTAGTGCTTCCCGGCGCCTTCCCGAATCTGCTCGCCAACGGTTCCTCCGGCATTGCGGTTGGCATGGCCACGTCCATCCCGCCGCACAATGCCGCCGAGCTTTGCAACGCAGCGCTGCAGCTGATCGAGCAGCCGGACGCGCCGGTGACAAAGCTGATGGAGTTCGTCCAGGGGCCGGATTTCCCGACCGGCGGCATCATCGTCGACAGCCGCGCATCCATCCTGGAGGCCTATGAGACCGGCCGCGGCGGTTTTCGCGTGCGCGCCAAATGGGGCCAGGAGGATCAGGGCAGGGGCACCTGGAGCATCGTCGTCACTGAAATCCCCTACGGCATCCAGAAGGCCAGGCTGATCGAGAAGATCGCCGAGCTTTTGATCGCGCGCAAATTGCCGCTGCTTGAGGATGTCAGGGATGAAAGCGCCGAGGACGTCCGCATTGTGCTCGTACCGAAGAGCCGTTCGGTCGATCCCGGCATTCTGATGGAATCGCTGTTCAAGCTGACCGAGCTCGAAAGCCGGTTTCCCCTCAACATGAACGTTTTGTCGCGGGGCAAGGTGCCTAACGTCCTGTCGCTGAAGGGCGTGCTGAAGGAGTGGCTCGACCATCGGCGCGATGTGCTGATCCGCCGCTCGAAGCATCGGCTTGGCGAGATCGAGAAGCGGCTGGAAATCCTTGCCGGCTACCTGATCGCCTATCTCAACATCGACGAGGTCATCAGGATCATCCGCGAGGAGGATGAGCCCAAGCAGGTGATGATGGCCCGTTGGTCGCTCACCGACACCCAGGCCGAAGCCATCCTCAACATGCGGCTGCGGGCCCTGCGCAAGCTGGAAGAGTTCGAGATCCGCAAGGAGTTCGACGGTCTCACCACCGAGAAGAAGCAGATCGAGGCATTGCTCGCATCCGACGCCAAGCAATGGTCGACGATCAAATGGGAAGTCACGCAGGTTCGCGACAAGTTCGGCCCCGAGACCGAACTCGGCAAGCGCCACACCCAGTTCGCCGACGCGCCGGAGCATGATCTGACCGACATTGCGCACGCCATGATCGAGCGCGAGCCGGTCACCGTGGTGGTCTCGGAAAAGGGCTGGCTGCGGGCGATGAAAGGCCATCTGGCCGACCATTCCACGCTCACCTTCAAGGAAGGCGACAGCCTCAAGCTCGCCTTCCATGCCCAGACCACCGACAAGATCCTGGTCTTCACCACCGGCGGAAAATTCTACACCATCGGCGCCGACCGGCTGCCGGGCGGCCGCGGCCATGGCGAACCGATCCGCATCATCGTCGACATGGACAACGACCAGGACATCGTCACCGCCTTCGTCCACGACCCGAAGCGCAAGCTGTTGCTCGTCTCCTACGATGCCAATGGTTTCGTCGTGCCGGAGGAGGAGGTCGTCGCCAACACCCGAAAGGGCAAGCAGGTGATGAACGTCAAGGCGCCCGACGAGGCCAAGGCCTGCGTCCCCGTGTCAGGCGATCATCTCGCCATTGTCGGCGAGAACCGCAAGATGCTGGTGTTTGCGCTCTCCGAAATTCCCGAGATGGGCCGCGGCAAGGGCGTTCGCCTGCAGAAATACAAGGATGGCGGTCTGCTCGACCTGAAACCCTTCACGCTGGCGAGCGGCCTGTCCTGGCAGGATTCCGCCGACCGCACCTTCGTCAGGTCGCGCGAGGAGCTGGCGGAATGGATCGGCGCGAGAGCGTCGGCCGGACGGATGGTGCCGAAGGGATTCCCGCGGACGGGGAAATTTGGGTAGGGATCTCCCCCTCGAGGGGGAGATGTCGCCGAAGGCGACAGAGGGGGTCGGTACGTCCTGACACGACACCCTTTCGCTGGCAGAGAAGGCTGGCGCTTCATGCGCGGCGACCCCCTCTGGCCTGCCGGCCATCTCCCCCTCAAGGGGGAGATCCCAAGGCATTTGGACTATCGTCACGATTGCGGCACTATAACAGTGCATAAACGCTGTGTAGGCTGGGGAGAATTGACCGTTTGAAGGAAGCGAAGATCCAGAAGCCGGAACGTCAGCAGCGCCTGTTCGGCCTGTCGACACCGTTGCGATCCGCCGTCATTCCGCCGCTGTCGGCTGCGCGCTGGCTGTTGGTGCTGATCGTCGCCGCCGGCGTCTATTTCTTCCACGGGTTCCTGTTTCCCGTGCTGGCAGCCCTCGTCATTGCTTTTGCCAGCTGGCCGCTCTACCGCCGGCTGCTTGCCGGTGTCGGCGGTAACCGCACCGTCGCCGCGACGCTCGCCATCCTGTTCATCCTCGCCTTCCTGGTGGTGCCGATAGCGCTCGCCGGCACCTACGCCATCAACGAGGTCCGCGAATGGGTGGGCTGGGCGATCGAGACCAACAGGCACGGCGCGGTCACACCGCACTGGATCACCTCGCTGCCTGTCGTCGGCGAGTGGCTGAACGAACAGTGGATCGACAATTTCGGCCATCCCGGCGGCATCGGCGAGCTGATCCAGCTGGTCAGCGGCGCCAATATCGGCAGCATCTATCGCGGCGTGCTGGCTGCCGGCGGCAGCGCCTTCGGCCTGTTGCTGACGCTGCTGTTCATGATGATCGCGCTGTTCTTCGCCTACCGCGACGGCGAACACTTTGCCAGCCAGATCGACCGGCTCGGCGAACGCATCCTGCCGACGCGCTGGGAGCGGATTTCGCGCGTCGTGCCGGCGACCATTTCCTCGACCGTTACCGGCATGACCGTGATCGCCATCGGCGAGGGGCTGGTGCTCGGGATCGCCTACTGGCTGGCCGGGGTGCCGTCGCCGGTGACGCTGGGCGCATTGACCGGCGTGATGGCGCTGATCCCCGGTGGCGCGCCGCTGTCGTTTACGCTTGTATCGATCTACCTCGCCGCCAGCGGCTCGCCGATGGCGGGTCTGGCGCTGTTCATCTGGGGCGCGGTGGAACTGTTCATCGTCGACAAGACCTTGCGCCCGAAGCTGGTCGGCGGACCGATCAAATTGCCCTTCCTGCCCACCTTTTTCGGCCTGATCGGCGGCGTCAAGACGATGGGCTTTCTCGGCCTGTTCATCGGCCCCGTGCTGATGGCGCTGCTGGTGGCGATATGGCGCGAATGGCTGCGCGAGGTGGAACTGGCCGAAGACACCGTTCCAGATGCCGTCGCCGAGCTCGAAGGCGGGCCGCCGCAGATCGAGATTGTCGCCGGCCCGGCGAAGAAAAGTCAGGCTGGGTAAGCGACAGCAAGTGCTGCCCGGCGCTTGCGCCCCTCATGCAGCTGCCACAGGGAATGCGCGACCAGCGTGACGATCAGGATCACGCCGCCGATCAGGCCGTTGCGCGACGGCGCCTCGGCAAAGATCATCCATATCCAGACCGGCGCCAGAACCGTTTCCAGGAGATAGAACATCGCCACTTCCGGGCCTGAAATGTATTTCGGCCCGTTGGCCAGGCAGAAGAAGGCGAACGGCATGATGACGGCGCCGTTGAAAACGATCCACCATGGCGCTTCCACCTGGAAACCGGTCCTGGAGACCATGAGCGCCGCCAGCCCGAACGGCAGCAGGACGCCGGTCAGCGCGGTGAATCCCATATCCCTGCCGCTGGCGCGTGAAACGGTGATGGCGCAGGCAATCGCCAAGGCCGAACACAGCGCCATCACATCGCCGAACAGATTTCCCGTGCCGACGGAATCGCCGACGATGATCGCGATGCCGACGATCATCAGCGCCATTGCCGCAAGCGTCAGCGGCTGCGGTCGCTCCTTCAGGAACAGCCACGACAGCAGCGCCGAGAACATGGTGGAGAAGGCCAGGATGAAAACCAGATTGGCGGTCGAGGTGTTGTAGACGGCAGTGATGAAGGCGATTGCGCCGAGCCCGTAGAGGGTGGCGACGACGAGCCCCGACCAGCCGGGTATCAGCTGCGGAGCATTCTTGCTGAACGAGCGCCAGATGGCCCATACGATCAGCCCCGCCACGAAGGTGCAGCCGGTGCGCAGCAAAAGGATCGTCCAGGCTTCGCCATGGGCGAGCCGGATCAGGGGAATGTCGATGGTCAGCGCCAGCCCGCCAAGCGCGGTGAGCAGAAGTCCTTTGGTGTGGGCATTGTGAGAGGACATGCAACGGCTTTCGCAATGATTTGAGCAGATGCCGGTCGGCGCAATCGCCCCGCCAACGGGCGGAAAGACCAGCATCGTCTCGGCTGAAAATGTTTAGATCAGGATTTGGTAAGAAGAAAAATCAGCGCGTGACCGCTTCGTGGTCGTAGCGTTCCCAGCCCTTCGGGCCGAGATGCTCCTGCGGCATGAAGCGCATTTTATAGTTCATCTTGCGCGAGCCGTTGACCCAGTAGCCGAGATAGACATGGGGCAAGCCCATGGCCCGGGCGCGGGCGATATGGTCGAGGATCATGAAGGTGCCGAGCGAACGGTCCTCGAACTCGGGATTGAAGTAGGAATAGACCATCGACAGGCCATCGGCCATCTTGTCGGTCAGCGCCACGGCGATCAGCTCGCCCTGGCCCTTGCCGGTGATGAATGTGTCGGGGCCGCGGCGCCGGTATTCGATCACCTTGGTGTCGACATGGGTATCCTCGACCATCATGGCGTAGTCGAGCACCGTCATGTCGGACATGCCGCCGCGGCGATGGCGAGCGTCGAGATAGCCGCGAAACAGCGAATACTGCTCGGTCGACGGCTGCGCGTCGTGCATGGCGCCGATCAGATCGGAATTGCGCTGGATCACCCGCTTCATGTTGCGGCTGGCGGTGAACTCCTGCGCCAGGATACGCACCGAGACGCAGGCGCGGCAGGTCTCGCAGGCGGGACGGTAAGCGATGTTCTGCGAGCGCCGGAAACCGCCTTGCGTCAACAGATCGTTCATCTCCGGCGCCTTGTCGCCGACCAGATGCGTGAACACCTTGCGTTCGAACTGGCCCTCGAGATACGGGCACGGCGATGGCGCGGTCAGGAAGAACTGCGGCGACTGGGTCGGATGGTGCGTCATCGAACCTTGGGAACACTCCTGCGAATCGCTCTACCTTTGGCTTGGCTGGCGAAAAATTCAACAGGATTGTGAAGGCGGGGTTGAACGGACCCCTTCACATTTGCGCACAAATGCCTGTTGGCGTCGGTTGGACGCCGGTTCAACGGTCGCTGCGGCTGACGACCGTGCCAAGCAGCAGGTCGTGCAGTGTGCGCTTGCGATCGGAAAACAGCGTCACCAGGAGGACGAGCGGCGTCAGGATGACCGTGCTCGCCCAGAACAGCACCGAATGGACAACGGCGGTGAGGCCGTCGATACGGCTGCCGTCGAGACGATCGAGCCGAATGCCCATCATCTTCATGCCTGATGTGGCCTGGTTGCGACCGCCCAGCGTGTTCCAGATGTAGAGAATGGCGACCGCCGGCACGAGGATGGAATACAGCGCCCAGCCAAGACCGAATGTCAAAAGGCCAAGCACGGCCACCAGGATCGCGAACGGAATGGTGAGCAGCGCCACGATGCAATAGTCGATGATGAAGGCCAGGATGCGCCGCGTGCGCACACCGTCATAGGCCCTGACGTCGTCGAGCCTGCTGGTGATGATTTCGCCGTCAAGTACGCGCGCGTTCATGTCATGTCCTCGCAACAGGCGCCACGCTAGGGTGCGCCGCCACTGAAATGGTGAAGACCGCGGGCGGAATCAAGATCGGTTCGTCCATCGGTCCTGCTCGGCAGTGTGACGCGGTTGAGCCGATTGAATTTGGTGGACGGATGGCGTTAGCTTGCTGCGGCGCAACAAGACGCCGAGGGGACGGGGTTACATGGATTACGACATGCTGGTCATCGGCAGCGGCCCTTCCGGGCGCCGCGCCGCGGTGCAATCGGCCAAGCTCGGCAAATCGGTGCTGGTGGTCGACAGGGGCCGGCGCCTCGGCGGCGTCTCGGTGCACACCGGCACCATCCCGTCGAAGACGCTGCGCGAGACGGTGCTGAACCTGTCCGGCTGGCGCGAGCGGGGCTTTTACGGCCGCGGCTACCGGGTCAAGCAGGACATCTCCATCGCCGACCTGGTCGAGCGGCTGCACAAGACGCTCGACCACGAGGTCGAGGTGCTGCAGCACCAGTTTATGCGCAACGCCGTCAAAAGCGTGCGCGCCATGGCGAAATTCGTCGGCCCAAACAAGGTCAGCCTGACGGCAGACAATGGCGACTACTCGGAGGTTGGTTTCACCAATGCGCTGATCGCGGTCGGCACCAGGCCGCATCGGCCGCGCGACGTGCCCTTCGACAAGGTCCGCGTCTTCGACAGCGACGAGATGCTGGAACTCGACCATCTGCCGCGCACGCTGACGGTGATCGGCGCCGGCGTCATCGGCGTTGAATATGCGACGATCTTTTCGGCGCTCGACGTGCCGGTGACGCTGGTGGAGCCGCGCAACACCATCCTCGATTTCGTCGACCGCGAGATCGTCGACGACTTCATCCACCAGATGCGCGACCGCGGCATGACCATTCGCCTCGGCAGTACGGTCAAGGAAATCGTCTCAAAACCCGACTATGCCGAAGTGACGCTCGCCGATGGCCGCACCATCCGCTCCG
Organism: Mesorhizobium sp. C432A; assembly: GCF_030323145.1. Taxonomy (NCBI): domain Bacteria; kingdom Pseudomonadati; phylum Pseudomonadota; class Alphaproteobacteria; order Hyphomicrobiales; family Phyllobacteriaceae; genus Mesorhizobium; species Mesorhizobium sp. C432A. Next base: position 4,781,960 of record NZ_CP100470.1, on the reverse strand, counting down.
AGATCGTGCTTTACGCCGCCGGCCGCAGCGGCAATCTCGGCAGCCTCGGCCTCGACGTGGTCGGCATCGAGGCCGATTCCCGGGGCCGCATCAAGGTCGATCCGCAGACCTTCCAGACCAGTGCGCCCAACATCTATGCCACCGGCGACGTCATCGGTTTCCCCAGCCTTGCCTCGACATCGATGGAGCAGGGCAGGGTGGCCGCCTGCCACGCCTTCGGCGTGCAACTGCCACCGCCGCCGGAAACCTTCCCCTATGGCATCTACGCCGTGCCGGAAATCTCCACCGTTGGTCAGTCGGAGGAGCAGGTGCGCGAGAGCGGCGCTGCCTATGAAGTCGGCCTGGCGCGGTTCCGCGAAACCTCGCGCGGCCACATAATGGGCGTCAACTCCGGCTTTCTGAAGCTGCTGTTCTCGGTCGAAACGCGCCGCCTGCTCGGCGCCCACATCGTCGGCGAAGGCGCCACCGAACTGATCCATATCGGCCAGGCGGTGATCAACCTCGGCGGCACGGTTGATTTCTTCGTCAACAACACATTCAATTATCCGACGCTGGCCGAAGCCTACAAGATCGCCGGGCTCGATGCCTGGAACCGGATGGGACAGGGCTAGGCGACGAGCATCTGCTCAGCCGTTCCGCGCGGGCGCCGATGCGATCTACCAAGGTCTCTTAGCCTGCCTGCCGTGCGACCAATGCTGGTCCCGCAAGCCATTGCCGGACGATGGCGGCATCTGGGTCGCCGATTTCGTGACCTGAAGGCACGATGCGCGCATCGACCTCGGCGCCATGTTTGTTGAGCAGCCTCACCAGTGGCGGCGCAAACGGCCCGTAGGTCTCGTCGGCGGCACCGGCGACAATCAGGACGCGCGTTCCGGTCAGATCGGTTGCCGGCGCATCGTCAAGCACGGGCATTGCTCTCAGCAACGCCGCGTTTCGGACGAGGCCGGAGTTGAGCAGCATCAGGCTGAAAACCAGATTGGCGCCGTTGGAATAGCCGAGGAAAGTCGCCCGGGCGAGGTCGAGCCCGTGGCGCTTTGCGGCCTCGCTTGCGAAGGCGGCAAAGGCCAATGTTTCGGCACGGATGCTCGCCTGTTCGAAACTGGTCGGCGTGATCCGCTCGAACCAGCGGAAGCCGTCTTCTTGGCGGATGCGGCCACGCACCGCGACCAGCGTGGCGTTGGGGGCGATCTGCCTCGCAATCGGCACCATCGTCGTTTCATCGACACCCGATCCGTGGAGTAAAAACAGGCTCTCGCCGCCGGCATTCTCCGGCTTGAGGAGGCGGTAGGGAAAGGCCAGATCCTGATGCAGAAAGGCGTTCTCGTCGTTATATCGATGCACGCTCATATCTCATTGATTTAACGGGACACATTGGTCATTTGCCAGCTTCAAAACGGAATATTTTCACGCTCCGCGAAATGTGATTGCAACAGGCTCATTTCAGACCGTTTCTGCGCCGATACGCTCCCTGCGGGAGGAATCGAAGCGGTGTGCGCCGATGGCCGCATCCCGGCACGAACAACGCGAGCAGCCTTGCTCTCCCTTTGAGGCCTTTTGTCGATGACCCTGCCAGTTCCGCCCGATCGCGCTCCGCGTATCGCCGATCGCGCTCCGCGTATGCCCGATCGCGACACGCGCATTGACGTGTTCCGTGCGCTCGCACTCCTGACCATCTATATCGACCACGTGCCGGGCACCGTCTTCGAAACGCTGACCTACAAGAATTTCGGATTCTCGGACGCGGCGGAAGCCTTCGTGCTGATTTCCGGCATGTCGGTCGCACTCGCATATGGCAACAAGTTCCAGCCGGGCGGCCGGCTGCTGGCGATGTTGAAGATGTGGCGCCGGGCCGGCGTGCTTTACAGCGCCCACATCGTCACCACCATGGTTGTGATGGCGTTGTTCTGCGCCGCGGCGGTGTACGGCCGGCGGCCGGAACTGCTCAAGCTGATCAACATCGAACCGCTGATGAAGAACACGCCGGAGGTCATGATCGGCATTGTCACGCTCGGCCACCAGCTTGGCTACAACAACATTTTGCCGGTCTATGCGGCGCTGCTGTTGATGGCGCCGCTCTTCCTGCTCTTCGTCAGCTACCGGCCGCTGTCGGCGCTGGTCTTTTCCGGCGCGCTGTGGCTTGCCGCCGGCCTCTGGCAGATCGCGCCGCCGAACTATCCCGAGCCCGGCTTCTGGTTCCTCAACCCGCTGTCCTGGCAATTCCTGTTCAACATCGGCCTTGCCGGCATGCTGCATGTCAGGCGCGGCGGCACAATTCCCGTCAATCGTTGGCTGGTGGGCGCCGCGGCGACCTATGTCGCGGCAGCGGCGGTCTGGGTGCACAGCCCGCTCTGGGGCGAGATAACGTGGTTTAACCTGCCCGTGGTGATCGGCGGCTTCGACAAGACGTTCCTCTCGCTGCCGCGGCTCCTGCACATATTGGCGGTGAGCTATCTGATCGTCGCCCTGCCGGCTTTCTCGAACCTGTTCCGTCTCAGCCCGGATCACCCGCTAGCGCTGCTCGGCAAGCGCTCCTTGCCGGTGTTCCTCGCCGGCACGCTGATCGCCATGGCGGCGCAGGTGATGAAGCTGATCAATCCGGGCGGCTTTGCCTATGACGCCTTGCTGATTTCAGCCGGCATCGCCATGCAGTTCGCGCTGGCCTTCTATCTTGAGTGGCTGTCCGGCATCGGCTTGGGCAAAAAGCCGGTTCGCAAAGAAGCGCCAGCCGTTCACCAGACCTTCGGCATGCCCGCGATGCCAAGGCTAAGCCGATGATCCCACATCAGCCGCCTAGCTAAGCAGGCGAGGGGCCCGACGACCCCCGCACCACAAGATCGACCGGCAGCAATTGCCGGTGCTGCGAGCCGTCATTTTCGAGGATCGCCTTGACGGCCAGCCGGCCCATCTCGGCGATCGGCTGGGCGACAGTGGTTAGTGGCGGCTCGGAGTCGGCGCCTTCCGGTACGCCGTCGAAGCCGACGATTGACACATCGCCCGGCACGGCAATGTTACGCTCGCGCAGCCAGTCGAGCGCATGCAGCGCGATCTTGTCCGACATGGCCAGGATTGCCGTCGGCGTCTGCGCCAGCGCGAAAATATGATCGAGGCCGGCCCGCACGCTCGCCTCGTCATTGAGGGTTTCGTAGATTGGCACTTGCGAGACGTCGATGCCGAAGCGGGAGAGCTCGCCGAAATAGCCACGCAGACGGTCGCGTGTGCCCGAGTAGAGGGATGTCGTCTCGACTTGCTCCTGCGTGACGGGACCAAAGCCAGCGTCGGCAGATTCCAGGGCGAGTACGGCAAAGCTGCGATGGCCGAACTCGGCCAGATGGCGCGCCGCCAGACCCGCGCCGGCGACGTTGTCGACGCCGATCGCAGCGACCGCCTCATTTTCCGAATCGAGGTCAAGCGCCACGAAAGGCAGTTTGCGTTCGCGCGCCAGTTCGACCAGCCGCGACCCGCCCTCGATGCAGAACACGATGAAGCCATCGACCAGGGCGCTCTGGATGTTCCAGGCGAGCTGCTCGCTGTTGGCGGCCGAGACCAGCGAAATTCCGGCGCCGGTGGCGTCGCAGGCCTGCGAAATGCTGGCCATCATGACGCGGGCAAAGGGATCGTCGAAGAAATAGGACAATGGTTCTGCCGTTGCCACGCCGATGGCGTTGACCTTGCCGGCGCGCAGCAGCCGGCCCTTGGGATCCGGGCCGGCATAGCCCATCGCTTCCGCCGCCGCCTTGACCCGCTCGCGGACCTCTTCGCGCACGATTTCCGGGCGAGCGAACACGTTGGACGCGGTTCCGTGCGAGACGCCGGCCGCCTTGGCGATGTCGGCAAGCCGCACTGATTTCGTCTTGCCGGAGGTCAATGCCGTCATTTTCGTCTCCTGAACCGGAGCCTGTTTAGCACTTTCGTTGGATCGGTTCAAATTTTCCCTTGATCGGACGACGGAGAGGGTCTATATTTGAATCGATCCAAAGAGTTTCACCAACGAGAACTTGGATCGATTCAAGAGGAGGGTGCCATGCATCCCGTGAATTATCTGTTCGAAGACATCTACGGCAATGATTGGGGCATAGTCTCCGACGCCGCCACCCGCAAGCGCCGCGACAAGGTCGGGCCGTGGAGGCGTGACCTGCAATACCTTGTGAAACGCAAGCGCAGCTGATCGGCCCCGGCATTTTCGTGCCAGCTGATTGGATGGATTCAAGTTCTTAAAGAGGAGACGAACATGCATCCCGTGAAGCATCTGTTCGAAGACATTTATCGCAATTACTGGGGTATCTCGCCTGCCACGGAGCAGCCGGAAAGGCGGCGGCCGACCAAGTCTGCCAAGCGCAACCGCGACCTGCTGCCGCAAAACCGGCAGGATTAAGCCTCGTGTGATATCTGATGGGACAGGGTTCTTGGCTCGTCAGGACCGTTGCCGCACGAGCGCCGAGGCCGCGATCACCAGCCAGCCCGCGATGAGCAAGGTGCCGCCGATCGGCGCCGACATCGGGAACAGCCGCGATCCCACGAAATCCCGTGCCAGCAGATCGCCGCAGAACAGAACAAGCCCGACGAGCAGCACCAGGCTGCCGATCCGCAAGATCCGGTTTGCGCCGGCGAGGCCGACGGCCAAAAACACCGGCGCATGCATGAGCAGGAAGGATGCGGCCGTGCCGACGAAGGCGCCGCCGAGATGCGCTGATGCCGCCGACAGCGCCACGCCCGCCGCGCCGGCAATGCCGCCGGCGAAAACGAGGATGCGCGCGCTGTTTGCTGGTGCTGACTCGGCGATGCTCATGTCTCGGGCTCCGTGATTGACGATAGGCGGCGCGACCTGTCTGTCAGGATTTTTCCGATATCGCCAGCATGTCGCGCGTGCGGCGCGCCTGGGCCAGCCAATTATACGCGGCACCGCCCGCCATCAGCAACGACGTGCCGAGAAACACCGCGCGCATGCCGAAATGGCCGCCGACGAAGCCGCCCAGCAGCGGCCCCGCAACCTGGCCGACATATTGCGCCGAGATTGCCAGGCCCAGCACATTGCCGCCGACCCCATCGGGAACATTGTGGCGGATGACGCTGGTGATGCAGGGCAACAGCCCGCCCAGCACCAGACCCATAAGGAACCGCAGCCCGACCAACTGCCAGCTCTCGGTGACGAAGGCCTGCGGTATCAACAGCAGCGCCGAGACGGCCAGCGATGCGACGATGACGTTCCAGTGGCCGATGCGGTCGGCGAGTTTGCCCAGCCGTGACGCCGACAGGATGGCGCCCAGCGCCGCCGCCGACATGACGACACCTGAGACCAGGGTCACCCGGCTTGCCTCCGCGACCAGTTGCTGGACGTAAACGGTGATGATCGGCTCGATCGACATGTTGGCGAAGGTGAACAGCATGCCGGTCGCCAGCATGGCCACGACAGGGCGTTTGTCGGGGATCTGCGCCCAACTTCCCTTTGGTTTCTCCTCGCGTTTTGCCTGTACTGGCGGGCGAGGCATCTCCTTTATCAGGAACGTCGTCGCCAGCGCCGCCAGGAAAATGACGCCGCCCGCGATGAGGAAGGTGGCGCGAATACCGATCAATGGCGGCAGCGCGCCGCCAAGCAACGGGCCGACCAGGGAGCCTGCGGTGATGCCGGCCGACAGCACGCCAAGCGCCCAGCCGGAGCGCTCCTTCGGCGTCTGCATGGCGACAAGGATCGTCGAGCCTGAGGAATAACCGCCGGCAAAGCCGATCAACAGGCGCAAAAGCACCAATTGCCAGACGGTCTGCACCATGCCGGTCAGCGACATGCAGATCGCCATGCCGAAACTGGCACGCACCAGCATCACCTTGCGGCCGTAGCGGTCGCCCAGCCGTCCCCACAGTGGCGCGACAAGGGCGGCGGCAAGGAAGGTGGCGCCGAAAGCGATGCCGGACCATTGCACGATCGCCGCGTGGCCCACGGCGCCCAGCTGTTCGACATAGAGCGGCAGGAACGGCAGCAACAGCGTCATCGCCACAAGCGTGCTGAACGATCCGGCAAAGCACACGAGCAGGTTGCGCCGCCAATGAATGTTGTAGGTGGAAGGCGCTTCGGCGGCCTGCGCTGCACTGTCCTGCGGCATGTCCTATCCTGTCCGCTTGCTGCGGATACCATTTTGGGATACCAACTTGGTACCTCATGGACGCAAAGCCCGGCTGCTGTCAATCAGGCGCTCTCAATGTGATCGGCAAGACCAACGGGCAAGGCCGATCGCCAGCAATGGAAGCAACTATGTCGCAGATGCAGATCGTCGAAAAAGCGCTTCGCGAGATGATCCTTGGCCTTGAGGTCGGTCCTGGCGAGCGGCTGACGGAGCGCTGGATCGAGAGCCGCTTCGGCGCCTCGCGCACGCCGGTCAGGGCAGCCCTGCTGCGGCTGGAGACGGAAGGGCTGATCTGCCGCGACGGGCGCGGCTGGACCGTGTCGCCGATCAACCTTGCCGAACTGGAACAGATCGCGGTGTACCGCGAAGCGGTCGAGGTCGCGGCGGTCAGGCTGACTTCGGCGCTGGCCGACAGGAGCGCAGCCGATGTCATCGAGGCGATGCTGGACTCCTGCGACACTGCCACGCCGCGCGAGGAATGGCACCGCGTCGGCATGGATTTCCATATCGAACTGGCGCGGCTCTCCGGCAACGAGTTCCTGTTTCGGGCCGTGCGCGATGCCATGACGCGGCTGTCGCGGGCGCGCTGGCTGGAGGTGCGCGACGAGGCGGCCCTTGGCCGCGCCTGGAGCGAGCATCACGCCATTCTGGCAGCGGTGCGGGCCGGCGATGCCGATGCGGCGGCGGCGCGACTTTCCGCCCATATAGCCGGCAGCCGCGCCCGCCTGGTGACGTCGTTGCACAATGACCGGCGCGGCCTACGCGCCAGGGGTTTTGCCGTCGTCGCCGCTTGATACTGGTCACGAAAACGAAAGAACGCCGTCGCGATCCGCTTTCGGCCTCGCTTCGCGGACGCCGATGGCGTAAGAGGCGGCCATGGAAAACAACCGATTTGAAACACCCGTGACCGTTAAGTCGGGCACGGAGGGAAGCACTCAGCTCTTGCGTACGGTGCGCGAGGCTTCCGATTACCTGCTCAACAGCTGGCCCGGCAAGCGCAGCCCCAAGCACCGCGAAGCGCTGCAGGCCTGCCATGACGCGCTGGCCGGCGACAAGCCGGCGATGATTGCAAGACGCGCCTTCATCGCCGCCGCGCGCGAGGTCAACGTCTTCGTCAGCGACAAGGCCCCGGCCTGATCACATCGGCCTGATCACACCGGCATTTTGCCAGGATCCGGCCCGTTTCGCGGGCCGGTGATCCTGTCTTGCCTATTTTTCTGTCTCGGTGTCGGTTTTGGAACTTGCCTCGTTCTCAGGCTCGGCGCGCTCCTTGGCCGCGACCTTGGCGGCGAGCTTCTCCGCCTTCTTGGCGGCCTTCTGCCGGTCGCGCTCTTTGCGTTCCTGACCGTAATTCGGTGGTCGAGCCATATCGTTTCCTTTCGCTGTGCCTGATCCTGCCTAGAAGCATTGGCCGGCAAACACAACAGCGCCGCGAGGGCAGATGCCAGCGGTTCTGGACTTGCGTGATGGCGAACACAATGGTTTAGAAAAGGCTGCGGGACAGTTGCTGGAGCCGCCGCCGACCGATTTCGAATCAAAACGACCGATGGCCACGCTTCAAAGAAACGCACAGAAGCTGATCTACTATGCGCGCAACGCCATGCGCGACATCGCGCCGCCGGTTCTTTTCCGGCGCCGGCTCGGCCGGCTGCTCGATCAGGCCAGGCTTTCCGACGCATCGGTCCGCCAGCGGCTCAATTACTACAACACGCTGCGGGAGCCTTTTAGCCCCAGCCCCGAGGCCGTGCCGGTCAGCCGGCTGCCGTCGGACCGCAGCATGTACTATTACGATCTGAAGGAGTTCACCCGTTATTTCGACCCAGATCTGCGCATCGACCTGGAATTCGGCGACGTCATCGAAGTGCCGAAGATGCCGTCGATCGTCAAGGACCGGCCGATAGCGGGCGACAACGGCAACGGCGTCCTGTTCAAGCTGAACAAGTTCCGTCATTTCTACATGCCGGCCGACGATGTCGCCTTCGCCGACAAGCATCCGCTCGTCGTTTGGCGCGGCGAACTCAACAATCCGATCCGCACCTTGTTGCTGGATGCAGCCCGCAATCTGCCGTTCTGCGATGTCGGCACGCCGAGGGCGACAGCACCTGCGGAATACCGCAAGCCCTATCTCAGCATCGATCAGCAGCGCCGCTACCGCTATATCATCTCGCTCGAAGGCAATGATGTCGCGACCAATCTGAAATGGATCATGAGCTCGAACTCGCTCTGCCTGATGCCGCCGCCGACCTATGAGACCTGGTTCGCGGAAGGGCAGCTCGAGCCCGATGTCCATTATGTGCCGCTGGCGCCCGACTTCAGCGATCTGGCCGAGCGCGTGCACCATCTCGAGAAACATCCGGCCGAGGCCCAGCGCATCGTTGCGGCGGCCAACGCCTATTGCCGCAAATTCGCCGACGAGCGGGCCGAGCAGGCGATCTGCCTGCTCGTGCTCTACAAATATTTCGTGCTCAGCGGCCAGATCGAGACCGATCCGCAGGTCTGGCGGTTTATCGCGGGCTAGCGGCCTCCGGCGCCCTTAAGTCAGATGACGCTGCGGTCCATAACCAGATCGGCCGGGCCGAAGCGGTCCTTCGCGGTGAACTGCTGGTGCCAGTAGGGATAGAGCACCGGCGGCCGGCTGACGGCATCGAGACGCTGGCGTTCATCAAAGGACAGCGTCAGGCTTGCCGCGGCGAGATTGTCTTTCAACTGGGACTCATTGCGTGCGCCGATCACCAGCGAACTGACGGCTGGCCGGCCGAGCAGCCAGGTCAGCGCCACCTGGGCCGCCGAAACGCCGCGTGCCGCACCGATGTCGACCAGCACATCGACGATCCGCCACAGCCGGTCCTCGTCGCGGATCGGCGGTTCCGACCAGCCGCCGATCTGGCGCGCCGTCGGGCTGTCGCGGCGGTATTTTCCCGACAGCAGGCCGCCGGCGAGCGGGCTCCACACCAGCACGCCAAGGCCCTGGTCGACCGAGATCGGCAAGAGCTCATACTCGGCCTCGCGTGCTTCCAGCGTGTAGTGGATCTGCTGGGTGACGAAGCGCGGCTGGTGCTGGCTGTCGCTGATGCCCAGCGCCTTCATGACCTGCCAGCCGGAATAGTTGGAGCAGCCGACATAGCGGATCTTGCCCTGGGCAACCAGCGTGTCGAGCGCGGCGATGGTTTCCTCGAGCGGCGTCGCGCCGTCCCATTCGTGAAGGAAATAGATGTCGATGACATCGGTCCTGAGGCGCTTCAGGCTCTTCTCGCATTCGCGGATCAGATGATGGCGCGACAGGCCTTCGTCATTGGGGCCCTTGCCGATCCGCATGCGCGCTTTGGAGGCGATCAGCACGTCGTTCTTGCGCTTGCCGCCGAGCGCCTCGCCGATGATCTCTTCCGACAGACCGTTGGAATAGACATTGGCGGTGTCGATGAGATTGATGCCGGCATCGATGCAAGTGTCGATGATGCGCGAGGCCTCCGCGAGATCGGAATTGCCGACGGCAGCGAACGGCCCGCTGCCGCCGAAGGTCATGGTTCCCAAGGTCAGCGCCGAAACTTTCAAGCCGGAACGGCCAAGCGTGCGGTATTCCATGTCTGATCCTCGTAGTTTTGGTGGGGAGGCGGTTTTAGCAGGAAAGGGCGGGGAAGCCCGAACGGGTCCGCTATTTGTAGGACAATTTGAGCGGCTTGTCGCCATGCCAGGGCGCTGGATCGGCAATGCCTCGCTGCTTTGCAGTGAAGACCGGCTGGCCGGCGGCTTGCAATAAAACCGTCATTGCCGGCCTATATCAAGTCGGCTCAGGGTTTCATGTCAGCCGGCAAGCGGAGCAGTGGAAATGAATGAGCTAAAGCAGAATTCTGCGGCCAGGGATTGGCTGGAAGCCGAACTCGCCGACACGCTCGACGAGGACTATGAGCTGGAAATCTCGGAGCCGGCGCTGTCGTTGGAGATCGCCAAGATCTACAAGAACGCGCATCCGCCGTCGATCGATCGCATGCAGTATTTCCGCGACCTGATCGGCTTGCAGTCGGAACTGATCAAGCTGCAGTCCTGGGTTGCCTACCACAAGAAGAAGCTAGTGGTGGTTTTCGAGGGCCGTGATTCCGCCGGCAAGGGCGGCGTCATCAAGCGCATCACCCAGCGCCTCAACCCGCGCATCTGCCGCGTCGTGGCGCTGCCGGCGCCGACCGAGCGCGAAAAGTCACAATGGTATTTCCAGCGCTACGTGCCGCATCTGCCGGCCGGCGGCGAGATCGTGCTGTTCGACCGCTCCTGGTACAACCGCTCCGGCGTCGAGCGGGTGATGGGCTTTGCCGAACCCGATCAGGTCGAAGAGTTCTTCCGCGACGTGCCGGAGTTCGAGCGCATGCTGGTCCGCTCCGGCGTCACGCTGGTCAAATACTGGTTCTCGATCACCGACGAGGAACAGCAGATGCGCTTCATGATGCGCATCCACGATCCGATGAAGCAGTGGAAGCTGTCGCCGATGGACCTGCAGTCGCGCGTGCGCTGGGAGCAGTACACCAAGGCCAAGGAAGAGACGTTCGCCCGCACCAACATCCCAGAGGCACCGTGGTACATCGTCGAAGGCAACGACAAGAAGCGGGGGCGGCTGAACTGCATCGACCATCTCCTCAAACAGCTGCCCTATGAGGACGTGCCGCACGAAGAAATCACGCTGCCCGAGCGGGTGTTCAACCCGGAGTACGAGCGCCAGGTCCTGCCGCGCGAGCTTTACGTGCCGGAGAAGTATTGAGCACTTTTCCTTCTCCCCGTTTCACGGGGAGAAGGTGCCCGAAGGGCGGATGAGGGGCAGCGCCGGCATCGGCGAATTCACAGTCGTCGGACGCTGCTAACCTCCAAAAGCAGCGCTGCCCCTCATTGCCTGCCGGGCATTTCTCCCCGTAGAACGGGGAGAAAGAAGCCTGCGCCTGTCACTTCGCCACTACACCCGCTTGATCGTCACATGCGTGGCGAGCGCTGTCGCCACCTGCTCGGTGCACTGGTAACCCAGCTTCAGCATATCCAGCCCGGCAAACAGGCTCTCGCCCCTCCCGAGCAACACTGGCGACACAGCCAGATGCAACTCGTCGATGAGCTTCTCCTTGAGATATTGCCGGATAGTGGAAACGCCGCCGCCGACGCGGACATCCTTGCCGCCGGCCGCAGCCTTTGCTTGTTCGAGCGCGGCGTGGATGCCGCCGGTAACGAAGCGGAAAATGGTGCCGCCTTCCATCACAATGGGGTCGCGCTTGTGATTGGTCAGCACGAAGGTCGGCACGTGATAGGGCGGGTTGTTGCCCCACCAGCCCTTCCAGTTCTCATCCGGCCATTCGCCGCGGATCGGGCCGAACATGTTGCGGCCGAGGATCCAGGCGCCGACATTGTCGAAGCTGCGGACGGTGAACCGGTCGTCCACATCGGTGCTGCCGCCATCCTTGCCGACCATCTCGTGGAAGGTGCGGGTGCCGGTCATCCATTTGTGCAGATCTTCGCCACCAACGCCGAGCGGATTTTGCAGGTCCTGGTCAGGACCGGCGCCGAAACCGTCGAGCGACAAGGTGAAGGCATTGACGCGCAGTTTGGACATGGAAGACTCCCTTTGGTGACCAGTTGTGATTTGCAATCAGTATTCAAACTGATTGCATTTTGCAACTAGTATTTTTAGAGGCAAGCGATCTGTGGAATGCGCAGGGACCTCAAGCCGCCACGCGCTTCGGCATCACCGCAAACGGGCTGAGCCCAAGCCAGATCTGCATCTTGCCGGCGACGTCGAGATCGCCGGTCAGGCTGATCTTGTCGCGTTCCTTGTGAACTGTCGTCAGCCCCATCCAGATCGAGGTCATGGTGCACAGATCGGTCGAGACGTAGAGATCGACGTCGAAGCCCGGATCGTACCAGCAAAGATCGACCTCGCCCTGCTTTTCGACGATCAGCCACCACGATCGTTTTGACGCCGGCAGGTCATGGTACAGGAATTGTATCACGGTGCGCCCGTCCGGCAGCGGACTGGGGTTCAGATTGCGCCGCATGTCCCACATCAGCAGCGACGGATCGAGGTTTTTGAGCGACAGCCTGGCCTCGACCCATTTCTGGCCCCAAAACCCCATCGCCTCGACAACCGGGCGCAAATCCCGGCCCGCCTCGGTCAGCCGGTATTCGAACACGCCCTTCTCGGTCGCGATCTCGGTCCGCTCGACGATGCCGCCGGCCTCGAGGTCCTTGAGCCGTTGCGACAGAAGGGTTGGCGACATTTTCGGCACGCCGCGGCGCAAATCGTTGAAGCGGGTCGATCCCGCCACCAGTTCGCGCAGCAGCACCATGGTCCAGCGTGTGCAGAGCAGCTCGGCGGCCATGGAGAGCGGGCAGAATTGCTTGTAACCGGCTTGTGTCATGTGGTGAGCTCCAAAAGATGTTGCCGGACCTTATTCAGAAAACCTGAGTTCAGCCAGTACAGAAGCTGTACTGGCACCCCCGGTACAGTTCTGTGACTGGAGCGGTCCGGCGCCGCCATGCGAGGCAGCGGTCACGTCACCGGGCAGTCCGGTGCCGATCCATGAGGAGTTGGACAATGACCGTTTACGTGATCGCAGACATCAAGGTGAAGGACGACAAATGGGTGCCGGCCTATGCCGCTTCGGTGCATGACCTCGTCCACAAGCATGGCGGCAAGTATCTCGCCCGCAGCGGCAATGTGAAGACGCTGGAGGGCAAGCCGCTCGACACCAGCCTGATCGCCATCATGGCGTTTCCGTCGGCAAAGGCAGCCGAAGCCTTCACCAACGATCCGCAATACGCTCCGTTTGTGGCGGAGCGTCAGAAGGGCAGCGACAGCCGCTTCCAACTGATCGACGATACCGATCTCGCCGGAACGATTCCTTATTTGCCAAAGGCGTGAGGAAAAGCCGGAACCCGGAGCATCCAGGTTCCGGCTAACCCTTCAGCAGCTGCGCCACTTCCGGCGCGAAGCAGGTGGACGGGTACTCTCACGCGATTTAGTCTTGAACTCGAAAGTCGGTAAACTGAGCAGGCGCGCACGTGACCATTATTTCACTCATTGCAAAACTGTTTGCCAACCGGAACCGCCCGCAGAATAGGCCAGCTCAAGTCCCAGAGCGGGTTTTCCGCAAAGAGGCGAAATTCAAGAAACATGGAGGATTCTTCCAGATCGGACCGACATATCGCGGCGGGTCCCATTGTCTTCAGCTGGAAAACGCCCAAGCTTTGGTGCCGCCATCCCGCATACTGCTCGGGCCGACGGAGTTTGGGGGATACGGCTTTCCTGAGTACCCGGAGACGCCCAGGCTACGGCCTGAAGCGACAGACTATTGCAGGCCACCAAAAGACTTAGAAGATTTTCATTGTTACTGGCTTGTATCCGAGCGCCTGAAGGACGTTCTGCAGTCAGTCGACCCCGATGGGGTCGTGTTTAACGACTGCGACGTATTCTATTTGAGCGGAAAGCCGATCGAACCAAAGCACTACCTTTGCGACATCGTTCGCAAGATTGATGCCGTGGATCTCGAATCGTCGAAGTTTAGGCTTTTGATCGGCGAGAATGGAGGCGTCCACTACGACCGCGCCGGAGGCGCCTGCTTCTATTTCAAGGAGGAGATTGTTGGCGATGCGCATATCTTCAAACAGAAGAACATGGGCATTGTCATTTGCACCCCCAAATTGAGAGAAGCCTGTGTTGAAGCAGGCATCAAGAATCCCGACTTGTTCCAAGACATGTCGGTTTACGGGAGCGGTCGGCTGGATTTCGAAACAAGAAATGTCAAAGAGAGTTATGTGCTGGAGTGAAATTTATCCCTTCAGCATCTGCGCCACTTCCGGCGCGAAGTAAGTCAGGATGCCGTCGCAGCCGGCGCGCTTGAAGGCGAGCAGCGATTCCAGCATCGCTTTCTCGCCGTCGATCCAGCCATTGGCAGCCGCCGCCTTGATCATCGAATATTCGCCCGAAACCTGGTAGGCGAAGGTCGGCATCTGGAACTCGTCCTTCAACCGCCGGATGATGTCGAGATAGGGCAGACCGGGCTTGACCATCAGCATGTCGGCGCCCTCGGCGATGTCCTGCTCGGCCTCGCGCACCGCTTCGTCGGAATTGGCGTGGTCGAGATAGTAGGTCTTCTTGTCACCCTTGAGCAGGCCGGCGGTGCCGACCGCCTCGCGGTAGGGGCCGTAGAAGGCGGAGGCGAATTTCGTCGCATAGGACATGATCGCCACATCCTGAAAACCATTGGCGTCGAGCGCGTCGCGGATGGCGCCGATGCGGCCGTCCATCATGTCGGACGGCGCGATGATGTCGGCGCCGGCCGCCGCCTGGATGACGGCCGCGGCGGTCACCTGTTCCACCGTCTCGTCATTGACGATGATGCCGTCGCGCAAGATGCCGTCATGGCCGTGCGAGGTGAACGGGTCGAGCGCCGCATCGGTGATGATGCCGATCTCCGGCACCGCGTCCTTGATGGCGCGGGTGGCGCGGTTGATGATGTTTTCCGGGTCGAGGATGTGCGATCCCGTCTGGTCGCGCAGGCTGAGTTCAACATTGGGGAAGGTGGCGATCGCCGGAATGCCGAGCTTAGCGGCCCGCTCGGCCTCCTTGACGGCGAGGTCCAGCGACAGGCGGAAGACGCCGGGCATGGCGGCGATCGGCTCGCGCGTGTTCTTGCCGTCGATCACGAAGATCGGCCAGATCAGATCGTTCACCGTAAGCCGGTTTTCCTGCACCAGGCGGCGCGACCAGTCGGCCTTGCGCATGCGCCGCAAGCGGCGGCTGCCGGTGATCTCGTCGACGCTGCGCGCACCGGCGGGCTTTGCCGGTGCGAATTTGTTGCTCGTCGCGGGGGTGAATTTGTTCATCGCAAAAACTCCGGGTCGGGGCGGCTTTTACCACGAGGCCTTGCCGCTGACCAATGCGACACGATTGTGCCAGTCGATAACGCGCTGCTTACGGCTTCGGCGGCCACGCCAGCTCGGGGCCGGTTTTGAAGAACGACACATTGTTGGTGAAGATGCTCTCCGGGGCGAGCCGGATCAGGCGCCCGTCCGGATGGTCGATGTCGGCCACATTGTCGATGAACCAGCGGTTCCAGGTCGCCTCCGGGCCGAGATATTTGTGCAGCAGCCGTTTGAAGCGGTTCGGCGCCATCGCTTCGATGGTGGCGACGCCGCGCAGGCCGAGATGCAGCAGGATGCCGGCCTCATTGTCGAAATGGACGATCTCCACGGCGCAGCGGGTCACGTTCGAGGTGTTTGACAGCACTTGCCCCGGTCGAGCCGAGCAGCCAGATCGCAGCGTCCTCCCAGATGAACCACATCGGCGCGTTGCGCGGCGCGCCGTCAGGCGTCACGGTCGCCAGATTGGCCATCAGCGGGCGGCTGAGAACATCATCCGGGTCGAACTTTTCGGCATCTCCCAGCCATGGCTCGGCTGCGGTTTCAAGCGTCATGCGTTTGTCCCTGCATCAGAAGAAAGGCTGTTTTGCCCGGCAATTTTGCGCGCATTTCTGTCGGGGGCAAAGCACGGTCGCGTTCCCTTGCGAAAATCCAAACCGCGCCCGCCGGTTGACGCACCCATGCGCCACCTTTAGCACTTCAGTCCCGCAGGCGCGGGGAGGGATTCTCTGACGATGGATTTTGGCGGCGGCGACGAGATCCGCTTCGAACGGTTGGGCAAGGCAGGCGTCGTCACGCTGACGCGGCCGCAGGCGCTCAATGCGCTGACACATCGCATGATCAAGGCGCTGGACAAGGCGCTCGACGCTTTTGAACGCGATACCGGCGTCGATGTCGTCGTCGTCAAGGCCGAGGGCAGAGCGTTTTGCGCCGGCGGCGACATCATGCACGTCTACGAGGCCCGCGCCGGGAAGCCGCCGGTCGAGTTCTTCGCCGACGAATACCGGCTCAACGCCCGCATCAACAGTTACAAAAAGCCCTATGTCGCGCTGATCGACGGGATCGTGATGGGCGGGGGCGTCGGCATCTCTTTCCACGGCTCGCAGCGCGTGCTGACCGAGAACGCCCAGTTCGCCATGCCCGAAGTCGGCATCGGTTTCTTCCCCGACGTGGGCGGCAGCCATCTGCTGCCTGACCTCGGCGGCAGTTTCGGCATGTATCTGGCGCTGACCGGCAACCGCATCCGCTATGGCGATGCGCTGTGGTCTGGCCTGGCCACCCACACCATAAAGGCCGCCGACCAGGCTGCCTTTCTCGATCGGCTCTGCGCCAATGGCGATCCGGAATCGGTGCTGCGCGGCTTTTTCGTGCCGGCCAGGCGGGAGACCGGCCAGCCGGTGCTGGAAGCCATTGCCCGGCATTTTTCCCAACCGTCGCTTGCCGAAATCCTCGAGAGCCTGGAGCGGGCGGCAGGCGCCGACGAGTTTGCCGCCAAGACGCTGGCCACCATCCGCACCCGCTCGCCGACCAGCCTCAATGTCGCGTGGCGCCAGATCAGCGCCGGGCTGACGCTGTCGATGGAAGCCTGCATGAAGATGGAGTTCCGCATCCTCAACCGCATGCTGGCCGGGCACGACTTCTATGAAGGCATCCGCGCCGTCCTCGTCGACAAGGGTTCGACGCCGCAGTGGCGGCCGGCAAGCCTGGCCGAGGTCGACGCTGCTTCGGTGGACGCCTATTTCGCGCCGCTCGAACGGGAACTCGAACTGTGAGCGAGGTCACGTCGCGGCGCATCGTGCTGCAGCCCTCGGGCGTCGAGATCATCTTCGCCTGGTTCCAGCGCGTCATAGCGGGCTATTGCCTGCTGTTCGGCATCCTGTACTGGATCCGGCTGATCGGCTTTTATCCCGGCCCGCTGTGGCGCTTCGACCTGATGCCGGTGCACTGGCAGGTCGTGGCGGTGATGCTGGCCGTGTTCTTCCCCTTCGCCGCCGCCGGCCTGTGGATGCTGGCGTCATGGGGCCCGGTGATCTGGTTCATCTGCGCGGTGACCGAGACCATCATGTATGCCGGCTTCCCCGATCTCTACGGCCACCGGCCGCTGATCGTCTTCTCGCATGCCGCGGTGGCGCTGCTCTACATCGCCTTCCGCGTCGTTATCTGGATGCGCAAGCGCCCCGCGCGCGCCTGAAACGCCGCTCCGCAGCCATTGGCTAAATCTTTAGGTTAATTATCCTTGCTCGGGTGACCGTTCGTTAAGCGTCTTGCGAAACCTATTACCGGTAAGCTCTTGTTAGCCCTAGCGTTTAAGTCGAATTTTATGAGTATTCGATAGTGTCGCAATCAAGGTGAAAAACAAAAAATCACCAGGGCGACAAACGAGAGGCAAAGACAATGATCAATTCGCGTCCGGCGGCGAAGACCGCCAACGTATCCGACGATCGCCGCGAGGCTATCCGTTCGCTTTACATGGAATCGCTGCAGCTGGTGGAGCGTTTGCATCGCCGTCTGCTTGACGTGATCAAGGACGAGTTCGACCGCAACGGCCGTTCCGACATCAATGCCATCCAGGCGCTGCTTCTGTTCAATATCGGCAATTCCGAATTGACCGCCGGCGAGCTGCGCTCGCGTGGCTACTATCTCGGCTCGAACGTCTCCTACAATCTGAAGAAGCTGGTCGATCTCGGCTTCATCAACCACCAGCGCTCGCGCATCGACCGCCGTTCGGTCCGCGTTTCGCTGACGCCGAAGGGCAATGAAGTGGCGGAAGTCGTCGCCGGTCTCTATGAGCGCCATGTCGGCTCGATCGAACAGGTCGGCGGCATCAACAGCGAAGAGTTCAAGCAGATGAACCGCGCGCTGCAGCGCCTCGACCGCTTCTGGAACGACACCATCGCCTACCGGATGTAATCAGCGGGCCATTGAATAGCAGCTGCGCCGGAAGAAGCGCGGCCGGAGGAAAGTCTCAGCCAACAGGCCGGTGCCGAAAAGCACCGGCCTTTTCTTTTCGAGCCGCCGGCGCTTCCAAATTCGGCGTAAGCCACGTTGCCGCCATATTCGCGGTGGAAGCGGGGATGCGGGTGATGCGGCGGCGAAAGCTGTTCGCGCGCCTGTAATGTCGCATCGCGGTCCGCTTTTCACGGCTCAGTGATGCAGGTCATGGTTGGCTAATTGTTAACAGTGCCAACTTTAGAGTGCGGGCGATATCGCCCAGGATCGAGCACGTAGCCGAACGCTGCAACAGCCAAACGCTAGAAGCCAAACACGACAAGAATGTCTGGAACGTCCATGAGAACCAGCCGCCGCCTTTTCCTTTCCGGAGCTTCCGCGCTCGCCGTTGCCATGGTTGCCAATGCCGCCAGCGCGCAGGATGTGATCGACGATATCCTGAAATCGTCGGGCCGCGGCAATTGGGACGACCAGTTCGATGCCCGCGCCTCGGAGGGCGGCAAGGTCGCCTCGACGCTGCCGATCTTCAGCCTGCAGACGGTCGCCTTCACCGAACAGGCGGTGGCGCAGTATCAGAACATCGTCGCCCAGGGCGGCTGGGGCGAGGTGCCGGCGACCAAGAAGCTGCAGCTTGGCGTCGACGATCCGGACGTGGTGCCGCTGCGCAAGCGGCTGATGGTTTCGGGCGACCTGGCGCAGAGCGCCGGCATTTCGACGTCGTTCGATTCCTACGTCGACGCCGCGGTCAAGCGCTTCCAGGCGCGCCATGGCCTGCCGGCCGACGGCGCCATGGGCAAATACACCTATGCTGCGATGAACGTTTCGGCGCAGATCCGCCTCGGTCAGCTGCAGACCAACCTGGAGCGCCTGCGCGAAAAGGCCGGCACGCTGGGCAGCCGTTATGTGCTGGTCGATATCCCGGCGGCACAGATCGAGGCGGTCGAGAACGATCGCGTCGTGCTGCGCCACACCGCAATCGTCGGCAAGATCGACCGCCAGACCCCGGTGGTCAATTCCAAGATCAACGAGATCATCGTCAATCCTTACTGGAACGCGCCGGTCTCGATCGTGCGCAAGGACATCATTCCGCTGATGCGGAAGAACCCCGACTATCTCAAGGACAGCCACATCCGGCTGTTTGCGCCTGATGGCAGCGAAGTCGATCCGATGACTGTCGACTGGTCGACGGATGATGCCGCAAAATACCGCTTCCGCCAGGATCCGGGTTCCGGCAACGCCATGGCCTCGGTGAAGATCAACTTCCCCAGCCCCGACGGCGTCTACATGCACGATACGCCGCAGCAAAGCCTGTTCGGCAAGATGATGCGCTTCGATTCTTCGGGCTGCGTGCGTGTCCAGAACGTGCGCGACCTCGTCACATGGATCCTGCGCGACACACCCGGCTGGGACCGCCAGCATTTCGAGGCGACCATCAAGACCGGCGAGAACACGCCGGTGCAGGTCGTCAACCCGGTTCCGGTCCACTTCCTCTATGTGTCGGCCTGGTCGACGGGTCCGGGCGTCGTGCAGTTCCGCGACGACGTCTACGCGCTCGATGGCGCCAGCGAACTGCAGATCACCTCTTCGCTTTAGCGGCTGATCTCGTTTTAGGAAAGGCCACCGCAAGGTGGCCTTTCCGTTCGAAGTCCCATGACGCCGAGCGCATCGCCGTGCGCGACATGTTAAGCAGCGGCGCGATCAACGACCATACGGCGCGGGCGCTGTTTACCGAGATCACGCTCACCGAAGCCTTGCTGCAGGGGCGGCAGGAGCGAAAATAGCGGTACAGGGCCGCTCTGGCGCAATCCGGCCAGCAAATTTCGCGCTGCAAACGTGGCGAGGCGAAAACAACTGTGTTAATGGCGCGGCAATGCATGTCGCCCGGAACCGTGCAGCGGTTTCGGGGCAACGATATGCATAGATAAATGCCCCGAACCGAAGGATTTCAGGCCATGGCAACTGCAGCGGCAGCGTCGAACAAATTCGAATCCTTCTTCGAAACCACGCTGGAAGATGCCGATCCGGAGATCTTCGGCTCGATCCGCAACGAGCTTGGCCGCCAGCGTCACGAGATCGAGCTGATCGCCTCGGAAAACATCGTTTCGCGCGCCGTGCTCGAGGCGCAGGGCTCGATCATGACCAACAAATACGCCGAGGGTTATCCGGGCAAGCGCTATTATGGCGGCTGCCAGTTCGTCGACGTCGCCGAGGAACTCGCCATCGAGCGCGCCAAAAAGCTGTTCGGCTGCAACTTCGCCAATGTCCAGCCGAATTCCGGCAGCCAGATGAACCAGGCGGTCTTCCTGGCGCTGCTGCAGCCGGGCGATACCTTCATGGGCCTCGACCTGAACTCCGGCGGCCACCTGACGCACGGCTCGCCCGTCAATATGAGCGGCAAATGGTTCAAGGTCGTTTCCTATGGCGTGCGCAAGGACGACCATCTGCTCGACATGGGCGCGATCGAAAAGACCGCGCATGAGACCAAGCCGAAGCTGATCCTGGCCGGCGGCACCGCCTATTCGCGCATCTGGGACTGGAAGCGCTTTCGCGAGATCGCCGATGCGGTCGGCGCCTATCTGATGGTCGACATGGCCCATATCGCCGGCCTGGTTGCCGGCGGCGTGCATCCGTCACCGCTGCCGCACGCCCATGTCGTGACCACGACCACGCACAAATCGTTGCGCGGCCCGCGCGGCGGCATGATCCTGTGCAATGACGAGGACATCGCCAAGAAGATGAACTCGGCGGTTTTCCCCGGCCTGCAGGGCGGCCCGCTGATGCATGTCATCGCCGCCAAGGCGGTCGCCTTCGGCGAGGCGCTGAAGCCGAGCTTCAAGCTCTATGCCGAGAGTGTCGCCGCCAACGCGAAGGCGCTGGCGTCGAGCCTCAAGGAAACCGGCCTCGACATCGTCTCCGGCGGCACCGACAACCATCTGATGCTCGTCGATCTCAGGCCCAAGAACGCCACCGGCAAGCGCGCCGAGGCAGCGCTCGGCCGCGCCAACATCACCTGCAACAAGAACGGCATCCCGTTCGATCCGGAAAAGCCTTTCGTCACCTCGGGCGTGCGTCTGGGCACGCCGGCCGGCACCACGCGCGGCTTCGGCCAGGCCGAGTTCCGCGAGATCGGCAAGTTGATCGCCGAGGTGCTGGACGGGCTGAAGGTCGCCAATTCCGACGAAGGCAATGCGGCTGTGGAAGCAGCCGTGAAGGCCAAGGTCGTGGCGCTGACCGATCGTTTCCCGCTCTATCCCTATCTCGGTTGACCGCCAGCGGCGCATCGTCTTTTATCCCGCGCTCTGCGCCGCTTGCTGTCCGGGGCGGCGCGGCCTGTGGAGATCTGACGATGCGCATGTTCCATCCTGCCGTTCTGGCCTTCCTCGGCTTGCTTGCCACCTTCACTGTGTCGTGCGCGATCGCCGAGGAGCAGACGCAGCCGGGCACGGATATCCCGGCCACCAGCACCTTTGGCAGGTGGACCACGATCATCGATGCGCTCGACACCGGCCAGGATTCGCACAAGACCTGTGCGGCCTCGACAGCCTTTGTCGACGGCAACGGCAATGCCGGCACGCTGACGCTTTCGATCTCGACTGGCGACGCCCTGCCGCCCGATGCCTATCCGGCGATCATGTTCACCATCGCCAACAAGGAGCTGCCGACCGGCAAGAAGATCGCCGCGACCTTTGGCGACCCCGGCGTCAAGGTTTCCGCGACCGTCTATTCCAATGATGCCGGCCGCCCGAGCTGGACCGTCGACAACCAGGCCAAGACCAGTCTCGCTTTGTTGCGGGCCATGCGCCAGGTCATCTCGCTCGACGTGACGTTCGGCAAGCAAGCCGTCGCCAGCATCCCTATGGACGGCTTCACCAAGGCCTACCGCAACCTCGGAACGTCCTGCGGCTTCCCGACCAAGGACGTCGCGCCCTGACATATCTGGCGCGGCTGGCAATTTTCCTCCCGCCTCGCTATCTCTGAGGGCGCGAGCGGCCGTTGCCGAACCTTTGCCGTCCCGGCAAAAACCTCTAAGCCTATCGTTCCGCCAGAATCGCCAACCTGAAGGCTCTCCATGCGCTGTCCCTATTGCCAGTCCGAAGATACGCAGGTGAAGGATTCGCGCCCCGCCGAGGATGGCGCGGCGATCCGCCGGCGGCGCGTCTGTCCCGATTGCGGTGGCCGTTTCACCACTTTCGAGCGCGTCCAGTTGCGCGACCTCGTGGTGGTGAAGAAGTCCGGCAGAAAGGTGCCGTTCGACCGCGACAAGCTCTTGCGTTCGGTGGAGATCGCGGTGCGCAAGCGCAATGTCGATCCCGAGCGCATCGACCGCGCCGTCACCGGCATCGTGCGCCAGCTCGAAAGCTCCGGCGAGACTGAAATCGCCTCGGGCGAGGTCGGCCGGCTCGTCATGGAAGCGCTGAAGTCGCTCGACGACGTCGCCTATGTCCGCTTCGCCTCGGTCTATCGCAATTTCCGCGAGGCCAAGGACTTCCATGACGTGCTGGGTGAGCTCAAAGGTGACGAACTCAAAGGCGACGAGCTGAAGAGCGAAGAGGACGCCGGCTGAGCATGGCAAGCCAAACGTCAGGGAAGGCCGATCAGCAGGCCCTCGATCGCCGCTTCATGGCCGCGGCGCTGAGGCTCTCGCGCAGAAATGCCGGCCGCACCTCGACCAACCCTTCCGTCGGCACCATAATCGTTCGCGACGATGGCGCCGGCCCGATGATCGTCGGCACAGGGGTCACCGCTGTTGGCGGCCGGCCGCATGCCGAGACCGAGGCGCTGACTGAAGCCGGCGAGTTGGCGCGCGGCGCCACCGCCTATGTCACGCTGGAGCCCTGCGCCCACCATGGCCGCACCCCGCCTTGCGCCAACGCGCTGGTCAATGCCGGAGTGGCGCGGGTCGTCGGGGCCGCCAGCGATCCCGATCCGCGCGTCTCCGGCAAAGGCTATGCCATCCTGCGCGCCGCCGGCATCGAAGTGGTCGAAAAGGTGCTGGTCGAGGAAGCCGCCGAGCAGATGGCCGGCTATTTGATTCGATCCATGAAAAAGCGTCCGGAAGTGACTCTGAAGCTTGCGCTTTCCAGCGACGGCAAGATCGGCAGGCATGGCGCCGGCCAGGTCGCGATCACCGGCGATATCGCCCGCCGCGAAGTCTATCTGATGCGCGCCGAAGCCGATGGCATACTGGTCGGCATCGGCACGGCGCTGGAGGATGATCCCGCGCTCACCGTGCGGCTGCCGGGGCTGGAGAACCGCTCGCCGGCGCACATCGTGCTCGACCGCCAGATCAGGCTGCCGGAAGCCTCGAAGCTGGTCTCCGGCACCGACCGGGTGCCGCTCTATGTCGCCGCGAGCCTGGAGGCTGATCCGCTACGGCGGTCGGTGCTGGAGCGTGCCGGCGTGCGCTTCATCGGCACCGAAACCCATGAAGGCGGCGTGGCCTTGCCGGAACTGCTCGAGGATCTCGGCGCGCTCGGCATGGCCAGCGTTCTGGTCGAAGGCGGCGCCAAGGTAGCCAGCGCCTTCCTCGCCGAAGGACTGATCGACCGCATCGTGCTGTTCCAGGGACCGGAAGCGATCGGCGAGGGCGGCATTGCATCGCCCATCGACGCCAACCATATCCCGGCAGGCTTCCGCAAATTGCGCGAGATGCGCTTCGGGGAAGACAGCTATGCCGAATGGGTGAGAGATATCTGAAATGTTCACTGGAATTGTCACCGATATCGGCACCGTCGCGGCCGTCAAGCCGCTGAGCGAAGGCGTCGGCCTGCGCATCGACACCGCCTATGACCCCGCGACGATCGCCATCGGTGCCTCGATCTCCTGCGGCGGCGTCTGCCTGACGGTGACGGCGCTGCCAGACGGCGGCTCGAACGCCCGCTGGTTCGAGGTCGAAGCCTGGGAAGAGGCACTGAGGCTGACCACGGCGTCGGGCTGGAAATCAGGCACCAAGGTCAATCTCGAGCGGGCACTGAAGATCGGCGACGAACTCGGCGGCCACATCGTGTCGGGTCATGTCGATGGCATGGCCGAAATCGCCGAGCGCAAGGATGAAGGCGATGCCGTTCGCTTCACGCTGGAGGCGCCGCGCGAACTGGCGAAATTCATCGCGCCCAAGGGTTCCGTCGCACTCGACGGCACCTCACTCACCGTCAACAAGGTCGAAGGCGCCCGTTTCGACGTGCTGTTGATCCATCATTCGCTGACCGTGACCACCTGGGGCGAGCGCAAGGTCGGCGACAAGGTCAACCTCGAGATCGACACCATGGCCCGCTACGCCGCGCGGCTGGTCGAGGCCGCGAAGGAAGGTTTGTGATGACAAAAGACGAAATTCACTTCGGGCAGCGGGAAGAGCTCCACACTGAGGACGCGCTCGGCCTCAGTTTGTCGGTCAACGATCGCAAGGTTTTCCCTGAAGCTCTGATCAATGCTCAGCCCATAAACGATCGTCTTCGCGATACAGTGCGTCGGTATCGCGAGGCTACCGGTATCTGACGGCCTCACCTCCAGCAATCTTCCGCTTGCGATCAAACCGGCTTCGGCCTAAGTCACCGGCTACCCCCGGAGACATTCATGGCAGGCACATCCCAACACGGCAAAGCGTTCATTCGCCCGAAGAAGAAGGCCCACCTTCTGATTATCGAGGCGCGCTTTCATGACGATCTTGCCGACGCGCTGCTCGACGGCGCGACGAGCGCGCTCGACGAAGCCGGCGCGACCTATGACGTCGTCACCGTTCCCGGTTCGCTGGAAATTCCAGCAGTGATCACTTTTGCGCTCGACGGCATGGGCGAGGGCGGCAAGGACTATGATGGTTTTGTCGCGCTCGGCACCATCATTCGTGGCGACACCTATCATTTCGACATCGTCGCCAATGAATCGAGCCGCGCGCTGATGGATCTCTCGGTGCAGGAAGCGATTGCGATCGGCAACGGCATCCTGACCACCGAGAACGACGCGCAGGCCTGGACGCGCGCCAAGCGCTCGGAGGGCGACAAGGGCGGCTTTGCCGCGCGCGCGGCGCTGACCATGATCGCGCTCAAGGAGAAGCTGGGAGCGCAATCGTGAGCGAACCCGCTTCGCCCGGCCAGCCCGCGATACGCCACGCCAACAAGCGTGGCGCCGCCCGTCTGGCCGCCGTGCAGGCGCTTTACCAGATGGACGTGGCCGGCAGCGGCGTCTTCGAGATCACCGCCGAATACGAGGCGTTCCGGCTCGGCAAGGAAGTCGACGGCGCGCTTTATCGCGAGGCCGACGCGCAGTGGTTCCGCGCCATCCTGGCCGGCGTCGTCGAGAACCAGACGACCATCGATCCGATCATACGCCAGGCGCTGACGGAAGACTGGCCGCTGTCCAGACTCGATTCGACGTTGCGCGCCATCCTGCGCGCCGGCGTCTACGAACTGATGAAGCGAGACGACGTGCCGGTGGCCGTCATCGTTTCGGAATATGTCGACATCGCCAAGGCCTTCTACGAGGAAGACGAGCCGAAGCTGACCAACGCCGTGCTCGACCGTGTGTCGCGCCGGGTGCGGGGCGAGGGGCGCGGCAAGGACGCATTGTGACCGGCACCGTCGCCGGCGCAGCAAGGGAAGCGCGCCGCACGGCGATCATCCTGGCGACGTCGCAGGCGATTATCGGTTCGGCCGCGCCGATTGCCATTTCCATGGGCGGGCTGGCCGGGCAATATCTGCTTGGCCCCGATAAGTCGCTGGCAACGGCGCCAATCACCGGCTTCAACATCGGCGTGGCGCTCGGCGCGTTGCCGGCCGCGGCCATCATCCGCTGGCTCGGCCAGCGCGGCGGCTTCATGACCGGCACCATCGTGACCGCGCTTGGCGGCGTCATCTCCACGCTGGCACTGTTCCACGCCAGCTTCTGGCTGTTCGCTTTCGCCCTGCTGGTGATCGGCGTCGGCGGCGCCTTCGTCCAGCAGTTCCGCTTCGCCGCCGCCGATAATGCTCCGCCCGAATCAAGGCGCGCGCCATTTCCTTCGTGCTGGCCGGCGGCGTCATCACCGCGATCCTCGGGCCGCAGATCGTCATCTTCACCCGCGAATTGCTGGCGCCGGTGATGTTTGCCGGCTCGTTCTTGGCCATTCCGGTTCTGGCGGCGGCCGGCGCCATGATCCTGTCATTCCTGCGCATCCCGGCCAAGGCTCCCGGCCACGCGGAAGTCGCGTCAAGCGACGCCCGGCCGCTGTCCGAGATCGTCACCCGGCCGCGTTTCGTCGCGGCACTGTTTTGCGCCGTCGGCAGCTATGCGCTGATGAGTTTCGTCATGACCGGCGCGCCGCTGGCCATGGTCGGCTGCGGCCTGTCGACGGACGACGCCACGCTCGGCATTTCCTGGCATGTGATGGCGATGTTTGCGCCGACCTTCTTCACCGGATCGCTGATCCATCGCTTCGGCGCCGAACGCATCGTCGCAACCGGCCTGGTCCTGCTCATCGGCTGCGCCGCGGTGGCATTGTCCGGCCTGCATTTGTGGCAGTTCTGGACGGCGCTGATCCTGCTTGGCCTCGGCTGGAATTTTGCCTTCATCGGCGCCACCTCCATGGTCGCCGACAGCTACCATCCGTCCGAAAAGAGCAAGGTGCAGGGCTTCCACGACTTCGTCCTGTTCGGCTCCGTCGCCTTCGCCTCGCTAATGTCGGGCGCCATCTACAATGCCTGGGGCTGGGAGATGCTGAACTGGCTGGTTTTCCCGGTCGTCGCCCTCTGCTTCGTCGCCCTTGGCGCGCTCAAACTGACCGGATCGCGCAAAGCCCGCGCCTGATCCGGTTCTATCTTTGGCTTGGCACGACGTGTCAGCATGGCGGCGGCCGAAATCGCGGCGACCGCACAAAATTATTGCGTCTGTACCCATTGTTATGAAACCGTGTGCCCCGACGGGGCGTTGAAGCCATGCTCATATGCGGCCACCGCATTTCGGTCCAAAGCAAGGGGTTTTCACAATGTTTTCAGTCAAGATTCTGGCCGGCGCGGCGTTGGCGCTCGGCATCACGGCCGCCTCCGCCAATGCCCAGGTGGTCGTCTCCTCGAAGATCGACACCGAGGGCGGCGTGCTCGGCAACATCATCCAGCTTGTGCTCAACGCCAACAACATCAAGACCACCGACCGCATCCAGCTCGGCGGCACGCCGGTGGTACGCAAGGCGATCACTGCCGGCGAGATCGACATCTATCCCGAGTACACCGGCAATGCCGCTTTCTTCTTCGAGAAGGCCGACGATCCGGTCTGGAAGGATGCCGCCAAGGCCTATGAGACCGCCAAGAAGCTCGACTATGACGCCAACAAGATCGTCTGGCTGTCGCCGTCACCGGCCAACAACACCTGGGCGATCGCGCTGCGCAAGGAGGTTGCCGAGACCAACAAGCTGGCGACCCTGACCGACTTCGGCAAATACGTCGCCGGCGGCGGCACGGTGGTTTTGGCGGCGTCGGCTGAGTTCGTCAATTCGGCGGCAGCCCTGCCGGCGTTCCAGACCACTTACGGCTTCACGCTGAAGCCCGAGCAGTTGATCACGCTTTCGGGCGGCGACACCGCCGCGACAATAGGTGCTGCCGCCAACCAGACCAACGGCGCCAACGCCGCCATGGTCTACGGCACCGACGGCGGCATCGCGCCGTCCGGCCTGGTCGTGCTCGCCGACGACAAGGGCGTGCAGCCGGTCTACCAGCCGGCGCCGATCATCCGCGAAGCGGTGCTGAAAGAGCATCCGGAGATCGAGACGCTGTTGAAGCCGGTGTTCGCCAAGCTCGACCTCGTCACGCTGCAGGAACTCAACGGCCGCGTCCAGGTCGGCGGCGAGCCGGTCAAGGGTGTCGCCGAGGACTTTTTGAAGAAGAACGGGTTTTTGAAGTAGTCAGCGCATAGCTGATCGTGACGCTGGTGCGAGACACCCCTCTCTGGAAGCTGCTGATCTCCCCCCTTGCGGGGGAGATGTCCGGCAGGACAGAGGGGGGTGCTGTCCCGCCGACCTCACAACCGGTAGCAGGTGCGTGCCTCGACAGGGTTGCTTCTGAACATGCCGACGCTCGAAAGCTGGCGATCCTTCACACCCCCCTCTGGCCTGCCGGCCATCTCCCCCGCAAAGGGGGAGATCGGATTTCGCGTCGGCTTTCGCCGATCACCAGCGTAGTCTGCGCAACGTGGAAAATCGCTCCTCATGAGGGGCATCCATGACCCTGCGTTTCGACAAGCTCGGCATGGTTATCGCGGCGATTGTTGCCTATGCGGCGTTTCTGGCTCCGTTCGCCACCTTCCGCGCCAATCGTATCGTTCCCGGTCAGGCGCGCTCGATCCTGGAGGCGCTGCCGGCCACAGTCGGGCCGCTACTGCTGGCGATCGTCGTCGTGGCCGCAATTGTTGCCTTGCTGAAAACCCCGCTTGTCCTGCGCCTGGCCGCAAGCGTCGTGGCGCTCGCCGCCCTTGCCATCCTGATCGGTGTCGCCGGCACCTTCCTGACGCCGGCCGGCAACACCTTCGCCCGCATCTCGCCGGCTTCCGGGTTCTGGCTGTTGATCTTTGCCTTCACATTGTTGCTCGCCGACGTGCTGACCAGGCTCAACCTGTCGCCACCGGCCCGCGTCGGCGTGCTCGTCCTCGCGGCGCTGGCCATCGGCTTGTTGCTGATATCGGGGCAGTGGGACAGCCTGTCGATCCTCAAGGAATATGCAAACCGCGCCGATAGTTTCTGGGCCGAAGGCTCCAAGCACATCACGCTGGCGCTGGGGTCGCTGGCGGCGGCGGTGATCGTCGGCCTGCCGCTCGGCATCCTGTGCCACCGCGTCGAACGGTTGCGGGCCGGCGTGCTCAATGTGCTCAACATCGTCCAGACCATACCCTCGATCGCGCTGTTCGGCCTGCTGATCGCGCCGCTGGGCTGGGTCGCCGCGCATGTTCCGGGTGCCGCAGCGCTCGGTATCAGAGGCATCGGCACCGCGCCCGCCTTCGTGGCTTTGTTCCTCTATTCGCTGCTGCCGGTGGTGGCCAACACCGTGGTCGGGCTTGCCGGCGTACCCCGCGCGGCCAATGATGCAGCGCGCGGCATGGGCATGACCGATGGCCAGCGCCTGTTCGGCGTCGAGTTTCCGTTGGCCTTTCCGGTGATCCTCACCGGCATCCGCATCGTGCTGGTGCAGAACATCGGCCTGGCCACCATCGCCGCACTGATCGGCGGCGGCGGCTTTGGCGTCTTCGTCTTCCAGGGCGTCGGCCAGACCGCAATGGACCTGGTGCTGCTCGGCGCCGTGCCGACGGTGGCGCTGGCCTTCGCCGCGGCCATCATCCTCGACGCAGTGATCGAAATGACCGCCACCAGGCGCAGGGTTGAAACGGCATGATCGAGATCGAAGGCATTACCAAGCGCTATGACGCGACGACCGTGGTCGACGACGTGTCCATGGTCGTCGAGCCGCGTACGGTTTGCGTCATTGTCGGTACCTCCGGTTCCGGCAAGACGACGCTGCTGCGAATGATCAACCGGCTGGTCGAGCCGACCGCCGGCGTCATCAAGCTCGACGGCAACGACAACCGCACGCTGCCCGGCTACGAGCTGCGCCGCAGCATCGGCTACGCTATCCAGGGCCACGGCCTGTTCCCGCACCGCACCGTTGCGCAGAACATCGCCACCGTGCCGGTCCTGCTGGGCTGGGACAAGGACCGCATCAAGGCCCGCGTCGATGAGTTGATGACACTCTACCAGCTCGACCCCGAGGCCTATGGCCCGCGCTACCCGCACGAACTGTCCGGCGGGCAACAGCAGCGTGTCGGCGTCGCCCGCGCGCTCGCCGCCGAGCCCAATGTGCTTCTGATGGACGAACCGTTCGGCGCACTCGACCCGATCATCCGCACCAAGGCGCAGGAGGACCTGCTGGCAATCCAGAAGCGCTTCGGCACCACCATCATCCTCGTCACCCACGACATGGAGGAGGCGGTCCACATGGGCGACAAGATCGCCGTCATGGATGCCGGAAAGCTGGTGCAATACGCCAAGCCGGAAGAGATCCTGGCGCGGCCGGCGAACGCCTTCGTCGAAACCCTGGTCGGCGCCAGCGAAAAGCCGTTCCGGCTCTTGTCGCTCGGCCGCGTGCGCGAGGCCGTGGAAAAGGGGTCTGCCGAAGGCGAGGCGATCCCAGGCGACGCCAGCCAGCGCGACGCGCTGGCCGAGCTTCTGTGGTCGGGCCGGCCGGCGCTGCCGGTCAAGGGCGAAGACGGCAAGCCGCTCGGCCGCGTCACCGTCGACGGGCTGGTGAAGCGCGCGGCGAGGCCGGCATGAAAGGGGCCGGTCTAAAAGCCTGGCTGCCTTCGCTGCTCAGGCTTGCCCTGGTGGTGCTTCTCATAGCCTTCGTCACCAATCCCGGCTGGTTCGAGCCGCTGTTGAAGCCGCTGACCGAAAACAATGCGCCGGCGATCTACAATCAGGGCAGCCTGCTGACGCTGACCCTGCTGCATCTCAGGACCGTGCTGATCGCTACCGTCGCCGCTGCCATCGTTGCCGTGGCGCTTGCCATCCTGGTGACCAGGCCGGCGGGCGCCGAATTCCTGCCGCTGTCGCGCAGTCTGGTCAATATCGGCCAGACCTTTCCGCCGGTGGCGGTGCTGGCGCTGGCGGTGCCCGCCGTCGGTTTCGGCGAGAAGCCGACGCTGATTGCGCTGTTCCTCTACGGCCTGCTACCGATCTTCGAGAACGCGCTGACCGGCCTCACAACGCTGCCGGGCAACATCATGGAGGCCGCGCGCGGCGCCGGCATGACGGGCTGGCAAAGACTGGTCAAGGTCGAATTGCCGCTGAGCGCCGCGATCATTCTGGGCGGAATAAGGCTGTCGGTGGTGATCAGCCTGGCCACGGCGACGATCGGCTCGACGGTTGCCGCCAAGACGCTGGGCGAGGTGATCATCGCCGGCCTGCTGTCCAACAATCTCGCCTTCGTCCTGCAAGGCGGCCTGATCGTCGCGGCGCTGGCGGTGCTGATCTATGACGGACTGTCCGCCATCGAGCGCTACACCGCGCGCAAGATGGGGCAGGAGACTGGCGACTGACCTTCGCTGGACTGCGGGCAAAGCATTGACTGACGCGGCGTCATTTCAACCGATCTAATAGCAGGGCATCGGCCACGGGAATGTTCTGGCCTAAACTTTTGGCTGAAAGCGGGGCAAAAACCGAACAATATCTTGACGTTCCGAGCCCTGTTTCGCATACACCGCTGCGAAGGACGGATTCCGCCTAGGCTTTATCCGCTCCCCGCACCAACGGCCCAGGGAGGGGTTCTTTTGGGCCATCAATCGAGGAAAATTCGGCAATGACCATCATTTCTGCCGTCATCGCCTGCGGCTTGCTTTCAATCCTTTACGCCATCTGGGCGACACGATCGGTTCTTGCAGCCGATCAGGGCAACGCACGCATGCAGGAAATCTCCGCCGCCATCCGCGAAGGCGCGCAGGCCTATCTGGCGCGCCAGTACACCACCATCGCCATCGTCGGCGTGGTCGTGCTTGTGCTCGCCTGGTGGCTGCTCTCGATCACCGCCGCGGTCGGCTTCCTGATCGGCGCCGTGCTCTCTGGCGCCGCCGGTTTCATCGGCATGCACGTCTCGGTGCGCGCCAATGTGCGCACCGCGCAGGCGGCGTCCAACAGCCTCGCCGCCGGTCTCGACATCGCCTTCAAGTCGGGCGCCATCACCGGTATGCTGGTGGCTGGCCTCGCGCTGCTCGGCGTGTCGATTTACTACTATATTCTGACCGGCCCGATGGGCCTGCAGCCCAATGACCGCATCGTCATCGATGCGCTGGTTTCGCTCGGCTTCGGCGCTTCGCTGATCTCGATCTTCGCCCGTCTGGGCGGCGGCATCTTCACCAAGGGCGCCGACGTCGGCGGCGATCTCGTGGGCAAGGTCGAAGCCGGTATTCCCGAAGACGATCCGCGCAACCCGGCCACCATCGCCGACAATGTCGGCGATAATGTCGGCGACTGCGCCGGCATGGCCGCCGACCTCTTCGAAACCTATGCGGTGACCGTCGTTGCCACCATGGTGCTGGCCGCCATCTTCTTCGGCGGCACCGCCGCTCTGGGTGCGGCGATGCTCTATCCGCTCGCCATCTGCGGCGCCTGTATCCTGACCTCGATCGTCGGCACCTTCTTCGTCAAGCTCGGTTCCAACGGCTCGATCATGGGCGCCCTCTACAAAGGCCTGATCGTCACCGGCCTGCTGTCGATCGTCGGTCTCGGTGTCGCTACCTCGGCAACCGTCGGCTGGGGCGAGGTCGGCACCGTCGCCGGCATGACCATCATCGGCAAGAACCTGTTCATCTGCGGCCTGATCGGTCTCGTTGTGACCGGTCTCATCGTGGTGATCACCGAATACTATACCGGCACCAACAAGCGCCCGGTGAACTCCATCGCCCAGGCCTCGGTGACCGGTCACGGCACCAACGTCATCCAGGGACTTGCGGTGTCGCTGGAATCGACCGCACTGCCGGCAATCGTCATCGTCGGCGGCATCATCTCGACCTACCAGCTCGCCGGCCTGTTCGGCACGGCGATCGCGGTCACCACCATGCTCGGCCTTGCCGGCATGATCGTCGCCCTCGACGCCTTCGGCCCGGTCACTGACAATGCCGGCGGCATTGCCGAAATGGCCGGCCTGCCCAAGGAAGTGCGCCACTCCACCGACGCGCTCGACGCGGTCGGCAACACCACCAAGGCGGTGACCAAGGGCTACGCCATCGGTTCGGCCGGTCTTGGCGCGCTGGTGCTGTTTGCGGCCTATTCGAACGATTTGAAGTTCTTTGCCGCCAATGGCGACAAATATCCATACTTCCAGGGCATGGGCGATGTCTCCTTCGACCTCTCCAATCCCTATGTTGTCGCCGGCCTGATCTTTGGCGGCCTGATCCCGTACCTGTTCGGCGGCATCGCCATGACGGCGGTCGGCCGCGCGGCGGGCGCCATCGTCGAGGAGGTGCGCAAGCAGTTCCGCGAGGACCCGGGCATCATGGCCGGCACCTCCAAGCCGAACTATGCCCGCGCCGTCGACCTTCTGACCAAGGCGGCGATCCGCGAAATGATCATCCCCTCGCTGCTGCCGGTGCTGGCGCCGCTCGTCGTCTATTTCGGCGTGCAGCTGATCTCGGGCTCCAAGGCGTCCGCCTTTGCGGCACTCGGCGCCTCGTTGCTCGGCGTCATCGTCAACGGCCTGTTCGTCGCCATCTCGATGACTTCGGGCGGCGGCGCCTGGGACAATGCCAAGAAGTCGTTCGAGGACGGTTTTGTCGACAAGGACGGCGTCAAGCACCTCAAGGGCTCCGAAGCGCACAAGGCTTCGGTCACCGGCGACACGGTTGGCGATCCCTACAAGGACACCGCCGGCCCGGCGGTCAACCCGGCAATCAAGATCACCAACATCGTGGCGCTTCTGCTGCTGGCCGTGCTCGCGCACGGCTAAGGCAACGCCACTGCTTCAGGAACAAACCCGCGGGAGCGATCCCGCGGGTTTTTGTTTGAGATTTACGCTGGTGGCAGTCAACCCTCATCCGGCTCGGTGCCGGCATCGCCGCGCTTGCTGTAGCGATCGAGCAATTCGCTCACGCCAGGTTCGCGCTCAGGCATCGGCGCCAGGCCACGCAGGCGCCGCAGCTTGGCAAGGAAGGCGCCTCGCTTATACTTGCGGCGGAAGGCGCGGGCGCGGGGATGGATGCCAAGAGCCGCCATCAGCCTGCGCCTGAGATAACTCGATGCCGCCAGGCGAATGGGTTCGCCCGCGCAGCCAAGGATTTTCACGCGCAAGGCGTCCGGCGTCTGCATGGCGTCCAGAAGATCCTTCTGTTCCTGCGCATTGTCGCCGAGATAGGAACCCTTGCGTATGCCGGAATGCAGCTTGATCACCGTGAGGTGCGGCATCGTCGCGATCACCGCGCCCTTTCGCCATGCCCGAAACAGCCAGTCCTGCGAGCTTTCGCAAAAGCACTGGCTGGCGGGTCGCCAAGGTCCGAGCAGGCTGAACGAAGCGCGGCGAAACATGTGTGCTGAGCCAAATCCTTCCGTCGTGACGGGGTCGTAAAAACCATCCTTGCCGATCCCGAAGATCGAATTGACAGGATTGCCGGCCGCCGACGGCGGCTGGATGACGGCACCGCGCGCCAGCACCACGTCGGCGCCTGTGGCGTCGATCCAGCCGGTCGTCGCCGCCAAATGGTCGGGAAACCACAGATCGTCGTGGTTGAGCAAGGCGACGAAGCGGCCACGCGCCCTGGCAAAGCCGATATTGTTGGGACCGGACTGTTCGCCGAAATTGACGGGAAGATCGATGTAGACGATGCGGGCATCGTCAAATTCAGCGACAACGGCCGCCGTATCCGGCCTGCAATCGTCCCCGATGACCAAGGCTTCCCAGTCTTGCAACGTCTGGCGCATGACGCTGGTCAATGCCTGCCGCAGCGCTGCCGGCCGGTTGTGCGTCGCGATCACGATCGAGACCAGCGGTTCGCCGCCGGCCTGGTCGCGCTGCGCCGATGCTTCCACGCTACACCAGTTTGTAGGGAATGTGGTCGGTGTCTGGCGGCAGGCGCCAATGGTCGGGCTGATCGTAGGCATAGGCCTTGTCGACGAGATTGAGCAGCACCGCCGTCTCCGCTCCGAGCGAGACAACACCATGCCATATGCCGGGCGGAATGATGACGACCGCCGGGCGCAGCGGGCCGATAATCTTGTGCCAGACGGCGCCGAAGGTCGGCGAGGCCTTGCGTCCGTCAAACAGCGAAATGCGAACGCTGCCGACGCAGCAGAACAGCCGGTCGGTCGTCACCGCATGGGCATGCCAGCCCGTCACCGCGCCGGGATACAAGGTGCGTTGGAAGACCTGGCCGACCGGCTCCGAATCGAGCTCCCACTCCTCGCGAAAGATCTCGGTCAGATAGCCGGTGGAGGTTGCGACCGGCCTGATCTCCTTGACCCTCACGCCATCGATCGTCACCTGCTCGATGGGCATCCAGTCAGGCGTGACCACTTGGCTGTCAGCCGTTCCGGTCGCCATCCAGCCTGTCGGTTTTGTCCGGGTTTTTTCCGGCACGGATGCTACTCCCAATTCAGCGTGATGCGCCATTGGCCAGCACGGTCTGATACGAATTTGACCGGTCGCTGGCAAGTACGCGTCAAGGTTTGCTGATGGGTTTCGATCTCACGGCACTTGATGTTTTGATGCAATCGGAGGGCCGCATTGCCCAAAACATCGTTCCGTTCTGCCCAAGCCCGGACCGTTCGCCTGCTTTAATACCCCGGCCATGGCCAGGACATTGCGATCGACGCGGTGTCTGCTCGCCCTCGCGGCGATTTCGGGCAGGGAAAGGCATTTCGGCAGGAAAAGACATGGACATGTTTTTGATGACGGCTTCGCTTGCGCTGGCTGGAATTATTGCCGGCATCTACGTCTCGGGCGTAATCCATGATTTTCGCATCGATGATCTTACCGCCGGCCAGTACATGGCCATGCATCAGATGCGCGACCGGACGTTTACCCGGGTGATGCCGGTCGTCAGGCTGACGACGCTGGTGCTGATCGCGGCGACGGCGATGTTTGCGGTCGATGCCGGCCTGCCGCGCATCCTGACGATCGTCGCCGCGGCGCTGGTGGTGATCGACATTGGCTTCACCGTCAGCCGTCAGGTGCCGCTCAACAAACAGGTGCTGAGCTGGACGCCGGTGACCATCCCCGATGATTGGGCGCAGACGCGCGACAGCTGGGCGGCCAACCACAATCTGCGCCTTGTGCTTGGACTGGCCGAATACGCCTGCCTGTTTGCCGCGGTCATCCTGACGCTCAGCCGGTGATTCAGTTTTCGCGGAACGCCGCGGCATGGGTCGGCACTTCTGCCGGCCGCCGCCGTTGAAACAGGAGTATTGCCATGCTGCACCACGCTTCATTCAACGCCCGCGATCCGCAGGCCGTCGCCAGCGTCCTTGCCGAAATGCTTGTCGCCACCGCGGTTCGTGCGCCGTCGCCGCCATTTCCTGAGGGAGCATGGTTCGTCTGCCTCGGCGACGATTTCGGCTCGCTGATCGAAATCCTGCCGTGCGGCACGGTTCTGGACCAGCAAGCGCCGCTCGGCATCGGCTTCGACCCGAACATGCGCCTGCGCTCCGGCTCGCATGTGCTGCTCAGCACGCCCAATTCGACCGAAACCATCCAGGGCATTGCCGCCCGCATGGGCTGGCATAGCGAGCTGATCGATGCGCGCCTGTTCAAGGTGCTCAAGGTCTGGGTCGAGGACGAAACCCTCGTCGAATTCCTGACGCCCGAGATCGCACCGCTGTACCGCGCGACATTCGGCTGGGGCGGCATGGCGACACTCGACGCCAAGCTGCGCGAGCTGGAGAGCCAGATGGCGGCAGCGCTTGCCGCCAAGGCCGCGAACCAGTCGGGCCGCAAGGATGACCAACCGGCCGGTGCAATGAGTCCGTGAGCACCGGGGGGCGCCTTCTGCTGACCTCCCGAGGAGAGTTCCCAAACGGCCGCCGAGGTCAACCGGCGCCGGCGCTGTCGCCGGCTTCCGCCTTCAGCCAGTTGATGAATGATCTGGCAGGCTCCCAGGCGGAGATGGACGGGTGGACGACGACGTAGTGGTTCCAGTTCGTCGGTATGTCCGTTGTCAGGAGGCGGACGAGCCTGCCTGTGCGCAAATCGCTCTCGACCAGCGACTTCCTCGCGATGGCGACGCCCAGACCGCTCGCCGCCGCTTCGACCGCCAGCAAGGTTCCGTTCAGATTCATGCCGTCGCCAACCGTATCCAGCGGCAGATTGTTTCTCTCGAACCAGTGGCGCCAATTGGCGCCGCTCTCGTCATTTTCGGCCGTCGTGTCGAGGATGCGAAACAGTCGCAGCACATCGTGCTGGTCTCTGACCGGGCCGTTGGCGGCGAGATAGTCGGGACTGACGACAGGAAAGATCGCATCTGCCATCAGCCATTCGGTCTCGACGGCCGGATAGTGTCCGCCGCCGAACCGCAATGCGATGTCGACTGTTCGCTGCGAAAGGTCGACGACTGCAAGATCCGCATTGATGTCGATCTCTGTTTCGGGATGCTTTTTGCGAAACCTGTGCAGACGCGGGGCCAGCCAGCGTACGGCATGCGAAGGAATGGCAGTGACCCTCAGCCTCGTGCGCTCGTTGCGCGCGACACTCGCGATCGTGCTCTGGATTTCCAGCAATGCGCGTCGCACGCCCGCGGACAATCTTTCGCCTTCAAGCGTTAGTTCGACGCGGCGGACATGGCGGGTGAACAGAAGCACGCCGAGATCGGCTTCGAGATCGGCGATGCGGTGGCTGAGCGCGCTTGGCGTAACATTCAGCTCATCGCCGGCGCGCTTGAAGCTGCCCAGCCGGGCAATGACCTCGAAAGCACGAATGGATTCCAGTTGTGGAAGCCGTCTTGTCATTTGCCGTTACCCGATCCCGCCCATGGGTTCCTTAGCATGAATGAACAAAGCTCATCCATAGCTTCGTAAATAGTCTTTTGTCCAAATGCGCAAATCATTGTAGCCATCCACTGCCCCCCGATTGCCGCCGTCGGATGAGAGGCCGTTCATGGAACGAGCCTCGACTTACGAACGACAGTGAAATGAAGACAATCGCTTGGGAGTACCCCATGACTATTCGACCCCCCGAGTTTGCGCATGCGCGCTTTTCGACCGCCATGTGGCCGCGAGCGGAATGGCGAAACGTCTATTGCGACCTGTTGCGCCGGATGGTGACCGACATGGATTTTAACGTCACGGAGGAAAAGCTCTCCGTCGACGCGACCATCCTGCGGCTGCCGGGCGTCGGCATTGCCGGTTCGAGGACCACCGCCTTCCGCACCATCCGTTCCCGCGCCGTGGCCAAGGGGACCGATGATTACATTTTCTTCATGTGTCTGGAGGGCGCTGCCACCTTCTCGCATCTCGGCCGCGAGGCCAGCATCGAGGCCGGCCAGGCAATCCTTCTGTCCTCCTCTGATCCGCATGTGATCGAGCGGGCGATGTCGCATCATCTCTTCATCACCATCCCCAAGGCAGCGCT
Source organism: Mesorhizobium sp. C432A (assembly GCF_030323145.1). Lineage (NCBI taxonomy): Bacteria > Pseudomonadati > Pseudomonadota > Alphaproteobacteria > Hyphomicrobiales > Phyllobacteriaceae > Mesorhizobium > Mesorhizobium sp. C432A. The sequence continues at coordinate 4,743,949 of NZ_CP100470.1, read as the reverse complement.
CGGGCCCATGGCTGCGAATGCGGATGCCGCCCTGATGACGCCGATGTCATGCGTGGGCGAAAAGTTCTTGCTGCTGACCAGCTATGTCCGTCTGCTGATGCAGGAGCCGAACCTGGCCGCGTCCGAATTGCGCTGGCTTGCCGCCAAGCACATACAGGACCTTGTCGCGGTCGTGGTCGGGGCAACGCAGGACGCCACCGAGGTCGCCGCAGGCCGCGGCATACGCGCCGCGCGGCTTCGCGCCATCAAAGCCGATATCGAAAGCAATCTGGCTTCCGGCGATGTCGGGTCGGACGCGCTGGCCGGGCGCCACCGCGTCAGCGCGCGCTATATCAGAAAGCTGTTCGAGGGTGAGGGTACCTCGCTGTCGCAGTTCGTGCTTGGCCGGCGGCTGGCGCTGGTTTGCAGCAAGCTATCCGACCTGCGCCTGGCACACCGCACCATCGGCGCCATCGCCTTCGACGCCGGCTTCGGCGATCTCTCGACCTTCAACCACGCCTTCCGCCGGCATTTCGGCATGACGCCTTCGGAAGCGCGGCAGAGTGCGGCTGTGCACCGCGCCTCGCTGGAGCCCGGCGGCCGAACAGGCCACGCGCGGCAAAGCGCGACGGGTGTTGCGGCCGCATGACCTCAAAACAAAAGCCCGCAGGATCGCTCCCGCGGGCTTTTGGTCGCCTGAGATGGTGTCGCTTCGGGGGAAGCAAAAATCTGAGGAAGGCGGTCGCTTCTTAGGCGCCGCCGCCAGGAATGGGGGGCGCCAGCTTGCTGGCGCCTTTGATGATCTGGCTGAGGAAGTTCTGGTCCTTGCCGCCGGTCGGCGTGGTGCGCGAGATGAAGTCGAAAATCTTGCCGTCCTTCAGACCGTAATTGGCAATCTGGGTGACGCGCCCGTCCTCGCCAAAATAGACCGCGAGCACTTTCTGGTCGACCAGGCGCGGCTTGTCGAAAGCGACATAGCGCTTGCGCGTCTGCGAAATGTAATAGAACGCCTCATTGTCGAAGGTGGCTTTCGTCGATGGCGTGCCGAGCGCCAGAAGCACCTGTTCGCGGCTGGAGCCCACCGGCACCGAATCGACCGCCTGCTGGTCGATAACATAGCCCTGCGTCAGCGTCTCGCTAGGGTTAAGGTCGCCGAACATCTTGGACGAATTGCAGCCCGACAGCGCGGAAGCCACCAGCACCAGCGAAACCGCGGCGGTGGCCCCAGGCAGAAAAGTCGACTTGAATTTCAGCGCGCGCAACAACAACTCCATTAGCTGGCCGCAACTTGCGCTGGGCGGCAAAACCGGTAAACCAGCTTGCTTGCCGATGCAACAAGGCCCATTCAAACAATCGGTCCCCAGGAGACCACCCTCAATGTTCCAGCGCCTTTTTGGCCGCGAACGCAACGCCAACCGCGCTATCACCGAGGCGCTTTACGCACAAATCGTGGCGGCGGCGCGGCAGACCGTGTTTTATTCCCACTGGAATGTGCCGGATACGCCGCTCGGCCGTTTCGAGATGCTGTCGCTGCATATGTTCCTGTTTCAGCACCGGCTGCGCGGCGAAGAGGGCGTCGCGCAAGAGGTCGCGCAGGTGCTGATCGACGAGTTCTTTCTCGATGTCGAGCATTCGCTGCGGGAACTGGGCGTTGGCGATGTCGGCGTGCCCAAGCGCATGAAGAGGCTGGCCAAAATGTTCTACGGCCGTACCGCCGCCTATGACGACGCGCTGGGACGCAGCGACCGCGACGCGCTTGCTGCCGCCCTGGCGCGCAATGTCAGACCCGATGCCGGCGCCTGGCCGCAAGCCTTGCCGCTGGCGTCCTATGTAATCGATGCCGCCAGGCAGCTTGAAGCACAGCCGTCCGAATCGATCGTTTCCGGTGCCGTGGCGTTTCCCGTCGCGAAAGCGGAGTGAGGAGGGGAGACCAAGATGAAACATGTGGACACGCCTAGCCCGGTCTCATTCGCGGCCAATGTCGGCCGCCTGCCGCACAAAGGTTTGCAGGTGGTGATCGACGCCGACGCCGCGCAGCGCGCAATGCTTGCGCGCGAGCACGAGCTGCTTTCGGTCGAAAACTACCGTGCTGAGCTTTTGGTGGCGCCGTGGAAGCGCAATGGCGTCAAGGTCAGCGGCCGCGTCGAGGCTGATATCACCCAGGCCTGCATCGTCACCCTTGAGCCGGTCGCGGCCCATATCGACGAGGAGGTCGAGGCGCTGTTCTTGCCCGAACAATCCAAACTCGGACGGCAAGGTTTCGAAGGCGGCGGCGAGATCCTGCTCGACGCCGACGGGCCAGACGGCCCGGAAACATTCTCCGGCGACACGATCGACGTCGGCGCGCTCGCCGAACAGTTCTTCGGGCTGGCGATCGATCCCTATCCGCGCAAGGCAGGCGCCTCTCTCGATGCCGCCGGCCCGGACGAGCCCGTCGAGAATGAATTCCAGCAAAAGCTGCGATCCTTGCTTGGAAAATCCTAAAACACGAAGCGATCGGAGAAAAGCCGGTTGTGCGGCAGCCCAAAACCGCTATTTTCGCCGAACCTTCGCGAGCCCCCGAATTTCGCGAGTTTAGTATTTCTTTCGCGGGCCATGTGCCCTGGCCCAAGCTAGTGAGATAAAGACCGCGTGATCAGGATTTCCATCGATGCCATGGGTGGCGATCACGGGCCAAACGTGGTCATCCCGGCACTCATGACGGTCGCCGTCAGGCGTCCCGACATCCGCTTCGTCATATATGGGCGCGAGGAATTGGTGCGCCCCGAACTCGCCAAATTTCCCAAACTGGCCGAGGTCAGCGAGTTCCACCATTGCGAAGTCGCGGTCAGGATGGATGACAAGCCGAGCCAGGCGCTGCGCCACGGCCGCTGGAAGTCGTCGATGTGGAAGGCTGTCGAAGCAGTCAAGAGTGGCAGCGCGCAGGCCTGCATTTCGGCCGGCAATACCGGCGCGCTGATGGCGATGTCGAAGTTCTGCCTGCGCACGATGGCGACCATCGATCGTCCGGCGATCGCGGCGATCTGGCCCACGATGCGCGGCGAGAGCGTGGTGCTGGATGTCGGCGCCACCATCGGCGCCGATGCGCACCAGCTGATCGACTTTGCCATTCTCGGCACCGGCATGGCGCGCTCGGTGTTCGGCATCGACCGGCCGAAAGTCGGCCTGCTCAATGTCGGCGTCGAGGAGATCAAGGGACAGGAAGAGGTCAAGGAAGCCGGGCGCATGCTGCGCGAGGCCAACATGGCCTCGATGAATTATCATGGCTTCGTCGAGGGTGACGACATCGGCAAGGGCACGGTCGACGTGGTAGTCACCGAGGGCTTCGCCGGCAACATCGCGCTCAAGACGGCAGAAGGCACTGTGCGCCAGATCTCAGGCTATCTGCGCGCCGCGATGAACCGCACGCTGATGGCCAGGATCGGCTATGTCTTCGCCAGGGGCGCTTTTGACCGCCTGCGCGAAAAGCTCGATCCGGGCCGCTCCAATGGCGGTGTTTTCCTGGGTCTGAACGGCATCGTGGTAAAGAGCCATGGCGGCGCCGATTCGGACGGTTTCGCGGCGGCCATCGAGCTTGGCTATGACATGGTGCGCAACAATCTGATCGACCGCATCGAGGCCGATCTCGACCTGTTCCATGCGCGCAACCCGCATGCCCAGGCAAGCAGGAAATCCGACGCCACCGTCGACGAAAAGGAATAGGAAAGAGCTTTGATCAGATCAGTCGTGCGCGGCACCGGTGCTGCGCTGCCCCGCCGCATCATGAAGAATGCCGATTTCGAAGGCATGGTCGAGACCTCGGACGAGTGGATCGCCCAGCGCACCGGCATCCGCCAGCGTCATATAGCCGCCGATGACGAGACGACGGCGTCGCTGGGCGAGGCGGCGGCGCGCGCAGCGCTCGACAATGCTGGTCTTACGCCTGCCGACATCGACCTGATCGTGCTGGCGACCTCGACGCCCAACAACACCTTTCCGGCGACCGCCGTCGAGATCCAGAACCGGCTCGGCATGCATCACGGCTTTGCCTTCGACCTGCAGGCGGTGTGCTCGGGCTTCGTCTATGCGGTGACCACCGCCGACCTCTACATCAGAGGCGGCCTCGCCAAGCGCGTGCTGGTGATCGGCGCGGAGACCTTTTCTCGCATCCTCGACTGGAGCGACCGCTCGACCTGCGTCTTGTTCGGCGACGGCGCCGGCGCGCTGGTGCTGGAAGCGGATGAGGGCACCGGCGGCATTGCCGACCGTGGCGTGCTGGCGATGAGCCTGCGCTCCGACGGCGCCCACAAGGACAAGCTTTTCGTCGATGGCGGTCCCTCGACCACCGGCACGGTCGGCCATCTCAGGATGGAAGGCCGCGAAGTGTTCAAGCACGCCGTCGGCATGATCACCGATGTCATCGAGGCGACGTTTTCGCAGGCCGGCATAACCGCCGGCGACCTCGACTGGTTCGTGCCGCATCAGGCCAATAAACGCATTATTGACGCTTCGGCCAAGAAGCTCGGGATTGCAGAGCAAAAGGTGGTGGTCACCGTCGATTTGCACGGTAACACCTCGGCTGCTTCCGTGCCGCTGGCGCTTTCGGTGGCTGTCGCCGACGGTCGCATCAAGAAGGGTGATCTCGTGCTCCTGGAAGCGATGGGCGGCGGCTTCACCTGGGGCGCGGTTCTCGTTCGCTGGTAAGTGCCGAACGGTCCGGTTTCGGTCCTTGACCTTGCCGGATCAATTACTTAGGCTCTGCCTTTACCTGTATCGATTTATGTTTTTTGAACTGATGGGACGGTCGCATGGGGGGAAAGACACTTACGCGCGCCGACCTTGCCGAAGCTGTTTACCGTAAGGTCGGCTTGTCACGCACTGAATCGGCAGAACTCGTCGAAGCGGTGCTGGACGAAATCTGTGAAGCCATCGTACGCGGCGAGACGGTGAAGCTGTCGTCCTTCGCCACCTTCCACGTCCGTTCCAAGAACGAACGCATCGGCCGCAATCCCAAGACCGGCGAGGAAGTGCCGATCCTGCCGCGCCGGGTGATGACCTTCAAGTCGTCGAACGTGCTGAAAAGCCGTATCCTGCGCTCGCACCAGAACAGCAAGGCCAAGGGCGGCAAATAGGTTCTGCCGCAGGCTTCGGTTGAAAACGCCGGGCCGTTTTGACGCCGGGCTTGAATATTGTTTCATAAACCGCTGAAATGATACCCGATTCGGCAGACTGGGCCGGATCGCCGTCCAGCGTGAGGATTTCGCCCATGGACAAGAGCCCCGACGCTTTCCGCACCATCAGCGAGGTCGCGGAGGATCTCGATCTGCCGCAGCACGTGCTGCGCTTCTGGGAAACCCGTTTCAACCAGATCAAGCCGATGAAGCGCGGCGGCGGCCGCCGCTACTACCGGCCACAGGATGTCGAACTGATCAAGGGCATCCGCCACATGCTCTACGACCAGGGTTACACGATCAAGGGCGTGCAGAAACTGCTGCGCGAGAACGGCAACCATTTCCTGGTCGCCATCGGCAATGGCGACATGGCTGCCGTCGAAGCGATCTCGCAGCGCAGGCAGGCCGATCAGGTGCCGCTGACGCCAGCCGCCCAGCCGCGCGGCATGGATGACGAGATGCTGGTCGGCCAGCCCAAGGTAAAACCCAGCCGCCGCTTTTTCGGCCTGGGCAAGACCGAGGAGGAAGGTCCGGTCCAGCCCGGCGCATCGAAACTGTCGCGCGACAACCGGGCCTTGCTGCAGGAGGCGCTGTTTGACCTCCTGGAGTGCAAGCGCCTGCTCGACCAGGTGCGCTAACCTTTCCGCTGCCTCGGGCAAGCAGACCGGAACCGGTTCTGCGGCCATGCGTTTGGCCTTCTCTCAAAAAGAAGGAAAACAATCATGGCATCGCTTTCGACCCTCTCCGATCTCGATCTCGAAAAGCAGGTCGCGACCCTTTCCAAAGAGCTCGCCGCCTTGCGCAAAGTCGTGGCCAAACGCGGCGGTGCTTACTACGAGGACGGGCGCGATGCCGCTTCGGACTATTATGGGCAGCTTGCCGACCTTGTCAGCGATGCGCTGCCGGCGATCAGGAAGCAGGGCAGGGCGATCGAAAAGACGGCGCGCGATCGTCCGGCAACAGCCGCTGCTGTTGGGTTAGTCGTGGTCGGCCTTCTCGCCAGCTTGTTGCTCAGCCGGCGCTAAAACAATTCACGAAAACAAAAAGAAAATGGCGGCCGTCCCGCGGACGACCGCATTTCCCTGATCTGCGGCCGATTACTTGGCGAGCTTGATCTTGGCCTGCGGCGAAACCTGCGCGGTCTGGCTGCACTTGCCATAGACAGTGCCATTCTTGTCCGTGGCGTCGGTATAGGTGCCTTTGCACTCGATCGAGAGCACCAGGCAATGACCGGAGCCCTTGCAAACCGCGCCGCCGTCGCCCGTGGGATGCGTGCCGTTGGCGAAAGCCGAGGTCGGAACGGAAGCCGAACCGAAGGCCGAGACGATGAGGGCCGCGGCGAGCGTGATGCGCTTGAAGTTGGTCATTTGAGCATTTCCTTCTCTGGATCGAGGATCGCCACCATGGCGTCCTTCTGTGTTGGGATCGCCTTCTCGGCGTCCATGCCGGTTAGTGCGGCCTCCAAAGCAAAGGTTCATGCGTGGTTCGAATTTTCTTCGCGTTTTTTCGCGACGTCGATTTTTAGCCTTCGCCAACGGACGGCGCCTGGCGGGGCCGGCATCGACCATGCATTTTCGCGTGAAGGCCGCTGAGGTAGCGGCGCGGCATCCCATGCGAAGGTCACACCGTGGCGTGCCCAAATGGCCGGCCAAGACCGAGTCCGCGCCCGGCTCTTGTCAGGTGGCGGCAGCAGTCATTGCCGCCACTTGGCACCGCGCTTTCTGCCACTCCCGGCTGCGACTATAACGCCAGTCCAAAGGTACCGGCGGAGGAGACGGGCGTGGTCGCAAATTACATCGACGAGTTCATCATGTTCTGCGCTGGGCTGTGGATGACAGGCGTTGGTTTTGGGCTGCTCCAAAGTCCTTTTCAGGCCCAGAAAGGTCAGCAGCCATGGTGGCTGCAGGTCGCGAAGCATTTCAAATGGATGGGACCGCTTTTGATTTTGATCGCAATAGTGCTCGCGTTCGCGGCGCCGTCCTAGCGGGTTCCGACAGCATTGAGAGACCCGTGGTGTCCTGCAACTGGCAACCGCTGTGTTGTCGGCCTTGCGCCTGATACGTTCGTTGGGGTGCGCTGTGGTTGCTCGCGTTCTGGCGCATCGGCGCCATCGAATCCTGCCTTCAGCTTTTCCACATGTCGCCTGGCAAAAACAAACGGGAAGGCGGCCTTGGCGAGGACTCCAGGGCCAGCCTTCCCGTTGGGCAAGTCGGCCGTGTCAGGCCTTCTTGGCCTCCACCTTGTTGTGGTGGTGGTGGTGGTGGTGATGGTGATGGCGGTGATGCTTGTTGTGATGATGATGATGGTGATGCTTCTTGTGCAGCGATGCTGCGTCGGCTCTGCTGGCGCCGATGAGGGGCAGAGAGACAGCCAGGGCAAAAGCCAGCCCGAGAGCCGACAGGAGGGACTTCTTCATGACTTCGTTTCCTTTTCTGCGCGGGCTGAATTTGACCGTCACCGAGCAAGATCGGTCCCGGTGAACCCCGCAGTCATGACTATCGCCTCCGAACTTTTCGACAGTTTTTCCGGACTGTAGAATTTTGTTTCTGGATTGTGTCTGGCCGCTTCGTCGGCAACTTACATTGGCGGAATGACGCCGTTGGTGCCGACCACGACCCGGCCCGCGGTCAGCTTGCCGTCGCTGCCGCGCTCGGCGTTGACGAACACCACAGAGCCAGGCTTGAGGTCGGCGGGCGTCGCCGGCGCGAAGGTCACCACCGGCGTCGTCTGCGGGATCGCGATCTGCTTTTTCTGGCCATTGTCGTAGGTCAGCGTCACCGTGCGACCTGCAATCTCGGTGACATCGGCGACCGTGCCGTTGGTCATCCGGCTGTTGGGCTCGAGATCCCACGGGCGGTCGCCTTCGCCGGCGCCTTTGAGCGCGGCCGGGAAGATCACCACCTCAAGCGCGCCGCTGCCGCCATCGGCCTTCGAAACAGAGGCAATGCCGAGGAAATCGCCTTGCTTGATATCCCCGGCATCCGCCTTGGCGACGCCGGAAATCTTCCACCCTTCAGCCAGCGCGATGGCGTCGGTAGCGCCTTCGCGGGTCTTCACCGTCAGCGTCGCTCCGGCAAAGGCGGTCACCGTGCCGCGAATGCGCACGGCCTCGGCGGCTTGCGCCGCGACCATGCTCGCGCCGGCGAGGCCTGAAATCGTGGCGAGCACGATGGCTGATGTCTTGAATGTCATGGATCTGATCCTCTTGGGAAAAGCTGGCCCGATGCGACTGCCAGCAACATCAGGCTAACGCGCGAGCGGCGCAAAACCGCTGAACACTTCGGCGTGCGGCCCTTCAAAAGAACTTGATTGGGAGATCGGGGCGGAGATCCTATATGTGCCCTGGCGCCTGCGGTTTTGACGCCGGTTCACGATGCTGTGACGGTCGGTTTGGGCCTTGGCAAATCGCCGTCAAGCGGGCATTGTCCCGGCTCTCAGGCAACACCCTATCATTTGATCCAAAACTCTTTAGCCCCATGGAGTTGCCAATGCCCCAAACTGCAAAGCACGAACCCTTCTCCAGGCTGGCGGCCGATGTTGCGGCCGATGTAGCGCTTGAGCACCCCGGCCTCAAAGCCATCCGGGAGACAAAGGGATACAGTATTGAAGAGCTTTCCCTGACCTGCGGTCTGTCGACCAGCGAGATTGCCGACATAGAGAGCGGCAAGGACACCGATCCGACGAAACTTCGCCGGATCGCCGCAGCATTGCAATTGCCGGAAACGGCCCTGATCGATGCCCCGGCGCCCACGGCGCCTGTGGAAAACCGGTCCGTTTCATAAACAACGGCCAAGCGTCGTTCAACAAGCCCGCCATGGTTTGCCCTGGCGGGCTTGTTGCATTCGCCCAATGGCGAATGTCACTTCTTGCTAGGATCGTCCGCCGGGTTGACGTAGGTGATCGCGAACGGCCCCTCGCCATGAACCTGGACGATCGTAGCGCTTGTCGTCCAGGCGTAATGGTTCATTCCCTGTGGGGCTACGCCGAAGCCGCCGGCGGTCAGTTCGATGCCTTTGGTCTCGTCGAGCTTGTTGCCCATGCCGATATGAAAATTGCCGGAAATCACCGTCACATACTCCGAGGTGGGATGGTTGTGCGCGGCAATCCTGTAGCCGGCCGGCAGCTTCAACCGCAGCACGTAGATGCCATCCTTCGAGGGGTCCCCGGCGATGACAGCCATGTCCGCGCCGGCGGGCAGGACAGCAGGAGCAGGGCCCCATTTGATGGCGTCCGCGTTTATCGGCATGTCGTCGGCAAGCAGCGGCGCCGTCCCGACAAGCAGCAGCGCCAGAGCCGAGGCGAGCTTGAGCATGATGATCTCTCCGGTTGGTCGTGGGAGCACAGCATCAGCGCCGGCCCTGGTCCATTGCGACCTACCAAGGCAGCAGCCCGAACACATCTCCCGCACGGGGGATGCGCCTTCCATTGCCGACATGCGGCGCGGCCCGCCTGGCCTGGTACCGCTGCAGCCGTCGAGGGGCGGGGAGGTTGCCGCCGACCGAGCGTGAAGCTATCCAGTGTGAACGCTAACCGCATTTTTCGAATGGGACGATGCCGAGATGAGCCTTGAGACCGTGCGCGCCTTCCTGGCTGCCCATGCGCCCGATGTCGAAGTGCTCGTCACCGAAGCGAGTTCGGCGACGGTGGCGCTGGCGGCTGAGGCGCATGGCGTGGAGCCGGCGCAGATCGCCAAGACCATCTGCCTGCGCGTCGGCGGTGAGACCATGCTGATCGTGGCCGGGGGCATGTCGAGGCTCGACAACCGCAAGTTCAAGGACCGCTTCGGCGGCAAGCCGCGGATGCTGGACGCCGATGAGGTTGTCGCGATTACCAGCCATCCCGTCGGCGGCGTCTGTCCGTTCGGCCTGCCGGCGCCGCTGCCGGTCTATTGCGACGTCTCGCTGCGCGCCTTCGATGAAGTCGTGCCCGCGGCCGGCGCCACCAACGCCGCGGTGCGGCTGAGCCCTGAGCGCATGGCACAGATTGTCGATGCCGAATGGGTCGATGTGTGCCAGTAGTAATCGTCGGCTGATTTCAGCAGGAGATTTCTGGGAGCAAAACGACTGCGAGCGCAGCTAGTAGAAGATTGAACGACTCATTATACGTGGCGGAATGAACGACGTTTTTGGTTACATCGCCTATGGTGAGAACGAGCTTTACCATCGCGGCGCGCTACTCAGCGCCCTCAAGCTTTTGCACCATTGCCCGACCGCCAGAATAGTCGTCGCAACGGACAGGACTGACCTATTTCGCGCTTATCCTGTTGAGACAATGCTCATAACGGCCGAACAGAAAGACCAGTGGTCTTTCGGCGGAAGCTACCATTTCGGTATCAAGGCCGGGGCTATGCGTGAGCTTTTGCAGCGAGCAGATCGGCTCCTTTTCATGGACACCGACATGTACCCGGTGGGTGACCCGTCGAAGGGCTTCCGCTCGATCTCTGCGACCCATTCCACTATGCGCCTGTGCGAAGGGCCGCATCGCATCTATCAGAACGCGCTGCCGGGCAAGAACATCAGCGTCGGCGGCCAGGTCCTGACCGGCCAGGAACCGATGTGGAACAGCGGCATCGTCGGGATCCACCGGGACAACCTCACAGCCATGGTGGACGCCTTCGCCGCTATCAAGGCCGTTCATAAGGTGACCGACACTTGGGCGCCCGAGCAGTTCTGCCTCGGGGTAGCCCTTTCTCAAAACGGCCGAATCATAAGCCCTCATAGCCTGCCGATCCGACACTACAATACCCGAGGCAAAAAGCAGTTCGCTGAGCCGCGTGTTCATGCGTTCTTTAACGCGTACGGCATGGCGCCAGTCGGCCAGCAGGTTGCAAAGGCCAGTCGATATCGTCTATGGCGGACTCCCGCGGATCTCTTGCTCCAGAAGCTTAAGAGGTCACTGTGACGGGCTGGCTGCGCATGAGGAATCTGTTTCGATCCAAGCTGCCCCCAAGCGTGACCGTTGGACGTCACACCTATGGGGTGAGCCGGAAGAAGGTGCTTGGAGCGTCTGCCGCCACTCCGTTGGCCCTTGGGGCGTTCTGTTCGGTCGCCGGCAACGTGAGCTTTGAATGTTCCGGGGGAAGCCACGTGCCTTGGGCTGCAACCACTTTTCCGATCCACAGCCGCATGATGAACGCGACCGATCTCAATTCGCACGGCGGCAAACCCGTCGGCATTACCATCGCCAATGATGTCTGGATCGGCCGCCAAGCGCTGATCATGCCAGGCGTCCACATCGCGGATGGCGCTATTGTTGCGGCCGGCGCCATTGTCACCAGGGATGTGCCGCCATACGCGATCGTCGGCGGGGTCCCGGCCAAGCTTATCCGGTATCGCTTTTCACAGGATGTTATTGCGAAATTGCTGGCGATCCGGTGGTGGGAATGGAGCGACGAGAAGATCAAGCAGGAGGCTGCTTTTCTCACAGGTCCCATCGAACTCTTTATCGAGCGGCACGCCAGCATGGCGGCTTAAGAATGCACCTTGTTTGCGGGAAGTCGAAAAGACGGTAGCCACCTTGGGGGAAGCGGCCAACTATTTGTTTGGTCGGAGTGGCCGGATTCGAACCGACGACCCCTTGACCCCCAGTCAAGTGCGCTACCGGGCTGCGCTACACTCCGGACCGCGCAAAGCCATATATTTTCAAGGGTTATGGTGCAAGCGCTAAAACGGCGCGTTGGACCGGAAAAATCGCGAGGCATCCGGCCTTGTCGGCGCAACGCCAAGACGGTATGGCTCGCCCAATACCGAGACGGTATGGCTCGCCCAATACCGATAAGAAGGACTGCGCGTGGCAAATTCCTGTTTTTTTCTAGCGGCCGACGCCAACTATTTCCCATATGCATGCTTGGCGGCGCGCAGAATTCTGGACGTTTCGGGAGACGCAACGCCAGGCTTCATCCTGCATTTCGGCGCACGCGATGCCGATATGCGTGTTGCTGAACGCCTGCTGAAGAATCGCCTTCGCATAATGGACGTATCGGCGTTGTTTGCGCAGGCCGGTCATACTTTCCGGCCAAGCAATGTCGGCACTTTTGTTCGGCTTTTCGCCGACCAACTGCCTCAGTTCGCGGACTATGACCGCATCGCCCATGTTGATTGTGATGTCCTCTTCAATCGGGATATAGGTGACCTGGTGGGCCAGACACTTCATGCCCCATTGTTGGCCGCCCATGACGATTATATGTACTTCCGCCCAGGCTACCGGCACAAATTGTCGATGCAGCCGGGAGCGCCTTACTTCAATGCCGGTATCATCGTCTTCAACATGCCGCTGGTGCGTGAACAGGGACTTTTGCACCGCGCCAGAGATGTCGCCGTTGCCGGGCAGATGAACGATCAGAACGCGCTGAACATCGTCTTCGAGGGCAAGTGGCAGACGATGCATCCGAACTGGAATTTGATGTCCAACAATACGAAGGAATTTCGGTTCGCCCAAGCCTATGCCCGGCATTTCGCCGGCGGCAAGCCGTGGGGGAGCCAGGTCGACGTGGAACTTGAGGCGCTTGCCGTCTGGCGCGGTCTGGCAAGGGATACGCCTTGGCTCCAGCCCTTCCGGCAGCGCATTCCCTTCGAGCGAGGCGTCATGAGGCGATTCGCTCGCAGATTCGACGGCATCATGGGGATGTTGCCTGCCAAGGATCGGTATCGGCGGCGGGCAAGGTATGATGGAAGCAAGGTGCATAGGATTTATGCCGAGCATGCCCTTGCCGGTGCGATGGCCGTGCAGTTTCCTGAAATACTCGGCGGTTTCGCTTGAGATATTCGCGACTTTGATCCGTAAGGCGCAGGGCAGGAGAATTAGACTGTGTCGCAAAAGCCATGCTTCTTTTTCGCCGCCGATCAAAGGTATTTTCCGTACACCTGCTTGGCGGCGCGCCGTGTGTTGGATTTGTCCGGCGCCGTCGACGGCTTTATTTTGCACACCGGCGTCATTCCCAGTGACGACCGGTCTGCCGGTGAGCGTTTGCTCGAGGGGAGGATCGGCATCATCGACGTAACGAAGTTCATGGAGGCGACGAACTTCAATCGTGGAACGCATCCCACGCTTGCGACCTACATCAGGCTGTTCGCCGATCAATTGCCTCAATTCGAGCCATACGACCGCATCGCCTATTCAGACGCCGATGTGCTTTTCAACCGATCGATAGCAGATCTCTGCAACACCCCGCTCAACGCTCCGCTGCTGGCCGCACACGACGAGCAGACCTATTTCGACGTAAAGTATCGACAGCATTTGCCGATGCAGCCAGGGGCGCCGAAGTTCAATGCCGGCGTGCTGGTGTTCAACATGCCGCTGGTCAGGCAGGAGGGGCTTCTGGAGCGTACCCGGCAGTTGGCCTCCGAGCAGGCTTACGGGATGGATCAAGGTGCGTTGAACGTGGCTTTCGAGGGCAGGTGGCAGACGATGCACCCGTTCTGGAACGTGATGACCAACTACACCAGCCAGATCCCTTTCAGCCGCTGCTACGCCCGCCACTTCGCCTGGGGCAAGCCCTGGGACCGTCCGCCGATCGGTGTCGAGGTCGACGCCATGGCGATCTATCGCGATCTGGCGAAAGGCACTCCCTGGGCCGGCCGTTTCAGCAGCAGCTGGCCGATCAAGAGAGGCATACTGAAAAACCTCGGCCGCAAGTTCGACGCCATCAGCGGGATTTTGCTCAACGACGAGAAGCGCAAGCGACGGGCGCGGTTCGACGCCGAAAAGGTCAGCGCTATCTTCGCCGATCACGCCGACAAATCGATGCTGGCAGTGCAATACCCCGAGCGGGTTGCCGGCATCGCGAGATAGAGGAAATCCCGACAATCCGTCAGCAGGGCGGGGTCATCCGAACTCGGCGGCGTTCCCGTCGGTTTAGCTTGCCGCCACCGCCCGCAACCCGCGCTGATGCCTGTATTCCAGCGCGATCGCGCCCCAGATCAGGCCGAGCAGCAGGTAGACATGGCGCCAGTGGTCGATATCGATGAATGTGCCGAGCCCGATATTGCCGATGAAAGCGACGTAGGCGCAGAGCAGATAGGGCTGCCACGGCCGGTCGCGCAAAAGGATGCGGAAGCCGGCCGCGATCGTCCACAGCGTCAGCGACAGAAACGAGACGAAGCCGAGCCAGCCATAATCCATCAGCGTCTTCAGCCAGATGTCGTGCGTGTCTTCGCCGAAAATGGTGCCGAACACCAGCGGGCCGATGCCGAGCGGATGTTCGAGCGCCATCTCGAAGCCGATCGTGTAGCGGGCAAAGCGGCCAAGGCGCGCCGTGTCGTAGCTCTGTTCGAGCTGGGCGCGGCTGGAAAACATCTCGCCGACGCCGGGCAGCTGCAGGATGACGACCATGGCGACCACCAGCAGGGTGACGGCGGCAATGCTCATGATGATGACGCGCAGCCGGAACTTGCCGCTGTTGCTTTGCAGGAACAGGGCGCCGGTGAGCAGGATGGCCGAGACGGCGAACATGCCCCAGGCGCCGCGCGAGAAGGAGAAGAAAATGCCGGCGGTGATGATCAGCAGCGGCACCGCCAGAAGCGGCATGCGCGCGATCGAGCCGGTCAACAGGAGATAGAGCAGATAGATGCCGGGCAGCACCAGGAACGGCCCGAACACGTTCGGATCCTGGAAGGCGCCCTGGGCGCGGTCGTATCTGGTGAAGATTTCAGCGCCCGGGAAAGCGTGGAAATAGCCGGCAATGCCGAGCAGCGAGGTCACCACCGCGGAGACGACATAGGCGATGAAGATCAGCCGGTAGAGGCCGGGCTGCACCGCAGTCACCGACGAGAAGAACACCGCGGTGAAAGCGAGAAAAAGCGACACGGCGAGATAGAGCGGTGTGTTGGCGAGATCGGCCATCTGCGTCATGGCAATCATGCCGCCGATGTTCATCGTGATCAGCAGCACGAGCAGCGGCGCGGCGGCACGCGATATGCGCAGTCCAAACAGCCCCCACACCGGGATCAGCCCGACCATGAAAAGATCGTAAGGCGCCGGCTCGTCGATGACGAAGCCTGACAGGAAGACGCCGAAAAACACCGCGCCCGACGATATCAGCGCGATCAGCTTGGCATTGACCGCCGAGGGCGGCAACTTGTTGACCGCAGCCTGCGACAAATCATGGGAAATCGCGCTCAATAGGCGTTTTCCGTGTTGAGCAGCCGCAGCGGCGTCATGAGCAGGATGCGCAGATCGAACAGCATCGACCAGTTCTCGATGTAATAGAGGTCGTATTCCGTGCGCATGCGGATCTTCTCATTGGTGTCCATCTCGCCGCGCCAGCCATTGATCTGCGCCCAGCCGGTGACGCCGGGCTTGACCTTGTGGCGGGCGAAATAGCCGTCGACCACCTCGTTGTAGAGAAGGTTGTGCGACTGCGCGGCAATCGCATGCGGGCGCGGGCCAACCAGCGACAGCGTGCCGAACAGCGAGTTGAAGAACTGCGGCAGCTCGTCGATCGAGCTCTTGCGGATGAAGCGGCCGACGCGGGTGACGCGCGGATCGTTCTTGGTCACCGTCTGCTTGGCGGTCGGGTCCGAGCGATCGGTATACATGGAGCGGAATTTGTAGACTTCGACGATCTCGTTGTTGAAGCCGTGCCGCTTCTGCTTGAACAGCACCGGACCCTTGCTGTCGAGCTTGATGGCGATGGCAGTCGCCAGCATCACCGGTGAAAACAGGATGATGCCGATCAGCGAGAAGACGATGTCGAAGGCGCGCTTGGCGACCGAATCCCAGTCGTTGATCGGCCTGTCGAAGATGTCGAGCATCGGCACCGAGCCGATGTAGGAATAGGCGCGCGGGCGAAACTGCAAAGCGTTCGAATGCGCCGAGAGCCGGATGTCGACCGGCAGCACCCAGAGCTTCTTCAGCAGTTGCAGCACGCGCGTTTCGGCAGTCAGCGGCAGCGACACGATCAGCATGTCGATGCGCGCGATGCGGGCGAATTCCATCAGCTCCGAAATGGTGCCGAGCTTGGGATAGCCGGCCACGATCGGCGGCGAGCGCTTGTCGCCGCGGTCATCGAAGATGCCGCAGATGCGGATGTCGTTGTCTGGCTGCTTCTCGACCGAGCGGATCAGCATCTCGGCCGCCTTGCCGCCGCCGACGATGACGGCGCGGCGTTCCATGCGGCCGTTGCGCGCCCAGCGCCGGATCAGCTTCGACATCACCAGCCTGAGGCCGAACAGCAGAAGCAGGCCGACGACAAACCAGGTGCCGAACAGCAGACGCGAATAATCCTCCGACATTTTCATGATGAAGGCCGTCAGCGCCATCAGCGCGAAGGTGCCGGCCCAGACCATCAGCACGCGACCGAGATTGGAGATCGGTCGCATCAAGGCGGAGATCTGGTAGCAATCGCTGACGTCGAGCAGCACCACGGCCACGAATGACGCCGCGGCAATGGTCAGCGGATATTGCCAGGCGAGATAGTTGAAGAAGCCGACAAAATGGAAGTAGAGCGCGAGCCCCGACAGGAACAGCAAGCCGAATTCGACGATGCGCAGTACGCCGCTGACCATGACCGGCGACATCGTATCGCGCCGGTATTGCGAGGCGACCTGGCGGGCAACACTGTTCATGCCGCCGGGCGTGGGGCTCTCGGCAGGACTGCCGAATTTGCGCACCGCATCGGCCGAAAAGCGGCGCGTGGGGTCGGTCTCGTTCATCGGGTTTCCCACAAGGTTCCGCCATGACGATAGCAGAAAGAGAGCTAAAAAAACCTTGAGAACAACTTGTGGTTTTGGACGGTCGTCTACCTGTTGAGCGCGGCGAAATAGGCCTTTTCGATTTCGGCGGCCATCACATCGGCGCCGAATCGCGCCCTGAGCCTGGCGGTGTCAGGCATGACGCGCCGGTATGCGTCGAGATCGCGCAGCGCTTCACCCACCTTGTCGCCGAGTTGGCGCGGATCGGGACGGATCAGGGCAGGGGATCCCTCACCGAAGATTTCGGGAATGCCGCCGACGGCCGTGGCGATCATCGGCCTGCCTGCGGCCAGCGTCTCCAGCACGATATAGGGCATGGCTTCCGCGCGAGACGGCACAACCACGAGGTCGGCCAGTGCAAAGGCCTCCCTGGCTGGCATAGGCGGCAAGAAGCGGACCTGTTTTTCGAGCCCCAGCCGTTTCACCTGCGCATGGTAGCGCGGCAGGTCGTCGCCATCGCCGACCATGACCGCGGTCAAGCGGCGCTCAAGCTGGGACCCGGCCAGCACCAGCGCGTCGATGAAAATGTCAGGTCCTTTGAGGTCGCGCATCATGCCGATGTAGAGCAGGTCGGCTGCGTCGGGCTGTGCGACCACCGGTTCGAACTCGGCGGCGCGCAGGCCGTTATAGACCAGCGTGTTCGGGATAGGCGGTTCGCCGACCTTCTTGCGATAGGTGCGCCGCTCATAGTCGGAGACGAACAGCAGGCAGTCGGTGAAGCGCGCCATGAAGCGCTCGAGCGCGAAGAACAGCTTCCCGGTCGTCGTCGTTTCATCATAGTGGAGGGAGCCGCCATGCGGCGAATAGAGGCGGGCTACGCGAGACCTAGATACCCGCAACAATGAGCCGAACAGACGGGCATAGGCGCCACCTTTGGCGCCATGTCCGTGCAACACGTCCGGCTGCAATTCCTTGATGATCCTGTAAGTGCGCCAGGCCGAGGCGAAGTCGCCCGGCCCGACATGGCGCTGCATCGGCGTGCGATGGATGCCGAGCGCCAGGCTGTCCTTCATCTGGTCGAACAGGCGTTCCTCGTATTCGCCGCCGGTGGTCGAATCGCAGACGATGCCGACAACATGTCCGGCGGCGAGCTGGGCCTCCGTCAGGTCGCGCACATGCCGGAAGATCCCGCCGACGGGTGAGCGAAAGCAGTGGACGATCCTGAGCTGGTCCGCCACGTTGATGTCAGAACAGGCGTTCGCGAACGTAGACCGTGTCGCCCGGCAGCAGCGGATCGGAGGTAACCACCCGGCCTGTCATCACCTTGCCGTTGATGTCGCGGGTGATGTCGACGCTTTCCTGGTTGGCGCGCGGCGAGAAACCGCCGGCAATCGCGATGGCCTTCTGCACGGTGAGGCCCGGCACGTAGGAATACTGGCCGGCGGCGCCCACTTCGCCCATGACGAAGATCGGCCGGTAGCGATCGATCTCGACCGACACGTCGGGGTCGCGCAGATAGCCTTGGCGCAGTTTGTCGGCGAGCGCTTTTTCCAGCTGCTGGGCCGTGTGGCCGCGCGCCGGCACCGCGCCGACCAGCGGGAAGGACATGTAGCCGGACTGATCGACACTGTAGGTGTTGGTCAGACCGTCCTGTTCGAACACGGTGACGCGGACACGGTCGCCGGCGCCGAGCCGATAGGGCTGGTCGAGTACCTCGTGGAAGGCCGCCGGCGTCGGCCGGTAGCTGGAGCAGCCGGCGAGGATCGACACGGCCAGCAGAGCGCGAAACAGACCAGCAGCGCTTTTCATGATCGGACACACACCTTCGTCGCTATGGCCGCCAGGACACGGCGGCAAACCTTAAGGATCTGGGTTCGTTATCATCCTGTTAGGGTTAATGGCCGGTAAAGGGACGCGGCCGATTTGGCGGCAATCGACAAAAAGCCGTATAGTTTTGCTGGCTTTGTTTACCGGATGTCAGCAAACCCTAACAGCTGCTTACCGCGATCTTAACGGCTGAGTTACCATAGTTGTTTACGCTACCATCTAGCCTCATGTCCGGAGCAGGAATGCATGTCCGACCAGTCCGCGGCCGCAGATGTCGATGTCGACCTGAGACAGCTCTTCGCCAGCCTGGCGCGGAACTGGCTGCGCATTCTTGTGATCACGCTTCTCGTCACTGGTCTCGCCTTCGCGTTCGCGTGGCTTGCCACGCCGCATTATAAGGCCACGACGCAGCTGAAAATCCAGTTGAGCGAATCGGCCTATACGCGGCCTGCCGGCACCAATGAAGACGACAAACCTGTGCTCGATGCGGAAGGTGTAGCAACCGAGGTTCAGGTCATTTCCTCGTCCGACATTCTCAAGCAGGTGGCTGCCGACCTTAAGCTGGGCGACAAGCCCGAGTTCAACGATGCGCTCGGCATGTCGCCGGTCACCCGGCTCCTGGTCATTGCCGGGCTGAAGAGCGATCCGGAAGAAATTCCGCTCGAAGAGCGCGTGCTGACGAAGATGCGCGACAAGCTCAATGTTTATGGCGTGGAAAAGACCCGCGTCATCGCCGTCGAATTTTCCTCTGAAGATCCCCAGCTTGCCGCCGACATTCCGAACGCCATTGCTAAGGCCTACCTGGCCTACCAGGCGGATGCCAAGACCAAGTCGAACGCCGCCGCGACCGCCTTCCTCGGGCCGGAGATCGAGGAGCTGCAGAAGCAGGTCAGGGATGCAGAGGCCAAGGTCGCGGCCTTCCGCTCCGCTCAGTCGGACCTGTTGATGGCTGGCAACAATTCGGTGCTGGCGACACAGCAATTGTCCGAATTATCGAGCGAGCTGTCGCGTGTGCGCGCCAGCCGCGCCTCGGCTGAGGCAACGGCCGAAAGGGTGCGCCAGGCTTTGCAGAATGGCGGTTCGCTGGACGCTGTACCCGAAGTGCTGTCTTCCGATCTGATCCAGCGGCTGCGTGAGCGTCAGATCGAGCTCAGAACCAACATCGCCGATCTTTCCACCACCTTGCTCGACAACCATCCCCGCCTGCGGGCGATGAGGTCGCAGCTTGCCGATCTCGACGGCCAGATCCGCAACGAAGCGCAAAAAATCATGCGCGGGTTGCTGACGCAGGCGCAGACCGCCCAGGCGCGCGAAAACCAGCTGATATCGGACGTCAACAAGCTGAAAGCGGCGTCGTCGCGGGCCGGCGAGGAGCAGGTCCAGCTGGATGCGCTGCAGCGCGAGGCGAACGTCCGGCGCCAGCAGCTTGAATCCTATATGGCGAGCTTCCGCGAAGTGTCCTCGCGCAAGAATTACCTGCCGGTCGATGCCAGCGTGTTTTCCGAGGCGCGCGTGCCGTCGGAACCCTATTTCCCCAAGCTCGTGCCGATCGTCGGCGCCGCCTTAGTCGGCTCGCTGCTGCTGATGTCGGTCATCACGCTGCTGCAGGAGCTGTTTTCCGGCCGCGCCATGCGTCCGGCCCCAGGGGCGCGCTTCGAGCGTATCGAGCAGGTTGCGATGCCGGCAATGTCGGCGCCGGTCGTCCACCCGGAACCGGCTCCTGAGGTCGTGGAAGTGGACGATCAGCCGACGACCGTGGAGTCTGAACTGGTGCCAGAGCCCGAGCCGGCTCCTTCAGTGCTGGAAGGAGCAGCGGCTGCCGGTTCCGAACCGCAAGCCGAACCTGAACCTGTCCGCTCCAGCCTTGGCGAGATCGATGTCGAGAAGGCGGCGGAGAAGCTGATCGCCAGCGGTGCTGCGCGCGCCATCTTCGTCTCGCCCGAAGGCGATGAGGCGGCGGCCTCGGCAGTGCTGGTAGCGCGCGAAGTCTCCGACGCCGGCCTGCGCGTGTTGCTGCTCGATCTGACCGCATCGGGCGCGGCGTCGCGGCCGATGCTGGACAGCGGACTTTTCCCCGGCATCACCAATCTGCTGGCTTCGGAAGCGCAGTTCAGCGACGTCATCCACGCCGACCTCTATTCGGACTGCCACGTCGTTCCCGTCGGCACCGCCGATCCGGTGCGCGCCATGCGCGCCGCCGACCGGCTGCCGATCATCATGCAGTCGCTGACCACCGCCTATGATCTGGTCATCGTCGAATGCGGACCGGCCGATGCGCAAGGCATCAGCCGACTGGTCGGCGACAGCACCGAGGTCTTCATGTCCATGCTGCAGGCGGACGATGAGGTGGCGCAGGCCGCCGTCGAGCTGATCGAAAGCGGCTATCCCGACCTCACTCTGGTGACGCCGATCGGCCACGAGACGCCGGGTAACCCCGTGCCGGGACGACGTAGCGCCGCCTGAGACATCAGACAATTCGACTTAGGCGGCGCTACTACGGATCGGCTCGTCCATCGCCCGCCGGCTCCCGAAAAACCAAGCCTGTCAGCCGGCGCCGGGATCTACCCCAACTCCAGGGTCGTCACGCCAAATATTCGGCGCGAGTCGACCTTCGGAGGCGGGCCCTTGTACATGCGCGTGGTGGTGAAGGTCGGCCTGAAACCAATCGCTGCAAGCGCCTTGGTGAAATCGAAATTTTCGGCAGGAACGTCGATATGCAGGTCGCCACCTTCGCATGCGGCAGCCAGACTGCCCATGAGCTGCATCGCCGTCTCGGTGTCGTCGGCAAACAGCGGGCCGATCTTGTAACCCGAACGGCAGGGACGAGCCACGGCGTAGCCTATGGTGCCGAGTGAACTGATCGCGGCGAACCCGCAATGCGGCGGCTGCGCCCAGCGGTGCAGGAAGGCTCGTCGAGGCGCGGGGAAACAGCGGGCGTCATAGACGATGATGTCGGGCACGAGTTGCGTGGTTATCATGCGCACCCCTTCGCTTCGGACGGGCGGGGTCGCGATACGGCCGCTGAAGCGGATGGTTTCGTACGCCGAGCTGAATCCCGTGCGGCGATAATTCGCCAGCTGCGCGGCGACCCCGTCGAGGCCGACCGTTCGGCCGGCCAGCCTGGCCATGCCCGCATTCCAGACTGCTTTGCCATGGCCTTTGCCGCGCATGTCTGGTCGGCAGATGTAGAGACCGATGAAACCGAAGTTGCCGCCATAGGCGACAGCCGAGATGGCGGCGGTCATCTCGTTGTCGACAAAAGCGCCGATGAACCCTTCAGGATCGGTTGGCCGGAACGCCGCGGCATCGTCAAGGCCAGGGTTCCAGCCTTCAGCCGCCGCCCAGTCGATGAGAACGGTAAGTTCCGGCGGAGACAATGCGCGGACGGTAGGCTTCATAGCGTTCACTCCGCGGCGACCACCCCCGGCGAGAAGGATTTCAGCACGCCGCGATAGGGCTTGGCCAGCGGACTGGCATAGGAGCCGCGCTTCGAGGTCGACAGGCCCAATGCGATCAGCGCCTCGGCCTGTTTGAGGGCGGCGCCGACGCCGTCGATGACGGGCAGGTCGAACTCTTGCTGCAACCGGTGTGCCAGGTCGGCCATGCCGGCGCAGCCGAGCACGATGGCCTCGGCGCGGTCTTCCGCTATGGCGCGGGCGATCTCGGCGCGCAGTTTCTCGACAGCGCCGGAAGCAGCGTCTTCAAGCGAGAGTACGGGAATGTCGGCGGCGCGCACGCGGGCACGCCCGGCCATGCCATAGCGCTGCACCAGCCCCTCGACAGGGACACGCGAGCGTTCGGTGGTCGTCACCACTGTGAAGCGCTGGGCAATGTAGGAGGCGACACTGAGTGCGGCCTCGCAGATGCCGATGACCGGAATGGAGGCCATGGCGCGTGCCGCATCCAGGCCGGTATCGTCGAAGCAGGCGATGATGGCGGCCTGAGCCCCGGCACGTTCGCCGGCGGCGATCTCCATCAAAAGGCCGGGCACGGCCAATGCCTCGTCATAATAGCCCTCGATCGAGGCCGGGCCCATCGAGGAGGTGACCGCGATCACCTCGGTCCCGGCGCCGGCAACGCCGCGCGCCGCCGCCGCGATCGTCTCGGTCATGCTCGCCGTCGTGTTGGGGTTCACCACCAGTATCTGCACAATCAAACCCTGGCCCGCCTGCGGCCAACATAGAGGATGGCGCCCAGTGTGGCCAGGATCACCAGGAAGGAGAACACGGTGGTCACCGTGCCCAGCGCGTAGAGCACCGGCGTCGTGACATTGGTGGTCATGCCGTAGATCTCGAGCGGCAGCGTGTTGAAGGTGCCCGACGTCATCAGCGTGCGGGCGAACTCGTCATAGGACAGCGTGAAGCCGAACAGGCCGACGCCGATCAGGCTCGGCGCGATCATCGGCAGCACGACATGGGCGAAGGTCTGCCAGGAGTTGGCGCCCAGGTCACGCGCGGCTTCCTCATAGGCGGGCGAGAAGCGGTTGAAGACGGCGAACATGATGAGCACGCCGAAGGGCAAGGTCCAGGTCAGGTGCGCGCCGAAGGCCGATGTGTACCAGGCTGGGCGGAAGCCGACCTGCTGGAAGACGACGCCGATGCCGAGCGAAATGATGATCGAGGGTACTACGAGGCTGGCGACCGCCAGGTAGAACAAAGCGGTGGCGCCACGAAATTTTTGCCGGAAAGCGAGCCCTGCCAGCAGCGACACGACGACGGTGACGATCATCACCATAAGGCCGAGCACGAGCGAGCGCTTGAAGCTGCCGCCGAAATCGCCGACCGCCTGGCGCTCGAACAGATTGGCGAACCAGTGCAGCGACACGCCTTTGAGCGGGAAGGTGAGGCCGCCGGTCTCGCCTTGGAAAGAAAGGATCAGGATCGCCGACAGCGGGCCGTAGAGGAACAGCACGAACAGAGTGAAGAAGACCGCAAGCACATAGAATTCGAGGGTGCGTTTTTCGTGGCTCACCTCAAAGCTCCTTGCGGATGTCGACGATGCGCAGGATGCCCGCGACCATCAACAGTACCAACACCAGCAACACTACGGCATTGGCGGCGGCTGCGGGATACTGCAGCAGCGACATCTGGTTCTTCATCATCAGTGCGACCGACGCGCTCTGGCCGCCCGACATCACCTGCACAGTGGAGAAATCGGCCATCACCAGCGTGACGACGAAGATGGTGCCGATCGCCATGCCGGGCTTGGCCAGCGGGATGACGACGTTCCACAAGACCTGCCAGCCGGACGCGCCGGCATCGCGCGCGGCCTCGACCAGCGAGCGGTCGATGCGCATCAACGTGTTGAAGATCGGCGTTACCATGAACAGCGTGTAGAGATGCACCATGGCCAGCACCACGGCGAATTCCGAATAGAGCAGCCATTCGATGGGTTTTGGCACCAGCCCCAACTGCACCAGCGCCGAGTTGATCAACCCGTTGCGGCCAAGCACCGGGATCCACGAGATCATGCGGATGATGTTGGAGGTCAGGAACGGCACCGTGCAGACAAGGAACAGCACCATCTGCATGGCGGTGGTGCGGATATGGAAGGCGAGGAAATAGGCCACCCAGAAGCCGATGAACAAGGTCAGGGCCCAGACGATGGCAGCGAATTTGATGGTGTTGAGATAGGTCTTCCAGGTGACCCATGATCCCAGCACGTCGAAATAGTTCGTCGTCAGGAAATCCGGATACATGGCGGCGAAGTCATAATCCCAGAAGGAGACGACGACGATCATGATGATTGGCAAGAGCAGGAACGCACCGAGGATGAGCGCCAGCGGCGCCGATTGGAGGTAGGGCGTGACGGCACTGATGGAGAAGCGCCGGCGTCTGGCGGGCTTGGCTGCTGCGATGGCGGGGCGTTCGAGCGCGACTGTCATTGGGAAAATCCTCCGCGTGATCGCGATGACTTGCGATCCTTCGCGCCCCCCTCTGTCCTGCCGGACATCTCCCCCACGAGGGGGGAGATCGAACTCTCATAACGGCCTTCGCCAAACTCCAACGTTGCTAACGAAGAGCCGGCCATGACGCTGCCAATCTCCCCCCAAGTGGGGGAGATGTCCGGCAGGACAGAGGGGGGCGCGAAGGATCGCAACATCACAGTGAACGCGTCCGCTCTACGCCGCGATGAACTCGTTCCAGCGCTTCACCATGTAGCGGTCCTCGTCCATGACCGAGTTCCAGCAGGCGACCTTGCCCATGCGCTCTTCGAACGAGCCGCCGTCGCGCACGGCGCCGGCCTTTTCCATGACGGTGCCGTCCGGCGCCTTGATCTCGCCCTTGGCCGGCTTGCCTTCGATCCAGTAGCCCCATTCGTCGTCGGACATGAACTTCTTGGCCGAGACCATATTGGCGGAATAGTAGCCCTGGCGGTTGAGATAGCCGCCGACCCAGCCCGACGTATACCAGTTGATGTATTCGTAGGCCGCGTCGAGTTCGGCGCCCTTGAGATGGGCGGCAAGGCCAAGGCCGCCGCCCCATGAGCGGTAGCCCTCCTTGAGCGGCTGGAAGCGGCAGGCGATGCCTTTGGAGCGGACGGCGGCGACGGCCGGCGACCACATCGACTGGATGACCACTTCGCCCGATGCCATCAGGTTGACGCTCTCGTCGAACGACTTCCAGAAGGCGCGGAACTGGCCGGCCTGCTTGGCCTTGATGAGGAAGTCGATCGTCTTGTCGATCTCTTCCTTGGTCATGTTGCCCTTGTCGGCATATTTGATGCTGCCTGTGGCCTCCATGATCATGGCCGCATCCATGATACCGATGGACGGGATGTTGAGGATCGCGGTCTTGCCCTTGAAGGCCGGGTCCATGATAGTCGGCCCAGGTGGTGATGTCGCGGCCGACGAGGTCGGGCCGGATGCCTAGCGTATCGGCGTTGTAGATCGTCGGCACCATGGTGAACCACTTGGTCGGCGCCTTGGCGAAGGTCTTTGAGTCCTGCGCTTCGACATAGCCGACCGTGTGCGGCGCGGTGCCCTGGGCAATGATGCTGTCGGGCGTCAGCTTGCCGGTTTTGAACAACGGCACCAGCTCGTCGTAGTATTTCAGCTTACTGACATCCATCGGCTGCAGCACGCCGCTCGGGAACACCTTCTTGCAGATCCAGTATTCGATGTCGGCGATGTCATAGCTGTCGGGCTGGGTCACGGCGCGCTGGGCGGCCGCGTCCGAATCGGTCGCCGTCATTTCCAGCGTGATGCCGAGGTCGGCCTTGCACTTGTCGGCGATCGCGTTCAGGTTCGACACGCCGGTGCCGAACTGGCGCAGCGTGATGTTGGACTGCGCCCAGATGGTCGGGAAGCCTTTAATGGCGCCCGAGCCTGCGGCGAGGCCGACGGCGGCCGCACCTGTCTTGAGCAACGAACGGCGCGAAATTCCGGTCTTTGTTTCTACTGTTTTTGTCATTCCTATTCCCCTGTTTTGTTTTGCGAACTCATGAATGAAGGCGCCCGAGGACGATGGCGTCCTCGGAATCCCAGGCGAGCGGTACGGCGCCGCCAAGGGCGACGGGTTTGGCGAAGAAGTCGGAATCGTCGATGATGACCGTGAAATCGTCGATGCCGGCACCGGTGACCGACAGCTTCACCGTGGCGCCGCGATACTCGATGTTGGAGACGATGCCGGTGAAGCCGAGGC
This sequence comes from Mesorhizobium sp. C432A, assembly GCF_030323145.1. Classification (NCBI taxonomy): domain Bacteria; kingdom Pseudomonadati; phylum Pseudomonadota; class Alphaproteobacteria; order Hyphomicrobiales; family Phyllobacteriaceae; genus Mesorhizobium; species Mesorhizobium sp. C432A. Next base: position 4,717,720 of record NZ_CP100470.1, on the reverse strand, counting down.
CGGGAGAGGGTGCTTCGCCGATGCGCACATGGTCGGTGCGGATGGCGATGTCGATCGGCGTGCCCACCTCCTGGCCCGCCTCCCGGCCTTGCCCGCGGGCGGCGAGCGAGGCGCCACCATTGACGTCGAAGACGACCATGCCGTCGCGCGCGCCGGTGACCCGGCCGGAGATGACATTGTGGTCGCCCATGAAGCGCGCGACGAAGGCGGTGGCCGGCCTTTCGAACACATCTCGTGGCGGCGCAGCCTGTTCGATGCGGCCGTCATTCATCACCACGATCAGGTCCGCCAATGCCATGGCCTCCTCCTGACTGTGGGTGACGTGGACAAAGGTGATGCCGAGCGAGGTCTGCAATTTCTTCAGCTCGGCGCGCATGCGTATCTTCAGGAACGGGTCGAGTGCCGACAGCGGCTCGTCGAGCAGCAGCGCCTCGGGATCGGTGATCAGAGCGCGGGCGAGTGCAACACGCTGCTGCTGGCCGCCGGAAAGCTGCGCCGGCCGGCGCGTCGCATAGGCCTCCATCTGCATCAGCTTGAGCATGTCGAGCGCCTTGGCACGGCGCTGCTCCTTGTCGACGCCCTTCATCTTCAGGCTGAAGGCGACATTGTCGACAAGGTCGAGATGCGGAAACAGCGCATAGGACTGGAACATCATCGCCGTGCCACGCTTTGCCGGCGGCAAGTCGGTGACGACGATGTTGCCGAGGCGGACATCGCCCGACGAAATGCTTTCGTGGCCGGCGATCATGCGCAGCGTCGAGGTCTTGCCGCAGCCGGAGGGGCCAAGCAGGCAGCAATAGGTGCCTGCCGGTATCTTCAGGCTGATGGCCTCGACGGCAGTCGTCGTTCCGTACACTTTCGAAACGGAGACGATGTCGATCTCGGCGGCTTTGGACATTCAGGCTTCCCCGTTTGGTCGCATTACCCAAAGCATTATGCGTGCCAATCGGCGGCAATCGGCCCAAGCGTTTGAATCGACAGAAAAATCGGGGTTCTTGCCCACTGCCTAGCCGGTAGGCTATCTTGTGCATTGCACAAATTATGGGCGATTGTGCGCGATCTGCACAAGAATCGTATGCAATCTTTTTTGGCTTCGTGTCCACTTTGCCTCTCGTGCGCAGGCGACGAGTTGCGCTAGAAGAGGCTGGGAACCATCATCGCCATGAACATTGCCGATCAGATCCATTCCGCCGACAGCGCCAACCAGGATCGCGCCCAGGCGATTCGCGACAATCTGCGGGACGCCATCGTTGACCGTCGGCTGACGCCCGGCACCAAGCTGTCGGAAGGCGAGGTCGGCACGCTGTTCGACGTCTCGCGCACGGTCGCGCGCGCGGCGCTGCAGATGCTGTCCTTCGAGGGGCTGGTGCGTACCGAGCGCAACCGTGGCGCCTTCGTCGCCAACCCTTCGCCCGAGGAAGCGCGCCAGGTGTTCGCATCGCGCCGGCTGATCGAGCCGGGCATAGCCATTGCCGCCTGTGGGCGGGTCACAGCCACCGATATCGCTGCGTTCCGCGCGCAGCTCGACGAGGAAGGCCGCTTCATCGCCGAGCGCGGCCCAACCGCCCGGCGCTCCGAAATCAAGGCGTCGGGCGATTTCCATCTGCTGCTCGCCTCCGTCGCCGGCAATGCCATCCTGCAGCGCTTCATGGAGGAGCTGGTGGCGCGTTCGTCGCTGGTCATCGCCCTTTACGGACGATCCGGCGTGTCGGCCTGCGGACACAGTGAGCACACGGAAATGGTCGGCGCGCTGGAAAGCGGCGATTGCGGGTTGGTGAGCCGGCTGATGCTGCACCATATCGACCACATCGAGGCAGATCTCGACCTGCGGGTCAGGGCCGGCCCGGCGCTCCGCGAAGCGCTGAATTTCTGAACGCTAGTTTTCGTCGTCCGTGGGAGCGGGCGCTGCCTGTCCGGCGGCCTTGCGGCGCAGCATCTTGGTCAGCTTCCAGACCGTCGGGTTGTTCTTGATGAAGGCTTTCGCCCGTGCGCCCTGCCGCAGCGCCGACGCCAGGGCGCGTCCCTTCAGCGTCAGGGGCGCCAGCACCTCGAAATGCTGGGTCTCGATATCGCACCAGAGCCGCTTGTAGGGCTCGTCGCCGACCGAGAAATCATAGACATCGAAGCCTGTTTGGCAGGCTTCCTCGATGATGTCGAAGAAAAGGAAATCGCCGGGGCTGGTGTGGCCGAGATCGTCCTCGGCGATGGCGCCGAATTCGCAGATCAGGCGTTTGCCCGAGCGGCTCGAGCCGGTGATTGCACGCAGCTTGCCGGCCACTTCGAGCCCATGCAGCACAAAGGCCGGTTTCTCCTCGGCCAGCGCGCCGGCGAAGAGGGCACGGAAGAAAGCCCGCACCTCCGGCTCGCCGAAGACATTGGCGATGCCCATCTTGGCGAAGCGGAACTCCTTCATCTCGAAGAAAGCGTCGAGCAGCCGGTTCACGTCTTCGGGTGTCTGCGCCTCGATGCGGCGATGAACGCCGACCGCCTCGAATTTTCGTGTCTGCGAACGGTGCTTCTTGCGCTTGCGCTTGCCGCCCACACGCGACAGCAGCGCATCGAAACCACCGTCGAGATTGACGGCGAGCGACAGGTTTGGGCTCGGAAAGTTGGAGAACGCCACCAGCGGATTGGCAACACCATCGAGGTCGGGCAGAAGCCTTTCCAAGGCAACGAGATCGATGTCGGGACGCGCCTTGCCGATCGCCGTCACCAGCCTGCGGATCCCCCCAGCATCTGCCTTTGCCAGCCATGCCGGATCGGCGGCGGCGAAATTGCCGTTGGCATGGCGCCCGCCCATGAAGCGGGCGACGCGGAATGGACCAGTTCGCGTGATTTCCAGTGCCAGTGCAAAGACCGGCCTGTCCTCGATTGTCAGCGTGGCAATGACGGCATCGGGATTGGCCTGCGCCGTCCAGGCACGAACCCAGTCCGCGCTTTGCGCCGGCGCAAACAGCGCCGAACGGCAGAATTCGCCGTAAGAGGCGAGCGCGGCAGCATCTGCGATCGACACCGACAGACTGGTCTGGTCGGCAGCCGGCGTGCGCGCAGACGCCTTGCTTGCGGCGAGCCGATTGCCGTCAAATGACGCGGTGGCGTCAACCATACCTCAATCCTTAAGGCGTATTCGTCGCGATCAGGAGTTCGCGTCGGCGCGTTCCGTGCTTGGATCGAGCCTAGGCGCAAAAGGTGAATGAATGATCGACGGTGGTGAGGCAGTTCGGAAACTGGCGCTTAATATCGCCCGCTTTACCGGCCTTGCACCGCTGGCCAAGCCGTTTGTCGGCGGCATTGGCGCCGTCCTCATGTTGCATCGGGTCACCGCCACGCCGGAGAAGCCGGACGGCGTTAACCGCCACCTCAACATCGCCCCGCGATTCCTCGACGCTCTCGTCGCCGACATGAAGTCGAGGGGCTATGCCTTCGTCACCCTCGACGAGGCGATCGAGCGCATCAAGGCCGGCGGCAAGGACGGCCAGTTCGCCACCATCACCGCCGACGACGCCTATCGCGACAACATGACCGAAGCGCTGCCAGTGCTCGAAAAGCACGACGCGCCGATCACCATCTATGTCGCGCCGGGTCTGATCGACGGCAGCGCCGATTTATGGTGGGACGTGGTCGAGGATATCGTCAACGCGCGGGAGCGTTTGACGCTGGCGACGCCGAAGGGGCCGGTGACCATAGACTGCTCGACCCACGGCAAGAAACTCCACGCCAATGCGCGTCTGCATGCCTATCTGACGCTCGAGGTGCGCGAGGAGGATCAGCGCGCCGTGCTGCGCGATCTGGCGCACTCGAACGGCATCGACCTCGATGGCTTGCGCCCAAGCACGCTGATGACCTGGGACGACATCCGCGCCGTGGCCGGGCACAGGCTGGTGACGATCGGCGCGCATACGGTCAACCACCGCAATCTGAAGCGGCTCGACGAAGGCGATGCGCGCCATGAGATCGTCGACGTCAGGCGCCAGCTGCAGGCGCAGCTCGGCGAAGACCCCCGTCATCTCGCTTACCCCTATGGTTACGCCAGCGCTGTCGGCTGCCGCGAAGTGGGCTTTGCCCGCGACGCCGGCTACGCCTCGGCGGTGACCACTCGCCACGGCGTGCTGCACGCCGAGCACGCCGGCTTCCTGCACGCGCTGCCGCGCATTTCGATCAACGGCCGCTACCAGAGCGTCGCCCATATCCGCACCATGTTGTCGGGCTTAACGACGCCGCTGGCCAATGCCGGCAAAATGGTGGTCACCATCTGACCTGGGGCGGGCTCTTCAGCCTTTCGGCGGCGGCTCCAGGATCAGCCATTTGATGATGCCCATCGCAGGCAGCACCCAGAACAGGCCGCTGAACAGGAAGAACAGGAAGTGCACCAGCGGGCTGGATTGCGACAGCTGCGCGACCGCTATGATCGACGCGACCAGCGCATAGATGATGACCAGCGCCACCAGCAGGAAAGTTCCGATCAGCTTTTTCAGGCGGATGGGCATGAGCGTTCTCGTTGATCGCCTCCGCTTAGGCCCAACCGCGCGCCTGTGCAACCCGGGAGATGCGGCGCGACGGCGTGCCGCGCCGTCCGGTCTTGTCAGCCGGGTTGCGATGGTTCACCAATCCGCCACGTCAACCTGCCGGGACCAACCATGGCCGCCATATCAGCCGCCGCGCCTTACATTGACCGCGATCGCGACTTGAAAAATCGGGCGCTGGTGCGCGGCTGGCTGTATGTCGTGCTTCTGGTGCTGTTTGCGCTGGTGCTGGTCGGCGGCGCCACCAGGCTCACCAATTCCGGCCTGTCGATCACGCAGTGGAAGCCGATCCACGGTGTGATACCGCCGCTCAATGACGCGGAGTGGCAGGAGGAATTCCAGCTTTATCAAAAGATTCCGCAATATGCCGAGCTCAACAAGGGCATGAGCCTGGACGCCTTCAAATCGATCTTCTGGTGGGAATGGGCGCACCGCATCCTGGCGCGCAGTGTCGGCCTGGTCTTCGGCCTGCCGTTGCTGGTCTTGTGGGCGACGCGCCGCATCGAGCGCGGCCTTGGGCCAAAGCTGGTCGGTATTCTGCTGCTTGGTGGCCTGCAAGGCGCCATCGGCTGGTGGATGGTGGCCTCCGGCCTGGTCGACCGCGTCTCCGTCAGCCAGTACCGGCTGGCGACGCATTTGACGCTTGCCGCCCTGATCTTCACTGCCACCATGGTGGTCGCGCGCGGGCTGGCGCCGCATTCGGAGCCTGCCGCCGGCCGGTCGACGCAAAGACTGGCCGGTTTCATCGTGCTGCTGGCGCTGGTCCAGATCTATCTCGGCGGGCTGGTCGCAGGGCTCGACGCCGGCCTGAGCTACAACACCTGGCCGCTGATGGACGGCAAGATCATCCCCGGCGAGCTGCTGCTGCTCGAACCGGCCTGGCGCAATTTCTTCGAGAACCCGAAGACGGTGCAGTTCGTCCACCGGCTCGGCGCCTATACGGTCTTTGCCATCGCGCTCTGGCATATGATAGCGACGCGCCGGCGGCTGCCGGGCACGACACACGCACGCCGCGCAACGCTGCTGTTTCTGCTGGTGCTGGTGCAGGCCTCGATCGGCATCGGCACGCTGCTGATGCAGGTGCCGCTGCACATGGCGCTGACCCATCAGGCCTTCGCGCTGGTCCTGCTGGGATTTGCCGCCGCCCACTGGCGCGGCAACAAGGGCGCCTATCCACTGCCAACGCGGCCGCCCATGAACGCAGGTACATCGTCTACGGTGTCTTGGCCGTCGCAATAATCTATTTCGCGAACGAACTGCCTCGCTACGTCTAAAGCGCGAGGCTGCGCCGGTCAGAAGCTGAGCCGCACCTTTCGGATCACTCCCGCAACCGACAGCTCGCGGTTCTCGTCGACCGCATTCTCGTCCTCATGATGCCATGCGGCCGACAGGCAGCCATACGCGATGGCATGGTCGAGAATGGCAGCCGGCGTCTGGCCGAGTGTCCTGGCGAAGATCTCAGCCATATGCGCGATGCGCTCGGGATCGAGGCAGAGGTCGTCGCGCCCCAGTGGGTTGTAGAACAGATTGGCGGCGTCGAAGCCGGGATCGCCGAGCACGCCCTTCGGGTCGATCGCCAGCCAGCCGCGCGCACCGTGCAAAATGTTGTCGTGATGCAGGTCGCCATGCAGCGGCTTGACCGCATGCGGGGCATCGAGCAGCCGGTCCGCGATTTCGGCGGCCTCGATATAGAGGCTGTGCTCTCCGGCGTCGCGATCGGCTCCGGCCTTTTTGAACAGGCTGGCAAACCGTGTCCGCAGCGGCTGCAGGTCCGGCGGGGCAGGGTGTCTTGAGGGCGAGAACAGTCTCCCCATCAACTCGGCCGCGATTGCGGTCGCGGCGTTGTCGCCTTCTTTGGCCAGAACGTCGGAAAGCAGGGTGTCGCCGGCATATTCGAGCAGCATGCGGTGGCCGTCCCGGCCAAGCAGCCGCACCGCGCCTTCGCCGCGCCGCCATGCGAGATAGTGCTCGCCGCGCAACTCGTCCTCGACATCGTCGAATGGTTTGAGCGCCTTGACGATGGCCGGCGAGCCGTCCTCACGCCGCACCTTCCAGATGCGGCTCGAAAACGTCTCCGCAATGAGCTCGGGCGCGCTGATCTTCCAGCGCTTTGGAAATGCAGGCGCGTCCATTCAGAGCGTGATGCCGAAAAGTGTTAAGCGGTTTTCGGGCAACATGCTCTCTCCAACTGAATTAAAGGCCGAGCATCAGATCCATGTTCTGAACGGCAGCACCCGAGGCGCCCTTTCCGAGATTGTCATAGACCGCAATCAGCAGCGCCTGCGCCCTGTCGTCATTGGCAAAGACATAGACCTTCATGCGGTTGGTGCCGTTATAGACCTCGGGATTGATCTCGGGCAGGCGCTCCACGTGCTCGTAAGGAGCTACCTCGACCACGCCGCCCTTGATGGCGGCAAAATGGTCGGCGATTGCCGCGTGCAGTTCGGCGCCGGCCGGCACATGGTCGAGCCCGCCGAGCTGCAGCGGCACCACTGTGATCATGCCTTGGGCGAAATTGCCGACCGCCGGCTGCATGATCGGATCGTGCGACAGCTTCGCATAGGTGCGCAGCTCCGGCACATGCTTGTGCTGCAGGGTCAGCCCATAGACCTGGAATTCAGAGGCATCCTCGCCCTTGGCGACATAGTCCTCGATCATCGGCCGGCCGCCGCCCGAATAGCCCGAAATGCCATTGACGGTGATCGGGAAATCCGCCGGCAGCAGACCGGCGGCGACCAGCGGCCGCAGTGTCGCGATCGGTCCTTGCGGCCAGCAGCCGGGATTGGCGACGCGTTTTGCATTGGCGATGATCTTGGCCTGGCCCTTTTCCATCTCGGCAAAGCCATATTCCCAGCCCTCGGCTACGCGATGCGCCGTGGAGGCGTCGATCACCTTGGTGGTGTCGTTGGCAATCAGCGATACGCTTTCCTTGGCAGCCGCATCCGGCAGGCACAGGATGGCGACATCGGCTGCATTGAGGAACTCGGCGCGCGCCGCCGTTTCCTTGCGGCGCTCGGCCGGGATCGAGATGATCTCGAGGTCGCCGCGCTCGGCCAGCAGCGCCCGGATCTGCAGGCCGGTGGTGCCGTGTTCGCCATCGATGAAGATTTTCGGTTTCATGTGCCCGTCAATTCCCTGCTAATTCAGGCCTATATGCCCTGGCCATGGTTTGCCGCGCCATGGTTGCCGCTGTTCAGCTCTTCCGCCCGCGCTTTTCGCTCGGCCACCAGGCCGAGATAGTGCATGGCCACCATCGAGCCGGCGATCGCCGTTATATCGGCGTGATCATAGGCCGGCGCAACCTCGACGACGTCGGCGCCGACAATATCGACTTGGCCGAGCTGGCGCAGCGTCGACAGGATTTTCGCCGAGGACGGTCCGCCGGCAACCGGCGTGCCGGTGCCGGGCGCAAAGGCCGGGTCGAGGCAGTCGATGTCGAAGGTGAGATAGGTCTTCCTGCCGCCGGTGCGGTCGACGATCGCATAGGCGATGTCGGAAGCCCGCATCTCCTCGATCTCGTGACCGTAAAGGATCTTGATGCCGAACGTATCGGGGGCATGCGTGCGGATGCCGATCTGGATCGAACGATCAGGATCGATGATGCCCTCATTGACGGCGCGCCCGACGAACGAACCGTGGTCGATGCGCTTGCCATCGTCAGGCCAGGTGTCCTGATGCGCGTCGAACTGCACCAGCGCCAGCGGCCCATGGATGGCGGCATGCGCCTTGAGCAGCGGCCAGGTGACGAAATGGTCGCCGCCGAGCGACAACAGGAAGGCACCCGATTTCAGGATCTTCGCCGCCTCGCGCTCGATCGTGCCTGGTGTCTTCTGGTGATTGCCCGAATCGAGCAGGCAATCGCCATAGTCGATGACGGCGAGATGTTCGAACAGGTCGCGCGAGAACGGATATTGCGGGTCGTTGTCGAGGATCGCCGAGGCGCGGCGGATCGCCTGCGGCCCGAAGCGCGCGCCCGGCCGGTTGGTGACGGCGGCATCGAACGGAATGCCCCACACGACGGCGTCCGCGCCCTTTGCATCCTTGGTGTATTTGCGCCGCATGAACGACAGCGCGCCGGCATAGGTCGGCTCGAAGGAAGGCCCCGTCTTGGAGCGGGCGGTGAACGCGTTGTCGATGGTCTGGTTCGCCATTACGGGTCCTTCTTTGTTCATCGGGCTGCCACAACTACAGAACCGGCACGCAAGATGCCAGTCACAGCTTGGCGAAGGACTTGTATCGCCAAGGTGCAAGGCCCGGCGGCTTCCTCTCCGGCGGCTGCGGCGATGAACTGGCGGTGCAGGCCGGCATGCCGGCCGAGACCACGGTTTCTGGGCCGAACGCGGCGCCACCATCATCCAGACCGACGAACCGAAGGCTGCCATTGGCTGGCTGGGGGCCAACGGGTTTAGGGTGCCTTATGTGGATGAGGCGAAGCCGGCCGAGCCGCGAATACGGCGAGTATCAATTAGAAATCGTACGTCGGCGCCATCACCCCACCCGGCGCTGCGCGCCGACCTCCCCATCGAGGGGAGGTAGGGCGTTGGCGCTTTAGATTCCGACAGTCGTAGCGATTGCGAGGCATGCAAGGCTGCCGCGACCTCCTACCTCCCCTCGATGGGGAGGTCGCGCCGAAGGCGCGGGTGGGGTGACAGCGCCGCCCGCAAAATCTTCACGCCGCTTTCGCCACCCCATCCAATTCCCTTAGCACATCGGCCGACAGCTCCAGTTCCGCCGCCGCCAGGTTCTCTCTCAAATGCCCGATCGACGACGTCCCCGGGATCAGCAGGATGTTCGGCGAGCGGCGCAGCAGCCAGGCGAGCGCAACCTGCAAGGGTGTGGCGCCGAGCCGCGCGGCCACATCCGACAAGGTCGACGACTGCAGCGGGCTGAAACCGCCGAGCGGGAAGAACGGCGTGTAGGCGATACCGGCGCGCGCCAGTTCATCGATCAACCCGTCGTCGTCGCGATGCGCCAGATTGTACTGGTTCTGCACGCAGACGATCTCGGCGATCCCACGGCCTTCCTCGACCTGCGCTGGGGTGACGTTGCTCAGGCCGATATGGCGCACCAGACCCTTGCGCTGCAGTTCGGCAAGCGCGGTCAACTGCGGCTCGATCGAGCCCTCGGCGGGACCCATCACCCCGAACATGATGCGCAGATTGACGACATCCAGCACCTGAAGACCGAGATTCCTGAGATTATCGTGCACGGCCTGCTCAAGTTCCTTGGCGGAATAGGCAGGCAGCCATGAGCCGTCGCTGCCGCGCCGCGCCCCGATCTTTGTGACGATGACGAGGTCTTGCGGATAGGGCGCCAGCGCTTCGCGGATCAGCTGGTTGGTGACATGCGGGCCATAATAGTCGCTGGTGTCGATGTGGTTGACCCCGGACGCCACTGCTTCGCGCAGCACTGCAATGGCCGCGTCATGATTCTTCGGCGGACCGAAAACGTGCGGGCCGGCAAGTTGCATGGCGCCGTAGCCGAGCCGTTTCACGGTGTGGCTGCCGAGGGTGAATGTGCCGGATTTTTGGATGGTGGACATGGTCGGTCTCCTTTGAGGAGGCGAAGATAGACGCTGCTCAACCTCGGGATAATAAGGTACAATCCGTACAGCTTGTGCGGAATGGCGAACAATGATGGACCTTGGCGATCTGAACGCTTTCGTGACGGTGGCGCGTGCCGGCGGCTTTCGCGAAGGGGCTCGCGCCGGCGGCGGCAGCGCGTCGGGCCTGAGCGAAGCGGTGCGCCGCCTGGAGACGCAGCTCGGCGTCAGGCTGTTCAACCGCACGACACGCAGCGTCGTTCCGACCGACGCAGGTCTCAGCCTGCTCGGACGGCTTGGCCCGGCGCTGTCGGAGGTGGAGGCGGCCCTCGACGTGGTCAATGGCTTTCGCGACAGGCCGGCTGGTTCGCTGCGCCTCAACGTCCCGGTCAGCGCCGCGCGGCTGATATTGCCCGACATCGTTCCGGGCTTCCTCGCCGCCTATCCCGGCATTCGGCTGGAGGTCATCGCCGATGAGAACTTCGTCGACGTGCTGGCGGCGGGCTGCGACGCCGGCATCCGCTATGACGAGCGACTGGAGCAGGACATGATCGCGGTGCCGATCGGACCGCGCGTCCAGCGCTTCGCCACTGGCGCCAGCCCCGCCTATCTCGAGCGCCATGGGCGGCCGCAGCACCCGAGCGACCTGCTTGGCCATGCTTGTCTGCGCGGTCGTTTTGCCAGCGGTGCGATGCTGCCGTGGGAATTCGAGCGCGACGGCGAGGTGGTGCGTGTCGACACGACGGGGCCGTTGATCGTGCGGATCGGCGGGGCGAGCGATCTTGCCGTCCATGCGGCCATTGCCGGCAGCGGCATCGTCGCTCTCTTCGAGGGCTGGCTTCGCCCTCACTTCGAAAGCGGCGCCCTGGAGCCCGTGCTCGAACCGTGGTGGCAGAGTTTTCCCGGACCATTTCTGTACTATCCCGGACGGCGTCTGGTTCCAGCGCCGCTACGGGCGTTTATCGATTACATCAAGGCCGGCAAGTTCTGAGACTTGAACCGAGGCCGGCGCCATCACCCCACCCGGCGCTTCGCGCCGACCTCCCCATCGAGGGGAGGTAGGGTGCCGCGTTTTTATGGTCGAACTGGTTTGCTAGCCGCTGGACCATCGTGGATTGTCCGGGCGGCAAAACTGCCGCGACCTCCTACCTCCCCTCGATGGGGAGGTCGGCGCGAAGCGCCGGGTGGGGTGACTGCCGAGACCCAAAAGAAAAGGCCGCCCGGAGGCGGCCTTTCGATGTCTGGAACGTCGCAGCGCTTAGCGCTTCGAGAACTGGAAGGAACGACGGGCCTTCGCCTTGCCGTACTTCTTGCGCTCGACGACGCGGCTGTCGCGGGTCAGGAAGCCGCCCTTCTTGAGCACGGCGCGCAGTGCCGGCTCGTAGTAGGTCAGCGCCTTGGAAATGCCGTGACGAACGGCACCGGCTTGGCCGGAGAGGCCGCCGCCGATGACGGTGGCGACGATGTCGTACTGGCCGGCGCGGTTGGAAGCGATGATCGGCTGGTTGAGGATCATCTGCAGGACCGGACGCGCGAAATAGGTCGCGAATTCCTTGTCGTTGACGACGATCTTGCCCGAACCCGGCTTCACCCAGACGCGGGCGATGGCGTTCTTGCGCTTGCCGGTGGCATAGGCGCGGCCCGACTTGTCGAGCTTCTGGACATGGACGGGTGCTGCCGGCTGGGTGTTGGTGTTGCCGGTGGCGGCGCCCAATTCTGCGAGCGAGGAAAGCTCAGCCATCTTATGCAACCTTCTTGTTCTTGGCGTTCAGCGCGCCGACGTCGAGGGTGACGGGCTGCTGGGCGACATGCGGATGTTCCGTGCCTGCATAGACGCGGAGGTTCTTCATCTGGCGACGGCCGAGCGGCCCGCGCGGGATCATGCGTTCGACGGCCTTCTCGACGACACGCTCGGGGAAACGGCCCTCGAGCAGCTGGCGCGCGGTGCGCTCCTTGATGCCGCCGGGGTGACCGGTGTGCCAGTAATAGACCTTGTCGGTGAACTTCTTGCCGGTGAACACCACCTTGTCGGCATTGATGACGATGACGTTATCGCCGTCGTCGACATGCGGGGTGAAGGTGGGCTTGTGCTTGCCGCGAAGATGATTGGCGATGACAGTGGCGAGACGGCCGACGACGAGACCCTCGGCGTCGATCAGCACCCACTTCTTCACCACATCCGCAGGCTTCTGCGAAAAGGTTGCCATGGATTTCTGCTTTCAATTTTGACCTTCCGAAGAAGGCGTTTCTTGTTGCTTGGATTGGCGACAAGGCACTTGCCCGCCGCCAATAACAAAACGGCGGCCTTTGCGGGCCGCTGCTTCGTGACGGCTTATAGGCGAGGGGAGTGGGCACGTCAAGGCGCAGGAAACGCACGTCTGCTCGCAAAGTGTAATAAAAACAAAGGTTTGACCAAAAGGTGTTATTTTACCACATCGGCGGCGCGCTTCGGCGGGATCGAATAGGTGCCGGTCGCATGCGCTACCGTGTGTTCCCTCGGTCCGCCGACGATGTCGATATCGAACACCATCAGGCTCTTGCCCAGCTTTAGGATGCGGCAATGGCCGTCGATCGGGCCGGCCTCGGCCTTGCGGACGAAATTGATGTTGAGGTTGACGGTAACCGAAAGCGCATCCGGCCCGGCATGGCTGAGCACGCAGACATAGCCGCCAATGTCGGCCAGCGTGAACAGCGACGGACCCGATACCGTGCCGCCGGGACGCAAATGCCGTTCGTTGGCGTTGAGCCGCACAGTGCAGCCGCCAGGGAAAACGTCGAGCGCCTCATACGACGTGAACTCGTCGTTGAGCTGCGGGTAGACGCTGGCCATCAGCGCATTGACTTCAGCCGCCGTCAGCACCGGCTTGAGATTATCCTGGGCGGGCATGTCGGTCTCTCGTTCTATGCCGGGCCTGTATGAACGCAATGATGCGCTTCTGGCAACACCTTGGCGCAAGCGATGGGTGTTGATGAAACTCGATCCGATATTAGATAGTCTGGCGGCGCCCGGCGGAATCGCGGAGACCCTTGTCATGGCCGAAATCCTTTCGATCAAACCTGTTGCCATAGACGGGCCGGTCATCGCCGGGCTGGACAAGGGCGTGCTGCGCCTGACGCTCGCCAATCCGCCCGCCAATGCCTTGTCGCTTTCCGTCATGGCGGCATTGAGCGCCGAGCTCGACCGTGCCAAGGCCAACAAATCGGTCCGCGTCATCGTCTTGGCGGCCGCCGGGAAAGTCTTCTGCGCCGGTCACGATCTCAAGGAAATGACCGCGCGCCGCGCCGACGCCGACAAGGGCAAGGGGTTTTCGAGCAGACATTTTCGGCTTGCGCGGCGTTGATGCAGCAGATCGTGCGCCATCCGCTCCCGATCATCGCCGAAGTCGATGGCCTAGCCACCGCTGCGGGGCTGCAACTGGTTTGCAGTTGCGACCTCGCCATTGCCTCGCATGAAGCGACCTTCTGCACGCCGGGCGTCAATATCGGCCTGTTTTGTTCGACGCCGATGGTGGCGCTGTCACGCAACGTGTCTCACAAGCACGCCATGGAAATGCTGCTCACCGGCGAGACCATCGATGCCGCAACCGCCAAGGAATTCGGCCTGGTCAACCGCGTCGTGCCGCGCGAATACCTGAATCAGATCGTCACCAAATACGCGCAAACCATTGCCTCCAAATCATCTCTGGTGGTCAAGACCGGCAAGGAAGCCTTTTACGCGCAGGCCGAGATGGGGTTGGCGGACGCGTATGCCTATACCGGCCGCGTCATGGTCGAGAACATGCTGGCCCGCGACGCCGAGGAAGGCATCGGCGCCTTCATCGGCAAGCGCAAACCGGAATGGACGGACGAATAGGTTTTCGATCCATGGAACCGCGCATCTCCATCATCACCATCGCCACCGACGATCTCGAGCGCGCCGTGCGCTTTTACGAAGGCATGGGCTTGAAGCGCCACGCCGGCATCACCGATGGCGTCGCCTTCTTCCAGATGGGCGGCGCCATTCTCGGCCTGTTCCCGAGGCCAAGCGCCGAGGAGGATTCAGGCATTGCCTTCGCCGCAGCACCGTCGGCGGTCTACCTCGCCTACAACGCCCGCTCCGATGCCGAAGTCGACGACGTGCTGGCGGCCGCCGAGAAGGCCGGCGGCAGGATCGTCAAGCCGGCAGGCCGCGCCTTCTGGGGCGGCTGGTATGGATATTTCGCCGATGCCGACGGCCATGTCTGGGAAGTCGCACACAATCCGGCCTTCCCGATCGCGGATGACGGCACCATCTCGCTGCCGGACTGAGCGTCCGCATGGGCTATCGCAAGCAACTGACCCGGCTTAAGGCGCCTTATCTCAAACGCATCCTGATTGACCCCGAGCGCGTGGAAGATTGGGAAAAATATCCATGGAACCTGCCGCTGTTTCGCGGCCGTGAATTCGAGATCGAATTCACCACGCCGATCACCATCATTGTCGGTGAAAACGGCACCGGCAAATCGACACTGCTGGAAGCCATCGGCGCGCTGGCCGGTTACGACGAGGCCGGCGGCGGCAAGGGCTATCGTCCGGTCGATCATTCCATCGCCATCGACAAGAGCGGTGCGGCACTGGCGAATACATTCCGCGGCCACTGGCTGCCAAAAGTCACCGCCGGCTGGTTCTTTCGTGCCGAATCTTTTTACTCGGTCGCGCGCTATCTCGACCAGGCGGCACTCGAAGACCCGTTCGGACCGCCGCCGCCGGACTTTCTATCGTGGTCGCATGGCGAAGGGTTCATTCGCTTTTTCGAGGAGCGCTGCCGCCGGCAAGGCATCTACATCCTCGACGAGCCCGAAAGCGCGCTGTCGCCGTCGCGGCAGATCGAATTGTTGAAGATGCTGCGGCGCATGGACCGGTCAGGCACGGCGCAAGTGATCATGGCGACGCATTCGCCGCTGCTGATGGCTTGTCCCGGCGCGCGGCTCTTCCGCATCAGCCGTTTCGGCCTCGACCCCACAGATTTCACCGATACCGATCATTTTCGCATGATGCGCGACTTCTGCACGGACCCGCAGTCCTTTATGGAGGAAGCACTGAGGGAGACCGACGAGTGAATCACGATAGCTACGACAATGCCTATATCGGCGGCATCCTCAATTCTGTGAAGACCATCGCCATGGTCGGCGCGTCGGCCAACGATGTCAGGCCGAGCTTTTTCGTGCTGAAATATCTGCTGGCCAAGGGCTTTTCGGTGTTTCCGATCAATCCTGGGCAGGCCGGCAAGGAAATCCTCGGCCGCATGACCTATGCCAGCCTTGCCGATCTGCCGGAGCCGGTTGACATGGTCGACATCTTTCGCGCCTCCGCAGCGGTGCCCGGCATTGTCGATGAGGTGCTGAAGCTCGACCCCTTGCCGAAAGTCGTCTGGATGCAGCTTGGCGTGCGCGATGACGAGGCGGCGACGCGTGCCGAGGCGGCCGGTATCAAGGTGGTGATGAACCGCTGCCCGAAGATCGAATATGGCAAGCTGTCGGGCGAGATTGGCTGGACCGGCGTCAACTCCGGTGTGCTGTCGTCGAAGAAGCCGCTGATGCGGTCGGGATTCCAGAGTTTCGGTGTGCGCCAGAAGTAAGGCAGTGAATGGTGAATGGTGAATGGTGAATAGAAGGATTTTCCTGGAAGCCGGGTAAAGCCGCATATGAGCGGCTTGCAATCAAGGTGGGACTGGCCGACTTTGCGACCACCATTTATCGCTCACCATTCATCATTTCACCATTCACACGTTTACCGCTCAGGGAGGTTTTCGATGACCCGCACGCCCGGTTTCAACACGCTCGCCGTCCATGCCGGCGCCAAGCCCGACCCGGCAACGGGCGCACGCGCCACGCCGATCTACCAGACGACCTCCTTTGTGTTCGACGATGCCGACCATGCCGCCTCGCTGTTCGGGCTGAAGGCCTTCGGCAACATCTACACCCGCATCATGAACCCGACCCAGGCGGTGCTGGAAGAGCGGATCGCGGCGCTCGAAGGCGGCACGGCTGCACTTGCCGTTGCTTCCGGCCATGCCGCACAGGTGATCGTGTTCCACAATCTCATGCGGCCTGGCGATAATTTCGTCGCCGCCACAAGGCTTTACGGTGGTTCGATCAATCAGTTCGGCCATGCCTTCAAGAATTTCGGCTGGGAGGTGCGTTGGGCCGACACCAACGACATCTCCACTTTCGAAAGCCAGATCGACGATAAGACCAAGGCGATCTTCATCGAGAGCCTGGCCAATCCCGGCGGCACCTTCGTCGACATCGAGAAGATCGGCGACATCGCCCGCAAGCACGGCTTGCCGCTCATCGTCGACAACACACTGGCCTCGCCCTATCTGGTGCGGCCGATCGAGCATGGCGCCGACATCGTCGTCCATTCGCTGACCAAGTTCATCGGCGGCCACGGCAATTCGATCGGCGGCGCCATCGTCGATGGCGGCACGTTCGACTGGTCGAAATCCGGCAAATATCCGATGCTGTCGGAGCCGCGCCCCGAATATGGCGGGCTTGTCCTGCACGAAACCTTCGGCAATTTCGCCTTCGCCATCGCCGCGCGCGTGCTCGGCCTGCGCGACATCGGCCCGGCAATTTCGCCGTTCAATGCCTTCCTGATCCTGACCGGGCTGGAGACCTTGCCGCTCAGGATGCAGCGCCATTGCGATAATGCGGTCACCGTCGCCGGCTGGCTGTCCAACCACCCCAAGGTCGCCTGGGTCAACTATCCCGGCCTGCCCAGCGACAAGAACAACGCGCTGCAGAAGAAATACTCGCCGCAAGGCGCCGGTGCTGTCTTCACCTTCGGCCTGAAGGGCGGCTACGAGGCCGGCATCAAGTTCGTCGAGGCGCTCGAACTGTTCTCGCACCTCGCCAATGTCGGCGACACCAAGTCGCTGGTCATCCATCCGGCATCGACCACGCATCGCCAGCTTTCCGACGAGCAGAAGGTCAAGGCGGGTGCGGGACCGGACACGGTCCGGCTGTCGGTTGGCATCGAGGATGTCAACGACATCGTCGCCGATCTGGAACAGGCTTTGGCCAAGGTTTGATTTTTTTAGTGAGTAGTGAGTAGTGAGTAGTAGTCGGTATTCACTAGTTAGCAGTGATTAGTGATCAGCCACCCGCTCGAGGGAGCGCTTTCCGTTCACTACTCACTACTCACTACTCACTGCACTACTCACTAGTCACTAATCTGTTGGAGGCAAACCCTGTCCGCGCATTACCTGGCCATATTGACCGACAGCGTCGACGCCGAACATGGCGCCCCGGCGCCGGATCGTCTGATTGCGGGCGATCCGAAGTTCCGCACCTGGAATGTCGAGGAGCGCGATGGCCGCCTTTATGCCGGCATCTGGGAAGCGACGCCGGGCAAATGGCGCATCGAATATGACGAATGGGAGTTCTGCCACATCCTGTCCGGCGTCTCGGTGGTTGCCGAGGACGGTGGCGAGGCCCGCACGGTGCGCGCCGGCGACAGCTTCGTGCTCAGGCCAGGCTTCAGGGGCAGCTGGGAAGTGCTTGAAACGACCCGCAAGGAGTATGTGATCAAGCTCTGACGCTCGGTCGCGCTTGGACTTCACAAAAGCCGATCGATGTCAGTGTCGGAAAAGCCGTATCCGCTCATCATCTCCCTGTGCCAGGGACTTCCAAGCAAATCACTGAGACATAAATCGATGCGCTGGAGCAGGGTGGCAGTGCCTTTGGCGAGAGCGAAAGCGCCGGGCGCTGGCTGTTTTTCGACTGCCGGGACGTCGACGACGTCGAGAGGCGCGTCGGGTCGCCGGCTCAGATAGCCGCGATGCGCGAGCGCTACACTCGCATAGGCATGCACCACGCCGGCCGCGACGGCGTTAGCTGCTTCGGCCTGAGTGGCAAATATCCTTAGCCGTTCGGGCTGAATAGCGTTTTGCAGGGCCGTCCGGTGCTGGATCTGGCCGGATATGACGCCGATCAGCGCCGTCCGATCATTGGCGACGGACCGATAGCCATCGAAGGCGCGGGGATTGTCTTTCGCGACCAGCAATCCATCCGCCAGCATCCAGATCGGCCTTGTGAAGTCGACCAGCTTCCGGCGGCCGTCGGAAATGAACAGGCCGGTGGTTATGTCCCACCGATGTTCGGCAAGCCCAGGCAGCAGCTCGGCAAACTCGGTCTCGATGGGCAAAAGTTCCAGCCCGAGCGTCAGGCAGACCCTCGTGGCCAGTTGGGCATCGCTGCCGCCCAGACGTGCCGATCCGTCGATAAAGCAGAAGGGTGGTTCCTGTAGAAAGGCGAATCTCATTTTCTCGGGCATGCGTCGGCTCCGCCGTCCTCACAAGCTCACAATGAGCTTTTCCAGCCCATGGAAATGATAGGTGTCGCGGAAGCGCGGCTCCTCCGCAAGATGGAGTTGCGGCTGCCGCTCGAACAGGGTTTTCAGCGACACCTGCAACTCCAGCCGCGCCAGCGGCGCACCGATGCAGAAATGGATACCGGCGCCGAACGAGACATTCTTCTGGTCTGGTCGGCCGGGCCGGAAGGCGCCAGGTTCGGCAAAGGCAAGCGGATCATGATTGGCCATGCCGAGCAGCAGGCCGATCGTCTCGCCCGGCTGTACGACAACCCCGGATGTCACCTCGACCTCCTCGTAGGCGTAGCGGGTGAACATGTGCAGCGGCGCGTCGAAGCGCAGGCACTCCTCGACCGTCGCAGCGGTTGCTTCCGGCGAGGTGAAGAAACGGCCGGGGTCGCCGCCTTGCGCCAGCAGCGTGCGCACGGCGTTGCCGGTTTGATGGACGGTCGCCTCGTGGCCGGCATTGAGCAACAGGATGGCGGACGAGACCAACTCGTCTTCCGACAGCTTCTGGCCATCCTCCTGCGCCGCGATCAGCAGCGACAGCAGGTCGTCGCCAGGCTTCTTGCGCCGCTCGGTGACATAGCCGCGCAAAAAGTCGGAAAAATCGCGCGCGGCGCGATTGGCCGCTTCCTCGGTCTCGCGCGTCCGGCCATGCATGTACATGGCCACCATCCGGTGCGACCAGTCGAGCAGTTGCGGCCCCATTTCGACCGGCACACCGAGCATTTCGGCAATGATGGTGATCGGCAAAGGTGCGGCGAAGCTGGGCAATAGATCGACCTGGCGCGGCTCGAAACGGTCGATCAGCTCATTGGCCAGCGCCTCCACGCGCGGCCGCAGCCGCTCGACCTGGCGCGAGACGAAGGCGCGGTTGACCAGGGTTCTGAGCCTGGTGTGCACCGGCGGCTCCAGCTCCAGCATCGAATTGCTCTCGATGCCGTCGAAAGCGGCCAAATGCGAGCGATCCTCGCCGATGCCGCGGCTGTCGGGAATGCCGGCCGGGTTCTGGCGGCCGAAGCGGCGGTCGCGCAACAGCCGGTTGACGTCGTCGAAGCCGCCAAAGCACCAGAAGCCGAATTCCTCCCAGAAGAAGGCATTCGATGCGCCATGCAGGACGGCATAGGCGTCGTAGGGGTTCTGGAAAAACGCCGGTTCGTGCGGATCGAGCCGCAGGCGGCGCGTGGCTGGATCAAAGGCGAGGTAGGGCGGCATGGATGTGGTCATGCCAGACCATTACCGCGGCTTGCCGGCTTGGTGCCAGACCGGATGTTGGCACCCGACGGCCCTATGGATTGAGCCAACCGAGGCGGACCTCGGCGAAGTACCGAAGTCTAATCCTCGCAATGCCTGGCAATATGCACGCGGCGCCAGCTGGTCGAGCCTTCCTGCACCACCACCCGGCGCGCCATCCTCTGGTATGACGGCGCTATCTGGGTGACGTGCCGCCGCTCGGGCCGCACCAGCACTTCATGGGCGACGCTCTCATATTCGGCCGGCAGCACAACCCGGCGGGTGCGCTCCGGTTCAACCACCACCGTTTCGGCCACACGCGCGTAGCGGGCCTTGCGCCACACCTTGCACAGCACCTTGCGGCCGTGGATGACGCGCCATTCCCAGGCATAGCCGCCATCGTCGACCTGGACCGTGCGGTAAACGGTGCGGGTTCTCGCCGGTACGATGTCATAGGTGACTCGGGGCGGCGCGATCTGCTCGACGCGCTCCATGGTGCCATAGATCGGCGGATCATAGTCGACCAGCTGCCCGCCGGGACTGACCATGACGTCTTCATAGACGGTGTCATAGAGCGCCGGCCTGTGCACCGGCTCATAGCATTCGGCGGCCCGGCCGCCGGCAACCGCATCGGACACGATGCCGAGACCGGCAAGGCCGGAAATGGCGAGGCAAACAGTTTTCCTGATCATGGCACTCCCCCTGTTTGAACGCGAGAAGGTGAGGTTCAACGTTGAACTGTAGGGGAAGGTTCTCCGGGGGAAAGCGGTTTCGCCGCATTTCGTTAAGCGACGCGGTTAAGGAATTGCTACACCGCAAAAACGCCGCTGGCCGCGTTCGGACTTTCCCTTGCGCGGAAACCTTGATTCGACTTAACCAGATGGCTAGGAGAGGCGGCCTTGCGCTAGGGTGAGCCGGCATCCTATTTACATTCTAACCATCAAGAACCGATTCTGCCCGATTTCCCGGCGCCGGAATCCCCATCTCCAAAAAGGGTAGTCCATGAAGAACCCCGTCGAAACCTACATGAACCTCGTTCCGATGGTGGTCGAGCAGACCAATCGCGGCGAGCGGGCCTACGACATTTTCTCGCGCCTGCTGAAAGAGCGCATCATTTTCATCACCGGCCCGGTCGAAGACGGTATGGCGACGCTGGTTTGTGCACAGCTTTTGTTCCTCGAGGCCGAGAACCCGAAGAAAGAGATCAATCTCTACATCAACTCGCCGGGCGGCGTGGTGACCTCGGGCATGGCGATCTACGACACCATGCAGTTCATCAAGCCGGCAGTGTCGACGCTGTGCATCGGCCAGGCGGCGTCGATGGGCTCGCTGCTTCTGACCGCCGGCCACAAGGACATGCGTTTTGCCACGCCGAACGCCCGTATCATGGTTCACCAGCCTTCCGGCGGTTTCCAGGGCCAGGCCTCCGACATCGAGCGGCACGCGCAGGACATCATCAAGCTGAAGCGCCGCCTCAACGAGGTCTACGTCAAACACACCGGCAAGAGCTACGAAGACATTGAAAAGACGCTTGACCGCGACCATTTCATGACCGCCGACGAAGCCAAGGATTTCGGCCTCATCGACAAGGTCATTTCGTCGCGCGAGCCGGTCGAAGGCGCTGCGGCATAAGCGCTGCATGGCAGTTGGATGGCGGGATAACGCGCTTTTGCTGGGATTTGCGGCATTTCGGCCACAATTGGCTGTTCCCTCGGTGGATGGGATTGCCTACGTTAAGGCTATGTTGATTTTCGACGGCTTAGCTTTGTGCAGGGTTGGCGCGAATCATTGCGACGTTTTCTGATTTGTGTTTCGTACGGAATGCGTTGCGGGAGCCGGGACACTGGCGGCGGCGAATTCCCGCGATAGATAGAATATGCGCCCTTTCAGCCAGACCATCGGCGGGCGGCCATGAAAGGACAGGAAAATGAGCAAAGTCGGCAACAACAGCGGTGATTCGAAGAACACGCTTTATTGCTCGTTTTGCGGCAAAAGCCAGCATGAGGTGCGCAAGCTGATCGCCGGCCCAACGGTGTTCATCTGCGACGAGTGCGTCGAGTTGTGCATGGACATCATCCGCGAGGAGAACAAGACCTCGATGGTGAAGTCGCGCGAGGGCGTGCCGACCCCGCAGGAGATCCTGAAGGTTCTCGACGACTATGTCATCGGCCAGCCCTACGCCAAGCGCGTGCTGTCGGTGGCTGTCCACAACCACTACAAGCGCCTCGCGCATGCCGGCAAGAACAACGACGTCGAATTGGCGAAGTCCAACATCCTGCTGATCGGCCCGACCGGCTGCGGCAAGACGCTGCTTGCCCAGACGCTGGCCCGCATCATCGACGTGCCCTTCACCATGGCCGACGCGACGACGCTGACCGAAGCCGGTTACGTCGGCGAGGACGTCGAAAACATCATCCTGAAGTTGCTGCAGTCGGCCGACTACAATGTCGAGCGCGCCCAGCGCGGCATCGTCTACATCGATGAAATCGACAAGATCTCGCGCAAGTCCGACAACCCATCGATCACCCGCGACGTGTCGGGCGAGGGCGTGCAGCAGGCGCTTCTGAAGATCATGGAAGGCACCGTTGCCTCCGTGCCGCCGCAGGGCGGCCGCAAGCATCCGCAGCAGGAGTTCCTGCAGGTCGACACCGCCAACATCCTGTTCATCTGCGGCGGCGCCTTCGCCGGGCTGGACAAGATCATCTCGGATCGCGGCAGGAAGACTTCCATCGGCTTCGGCGCCATCGTCGCTTCGCCCGAGGATCGCCGCACCGGTGACGTGTTCCGCCTGGTCGAGCCCGAGGATCTCTTGAAGTTCGGCCTCATCCCCGAGTTTGTCGGCCGTCTGCCGGTCCTGGCGACGCTGGAAGACCTCGACGAGCCAGCGCTGATCCAGATCCTGACCGAGCCGAAAAACGCGCTGGTCAAGCAGTATCAGCGGCTGTTCGAGATGGAGAGTGTCGACCTGACCTTCCATGAGAATGCGCTGTCGGCGATCGCCAAGCGCGCCATCGAGCGGAAGACCGGCGCCCGTGGCCTCCGCTCGATCATGGAAGCGATCCTGCTCGACACCATGTTCGAACTGCCCGCCCTGGAAGGCGTGCGCGAAGTGGTGATTTCGGAAGAAGTGGTGACCGGCAGCGCCCGGCCGCTCTACATCTATTCCGAGCAGAAGGAAAAGAAGGGCAACGTCAGCGCCTGATCTGGCATCTGGCCTAACCTTTTTATGGAACGGCGCCCGCGGGGCGCCGTTTTGCTGTGGTGAGGTACCGATCCTTGTAACGGAGTGGATGAACGGACCGTGTTGACCCTTGATCTTTGCCCACCGTGCATCCAACTAACACTGGAAGGCCGAGGTGCCGAATTCTGTGCTGTAAAACTCCCGTCACAAACGGTGGTAGGCGGAACGATCCCCGGTCGTTAATATGAGATTCGCGGTTGGCTCGATTAGCGGCCGCGACATGAAAGGTTGGACAATGGCCAAAATATCCAAGGCTCCCAGCGACGGCGTCTTCGCAGTCCTCCCACTGCGCGACATCGTGGTGTTCCCGCACATGATCGTTCCGCTCTTTGTCGGGCGTGAAAAGTCGATCAAGGCGCTGGAAGAGGTTATGGGTCAGGAAAAGCAGATCCTGCTTGCCACCCAGATGAATGCCGCCGATGACGATCCCGAGCCCGATGCGATCTTCGACATCGGCACGCTCGCCAATGTGCTGCAATTGCTGAAGCTGCCCGACGGCACCGTCAAGGTGCTGGTCGAAGGCGCTTCGCGTGCCAAGATCGTCTCGTTCACCGACCGTCCGGACTTCCACGAAGCTACCGCCACGGCGCTGGTCGAGCCGGAGGAGGAAGAGGTCGAGGTCGAGGCGCTCGCCCGTTCGGTCGTCACCGACTTCGAAAACTACGTCAAGCTGAACAAGAAGATCTCGCCTGAAGTGGTGGGCGCCGCCAGCCAGATCGACGACTATTCCAAGCTCGCCGATACGGTTGCTTCGCACCTCGCCATCAAGATCCCCGAGAAGCAGGAGATGCTTGCCACGCTGTCCGTCAAGGAACGGCTGGAAAAGGCGATGGGCTTCATGGAGGCCGAAATCTCCGTCCTGCAGGTGGAGAAGCGCATCCGCTCGCGCGTCAAGCGCCAGATGGAGAAGACGCAGCGCGAATACTACCTCAACGAGCAGATGAAGGCGATCCAGAAGGAGCTCGGCGAAGGCGAGGACGGCCGCGACGAGGCCGCCGAGATCGAGGCGCGCATCAAGAAGACCAAGCTCTCCAAGGAGGCCCGCGAAAAGGCGGAAGCCGAGTTGAAGAAGCTGCGGACGATGTCGCCGATGTCGGCGGAATCGACCGTGGTGCGCAACTACCTCGACTGGATCCTGTCGATCCCGTGGGGCAAGAACTCCAAGGTCAAGCAGGACCTGGCGTTTGCGCAGAACGTGCTCGACACCGATCATTTCGGCCTCGACAAGGTCAAGGACCGCATCGTCGAGTATCTCGCCGTGCAAAGCCGCCAGAAGAAGCTGAAGGGGCCGATCCTGTGCCTCGTCGGCCCTCCCGGCGTCGGCAAGACCTCGCTCGGCAAATCGATCGCCAAGGCGACCGGCCGCGAATTCATCCGCATGGCGCTTGGCGGCGTGCGTGACGAGGCCGAGATCCGTGGCCACCGCCGCACCTATATCGGTTCGATGCCCGGCAAGGTCATCCAGTCGATGAAGAAGGCCAAGAAGTCCAACCCGCTCTTCCTGCTCGACGAGATCGACAAGATGGGCCAGGACTTCCGCGGCGATCCGTCATCGGCCTTGCTCGAGGTGCTCGATCCCGAGCAGAACTCGACGTTCATGGACCATTACCTCGAGGTCGAATACGACCTGTCGAGCGTGATGTTCGTGACGACGGCGAACACGCTGAACATCCCTGCGCCCCTGATGGACCGCATGGAGATCATCCGCATCGCCGGCTACACCGAGGACGAGAAGATCGAGATCGCCAAGCGTCACCTGATGCCCAAGGTGATCCGCGACCATGCCCTGCAGCCGAAGGAATTCTCCGTCGGCGAAGACGCGATCCGCGGCATCATCCAGACCTACACCCGTGAAGCGGGCGTCAGAAGCCTGGAGCGCGAGCTGATGAAGCTCGGGCGCAAGGCGGTGACCGAGATCCTGAAGACGAAGAAGAAGACGGTGAGCATCACGGCGGCGAACCTCGCCGATTACCTCGGTGTTCCGCGCTTCCGCTTCGGCCAGGTCGAGGCTGACGATCAGGTCGGTGTCGTCACCGGTCTTGCCTGGACGGAAGTCGGCGGCGAGCTGCTGACGGTCGAAGGCGTCATGATGCCCGGCAAGGGCCGCATGACGGTGACCGGCAATCTGCGCGACGTGATGAAGGAATCGATCTCGGCGGCGGCCTCTTATGTCCGCTCGCGGGCCATCGATTTCGGCATCGAGCCGCCGCTGTTCGACAAGCGTGACATCCACGTCCACTTGCCCGAAGGCGCCACGCCGAAGGACGGTCCGTCTGCAGGTGCTGCCATGGCGACAGCCATCGTGTCTGTCATGACGGGGATTCCGGTCCGGGCCGATGTGGCGATGACTGGCGAGATAACGCTTCGCGGCCGCATCTTGCCGATCGGCGGCCTCAAGGAGAAGCTGCTCGCCGCATTGCGCGGCGGCATCAAGAAGGTGCTGATCCCGGAAGACAATGCCAAGGATCTGGCGGAGATTCCGGACAATGTGAAGAACGGTATGGAGATCATTCCGGTCTCACGTGTCGGCGAGGTTCTGAGGCACGCGCTGGTGCGCATGCCGGAGCCGATCGAGTGGGTCGAGCCGGTCAATCCGCCGGCTTCCACCGATACCGTTGACGATGCTGGAAAGTCGCTTGCACATTAGAAACTACTAAAGTTGCAGTGCACAAAGAGAGAGCCGGGCCTTGAGCCCGGCTTTTTCATGTGAAAAACCCACCTTTTCCGGGCTTTTTTCAACTTATTTCCGGCTTTTTGACTTGGGTTTGCGAGCGCTTCTTTCTAAAGTCCCTCTCCTGCCGGATGAGTCGAAAGTTCCGGTTTTCTCATGGAAGGGAATTTTTATGAACAAGAACGAACTGGTTTCGGCTGTCGCTGAATCCGCGAGCATTTCGAAGGGTGACGCACAGTCGGCGGTTGAGGCGGTGTTCTCCGTCATCACTGGCGAACTGAAGAAGGGCGGCGATGTACGGCTCGTCGGCTTCGGAAATTTCACCGTCTCCAAGCGTGCGGCATCGACTGGCCGCAACCCGCAGACTGGCGCGGAAGTGAAGATTCCGGCGCGTACCGTGCCGAAGTTCTCGGCCGGCAAAGGCCTCAAGGACGCGGTCAACTAAAAATTTTTTCAGAGAATGTTGGAAAGCCGGGTTCGCCCGGCTTTTCTTTTGCCTCGATCGCGGCAAGCCGTCAGCCCGCTGAGGCGCGCCTTCAGCCCACCGGCGCATCCGCGCGCATCAGGCCTTCCTGCTTGAGGTCCGCCCACAGCGCCGCGGGCAGCTTGGCATCGAGCAGGGCGCGGTTGCTTTCGACTTCGCTCGGCCGCTGGCCGCCGGGGATGACCGACACCACGGAAGGGTGCAGCAGCGGAAACTGCAGCGCCGCCTCGATCAGCCTGACGCCATGGCGCTCGCAGACGGCCTCGATGCGCCCGACGCGATCCATGATGTCCCTTGGCGCCTCGGAGTAATTGTAATAGGCGCCTGGCTTCGGCCCGGTCGCCAGGATGCCGGAATTGTAAGGACCGCCGAGAACGATGCCGATGCCGCGTTGCTCACAGAGCGGCAGGAAGGTGGCAAGCGCTTCCTGTTCCAGCAGCGTGTAGCGCCCGGCCAGCAGGAACAGGTCGAAGTCGCCACGCTCCGCCAGCGTCTGGCAAACCTCCCATTCGTTGATGCCGCCGCCGAAGGCCTTGATCACGCCCTGGTCGCGCAGCGCAACCAGTCCGTTGTAGCCCGAGGCCATGAATTCCTCGATGCGCTGGTCTGACGCCTCCTTGCTGCCATGGGTGAAGATGTCGAGGTCATGGACGAAAAGGATGTCGATGCGGTCGACGCCAAGCCGTTCCAGCGACGCCTCGAACGAGCGCATGACGCCGTCATAGCTGTAGTCGTAGACCTCCTTGCGCGTCGGTGTGTCGAAGAACTTGCCGATGCCGGTTCGCTCCTCCGGCGGGCAGGCGCGCAGCAGCCGGCCGACCTTGCTCGACAGCACGTAGTCGTCCCGGCTTTTGCCGCGCAGGAAAGCATTGAGCCGCGTTTCGGCGAGACCCAGGCCATAGAGCGGCGCGGTGTCGTAGTAACGGCAGCCGGTCGCCCACGCCGCCTCCAGCGTTGCGTTGGCATCCGCGTCAGGGACGGCGCGGTAAAGGTTGCCGAGCGGCGCGCTGCCGAAGCCAAGCTCGGTGAAGTCGAGGCCGCCATTGCCGATGCGGTCGAAATGCCGTGTCTTCATGTCGTGCTGATTTCCTGGATTGATTTGTCTGACATGACACTATCACGCCGCTGGCTCAGCAAAAGCCGCCATGGCCGTTGGACAGGCATTTTCGCGGTGATAGCATGAACAAAAACAAGCCTTTCTCCGAAAGCGCGCAACCGAAATCACCGGCCACAAACCCAGCCGGACAGATGGGACTCTCATGACGAATGCCGGCTCGGATATGTTTTCGACCGCCCTGCAAGAGCTGGGCGCCGTACTGGCGCGCGTCGACGAAGCCGGCATCGACACCGCCTGCGAAACCCTGGCCCGCGCGCAAAAGATCGTCGTCTATGGCTGCGGCCGCGAGGCCTTGCAGCTCAAGGGTTTCGCCATGCGCCTCTATCACCTCGGGCTTGAGGTGTCGGTGGTCGGCGACATGAACACGCCACCGCTTGGCGCAGCCGATGTCTTCCTGGTCAGTTCCGGCCCGGGCGAGACGACGACGGTGCTCACCTTGATGCAAGTCGCCCGCAAGGCCGGCGCCACCGTGCTTTTGCTCACCGCCGAGGCAGGCAGCAGTGCGGTCGCGCTTGCCGACTTCACCTTGCTTATCCCGGCGCAGACCATGGCGCGCGACCAGGGGCCGCAAAAGACATCGCTGCTGCCGATGGGCTCGGTCTTCGAAGGGGCGCTGTTCCTGCTGTTCGAGGTCATGGTGCTGAAGCTCAAGGCGCTGACCGGCCAGTCGTCCGAGGCCATGCGCGCCCGCCACACCAACATGGAATAGATCATGCGCTACGAACTGATGCTGCCGCACCAGATCCGCAAGGCGATCGCCGAGAACTGGCCGGTCGCTCTCCCGCTCGGCGTGCTCGAATATCACGGCGAGCACATGGCTGTCGGCATGGACACGCTGGCCGTCATCAAGACGCTGGAGCTCTACGAGAAGGAGGCCGACATCGTCATCCTGCCGGCTTTCTACTACGGTGCGGCGAGCTATGTGGTGGCAGCACCCGAAGGCAACGGCTCGGTGCAGGTCGGCGGCAACCAGCTGGCGCCGTTCGCCGAAGAATTGTTCTACAGCCTGCTGCGCATCGGCTTTCGTAACATCAACGCCATCATCCACCACCAGACCGAGAACTTTGCCGCCGGCATGCCGACCGATCTCGCCTTCAAGGCCGCCGGCCGCCAGGCGATCTTCCGCTTCCTCGAGAAGCAGCGCGGCGAGGGCTGGTGGGGCTCAGACGGGATGGCCGATTATTATGCCGGGCACGCCGCCGGCGAGAATTTCTTCAACTGGGTGCAGGTGCACCCGCTAATGTCGGCTGCCATGAACGGGAAGTATCCGTTCGATCATGCCGGCATCGGCGAGACGTCGCTGATGCTGGCGCTGTGTCCGGAAGCGGTCGATGCCGGGCGTTTTGCGGACAATACAAGCTGGTACACGGCGAGTGCCAAGGACGCCTCGGCGGAGCTTGGGCAGAAGGGCGTCGCGATGATCATGGATCATCTCACGGAAATCCTGAGGCGCTAGCTACGAGACTGTCGGGCGGCTTTCGTATTTTCGTTATCTTAGGGTGTGCGCCGCGTCGCTTCGCTCCTTGCTTCGCCCTAGGATGACGAAGCGATGGGGGGCTGCCTCTCGCCTACTTCACCGCCCCAGCCGTCATGCCCATGATCAGATACCGCTCAAGCGCAATCCCGATGACCGCCAGCGGTGCGATCGCGGCGGTGGCAAGAGCCGCCATCGACCACCAGTTGATGCCTTGCGAGCCGGTCTGGCTCGCCACCATGACCGGGATGGTCTTGGCGTCGGTCGAGGTCAGCAGCGCGGCGAAAAAATACTCGTTCCAGCACAGCACCATCGCCAGGATGAAAGCGGCGACCATGCCCGGCAGCGCAATCGGCATGACGATGCGGAAAAAAGCGCCCCAGATCGACAGGCCGTCGACCAGCGCTGCCTCCTCGAGCTCGACCGGGATCGAGTTGAACTGGTCGCGCATGATCCAGATGACGATCGGCAGCACCATCAGCGTGTAGAGCAGGATCAGGCCGATGCGTGTGTCGAGCAGGCCGACCTCGCGGTAGAGCACCAGGAAGGGCAGGGCCAGCACCACCGGCGGTAGGATCAGCTGCGACAGGAAGAAGAAGGAGATGTCCTCGTTCTTGAACCAGGCGAACTGATAGCGGTAGCGGGTCAGCCCATAGGCGGCGAGGCTGCCAATGACGATGGCGAGGCTCGACGCACCGACCGAGGTGATGACCGAATTCATGAAGCGCTTGAAAAACTCCTCCCGCACCGTCGAGGT